>CAVUBD010000025.1:0-242396 GCA_963739615.1 uncultured Actinomycetes bacterium
CTGCCGGATCCACGCAAGCGTAATCAGGCCTGCGGCCAGTGGCGGGGTGTAGACGAACTGGCGGCATAGCGCGGCGCCCTCGGTGACATGCCAGAGTGCGGTGTCGAGGTCGTTGCGCTGATAGGCCACCTCGCCCAGGCCCACATACGCGGGCCCGCGGCCGACATACGCGGCCAGCCCCGGCAGTGCGGATCGTGGGCCAGGCAGTCCAGCGGCAGGCCGAGGTTGTCTTCGGACCGCCGGCCGGTGTCGATGGGGGGCGGGATGGGGAGTTTCAGAAGCCGCTAATCCGGGGATTCGGTGTGGATGATGATGCGGCCGTTCGACAGGCGTTTGCGGGCCGCCGCAGCGCGCGGCACGAGCAAGGCGACGAATACGGCCACGAAGCCCCAGCCGAATACAACCTGGCAGCAGACAAGCGACTCGGCCAGTGACGACTGCGCCCCGAACCGGCCGGTTACCGTCTGGTAAACGTCCCGAGGGTGAAATAGACCGCGTTGACACGTGACAATGGCAGGTTGAACGAGGCCGGTCTCAGGCTGCCGAGCAGCCAGTAGACTAGGCGAACACGGACAATACCGCGAGGGCCCCGCACCCGGCGATGGGACCAGGCCAACAATCCCATACTCGATCGCCATCCACTCGGAGTACATGACGGTAGTTATCAATACAGGGCGCCAGAGCACAGACGCGAGCATTGCCAGGGCGAACACGGTCCAGGCCGCCACTGATTCGGTTCGCCGATAGGGGGCGAGGCGAACATCAGCACCAGCGGGAGCGCCACCAGCAGTCCGGGAATGCCAAGGGCAGGCCAGAATCTGGCAGGCGTCTTTGCCGGGGAGTAGGTGTCTATGGCCTCAGCGATCAGCTCCTCCTGGCTCATCCCGATGGTCGCCGCGGCGGCAGCTAGCCGGGCGGCGGCGGCCTCGCTGACCTGAACCGTCAACTTCGCTGGTCGGAGACCTTCGGGTACTGCTCAACAGCCTCGGCAAGCAGATCCTCCCGGCTGACCCCGCGCCACCCGGCCATGTCCCCTAGGCGCTCGCCCAGCTCGCGGTCGACGTCGATTATGATCGTTCGGTGTGCGCTCGCCGTCGCGGGGGCGGACGTGGCGCCGTCTCGGCCTCGAGGTCCCGCTGCCGGCCGTTAGGCATTGCGGCTCGAGACGCTGATCGCGATCGGGCCGATGCAAGGCGGCGGCCGCCCGGACCAGCCTGGCGTTGACCGCAGCAGGTTCTCTTGGCCGGTGAGCAGGTTGTCGACCGCGGAGACTGCCGGTGACCCCGATCGCGGCCCGTACCGCTGCGGGGTTGCGGGCCAGGTCATGGCCTGCGACGCGCACCTCGCCGCCGTCTGCGTGGACCAGCGTGGACATGATCTGCACGGTGGTGGTCTTGCCGGCGCCGTCGGGACCGAGCAGCGAGAACACTGTTCCCGCGCCGACCTCCAGGTCGATGCCGTCAAGGACGGCCGTGCCGCCGAACGACTTGCGCAGCCCGGTGGCCGTGATCGCGCTGGTCATGCTTCTCCTTTCGCCATCACCGCGGCCTAGACGGCCACGATCACGGGGTGCGGGTACAGCGAGCGCCGCTGGTGAGGCGCTCGCGGCGCGGCGGTACCGCCATTGGGCGGGTCGGGCTTGACGGTGGCCATTGCGCTTCTTCCTTTCGGTGTGCGTTTCGTCCTCCGCACGCTAGGAAGATCCGGCGGGCCAGGCGTCACCCGAAAGTGGACATGCCGGGTGGAATCTTCCGGGGGGCACCGGGCACCAAGGTGTAACCTGGCCCGGCGTTTGCGCCTGGCCGTCGTGGGGATGCAGCGACCCGGCCAGGCCGCGACGGCCGCAACTGGGCAGGGCCCTGACGGCACCTGCAGGCGGTTTCCGCGCGGCACCCTGGTGCCGCTGTCCGCCGCCCGCCGGTGGGACGGGCGGCGCGTCAGGGGATGAGGCTCAGTTCGCGGGCCCGGGCCACGGCCTCGGTGCGATTGGCCGCGCCGAGCTTGCCCAGGACATGACCCACGTGCTTTTTGACGGTGTCCAAGGTGACCACCAGTTCGCGGGCTATGCCCTGGTTCGACATCCCGGTCGCCAGCATCTTCAGCACCTCCAGCTCACGTCCGGTCAGCGGGTCGACGATGCCCTGCCCCGCGACGGCGGTGTCGGGCCGGTGATCGGGCACGACGGGCCCGGCGGCGAAGGCACGCTGCAGCCGGGCCAGGCAGTCCAGCGGGACCTGGGCAGCGGCCCGGCCGCTGCGCTGGGCCGCGATAAGCGCCCAGCAGGACGGCCATCGGCGGTCCCTCGTCGGCGAACACCCAGACATAACCCTGCGGGCAGACAATAGTAAGCGCCCCGGCCAGGGCGGCCACGGCGACGTCCTCCTCACCGCTGGCCGCCAGCGCCAGCGCCCGCAGCGCGCCGATCTCGATGAGGCTGCCAACCCGGTCCTGGGCGGCGGCCACTTCGCGCAGCCGGCCCAACAGCGCCAGCGCCTGGCCCGGCCGGCCCTGGGCAGCAACAGGCGGGCCAGCACGAGATGTTCCGCTTCTCTGGGATAGTCCGGCTCGTCATCCGGGCTGAGGCCGCGCTCCCGTGTCCAGCGCGTGGCCCCGGCCATATCGCTCCAGGCCAGCAGTAGCCGTGCCCGCTGCGCTGGGACCGGGTTGACCGGGCTGGCCGCGCCCGGCGAGAGCTCGCTCGCTTCCTCCATTGCCTCCCGTGCCCCGGCAGGGTCACCGGTGGCCTGCCGGATCCACGCCAGCGTCGCCAGGCGGCGGCCAGCGGCGCGCCGTAGACGAACAGGCGGCATAGCGCGATGCCCTCAGTGACATATCGGAGGGCGCTGTCGAGCTCGTTCCGCTGGTAGGCCACCTCCGCCAGGCCCACATACACGAGGCCGAGGGTCGGCGCAGATTCCCGACCAGGCGCCGTTGCGGCGTGCAGCGTCCGCTGGAAGGTCTCGACTGCCGCATCAAGGCGCCCTTGAGCACGCTGAACCTGGCCGAGCTGATAGACCACCCATGCGGTCAACGTGGGCTGGCCCAGTTCCCGCCACCCGGGGATGCAGGCCACGAAAACGCTCTCAGCCGCCGCCACCCGGCCACGCAGCCACTCGCCTGCAGCCAGACTCGACTGCGCGACCAACCCCAGCAGCCACTCGTCCTCGCCGGACTCGGCCATGGCCTGGGAAGCGAACGCGACCGTGGCCTCAGCGTCACCGCGGAGCTGGGCGAGAAAGCCACGACGGAGTGCGATCAGCGCGGGTATGTTCACCAGCAAGCTGCGGGCCCGGCCGACAGAAGGCTCAAAGGGCTCATCGGCCCAGCCCGGGGATGCTCGCTCGGCCGCATCGAGCAGCGGCTCCACCGCCTCCAGCTGGCCGCTGTAGGACGCCAGGAACGACTGCGCCAGCAACAGCCGGGGCCGGGACCGGACAAGCTCGCCGGGGAGCGCCGAGATCCAGCGTTGAATCGTCGCATCTTCGCCGTGCAGATAGACAAGCCCGTCGAAATGCTGCTCTACCAGCCCGGCGGCCCACGCCATCTCCCCGGCGGCTACCGCGTGCCGGATCGCGTCATCGGCCAGCCCATGGTCGGCGCACCACGCGGCGGCATTGCGGTGCAGTTGCGCCACCCGGCGGGCTGTTCGGCCTGCAGGCGGGCGCGCAGCAGATCGGCGAACAGGTGGTGGTAGCGCCACCAGCCGCGCACCGCATCCAGCGGCACCAGGAACAGCCCCGCCGCCTCGGCGTGTTCCAGCAGCGCCTGGCTGCCCTCGCGGCCGGTGACCGCGTCGCACAACGGGCCGCTCAGCCGCTCCAGCACCGAGGTCTCCAGCAGGAACGTGAGTACCTGCCCGGTTTGGCGCTCGAGCACCTCCTCGGCCAGGAAGTCCAGCACGTAGCGGTGGCTGCCGGTGAACGCCGCCACGAACCCGGCCATATCGGATTGCCCTCGCAGTGACAGGGCGGCCAGCTGCAGCCCGGCCGCCCACCCTTCGGTCCGTTCCGCCAGCGCTGCCACCGCCGCCTCCGGCAACCCCGCGCTCTGCCATGCCGCCACGCGGACCAGCAGCCCTCCCGCCTCGTCGGCGGTGAACCGCAGGTCGGCGGCGCGCAGCTCGGCCAGCTGGCTGTGGGCCCGGAGCCGTGCCAGCGCCAGCGGCGGATCGGTGCGGCTGGCTAGCACCACACCCAGCCCTGGCGGCCGGTGCTCGAGCAAGAACCCCACCTGCTCGTGCACCGGCCGAGAGTCGATCACATGGTAGTCATCGAGGACTAGCAACACCTCGTCGCCCTCGGGCGCGGTGGCCAGCTCGTTGATAAGCGCTGTTACCAGCGGCTGAAACGACGGGGGGGAGGGCGGGCCGAGCAGCAGGCTCACCCGCTCGCCGATCCCGGGACTTGCCCGGTCCAGCGCAGCCACCGCATGACGCCAGAACCGGGCCGGATCATTATCGGCCGCATCCAGCGAAAGCCACCCGGCGGGATGGCCGCCCTGGCGTGCCCACTCGGCTAGCAGCACTGTCTTGCCGTATCCGGCCGGCGCGCAGACGAGTACAAGCCCCCGCTCCAGCCCCTCATCGAGCTGCCCGGTCAGTCGCGGGCGTGGCACCAGGCCCGGCCGCGAGCCGGGGACGTATAGCTTGGTGGCCAGCAGCGCATCCCGCTCGGACGCCACAGCGTGCGATGAGGCCGCCGCCGCAGAGAGTTCAGTCATCGCTGTGCGTCTCTCGCCATCCTCCGTTTCGCTGTCGCGCGGTGGCGCGTCTGGCAAGTCCATCTCACGGCCGCCAGCCATCTCGCATTATCCCCCCCGGCATCCCGCGCATAACCTCCCCCCTGGGAACTTCCCCATCGCGGCCGTAGGCCAATACCGGCATCCGGGGCCCAACACCACAACCGGCGCGCCGACACCAGCGGACCGGCCGCCCACCGCCGGACTGGCATGAGCGGCAGCCGGTTCCCGCTGCGAAATCCGCGTCCAAGGGGTCCTGGACGGCTGCTGGGCAGCCTGGTTCGGGGGCCTGCTAGTCAGCAGCGACGGCGACCAGACGGTCATCTGCGGCCCGGTAGCCAACCAGGTCGCCCTGCACGGGCTGCTGACCAAGGTGCACGACCTCGGGCTCGTCCTGATCTCCATGCACCGGATCGACCCAGATTGACCAGCGTGGCACAGGCGCCCGCCCGCGCCCGCGGCGCACCGAACGACCATTCTGCGCGCCTCCAACCGACCGTACCGAAGCGATTGTTCCAGTACAGATCGGCGGATCTCGCGCACCAGTTCTCGGCCGACCGTCACTATCCGTGACATGAGCCGGAGGTGGCCATACGCCGATTGGCGCCACGCCGAGCGCGTCGGCGGCAGCGTGAGCATGGCGGAGATGCCACAACGGAAGTGCGCCGAGTGTCGCGTAGCACTCGGGCGCTGGAGCCGTATATCTGAGGCGCTGAGCTGTGTGTGCTCGCATCGTCAGCGGGTGGGGCCGCGCGGCCTCGGTGGTGGCGGCCGTGGCACTGGTGGCGGTCCGCCTGGAGCCGGGCCGGGCTGTCCTGGTGTCGCTGGTCGCGTGGCTGGCCGGGCTGACTGGGGGAAGGACAGCCTGGCGAGCTTGGCGGCGGTGGTGGCGCGCTGGGCCGGGTGCGGCTGTGCGGGTGGTGCCGGGCGGGTAGCAGCGTACAGCTGTTCGGCGGCGGCGCGGGCTGCGGCGGCCTGGGCTGCGTGCTGCTGGGATTCGCGGAGTTCGGCGACGGCTTCGGCGAGTGCGGCCAGCCGGGTGATGAGCACGATCGGGGTCATAGACCGGTCGCCGGTCAGGTAAGCGAACGCGGATAGCAGCCGGGCGGCCTGGCGGAGCTGGTTCCCAGCCTGGGACGGTGGCGGAATATGAGCGTAAGGCGCGCGTGCCGCGCGGTCGTAGGCGTCGGCGGCTTGGCGCAGGATGCGGCTGCCCAGCATGGCGGCGGCCACGTGCACGGTATCGGAGGTGGCCCACGCGGCGTCAGTGGCAGCAGCCGGGTCGGTCCAGGCAAGGGTGCGGATCTGCGCCGTGGCGTCGGCAGCGATTCGGGTGGCGTGCTCCCAGATCGCGTTCCGCTCGGCGGCGGTCAGATTCAGATGCGGCCGGCCGGGAGTGACCCGATCCGGGGTCCACCGCTGCCGCAGCTTGGGCCAGCTCAGATCTGCCGCGAGTTTCCCGCCGCCGTACCAGACCGGGCCGCCGTCCTTGGTCGTGTCGCCAGGCAGGGCGACCGAGTACCCGGTGACCTGACCCGGGTTGCTGACGCTGAACCGCTTGCGCACCTGCACCCTAGCCTGGTCCAAGCGGGCGAAGAACTCGTCCTCGCTGCTGGCGGACGCGGCGGCGGTAGTAACCTGCCGTCGCAGTATGACCCTGGGGGCCTCGTCCAGGCCACAGCGGGCAGCCTTGTCGTTCTCGGCCCGAGTCGGCCGGCGAGCCGCCGTGCAGTCAGCGGGCGCGGTAGAGCGCAGCCCGTACCGCTGCTCGGCAGCCAGGCAGGCAGCGCGGACCTTGTACCGTTCCCACGACAGGCTCGGCTTGCCGCCGTCCTGCCGGGCCAGCATCGCCACCAAGTGGATGTGATCGTCGCCGTGGCGCACAGCGACCCAGCGGACGGCCTCGTCTTCCTGCCCATACGGCGACAAGCCAGTACGGTGCATCACCTCGTGCGCGATAGCGGCCCACTCGTCATCGCTGAGCATCCGGTCCTCGGGAGCGGCGCGCATCGAGCAGTGCCATACCGGCCGCGCGTAGGCCCGCTTGCCGAGGGCGGCCTGCGGCTGCAACAGCAGGCCGGTGAGATTGGTGAAGTCCCGCGTACCATCTGGGCGTAGCGGAGGTTCCAGGTCAGCGGGATGCCGCCAGCCCGCGACGATATGGGGATCAGTATGTTCTTCATGGCGGCCAGGACCGAACAGGTAATACAGCAACGGCTGGACGTGTTCCCCGCGCGGGGTACTGATCTTCCCGATCACGCGGTCACCGTTGCCGCATCCGCGAACCTCACCCCAGGGCCTTGCGCACGGCGTCGGCTACGGCGTCGATGTGGTCGGCGCGGCGGATGCTCTCGGCCGCGTAGCGGGGCAGGTCTCCGGTGGGCTGCCCGGTCGCGTTGAGCTTGGCGGCTGCCTGGTTGAGGTTGGTGGCGATGCGGCGGACCAGCCCGGCCGCGCGCATCAACTCGATCAGCACCTGCCTGAGCGACTCCTGGCCGTCGGCGTACCTGCCGTTCGCGGCGGCGGCTAGCACCGCCTGGCCGACGCAGGCTCCCCGGGCCAGGCCCGCCCGCCCGGCCGCTGCGATGATGACCGCGTATTCCTCGCCGGTCAGCGTGAACTCCACCCGGCGGGTACGCGGAACCATCTGCCGTGCCCGCCGTCGGCCCTGCCCGCTGACGCCGGTTCCGCTGCCGCTGATGGCGCCTGTCATTTGCTAGTCCTCCCCGTCTGCGGCATTCAATTCCCGACCGTCTTTGTTTGATCTCCCGCCGATTCCCCCGGGCGGGAGACTTTACCGGGGCGCTGCCCCGGTGCCAGTGTACGTCTGGACCGCGCCCGGTCCAGACGTAAAGGGGGGTTTATTCCACATCTTGCTGCCGGTGGTTCCGGGCTGCTTTCATCCAGAGCAAAACGCGCTGGTTAACGACCGCGGATTCGGCCTACTCGCCGCTGAGATAGCGGTCGCTGACGCACATGCGAGGGCGAGATCGAGTCCTAGATGACCCCAAGCCTCCAGGTTCCTGCCGGGGCGCCGGGCGTGCTGAGCCGCAGGCCAGCGGCCAGACGTATGTGCTCCGTGAGGCTACCGTGGCGCAACGGCACCAAGCGGCGATCACCTCGTGGACGCGTTTACGTGAGTGCTTGAACGCGCAGAACGGGACGTATCCCTGGTTTACGCGGCCAGGCAAAAAAATCTGCCGTACTAACCAGCGCTATTCAGTGCTGCCGAGGGATGTCCAGTCATGCGGAGTGATGCCGGATGCCGTTTAGCGCGGTCTGCGATAGCGCACGTTGATTTGCCGCCCGGCCGCAGATACGTAGCTTTAAATCATGCCAGGGGACCAGCATCACCGTGAAAACGGGGACCGGGAATGAGGAACCGGACGGGCATCCAAGCCGCCCAGCCGGAACTAGCCAGGTCATGCCCGTCCCTGGCCGCGCCCAGCCAGCACGACGAGCGCCACGACCACGACGGGCACCCCGCAAACGACGGTGAGATCAGCCTGGATGCCTACATCGTCCGGCTGGTCGATGCCGCCCCGCCCCTGTCCAGCCAGCAGCGTGACACGCTCGCGCTCCTCCTGCGCCGCCCCCGCCGCCGGTAACCGCCAGGACGACCCGGCTCCCAGCATCAGGGCCCGGGCATCCTGGCCGGGATCAGGCGGCGTCCGGCTGCCGCCAGGTGACCGCGACCGTAGCCGGGTCGAACGGGCGGCGGGCACCGCGGCCCGGGGAGTGCAGCGTGACCGACATCAGCGTCTTGATGACCGCGCGCTGGCGGCTGAGGTCCAGGCCGGCCCAGACAGCGGCGGCGTTCTCGGCGGCAACCAGCGGCGCCAGCACGTTCTCCCGCGCAGCGTGCTCCAGCTCGCCGCCGATCTCATCCAGCCTGAGGTTGGCCCGCCCGGTGGCGGCGAGCATCTGCGGCCGGGTGATCAGGCCCAGCGCCCGGTCGGCGGCCATCTCCTCCAGATTCCGGCGGATCGCCGCCGCCTCCTCCCGCAGCGCCACCACATCCGGGCCGCTCTCGGGGACCGCGACCAGGTCGGCGGCATCGGCGCGGGACAGCCGTCCCACTACCAGCCGGGTGATGAAGTCCTCGACCGGACCGGCCTGCCGGGCCACGTGGGTTCCGGGCCAGGCCCGGTCCCGGGTCGGCATCGAGCAGCGGTAGACCCGGTGCCCGGTATGCGACGGCCCCCCGGCAACCACGTTCCCGCACGGGCACAGTGCCAGGCCGCCCAGCAGCGTCCGCACCCCGCGCGGCGGCTTGCGGGACGGGTCCTCCAGGATGCCGCGGACCGCCCGCCACGTCTCCTCGCTCACCAGCGGCTCCCACTGGCCCTGGCCGACGATTTCCCCGTGGTAGACCGACAGGCCCGCGATCCGCGGGTTCAGCAAGATGCTGCGGATGCTGGCCCGGTTCCACCGGGTGGTGCCGCGCCGGTCCCGCTGCGGCGGCGCCAGCTCCAGCCTGGTCCACTCCCGCATGACCCCGCTGACCGTCCCCCCGCCCAGCAGCGCCGCGCACGCCTCCGCCACCGCCGGGCCCTCCACCGGATGCGCCGTCACATGATCGTCCCGGTACCCGAACGGGCGCGGCCCGCCGGTGAACCGCTGCCCGTTGACCGCCGCGGCCTCGTTGGCCAGCTTCTGTCGCTCGGCCTTGCGTTCCTGCTCGGCCTTGGCCACCGCGATCAGGATGCGGGCGTGCAGCCGCCCGGAGTCGGTACCCAGGTCGATGTTCCCGTCCACCTCGGCGAACCGCACCCCGGCCCTGTCAAAGCGGGGGATCAGGTACTCCAGATCCAGCGGCTCGCGGATGAACCGGTCCCACTTGAAGCACAGCACTGCGTCCACCGCCCGCGCGTCGACCAGCCGCATCGCCTCTTCGTACCCCGGCCGGTACTTGCCCGGTTTGGTCGGGTCCTTGCGGGTGACCCCGATGTCGTTGTCCGACAGCCGGTAGACCACCGTCCAGCCACGCTCGCGGGCCTTGTGCTCCAGCTTGGCGAGCTGGTTGGCCACGCCGTGCCCGTCATGGGCCTTGTCCATGCTGATCCGCACGTAGATCAGGCAGCGGATGACGCCGTCGGGCGGCCTGCTGGCCTCTGCTAGCTGTATTGCGTCGCGGATCGTCATATGTGTTAATATAACGGATAGGAGCCGAAGTGCCGGCACGACCACCGCCTCAAGCAGCACTCCCGCTGGAAAGTCGAGCAGCTCACCCCCGGCACCTTCCGGTGGACGACCCCATCTGGCCGGGCCGCCACCACCGAACCCACCAGGTATCCGATCGAAGCCAGCAGCGGTAATGCTCGGTGAAGGCGGCGATTGATATTCCCTTCGATATGGGGGTGGTGCAGGCATGATCGTCACCCTGACGGCCAACCCGAGCGTCGACCGGACGATCGAGGTCGCCGCGCTGCGGCCCGGCGCCGTTATCCGCGCTCTGGCCAGCCGGGTGGACGCGGGCGGGAAGGGCGTCAACGTGGCCCGGGCGCTCGCTGCGCACGGCCGTAAGGCAAAGGCCGTGCTGCCCAGCGGCGGCGCGGAGGGAGCTCAGCTCGAGGCGCTGCTGGCTGACTCCGGCCTCGACCTGCTGATCGTCCGGATCGCCGGCTCAATCCGGACGAACGTCACAGTCGTCGAGGCCGACGGGACGACCACCAAGCTGAACGAGCCCGGGCCCCGGCTCAGCGGCCACGAGCTCGGTGCGCTCGCGGCAACCTTCCAACCGGCCCGGCAGCCGTCCGCGGATGGACTGGGCGGGAGCCGTGCTCGCCTCGGCCGGGCTGTTCGGAATCGTCTTCGGGTTCTCGCACGCCGAGACCGCCGGCTGGACCGCCGCCCTGACCATCGGCTCGCTCGTCGCCGGGGTGATCCTGCTGGCCGCGTTCGCGTTCGCCGAGAGCCGGGTCCGTGACCCCCTCCTGCCGCTGCGGGTGGTCCTGGACCGGGCCCGGGGCGGCTCCTACATCTCGGTCGGGCTGACCGGGATCGCGGTCTTCGGCGTCTTCCTGTTCCTGACCTACTACCTCCAGCTGATCAAGGGCTACAGCCCGGTGACCAGCGGGCTGGCCTTCCTGCCGATGATCGGCTGCATCCTGCTGTCCTCGAACGCCGCCAGCATCGTGCTGCTGCCGCGGGTCGGCCCGCGGGCCCTCATCGTGACCGGCATGCTGCTGGGCGGCGGCGGGATGACGTACCTGACCCAGCTCACCGTGACCTCCAGCTACGCAGTGAGCATCGTGCCGGCGCTGGTGGCCATGGGCCTGGGCTTCGGCATGATCTTCTCCCCCGCCATCAACACCGCCACCGCCGGTGTCGCGCGGCGTGACTCAGGCGTGGCCTCCGCCCTGGTCAACACCATGCAGCAGGTGGGCGGCTCGATCGGGACCGCGGCCCTGAGCACGGTGGCGCTGACCGCGGCAGCTACCTACCTGGCCGGGCATCACGCCGGACGGCTGGCCCCGGCCACGGCCGCCGTGCACGGCTACACGGTGGCGTTCACGGTGTCCGCGGCACTGTTCGGCGTCGGCGCGCTGGTGGCGATTCTCCTGCTCCCATCGCGGCGCCGGCTGGAGGAACTGCGGAACGCGGCACCGGCGGACAGTATCGCCCCGGCGGACAGCCCCGCCCTGAGCCCGGAGCGGGTCCGGTCAGTCAATGCGACACCAAGACGACCGGCGGCCCGCCGCGACGAGAATTGATGGCTGGCCAGAAGCACCACGGCTCGTTCGGAAAGAAGAACGTCAGTTGTCCCCGGGCGGCTCGCCGCGTCAGGGCGGCGGCCCGTAGCGACCTGATTGAGCAGGTTCTTGCGGTAGCAAGGATCTCGCTGGGTGAGCGCGTGCTCGATGTCGGATGCGGGTGCGGCACGACCACGATCGCCGCGGCGGGGGCCGCAGGGGTCGCCGTGGGCCTGGATTTGTCCGCCCCGGTGCTTGACGTCGCCCGGAACTTGCGGCAGAGGCCGGTGCGGTCAACGCCCGGTTCGTGGGCTGATTACTGTCCCCTGAACTTCGTCATGTCCGCGTCCGGTACCGGGGTGCCGCGGGCGTAGACCGCGCGGATCCGGTGCAGTGCGCCCGGATCGGTGACCGGGTCGCCGTCCACGGCAAGGATGTCAGCCTCGTAGCCGGGCGCGATGCGGCCCTTGCGATGCCCAAGACCGCACACCCCGGCCGCGACCGAAGTGACCGCGCGCAACGCCTCGGCCGGGCCGAATCCCAGCTCGCGCAGGATGGCCGGGGCATACCGGACCGCATCGTGCGGCTTGGTCGGCGCGATGCCGGCATCAGTGCCCGCGACCATCAGCGCCCCGGCCTCATACAGCCGCCGGGTGTTCGCGATGATGGCGGGCATCCGGGCCAGCACCTCTGGTGGCGGGCCCTGGCCGGGCATCGGCCGCATGCCGATGGTGGCCCCGACCGCGGTCCGCTGGTCCGCGATCAGCCGGATCAGTCCGGCGGGCGCGTCCACGCCGTCCCGGGTCCAGAACGACACGTGCTCCAGCCCGTCCGCCCCCGCGGCCACCGCGTCCGCGATCGCGCCGACGGCATGAGCGTGCACGGTCACCTGGAGCCCGTACTTGTGCGCCTCGTCGACCGCCGCCCGCAGCACCCCGGGCGGGAACTGGGTCAGGTCCTGGCGGGACCCCGGGGTCAGGTTCCCGCCGCTGGCCATGATCTTGATGACGTCGGTGCCGCGCTCCACGTGCTCGCGCACCGCGGCCCGCACGCCCGCCTCGGTCGGCTCAGCCGCCCCGCCCAGAAAGTGGCAGTGCCCGCCCGCAGTAGTAATCGGCGGTCCGGCGGCAACGATCGTCGGCAGATCCGCCCGGCCGCGCAGCCTCAGCGACAGGTAGCCGCGGTCCCCCAGGTCCCGGACCGTGGTGACGCCGCCGCGCAGCGCCGCCTGCCCGGCCCGGGCCATCGCCGCCACGGCCTCGCTTTCGTCACGGCCGGCCAGGTGGCCAACCGGGTCGGTGCTGGCGTCAAAGGCAAGGTGGACATGGGTGTCGACCAGCCCGGGCAGCAGCGCCGCGCGGCCCAGGTCGACGACGTCCGAGCCCGCCGGCGGCGGCACCCCGGAGTCGACGGCGACGATGGTGGCACCGTCGATCACCACGACCGGATCACGGATCATCGAAGAACTGGTGCCATCGAACAGCCGCGCCGCCCGCAGCGCGGTCAGCCGCCCCCGCCCGGTCACGATCGCATTAGTCATACCGGCCATCCTCAGCCCGAACCGGCGCCGTGTCACCCGCTACGTTACTCAGGGAATCGCCGGGTTTACATCTAAAGCTGCAGGAGGGCCGCGCCCACGTCGGCGGGCGGGGCATGCACAGGATGGGGCCGCAGGCGGCGAAGGTGGGCGGCTTCGCGCAGATCACCACTGCCCTAAGGCAAACGGCACCAGCGCTGTACCAACTGTGGCCGCTGCGCATTACCATGCTCGGCGGGCAGGAAGCCTGCGATGCTGCCGCTATCGCCTGGGGTGTCATCGCGCACGTCAAGGTGAGCATGTTTCGGACCCAGATCGTCGCCGGCAGCAAGTTCCTTCATCACCTCCTTCCCGATCTCATCCCGCCCATCGACCGCCAGTACACCTTCACTTTCTTCACCGGACAGAAGACGGTGCCTAACCGGCGAGGCAAAGGTCATCGACAATGCCATCATGGGCTTCATGCAGCAGCGTCAGCCCGGCATTAGCAACGTCGGCTGAATCCGTAGGACGCCTTCCCCATCAGCTGACGAGGGCGGGCCGCAGCGCGCCGGCGGGGAAAGGGTTCACCAGGGCGTACCGCCCAGTTCGCAAACCGCTGGGCGCGCGAAGGTGCACCCCGGACCGTTCGGTACAGAAAACTCAGTTATCCCGGACGGGCGGGGTATTACGACCCTAGCCGGCCCGGGGACCGCCCGCACCCGAGGTGAAACCACCATTTCACGGCGCCGGGACAGCGTGCAAGCGCGGTATCACCTGCCTGCCGACAAATGAAAGCGCCATTTCACTGTTCTGCCGCGATAGGCGGGCGCAGTCATGCCGTTATATCGCTTGCTGTGATAGGTGGATGAAGTCATGCCGGTCGTGGAATCCGGTGGATGACATCACCGACCTTCAGGTGGCCGGCTGGAGAAGTGACGGCGAACTGCTCTGGCAGAACTAGGCGAGGGTGGACAGCATCGTCAGGGCGACCGGGAGGACGTCTGCGGGGAGCGGCGAGTTCAGCCCAGATGCGCGCGTGCGCACGAGCGGCAAGGAGGCCGAACGGCAGCGGGGGGAACGCGGCTAGGACCGCCTCGACGAAGGCCTCACGGCGGGCCCGGTGCGCCGGGGTGGCGCGGTGCACGGGTCATCCGGAGCTTTCGCTTGACAATACCGTATGTCCGTGCAATTGTACGGACATACGGAGGTAGTGATGTCCCCATTCGATCATGAGCACCCGGTCAGTCCGGAGCGGGTCACCGCCGCCCGGGCCGGGGTCCTGTCAGTCGGGGAGGCGGGGCGACTGGCCGGGTTGCTGGGCATGCTGGCTGACCCGGTGCGCTCCCGCATCTTGTTCGCCTTGTCCGCCGCCGCCGAACTGTGCGTAGGCGACCTGGCGCTGGCGCTGGAACTGACCGAGGACCAGGTGTCGTATGCGCTGAAGATGCTGCGCCTGGCCGGGCTGGTCAGCTTCCGCAAGGACGGCCGGATGGTCTTCTACCGGCTGTCCGACGGCTTCCCGCATCAACTGCTTGAGCACTGCCTGCGGCAGCTGCTTAGCATCGCGTCCCCGGAGGCAGGCGATGAGCGTTCTTGATGCGCTGGGCCACGCGCTCGGGGTGGCCGGATCGATGACCTGGCAGGTTACCTGGTCACTGATCCTGGGGTTCACCTTGTCGGCGGTGGTGCAGGCGGTGGTACGCCGCCAGACGGTCGCCCGGCTGCTCGGTGATGATCGTCCTAAGACGCTGGCTCTGGCCACCGGCCTGGGTGCCGCGTCCTCGTCGTGCTCGTATGCGGCAGTGGCGCTGGCGCGTGCCCTGTTCCGCAGGGGAGCCGACTTCACTGCGGCGATGGCCTTCGAGATCGCCAGCACCAACCTGGTCATCGAGCTGGGCATCATCTTGGCGCTGCTGCTGTCCTGGCAGTTCACCCTGGCCGAGTTCATCGGCGGCCCGGTCATCTTCCTGCTGCTGGCCGCCGCGCTGCTGGTACGGTTCTTCCGCTCCGGCGGCGTCCCCATGCTCAAGACGATGGGTGGCAGTCCCGACGGGCACCGGCACCACGCACACGGCGAGCCATCACATCCAGAGCCGGGCCCACACCCGCTGTATGCAAGCGATGGCCATGGACCTGCGCACAAATCCCTCAGCGGGCTGCCGGCGGACGGCCAAGGGTCACCGGGATCCTAGGCTGCGTCGTTCCTCGCTGGTGCGGAACTCCTGAGGAGCGGCCGCCGGCCGACTGACCGCGGCCCGGCGGGCCTGGCTGACGGCGGCCCGGCGGGCCAGGCCGTCGACGAAGATGTCGATGAGCAGCTCGAAGCGCTCATCGCGGTCGGCGAACGCGAACTCGTCGGCGAGGCTGGTCATGTTCGGGAAGACCTCGGCCGGGAGCGAGGCGATGTAGTCGCGGGCCATGTTCGCGGCCTGCTGCATGGTGGCGGGGTCGCTGGACCCGGTGCTCCCGGCGGGGCCAGCCGCGTCCTCCACCCCGGTCTCGTCCACGGTGAAGCCGTTCACCGTGGCGATGAGCAGCAGGAATCCCTGCACGGCCTGATGCGGCGGCAGCCCGACCTGCCAGGCGCGGTGCTGCTGGCCGGCTCGCTCGTCGCCATCGTCTACCCGCTGCTCGAGGGGCGGCAGCTCGGCTGGCCCGCCTGGGTATGGCTGCTGCTCAGCGCCGGCCAGCTCATGACCGCCTGGGACAACAGCCCCGGCTACACCAACCTGGTCGCCGCCGACAACGCCCTCACCCACCGCAACGGACCCGAACTCGCCCGCTACACCGCGCTGGCCATCGCTCACCCCCAGCCCGTCGACACCGCCGGGTACATCGCCACCATGCGCGTCTACCACGCCGCCGGCATCGCACTGGCCCACGGCGACACCGCCACCGCCAACACCGACATCGCCACCGCCGACGACATGGCCTGGGACGTCATCACCAGCACCTTCGCCGCCCTCAACCGCGTCAACATCAGCAACTAACCAGCGTTACCTCGACCGGGACTCCCCCCGCCATCGTCCCGGCTCAGGACCGGCCCGCAGAGGCTGGTTCGGACCGTAGCACCACTGCCCGTTCGGCCAGAAGAGATTTCAGCCGGGCCGGACGGACACGCAGACTACGGGCCCGAGGCCGGAGCCGGGATGCGCGTCAACCGGGCTAGGAGCCTCCCCCGTAGGCCCCGAACGCCCGGTTGACGCAGTTACCGCGCGTTGGGCCCGGAGGCTTACGGCTGACCTAATCCGGGCAACATCTATGACGTAGCGGCCGGCGGTTTCCGGGTACGGGTCCAGGCGGAGACAGGCGGCGGGGCCGGGCTACCAGGACAGGTGCAGGGCTTCCCCCAGGGTGGCGACCACGGTCGCGTCCGGGCGGGAGCAGTGTCGCGAAGGAGGGCTGTGGTGCTGAACATGATCAGCGGCGGCAAGCGCTGCCAGCCTGCCGGCGGCAGGGGACGGTTTCCCGAACGCGGACTGCACCTCATCGACATCGAGAACCTGGCTGGCGCGGGGAGGCCGAGCTTCGAGGAGATCCGGGGCGTGCAGAAGTTCTACGCCGGGCATCTGACGTTCGGTGCCCTGGATCAGGTCGTGGTCGCCTCCAGCCACCTGACGCTGCTGAACGCGGCGCTCGGCTGGCCGCATGCCCGGTACCGGGTCCGGTCCGGGCCCGACGGCGCCGACCTGGAGCTGCTGAACGTCCTGCTGCACGAGAAGGTCGCGGCGCGGTTCACGAGCGTGGTAATCGGGTCGGGCGACGGCGCGTTCGCCCGCGCAGCCGCTAGCCTGGCCGCCGCGGGCGTGCGGGTGACCGTGGTGAGCAGGCGGGACAGCCTGTCATCACGGCTCGCGTTCGCAGCTGGCGAGGTCGTCTACCTCGACACCCGGCAATCCGTGACCACGGCGGCGTAGATTCACGGGCCGCATGATCCGCAGGCGAGGGCCGAAGGTCCCTGAATAATCCGGGCAAAGGTCCCTGGACGCCGGCGAGGCGGTGGCTAGCGTGGGAACTACTCAAGGGAAGTGAACCCAGCGGACGTCCCACAGAGGGAACTACCCAGGAGTGGCAGCCGAAGGGCAACCGGAGGCTGTGAGCCTTAGCTAGGGAAGTGAGGCCCCGGAGTCGCCCGGTGGAAATCCGGGGATCTGGGGCCCCGCGATTTCTGGGATCAATGCCGCTCAAGGGCCAGACCGCCCGCGACGCCGTGTGGCTGCCCGGCCTGCTCGACGTGAGCTGAGCCCGGCACAGCGAAAAGGAGAGACGCCGGATGCTCAGGGAAGCCGAGAGACCGCTGACGCGCCTGGTGGAGCTGCCCGGACGCGGGACGACGCGGGTGTGGGAGTGCGCTGGCCCGGTAGGCGCCGAGACGCTCATGCTCATCCACGGGGTAGCGGGTACGGCGGAGCTGAACTGGGGAATGGTCTTCGCGCCGCTCGCGCGTCAGTTCCGTGTCGTGGCGACCGACCTGCGCGGGCATGGCGACGGGATCCCGCTGCGTACGCGGTTCCGGCTGGAGGATTGCGCGGACGATATCGTCGCGCTGGCAGACGCCCTGGGGATCGCCAGGTTCGCCGCCGTGGGTTATTCGCTGGGCGGCCTGCTGGCTCAGCTGCTTTACCGGCGGCACCCCTCGCGGGTGTCCGGCCTGGTGCTGTGTTCCACCGCGTCCAGCGTCCGCGGGTCGCCGGCCGAGGACCTGGCCGCTATGGCGGCGCCGGCGGTAGCCGCCGCGCTGCGGTGGAACCCGCTGGTGCACCTGATGACCGCCGAGGCAGCCGGCATGGCGCTGCTGGGCCGCATCGACAACCCGGCGACATCCCGCTGGGCCCGCGCGCAGCTGCGCCGGACCGCTATGACCACGGTCGTTTCGGCCATGCCCGCCGCGTGCGGGTTCGCCTCGGACGACTGGCTCGGCCAGGTCGCTGTTCCCGCCGCGGTGGTCGTCACGACCAGGGACCAGGTCGTGCCGCCTGGCCGCCAGCTCAAGCTGGCCCGGGCGATCCCTGGCGCAACGATCCACGAGGTAGACGCCGGTCACGGAGCCTGCGTCAACGCGCCACGGTTGTTCGCCCCCGCGCTGTTCGAGGCGTGCTGCTCGGTCGAGTCCGGCCGCGGCAGCATGCTGCGCACGTCAGCCTGACCCGGAGCGGCCCGCGGCGGGCACCTGAACCCGCCGGGTCCCCGCTAGGACGGGGGCCGTGGCGGCGCCTGGCCGGTCAGGATGTAGCCGGTGCCGAACGCCAGCTCGCGGACGTGGACGTCCTCGATCAGCTGCTCCAGATGACTCCACGGCCGGCCGAACCCGCCGAAGCTCCGCACATAGGGCGCGTGCATCATCCTGACCAGCAGGTTCGCTCCCAGCATCCACGGCGCCGCCCACTTGGCGCCGCCGGCGGCCACCCGCGCCCCCGGACGTAGCTTGCTCAGGACGTTCCGCAGCGCGTCCGGGGACTGCAGGACGTCGTGGACGGCGCAGAACAAAGCGGCGTCCGCGGCGACCGCGATCTCGGCATCTTCGGCGGGCGCCTGCACCACCGAGACGTTGCGCCAGCCCTCGGCCGCGATGCGCTCCCGGGCCATCGCCGCCATCTGCGGTGACTCCTCAATGCCGACGACACCTCCCCGCGGGCCCACCTTTTCCCGCAGCAGGCCGGAGCACAGCCCGGTCCCGCATCCCACGTCGAGGACCACCTGGCCGGGGCGGACCGGGAGCGCCTCGACGACCGCCTGGCGGTAGTGCTGGAACGCGCCGGTATCCCGGTCATAGGCAGGGGCTTGCTCGCTGTAGGCCAGCTGCCGCCCGGCCTGATCCGCAGCCGCCGCAGAAGTAGGTGATTCGCTCATGGCTCGTCGCCCCGCCTTCGGCGGAGCAACACCTCCTAACGCTTTTCCTGCGCGTCTTTCGTAAGGGTTCAAGGTACCCAGGACTCGCAGTTATTTATGTTAACGGCGTGTTAACTTTGCGCCCTACGCCAGGGAAAGCGAGGCGACCGGCAGTGGCTTCGCCATGGTGATGTGATCAGGACGGCTGAACCGGACGATAACCAGGTCGTCCTCGCTCAGGTCCGCCATCTGACTATCCGACGCGACGAATCTCATCGGCTGCTGGCCAACTGCCTTTGCGTAAGCAGACTGCAAGCCGAAAACAATGTTGCCGTTGATCTCCTTGACGGGTCCGGTTATCCGGCCGGCCTCGGCAATTATCTCAGTCATTGCTGATTCTCCTTCTCTTGGTGACAGGCCTGGTGATAGTTGCCTATCTCCAGGTCAGGCGGCCGGACCTGGAAGATCCCCGACCGGCTCAGTCAGAATTTCCCACCGATATTTCAACCATAGTAAGGATCGGTAAATTCTGCAATTCTGGCCAGGTCCCACCGGCCGCTTAAGGCGCTTAGGCCACAGCGCGCATGAATTGGTTCCTAAATTGCTGATAACTTTACGACGTGTATCAGCAAGCCGCGCGCGTCCAGTTCGTCGTACCGGCAGGCTAGTGAATGCGCAGGCCGGGGGGTTATCCTCACGACGTTGCCGGCTCCCCGCCGGCGAAGTACCCGGCTCCCGGGGAGCTTCCCGCGGTGGGGGACACCGGCAGGAAAGGGAGTATGCGCGAATGAGCGCGGAAAGGCCGGGCGGTCCGCCGGATCTCAGGAAGCCGAACCTGGCCCGCGTCTACGACCACCTGCTCGGCGGATTCGAGGCATTCGCCGCTGACCGGGAGCAGGCCGCCCGGCTGCTGCGGATCTGCCCCTCACTGGGCATCGCGGCCCTCGAGAACAGGTACTTCCTCGCCCGCGCGATCACCTGGGCGGCTAGCCAGGGCGTGACCCAGTTCGCCGACCTCGGCGCCGGGGCACCCGTTCGCAAGGCCAGCGCCAGGGTGATCGAAGACACCCACGTGACGGCCCAGGCGGCCAGCCCGCCGGCCCGGGTGGCGTACATCGACAACGACCGCATGGTGCTGTCGCGCTCCAGGACGTTCCGGGGCCCCGGCAGGGGCGTGGCGGTAATCGGCGCGGATCTCACCGATACGTCATCGGTGCTCTCGCATCCGGCCCTGCGCGCGGTGATCGACACCGCGCAGCCCGTCTGCCTGATCTTCGGCCTGGTGCTTGGCCTGCTGTCCGCCCGGCGGGCACGCGAGGTGGTGGCGGCGTACGCGGAGCGGATCGCGCCGGGCAGCCTCGTCGTGATCTCGTCCGGACACTGTACGGACGAGACGCTATCGAAGCAGCTCAGCGAGGCATATACGGCCACGGAGCTGTACAACCACGCACCGGCCGAGGTGGCGGGTTTCCTGGCCGGCCTGGAGCTCGTCCAGCCAGGGCTCACTCCCGCACAGAACTGGCGAGGCGGCTCGCACGATGCGCCCGTGACCCCGCCGGGTCCCGCTTACGCTCTCGGCGCGGTCGCGCGCAAGCCGTGCGTTACCTGATCGTGGCCGAGGCCTACCGTGACCTGGAGCGGGTCACCAGCAGGCTCGTGCTGACCGAGCGGCTGGCGGCGCTCCTAGCGCAGAGCCCGGCCGGGCTGCTGCCCACCGTGTGCTACCTGTGCCAGGGAGTACAAGTACGACGGCATCCGGGTCCAGGCGCACCGCACCGCCGACGGGGCGATCGAGCTGTTCACCCGGCGGCTGGAGCGGGTCAGCTCGCAGTTCCCCGACGTGGTGGAGAGCCTGGCAGCGGGACTGGGGCCGCGGGAAGCGATCCTCGAGGGGGAGGTGGTCGCGTACGACGCGGCCGCGGGGGAACTGCGGCCGTTCGGCGAGGTCATGCTGGGAGTCGTTCTACCAGGCCGGCACGCGCGGCTGGCGGTGGATCAAGCTCAAGCGGGACTACCGCACCGAACTATCCGACACCGTCAACCTGGTCGTCATCGGGGCGTTCGCCGGCCGGGGCCGCCGCGCCGGCGTCTACGGCGCGGTGCTGCTGGCCGCCTACGACCCGGCCGCCGGCATGTTCCGCGCGGTGTCCAAGTGCGGCGCCGGGTTCACCGACGCCGACCTGGCCGCGCTGCCCGGCCGGCTGGCGCCGCTGGCTTCTTCGCAGCGGCCGGCCCGGGTGGATGCCCGCCAGGAACCGGACATGTGGTTCGAGCCCGGGCTGGTGCTCGAGATCCTCAGCGCCGAGCTCACCCTGTCCCCGAACTACACCGCCGCCTGGGGCCAGATCGACGACGACGCCGGCCTGGCCATGCGCTTCCCCCGGTTCACCGGCCGGTGGCGCGACGACAAGGGCCCCGAGGACGCCACCACCACCGCCGAGCTGGTCAGCCTGTTCCTGACGGCGCGGCGCACGCCCGCGGGAAGCTAACCGCCGGCGACGGCAGATCCGGCTCGCTGAGGCATCGGCGAGTACCGAGGATCGTTCGGCATAAAAAGATCTTTCTCCCGAACGGGCGGTGGTATCCGCGCCCGGCCAGCTGCGAGATGGCCGGCATCGTCCTCCACACGAACTTCACAGGGTCCGCACCTGGCCGCCATAACGGCGAACTGAGCTACAGGGATCAGCGTCGTCTAGGAGGTGCGTGCCTGATGAGTGACATGATCCAGCCGTGGCCGCTGGTGAAACTGGGTAGCCAGGGTCACCCGGTGCCGACCCTGCAGTACCTGCTGCGCGCGCGTACGCACGAGGTAACCGCAGACGGGATCTTCGGGCCGAAGACAGATTCGGCGGTGCGGGCTTTCCAGGCCGGAAAGCACCTGACCGTCGACGGCGTGGCCGGCCCGCAGACGTGGAGCGCCTTGATCATCGAGGTATCCGAGGGCAGCAGGGGCGACGCGGTGCGCGGTGTCCAGGAAGAATTCCAGTTCCGTAACCTCTCCGGCGATCCGGGCCAGGGCCTGCAGGTGGACGGGATCTTCGGGCCGAAGACCGCGGCGGCGGTGCGGGCTTTCCAGCAGGCGGTCCAGCTGACGGCCGACGGGATTGTCGGCCCGTTGACCTGGCGAGCCCTGGTGAGCGGCATGCTCTCGTTGTGACCGGCCGTCGCGGTCAGGCCCGGCTACACGGACCTGGTCGCTGCCGACAACGCCCTCACCAGCCGCAACGAACCCGCGCTCGCCCGCTACGCCGACCTGGCCATCGCCAGCCCCCAGCGGACACCACCGGGTACATCCCACCATGCGCTTCTACCACGCCGACGACATGGCCTGGGACGTCATCACCAGCACCGCCGCCCTCAACCGCGTCACCGTCAGCAACTAACCCGCAAGCACCCGCTGGCGCGCCAGCCCCCGCCCCGCAGATGATGGTCCGGACCGCAGCACCACTGCCCGTTCGGCCAGAAGAGAATCTTTGCGTGCATTCATACCCCCTATGAGGGGGGTCACTGCACACGATGACGATCGGCGCGTTATCTGTAGCGGACTAGCACGAACAGGCCTGCCGCCCAGGAGCGGTCAGGTCTTGACCTGCGCGGATACTCGGCGGCGAGGCCACCGCCGGCCAGGCCGCCTACCACGCCTAGTAGCGGGCCGATGGCCATCATGAACACCGCCCCCAAGGAGAGGAACGTGACCACCAGCCCGCCGGCAGCACCGGCCACGACACCGGTCAGCAGTCCCTGACGGATCCGCGCATCTCGAAGTTCCTTCGGGTCCTCGATACCTGACACCAGCCAGCCCGCCGCCAAGCCAGCGGCGGCGGCGAACAGGCCCGTGACTACCGCCACGATGAGGATAATGGCCTGGCCGATATCACCGGTGAGGCTCGCTATTCCGTAACCGGCCAGACTCCAGGCCACGCCGGCGACCGTGCCGGCCGCAAGGGATGCGTAGGCCACCGGCGAGTGCCGCGATGTCGCGGCGAGGATCCCCGCCGGGTACGCGATCGCGAGGATCTGCACCGGCAGGACACCTAGTGCGACGACACTGGCTGTGGCGGGAAGAGACCACACCGCGAAGGCGTCGGCCTCCGGCCAGCTGGCCTTGATCACGAGCGGCGCGGCCAGCAGCGCGCCGACCAGTACCAGCCCGGTGATCTCGCGGTACAAGCTGAAGGGGCCCGGACCATGCGGGCCGAGGCCGGCACCACTGTCAGCCCGCACCAGCATCACGCCAAGAACGCACATCGCCGCGCAGCCGGCCACCCGCACCAGCCGCGCCATGATGCTGCTGCCGACCGGGCCGAACCAGCCGCGCCGCCGGCCCAGCCACGGCAGCGCGACCAGCGCGGCCGCTCCCGCCATGACCCGGATCTGGTCGGTCACGACCTGCGGGTCGGTGGCCGGGGAGGCCCGCCAGCTCAGCGATATCGCCCACGCTCCGGTGGCGGCCACTGCCGCGAGCCCGAGCCAGTACACGATCTTGCGCACGATGTTGGCCTTTCTCGCCACTAGCCACAATCCGCCCGCCAGCCAGTGCAGCCGCAGTCGCCCGGCCGGAACCTGGTCGGCCTCGGCCCGGACCGCCTCGGCCCACTCCCGCCGCCCTGGCGGCAGCAACCGCGTCGCAGCGCGCAGCAATCCGGCCAGCATCCAGGCCACCTGCTCCATCACGAACCCTCGCCAGCCAGCTGCGGGGCCGCCGCAGCCCGACGCGGCCTGGCCGGCCGGGCGGTCGCGGCAGGCGCCTGGGCCAGTGCTGCCGTCGCAACCCCCAGCCCGTCGCTGGTAAGCCGGTAGAGGTGGCGCCTGGGCCGCCCGGCAGGCTCACCTTCCTCCCAGCAGGCCTCGATGATGTTCCTGTCGGCCAGCCGGACCAGGATCGGGTACAGGGTTCCCGACTTCAGCGCGGTCTCGCGGGCCAGGTCATAGCCGTGCCGCCAGGCAGAAGGCTCGGCGACAAGCGCTGCCAGTACCGACAGGGTCTGGGCGGAAAAGGCCGTGCGACGCGACATGCATCAAACTCTATCTAGGTAGAACGAATCGTCAAGGCGTTTCCCACCAGCCTGGCCTCGCGAGTCACCGGAAACGCCGGAGGCGGAGGCTGTTCCAGACGACGAAGA
The DNA here is from genome assembly GCA_963739615.1 of uncultured Actinomycetes bacterium. GTDB lineage: Bacteria > Actinomycetota > Actinomycetes > Streptosporangiales > Streptosporangiaceae > Palsa-504. Next base: position 23,904 of record CAVUBD010000025.1, read on the forward strand.
CCGAGGACAGGGTCATGGCGGCAGCGGCGACCAGGGGGTTGAGGAAGCCGAGCGCCGCTAGCGGGATGGCCAGGACGTTCGGGATTCCCCTGAAACCCAGGCGCCGGGTTCTGCCGGAACGGCTAGCCGGGCGGCGTATCCGGTGGCCTCGACGACCGCGATGAGCTCGGCGGTAATGACCCTGGCGGCGCAGGCGGCGCACGTCATACCGCCGATGACCAGCTCGAACTCCGCTGTCGCCGACATCGGCGCGCGCCGGTGCCCCGCGAGGCCGCGCTGCGCGCGGCGGTCGAGGAAGCCGGGTACGAGCTCGCCGGCTAGAGCAGCAGGATCAGCACGTAGCCCATGGTGATCCCCATCGCGATCTTGCACATCGCCGCGCACCGAGGGGCCAGGTAGGTATCGCCGCGGCCGCCACCGGCGCAGCCGCCGAGCGAGGCGCCGCCCGCGGACTCCGGCTCGGTGGCCGACATCGGCGCGCCGGATTCCCGCGGCCCGCTCGCCGCCGGGACGCCGGCCGGCACCGCGACGGCCAGCGCGGGAACCCGCGTCGTGAGCCGGTCGCTGACCCGCACCACATAGCCAAGCATGAACAGCGCGAGCGCCAGGGACAGGACCGAGAGGCGCGCCCCGCCGGCCGGCATGGCCATCGGGCCGGCCGCGCTCCCGGCCGCGACGGCCAGGGCCGGCACCGCCAGGTACATGTAGAGCATCGCGCCGCACTCGACCAGGTGCGGCCCCGGCTGCGGGCAGCGCCACTGACTCAGCGGCACGCCCCGGCGGACCTGCACGAACCGCCAGCCGAACCACCCGGCGGACGCGGCGAAGACCGCCTCCCAGAGGCCGGCCGAGCCGAAGCGCAGGCCGGTCACCAGCATGCCCGCCATCGCCACGCCCATGATCACGTGCACGCCATCGGACTCGGCATCGGTCCGCCGCCGCCGCCAGCGCGCGACGACCAGGCGGCTCGTGCAATAGGCGGCCACCGTGATCATCACGGCCGCGAAGATGTCGGTGAGCCAGGCCGGACCGCCCATGTCATGCTCCTTCCGGCGACGCAGGAGTGGGCCCCGGCGCGGTGGGCCCCGGCGCGGTGGGCCAGAAGGTCACCGCGAGCAGGGCGAGGAGCGGGCCCGAGTTGGGATCGGTGCCACCGCCGGTGAACAGGCCGCCCAGCCCCTCGGCGAGCCAGATGACGACGGCCAGGACGAAGGCGAGCACCACGGCCGCCTTGGCCGCGGGTGCCGGCAGGTAGGGACCGGCGGCCACGGCGAGCAGCGCGACCGCCAGCACGATCGAGGCCAGCAGGCCGCGGCCGCCCAGGGCGCTGGCGGCGTGGGTGTCGATCCAGGTCAGCCAGCCGGGCTGTCCGGGCGCCATGCCGGAGAACATGCCGCTGATCGCCCCCGGCGCCCGGGATGCGGGCTGCAGGGCGAAGAACGCCAGGCTCGCCCACAGCACCAGCCACAACCCCCGCGCGACATCCCGGCCCACCGCCCGGCCGGCCACGAACGGCGCCGCGGGGTCCCGGTCGGCGGGCCACAGCAGGACCGCGAGCAGCGCGTAGAGGATCACCGCACCCGGCGCGCCGTTGAGCGGGCTGGCGCTCCCGGCGACGGTCCCGCCGAGCCCTTCGCCGAACCACCACACTCCCAGCGCCCAGGCCACCGAGGCACCCAGCGCGAGCTTGACCGTAGGCCGGCACGCGATCCCGAGGCCCAGCACCAGCTGGATGGTCGCGAAAATGGCGTTCACCGCGACGAGATGATGGGTGATGAGGGTCGCCGACCACTTAATCGGGCTGGCGACGACGGCGGGATTCCCCGCCGAGCTCCCCGCGAGCATCTGCGGGAAGCCGTGGGTGAACATGAACGGCTGGTACTGCAGGATGCCGTCCAGCAGCCAGATGACCGCCAGCGCCAGCTGCAGCTTTCGCCGCGGGTCCAGCGCTCGCTCACGGACCCGGGCCGCGTCGGTGTCCGGCCGCGCCACCGCGCCGCCGGCCGCGAAGCTCTCGCTCATGTCCTAGTTCCTCCGGGTGACCCAACCCTTACCGGGACTAATAAAACGCTATTGGAAGGCTTGTATATCCGGCAAGAGAAACGGCGAAATTACACGAGGGGAATGCCAGCTGTGCAGTAGCAATAGACCCGGGCCGGGTATTAGATAAACCCCTTAGGGGTATTATTTTGACCTCTTTGGGATATTAGGTAAACCCGGCCCGGGTATCTCGCGACAAGGCTCAGCTGAGGAACGTCGGGTCACCGCCGCGGACCGGGGCGACCCGGCCCTTGGGCTCCTCCCAGTCCTCCTGGCGGCCAAGCGCGGTCATGTCGAGGAAGGTGTAGGCGTTTCCGGCATACTCGGTGCCCCGGCCGTAAACCGAGTAGGTGTGGAAGATCTCACCGCCCTCGCGCAGGAAGCAGCTGTAGCCCGGCATCTCGCTGGACCGCTCGCCGCCGAGCAGTTCCGGCTCGGCCCGGTAGTTGTACTCGGCGTGCTCGGCGTCCAGGCTGACCTGGTAGTCGTAGTTGAAGTCGCTGCCGTAGCTCGAGTACCACGGCACGAACCAGCCGCGGTCCCTGGCCACGGCGGCGATCTTGCCGTATGGGGCGCGTCTCCGCGGCGACGCTGGCGTCGCCGGCGAGCTCGGACCGGGCGCGTGTCCTGCTGGCCGATCTGGGCGGTCGACGACGCCCAGGGCGTGATCGACCTGAAGATAGGCCGCGAGTACAACGGACCGGTGCCCGCGTCGCTGATCGAAGACGGACCGCCCGACGCGAGAGCACTGGCCGCGCGCCCTCGACAAGTTCCAGGGACGCGAGGCGCCGGTCGTCATCTACTCGATGGCGACCTCATCGCCGGACGAGGCGCGCGATGGCCTCGGACGCCTCCTTGACCTTCTCGCCCGCTTGGGGGCCGCCCGCTTCGATGGGAACTGGATGCCGCGGGCGGCACCGTCTCGATGTGAGCGCGCTTCGCCGCGACTTGGAAGCAGGTGATTGATGGCTCAGGCTGGCTGAGCTCAACGAAGGCCGAAATCCTTAATTCGCGCCCGCGCCAGGAAGGCGGACCAGGCTGCGGGGGCCAGCCTGAGCACTATCCCGTCCGGATTGACGGAATCCCGAATGAGCACCGATCCGTCAACGGTCGCCACCTCCACGCAATTAGTGGCACCGGATGCCGTGCTCCGGCGCCACATGACGCAAGATTCATCGAACTCGGCCACTCGCCCCCCTCCCCGCGATGCTGCCGGACCTCCGTAGGCCATAGCACCCGTGGATGTCCAGCCAGCCTGCGGGAGCACAGGTGAAGCTGCTCCAGCCTGAGCCGCCAGCCTGACCCAGGGCCCTGCGAGCATTCCATCACGGTGCAGTGTAAGCCAAATAGGACGATACGGCTAGCATCCGGCCAAAGGGAAGGTCCTGGTCGCTACCGGGACACCCCGGATGATTTCTCCGTCATGCCATCTCGCGTGAGGCTTTGAGCAAATGGTCGGCGGAGGCGGACGGCGCGAGGGATTTCTCTTTGATGCGCCCGAAAATATCCAGATAACTGCCGGTTTCCTTAGGGTCATCACTGATGATGTCGCCGCGCGGGCCTTCAAGGAAGAGGATGTTCTCGTCCGGCGTGTCGTCGAACTGGACAACCTCGAAAGGTCCTTTCATCCCGGGATGCAGGCCGGCCGCGAAGGGCACCACCTGTATCGTCACGTTCGGCAGCTTCGCCACCTCGACAAGATGCCGGAGTTGGCGACTGGCGACGGCTGGGCTTCCGGCCGAGCGCTGGATGACGGATTCGTCCAGCAGGAAGGAGAAATTCGGCGCATTCTCGCTGCTCAACAGATCCCTGCGCCTAGTGCGGAGATCGACCCGGGCGGCCACTCGCTGCTGGAAGAAAACCTGCAGAACGGCCGATGCATACTCATCAGTCTGTAGAATTCCGGGCACAAACATTGATTCGAACTGACTTATAGCGGAAGCCGCAGATTCATATTCAATAAGTTCGAGGAGTTCTGGAGGCGCGACATCGCTGTAATGCCGCCACCACCCGCTTTGCCTAGCCCCTCGGGCTAGGGAGACCAGCTCCTCTGTCCGTTTCTTATCCGTGATACCGTAGAGGGGAAGCAGCACCTTCAGGTCATTAGTACTTATGCCGGTCTTCGCTTTTTCAATTCGGTTCATCTTTGACAAAGACCATTCCATGGCCTTTGCTACCTGTTCCTGGGTCAAATCCTTGCCTTCACGCAGTGCTCGCAACTCTGTTCGAAGGCGGCGGCGCAGCATCAACGGGCTCGCGCTATCTCCCATATCCGGTCCCCCTCACTGCCGACAGCTTGGCTTAGTGGCTGTTCGCGAGCCGACAGGTCGCAATCCGCCAGCTAGCATCCGGCAACCCTACCGCCAGCCTCACCGACCACGAGGGATTCATGAACAACTTTCTCCACATGTTGCGCAGCTAACCTGCGGGTAACTTTTGCTTCGCCAGTCACGGAAGGCTTGTGGCTAGGTTCCCGCTCGTCATAACCCTACGCTGCGTAACCAATGACGCGCGAAAGGGCCTATGCTAGCGCTCAGTACGCCAGCTAGTCAACTGGTAGCGTCAATCTGACAGCTGTCAGTTCGCCTCTTCCATATTGCCTAGATCATAGTGCATACTAGTTATATGCCGACTGGCACCTGGAGGAGTCATGGTTCTGCTTATCTTCATCCTGGGCATGCTCCTCGGCGTTCTCGCAGGTGGAACGCTTTGCGTCCAGTACCTCCGCGCTGAGATCGCGGCCAACATCGGCCCGGAGCTCCGGCGGATGCACGACGACCTCGACCAACACGCCCGGCGGTTGCAAAACCAGCTCGACAACGTCGAGTCCGCCGTCAACCTGGCTATGGCTACGTGGTACGCCGAGCTAAGCAGTCACCAGCCTCGGCCAACCGCCATCCCGGCACCTAGGGCGGCTGACGAAAGTAACGCCCGCCGCTCGTCGGCAGGTGCGGAATAGGCAGCTCTCAGGACCGGACGAGGCGCGCGATGGCCTCGGACGCCTCCTTGACCTTCTCGCCCGCTTCGGGGCCGCCCGCTTCGATGGCCTCGGTGACGCAGTGGCCGAGGTGATCCTCGACGAGCCCGAGGGCGACGGCCTGGAGCGCGCGGGTCACGGCGGAGACCTGAGTCAGGATGTCGATGCAGTAGGTGTCGTTTTCCACCATCCGCTGCAGCCCGCGGACCTGACCCTCGATCCGGCGCAACCGCTTGAGGTAAGCGTCCTTGTCCTGTGTGTACCCGACCATGGATCAACTGTAAGCGCTGCACGGCCACCGCGGTAACCTCACGGAATGTGCCCTGCACGCCGCGGGTTAGCTGCTTTTGCGGGGCAGCGGGCCGAGCATGCTGCGGTAGACGGCGAGCAGCGCCGCCTTCTGGTCATCGCTCAGCCTCTCGTCGGCGTGGATCGCGTCCTCGGTCGGCACGGCCGGCTTCGGCTCGGTGCCGCCCGCGACGGTTGCGGTGGCCATCGCGTCGATCAGGCCGGCCTGGGTCAGCATCGACTCGGCCGAGAGGTTAAGCGCGTCGGAGATCGCCCGGAGCACGCGCACCGAGGGCTGGTGCAGCCCGCGCTCGACCTGGCTGAGGTAGGGATTGGACAAGCTCGTCAGTTCCGCGAGCTGGCGGAGCGACAGGTTGGCCTTCTTCCGCTGCTCCCGGATAAAAGCGCCGAGCGCCTCGCGCTGCGCATCCCACAGGTCAGTCATGGCCAACCCTCCTTTTCGCTAACTACAATGCGCGGCAGCTCCGGGGTTCCAGAGCTGCCGCGCACGCTATCCGGTCTGACTCGCGGGTGACGCGAGCTTTATACGGCAATGCCTTACTTGGCGACGCCTTACTTGACGGCGGTCTTCGACGCACCCTCAACGGGAAGCAGCGGGCCGGCGGCCTCGAGCACCTCGTTGGCGAACTTCTTCTGGTTGGCGAGGATCTCCTCAGCGAACTTGTAGCCGCTGGACACGACCTCGTGCGCGTTCGGCAGTTTGTCGGCGAGCGGGAGGTTCACGTTCGGGACCTTGGGAGTGATGGCCTGGACGGTCTCAACCCAGGTCTTGAGGGCGTCGAGCGCGATTTCCTGGCTCTTGCGGATGGTACTCAGGATCTGCTCTTGCATGTCCTGCGTGACGTTGCTGGCCATTTTAGGTTCCTCCTTGTTGGCTTCTACTGCTAACTATATCTAGCGAAGATGAGGATGTCAAGCGGATTGCTTGACATATGCAGCGCTACTTTGACCTGGTGCGGGCCGCGCCGAAGCGATCCGGACCCAGCCCTCCCACGGGATAGAAGACCTTTTTTCCGAACGAGGCGGGGTGCCCGCACCGCGGCCCGCCGCCTCGCCGGCCTGGCTGGTCCAGGGCGGGCGCGTGGCCGCAGCCGGCCAGCCGGATCGCAGACGTAGTTCGCGGCAGCACCATGACTTCGGTGCTGCCGCGTCGTAGCCCTGCGAGCCGCGTTGTATAGCCCGGCCCGCAGGACGCCTTTAGCTGGCGTCCGCCGTCTCGGGGGTGGTGTCGACGGTGGTCCTCGGCGCGCTCTTGGCGGCCGTGGTCCTCGGAGCCGCGGCGGTGGCCTCCGGCGTGATCTTGGGGGCAGCGGTCTTGGCGGCGGACTTAGGAGCGGCAGCCTTCGCAGCGGCAGCCCTGGGGGCGGCGGCCCTGGCCCTGGAGGCGGCGGCCCTGGCCCTGGGAGCGGCGGCCCTGGCCCTGGGAGCGGCAGCCTTCGGGGCGGCAGCCTTCGGGGCGGCAGCCTGGGGCGCGGGGGCCTCGGGGGCTTCGGCCTTAGGTGCCGGGGTAACGGGCTCGGGCTTGGCGGCCGGGGGCTGCGGGGCGCTCTTGCCGTTGCCTGGCATCAGCGGCGCGGTTATCTTCAGCACATCCTCAGCGAACTGCCGCTGGTTGGCCAGCAGTTGCTCGGCCAGGCCGTAGGCGCTGTCGACGGCGTCCTGCGGGCTAAGCAGCTTGTCGGCAAACGGCACGCTGGCGATCGGCAGCTTGGCCGAACGGGCACCCGGCAGCTTGAGCGTCACGGCCCGGACCGTCTCGGCCCAGGTCCTGATCGCGTTGACGATAGCTTCCTGGCCTTTACGTACGTTGGTCAGGAGCTCTTCCTGCAGGTCCTGCGCAGAGGTCCTAGTCATGGTCTTCGTCTCCTTTACTAATCTCTGGTGCAAACTATACCAAGCATGATTGGGATGTCAAGCATTTGCTTGATACAGGCAGCAACGAGCAGCTGGGGGGCACTGCCAGCGCAGCGGCCGCGTCACCCGGAACTCAGCCGACGCGCTCGCCGCGACCACGTCGATCCAGGTCGTGGCGCGGCGCAGCGGCGGCACCACAGCAGTTAGGGCTGACCCGGGCTCAGCCGCTACCGGATCGAGATATGCCGTTCTCAGGGGTTCGTGGTACCCGGACCTACTGTTGGGGTATCTAACGGCTAGCGGGGCACCAACGCGGCCTCGGGGAGCACATGCGGAGGTCGGGGATGCGACGCCTGTGGATATCGTTGCTGCTCGTGCCCGTGATCGGGCTCGCCGTGCCGACTGCGGCCATGGCCGCGCCGGCCGCGCGGACGGCCCCTGCGGCGCGGACGGCCCCCGCCCGTGCCCTGCAGCTGGGCATGAGCGGCTCGGCCATCAAGACGCTGCAGCGCCGGCTCGCGGCGCTGAAGTACTACCCGGGCTCGATCGACGGCCGCTTCGGCCTGAACACCCAGGAGGCCGTGTGGGCGTTCCAGGAGGTACAGGGGCTGCCGGGCGCGGACTACGTGAGCTCGGCGATGCAGCGGGCGCTGGCCCACCCGCGGGCCCCGAAGGTGCTCGACCGCGCCGCCGGAGCCAACCGGATCGAAGTCAACCTGGCGAGCGAAGTTCTCGTCCTGTACCGCAATAACCAGATCCAGCTGATCAGCCACGTCTCATCGGGCGGCGGTTACTACTACTGCTCGCCCGGCGGCGGCTGCGGGTACGCCGTCACGCCGACCGGCCACTACAGGACCCTCGTCTACATGCCCGGCTGGGTCCAGGTCCCGCTCGGCGAGATGTACAACCCGGTGTTCTTCATCGGCACCGCGTTCGCGATCCACGGCGAAACCGACGTGCCGCTGGCACCCGTCTCGCACGGCTGCGTGCGGATCCCGATGGACATCGCGGCGTTCTTCCACACGCTGGTGCGCATCCCCGGCGAGCCGGTCATCATCGGCCGCAAGTAGCGGTTCCTGGCCGTTATGGCGGCGGTGCCACGAGCAGGTGCGCGTACAGCCCGACGTGGTCTGAGGCGAACCCCGGGCCGCCAGGCAACGCCACCTGGCCGGCCAGCAGCAGCCCGGCGGCCTCGGCCTTGACTGCGGCCGTGGTCAAGATGAAGTCGATGCAGTGCGCCACCGCGGCCGCCGGGAGGTACTCGGCCCGGTACGTCGGCGGGCACCTGCCCTCGAACGCGTCGGCCAGCTCGGCGCCTTCGATGAACTCGCTGAACAGGGGGCTCTCTCGAGCGACGTTGAAGTCCCCGCACACGACCGCCGGGCCCCGGACGCCGTGCACGATCCGCGACAGGGCCGCCAGCTGGACGCGGTGCAGCGGGTAGAACCGGCTGGTCCGCGACCAGTCCCCCTCCCGGCTGGAAATGAGGTGCGTGTTGACGACGGACACCCCGGGATCCGTCAGCCGGGTGACCAGGGCGCCCCGCAGGCCCGCCAGGAACCGCCGCCGCTGGGAGATGCCGGGCAGCCTCGGCGGGATGCCGAAGCGCCGGTACGCCGTGCTGGACACCGGCAGTCGCGAGAAGGTCACCACGCCGCCCGCCGGGCCCGCCGCCGAGGGCCGGTAGCTCACGTGCCTGAACGAGGGCATCCGCCGGGCCAGCAGCCAAAGGTGCCAGTAGGTGGCCACCTCCTGAAAACAGGCGACGTCGGCTCGGCCCGCCTCAAGCTCAGCGGCGATCGCCGCGTAGCGCCTCGTCAGGCGCGAGCTGAGGATGGGGACTCCCTGCGTGTTCAAGGAGGCGACGCTCACCCGGCCCGCCAGTTGTTCCGGCATGGCGAAGACCATACCGGCCGCGGCCGAGATGATAGGCACTACTCGGCAGGGAGGAGCAGGCGTGGCTCGTGATCGTGACATCGCCGCGTTCGACGCCCGGGCACCGGGCTACGAGAGCGGCTGGCGCGGGCGGTTGCATCACCAGATAGCCGACCGAACCGCTGAGCTGGCCCTGACGCTAACGCCGGCTCCGCGGCGCATCCTTGATGCCGGCTGCGGGACCGGTTACCTGCTGCGCCAGCTCGCGGTCCGATGCCCGAACGCCGAACTGGCTGGCATCGACCCGGCTCCCGCCATGATCGAGGCCGCTTTAAAATCTTTGTGCGACGCTGGACCCGCTATCAGGGGTGCGGTGTCACTCTTACCTCCGCTGCGTAACTTGCTAGCTCGTCCCCTCGCGCCGGCGGTCGCCTACCCGGCCACTGCCAGCTGACGTAATAGCCTTGAGGGTGCGGGCTCGCGATCGGCCCCGGCACCACCACTGGGAGGGCCGAATGCTTATCAGCGATGTACTTCGCGTCAAGGGTACGCAGGTCGTCACCGTCACCCCGGACACCAAGGTGCGGCAGCTTCTCGCGGTGCTCGCCGAGCACCGGATCGGCGCTGTCGTCGTCTCCCACGACGGCACCTCGGTCGACGGGATCGCCAGTGAGCGGGACATCGTCCGGGCGTTCGCCAAGCGAGGCGCGGCGGCGATGTCTGAGCCGGTCACGGCTATCTACACAGCCGAGGTACGCACGGTCACGCCGCGGACCCCGGTCGAGGAGGTCATGCGCATGATGACCGAGCACCGGGTGCGGCACGCGCCGGTCGTGGCTGACGGCAGCCTGCGCGGGATCGTGAGCATCGGCGACGTGGTGAAGATCCGTATCGACGAGCTCGAGACCGAACGAGCCGCGTTGACCGACTACATCACAGGAACGCGCTAGCGCTCCCAGGCGCCGGCGGGCTTGACGAGCACAGCCTAATACCGCCGGCTGGACTTCGTGCATCACGGCCAGCGAGCGGGACAGCTCGATGCAGCCGATGGCAATGGCGATCACGGCGGCGATCTCCACGACCAGCAGCCACCCGTCGGTCCGCACCTCCTCGCCGAAGACGGTCACCCCGTAGGAGGCGCTGATCAGCGCGTCGCCGAGGGTGAGCGGCGGCTGGACGGCGACCAGCGAGCCGGCCTGCAAGGCGTTCTGCAGCAGGAACAGGGCGCCGACCCCGGCGCCGGCGGTCGCGTACAGCTGCCAGGCGGAGAAGAACGCCGCCACGCCCTGCGACAGGTTGTCCACCGCGCTCTTCATCAGCGTCGCGGTCAGCGCGTAGCCGCAGGCGGCCGCCAGGCCGAAGGCCGCCCCCCGGGCGTTTCCATGCGTCCGGACGCCCACGGTGATCACGACGGCCTCGAACACGCCGGTCACGATCAGCGCGGTAATCCATACCTTGAGCGGGGCCTGCGTCGTGCCGCCGGACGGCGCCGCGGCCGCAAGCCCGGCGCCGAGGCTGACCGTGACCAGGCCCACGGCCCACCAGGTCCGCTGGGGCAGCTTGCGGTGCGCGAGCCTGCTGGCCACCAGCAGCGTGAACGGCAGCTCGATGATGAAGATGGGCTGGACTAGCGCGACCGCGCCGGTGCCGAGCGCGACGGCCTGGCACACCGCGGCCAGCACGACCAGGCCGATGCCTGCCAGCCATACCTTGCGCCTGATCAGGTAGCTGAACAGGGAAAGGTGCAGTGCCTTAGCGGCCGGGGCGGTCGAGGCGGCCATCCGCTGCAGGACCGATGCCAAGCCGTTGCACAGCGCCGTGAGCAGCGCGAACAGAACCGACACCACCGCGGCATCCTAGCGGTATATGCGGCCAGGCTGAAACCGGCGCAGCCGCAGGCTGTTGCTGACCACGAAAATAGAGCTGAACGCTAGGGTGCGGAGACGCGGAAGATGCGCAGCTGCAGGGCCAGGGCAGCGTAGTAGCCGACCAGCGTCGACAGCTCCATCAGGCCCTCCTCGCCGAGCGCGGCGACCGCGGCGGCGTACGCCAGGTCATCCAGGTCGGCCGGGCCGGTGAGGGCGCGCGCGACCGAGTAGGCGACCTGCTCCTGCCCGGCGGCGAACTTGGGGTCGTCGCCTGCGCGCAGCGCCTCGATCTCGGGCTCGGTGAGTCCGGCCTCGCGCCCGATCGGCTCGTGCGAAGCCCGCTCGTAGCCGCTGTCCCAGGCCTGCGCCACGACCAGGATCGCCAGTTCGCGGATCCGCGGCGTGAGCTTGGTCCGGAACCTGATGGCCGCGCCGAGTTCCTGCAGGGCGTGGCCCACGGCCGGCGCGTAGAGCATCGCGTTGAACGGGCCGGCCAGGCCGCCGGCGCCGCTCGCGAGCTGGACCGTGCGCGGCCCCTGGCCGCGCGGGCCGTTGATGATCTCCCGGTACAGGCTGACCTGCTCGGCGGTCATGTCATCGGACGAAAGAACAGCGAGGCGCATCAACACTCCTAAACCGCGGTTTCCGTAGCTGCGGGAACCCGGGACCGCGCGACTGCGGTGAGAGGCGACCGCCGCCAGGATGAGCAAGGCGATCACCAGGGGAAGGCGCTCATCCCCGGGTATCTGCCCACCTGGCTAGAAGCATGCACCCATGCTCGTTCGGAATAATTGCCCTTCGATAATGGCCGCCCGGCGCGAGGCGCGCCGGGCGGTCAGGGGTTACGGAGCTTCAGGTGGTGGTGCTTCTGCGGCGGGCTAGGGTGTCCACGGTGACGGCGGCGAGCAGGACCAACGCGGTCCAGATGTACTGGGGCGCGGCACCCAGGCCGAGCAGCTGCAGGCCGTTGTAGATCACGGCGACGATGAGCCCGCCGAGGACCGCGTCCAGCATCTTGCCGGACCGGCCAGTGTCTCCAGCATCTCCCTGATCGTCTCGAGCACGCGGTTCCTGGTCGTGACCTGGTCGAGCAGCCTGTCCCGCTCGATGGCGCTGGCGGCGTAACCCGCATACACGGTGACGAGGTCCAGTTCGTGTCGCTGCGGCGCGCCGTACTCGGTCCGGAAGACGGTGACGACGCCGCTCAGCCCGCTCGGCCCGAGCACCGGGACCGACCACGAGCTGGCCACCTTGACCGTCTTGGCCAGGTCGCGAAAGCCCCGCCAGGCCGCGGCGACGCTCACGTCGTCGGCGATGACGGCCCGCTCGTCGGCTGCGGCCAGACCCACCGGACCGCCGCCCGGGCCGAACGGCAGCCTGGCCCACGGGTCAAGCTCGCCCGCGGTGAACCCCAGCGACGCGGCGCAGAACAGGGTGCCTTCGGAGAGCAGGTGAATGCACAGCCGTTCGCTGCTGAGCGCGGACCCGAGCGCGGACAAGATCAGCGACAGGCTCGACGACGGATCCGCCGACACCAGGCGGTCGGTGAGCCCGTGCAGCCTGGTGAGCTGGCGGCGGGCCGAGGTGTCGATCTGCTGGCCGGACAGCAGCGCCACCACGTCGTCGGGGTGCGTGTCGGCCGGCCGCAGGTCCGCCACGATCCGGCCCTGGCGCAGCACCACGATGCGATCGGCGAGCCGGAACATCTGGTCGATGTCGTGGCAGGCCAGCAAGATGGTCGTCCCCTGTTCCCGCAAGCTCATGATCAGCTCTTCGACCTGGGCTGATTCCTTCACGCCGAGGGACGACGTTCGGCTCGTCGAGCGCGAGCAGCCGCGGCTTGGCGCCCATGGCCCGCGCCACCGCCACCAGCTGCCGCTGACCGCCGGACAGCGACTGGAGGCTGCGGGTGGTGTCCTTCAGCGGGATGCGCAGCGAAGCCAGGACCGACGCGGCGGCCGCGTGAAAGCGGGTGTCCGACATCATCAGCCGTGGCGGCTCGCGGCCGAGCAGGATGTTCGACGCGACGTCCAGGTTGTTGCACAACGCCAGGTCCTGCCAGACCACGGCCACCCCGCGTCTGGCGGCCCCGGCCGGATCGGCCGGGACCCGCTGGCCGGCCAGGAAGACCTCGCCGGTCGCGGGCACTATGTCGCCGGCGATGCAGCGCACCAGGGTGGTCTTGCCCGCGCCGTTCTCGCCGGCCAGCGCGACAAGCTCACCGGTGCGGACGGTCAGGTTGATATCGTCCAGGGCGCGAACGCGGCCGTAGTTGAGGCTCAGCCCGGACACGGCCAGCAACGGCGCCGCAGTGGCGGCGACGAGAGAGCCGGTCATGCCGTCATTGTGTGGCCTCAACAGAGCGCTTGGCCGCAAAGTTCACCCACCATGCCGATGTGACCAGGTAGCTTCACGTTTTTCCATGTTAAGCGACGCGACCGGGCGCCGGGCCAGAGTGGGTGGCGGGGTACCGCGGGACCGGGAAAGTGGTCCGCGGGCGCGCACCGGTGTTCGTTCGGATAGATGAATCTGTTTTAGTCGGCGGCGATGGCGGCCAGGACGTCCAGGCGGGCCGCGCGGCGCGCGGGCCAGGTGGCGGCGACCAGGCCGAGCAGGGCGGAGAGGAGGAGGAAGATCAGCAGGCTGGAAGCGGGCACGACGGTTTCGGTGATGCCCTGCTGCTTCAGTGAGGACACCAGGGCGATGCCCATGCCGGTGCCGATGATGATGCCGATGATGGCGCCGAAGATCGCGAGGATCACCGCTTCGGAGCGGACCATGGACCGGACCTGGCGGCGCTTCATGCCAACCGCGCGAAGCAGGCCGATCTCGCGGGTGCGCTCGAAGACCGAGAGCATGAGGGTGTTCACGATGCCGATGAGGGCGATGAGCACCGCCAGGGCGAGCAGGGCGTAGACCAGCCCGAGCAACTGGTTGACGCTGGCCACCTGGGCTTGCTCGAACTGAGTCCTGGTCTGGACCTGCACGTTGGGATAGGGGGCCAGGGCGCGGGTGACGGCCTGTTCGGCGGTCCCGCTGCCGTCGGTGCGCAGCAGGAGCGCGCCCAGGGCCGGGTGGCTGTAGTGGGCCAGGAAGTACCCGGCGCCGGCCAGGTAGCTGCCGATCAGGGCGTTGGTCTGGAATATCCCGCCGATGCGCGCGGTGGAAGAACCAGTCTCGGCGAAGCGCACCGGGACGGTGCTGCCGACCGACAGGTGCTTGGCCTTGGCGACGTTCGCGTCGACGAGCAGCTCACCCTGGGCCAGGGCGGCCGGGCTGCCCGCCGTCATGCGCAGGATGAGCGTGCTGGCCAGGTTCGGGGTGGAGACCGCGGTGAGCGTGGCCAGGGTGTCCTGCAGCTCGAACTGCGACCGGTAGACGGTGGTCGTCGCGGTGACTCCCGGCACGGCGGCGGCCGTGGCCGGCACCGAATCGCTGAGCTGCCCGGCGCCGCTGGCGGTCACTATGAGGTCGGCGCTGATCGCCTGGTCCGCGCTGCTCGTGGCCGACTTGGACACCGAGGCGCCGAACACCGACATCGCGGCAACCAGGGCCAGGCCGACCATCAGCGCCGAGGCGGTCTGGGCGGTGCGGCGGGGGCTGCGCATGGAGTTCTCCCGGCCGAGCTTGCCCGGTTCGCCGAGTAGCCGCGCCAGCGGACGCCCGATCACGCTGGACAGCGGCCGGGCGAGCGCCGGGGAGAGCATGGCGACGCCGACGAAGATGCCGACCGCGCCCACGCCGACGAGCTGGATAGCCGGCTTGGCCAGCCCGATGGCCAGCAAGGCCACGCCGGCCAGCGCCAGCGCGGTACCCCAGGCCAGGCGGCGCCGGAGCGGGGCGTCGGCGTCGGACTGCCGGTCGCTCAGCGCGGCGACCGGGGCGATGCGCACGGCGCCGCGGGCCGGCCCGATCGCGGCCACCACCGTCACGCCGACGCCGACGGCCAGCCCGACCAGCACGGTGCGCGGCTCGAACGCCAGCGATCCCGGCGGCAGCGCGATCCCGAAGCCTTTGAGCAGTGCCTGGAGGCCGAGCGCGGCCAGCACGCCCAGGCCCAGGCCGATCACCGAGGAGACGAGCCCGGTGATGGCCGCCTCGGCGAGCACCGAACCGAACACCTGACGGCGGCTCGCGCCGACGATCCGGAGCAGGGCCAGCTCCCGCGTCCGCTGCCCGACGATGATCGAGAACGTGTTGTAGATGGTGAACCCGCCGACGAACAGCGAGATGAACGCGAAGACCAGCAGCGCCGTGGAGAAGAAGGACAGCGCCTGGTTGATCGCGCTGGTGTTCTCGTTCGCCACGGTCTGCCCGGTGACCACCTCGATCCCGTGCGGCAGGATTCTGGCGATATCCCGCTGGACCTCGGGCTTGCCGGCGCCCGGGGCGGCGACGACATTGATGGCATCCAGGCGGCCCGTCTCCTGGACGATCTCTTGCGCGGTCGGCAGCGTGAAGGCGGCCAGGGTCGCACCGGCCAGGTTGTTCGCCGACCCGAACTGGGCGATGCCGGTGATCGTGAACGTCCGGGGCGGGCCGGCCGACAGGACGCGGACGCTCTGCCCCACGGTGAAGCCGTACTTCTGGGCGGTGCCGGCGTCCATCACCACGTCGTTAGCGGTCACCGGCGGGCCGCCGGCGACGATGCGCAGGTCGGAGAGCTGCTGATCGGGGTCGAAGCTGATGCCGAGGGTCGGCGCGCCGCCGGTCTGGATGGCCTTGCCGTCGGGGGCCACGAACTGGGCGTAGCCGGTCACCCCGCCCACGGCGGCCTGGACGCCGGGCACGCCGCGGACGGTGGCCAGCAGTTCCTCGGGCACCGGGTTGCGCGTCGCGTTCGCGCCCTGGCCGAGCTGGGCCACCCCGCGGACCTGGAAGTCCACCTTGGAGTAGACGTTGCCGAACAGCACCGAGAAGGTGTTGTGCAAGGTGTCGGTGAGTACGAACGTGCCCGTGATGAAGGTGACGCCGAGCACGATCGCCAGCGCCGTTAGCGCGAGCCGGAGTTTGTGAGCCAGGAGCCCTTTGAACGTCACGTTCCGCATGTCAGGCTCCCAGGGTCCGCATCCGCTCAAGGACCGAATCGGCGGTCGGCTTCCTGAGCTCGCCCACCACGTTTCCGTCGGCCAGGAAGACCACGCTAATAATTCGATAGCACAATTAAGTCTCACGGCCGGTGGCGGGGCATGCTGGCTAGGAGAGCTTATGGGCTGCTGGCCAGCGAGAGGAGCAGGATGTGCTTGTGGCGTTTTCTGTGACGCCGATCGGGACCGGGGAAGCGGTCGGCGAGGCGGTGGCGGAGGCGGTCCGGGTGGTGCGGGAAAGCGGGCTGCCGAACCGGACCGACGCCATGTTCACGACCATCGAAGGCGACTGGGACGAAATCATGGCGGTGGTGAAAAGGGCCGTGGACGCGGTCGCGGCCAAGGCGCCGCGAGTCAGCCTGGTGCTGAAGGCAGACGTGCGGCCGGGCGTGACCGGAGCGATGACCGCCAAGGTGGAGGCGGTGGAGCGCTACCTGCAGGCGTGAGCGCTGCGGCGGTGTGAGCCCGGGACCGGGCCGGGACAGGGGATCCTTCACGCGGACGGCTGACGGCGCGACCGGATTAGGGCGCGCCGAGCAGGCGCAGCAGGGCCGTGGTGGCGGCGGCCGCGATGACGACGACCAGGAACGGCGCCCTGCGCCAAGCCAGCACGCCGCCGACCAGCACTCCGGCGGGGCGGGCGACGCCCGCGAAGCCGTGCCCCTGGGTCAGGGCCGTGGTGGCCACCAAGGCAGCGAGCAAGATCACGGCCGCGCCCTCGAGCAGCTTCCCGGCCCGCGGCGGGAAGCTGATCCGTGCGCGCATCACCTGGCCGGAGAGCCGGAGGGCGTAGGTTCCGGCGGCCAGGGTCGCCATGCCCGCCACGACTAGCGCAGTGTCCTTCACGGGGCCCCCCGCGCCGGCGGCGCCGGCGTCGCGGCCTGCTCCGGCGTCGCGGCCTGCTCGGCGGGGGTGGCGCGGTCGCGGGCCAGCAAGAGTACCGAGGCGAGGGCCAGCAGCACGGGCAGCCCGGCGGGCAGGAACGGCGTCGTGACCAGGGCGATGGCGGCACCGGTCAGGGCCGCCCGCAGCGTCAGCCGGTCGCGCAGGTCCGGGACGATCAGGGCCAGGATCACCGCGGGGAACATGGCGTCCAGGCCGAACGCGCTGGTGTCGTGCACGGCGCTGCCGAGCAGCGCACCGAGAACCGCGCCGCCGGGCCAGCAGAGCAGGACGCCAAGGCCGCAGGCCCAGTAGGCGGCGCGCTTGCGGGGGAGATCGTCCTGGGCGAGGGCGAAGACGACGCTCTCGTCGTTCATCACGTGCGTGCCGAGCATCCGCCGCCAAAGGCGTCCCGTGGCGCCTGGCCCCGCGGCGCCAGGCCCCGTGACGACCGGCCCCGTGATGTCGGGCAGGGCCAGGCCGTACGGGAGGTGGCGGGCGTTCACCAGGAGGCCGGCCAGCGCCGCCGCGATGGGGTTACCCCCCGCCGCGACGATCCCGATGAACAGGAACTCCGAGGCGCCGGCCAGGACGAGCACGCTCTGCGCGGCGGGGACCCAGAGCGGGAAGCCCGAGGCGACCGCGATGGCCCCGTATGACAGGCCGATGAACAATACGGCCAGGCAGGTAAGCGCGATGTCACGCCGGACGCCGCCATCTAGAGTTCTCCATATCGAACTCACGGAGCCTATTCTGGACTCCAGCACTGTTGTTCGTCAAAACGAACGGTGAACTTATATGACGAACGCCGACCCCGCCTCGCACACGAGCGTGCAGGCGAAGGCGCCCCTGGAGGTGATCGCCGCCTCCCTGCGCCGCGAACGCCGCCGGACCGGGCTGTCCCTGACCGAGGTGGCCCGCCGGGCCGGTATCGCCAAGTCCACGCTGTCACAGCTGGAGTCCGGCACCGGCAACCCGAGCCTGGAGACGTTGTGGGCGATCTGCGTTGCCCTGGACGCCCCGTTCTCGCGGCTGCTCGACCCGCCGCGGCCGCACATCCAGGTGATCCGGGCCGATGAGGGCCCCACCGTCGCGGCGGCCCAGGCCGACTACCAGGCCACGCTGCTCGCCGCCTGCCCGCCGGGGGTCCGCCGCGACATCTACCGCATCCAGGCCGAACCCGGGCACGCGCGCGCGTCGGAACCGCACGGCCCCGGCGTGATGGAGCACGTGGTGATCAGCGCGGGCCGGGCCCTGGTCGGCGTGGCCGGCGAACCCGTGGAGCTCGGCCCGGGCGACTACATCTGCTATCCGGGCGACGTGCCGCACGTCTTCGAGGCCCTGGAGCCGCGGACCCAGGCGGTGCTCGTCTCCGAGCACCCTTGACGCCGGTTCACTCCCAGGCCGGTACCTGCTCGATCAGGGCGGCCAGGCCGGCTTCGCCGAGCAGGTCAGCCGGGCGGACCGTCTGGTCGTGCCCGACGTAGCAGAACGCCGCCCGCACCGCGGCCACCGGCACCCCAGCCAGCGCCGCCCAGGCCAGCCGGTACGCCGCGAGCTGCACCGAGACCGCGCGGCGTTCTGGCTCGGACCTGGGCGGGCTGCCCGTCTTCCAGTCGACCACATCGAAGGTGCCGTCCCGCGGGTCGGCGAAGACCGCGTCGATCCGGCCGCGGACCAGCCGGTCGCCGACGAGCGTCTCGAACGACACCTCGACCGCCTGCGGCCAGCGATCCGCCCACTCGCTGCGCTCGAACCGGGCGCGGAGCTCGGCGTCGTCCTCATGATCAGCTGTGTCGTCATCGTCCGCCCCGAACAGGACGCTGTCGTCGATGAGCAACTGCTGGCCGTACCGCTGCTCCAGCCAGCGGTGAAAGGCGGTGCCCCGGCGGGCTTGCCTGGCCGGCGGCCGTGGCATGGGCAGGCGCACCTGGCGGGCCAGCTCGGCCGGGTCGCGCGCCAGCGCTACCAGGGACGACACCGACAGCCGGGCGGGCAGCGCGACCTGGATGACGCCATCGCCGCGGCGCTGCGCCCGCTCGGCGAGCAGCAGGTCGGCGTCCCGGCGCCACGCCACCACCAGGGCCCGGTCCGCCGCGCTCAAGGCTGGGCTGGGGGGATGGCTCCCCCCCAAGGGGGGGCTGGGGGGATGGGTCCCCCCAGGAGCGGCGGGGTCTTGGGAGGGCGTCCCCCCGGCCAGCATCCCCTCGACCAGGGCGGCGGCCTCGCGGACCGCCTCGTACCGGCGTCCCGCCGGGGTCCGCGGCCAGTCCGCCGTGTCCACCGAGGCCAGCAGCGGGTTCTCCGTGTCCGGTTCGGGTGCGGGCGCCCAGACGGAAACCTGCGCCGCGCCCGAGGCACGCACCTCCGCCAGGAACGGCGAGGGGCCCAGGCGGCTGCTGCCGCCTTCGCCCCACCAGTAGCCCGAGCACCCCAGCCAGAACGCCGCCCGCGTCGTCGCCACGTACATGAGCCTTCGCTCCTCGGCCAGGTCACGCGCTGCACAGGCGTCAGTGAAGGCCTCAAGCGAGGAGCCGTCGAGCCCGCGAAGCTCGGGCAGGTCCCCCGCGTCTCCCCGCAGGCTGAACGGGATCAGCCGGGCGTTGTCCGTCCACCGGGTCGACACCCGCGGCCGGGCGGGGAACACCTGCGAGCGCTCCCCCAGCGCCAGGCCGGGCACGAACACGGCCGGCCACTGCAGGCCCTTGGCGGCGTGCACGGTCAGCAGCTTGACCGAGTCGGACTCGCCTACCCGGCCGGTCTCCAGGCCGAACTCCTCCTGCTGGGCCGCGGCCAGGTAGGCCAGGAACGCGCCCAGCGTCGGCTCGGCGCCCTCGCCGGTGAACGCGGCCGCCACGTCGGTGAACGCGTCGAGGTCGGCGCGCGCCGCGACCGGATCGGCGCCCGGCCGCGCGGCCACCTCGATGTCCAGGCCGAGCACCCGCTCCGCCTCCGCGGCCAGGTCGGCGAGCGGCCGGCCGACGTGCGCGCGCAGCCGCCCGAGCTCGCCGGCGAGCGCGTGCATCCGCGCGTATCCGGTCGCCGAGTAGGCCCCGGGATCACCCAGGTCATCGAGCGCCTCGACCAGGCTGCCGGACTCCGCGGTGAGGTCGGTGACCGCCTCCGCGAGCGCGTCCGCGGGGTCTGTGCTTCCAGGCTTAGCCGGGGACGGCCGGCCGTCTCCCTCGCCGCGCACCAGCGCCCGGGCGCGGCGGCCCAGCGCGACCAGGTCACGCGGGCCGATCCGCCAGCGCGGCCCGGTCAGCAGCCGGGCCAGCGCGTCGGACGCACCCGCGTCGTGCAGCACCCGCAGCGTCGCCACCACGTCCTGCACCTCGGGCACCACGAGCAGGCCGCCGAGCCCGACCACCTCGACCGGGATCCCGCGCGCCTCGATGGCCCGCCGCAGCGGCACGAACTGGGATCGCTTCCGGCACAGCACCGCGATGTCCGACGGCCGCACCCCGGCCTGACGCCGGTCCGGCCACGGCTGCCCGTCGGGCGCGCCGCCAGGCTCGGCGGCCAGCAGCGCCGTGACCTGCCCGGCGACCCACTCGGCTTCGTCCATCACGGTGTCGAGCAGGGCGCACATCACCGTACCGCGCTCGGAGCGGTCCGGCCCGGACACCAGCCGCGGCACGTCCGGGGCCTCGTACCGCAGCTCCTCCTGGATGGCGGCCGAGGCCTCCAGGACCTGCGCGGAGTTCCGGAAGCTGGTCGACAGGACCAGCACGGGGGCCGGTCCCGACGACGCCGAGGCCACGGCCGGCCGCACCCGGGCGACCACCGGGAAGTCGACCGTGAACCGCCGCAGGTTCCCCGCGCTCGCGCCGCGCCAGCCGTAGATGGACTGGCACGGGTCACCGACCGCCGTCACCGGGTGCCCGCCGCCGAACAGCGAGCGCAGCAGGGCGAGCTGAGCGTGGCTCGTGTCCTGGTACTCATCGAGCAGCACCACCTGGTAGCGGGCCCGCTCGGCCGCCCCGACCTCGGGGTGCCTGCTCGCGATCCGCGCCGCGAGGGCGACCTGATCGGAGTGGTCGAGCACCTCGCGGGCCGCCTTGGCCGCCGCATAGCGCTCGATCAGCGGCAGCAACTGCGCCCTGGCCTGCTGGGTCTGGATTATTTTCCGAACGGACGCCGGTACCCGCCCAGGCAAAGCCGCGAGTTCGGCGTCGAGCCACGCTCCCACCGCGGTGACGTCACCGGCCTCGCGCAGGTGCTCGGCGAGGTCGCCTGCCAGCTCGAGCAGGGCCGCGGTTACCGTCTGCGGAGTCCAGGTGATCTCATCCATCGGCCCGTCATAGGCGGCCACGATCCCGGCCGCCAGCTGCCAGGACAGCGCGGGCGTGATCAGCCGCATGGACGGCTCGAGCCCTTCGCGCAGGGCGTTGTCGCTGACCAGCCGCCCCGCGTAGGCATGGTAGGTCCCGATCACGGGGTCCCCGCCGAACGGATCCGCCGCCTCGGCGGCGCCTGCCTGCCCGGTACCGGCCTGGACTGGGCCTGGACTGGGCCGACCTGGACTGGGCCTGCTGGCCCGGGACCCTCCAGACCCGACCGGCGCAGGCGTTCCAGCCGGGAGCGAACCCGGTCGGCGAACTCGGCCGCGGCCTTCCTGGTGAAGGTGAGCCCGAGCACCCGGTCGGGCCGGACCATCCCGTTGGCCACCAGCCAGACCAGCCGCGCCGCCATCGTCTCGCTCTTGCCAGAACCCGCGCCCGCGATGACCGCCAGCGGCCCGAGCGGCGCGGCGATCACGGCGGCCTGCTCCGGCGTGGGCTCGGGCAGCCGCAGCAGCCGAGACAGCTGGACCGGCCCGATGGGTGCGGTCCCTATCTGGGCCGTCCCTATCTGGGCCGTCCCGAACTGCGCCGCCCCGAACTGCGCCGGCCCGAACTGGCCGCCGCTGTACCTGACTGTCGTCACCCTGGCATTCCAGCAGAGACCACTGACATTTCGCAGGACCTTGGCGGGCCGGGCCTGGCGCTCACGCACGTGCTGGCCATGGACGACTTGCCCCCGCCCATCGCCGAGGAAGCCCGCGACGCGCTGGCCGCGCTGCCTGCCGCGGACCCGGCCGGCCCGGTCGCGGCCGGTCCCTGAGGTTGGTGCCGGCCTTGGAAATGCCGCGCACGTTAGGCCTGAACTATCGAGGTGCCCTGAACCGTGATGCTCACCGCGGCCAGCGGAAGGGTGGCCGGACCGTTCACTACCGATCCGTTGGCGATGCTGTACCTGCTGCCGTGACACGGGCAGTTGATGGTACCGCCGGACACCGTTGTGACGATGCAGCCCAGATGGGTGCAGATAGCGGTGAACGCGTGGAAGGAACCGGCCTGCGGCTGGGTGATGACGATCTTCTTGTCGGTAAGGACCTTGCCGCCGCCGACGGGGATGTCGGCCGTCCTGGCCAGGATGGCGGGCGCGTTCGCGCCCGCCGACGACGCGACTGCGGCCGCTGACGAGGACGCACCGCCCTGGGCGGGCGGGGCCGCGAGTCCGTTGCTGGTGCCGTAACGAGCGCATCCGGCCAGTGAGGCGGCACACGCGGCGCAGGCCCCAGCTAGCGCAGCGCGACGGCTTGACGATCGCACGGGCCTGGTCATCACTTCCTCCTCAGCGATGGATTCCGAAGGTGGAGAAGAACCAGAAAGCAGACGAGAACCACAATCCGACCAGGACGGTGAACACCACCGCGCCCGCCGCAGGAAGCGTCCAGCCGGGCAGTCCGCGCTTGGGCAGGATCAGCATCTTGATGGTGAACGCGCCGAAGAACGCGCAGCCAAGCAGCGAGTGGATCAGCACCCGGGTGCTGTAGGTCTGGAATCCGAGCCCGTAGAGGCAGTTCACGGCGACCGGTACCGCCAGGAGGAATGCGATCCGGCCGGACCACTGGTGCAATCCGCCGATCCACAATGGGGCGGTGACACGCGGGATCTTGCCGTACATCACCAGGGCCGAGCTCACCTGGACGATCGCGAAGACGGTAGCGGCCGTGGCGAGCCACGACTTCACATAGCCCGCGCTCGTGAACCCCGCGATATTGACCACGACACCGGTCGGGTGGTGGAGGCGGCCGTAGATGCCCAGGGTCAGTGCGACCAGCCCGCCGATCAGGCTGGGCACGACTAGCTTGGCTAGGCCCGGTGAAACGCGGCCGGGCGCGGCAGGTTGTGCGGTCATTTCCGATCCAAGTCGTTGGGACGATCGCGGCTGATCAGAATCCGCTGCCGGTTATGCCGCTGATCAGGCTAGCAACGAGGGTGACGCCGTCGTACTGGGAGGTGCCGGTCGCCAGGTCAAGCACCGGAGCCTGGGCCGTCGGCGGCACCGCAGAGCTCGGATCGTACTCGACCGAGCCCACCTGGCTGCCGTCTGCCATCACGATCCACCCGGCCTTGATCGAGACGCCGTGCACGACCGCGGTGGCCCTGTACAGCCCTGGCGGCCTGCGCACCGAGGACACCCTGTGCACCGAGGGAGCCGAGAACGTGTACCGGGTGCCGTCGGCCATGATGTAGCCTGCCGCCTTGGCTTTGCGGTAGTCCACGCTGAGCCGGGCACCGTTGCTGCCAGTCAGGTCCAGCTTGCCGTGGGCCGCGGAGCCCCTGAGCCACGCCGCGACCGCGTGGCCATTGCAGATATAGGCGACCGCCTTGTCTCCGTGAACCGAGACCGCGACCGATGCGCCGCCGCCATCCACCCGGGTCACATAGTCGGCCTTGGGCGGTACGTCCGCTTGACTCGCGGACGCGGTGGCAGCCGGCGCTGTTGCGGTTGCCTGTGCCGGCGCGGTGGCAGCCGGCGCCGTCGCGGTTGCCGTCGACGGTACGGTGGCCGGCGCGGTTGCCGTTGCCGTTGCCGTCGACGGTACGGTGGCCGACGAGGACGCTGCCGATGACGGCGACGTGGCTGTCGTGCCGGCCGATGCGGGTGACGTCACCCCGTAGCCGCCGGCCGGAGACGTGCTGGCGGACGACGTACTGGCGGGCGACAGCACGCTGGCAACCAGGACACCGACGCCGAGCGCTGCGCCGGTCAGCAGCGTAATGAGAGGCATGTTCAGCTTCATGCCGGGTAATACGCAATCCAGGTAGTTCCGGGTTCGGTCGCAGAGCCTGCAGTCGTGCGGGATGCGGTGTGACCCCGCGCTGAGGCAGGGCCGCCAAGCTGGCGGACCTCATCGCGGTCGTGGGCCTTCATGACGCGGAATAGTAGCGCAATGCCTGAACAGGTGCCACGTCCACGATGTTTCCGCGGAAGCGCCTTGTGCGGGGTTTCACAAGCCGTTCCCGCGGAGACGCCCCGGCGCAATTGCGTGGAGTGATGCGCGGGCGATTGGGTGACGTCTGGGCGGGTGACACGTCCGGGACTGGTTACTCGCCGACCTGCTCGCCGTCGGGGTGGACCGGGCAGCAGGAGGCGACGGGGCAGGTGCGGCAGCCTGGGTTGACCCTGGCCTCGAAGACGGGTCCGGCCATGCCGGCCGCGACGGTCTCCACCAGGTCCTTGGCCCAGCTCGGCTCGGGATCCTCGGCCAGCGGGCCCTGCCGCTGCACCTTGGCGCGCGCGGTCACGCCTGCCGCCTTGCCGACCTGGACGAGTTCGGCTCCGCCGGGCTCGGCCAGGCCGAACCGCTCGAAGGCACCGAGCAGCACGGCCAGCTGGTAGACGCCAAGCTGGGGGTGGCGGCCGAGCTCGTCCTCGCGGGGCGCGCTGCCGCCGGTCTTCAGGTCGACGACGACGGCACGGCCCTGGTCGTCGGATTCCAGCCGGTCCACCCGGCCGGTGATCTCTACCTGCCCGATCCGGACCTTGAGCGACTGCTCCACCGCGACGAGGTCGCGCGGGTTGCCGGCGTGCCAGGCCAGGAACTTGCGGACCATGCGCTCGGCCAGCGCTCGCTGCTTGGTGCTGTACCAGGCGCTGCCGAAATCCAGGTGATGCCAGATCTCGTCGATCCGGTCCGCCACGTCCTGCTCGGTAGCGCCTTCGGCGGCCAGCACGGCGGCGGCGTGAATGACGGTGCCCAGGTGGCGCAGTACGTCGGACCGGCCCGCGCCCACGGCCGCCTCGAGCAGCCAGCGCAGCCCGCACTTGGTGAACGACTCGACCTGAGACGGGGACAGCCGGACGGCCTCGCCGCCGGCCACGATCGGGCCGTCGTCGGACAGCTCGGTCAGCGCGTACCACTCGCGCGGGTGCGCCGCCCGGACCCCGGCGGCGGCCAGCCGGGCCAGCTGGGCGGCCGCGGCCTGCCGGACGCCCGTCCCGGCGCTGGTGTCGGCGGCGGCCCGCCGCAGATCAGCGACCAGGGCGGGCATGGACAGCCAGCGATGGCCCCCGTGGGCGTCGGCGACCCGCTCGATCGGTATGTCGTCGCCCGCCAGCTCGGTCAGGAACCTGGACGGCCGCTGATCGGTGTCCTCGCCGCCCGCCGCGGTGACGACGAGCAGCCGCCGCGCTCTGGTGGCCGCGACGTAGAACAGCCGCCGCTCCTCGGCGAGCAGCTTCGCGGCCAGCATGGCGGCGTCCACGTCCGCGCCCATGGCGCTGCCCGGCCACTGATCGGGCCTCGCGGTCTCGGCGAGCTCGGCCGCGCCGAGCAGCGATCCGCGCAGCCGCAGGTCGGGCCAGGTCTCCTCCTGGACGCCCGCGACCACCACGACCTCCCACTCCAGCCCCTTGGACCGGTGCGCGGTGAGGATGCGCACGCAGTCCTCGCGCACCGCGCGCTCGGCCAGGGTGTCGCCGGCGATCTCCTGCCCGGCCAGGCTCTCCGCGAACAGGCCGGGCGCGCCGGGCGGCATGGTGTCGGTGAAATGCGCGGCCTGGTCGAACAGGGCGAGCACGGCGTCCAGGTCCCGGTCCGCGGCTGCGCCGGCCGGGCCGCCCGCCGCGCTGACCCGCTGCCACTGCTCAGCGAGCCCGGAGGCGTCCCAGATGGCCCACAGCACGTCCTCGGCGTTACCGCCCGCATCGATGGCGGCCGTCGCCGCCGCGAGCAGCCCGGCCACCCGCGTGGCCGGCCCGGCCACGCGGTCGGAGACCGCGGCCAGTTCCCGCGGGTCGCGCAGCGCCGCGGCGATCAGGTCACCGCTCCGGTCGCCCGCGCCTTCGGCCAGCAGCTGCAGGGATCGGCGCAGGCGGCGCAGGCCGAGGGCGTCGGTGCCGCCGAGCGGACCGCAGAGCAGCTCGGCGGCGGTCTGCTCGTCCAGCTCGGAGGGCCGCAGCGCGCAGCGCAGCAGCATGAGCAGCGGCCGGGTGCCCGGCTCGTCCGGGAGCGGCAGCTCGTCTCCGGCGACGGTGACCGGGACGCCCGCGGCGGTCAGCGCCCGCCGCAGCAACGGCACCTGCCTGGCCGCCGAGCGGACCAGGACGGCTATCGAGGACCAGGGCACGCCGTCGGCCAGGTGCGCGCGGCGCAGCGTGTCGGCGACCAGCGCGGCCTCCTGGGTCGAGCTGTCCGCGACCAGGATGCGGATCTCGCCGGCCGGACCGCCGGGCAGCGGGACCAGGTCTCTATGACCTACCGAACCGCCGGGGACCGCGGGGAGCCGCCGGGCCACCCGGCGGGACGCGGCCAGCAGGACCGGGCCGCTGCGACGGCAGGTGCGCAGCGCCACCACAGGCGCGGGCTGGCCGTCGGCGGTACGGAACCGCTCGGGGAACTCCGTGAGCGCGCGTACGTCGGCCCCCCGGAACGCGTAAATCGACTGGTCGGGGTCACCGACGGCGATCAGTTCCCGGCCGTCGCCGGCCAGCGCGAGCAGCATCGACTCCTGGGCCGGGTCGCTGTCCTGGTACTCGTCGACCAGCACCACGTCGTACGCCCCGCGCTCGCGCTGCCTGGTCTGCTCGCGGCCGAGCAGCGCGGCGGCGATCCGGACGATCTCCGCGTAGTCATAGGCGGGCACCGGCGCGAGGTCGAAGCGCGCCGCGTACCGGTCAAGGAACGCGGCGGCCGCCATCCAGTCGTCGCGGTCCCGCAGCTTGCCGAGCTGGCGCAGGCTGCGTCCGTCCAGGCCGCGCTCGGCCGCGCGGAGCAGCAGGTCGCGCACCTCCTCGGCGAATCCCCTGGTGGCCAGCGCCGGACGGAGCCGCTCGGGCCAGCGGGCGCCGCCGTCCTGGGCTTCCCCGCGCAGCATGCGCCGGATCTCCAGCAGCTGCTCGGGCGCGGAAAGCAGCCTCGGCGGCTCATCGCCCGCGAGCACGAACTCGCGGCGGGCGAGCGCGTAGGCGTAGCTGTGGAACGTCATCGCGAGCGGTTCGCGAGTGGTGCGGCGCAGCCGGGCGGTGATCCGCTCGCGAAGCTCGGCCGCGGCCTTGCGGCTGAAGGTCAGCACGAGCACCCGCTCCGGGTCGATGCCGCGCCGCTCGATCCGGTCCGCCACGGCGGCCACGATGGTGGTCGTCTTGCCGGTGCCCGGTCCCGCCAGCACCAGCAGCGGACCGCCCTGGTGGTCCACCACCCGCTGCTGCGCCTCGTCCAGGCGCGGCGCCGAGGCCGTCGGCAGAGGCAGGCGGACGAGGCGGTACGCGGGTGCGTGGGATGAGTCCATCAGTACCGATTCCAGCAGACGCCACTGACATTTCGCGGCTCATCCGCCGGACATCCAGCGTGTCGCGGCAGCGGATGCAGAGCGCCGGCGGATGGCGGCTAGGGGCGGGCGGCTAGGGGTGCGCGGAGCCGCCGGGCCAGCGGGCGCGGCGCATGTCCACCCGCACCGGCGGCCGGGCCGAACGCAGCGGCGTGCCTTCCGCCAGGTAGTGCTCAAGCGCCCGGCTGTCGTGCCCGGGAGCGGGGGTGCCGTCCGAATGGATCACCCGCCACCAGGCCACCGCGCCGCCGTAGACGGCCAGCACCCGGCCCACCTGCCGGGGTCCGGGCCCCGCGCCCAGGTGTTCGGCGATGTCGCCGTACGACATCACCCGCCCGGGCGGGATCGAGTCCACCACGTCGAGCACCTGGCTGGCAAAGTCGTCGACCGGCGGCGCTCCGCCGTCACGCTCCGCTCCGCCGTCGTGCTCTCCCGTGGGATCAGAAGTCACTGGCGTGCTCCCGGAAGCGGCGGGCCCGGCGGAGCAGGGTCAGCCGGGTGGCGGCCGCGCCGGCGAGCGCCAGCGAGGCCAGGGCGAGCAGCGCGCACAGGACCAGCTCGGCGGTCCCCCGCGGGCGTACCGGCTCGGGCGGCACGGTGCCGTGGAACCTGGCCGGGACGCTGGCGGGCACGAGGTGAGCGTGGGCGAGCTTCCCGGCCTTGACCAGGGCGGCGGTCGCGTTGACCACGCCGAATCCCACCTGAGGGTCATACCCGCCGGCCGGCCGGCCGGTGGTGGTGGAGGTCAGCGCGGCGGCGACCAGGTTGGGGACGAGATCCGGATACCGCGACTTGATCAGCGCGGCCACCCCGGCCACGAGCGCGCAGGCCGGGCTCGTCCCGCTCACCCACCAGTACTGCTGGTCCCGGCCCTGCGCGGGGACGGACACCCCGGGCGCCGCCACCTTGACGGAGAGGTTGCTGCTTGAGAAGCTGGCCACCGCGCCGGTGGAATCGACGGCGCCCACGCTGATCACGCCCGGGTAGTCGGCGGGAAAGGACTCAGGCGCCTGGTCGGCGCGGCCCGAGCCCGCCTGGTCACCTGAGTTCCCGGCCGAGGCGACCACCACCACGCCGTGGTCGAAGGCCTGCTCCAGCGCTTCCCTGACCGGGCCGCTCGGCGCGCTGTACCCGATCGACATGCTGATGACCCGGGCGCCGTGGGCCACCGCGTAAGTGATCCCGTTCGCCAGCGACTGCTGGATGCGGGTTTCCTGCTCACGCTCGTACTGGTTGTAATCCGGGTCGCCGCGGTCCGGGATAACCCGGATCGACAAGATCCTGGCCCTGGGAGCGATGCCGATGACTCCGTTGCTGCCCTCGTCGTGGCCGTGGCCGGCGATGAGCGACGCCATCCAGGTCCCGTGCACGCCCCAGTCCGGGCTGGACGGCCTGGTGGCCACGCCGGTGTAGTCGGGTCCGGTCGTGACCGACCCGGTGAGGTCGCTGACGCCGGGGTTCACCCCGCTGTCGATCACCGCGACGGTGACGCCGGCGCCTTCGCTCAGCGTCCAGGCGGTCCCGGCATCCAGCATGT
Organism: uncultured Actinomycetes bacterium; assembly: GCA_963739615.1. Taxonomy (GTDB): domain Bacteria; phylum Actinomycetota; class Actinomycetes; order Streptosporangiales; family Streptosporangiaceae; genus Palsa-504. The sequence continues at coordinate 52,937 of CAVUBD010000025.1, forward strand.
TAAGGACCCACTGCTGGTTGTCCCTGATCGCGTCGGCGGCCTGCTGCGTGGCCGCGCTGGCCGGCCCGGGCGCCGCCGCGAGTCCGCCGCAGAGCGCGGTGAGAAGGGTCAGCCGGGTCAGGCCGGTACGCCACCGCTGGCTCAGCATCCTGGCGTCCCCGGGCAGTGCGGGCTGGCCGGCCCGGCGGCAAGCGTGGCCGCGACGGAATCGGCGACGCCCTCCGCCATGCTGGTCAGCTCGGCGTCGGAGTACGGATCCTGGGCCACCGGGAGGCGCGGCCGGCTATCGGAGTAGCCGACCGCGTACATGACGACATACGGGCCGACCGTGAAGCTCTTGGAGATCTGCCTGTTGTAGTCGTACAGCTGGGCGGCCGAACCGTGGAACCTGACCACGAGCACCCCCGCCGCGAGGCGGCCGGCTCCGCGGGCCTCACGCGCCGCGGCGAGCTTGGCCTGGGCGATTCCGGTGCCCGCGTCGGCCGCCGCGGAGCCCGTGGGAAGCACGGCGACGCCGACGGTCATCACATAGCTCCGGGTGACGTCGACATAGGTCGCGCGGAGGACGGCCTTGCACCCGTCACGGCGCAGCACCGCCCCGGCGGCCGCGTTGGTCACGGCCTTGGCGCAGTCCGTCTGCTGCGGCGCGATGCCGACGCGCACGGCGTTCAGGCCAAGCGGAGCCACCTGCTCGAGCGTTTCCGGGGACAGCTGATAGGAGACCGACGCGGGGAAGATCTGCCCGGCGGGCAGCGTCTGCCACCTGCTGCTGATCTCCCACGCCACGATCTGACTTTGCTCGCCGGCGGTGAACTGCCTGGGCAGCAACCGGATCGCCACCCCGGTCATCGAGATGGCAAACCCCAGCAGCCCCAGGACCAGGGCGGTCCACGCGGCGGCGCGCCGGCTCCGGCTGTCGCGAGCCCCCCGGCCGTGGCGTCGTCCGGCGCTGCGTGCCCGAGAATCCGCCGTCACAAGGAAAATGGTAGGGCTAGATTCGGGCGGCTTGGCTGGACTGGAGAGACGAATGCCATGGTTTGACCTGCCTTTGGAGCAAATGCGCGAATATCGCACCGGAACCACCGAGCCGCCGGAACTTGACCTGTGGTGGCAGCTGCGGCTCGAGGAGGCCCGCGCCAATGCCCGCGAACCGAGCCTGACTAGGTACGAAGCCGATATTTACGGGCCGGTTGAGGTGTATGACGCGGAGTTCTCCGGGGCGGGCGGCGACCGTATCCGGGCCTGGTACCTGCGGCCCGCCGGCGCCGGCGCCGACGAGCGCACGCCCGTGGTGGTGAAGTTCATCGGCTACGGCGGCGGCCGCGGCCTGCCCGCCGAGCATGCGCTGCTGCCCGCCCTCGGCTACTGCGTCTTCGTCATGGATACCCGGGGTCAGGGCGGCCGGTGGACCACCGGCGCCACCGGCGACTACCCGGCCGGACAGCGCGGCGGCCCGGAGAACGCCCAGGTGATGACCAGGGGCATCAGCCGGCCGGAGGACTACTACTACACCCGCCTGTTCACCGACGCCGCGCTGGCGGTCCAGACGGCCAGCGAACTGGCGGGGGTGCCCCGGGTCGCGGTGAGCGGGGCCAGCCAGGGCGGCGGGCTGGCGCTGGCCAGCGCTGCGCTGGTGCCGGGCGCGGTCGCCGTCTGCCACGCGGACGTGCCCTTCCTCTGCGACATCCAGCGCGCCATCACGCTGGCCCCGGAGGCGCCGTACACCGAGGTGCCCGAGTTCCTCGCCCATCACCTGGAACTGATCCCGGCGGCCCTGGACACCCTGCGCTATGTGGACTGCGCGCTGCTGGCGCGCCGCATCACCGCGCGCTGCCTGCTCAGCGTGGGTCTGATGGATACGATCTGCCCGCCGTCCACGGTGTTCGCCGCGTACAACGAGATCCCCGCGGGCAAGGAGATATCGGTTCACCCGTTCACCGGGCACGAGGTTCCGGGTGCGCACGTGCAACGTCAGCTCCGTCACTTCAGGGACTTCCTTCCCGGGGGCGACCGGATGGAATAAGAAGAAGCTCACTGGCAAGTGTCAGGCAGGATCGTTCGGGATGAATGTGTTTCAGGTGATGCCGGGCGCGGCAATTTCACGCTTCGTGCTATATTGCGCAGCAAAATGCCCACGGGAGGTCCTTCGTGACTGAAGGGAACGGGCACGTCATCGACCCGGCCGGGGCGGCGCGACGCGCCCTGCAGGCGGCGGTGGCCGAGCACGGGGCGCAGGCCTTGTCGAACGCGGACCTCATGGACGGCATCTGCCGGGCCAACCTGGCCGACCTGCCCGGGGAGGCCGCCCTCATCGGCAGCGCGGCCCGGATCGACGTGCCCGCGCTGCTCCGCGAGCGCATCCCCCGAATGGGCAACTACGGCGCGATCCAGTCGGTCGCCGCCACCTTGTCCGACGCCCGCTCGCTGGACGCGGCGGCGTGCGTGTGGGTGGTACGCGAGTTCGCGCGGGCGCTGGGCTTCATCGCGGGCGGGGGCGCGTCGCCCGGCTCGGGCTCGGGCGCGGGCGCGGGGGCCGGCGCGGGCGCGGGGGCCGGCGCGGGGGCCGGGGCTGGCGCCGGGGCCGGCTCGGGTGCGGGCGATGCGCTTTCGCCGAGGCCAGCCGCAGCCGCCACGGCGGGCGGTGGGGTACCAGGTGGTGGCGGCGGGGTACCGGGCGGCGGCGCGGGGAGCGGCGGTGGGACTGGCTGGCCGGGCGGACCTGGGGTTCCGCCGGCTGGTCCCGGGGGTTCCGCTAAGCGGACCGGGAGTTTCGCCGGGCGGTCCGGGAGTTCCGCCGGGCGGACCGGGAGTTCCGCCGGGCGGTCCGGGAGTTCCGCCGGGCGGTCCCAGGAGCGGCGGGCCCTCGGCGCCGGGCGGGCAGGCGCGGGGGGCACGGGTGCCGGGCCGCAACGCCCTCGGTATCGCGGCGGCCATCGCTCTGGTCGCCATCTACCTGGTGGTAGCCGCGGTGGCGCACCTGAGCCCGTTTCCCGCCAAGGCGGCGTCGTCAACCTCGTCGACGGGCGGCGGCCAGGGGAACGGCGTGAATACGGCTCCGGCCGGGACGCCGGACGCGTCACCGGATCCGGCCCCTGACCCTGACCCTGACCCTGACCCGAGCCCGCCGTCGGCCTATCAGAGCTTGCTGAGCATGATCCCGGCCGATGTTCAGGGCCAGAATAACTGCCGTAACACCGGTACCTCGGTCGGCGCGACCGCGGTGGCCGAGTGCGACAACGTGCAAGGCCTGGCCGCCGGGACCATCGTCTATTACCTATTCTCCAGCCAGAGCGCACTGAGCAGCGGATTCAATAACTTCCTCACAAGCGTGAAATTCACGAAGGGCTCAGCGTCGTGCACGAACAGCAATAATGTGTTCGTCGACTTCGTGGTCCAGTGCGAGGAGAATTTCACTAGCACGTCGCCGGCCATGACCGGCAGCGTCGCGGAATACACGAACAGCGATAATGCTCCGATCATCGTCAGCAGCGACAACCAGCAGCTGGTGATGGCCGTCATGATCGGCACCAACGACGCCGACCTGCTGGCGTACTGGAAACAGCTGCAGTGGATCACGACGTCGGGCTAGATGCCACTTGGCGTGTCCGATCGCGGGACGCCCTGGCATGCCGTCTCCCGGGGCATTCAGATCTTCGTGCGACACGGTACCCCTGATAGAGGGTGCCATGACACACAATGACGCCGGGGTGCTATTTGCCCGGGCTGACGTTTACTCGCAACCGCCCGGGCCACAAGCTAAGCGGCAGGATCAGGAGACGCTTGCGCATCACAGTTCGCACCGGACCCGCAGCCGGGTGAGACAGGCAGGCTAAGCTAAGCCGCAAGCTACAGGATGTCGCACGCAATCGCCCCCGTTCGGGGGTGCTGCCGTGTCAGGGCTGGCCCGGGGGTTTGGTGTTCTTGCCGCGCTTGGTGATGAGCCACCACATCCCCCAGGCGCCGGCGGCCAGGCCGATGAGCGCGAGGATGGCGACGTGACCGACATCGCCAACGATCAGGAGCACGATGCCCAGGCCGAGCGCGAGGGCGCCCACGACCTGCGGTGGCACCGGCCTGGTCGCAGGCGCGGGCGGTTGGGCGGCGGGGAACGGCGGCGGCGCTGATCCGGAAGGGACTGACCCGGACGGGAGCGGGCCGATCGGCGTCTGCGCGGATCCCGGCCCCGGCCCGCTCCACCAGGTGGCCCCGGCGGGCGCGGTCTGGCGCAGCTGGCGCATCGGCCCGGTGCCCGCCACGCCGAGCGGGGCGGATAGCGGGGGCGGGGCCGGGAGCGACGCCGCCGCGGAGACGGCCACCGGAATGATCATGGTAGGTGGCGAATCCGCCGCGGGCGGGCGCGCGGCCGGCGCGGACCCGGGCGGCACTGCCGGCGCGGACCCGGCCGCCGGCGCGGACCCGGCCGCCGGCGCGGACCCGGCCGCCGCTGCGGACCCGGCCGGGGCTGCGGGCGCGGAGCCGGCCGGGGCTGCTGCGGGTTTCTTTTCCCACCAGCGCAGCTCGGCGGGTAGCTGTGACTGGGCCGGCATCGCCGGCGGCATTGCCAGCGGCGGGACGAGGGTCATCTCCAGGCTCTTGTCCGACACCCAGTCGGCCTCGCAGCAGTCCTGCAGCCGCCGGACCAGCTCATCGACCTGCGGGTCGTGCAGCGCGGCCAGCTGCTTCCAGGTCTCGGTCTCGAACGGGGCGAAGAAGTCGGGCTTGGAGAACAGCAGGTTCTTGGAATTGTAAAGCGCCAGCCAGAGCGAGGGATGCTTGCTGAGCGCGACCAGCGACAGGTAAATGACCTGCGCGGAGAAGGTATCGAGCCAGCGATCCCAGACGTGGCGTCCCGGGTGCTGGTAGTTCGGGTGGCCGTATTCGGTGGGCGGCGCCTGCCCGGCCAGCTGCGGAATCCAGACGCCGTCGAAATCGACGAGGCGAAACTGCCCCTCCTGATCCACCATGACGTTACCGTGCTGCAGGTCGCCGTGGGCGAAGTCGGAGTCCTGCAGCAGCGCGACCATTTCGCGCCATCTGACCGCCAGCGTGGCCAGGGCGGCGGCGTTGGCGCCGGCCACCAGGAAGTCCACGTACTCATTCAGCGTCCGGCCGTCGATCCAGCCCATCTGCAAGACCGGCCAGGTCTCGCCCTTGACCCGGATCGCCGAGTCGAGCCAGGTGGTACCGGACACGAACGGGGTCAGGTCGCGGCGGGCCAGGTAGGCGCCGAGCGCGCTGTACCTGTCCCGGCTGGAGGCATCGTTCCTGATGTAGCAGCGCAGCGCCTGGGGACTCCCCTCGACCGCGGCCTGGAACACCACGGCACTGCTGCCCCGCGCCAGGGTGGGGCCGAGGGAGTCCCAGACGAACTGGGCGGTCTGCAGCTTGGGAACGGTGAACGCCCGGGCCGGCGCCTGTACCGCCTTGTAGTAGTCACCGGCGGCCGGAAAGCTGGTCACCGGCACGCCAGCAGGAAGACGGGCTGGTCGGCGAGCATCCGCAGGCGCATGAGCGTCACGTCATCGTTCTTCATCCTCTTGACGCCGTCCTGCTCTCTGCGTTGGTCTTCGACAAAGCGGGCGAAAACATCGGGGTGCGCCAGGCTGCCCAGGGTAGACCAGACCGCCTTCTCCTCGCGCCGGACGGCCCGCAGGATCCAGTGCGCCATCGCATCGGTGGCCGCGAACAGGAAATCGCCGGCCGCGAGCACGCCGCCCCCGACGAGAAGCCGGCCCGTCATCTTGTCCAGGCTGGATCGCAGCGTGTGCACGCCGTCGGGCAGCGTCCCGAAATCGTCAGGTCCCAGCGGCGGGAAAGTAGCGATCAGGCGGCCCGCCCGGACGTGGAAGAGCACCGTGTCGCCCAGGGCGACGGCGCGCCAGGACGGCTCCGGGCCTTCGAGCCCGGAGATCTCGAAGCCGAGCAGGGTCGCGAACGAGCCGACCTCGGCGAACTTGCGCTCCTCGATGATGCTGTCGAACCCGCGCACGTCCGCGGACCACCGATCCTGCATGGCCGCGAACCAGGCCCGCATCGCCGCGGGCTCCAGCCTGGGCCCGCCCGGACCAGGGCCCAGACCGGCGCCCGCGCCCGCGGGCGAAACGAAGGACGTCACCAGTTGGTCCACCCAGCGCAGTGGGTCGTAGGCCTGGGTGGCGCCGTCCACGACGATGAAGCGGGCCGTCCCGCTCGCATCGCCGGCGACGCCGCCGCCCGCGCCGTCTTGCCACTCGCCGGGCGTGTTGCCGGCCTTGGGCTCGCTGAAGGTGACCATCTGGATCTGCATCTCGCGCCCCGGATCAGTCCCGCACGTCGACCTTGGTGCCGACCTCGAGGAACCTGACCAGGTTCGTGGCGTCGGCGTTGAAGCCGAACCCGCGTGCCCCCGGCTCAACCGCGATGCCCGTGCTGTGCGCGTTGACGATCATGGGCGGGGGCAGCATGCTGCTGATCCGGAACAGGTCAGGACCTGGCGGCGGCAGCGCGTAATCCGTGGCCGGGAACATGATCGGGTTGGCCGTTCCGGCCGGGGACAGGAAGATGTTGAACAGCAGCGCCGGGCCGTCGCTGGTCTGGATGTTGGTGAGCCGCTTAGCCCACTCCTCCAGGTCAGCGCCCTCGTACGGGCTGTCGGTCACCATGCCGTCGGTGATGTTGATGATGATCGGCGGGAAGGAATCCGGATGGGCGCTCGCCCACTCATAGACGTGGGCGCCTGCCACCGCGACCGCCTGGCACATCGGGGTCCGGTGCCCGTACACCGGCTCGACCCAGACCGGCACCCGGCTCGGCGGAGCGCCGGCGTCGACCGAGGGCGTCTCGCGCACCGCGATCGGATTGTCCCGCAGATCGGGCAGCGCGACCAGCGGCTGGCCCGCGAGCTTGCCGCCGAAGGCCGGCTCCACGCCCTCGCCCCCGGCCACCGGACGCAGGCCGTAGCCGAAGATGCCGACGTCAAAATAGTGACGTGCCTTCCCAGGCTCGCCCTGTGACGTGAAGAGCAATTCAAGCAGCGTCTCATTAAGCGCCCGGGCCGCTCCCTCCGCCATGGTTTCCCGGCTGTTTCCCCATGGCTGTTTCATGGAATCGGAGCGGTCGAGCAAGAACACCACGCAGCCCGGATCTCTCCGGCTGATGTCTCTTTCATACATCGAAACTGCCTCCATTGCTTACCGGCGATGCAAAGAAACTGAAGGCGGGCGTCACGGCCTTCGCCGCCCGGGCATGACCCGGACCGGCGGCCACGGCGTGCCCGGCTGCCAGGTCCAGATGTATTCGCAGGACTCACAGCGGAAGTCCCAGCCGTTCGCGGCCTGCCTGATGTCGAGCCGGAACGCGCCGCAGCGCGGGCATTGCGCGATGAAGGTCGAGGCCAGGTAGGTGGACAGGTCCGGCGCCGGCGCCCGCTGCGCGGCCGCGCTCGGTGGCGGCGGTGCCCCCTGGGCCGCGTCCCACCATGACTGGGCCGCCGCCTGCCGCGCGGTGTTCTCCCCCGGCCGCGCCGGAAGAGGCAGCAGCTGGACCGCGGTCTCGGCCGGCCCCGCGGCGGGGCCGGGCCGGGCGGTCGGGACGGTCGGGACGGCGGGGCCGGGGACGGTGGCGGACGCGGGCGAGATGGTGGACGCGGACGGGCGGGCGAAGCTCGCGGGCGCGGCGCCGTCCGGGGGCGATCCAGGACGTAGCCGGCCGGACGGCAGCTGGTCGAGTTCGGGACCGGGCCGTTCCTCGGACCGCCCGGGAGACCGGAAGACGGCCACGGCGATGACGCCCGCGGCCACGGCGACGATCACCGCGACGACGAGGTTGGTGTGCACCAGGGCGGCCGCGGCCAGGCCGCCGATCAGCGCCGCCGCGATCACGAGCAGGGCCCACAGGAGCTGAGGCGGGCCGCCTGGCGGCTGACCCCACGGGCGCCCAGGGGCGTCCCGGCTGGTCCGGCCGTGCGCGCTCACTGGGCGGCCTGCGTCTGGGGGGCGAGGCGGAACGTCACCATGCTCGGGGCCGCCCCGACATCGGCCGCGATGCAGGTGAAGCCGTTGATCACGTGCGTGTTCCTGGTGACGCTGGCCCAGTCGGCGGGCGGTTTCACGCACACCTGGTAGGCCCCGGCGGGGAGGTTCGCGGTGAACTCAAGCGCCGTGTTCAGCTGGCCGGAGGCGACCGTGGCGAGCGACGCGCTCTGCACCACCTTCACCTGGCTGCCGGAAACGGTCAGGCCGTCGGTGCCCTGCTGGACGACCTTGACGGTCAGCTTGGCCCCTTGTCCCCTGGTGGCCGCCGACGTGCTCGAGCTCACGCTCGGCGACGCCTGCCCCGCCGGTCCCGTCGGCGCCGGGGCCGGCGTCTTGGGCGAGTGGGTGGTGAAGCCGCCTATGGCCAGCACGACCACGAACGCGGCGGCCTGCGCGAACAGGGGCGCGACCAGCTTCCTGCGGTCAATCGTGACCACCGAAGGACTCCCTCCTCTCCTGGATCTGACGCGACGGCCGGGCCGGGCCGGGTGCTACTGCTCCCACCACGGCTTGGGGGGCGGCTTCGGCAGCCGCACGGTAGCTTGGGTCGCCCCGGTCGGCTGCGCCGCCGCGGCGGCGGGCTGCGCCGCCGCGGGGTGCGTCGCCCCGGGATAGGCCGGCTGAGGCGGCTGACCGGCAGGAGCGGGCCGGGACGGTCCCGCGGGACTCTGCCACCACGCCTCCTGCGGCACGGGCGCCCCCGGCGAGGCGGGAGACACGGGCGGGGCGGCAGCCGGGGGCGGCATAGGCCGGTAGGCGGGCGCCGGCTCGTGGGGGGTCTGCCCGTATGGCCGCGCCGGCTCGTGGGGGGTCTGCCCGTAGGGCGGCGCCTGCCCGTAGGCGGGCATCTGCCCGTAGGGCGGCGCCTGCCCGTAGGCGGGCACTTGGCCGTAGGGGGGCGCCTGGCCGTAGGGGGCGGCGGCCGGGTCGAGGGCCTGCTGCGGGAGCAGGGCGCCTGCCCGGGCGTAGCCGAGGAACAGCAGGACGCTGATCAGGGTGACCAGGACCCAGGCGGGACGGCTGTTGACCAGGTTCCAGTCGTTGAGGCCGTGCAAGACCGCGGCGATGCCGATCCCGATGAAGCCGATCGAGTACTTCCTGCTCTGACCGGTGATGGCGAGGCCGATGAAATACCCGGTGATACCGGCCCAGCAGGCGTGGTCGATCGGGTCGGTGAGGAACCGCCAGATATATTGAATGGTCAGTCCCTGCAGCACCAGGCCATTGACATTTCCCGACAGCGAGCCGAGAACGTCGGTGAAATAGTGCACGACCTCGGCGGCGCCGAATACGAGCCCGCTCACGGCCCCCAGGAACAGGTAATCCCTCGGGGTCTGCGTATGCCACTGCCGCCGCCATATCCAGGCCACCACCAGGATCGGGATGGCCTTGGCCAGTTCCTCGGGGAGACCGATGGTGAAGATATCCAGGAGGCTGCCGGTATTGCTGTGCAGCCGCGTCTCCAGGTAAATCGCCGTGGGCGCCTGGGTGATGATGCCGACCGCGGCCACCGCGACCAGCATCGACCGGTGGACGTGCTGCGGGCGGACGATGACGCCGAGCAGCAGCAGCCAGGCCACGGCGAAATAGGCCGCGAAGATCCAGGCGACGGCGTGGATCGTGGATTCGGTCGCATTGTTCAGCAGGACCAGCGCGATGGGCGGCACGCACACCAGGCCGATCAGCAGCAGCACCGGCCAGCTGCGCAGGGCCGGGTCACGAGCCCAGTGCCGCACCGGCACCAGGTTGGAGAAGGAATACTCGGAAAATTGCCCGCCAGCCTGCGGGCGGGAATTTGGAAGGTATCCCCCGCTCATCAATGCCCACCCTTCCGCGAACGTGACGGAATCGGCTGCGAGCCAGGATCTGCCCTCTCCCGGCCGCCAAGTGCTCCCGTCAGCTCCGAACGCCAATCCTAAGCCAGGCACGATGGCTTGCACTAGAGATCAGGTTTTGCTTCAGTCGCCGATAACCACGCGGTTAGTGAGCGTTCCGATACTCTCGATCGTCACGGAAACCTCGTCCCCGTCGATCAGCGGCCCCGCGCCCGCCGGCGTGCCGGTGAGCAGGACGTCGCCGGGCAGCAGCGTCATCACCTGGCTGACGTACGCGATCAGGCCTGGCACGTCGCACAGCAGGTCCGAGGTGCGCGCCTGCTGCCGGACGGTGCCGTTCACGGTGGTCGTCAGGCCCAGGTTGGCGGGGTTCGTCCCGGTCTCCATCCAGGGCCCGAGCGGGCAGAACGTGTCGAATCCCTTGGCCCGGGTCCACTGCCCGTCCCTGGCCTGCAGGTCCCGGGAGGTGACGTCGTTGGCGCAGGTATAGCCGAAGACCACCTCGTCGGCCCGCTCCCTGGGCACCTGGCGGCAGAGCCGGCCGATGATGACCGCCAGCGCCCCCTCGAAGTCGACCCGCTCGGTGAGCTTCACCGGGTACTTGATCGCGTCCCCCGGCCCGGTCACCGATGTGGACGGCTTGAGGAACAGCACGGGCTCGGCGGGCGGCTGCTCGCCGTTCGCCTCCCGCGCCTGCGACGCGTAGTTCCGGCCGGCGCCCACCACCTTGCTCGGCAGCACCGGGGCGAGCAGCCTGACCTCGGCGAGCGGGTACCTGCGGCCGGTCAGCCGGACCCCGCCCGGATCGACGCCGAACGGGTGCCCGTGCAGTTCGGCGATTGTCAGTCCAGGATCCGCGGCCGTGCCGCCCCGGTCCGGCTCGCCCTCGACCACGCCGTACGCGACCCCGTCACCGTTGGCGAATCTCGCGATGCGCACGCCACTCCTTACCTCAAGTGTCAGCCCTACTGCAGGTAGCCCTCGACCTCGGCGACCGGGCGCGGGGCAGCGTCGTCGGGGTTCTCGCCGAACTCGCGGCGGGCCCGCCGCTGCCGCAGCAGGTCCCAGTACTGGTCAAGCTCAGCCTCGGCGGACCGCAGCCGTTCGCGCTCCGCCGGAGCGGTCAGCTCTCCGGCCGCGAGCTGCTTGCGGAGCTTGTGCTCGGTCTCGATCAGCTCGTCGATGTGCCCGATGATCTGCTTGTCGTCCATGCCCCTACCGTAATTCCCCGGCCGTCCCGCTGGAGCTCGGGGGCGGCTAATTGGGCCGAACGATCCCGGGTAACAGCCCCAGGCAAACTTCCCTGGCGACCGTCCCTGGCGCTGCGAACTCCAGCAGGGCGCTGATGGCGTCGACGTCACCACCGGTGAGCCGCTGGAACGGCTGGAACGGCTGGACGCGCATCCTCGGCGGTCACCAGGTGGACCGTGTTGCCTGACGTCGGCACGCACCAGGGACCGTTCAGCCTCGGCCGCGCAACCGGAAACCTGCAGTTCGCGGGTTAGCTGGGCTCGCGGCCGGAGCGGAGGAGGGAGTAGGTGACGGCTTCTTCGAGAGCGTGCCAGGAGGCGGCGATGATGTTCTCGTCGACGCCGACCGTGCTCCAGGAGTCGCCGGTGCCGTCGCCGGACTCGATCAGGACGCGGGTGACGGCGCCGGTGCCGTGGGTGCCCGCCAGGATCCGCACCTTGTAATCGGTCAGCTCGAGGCTCGCGAGCTCCGGGTAGATCTGCTCGAGCGCGGCGCGAAGCGCCTTGTCCAGAGCGTTCACCGGGCCGTTGCCTTCGCCGACCGCGACCAGGCGCTCCCCCTTGGCGGCCAGCCTGACGGTCGCCTCGCTCGTCATCCGGCCGTCGGGGTGGCGCTCGACGATGACCCGCCAGGACTCGACGGCGAAGTACTCGTGCCGCTGGCCGAGCTCGTCGCGGAGCAGCAGCTCGAACGACGCGTCGGCGGCCTCGAAGGTGTAGCCGGCCGCCTCCAGGTCCTTGACGCGGTCGGTGACCCGGCCGATGGCGGCCTTGTCGCCGGACAGGTCGTAGCCGAGCTCGCGCCCCTTCAGCTCGACCGAGGCGCGGCCGGCCATGTCCGAGACAAGCATCCGCATGTCGTTGCCGACCAGGGCCGGGTCGATGTGCTGGTAGAGCATCGGGTCGACCTTGACCGCCGAGGCGTGCAGCCCGGCCTTGTGCGCAAAGGCGGACAGGCCCACGTACGGCTGGTGGGTGTCCGGCGCGACGTTGGTCACCTCGCTGATCGCGTGGGCGATCCGGCTCATCTCCCTGATGCCGTCGCCGGGCAGGACCTCGCGGCCCTTCTTCAGCTGCAGGCCGGCAACCACGCTGAACAGGTTGGCGTTGCCGGCCCGTTCGCCGTACCCGTTCGCCGTGCCCTGCACGTGCGTGACGCCCGCGTCGACCGCCACCAGCGTGTTGGCGACGCCGCAGGCGGTGTCGTCGTGGCAGTGGATGCCGAGGCGGGCTTTGGTGACGTCGTACACGGCGCTGACCACGTCGGCGAGCTCGCTCGGCATCATGCCGCCGTTGGTGTCGCACAGCGCGACGACGTCGGCGCCGGCCTGGGCGGCGGCGCGGACCACCTCGAGCGCGTACTGCGGGTTGGACCGGTAGCCGTCGAAGAAGTGCTCGGCGTCGAGGAAGACCCGCTGGCCGTTTTCGCGCAGGTGGGTGATCGTGTCGGCGATCATGGCCAGGTTTTCTTCGAGGGTCGTCCTGAGGGCGAGTAGGACGTGCCGGTCGTGACTCTTGGCGACAAGGGTCACGACCGGCGCGCCCGATTCGCGCAGCGCGGCGACCTGAGGGTCATCGGGTGCCTGGGCGCCGGGCCGGCGGGTCGCGCCGAACGCGGCGAGCTGCGCGTGCTTGAGGTTCAGTTCGCTGGCGGCACGGCGGAAGAACTCGGTGTCCTTCGGGATCGCGCCAGGCCAGCCGCCCTCGATGAAACCGACGCCGAGTTCGTCTAGCTGCCGCGCGATGACCAGCTTGTCGGCGACGCTGAGGTTCAGCCCCTCCTGCTGGGCGCCGTCGCGCAGGGTCGTGTCGTAGACGTGAAAGGTGTCGTCGAGCATCGGATTCTCTCCCGAGATGGTCTTGTTGTCGTCAGGCAACGTGGCGCAAAACAAAAGACCCCTCGCGAGTACGCGAGAGGTCTGCGCGCCAACGTCCCGGAGTTTTGCGGTTTCCCGGGCGCTAGGGCTGCTGCCCTAGGTGCCGACGCGCCAGCCGATAATGATGCGGCCTGACGTCATGATGTCATTGAACCACACTCACCCGGATGCTGGCGCCTTAATCTCACCATCCGAGACACCAGGCCGGGCTTCTTCATGATCATGGCCAGGAATGGGCGGTATAGCGGTATAGGGGCAGCCAGCAAGACTGCAACCGCCCCGAACTGCCGCCGGAGCGGCGGTACGGATCTGATCCTCAGCGCCAGCTGGTCAAGAACCGCCGGGCCTGCGCTGCCGCAATGCCGTCATCGGCTGCCGCACGGTCACGTTCGAGACGCTTTGTCTCATTAATTCCGCTACGGGCGATTTTATGGTGGAGGATTCTGGCTTAGTGGAGGATATTAAGGACTCCCGTCCTGAAAACCCTCCACCAAACGAAAATCCTCCATGATCTTTCCGGGATCCCGGCCCCCGCCCGCCCGCGCACCCCCACCAGAACACCCCGGCAGCCCCGCGCCCGCCACGCCCGCCCCGCCAGCCACGTCACCACCTGCGCAACCATCACCGACACGAGCCCCGGCCCACGCCTGCCGACCCGCACACCGACACCGGCGCCAGCACCCGCGCTATTGGCAGACTCGCGAGCCGCCGCTATTCGCCCGAAACTGGCCACGATCAGGGAATGGGCTGAACTCAGCAGACTTTGTGGATCCAGTTGAAGGGGTCGGGGCGGTGGCCGTACTGGATGCCGATGAGCTCCTCGCGCAGCCGCATGGTCACCGGACCCGGCTCGCCGTCGGCGATCACGAACTCCCCGGACTCGCCCTTGACCCGGCCCACCGGCGTGATCACGGCCGCGGTCCCGCAGGCGAACACCTCGGTCAGCTCGCCGGACGCGCACTCAGCCTGCCACCGGTCGATGGAGATCCGCTCCTCGACGGCCTTGACGCCGAGATCAGGCGCCAGCCTGAGCAGCGAGTCACGGGTGATCCCCGGCAGCAGCGTCCCGGTCAGCGGGGGCGTGGTGATCTGCGGCACGCCCCCGGCGTCCTGGCCGCGGACGAAGAACAGGTTCATCCCGCCCATTTCCTCGACCCAGCGGTGCTCTGCCGCATCCAGCCAGACCACCTGGTCACAGCCCTGTGCCACGGCCTGCTGCTGGGCCACGAACGAGGCTGCGTAGTTGCCGCCGCACTTGACCGCGCCGGTGCCGCCTGGCGCCGCCCTGGTGTAGTCCTCGGACAGCCACACCGCGACCGGCTTGACCCCGCCGCTGAAATAAGACGCGGCCGGCGAGGCGATCACGCAGAACAGGTACTCACTCGACGGGTGGTTGACGCCGAGCCCGCGCTGGGTCGCGATCATGAACGGGCGCAGGTAGAGGCTGTTCCCCACCCCGGCCGGCACCCACTCTCGGTCCTGGACGACCAGCAGCTCGAGCGCCCGGATGAAGGTCTCCTCGGGCAGTTCCGGCATCGCCATCCGGAGCGCCGACCGGTTGAACCTGGCCGCGTTGGCGTCCGGCCTGAACATGGTGATGGAGCCGTTGTCCTGGCGGTACGCCTTCAGGCCCTCGAAGAACTCCTGGGAGTAGTGGAACACCGAGGTAGCCGGATCGAGGGTGAACGGCCCGTATGGCTCGAGGCGCCCGTCGTGCCAGCCGCGCTCGGCTGACCAGCGCAGCGTGATCATGTGGTCGGTGAACAGCTGGCCGAACCCGGGCGACCGCAGCATCGCCTCGCGCTCGGCGTCCGGCACCGGATGCCCGGAGGGGCGGATATCAAAATCAATCATGCGAACTTCCTCCTCGCCCGCGCGGGCAGGTCCTTCAGACTAGGGTCTCACCTCTGTTGGGGTGCGCTGCGGGCCTGCCTGGCGGGGTCGCCTGCCGGGATGGCCCGGCAGGCGCAGACGCCGGCCGGTTAGCCGGATACTCGCTCGGCGATGTCGTCGCCGGTTTCGACGGTGGTGCGCGCCGCCCAGGCGCCCTGGCGCTCGACCAGGTCCTCGGCGACCGCCTGCTCGATCCTGGCGGCTTCGGCCGACAGCCCGAGGTGCTCGCAGAGCATCGCGGCGGACAAGATGGCCGCCGTCGGGTCGGCCTTGCTCTGGCCGGCGATGTCCGGCGCGCTGCCGTGGACCGGCTCGAACATGCTGGGCGTGGTCCCCTCCGGGTTGATGTTGCCGCTCGCGGCGAGCCCGATCCCGCCCGCCACCGCGGCGCCCAGGTCGGTGAGGATGTCCCCGAAGAGGTTGTCGGTGACGATGACGTCGAACCGCTCCGGCTGCGAGACGAAGAACATCGACGCGGCGTCGACGTGGCAGTAGTCCACCGACACGTCGGCGAACTCCTTGGCCAGCCCGTCCACGGTCCGCTGCCACAGGTCGCCGGCGTAGGTCAGGACGTTCGTCTTGTGCACGAGCGTCAGCTTCCGGCGCGGCCGGGCCATGGCCCGGTTGAACGCGTACCGCGCCACCCGCTGCACGCCGAACGCCGTGTTGACGCTCTCCTGAGTGGCGATCTCGGCGGGCGTGCCCTTGCGCATCACGCCGCCGGCGCCGGTGTAGGGACCCTCGGTGCCCTCGCGGACCACCACCATGTCCACCGATTCGGGGCGGGCGCTGGCCAGCGGGGTCGTGACGCCCGGGTACAGCCGCACCGGGCGCAGGTTGACGTAGTGGTCGAGCTCGAAGCGGAGCCGCAGCAGCAGGCCGCGCTCGAGCACGCCGCTGGGCACGCTCGGGTCGCCGACCGCGCCGAGCAGGATCGCGTCATGACCCTTGATCTCCTCGAGCACCGCGTCGGGAAGCGTCTCCCCGGTCCGGTGCCAGCGCCGCGCGCCGAGATCGTAGCTGGTCTCCTCGATGGTGACCCCGGAAAGCGCCGCCCGCAGCACCTTGAGCGCCTCGGCGACCACCTCGGGGCCGATTCCGTCGCCGCCGACGACGGCGAGCCTGATAGTTCGTGAACCCATGCCAGAACCTTACTGGCGGGTCCGGCCTGCTGGGGGCGGGCTGGCCACGGCCATCCCGTCGCCGCCGTTGTCCCTTCGGTCGAGCGCGACCTGGACGGCCTGAGCGGGGCGGGTCTTGAGGGGGGTCTCGCGAGATGGCGCCCCCCGGGAACGGAGGGGTTCGGGGGGGTAGTCCCCCTGGCTGGCAGAGTCCCAGGGATACATGTCGTACACGGAAAATGCTCCTGACGGCGGTCCAGATCGGGCTTACGGCCAGCAGCTAACCCCCGCAGCGGGTCGCCGGCCTGCCTCTGATCAGGCCCCGCTGCGGCAGGCTACGAGTACGACGTGCCGCATAGTGGCTGCTACGTTACACGAGCCGGAAACGTTACAGACGCGCCTCAAGACGCCCGTCTCAGCATGCGAGACACTATTTTTACGTCCTAATTAACGGTCCTGGTGCGGCCGGCCGCACCAGGTCACCGCAGGTGGCGGCCCGCCCGGGCGGCGGGTTCCGCGCGTGTCCCGCGACGACGCATGATTGTGCCGTGCCGTCGCACCTGCGCAGATCGGAGCCACCGGATGGCGGTTAGCCCCACCTTTCCCAGCCGGGACGTGCTGCGGCGGCGGCTGCGGTTCCGGCCGCTCGACGCCGTCGTGGGCGTCGGCGTGTTCCTGCTGATCTACGCCGTCGTCCGGGTGGGCGCGAGCGCGCACGTGCCGATCCGCCCCGGCCAGGCGGTCACCATCGACACGTCGCCGTCGCGCCTGCCTTACTACGCGGCACGCAGCCTGCTGCGCATGTTCATCGCCCTGTTCTTCGCCTACGCGTTCAGCCTGGGCTACGCCTACGCGGCCGCGCGGAGCAGGCGCGCCAGGACCGTGCTGATCCCCGCCCTGGACATCCTGCAGTCGGTGCCGGTGCTGGGCTTCCTCGCCATCACCGTGACGTTCTTCCTCGCTCTCTTTCCCGGCTCCGAGCTGGGCCTGGAGGGCGCGGCGGTGTTCGCCGTCTTCACCTCGCAGGCCTGGAACATCACGTTCTCGTTCTACCACTCGCTCATCACCCAGCCCGGCGAGCTGGACGAGGCGAGCCGGGTCATGGGACTGTCCCGGTGGGTGGAAGCGGTTCTGGAGCATCGACGTGCCCGGCGGGGCGATCGGCCCGGTATGGAACGGGATGATGAGCTTCGGCGGCAGCTGGTTCTTCCTCACCGCCTCCGAGCTGATCATCGTCGGCGGTCACCGTTACACCCTGCCCGGGGTGGGCTCCTACGTGGGCGTGGCCGTGGAGCAGGGTCGGCTCGGGCACGTCATATGGGGCACCGTCACCATGATCATCATGATCCTGGCGGTCAACGTGCTGTTCTGGCGGCCCATGGTGGCCTACGTGGAGCGGTTCCGCATCGAGCAGACCGAGGCGAGCCGAAGGCCCCGCTCGCTGGTGCTCGACGCGCTGCGCCGGTCCAGCTGGCCGGGCCTGGTCGGACGAGGCAGGCGCGCCATCGCGCAGCCGGTCAACCGCCTGATGGCGGCGGCCACCGGTGTCGACGACCGCAGCCTGGTCGAGCATGCCGCCCGGCGCCGCGCCGCGGACATGGCCTTCATCGCGGCCGTGGTCGGCGTGCTCGGCTACGGTCTGTACAGCATGCTGGCCTACATCGCCGCCGGGCAGCAGGGCCTCGGCGTCCTCGGGCACGCGTTCGGCCTCGGCTTCCTGACGTTCCTGCGGGTGGTCGTGGTCGTGGCGGCGTCGTCCCTGATCTGGGTGCCGGCCGGAGCCTGGATCGGCTTCAACTCGAGGGTCGCCCAGTACCTGCAGCCGGTGGTGCAGGTATTCGCCAGCTTCCCGGCGAACTTCATCTTCCCGTTCGCGATCGTCGTCTTCCTGGACACCGGCATCAGCCTCAACTACGGCAGCATCGTGCTGATGGCGCTGGGCACGCAGTGGTACGTCCTGTTCAACGTGATCGCGGGCGCCAGCGCGGTGCCGTCGGACCTCAAGGAGGCCATGGACAACCTCGGCGTGCACGGCTGGCACCGGTCGCGCCGGATGATCCTGCCCGCCGTGTTCCCCGCGTACGTCACCGGCGCGATCACCGCGGCCGGCGGCGCGTGGAACGCGTCCATCGTGGCCGAGATCGTCATCTACAACCGGCACGTGCTCGTGGCCAGCGGCCTCGGCAGCTACATCACGCAGGCGACCGCGCGCAACGACTTCCACGAGATCATCGCAGGCATCCTGGTCATGGCCGTCTATGTGACCGGGCTGAACGCGCTGCTGTGGCGGCGGCTGTACGCGCTGGCCGAGTCGAAGTACGCGCTGGCATGACCGGCCCGCTGATCAGCGTCAGGGCGCTGAGCAAGACCTTCTCCGGGCCGGGCGGCCGCCAGGCGCCGGTCCTCGCCGGCATCAGCCTGGATGTCGCCGAAGGCGAGTTCGTGGCGCTGCTCGGCCGCAGCGGCAGCGGCGAGTCCACCCTGCTGCGGTGCATCGCCGGCCTGATCGCGCCGTCCGGCGGTGAGGTGCTCTTCCGCGGCAAGCCGCTGGTCAGCTGCAACCGGGACACCGCGATGGTGTTCCAGACCTTCGCCCTGCTGCCATGGCTCACCGTGCAGCAGAACGTCGAGATCGGGCTGGAGGCGCGGGGGGTAACGCCGGCCGAGCGGGCCGAACGGGCGCTACGCGCGATCGACCTGGTGGGCCTCGACGGCTACAAGTCAGCCTATCCCACGCCGTCCTCGCCCGCCAGCCCGAGGTGGTGTGCATCGATGACCTGGCGGCGGTCGACGCAGGCGGCGAGACCCGCCTCGCCGTCGCCCGGCGACTCGCCGAGGCGGGTATCACCGTCGTGGCCACGGTCCATCTGGCCAGCATGGACGGGGGCGACGGTGCCGCACGCGGGCCGCTGGACGACGCGGCGATCCTGGCCTTCGCCGACGAGATCGAGCTGGTGGACGTCCCGCCGGCGATCCTGGCCGACCGGATACGGCGGGGCGAGCTGGTGCCGGCCGGCCAGATCGAGGACGCGCTGCGGAACGACTACGCGCCCGGGAAGCTCGGGCCGCTGCGCGAGCAAGCCTTCGCCATCGTGGCCGACCATGCCGACCGTAAGCGCGGCGGCCTCATCGCCGCGCCCGAGGCGCAGCCCATCATCCTGGCCTGCGCGGCGCCGAGGGCAGGCATGGAGCCGCTGATCAGGCGATCGGCCGCGCTCGCCGCCCGGCTGGCCGCGGATTTCCTGGTGGCCGTCGTCACGTCCGCGCCGCCCTCGCCTGACCTGGCCCGGGTCCTGGCCGGCTACGCGACGCTGACGGCGCAGCTTGGCGGCGAGTTCACCAGGCGGCAGGGCGCCCCGGCCGCCGCCCTGGCGGCATTCGCGGACGAGCGAGGGGTCACCGAGCTGCTGCTGGCCCGTGGCACCGGAGCGCACTCCGGCGGCCGCCACCCTATCCTGCGCGAACTCGCGTGCCAGGCCGGCGCCGAAGTCCACGTCCTGCCCGCGGACGCCCGGCTGAGGCCGGGCGGCGAGCCGCTGAGCCGGTAAACGTCGTCACGGTTACGCGCCAGCCGGCGCGCGCGGGCCGGGTGGTACCGGCCGGGTGCTGGCGTCCCCGCCGGACCGCGCCGGCCCGGGTCCACCGCCCGGCACCGCGCGGGCCTTGGTGAGCGAGGCGCAGCGGTACGGCGCGCGCCGCAGCTTCCGGGCGGGCTTCGGGCCGACCTTCGGCGTGGCTGGCGGGGGCGGCGCGGCGGCCGGGATGGCCGTGGGAGCAAGAGCGGGCCGGGTGGACGCGGGCGCGGGGAGGCAGGCGTCGACCCTGATCTGGGCTATCCCGAGCGGCGTGAGCATCGCGCGTATGGCGTCCTCGTCGAGCCGGATCCACGGCTGGCCGGCGCCCAGCGCGGACCGCAGCGACGCCTCCGAGGTGAAGGCCAGCCCGACCCGCGGCCCGGACGGCAGCCGACCGGTGCGCAGGGCCAGCGTGTCGAGCGCACTCGCGCGGACCGGTACGAACAGCAGGTGATATTCACCCTTCGCTTCCATGCGGTCTCCTTGCCCCGTGTGGTCACAAGCTGACGTCGCGCTGGCGCATGTCGGCCGCCGTCTCGCGGCGCACGAGCAGGCGCGCGGCGCCGTCCCGGACCGCGACGACGGGCGGGCGCCCGACCAGGTTGTAGTTCGACGCCATCGAGTGGTTATAGGCCCCGGTGCAGGCCACGGCGAGCAGGTCGCCCGGCCGTGTCCCCTCGGGCAGCGCCGTGTCCGCGGCCAGGACGTCCCCGGCTTCGCAGTGCCGGCCGACCACGGTGGCCGGCTGTGCCGGGGCCGCTGGCCGGCTCGCCGAGCGCACCGAGTAACGCGCGCCGTACAGGGCCGGCCGCGGGTTGTCGCTCATCCCGCCGTCGACGGCCACGAAGGTGCGCAGACCGGCCAGGTGCTTGACGCTGATCACCCGGTACAGCGTGACCATCGCCCGGCTGATGATCGCGCGGCCCGGCTCGACGGTGAGCCTGGGCACCGGCAGGCGCAGCGAGGCGCAGGCACCGCGGACCGCGGCGTGGATCCGCCCGGCAAATGCGGTCAGGTCGAAGTCCTGGTCGTCCTCGGTGTACGGGACGCCATGGCCGCCGCCGAGGTTGAGTTCGGGCAGCGTGACGCCGTGCTCGGCGTGGACGGCCGCCATGAGCCCGACCAGCTTGCGCGCAGCCGCCTCGAACGCCTCCGGCCGGGTGATCTGCGAGCCGAGGTGGCAGTGCAGGCCGGCCAGCTCGAGTTCCGGCTGGGCCAGGATCCGCCGCACGGCGTCGGCGGCGGCGCCAGTGCTGAGCGAGAAGCCGAATTTCTGGTTCTCCACACCGGTGGCCAGCGCCGGGTGCGCGTGCGCGTCGACGCCCGGCGTGACCCGGACGAGCACCCGCTGACGCGGCCGGGCCAGCGGCCGGGCCGCCGACTCGGACAGCGGGTGGGCCGCCGACTGGGACAGCGCCGCGATCCTGGCGATCTCCCCTGCCGAGTCCACCACGATCCGCCCGACCCCGTAGGCCAGCGCGATCCGCAGGTCGCCGGGCGTCTTCGCGTTGCCGTGCAGCACGATCCGCTCCGCGGGAAAGCCGACCGAACTCGCCACGGCCAGCTCACCCTCGGAGCAGACGTCGAGGCTGAGCCCTTCCTCGTCCATCCAGTGCGCCATGGCCCGGCACAGGAACGCTTTGCCCGCGTAGGCGATCTCCGCGTCCGGAAACGCCTGCCGGTACCCGCGGCAGCGCTGCCGGACGTCGGCCTCGTCGAGCACGTAGGCCGGCGTGCCGTAGCCCGCGGCGATGTCGGCCAGGGGCACGCCGCCCACCGAGATCCCGCCGTCGGCCACCGCCCGCGCGGTGCGCGGCCAGATTCCCGGGTTCAGGTCGCCGCGGGCCTCGCAGGCGGCCCTGTCAGTGACCGTCACGGCGCCTTCCATCCCCGGCCCTGCGGACCGCCCGCGGCGCCGAGGCCGGCCACCTCGCGCACCACCAGGCCGGCCGACGTCACCTCGGTGCCCGTGCAGCCGCGCAGGCAGGTCAGCACGCCGTCCAGGTCGGCGATCGCCCGGCACGCGACCAGCAGCTCGTAATCCACGTCGCCGGTCACCTGCCACGCGCACCGCACGCACGCGAGCGTCCGCACGTAGTGCTCGAACCCGCGCCGGGACGCGGCAGGGGCCAGCCGGACGCGGACAACCGCCTGCACCGGGTCACCAACGATGACGGCCTTCGCGGCCGGGCCGGCTGCGGCACGCAGACGGCCCGGCGGCCGTTCCCGGCGGTGCGGGACAGGCACCGGTTCCGCGTCTTCGTCGTTCGCCACACCTCCATGGTGGGCACACCCGCCGGCCGGGGAAAAGGGTGCTCACGCATTCCTGACGCATCCGCGCCGATTCCTCACGCAGCTCATGCACCCCGCCCGCCCGGCGTTACCCGGGGACCGGCCGGATGGACCTGACCAGGCGGTGATGACGCCGGGCGCCAGGCGAGTTACCGTCGGCATTGTGATCCTCTCGATCGCGCTCGCAGGCGTGATCTTGTTCATCGTGCCGCGGTGAGTCCAAGGCCTCGATCAGTTCGGCATCTGGTGCACCGCGTCGAACTCGTCGGCGCGCACCATCGGCTCGAGCGACTTCAGCGCGCCCGCCTGCGTCCGCAGGTAGGCCAGCACCACGTCGCCCGCCGGCGACGAGCGGCGCGGCCGGGTCCCCGCGATGGGCAGGTCCCGGTCATGCCAGGCCCGGGCGGGATGGTTGCGTTCCTGGCCGTTGCGCTCCGGGCGGGGGCTGTGCTCGGGGCGGGGCCGCGGGGCCAGGCCCGCGCCGCCTCGCGCCTGGCGGCGGGCTTTGGTATCGGTCGTGTGAACAGTCATCACGACCCGCTACCCCGCCCGGAGCGATAAAACCGCCGCAGCGGCCTTTACTTGGGCTTACTCGTCCCAGGCTTACTCGTCTTCGGCGAGCCAGGACATCAGCGGCCGCAGCTTGGCGCCGACCTGCTCGATCTGCTCGGCCCGCTCGGCCTCGCGGCGCTTGAGGAAGTTGGGCTTGCCCGCGTCGAACTCCTCCACCAGCTCGCGGGCGAACGAGCCGTCCTGGATCTCGCCCAGGATCCGGCGCATCTCCTCGCGGGTCTGCTCGTTGATCAGCCGCGGTCCCCGGGTGTAGCCGCCGTACTCGGCGGTGTCAGACACCGACCAGTACATTTTGGAGATGCCGCCCTCGTACATCAGGTCCACGATCAGCTTCATCTCGTGCAGGCACTCGAAGTAGGCCGATTCCGGCTGGTAGCCGGCCTCGACCAGGGTCGCGAAACCGGCCTTGATCAGCTCGGCGACGCCGCCGCAGAGCACGCTCTGCTCGCCGAACAGGTCGGTCTCGGTCTCCTCGGTGAACGTGCTCTTCAGCGCGCCCGCCCGGGTGCCGCCGATGGCCTTGGCGTAGGCCAGGGTCAGCGGCCAGGCGTTACCTGTGGCGTCCCGCTCGACGCAGACCAGCACGGGTACGCCGCGGCCCTGGGCGAACTGGCGCCGCACCAGGTGACCGGGGGCCTTGGGCGCCACCATGCACACGTCGACGCCAGGCGGCGGCGTGATGAGGTCATAGCGGATGTTCAGGCCGTGGGCGAAGAACAGCGCATCGCCTTCCACCAGCGCGGGCTCGATCGCCTCGGCGTAGAGCTGGCGCTGCAGGTGGTCCGGGACCAGGACCATGACCAGGTCCGATTCCTCGCACGCCTCGGCGGGCGTGGTGACCCGCAGGCCGTCGCTGGCGGCCTTCTCCCGGCTCTTGGAACCCTCAGGCAGGCCGACCCGCACGTCCACGCCGGAGTCGCGCAGCGAGAGCGCGTGCGCGTGCCCCTGGCTGCCGTAGCCGAGGACGGCGACGTGCCTGCGCTGGATGACCGAGAGGTCGGCGCTGTCATCGTAGAAAATCTCTGCCACTGAATGGCCTTTCTGTGTTTGTGATCCTGCGAATCTAAGCGCTGCGCTCGACAGGCCGGAGCGCCCGGTCGGTGATCGAGCGGCCGCCGCGGCCGATGGCCACCATCCCGGACTGGACGAGCTCCTTGATCCCGAACGGCTCGAGCACCTTGATCAGCGCGTCGAGCTTCTCCCGGTTTCCGGTCGCCTCGACCGTGATCACGTCCAGGGCCACATCCACGACCTTGGCCCGGAACAGGTTAACGGTCTCGAGCACCCGCGACCTGCTCTCGGCGTCGGCCCTGACCTTGATCAGGATCAGCTCGCGCTGCACGGTGGCGCCCGGCTCGAGCTCGACGATCTTGAGCACGTTGATGAGCTTGTTCAGCTGCTTGGTCACCTGCTCGAGCGGGTGCTCCTCGCAGTTCACCACGATAGTGATGCGGGAGATCTCTTCGTGCTCGGTCGGCCCGACGGCCAGTGAGTCGATGTTGAAGCCACGGCGCGAGAACAGGCCGGCGATCCTGACCAGGACGCCCGGCTTATTCTCCACGAGGACGGACAGCGTATGGAGCGTCATTCGGACGTACCTCCCCAGTCGGGCGCCATGCCGCGCGCGAACTTGATGTCGTTGTTGGACGTGCCGGCCGCGACCATAGGCCACACCATGGCGTCCCTGTGCACGATGAAGTCCACCACGACCGGCCGGTCGTTGATGGCCATGGCCCGCTCGATCACCGTGTCCACGTCGCCCGCCTCCTCGCAGCGGATGCCCTCGCAGTCGTAGGCCTCGGCGAGCTTGACGAAGTCGGGGATGCGGGTGCCTGCCAGCTTTCGCTGGACCTCCGGGTGCAGGTCGGTGCTGGTTTGCCGGTGCAGGTCGGTGTTGGAGTAGCGCTCGTTGTAGAACAGCGTCTGCCACTGCCTGACCATGCCGAGGCTGCCGTTGTTGATGATCGCGACCTTGATCGGGATGCCCTCGATGGCGCACGTGGCCAGTTCCTGGTTGGTCATCTGGAAGCAGCCGTCACCGTCGATGGCCCACACGGTGGCGTCCGGGCGGCCGGTCTTGGCCCCCATCGCGGCCGGCACGGCGAAGCCCATCGTGCCGAGCCCGCCCGAGTTGATCCAGGTGCCGGGCTGCTCGTAGTCGATGAACTGGGCGGCCCACATCTGATGCTGCCCGACGCCGGCCACGTACAGCGCCTCCGGGCCCGCGATCTTCCCGATCCGCTCGATCACGTACTGCGGCGCGAGGGTGCCGTCGTCCGGCTGGTCATAGCCGAGCGGGTAGGTGCTGCGCAGCGAGTCGAGCTGCGACCGCCAGGCGGTCAGGTCGGCCCGGCGGCCCTGCTCGTACTCCGCGCGCACCGCCGCGATCAGGTCGGTGATCACCTCACGGCAGTCGCCGACGATCGGCACGTCGGCGCGGCGGTTCTTGGAGATCTCGGCGGGATCGATGTCCGCGTGCACGATCACCGCCCCGGACGCGAACGTGTCCAGCTTGCCGGTCACCCGGTCGTCGAACCTGGTGCCGAGCGCGATGAGCAGGTCGGCCTGCTGCAGCGCGCCGACCGCGGCCACGGTGCCGTGCATGCCGGGCATGCCCATGTGCTGCGGATGCCGGTCGGGGAACGCGCCCCTGGCCATCAGCGTGGTGACCACCGGGATGCCGGTCAGCTCGGCGAGCTCGCGCAGCTGCCCGGAGGCGCGGGCCTTGATGACGCCGCCGCCGACATAGAGCACCGGGCGCCTGGCCTCGCTGATCAGCCGGGCGGCCTCGCGCACCTGCCGCGCGTGCGGCCTGGTCACCGGGTGGTAGCCGGGCAGCTCGAAGGGAACCGGCCAGCTGAAGTCGGTCATCGCCTGGAGCGCGTCCTTGGAGATGTCGACGAGCACCGGCCCAGGCCGCCCGGTCGAGGCCACGTGGAACGCCTCGCCGATGGTGCGGGCGATGTCCTCGGGCTTGGTGACCAGGAAGTTGTGCTTGGTGATCGGGATCGTGATCCCGGAGATGTCCGCCTCCTGGAACCCGTCGGTGCCGATCAGGCTGGAGGGCACCTGCCCGGTGATCGCGACCAGCGGGACCGAGTCCATGTAGGCGTCGGCGATCGGCGTGACCAGGTTCGTCGCGCCCGGCCCGCTGGTCGCCATGCACACGCCGACTCGGCCGGTGGCCTGCGCGTACCCGGTGGCCGCGTGGCCCGCACCCTGCTCGTGCCTGACCAGGATGTGCCTGATGATCTTGGAGTCGAGCAGCGGGTCGTAGGCCGGCAGGACGGCGCCGCCGGGAATGCCGAACACTACGTCCGCGCCGACCTGCTCGAGCGCGTACACCAGCGCCTGCGCCCCGGTGGCCCGCGTCTTGCCCTGGCTGGCGACGTGCGCCCGCGGCGGCTCCGGCTGCGCGAGGCCCGGCTGCGCGAAGCCCGGCTGCGCGAGGCCCGGCTGCGCGAGGCCCGGCTGCGCGAGGCCCGGCTGCGCGAGGCCCGGCTGCGCCGGATCCCCTTCCGGGGTCCCGGCTGGACCCGGCTGGGCCGGACCCGGCTGGGCCGGGTCCGACTGGACCTGATGCGGCTGAGCTGAGCGGCTGACCTGATGCGGCTGAGCCTGATGCGGCTGGGCTGGGTGCGGCTGGGCTGGGTGCGGCTGGGCTGGGTGCGGCTGGTCGGCGGGGGGGCGAGGGGCCTCGCGGTGCGGCGAGCGGGCGGCCAGGTCCCGCGGGCTGGGACCCGGCACCGCGGGGGAACCCGAGGGCCTGGTTGCGGCCGCTGGCGGCCGCTCGGAAGCATCGGCTCCCTGGCGGCCCGTCATCTGCTCGGTCATCGGTAAGTCTCCATTGGCTTGCGGGCGTAGCTTGCGGGCGGTAGCTGGCTGGCGGTGTTAGCTGGCTGGCGGGGCGGCGGCATAAAAAATCCCCTCGTGCCTGACGGCAGTCGAGGGGAGCGCGCAGTGAGCTGCTTGGTCAGCTGCCTGCACGCCGGCCAAGTACGAGAATCTGGGGATGCTTCACGGGTACACCCTACTGCCGATTGGAATCGAAACGTCAACCGCGGACGCGAGTTGTCTCACATTCCGAGACGGATCGCTCGGCTGATTCATCCGCGGCCGTCCTGATCAGGGCTTCGACTCCGGGGGGAGCCATCGGCCGGGCCACCAGGAAGCCTTGGCCGTAGCCGCAGCCCATCTCACGCAGCGCGATCAGCTGGCGGGGCTGCTCGATTCCCTCCGCGATGACCCGCAAGCCCAGGTCCCGTCCGAGTTGCACGACGGTCCTTGTGAGCAGCGTGAGCGTGTCGTCATGGCCCAGGCCCGCCACGAACGAGGGATCGATCTTGATGATGTCCAGGGGAAGCTGCCGCAGGTGGGCCAGCGCGGCGTAGCCGGTGCCGAAGTCGTCGATCGCCAGCTTGATACCGAGACCGTGCAGGTCAGCGAGCCGGCTGAGGACCAGTTCGTCCCCCTCGGCCAGGATCCGCTCGTTCACCTCGACGGTGAGCGCCTCGGGCAGCAGGCCGGTCTCCGCGAGGACCGCCGCCACCCGGGCGGTGAACGCGGGCGCGGTGATCTGCCGGGCTGACACGTTCACCGACACCCCGACATCCCAGCGGGACCGCCGCCAGGCGGCACCCTGCGCGCAGGCCTCGCGGAGCACCCAGTCGCCTAGCGGGACGATGAGGCCGGATTCCTCGGCGGCGCCGAGGAACTCCCCGGGCGAGACGACCTGATCCCCCCGCCACCAGCGGACGAGCGCCTCGGCGCCGGTGACACGCGAGGTCGCCAGGTCGACGATCGGCTGGTACTGCAGCTTGAGCTCGCCGTTGCCGATGGCGCGCTGCAGGTCGCTGACGATCTCCACCCGGCGCACCACGTCCTCGTGCATGTGCGCGGCGTAGACCTCGACCCGGTCGCCGCCGGCGTCCTTGGCCCGGGACATGGCCACGTCGGCGTTGCGCAGCACCAGCCCGGACGGGTTATCGGCGGGCTCCGGGCCTATCTCGGCCAGGGCGACGCCTGCGCTCGCCGTCAGCGCGATCTGCTGGCCGGCTACCCGGAACGGCTCGGCCGCGACCGTGCCGACCAGCCGCTCGGCGATCTCGGTGACCTCCTGGACGTTCCCCGCGTTCTCGATCAGGACCGCGAACTCGTCGCTGCCCCAGCGCGCCACCGTGTCGTGGACCGGGACGACGGCTCGCAGCCGCCTGGCCGCCTGGGCCAGCACGAGATCGCCGGCGCCGTGGCCGACCGAGTCGTTGACCGCGGTGAAGCGGTCGAGGTCCAGGAAAATGACCCCGGCCAGCCCGGCGACCGCGCCATGAGCCAGCACGTCCCTGGCCAGCACGTCCCTGGCCAGCACATCCCTGGCCCGCTCCTCGACGTAGGCCCGGTTGGGCAGCCCGGTCAGGCCGTCATGGAAGGTCAGGTGCGTGACCTGCTGGCGGAGCGCGACCTGATCGCTGACGTCGCGGGCGGTGACGAGAATCTGGCTGGGCTCGCCCGGGGCCTGATAGCGCAGCACGGTGGACTCGATGTGACGCCACGTCCCGTCGGCGGCGCGCACCCGGGCCGGGAACCGGCCAGACCCCTCGGCCGGTTCGGCTCTTTGCGACCGGACCGACTCGGCGGAACCCGCGGGGTGATAGCCGCCGAGCGCGAGCCGGACGGCCGCCAGGGCGGCGCCGCGGTCCTCGGGGTGAACGAAGTCGAGCAGCCGCCGGCCCTGCAGCGCGCCTGGCGCGTAGCCGTAGTCGTGCACGGCCTGGCTCGCGTACCTGATCGTGCCCTCAAGATCGCAGACCAGGACGACATCGCTGGTCCTGTTGGCCAGGTCCCGCAGGCTCCGGCTGGATTCGCGCCAGATCCCGAGCAGGCCGACGTTCTGGACGACGAGCATGAGGACCCTGACGGTCAGCACGAGCACGCCCGCCCCGCCTGCCACAAGCAGCGCGACCCCGGACGCGGGCACCCCGGCCAGGCCGTTCCCGATCACCACGAGGGTAGCCACCGCCGCGGCCGCCGCGGCGACGACGGTCGGCGCCGCGGAGCCGGCGGTCCGGCGCGTGCGGCCCCCTTCGGTCAGCCGCCACGGCGTCAGGCCGAGCAGCAGCGCCGCGATCACCGGCATCACCTGCGCCGCCACCCCCAGGTGCCCGCCGGAGACCCGCTGGCCCACCGCGAGCGCGTCACCGGCGCCGACGGCGAGCAGAGCCAGGTACGGCAGCATGACCCGCCGCCAGGCGGTGGTGACCATGGGCAGCAGCGCGCCGAGCACGGCCAGGTCGGCCAGCGGATGAACGAGCGCGAGCAGGAAGGTCCCCGGCCGTTCGCCGGACCGGTGGAACTCGCCGCCGAACGTCGTCACCCACCCGATGACGAGGAGGGCCACGGCCATCACGTAGCCGTCGGCCAGGCCCGACAGGACGGAAGGCCCGGAACCGGTCCCGGCCTGGCCGCCAGCGGGGCCGGCTTCGCCGTCCCGGCCGGCGGTCGCCAGCGTTACGATGCCGGCCGCCGCGGCGGCCAGCGCCAGCAGGGGCGGCAGGTCAGCGAACGCGAGCCCGGGCGCAGGATTCAGCGTCCCGCCGACGAGCTGGGCGACGATGAGCCCGGCGCAGTACAGCGCGGCGGCGCCCGCGAGCCACCGGTAGGCCCGCCCGACGGCACCGTCGCGCCCGCGCGCGCCGAGCCACAGGCTCACCGCGGCCGCGCACCACGCCAGCATGCCAAGCACGCTCATACTCGGCTCCCCGAGATGATCAGGCGCACTCGGGCTCCTTCCGTTCCGCCCCGCCCTTGTCGAATACTCAACGCACGCCAGGCAAAAGCGGATAGCTTCATCACGCTTTCGTTACCTCGTCGTAACGAAAAGTCGCTGGAGTGGCGCATAACCGAGCGCTGGCGGCCACCGGAGTCCCCACCCCAAGAGACGGCCTCGCAACCGGTCGGCGTTTACTCTACGTACCCGAGGTCACACTTCGGTTGAGGAAGTGCGTCCAGCGGGAGACAAACTGCGGCGGCCGGGGTTTTCGCGGCTATTCGCCGTACTCGGCGGCGATACGTGTCCACTATCACGTTCATGCCGGATCTGACAGGCCTAACGACCCTGCCCGCCGCGGCGCGGGCGTGGCAGCATGAGCTAACTGATCTAGATTTCCGCGCCGACGTCAGCAAGGGAGACCGCAGTGCGCAAGGTGCTGATCGCGAACCGCGGCGAGATCGCCGTCCGGGTCGTGCGGGCCTGCCGGGATGCCGGGCTGGTCAGCGTGGCCGTTTATGCCGAGCCGGATCTGGACGCACTGCACGTCAGGATGGCCGACGAGGCCTATTCGCTGGCCGGGACCACCAGCCAGGAGACCTACCTGGACATCGACAAGATCATCAAGGTGGCGATCGAGTCCGGTGCCGACGCCGTGCACCCCGGCTACGGCTTCCTGGCCGAGAACGCGGAATTCGCCCGCGCGGTCGCCACCGCGGGCCTGACCTGGATCGGGCCCCCGCCGGCGGCGATCGAGGCGCTCGGCGACAAGGTCAAGGCCCGGCATATCGCCCTTGAGGCGGGCGCGCCGCTGGCCCCCGGCACCAAGGATCCGGTCTCCGGCGCCGACGAGGTCAAGGCGTTCGCCCGCGAATACGGCTACCCGGTGGCGATCAAGGCCGCGTTCGGCGGCGGCGGCCGCGGGCTGAAGGTGGCCTGGCACGAGGAGGAGGTCGCCGACCTCTTCGAGTCGGCGGTCCGGGAGGCCATCACGGCGTTCGGCCGCGGCGAGTGCTTCGTCGAGCGGTACCTGGACCGGCCGCGGCACGTGGAGACACAGTGCCTGGCCGACGCGCACGGCCACGTGGTGGTCGTCTCGACCAGGGACTGCTCGCTGCAGCGCAGGCACCAGAAGCTGGTGGAGGAGGCGCCCGCCCCGTTCCTTTCCGAGGCGCAGACGCAGGCCCTCTACCAGTCCTCCAAGGCGATCCTGCGGCTGGCCGGTTACGTGGGCGCCGGTACCTGCGAGTTCCTGGTGGGACAGGACGGGATGGTCAGCTTCCTCGAGGTCAACACCCGGCTGCAGGTCGAGCACCCGGTCAGCGAGGAAGTGACCGGCATCGACCTGGTGCGCGAGATGTTCCGCATCGCCGACGGCGAGCCGCTCGGGTACGACGACCCGCCCGCCCGGGGCCACTCGATCGAGTTCCGGATCAACGCCGAGGACCCGGGCCGGAACTTCATGCCCGCGCCTGGCACGATCACCGCCTGGGCGCCGCCGTCCGGCCCCGGCGTCCGGGTCGACGCGGGCTACGCCGCCGGGATGACCGTCCCGCAGGTGTTCGACTCGCTGATCGGCAAGCTGATCGTGACCGGCGCCAGCCGGACGCAGGCGCTCCAGCGGGCGGCCCGGGCGCTGGCCGAGTTCGAGATCGGCGGGATGCCCACGGTGCTGCCGTTCCACCGGGCCGTGGTCACCGACCCCGCGTTCGCCGGCGAGCCGCTGCGGGTGCACACCCGCTGGATCGAGACCGAGTTCGACACCCCGATGGCGGTCCAGGAGCCGGCCGAGGTCGCCCCGGCCCCCGAACGGGAGAGCATCACCGTCGAGGTGGGCGGGAAACGGCTCGAGGTGGTGGTACCGGCCGCGTTCGGCGAACCGCGCCGCGCCGCTGCGGCACCCGTTTCGGCCGAACGGGCCCGGGGTGGCAGCAGCCGGTCGCGCCGGGCGCCTGCGAGCGGCGGCAATACCCTGGTCAGCCCGATGCAGGGCACGATCATCAAGATCGCGGTGGAGGAGGGGCAGCGGGTATCAGCCGGCGACGCCATCGTCGTGCTTGAGGCGATGAAGATGGAGCAGCCGCTGACCGCGCACAAGGACGGCACGGTCACCGGCCTGGCCGTGGAGGTGGGCCAGACCGTCACCGCGGGCGCTGCCATCTGCGCAATCGAGGACTGAGCTGGCGAGGACTGATTTAGCGAGGACTGAGCTGGCGTGAGCAGGCTCCCCGGGGATCCGAACGCGGGGGGAAAGGCGCTGTTCGCGATCGGCGGGCGGCTGCCGGAACGCAACAGGGAATGGGTGCGGCACGAGCTCACCGACGCCGGGTGGCGGGGCAGGCTGATCCTGCGGCACCTGATCGTCATGCTGCCGATCTGCGCCGCGCTCGCGCTACTGCCCGGCGCGGCGTGGATCCGTGTCGCGGTGCCCGCGCTGTTCGGAATCTGCAGCATGGGCATTGTCGCGATGTACGCCGATGACATCCGGGTCTCCCGGCTGCGGCGGCACGGGCTGGAGGCGCCTGACGATCCCGACCTCGGCCGCCCGTCTCATTAAGGGATGTCCGGGGTGAACTCCATCAGTTTCCTGGCCGCCTCGGTCACGCTGCCGGACAGGGACGGGTACACCGCGAACGTGTGCGCCACCTCCTGGGCCGTGAGGCGCTGCTCCACCGCCATCGAGACGGCCAGGATCAGCTCGCTGGCCCGCGGCGCCACCACCACGCCGCCGAGCACCACGCCGGTGCCCGGGCTGGTGATCAGCTTCACGAAACCGTCGCTGACCCCGGCGACGAGGGCGGCTTCGTAGCCACCGGGGCCGCCGCCCAGGATCGCGATTCGCTGACGTGGCAAAGTCACGATTAGTGATTCTCCCAAGTGAGTTGGTCGCCGTCAGGTATCACCGTACGATTTCCCCCGTGGCACTGTACGCGGCCTACGGCAGCAACATGGACCCAGCCCAGATGCTGTTGCGCTGCCCGCACTCACCCCAGCGGGGAACCGGCTGGCTGGAGGGATGGCGGCTGGCGTTCGGCGGGGAAGACATCGGCTGGGACGGGGCCATGGCGACGGTCGTCGAGGAGGCCGGCGCCCGCGTCTTCGCGGTGCTCTACGACGTGCCGGAAAACGACGAGAAGGAACTCGACAACTGGGACGGGGTCAGCCTCGGCTACTACCGCAAGGCCAAGGTCCGGGTGCAAACCCTCGACGGCGACCTGCTGGCGTGGCTCTACGTGCTCAACTTCTACGAGGGCGGGCTGCCGTCGGCCAGCAAGGTCGGCATCCTGGCCGACGCCGCCGAGGCGGGCGGCGCCCCGGCCGACTACGTGGCGGCGCTGCGTGCGCTGCCCTGCGCCAAGCTCGGTGACGCCAGTGCCGGGCCCGAGCCGCCCTGGCGCTGACCGGCCGGCGTGGGTGGTGAGCCAGGGGCGCTGGTGCTCAGGTGAGGCAGACGATCAGCAGGATCAGCGCGGGGATGATGACGGCGGCGATCGCCGCCCGGCTCCAGGTGCTGGTCAGCGGCTCGGACCAGCCCGGGTGGCCGGGGGCGGCCTCGGTTCCCCTGGCCCAGACCGCCTCGGCCTGCACGGCGGTGGCGCGCTCGCTGAGGAGGCGGACGACCATCTCGGCGTCGGCCTCGGGCGTGGCGGCGGGGCTGGCCGCCGGACGGCGGTAGGACAGGTCACGGCCGCCGGAGTACAGGCCGAAGGACGAACGCCGGGACCCGGACGCGCGGCGTGCCCTGGCGTCGGCGGCGAACTGGCGCCGCCGGGAGTAATGCACGGCCCAGGCGCTGATCACCTTGTCCTGGTCCTGCTTGTCCCGTTGACAGTGCACCCGCAGCAGGTCGGCCAGGTCGACCTTGGCCACGCCCGACCAGCCGATCCGGTGATCGCGCAGCGGGTTGCGTACCGTCACCCCGGCCTCGTCCGCGATGATCCTGGGCCGCTGGGCCGTGACGTAGGCGATGCCGGTCACCAGCAGCAGCACGGCCGCCGCG
Source organism: uncultured Actinomycetes bacterium (assembly GCA_963739615.1). Classification (GTDB taxonomy): domain Bacteria; phylum Actinomycetota; class Actinomycetes; order Streptosporangiales; family Streptosporangiaceae; genus Palsa-504. The sequence goes on from CAVUBD010000025.1 coordinate 86,128, forward strand.
ACCACGGACAGGTGGTCCCGGCCCTGCACGGCCAGGTCGATCCAGTTGGCCACGGCGAAAAGCAGCCACACCACCCAGACTACGACGGCGGTCGGCGACCGGAACGTCTGGACCGCGCCGTCGCCCCGGCTGCGGCCGCGCTTTTCCGGCGCGGTAATACCCGGCCGCGCGGGCCGCGGCGCGCCGTCAGAGGAGGAGCTGGCTGCCATGCTGCCGTACTTTCCGCAATTAGCCCGCACCGGGGAGGGTGAGTCCGTTCCAGGGTAGCTGGCGGGGGGAGGATCAGGCGCCGGTGACGCCGGGCAGCGGCTGGGCGACGATCGCGCCGTCGTCCCACAGGGCGTTGACCGCCGTCGCGGCCATCACCCTGACGCCGACGCCGATGGCCCGCTCGTCGATGTCGAACGTCGGCTGGTGGATGTCGTGCGACACGACCGAGCCGGGCACCCGGGTACCCAGCCGGGCCAGCGCCCCGGGGATCGACTCCAGGTACCAGGCGAAGTCCTCGCCGCCGAGGCTCTGCGGCGTCTGCACGACCGAGCCCGCGCCGAGCACGCCGAGCGCGGCGGCGGAGATCATGGCCGTGCTGGCCTGGTCGTTGACCGTGGGCGGCACGTAGCGCTGGTAGCTGAAGTCGGCCTGCAGCCCGTAGGCGGAGGCCACCGAGTCGATGAGCGCCTTGAGCAGGTCGGGCGCGGTGTGCCAGGCCTCGTCGTCGAGGCAGCGCACGGTGCCCTCGACGATGCCGCTGTCGGGGATGGCGTTGGCGACCGTGCCCGCGCTGACCCGGCCCCAGACCAGGCTGAGGCTGGACCGCGGATCGACCCGGCGGGACAGCGCGGCCGGAACCTCGGTGATGACCTTGCCGAGGGCGTAGATCAGGTCCGTGGTCAGATGCGGCCGGGCGGTGTGGCCGCCTGGCCCGGACACCCGCACCTCGATCCGGTCGCAGGCCGCGGTGATCGGCCCGGAGCGGACGCCGAGCTGCCCGGCGTCAAGCCGGGGGTCGCAGTGCAGCGCGAAGATCCGGCCGACCGAGGCGATGCCCCCGGCCGCGAGCACGTCAAGCGCGCCGCCTGCGGCTTCCTCGGCGGGCTGGAAGATGAGCCTGACCCGCCCGGGCAGCAGGCCGGCCTCGGCCTGCTTAGCCAGGAACAGCCCGGCCCCGAGCAAGATGGCGGTGTGCGCGTCGTGGCCGCAGGCATGACAGGCGTTCGGCACGGTGGAGCGATAGGGCACGTCCTTCTCGTCCGCCATGGCCAGCGCGTCAAGGTCGGCTCGCAGGGCTACCACGGACCGTTCGGCATAAGGCTTTTGATCTGAGCCGATGTCGACGAGCAGGCCCGTCCCCTTGGGCAGGATCACCGGGCGCAGGCCCTCCGCGGCCAGCCGCAGCGCGACCCGCCGGGTGGTGCGGTGCTCAGCGTGGGCGAGCTCGGGGTTCGCGTGCAGGTCGCGGCGGAATTCGATCAGCTCGGCCTCGTGCTCGGCGAGGAACGCGTCCAGATCCGCGAGCAGGTCATTGCCTTCCATGCCCACCATCCCCCCCGGTGCAGAACCTGTCTTCGGCGAACTCGGTCACGAGCGCGTCGACCACGCTGACCAGGTCCCCGGTACGCGAGTAGACGGCGCGCTGCCGTTCGTAGGAGGCGCCTTGCTCGAGCACGTCGCAGGCCACGCTGAGCTCATCGGTGCAGCCGAGCCGGACGGCGACCGGCTCGAGCTCGGCGATCAGCTCGTAAAGGTCGTCGCGCAGCGGCGCGGTGGCGCCTTCCTCGTCAGTGATCACGATCGCATCCAGCCCGTACCTGGTCGCGCGCCACTTGTTGTCCCTGACCACCCAGGGTGAAGGGGACGGCAGGGTGTAGCCGCGGTCCAGCTGGGAGTCGAACAGCTGGACCAGGCATTGCGAGAGCGCCGCGACCATGCCCACCTCGCGGAGCGTCGGCAGGCCGTCGAACATGCGGATCTCCACGGTGCCGAAGTCCGGGTGCGGCCGGATGTCCCACCAGACCTCCTTGATGCTGCGGATTGTCCCCGCCCGCAGCAGGGTGTCCATGTAGTCTTCGAACTGCTTCCAGTCCGTTAGCCGGAGCGGGGTACCCGCCGTCGGCAGCGCGCCAAAGGTCACGGACCTGCTGGAGGCAAGCCCGGTGTCGTACCCGCACCAGAATGGGCTCGATGCGGTTATCGCGAGAAAGTGCGGAAGATAGGCGGCGAGGGCATTGACGATCGGAATCGCCTTGCTCCCGTCACGAATCCCCACATGTACGTGTACGCCGAAGGTCTGAATCCGGCGGGCAAGCCACTGCATTTGCTCGACAAGCTCCGCGTAGCGCTGGATAGGCGCCATCGTCGCGTCACGCCAGTCACTCACCGGGTGAGTGCCGGCGCATGCTAGCAGGATACCGTGATCGGCCGCCATGCGCTGGAGTTCGGTGATCGTCTCGGCGAGGTCGTCTTTCGCCTCTGACACCGTGCTGCAGATGCCGGTGACCAGCTCAAGCGTGGACTGCATCAGCTCATGGCGGATCCGCGGATGCTCGCCGGTGTCGGCGGCCACGGGCAGTTCGTCGAGCAGTTTGCCGGCTTCCTGGCGCAGCAGCCTGGTCTGCGCGTCGATAAGCTGCACCTCCCATTCGACGCCGAGCGTGGCGCCGCGGGAAGGATTCCACTCGATAGCCATGGCCGGCCCTTCGTGCTCGGTGCTCCGCGCGTGATGCTAGGGCCCGGAATAGTCAGATTCTTTCTGGCTGGTATTCGCCCCATACCTCCCGTAGCGCGTCGCAGACCTCACCAAGAGTGGCGTCCGCTCGCAGTGCGTCGCGGAGCGGGTAAAGCACGTTGTCGGTGCCTTCGGCGGCCGATTTCAGCGCGGAAATGGCGCGGCCGAACGCGGCCTGGTCGCGCTGCTCGCGCAGGCCGGCCAGCTTGGCCGCCTGCTCCGCCGCCAGGGCCGGGTCGACGTGCGGCGGCGCGTAGGGCTCCTCGCCATCTGTGCTGAACTTGTTCACTCCGACGATCACCCGCTCGCCCGCGTCGATTTCCTGCGCCACCTGGTAGGCCGTGCCCTCGATCTCGGCCTTCTGGAAGCCGCGCTCGATGGCCGCCACCGCGCCGCCCATGCCCTCGATGCGCTTCATCAGGTCGTTCGCGGCGTCGGCGATGTCATGGGTCATCGACTCGATCGCGTAAGAGCCTGCGAACGGGTCCACCGTGGCGGTCAGGTCGCTTTCGTAGGCGATCACCTGCTGGGTCCGCAGGGCCAGCCGGGCCGCCTTGGCGCTGGGCAGCGCGAGCGCCTCGTCGAAGGAATTGGTGTGCAGCGACTGCGTCCCGCCCAGCACCGCCGCCAGGGCCTGCAGGCTCACCCGGATCAGGTTCACCTCCGGCTGCTGCGCGGTGAGCTGGACGCCGGCCGTCTGGGTGTGGAAGCGCAGCATCTGCGACCGCGGGTCCTTGGCGTGGAACTCGTCTTTCATGATGCCGGCCCAGAGCTTGCGCGCGGCGCGGAACTTCGCCACCTCCTCGAGCAGCGTGGTGCGGGCGACGAAGAAGAAGGAAAGCCGGGGCCCGAACTCATCGACGTCCAGGCCGGAGCTGATCGCGGCCCGGACGTACTCCCTGGCGTTGGCCAGCGTGAACGCGATCTCCTGCACCGGCGTCGCGCCTGCCTCGGCCATGTGGTAGCCGGAGATGGAGATCGTGTTCCACTTCGGCAGCTCTTTGCGGCAGTAGGCGAAGGTGTCGGCCACCAGGCGCAGCGACGGGCGCGGCGGGTAGATGTAGGTGCCCCGGGCGATGTACTCCTTGAGCACGTCGTTCTGGATCGTGCCGGTCAGCTGGTCCGGCCGCGCGCCCTGTTCCTCGCCGACCGCCTGGTACATCAGCAGCAGGACCGCGGCGGGCGCGTTGATCGTCATCGAGGTGGACACGTTATCGAGCGGGATGTCGCGGAAGAGCGTGCGCATGTCATCGACGGAGTCGATGGCCACGCCGACCTTGCCCACCTCGCCGCGGGCGACCGGGGCGTCGGAGTCGTATCCCATCTGCGTGGGCAGGTCAAAGGCCACGGAAAGCCCGGTGGTGCCCGCCTCTATCAGTTCGTGATAACGGCGGTTGGACTCCTTGGCGGTGGAGAAGCCGGCGTACTGCCGCATCGTCCACGGGCGGTCCACATACATTCGCGGATACACTCCGCGAGTGAACGGATACTTTCCCGGCTGGCCGAGCTCCTCCTCTGGCCGGAAATCCGTAAGTTTGCTGTCGTCGTAGACGGGGGCGACGGGGAGTCCTGACTCGGACATGCGTTCCATGTGCTCCAGGTTACTTCGAGCAGCCCCATAACCCATGAGTAGATCTGGGAGGCTTATGCCCGACCGGTCCGGCCCGCGGGCCGCCGTCGCCGCCTGCGCCGCCGCCTGCGCCGCCGCCTGCGCCGCCGCCTGCGCGGCCTGCGCGGCCGCCTGCGCGGCCGTTGTGGTCGCGCTCGGGGCGGTCGCGCTCGGGGCGGTCGCGGTCGCGCTCGCGGTCGGGGCGGTCGCGGTCGGGGCGGTCGCGGTCGGGGCGGTCGCGGTCGGGGCGGTCTCGGTCCCGGTCGCAGGCGCCGCTACGCCCCCGTCTGCCTCGCCTGCTGCCCCGTCTGCTGCCTCGCCTGCTGCCCCGACGGCCGTGCCTGCTGCCCCGACGGCCATTGGCGGGGCCCGGCTGTCGAGCCACGGGGTGATCGTTCACTACGGGCCGGGTGCCTCCCCCCGGCTGCCCGGCGTGCAGGCCTCGGCGTTCGTCATCGCCGACGCCGGCACCGGCCAGGTGCTCGCGGCCAGGGACCCGCACGGCTGGTACCGGCCGGCCAGCACGCTCAAGGTGCTCACCGCGATCGCGCTGATCCCGCGGCTGAACCCGGACGGCACGGTGGTCGCGACCAAACTGGCCGCCTCGGCCGTCCCGAACGTGGTGGGCCTCATCCCCGGGCAGGCCTACCGGATATCCGACCTGTTCACCGCGCTGCTGACGATATCGGCCAACGACGCCGCGATCGCGCTTGTCCAGGCGACCGGGTCGTTCGGCGCGGGGATGGCGATGCTCAACGCCGAGGCCCGGCACCTGCAGGCGGACAACACCGTCGCGATGGAGCCGAACGGGCTGGACGCTCCTGGGCAGCGCACGTCAGCCTACGACCTGGCGCTGATCGCCCGGCAGGCGCTGCGGCTGCCCGCATTCCTGAGATATGACCAGAGGGTTAACGCGCGGTTCCCGCTGAAAGCCAGGAAGTCGGTCACGATTCACAACCAGAACACGCTGCTCACCAGCTACCCGGGCGGCATCGGCGGAAAGATCGGCTGGACCAGCGCCGCGGGCGCCACCTACATCGGGATGGCCAGGCGCAACGGCGTCACGCTCATCGTGACGCTGCTGCACTGCCCGCCGCTGACCGAAATCACCTCCGCGGAAAGCCTGCTGAACTGGGGTTTCAAGGCCGACGGCCAGGTCACCCCGGTCGGCGCGCTGGTCGGCCCGGCTTCGATGCCGGCCGCCGTGCGGTCGGCGTCGGCGTCGGCGTCAGCTTCGAGGTCGGGTTCGGGTTCGGCGTCGGGTCTGGGTGCGGCGTCGGGTCTGGGTGCGGGTTCGGCGGGTTCGGGGCGCGGGGGCGGACACGCCGCGCCGGCCCGCTCGCATCAGGTCGCCGCGAGCCCGTCGGTGCTCACCGCGGCCGGGTTCAGCTGCGTGGCGCTGGTCGTCGCCGGCCTCGGTTTCGCCTGCAGCCGCCGCCAGCGCCCGGCTGCCAGGTACCAGCGGAGCAAGGTCAAGCCAAAGGCCTGAGCAGGCCGGTGCGCTCCCGGACGGCGTCCATGGTCTGCCCGGCCACCTGGCGGGCCCGGGCGGCACCCGCGGCGAGCACGCGGTCCAGGCCGGCCTCGTCGGCCAGGATCCGCTCCGTCTGCTCCCTGATCGGGGTGAAGGTGGCGACGATCAGCTCGGCCACGTCCTTCTTGAACCCGCCGTAACCAGCGCCCGCGTACTTGTCCTCCAGGGCGGCGACCGGCTCGCCGGACATCGCCGAGTAGATCCGCAGCAGGTTGGTCACGCCCGGCTTGGCCGCCGCGTCGACCCGTACCTCGGAGCCCGCGTCGGTGACCGCGCGGGCGATCTTCTTGCGGATCACGGCCGGGTCGTCTAGGACGTCGATGATGCCCTGCGGCGACGATGAGGATTTGCTCATCTTGGCCGTCGGGTCCTGCAGGTCGTAGATCTTGGCCACGTCGTCGAGGATGTAGGGCTGCGGCGGCGTGAACGTCGGGCCGTACCGGTGGTTGAAGCGCTGGGCCAGCGTCCGGCTCAGCTCCAGGTGCTGCCGCTGGTCCTCCCCCACCGGCACCTGGTCGGCCTGGTAAAGCAGGATGTCAGCGGCCTGCAGGATGGGATAGGTGAACAGGCCGACAGACGCCTGGTCCTGGCCATCCCTTGACGACTTGTCCTTGAACTGGATCATCCGGCTGGCCTCGCCGAACCCGGTCAGGCAGCCCAGGATCCAGGCCAGCTCGGCGTGCTCGGCCACGTGGCTCTGCACGAACAGCGTGCACCGGTCCGGGTCGAGCCCGGCGCCGAGCAGCTGAGCGGCGGCGACCCTGGTCCGCCGCGTCAGCAGGGCCGGGTCCTGGGGCACCGTGATCGCGTGCAGGTCGACCACGCAGTAGAAGGCGTCGTAGCTGTCCTGCAGCGTCACCCACTGCCGGACCGCGCCCAGGTAGTTGCCGAGGTGGAAGGAATCGGCGGTGGGCTGGATGCCGGAAAGGACGCGGGGCTGAGCCATGCGCAGGATTCTAGCGGCGACCGCGCGGCAGGCCGGAATCGGCGACGACCACCTCGACCCGCTGGAACTCCTTCAGGTCGGAGTAGCCGGCCGTCGCCATGGTCCGGCGCAGCGCCCCCATCAGGTTCATCGAGCCGTCGGGGACGGTGGAAGGGCCGTGCAGGATCTGCTCGAGCGTGCCGATCGTGCCGACCTGGACCCGGGCGCCCCTGGGCAGCTCGGTGTGGTTGGCCTCGCTGCCCCAGTGATAGCCGCGGCCGGGCGCCTGTTCGGCCCGGGCCAGCGGCGAGCCCACCATCACCGCGTCGGCGCCGATCGCCAGCGCCTTGGCGATGTCGCCGCTGCTGGTCATGGAGCCGTCGGCGATCACGTGCACGTAGCGGCCGCCGGACTCGTCCAGGTAGTCGCGCCGGGCCGCGGCCACGTCGGCGATCGCGGTGGCCATCGGCACCGCGACGCCGAGCACGGTCACGGTGGTGTGCCCCGAGCCGCCGCCGAAGCCCACAAGCACCCCGGCGGCGCCGGTGCGCATCAGGTGCAGCGCGGCGGTGTAGGTAGCGCAGCCGCCCACCACCACGGGGACATCGAGCTCGTAGATGAACTGCTTGAGGTTGAGGGGTTCGGCGCGGCCGGAGACATGCTCGGCCGAGACCGTGGTCCCCCGGATCACGAAGATGTCCACCCCCGCGTCGACGACCGCCTTGGCGTACTTCGCGGTGCGCTGCGGCGACAGGCTGGCCGCGGTGGTCACCCCGGCGCGCGCGATCTCCTCGATCCTGCGCCCGATCAGGTCCTGCGAGATGGGCTCGGCGTACATGGCCTGCAGACGCCGGGTCGCGGCCTGCTCGCCGAGTTCTGTCACCTCGGCGAGCAGCGGCTCAGGATCCTCGTACCGCGTCCACAGGCCTTCCAGGTCGAGCACTGCGAGCCCGCCGAGGCGGCCGATCTCGATCGCCGTCGCTGGCGACACCACGCTATCCATCGGGCAGGCCATCAGCGGCAGCTCGAACCGGTACGCGTCGATCTGCCAGGCGATCGACACCTCCTCCGGGTCCCGCGTCCGGCGGGCGGGCACGATACCGATCTCGCTGAGCGAGTACGCCCGGCGCCCGGTCTTGCCCCGGCCGATCTCCACGTCGCTCACGGCTTCGCTCCGCTGGTCATGGCGGGGGAGGTCACCGCTGGGCTCCGTCCCGGCCGGGGCGGCCGCCGTAGTTCGGCGCCTCGACGGTCATGTGGACGTCATGGGGGTGGCTCTCGGTCAGCCCGGCCGAGGTGATCTGGATGAAACGTGCCTCTTGCAGGTCGGCGATGGTCCGGGCGCCGCAGTAGCCCATCGCCGCGCGCAGCCCGCCGACCAGCTGTCCGGCCACGGCCTCCAGCGGACCGCGGTAGGGCACCTGTCCCTCGATGCCCTCAGGCACGAGCTTGTCCTCACGCAGGAACGTCGTCCTGGAAGTACCGGTCCTTGGAGTAGGAGCGGCCGCGTTCCCGGTTCCGCAGCGCGCCGAGGGAGCCCATCCCCCGGTACAGCTTGTACTGCTTGCCGTTGATGAAGACCATCTCGCCCGGGCTTTCCTCGCAGCCGGCGAGCAGGCTGCCGAGCATCACGGTGTCCGCACCCGCGGCGATGGCCTTGGCGATGTCACCGGAGTACTGCAGGCCGCCGTCACCGATCACCGGCACGCCGGCCGGCCGGGCCGCCTTGGCCGCCTCGTAGATCGCCGTCACCTGCGGGACGCCGACGCCGGCCACCACCCGGGTCGTGCAGATCGACCCGGGGCCGACGCCGACCTTGACGCCGTCCGCGCCCGCGTCCACCAGGGCCTGGGCCCCGGCCCGGGTGGCGACGTTGCCGCCGATCGCCTCGACGTCGGAGTTCGCCTTGATCTGCGTGACCATGTCCAGCACGCCCTGCGCGTGCCCGTGCGCGGTGTCCACCACCAGGAAGTCGACGCCAGCCTCGATGAGGGCCTGCGCACGGCGCTTGGCGTCCTCGCCGACCCCGATGGCGGCCCCGACCACCAGCCGCCCGGCCGGGTCCTTCGTCGCGAAGGGGAACTTCTCGCTCTTGGTGAAGTCCTTCACCGTGATCAGCCCGCGCAGCCGGCCCGCGTTATCGACCAGGGGCAGCTTCTCCACCTTGTGCCGGCTCAGCAGCCGCAGCGCATCCTCGGGCGCCACCCCGACCGGGGCGGTGACCAGCGGCATCGGGGTCATCACTTCGGCCACGCGGCGGCTGTGGTCGGTCTCGAAGCGGATGTCCCGGTTGGTGACGATGCCGACCAGCACGCCGTCGGGGCTGGTCACCGGCACGCCGGAGATCCGGTAGCGGCCGCACAGGCCGTCCACGTCGGCGATCGTGGCGTCCGGCCCGCAGGTCACCGGATGGGTGATCATCCCGGCCTCGGAGCGCTTGACCATGTCGACCTGCTGCGCCTGGTCCTCCACGGACAGGTTGCGATGCAGGACGCCCACCCCGCCCTGGCGGGCCATGGCGATCGCCATCCTGGCCTCGGTGACGGTGTCCATGGACGCCGACACGAGCGGGACGCGGAGCCGGTACCGGCGGGTGATCCGGGTCGACGTATCGGCCTCGCTGGGCAGTACGCAGGAATGGGCCGGGAGCAGGAGAACGTCGTCGAAGGTCAGCCCGACGGGCGCGAACTTGTCGTCGCCGGAGTCCGGGCGTACGGGATCAGTCATGGCACCTTCACCGGGAGTGGCAGCGGGGATGCTCCCATCCTATTGAGAGCTGAGACGGGCGGGTGCCGGTGTTCCCGGGTTCGCCCAACTCGGCGGCGAGGGCGCGCAGCCGCAGCAGTGCCCGGTGCTGGGCGACGCGGACCGCGCCCGGCGACATGTCGAGCACGTATCCGGTGTCCTCGGCCGACAGCCCGCCGACCACCCGGAGCAGGAGGAGCCTGCGCTGGCCGTCGGGCAGGCGGGCGAGCAAGACCCGCACCTGGCTGGCCTCCACGCCCGCCACCATGATCTCCTCCGGCCCGGGATAGCGGTCAGGCAGGTCGGGCAGGACCGGCACGGGGAACGGCGAGCGGGCCGCGCCGCGGGCCGCGTCCGCCACCTTGTGCGCGGCGATGCCGAACACGAAGGCCGCGAACGGTCGGCCCATGTCCTGGTAGGACGGCAGTGCGGACAGCAGCGCCAGGCAGACCTCCTGGGCCACGTCATCTTCGTCCTGGCTTCCCGTCGGCGTCAGCCGGGCCCGGACGAACCTGAGGATCACCGGCCTGAACTGCCGCAGCAGCGCCTCGATCGCATCCTGGCGGCCCTGCGCCGCCAGGATGTGCAGGTCCCGCCCGGGCTAGCTGTTCCTGGGGGGCCGTCAGTTCGGCGGGGGGCCAGTCCGGGGGCGGCGGATCGGCGTTTGCTCGCGATGCCTGCGGGATGCAGGCGGTGCCCGTTGAGCTGATGAATGCGGAACGACCCCAGTTAGTCACGCAGAGTTAATGCCCAGTTGCAGGGACGCTATCTCCGCCGGCGACCCGGCGCGATGGCCAGATTGTTGTAACCCTGACGTCACCTCGGTGTTACTCGGCGTTACTAACGCGAATTCCGGTCCCCCGCCGGCCGTGTCACCGTCAAGGCCCGGCCCGGTTACCGGATGACGCTTGCCTCATCCAGAAGCGCCCGTCAGCTGTCACATGCGCCCCCGGACGTACAGCAGCGCGGTGGCCGGCTGCCGGATTTGCGGCATCATTTAGGGCGGAGAACGCCAAAAGATCATGGAGGATATTAGTGCCGGGTCAGGTGTAAGTCTTCGGAAATCGTGTGAGGTGGCTGCTGACGTCCACTGGGGGCTGCTGACAGCGACACGCTGGCGGGTGCGTGATTTGCGGATGCTTAAGGTGTTTGCTGTGCTGCGTGACGGTTGCGGCTGGCGTGGTCCCGGATGCGAGGGGTGCTGAGGCTTCGCTGCTGGAGGCGCTGGATGCCGCGCTGGAGGCGAACCGGCAGCTGTCGGAGCTGGCGGAGAGGCAGCGGGCGGAGATCGCGGAGCTGCGGGAGCAGAACGCGCGCCTTCTGGAGCGTGATGCGGTGCAGGACGCTGAGCTGGAGGAGCTCCGTGCTGACTTCGCGGTGCTGCAGCGGATGCTGTTCGGGCGGTCGTCGGAGAAGTTTCCTCCGGGACCGCCGGCCGGCGGCGGTGATGATGATGGCGGCCAGGGCCGGGAGCGCGGGAGCGGCACGGGGAAGAAGCGGGGTCCGGGGGCGCGGGCGGGCAGGCGGGATTACTCGCATCTTCCCCGGTTCGAGGTGTTCTGGGACTTTCCCGGCGGCGGGTACTGCTGCCCGGAGTGCGGGGAGCCGTTCACGCCGCTGGGGGATCAACGGTCACCGCCACCGCCCGGATGGCCGGCCTCAACGAGCTGGCCTACCTCACCGCCTGCCTCGGCGAATGCGGGCGCAACGGCGGGAAGCCCCTGTCCGGGCCGGCGCTGGAACGGTTCCTGCCCTGGAACGCCAGCCCCGAAGACCTCCGCACCTGGGCACAGCCCCCGCCCGACGGGTAAACCCCTCACCGGTAATGCCGCCACCGGCGTGGCCACCGCACACCGCCACACCGACTGTCGCCATGCCCGTTCACAGGACTTCCGAGTACTTACGGTCAGGTTACGTTTGCTCGGCTGGCTGATCGTGTGGCCGGCGCCCGATCCAGCCGCAACGATGTGGCATTGGTGCGGCTGGATCCGCCTCGATGTCACATCGTTGCGGTCGGTCAGGCGGTCCCGCGACCGGATGGCGGTACCTGACGGGCTGGTGGGAAACCAGAGGCGGGCATTAGGTAATCTGCTGCGGGATTAGCTTGGTGGAGAGTTTTAGCAGGGACTATCGTCCTTAGAACTCCCGTGAAGCCGAAATACTCCGCGCAAATTCGGCTCGCTCGGAAAAGTGGCGGCTCGGGGCGCGCGACTGGGCCGCAGAGTGAAGAGAAAGCCGGGCAGAACGACACGGAAGCCGGGTGCCACGGTGATGGACACCGTGGCACCCGGCTTCGGATGCCTTGAGCTTGGCCGGGCTTCGAGCTTGGCCGGGCTTCGAGCTTGGCCGGGCTTCGAGCTTGGCCGGGCTTCGAGCTTGGCCGGGCTTCGGGGCGTTAGTGCGAGTGGCTGTGCCCGTGGCCGTTGGCCGCGGGGGCCTCCCTCTCCTCGGGCTTCTCGACCACCAGGGTCTCCGTGGTCAGCAGCATGCCGGCGATCGACGCTGCATTCAGCACGGCGGACCTGGTCACCTTCACCGGGTCGATGACGCCCTGGGCTACCAGGTCGCCGTATTCGCCGGTGGCGGCGTTGTAGCCGTGGCCGGGCGGCAGGGTGGCGATCTTGGCCACCACCACCGAGCCCTCCTGGCCCGCGTTGAACGCGATCCAGCGGGCCGGCTCGGTCAGGGAGCGCTTGACGACCCGGACTCCGGTCGCCTCGTCGCCCTTGCGGCCGAGGTCGTCGAGGTCGGCGGCCAGGTGCACCAGGGCGCTGCCGCCGCCGGGGATGATGCCTTCCTCGATGGCGGCCCGGGTGGCGGAGATGGCGTCCTCGAGACGGTGCTTCTTCTCCTTGAGCTCCACCTCGGTGGCGGCCCCCACCCGCAGGACGCTGACGCCGCCGGAGAGCTTGGCCAGCCGCTCCTGCAGCTTCTCCTTGTCCCAGTCGGAGTCGGTGTTCTCGATCTCGTTACGGATCTGCCTGATCCGGTCCTCGATCGCCGACTTGTCACCGGCCCCGTCGATGATCGTGGCGTTGTCCTTGGTGACGACGATCCGGCGGGCCCGGCCGAGGCTCTCAAGCCCGACCGACTCCAGCTTGACGCCGAGTTCGTCGCTGATCACCTCGCCGCCGGTCAGGATGGCGACATCGGCCAGCATGGCCTTGCGGCGGTCACCGAAACCTGGCGCCTTCACGGCCACCACGTTCAGCAGGCCGCGGATCTTGTTCACCACGAGGGTGGCCAGCGCCTCGCCCTCGACGTCCTCCGCGATCACCAGCAGCGGCCGCTTGGTCTGGGCGGTCTTCTCGAGCAGCGGCAGGAAGTCGGCCATCGACGAGATCTTGGCCTGATGGATCAGGATGTACGCGTCCTCGAGGACCGCCTCGAGGCGCTCGGGGTCGGTGATGAAGTACGGCGAGATGTAGCCCTTGTCGAACTGGAGGCCCTCGGTGAACTCCAGCTCCAGGCCCATCGTCGGCGATTCCTCGACGGTGATGACACCGTCCTTGCCGACCTTGGAGAACGCCTCGGCGATCAGCTCGCCGATCTTCTCGTCCTGCGCGGAGATCGTCGCGACATGGGCGATCTCGGTCTGCTCCTCCACCTCACGCGCGATCTTGAGCAGCCGCGCGGAAACCTCCGCGGCGGCGGCGTCGATACCGCGCTTGAGGTCCATCGGGTTAGCGCCGGCCGTGACCGAACGCAGCCCGTGATGCACCATCGACTGGGCCAGGACCGTCGCCGTCGTGGTGCCGTCGCCGGCCACGTCGTTGGTCTTGGTGGCTACTTCCTTGGCGAGCTGGGCGCCCACGTTCTCGTACGGGTCGTCCAGTTCCACCTCCTTGGCGACGGTCACACCGTCGTTGGTGATGGTGGGAGCGCCCCATTTCTTATCGAGTACGACGTTGCGGCCACGAGGGCCTAGCGTCACCTTCACTGCGTCGGCGAGCTTGTTGACGCCACGCTCGAGCGAGCGGCGGGCGTCCTCGTCGAACTCCAGGATCTTGGGCATTTACTACCTCAGCCTACGGTTGGATCGAGTTCTCAGTGAGCATGCTCACGGGCCCCGGCGGCAGCGCCCCCGGCGAATCGCCGAGTGCCCTGCCGCCGGAGCCCGCTGGCTACTACTTTTCGATGATGGCGAGCACGTCGCGTGCGGAGAGCACCAGGTACTCCTCGCCCGCGTACTTCACCTCTGTGCCGCCGTACTTGCTGTACAGCACGATGTCGCCGACCTGTACGTCGACCGGCACACGCTTGGTGCCCGCGTCGTCGAAGCGTCCCGGGCCCACCGCAAGGACTTCGCCCTCCTGAGGCTTCTCCTTGGCGGTGTCCGGGATCACAAGGCCGGACGCCGTGGTCTGCTCCGCCTCGAGCGTGCGGACCACGATCCGGTCTTCGAGCGGCTTGATTTTTACTTTGGTGGCGGTCGTCACGATCGGACCTCCCCCTCCGGAATGGCTAATGGTGAGTTAACTAGAGAGGGCGAGCGCGGCGGCCTGCCGTCGCGGGGATCAGACTGCCTCGTCGCATTAGCACTCTACAGGAGCGAGTGCTAAGTCTGAACAGTAGCGGCAGCAGGCGGGCACGTCAAACGAGCGGGCTGCAAACGAATTCTTTCGCTCTCCGTACACAATCAATTACACAGAGATACTAGAGTCGAACGGTCCCCGGTGCTAGCCGGACCGAGCATAGCGACCGCCGGGACGGGCAACCCTTGCGAAAGGGGCACCCCCTTGCGAAGGAGCACCATGGATCAGCCGGCCAACCACATCCTGCTTCGCGGAAACCAGCCGGGCGCGGCCGACCGCATGCGTGAACTGCTCGCGCGCACCGTTCAGGACCACGTCGCCGACCAGCGCTCCAACGCCGGCGTGCTCGAGGACATCCGCCAGCGCATGGAAGGGGTCGAGTGGCTGGTGAAGGAGGTGCGCGAGCGGGAGATTCCCGGCATGACGTACCGGCTCGACGGCCTGGCCAAGCACCTGGGCGAGACCGCGGGCAGGCCGCCGCGGTGGGCCGAGTCGCTCGCCGAGCACATCGAGCTGCTCCGGGCCCAGGTCACCCCGGTCGCCGAGTTGCACTCGCTGTGGGCCGAGGTGGGCACCGTCTCGGCGCACGTCGAGCAGGCGCTGCCCCGGCTGCAGGCGGTGTGCGACACCATCGGCCAGGCGATGGACGCGCTGCGGGCGCAGGACGAGCGCCTGTCCAGGCTGCAGCAGAGCATCGGCAAGCTGGCGCAGAGCATGGAGTCGGCGGCGGGCCGGTTCGGCCGCCTGGACAAGACCCTGGCCGAGCTCGGGCAGCGCACCGGGCAGCTCGACAAGGAGATCTGCGCGGTCAAGGGCCGGACGGAGGCGGGCTTCAGCACGCTGGCGGCCAAGGTGGATCAGAGCGCGGCGGACGTCGGCGGGCAGGTCGAGCTGCTCGGCGGCCAGGTCCAGCTGGTCCACGGCCGGATCGAGCGGCTCGATGAGCGGCTGGCGGAGGCCGACGGCAAGCTCGGCTCGACGGACACCAGGGTGGCCGCCCTCGATACCCGGCTGGAACGCCTGGACGAGCGCCTCGACGACCAGTACGACCGGGTGAGCGCCATCGACGGCACGCTGTGCGCCAGCGACACCAAACTGGTGGCGATCGCCGCCACCCTCGCCGCCACCGACACCAGGATCGGCACGGCCGAGGCCGCGCTGATGGCCGTCGACACCAGGCTCGGCGGGCTCGACGCCAAGCTGGACCGGGTCGACGACCGGCTCGGCGAGCACGGCCGGGGACTCGACGCCAGGATCGGGACGCTGGACGGCAAGGTCGGCACGGTGGACGGCAGAGTCGGCACGCTCAGCGGGCGGCTGGACGGACTCGACGGCAGGCTGGAGGGGGTCGACGGGAGGCTGGAGGGGATCGGCGCCAGGCTGGAGGGACTCGACGGCAGGCTGGAGGGGGTCAGCGGCAGGCTCGACGGCCTCGGCGGCAGGCTCGACGGCCTCGGCGGCAGGCTCGACGGCTTCGGCGAGAAGTTCGGCACCCTGGGGCCGCTCGCGGACGAGCTGCGGGCCCGCCCCGGGCCGGCCGAGATCCAGGACGCGGTGGCGAAGGCCGTCGACGCGGCGCAGAACGACGTCACGACCCACCTCGGGTCGCTGGAGGAAACCGTGCTCACCCTGGCGGAGGCGCTGCTGCGGCCGCCGGGGCGCCAGGTACCCTCCCCCCGCGAAGGCGGCCGCAGCTAGCCGCGGCCGGTGCGCGGCAGCCGGGGCGCGGCCGGGACGCGGCCGGGGCGCGGCGGCCGGCCCGCAGGTAGCGGGCCGGAGTTATGGTGATCGTTATGTCCCAGGAATTCTTGGAGCGGGCCTACGCCGAGGAGCTGGACCTGACGGACCCGCTGGCCGGGTACCGCGACCGGTTCGCGCTTGACGACCCCTCCCTGATCTACCTGAACGGCAACTCACTCGGCGCGATGCCGCGCGCCATCATGGGGCGGCTCGACCACATCGTGCGGGAGGAATGGGGCACCGCCCTGGCCAGGTCCTGGGATCACTGGGTGGACCTGCCCGGGAGCGCGGGCGACCTGGTCGGCGAGCTCACCGGCGCGGCCCCAGGACAGGTCCTCGTCACCGACAACACCACGGTCAACCTGTACAAGCTGGCCTCGGCGGCGCTCGACGCGCGGCCCGGGCGGCACGTCATCGTCACCGACCAGGACAACTTCCCCACCGACAGGTACGTGGTCGAGGGGATCGCGGCCCAGCGGCGCGCGGAGCTGCGGATGCTGGTCACCGACATCAACGAGGGCCTGCGCCCGGACGCGGTCCGGGCAGCCGTGGACGAGGACACCGCGCTGGTCAGCCTGTCCCAGGTGGCCTACCGCAGCGGCGCCCTGGCCGACATGGCGGCCATCACGGAGATCGCGCACGAGGCCGGCGCGCTCGTGCTCTGGGATCTGTGCCACGCGGTCGGCTCGGTGCCCGTCGAGCTCGACGCCTGCGACGTGGACCTCGCCGTCGGCTGCACCTACAAGTACCTCAACGCCGGTCCAGGCGCCCCGGCGTTCCTTTACGTCTCGGCCCGGCTGCGGGAGGTGCTGCGGCAGCCGATATGGGGCTGGTTCTCCCAGCGGAACCTGTTCGCCATGGGCCCCAGGTACGATCCGGCGGCCGGCATGGCCAAGTTCATGACGGGAACGCCGAACATCTGCGGCACGGCGGCGGTGGAAGAGGGCGCGCGGCTGCTGCTCGAGGCGGGCATCGGGCCGATACGCGCCAAGAGCACGCAGTTGACAAGTTACCTCATCGACCTGGCCGACGCCTGGCTCGTCCCGCTGGGCTGCGAGCTCGCCACCCCAAGGGACGCGGGCCGCCGCGGCGGCCACGTCACGTTCTGCCATCCGCAGGCCGAGCAGCTCGTGGAGCAGCTGGCCGCCGCGAACATCGTCACCGACTACCGCGCCCCGGACCGGTGCCGGTTCGGCCTGTCCCCGCTGACCACGCGCTTCACCGACGTCTGGACCGCGGTCGGCGCGACCCGCGACCTCCTCGAGCAGAACGCGGGCGAGTCCGAAGCCGGGGCCGAGCATGCCTGAGCCGGTCACCTACTCCGGGTACCTGCGGCTTGACCAGCTGCTCTCGGCCCAGCAGCCGCGCTCGGGCGAGCATGACGAGATGCTGTTCATCGTCATCCACCAGGTCTACGAGCTGTGGTTCAAGCAACTGCTGCACGAGCTAGGCAAGCTGCAGCCCGAGCTCGAGTCCGGCGCCACCACGCACGCCATGCGCAGCCTCGGCTGAGGCGGCGTACCTGACGCGGCGTACCTAGGTCAGGCCCGGGTGAGCTAGCCGCAGCGTTTCATCAGGTCCAGGTAGGCGGTCACCATGGCCGTCCACTGCCGCTGCCCGCCGGCCGCGGACGAGGCCTCGACGGTGCCGATCGAGAAGTGCGCGAACTGCGTGGTGAGGCGGGTGGCCGTAGCGTCCGCGAGGTCGAAGCGGTCGGTGTCGAACGTGGCGGTGGTCGCGCTGAAGTCGCCTAGGCGCGAGTCGAGCGCGGCGCAGACCGGCCAGGTACGGCCGGCCTCGGCGCATTTCTCCTGATACCGGTAGACGCTCGCGGTGGACTGGTACAGGCCAGTCGCCGCCTTTTCCAGCTGCCCGGCCGCCTGCGCTTGCCGGGTCAACTGCTGCCGGACCACGCTCGCCTGCTGCCCGGCCCGGGCCTGGCGGGCCGCGGCCTGGTCGATATGGTGCGTGACGAGAAAAGCAATAAAAGCGGAGATAACGACGGCGGCAAGGACGCTGGCGGCGGTCCGGGGGCGGCGGGTAAAGGTCTCCTGCGGGGCTGCCATAACGGCTGAGCTTACGCCGGATAAGGGCACCGGGAATGCCAAACGAAATGGCCGGGCAAGGAGCGGCTGGCGGGCGGCGGAAAGCAGGGACCGTTCGGATATAAGGGCTTTATTCCCATTCAATGGTGCCGGGCGGTTTGCTGGTGACGTCAAGCACCACCCGGTTTATCTCCGGTACCTCATTGGTGACGCGGGTGGAAATGCGGGCCAGCACGTCGTCGGGGAGCCGGGCCCAGTCCGCGGTCATGGCGTCCTCGCTGGTGACCGGGCGCAGCACCAGTGGGTGGCCGTAGCTGCGGCCGTCGCCCTGCACGCCCACCGAGCGCACGTCGGCCAGCAGCACCACCGGGCACTGCCAGACCAGGGTATCGAGGCCGGCCGCGGACATCTCCTCGCGCACGATGGCGTCCGCGTCGCGCAGGATTCGCAGGCGCTCAGCGGTGACCTCGCCGATGATCCTGATGCCGAGCCCGGGGCCGGGGAACGGCTGGCGGCGGACGATCGCCTGGGGCAGGCCGAGTTCCTCGCCGACCCGCCGCACCTCGTCCTTGAACAGCGAGCGCAGCGGCTCGACCAGGCGGAACTTCAGGTCGTCGGGCAGGCCGCCGACGTTGTGGTGCGACTTGATGTTCGCGGTGCCTGTGCCGCCGCCCGACTCCACCACGTCCGGGTACAGCGTGCCCTGGACCAGGAACTCGCATGCTTCCCCGTGCTGGCCGGCCGCGGCCGTGATCTCCCGGGCCGCGCGCTCGAAGGCGCGGATGAACTCCCGGCCGATGATCTTCCGCTTCTGCTCCGGGTCGGTCACCCCGGCGAGCGCGGACAGGAACGCCTCGGCCTCGCATCCCACCGTGAGCTTGACCCCGGTCGCGGCGACGAAATCTTGCTCAACCTGCTCCGCCTCGCCCTTGCGCAGCAGGCCGTGATCGACGAACACGCAGGTGAGGCGGTCACCGATGGCCCGCTGTACGAGCGCGGCGGCGACCGCGGAGTCCACTCCGCCGGACAGCCCGCAGATCGCGTGCCCGTCGCCCACCTGCTCGCGGATCAGCGCCACCTGTTCCTCGACGATGTTGAGCATCGTCCAGGACGGGCGGCAGCCGGCCGCCTCGAGGAAGCGGCTGAGCAGGCGCTGGCCGTGCTCGGTGTGCATCACCTCGGGGTGGAACTGGACGCCGAACAGGTGCCTGCTCGTGTCCTCGACGGCGGCCACCGGCGTCACGGAGGTCCGCGCGGTCACCGCGAACCCGGGCGGGGCCGCCGTGCAAGTATCCCCGTGCGACATCCAGACCTGCTGGCGCGCGGGCGTGCCCGCGAGCAGCATCCCCCCCGAAGGGGGGCCAGGGGCGTACGGAGGGGGGCCGAGGGTCCCCCCCGAAGGGGGGCCAGGGGCGTACGGAGGGGGGCCGAGGGTCCCCCCCGAAGGGGGGCCGAGGGGGTCTGGGGGGAACGGTTTCCCCCCAGGATCGGGGGGGGTCTGGGGGGGGTCGTCCCCCCCGAGGGTATACAGCACACTTCCCCCGTACTCGGCGGCACCGGTCCGCTCGACGGTGCCGCCTAGTTCGGACACCATCAGCTGGAAGCCGTAGCAGATGCCGAGGACGGGCACGCCGGCCTCGAACAGCCCGGGCGGCGCGGGCGGGGCGCCGTCGGCGTAGACCGAGGACGGGCCGCCGGACAAGATGATCGCCTTCGGCCGCCTGGCCAGCATCTGCGGCACCGGCATCGTCGAAGGGACGATCTCGGAGTAGACGTGACACTCGCGGACCCGGCGGGCGATCAGCTGGGCGTACTGCGCGCCGAAGTCAACCACGAGGACGGTGTCA
Source organism: uncultured Actinomycetes bacterium (assembly GCA_963739615.1). Lineage (GTDB taxonomy): Bacteria > Actinomycetota > Actinomycetes > Streptosporangiales > Streptosporangiaceae > Palsa-504. Next base: position 105,833 of record CAVUBD010000025.1, read on the forward strand.
AAACCACCGGGCACGCTTGTCGCCTCTCATCTGGGGGGGCTTTCCTGAGCGGACTCCGAGTCTAGCCGGACCTGATCGCGTTGACCTGCGGAAACCGAGGTGCTGTTGGTGCTGTTGGGGCTCGCGGGGGTGGCGGGGGTGGCGGGGGTGGCGGGGGTGGCGGGGGTGGCGGGGGTGGCGGGGCTCGTCGGGCTCGCGGGGGTGGCGGTGACGCGGAGGCGGGCGATGCGGCGGCCGTCGAGTTCGGTCACCGTGATCGTGTGGCCGTCCACCGGCACGCTGGCACCCACGGAGGGCAGGTCGCCGAAGGCGGCGAGCACGTAGCCCGCGGCGGTCTCGTAGGGGCCTTCTGGCAGCTCGACGCCGGTCTGCTCGGCGAACTCGTCCAGGTTGAGCAGGCCGTCGACCTCGACCTCGCCGGCCTGCAGCGTCGTCGCCTGGCCCTGCTCCAGGTCGTATTCGTCCCTGATGTCGCCGATGAGCTCCTCGACCAGGTCCTCCAGGGTGACGATGCCGGCCGTGCCGCCGTAGTCGTCGACCACGATGGCCAGGTGCGCCCGCTCGCGCCGCATCTCGGACAGCGAGGACAGCACGGTCTTGCTGATCGGCAGGAACTTCACCGGCCGGGTGATCTCGCTGACCGGCGCCGACCGCTTGGCCGTCCCCGGCCCGAGCAGGTCCCTGACGTGCACGAAGCCGATCACGTTGTCGTAGGTGTCCCGGAACACCGGCAGCCGCGAATGCGGGACGCTGGCGACGATGGACGCGGCCACCGCGACCGGGGTCTCCGCGTCCAGGAACACCACCTCGGTGCGGGGCACAAGCACCTCGCGGATCTGCCGCTTCCCGGCGTCGAAGACCTCGCTGACGATCTTCCGCTCGTCCTGGCTGATCGACTGGGAGCTGATGACGAGCTCGCGAAGTTCCTGCTCGGTCATGGCCTGGCGGCCGACACGGGGATCGCCGCCGAGCAGGGCCACCACCAGGTTGGTCGACTGCGTAAGCAGCCAGACGACCGGCCGGGCCAAGATGGCGATCCGGTCAAGCAGCGGCGCCGCGAGCAGCGCCAGCCGGGGCGCCCGCTGCAGCCCGATCCGCTTGGGTGCCAGCTCGCCGAGGACCAGGCTGACGAACGTGATGCCGATGGTCACCACGATGAAGGCCACCGGGCCTGCCCAGGCCGGGGACATGTGCCGATCATGGACCAGCCAGGACTTCAGGACGCGCGCCAGCGTATCGGCCCCGTAAGCGCCGGTGACCAGGGTGGCCAGGGTGACGCCGATCTGCACGGCGGAGAAGAACCGGTTCGGGTCCTGCGCCAGCCGGGCCGCCCGCTGCCCGCGCCTGCCCCGTTTGGCCAGTGCCCTGACCTGGCCCTCGCGCAGCGAGACGAGCGCCATCTCGGACGCTGAGAAGAATCCCCCGATGCACGCGATGACCAGGACGACGATGATTTCCAGGACGACCTTGCTCAAGTCGTGCTCGCCGACTTCCTCCGATCAGTACCAGTCACGGCGGATTTCTGTCTGGCCAGACCCCCTGAAGTTCCGCCGCCCGGTCGCACGATGTGTCTGGCCAGTCTAGACCCGATAACGTATAGCTCTCGTGGGCACACAAACAATCTGGAAAACCAGCGCCCGGCTGGCGGACGGCCGCGAGATCGTCTATTTCGACGAGTCGCCCGGCCTGGGCCGGGCTCTGGTGCCCGATACGCGCGATCTCCCGCCGCGGCCGCCCGGGCCGCCGCGGCCGGCCGGGACGCCAGAATCCGGGATCCGCTGGGACCCGCTGGCCGGCGAGTGGGTGGTGATCGCCGCGGCCCGGCAGGACCGGACGTTCCTGCCGCCCCCCGACCAGTGCCCGCTTGACCCGTCGCGACCGGGGCGGCCCACCGAGATACCGGCGGACAGCTACGACGTGGTCGTGTTCGAGAACAGGTTCCCCTCGCTGCGCGAGCCGCTCGGACGCTGCGAGGTGGTCTGCTTCACCTCCGATCACGACGCCTCGTTCGCCCAGCTCTCCCCGGCCCGGGTCCGTACCGTGTTCGAAGCCTGGGTGGACCGCACCGAGGTGCTCAGCGCGCTGCCAGGGACCGAGCAGGTGTACTGCTTCGAGAACCGGGGCGAGGAGATCGGCGTCACGCTGCACCATCCGCACGGGCAGATCTACGCGTTCCCGTTCGTCACCCCGCGCACCGGGCAGATGGTGGCGCAGGCCCGCGGTTACGACGGGGACAACCTGTTCGACGACCTGGTCGACGCCGAACTGCGGGCCGGGGTGCGGGTGGTGACCCGCAACGAGCACTGGCTCGCGTTCGTGCCGGAAGCGGCCCGCTGGCCGTACGAGGTACGGATCTTCCCGGCGGCCCGGGTGCCCGACCTGCCCGCGACCGGCGAGGCGGCCCGCGCCGCCTTCGGGCCGCTGTACCTGGACGTGCTGCGCCGGTTCGACGCCCTGTTCGGCGGGCCCGCGCCGTACATCGCCGGGTGGCACCAGGCGCCGGTCAAGGACGAGGCCGCGCGCCGCCAGTTCGCCGCCCACCTTCAGGTACTGTCGGTCCGGCGTGCGGCAGGCAAACTCAAATACCTGGCCGGAACGGAATCGGGGATGGGCGTCTGGATCAACAACATCGTCCCAGAAGAGGCAGCGCAACGGCTCAGGGAGGTCTGCTGATGAAAGTGCTCGTTACCGGCGGGGCCGGCTATATCGGCAGCGTCGTCGCCGCGCAACTTGTCGCGGCCGGGCACGAGGTCACCGTGCTCGACGACCTGTCCACCGGGTTCGCCGACGCCGTGCCGGCCGGCGCCACCTTCGTCAAGGGCACGCTGCGTGACTGCGCGGCCGAAGTGCTTTCCGACGGCGCCGAGGCGGTCCTGCACTTCGCGGCGAACTCCCTGGTCGGCGAGTCGGTGTCGAATCCGGCCAAGTACTGGTCGAACAACCTGGGCGGCACGGTGTCGCTGCTCGAGGCGATGCGCGAGATGCACGTCCGGACGATCGTGTTCTCCTCGACCGCCGCGGTCTACGGCGAGCCCGAGCGCACGCCGATCACGGAAACCGATCCCACCCGCCCGACCAGCCCGTACGGGGCGTCCAAGGTCGCCGTCGACACCACGCTCAGCGAGTTCGCCCGGCTCTACGGGTTCGGCGCGGTCAGCCTGCGCTACTTCAACGTGGCCGGCGCGCACCAGGCCGCCGACGGCCACTGGCTCGGCGAGCGGCACAACCCGGAAACCCACCTCATCCCCAACGTGCTGGCGGCGGTGACCGAAGGGCGCCCGGTGCAGGTGTTCGGCGACGACTACCCCACTCCAGACGGCACCTGCGTCCGCGACTACATCCACGTCGCCGACCTGGCCGACGCGCACCTGCGCGCGCTCGGCGCCTGCCAGCGCGGCCAGCACCGCATCTACAACCTCGGCAACGGGGCGGGCTTCTCGGTCCGCGAGGTGATCGACAAGTGCCGGGAGGTCACCGGGACCGGCATCGGCGTCGAGATGGCGCCCCGGCGGCCAGGTGACCCGGCCGTGCTCGTCGCCTCGTCCGCGAAGATCCAGGCTGACCTCGGCTGGCACGCGACCAGGGACCTGCACGCGATGGCCGCCGACGCCTGGGCGTTCACCCAGGCCCGCGGGCCGCGGCCGCGGTGAGTACGGCTCCGGACCGGGCGGCCCGGGACCGGGCGGCCCGGGACCGGGCGGCCCGGGCCGGGGAGTTGTTCCTGGCGCGCTTCGGCGGCGCTCCGGACGGCGTTCTGGCTGGCTCCGGGCCGGGCCAACCTGATGGGTGAGCACACCGACTACAACGACGGCTTCGTGCTGCCGTTCGCGCTCAGCCAGGGCACCACGGCCGCCGCGGCCCGCCGGGCCGACCGCACGCTCGTGCTGTGCTCCCGCCAGGAGCCGGGCGGCGAGGTCGATATCGCGCTCGACGGCCTGGCCCCCGGCCAGGTGACCGGCTGGGCGGCCTACCCGGCGGGCGTCGCCTGGGCGCTGCGCTCGGCGGGTTATCAGGTCCCCGGCGCCTGCATCGCCATCGACTCCGACGTGCCGGCCGGCGCCGGGCTTTCGTCGTCGGCGGCGCTGGAATGCGCGACCGCGCTGGCGCTGACGGAGCTCAGCCCGGTCACGGTTCCCCGCCGTGAGCTGGCCGCGATCGCCCGGCGGGCGGAGAACGAGTTCGCCGGGGTGCCGTCCGGCATCATGGACCAGTCCGCGTCGCTGCTCGGCCAGGCGGGTCACGCGCTGCTGCTTGACTGCCGTTCGCTCGAGCACGAGCAGGTCCCGTTCGACCCGGCCGCGGCGGGCGCGCGGCTGCTGCTGATCAACACCCGGGCCAGGCACGAGCTGAGCGACGGGGAGTACGGGCGGCGGCGGGCCGAATGCAAACAGGCCGCCCGCCTGCTCGGCATCCCTTCTCTTCGATACCTAACGAACGCCGGTGACACTGTCCGGCTCGCTGATCCGGTGCTGCGGCGGCGCGCGCGGCACATCGTCACCGACGACCAGCGCGTGCTCGAGGTCGTCGGCCTGCTGCGGGCCTGTTCCGCCGATACTTACCGCGAGGTCGGGTTCTTGCTGACGCAGGCGCATGCCTCGCTGCGGGACGACTTCGAGGTGTCCTGGCCGGAGGCGGACGCGGCGGTCGAGGCAGCGCTGGCCGCGGGCGCGCTTGGCGCGCGGATGATGGGCGGCGGGTTCGGCGGCTCGGTGCTCGCGCTCGTGCCTCAGCGGGCGGGCGGGCCGGTCCGCGCCGCGGTCAGCGAGGCGTTCGCGCGGCGCTCGTGGACCGCGCCCGAGTTCCTGGACGCCGCTCCGTCCGCGAGTGCCAGGCGGCTGGCGTGAGGATGCTCAGGGCGCTTCCCGGCGAAGACCTATAAGGTGGCCGTGACCTCTGGGCATGGCGTCACCTGGCGCCTGCCAGCCAAGCGCGAGGGAGGAACCGGTGCCGGTACGGGATGAGGCGGCGAAGCTCGCGGGCGAGATCGCCGGACTGCGGCATGCGATCCACCGCGAGCCGGAGATCGGCCTGCACCTGCCCAAGACGCAGCGGAAGGTGCTTGACGCCCTGGCCGGGCTGCCGCTCGAGATCAGCACCGGCCGGGAGATCAGCTCGGTGACCGCGGTGCTGCGCGGCGGCCAGCCGGGCCCGGCGGTGCTGCTGCGCGGCGACATGGACGCGCTGCCCGTGCTGGAGGAGACAGGCCTGCCGTACGCGTCCGCGATCCCCGGCGCGATGCACGCCTGCGGGCACGACCTGCACACCGCGATGCTGGCCGGCGCCGCGCGGCTGCTGTGCGCGCGGCAGGCGGAGATCCGCGGCTCGGTGATCTTCATGTTCCAGCCGGGCGAAGAGGGTTACGCCGGCGCCAGGCACATGATCAGCGAAGGCGTGCTTGAGGCGGCCTGCCGGCGCCCGGTCGCGGCCTACGCCCTGCACGTGACGACGAACCGGCTCCCGTGCGGCAAGTTCTCCACCCGGCCGGGCCCGATGCTCGCCGCCGCCGACCAGATCACGGTCACCGTGCGCGGCCGTGGCGGGCACGCGTCCCAGCCGCACCTGGCCGCGGACCCGATCCCCGCCGCATGCGAGATGGTGCTGGCGCTGCAGACCCTGGTCACCAGGAAGTTCGACGTGTTCGATCCCGTCGTCATCACCGTCGGCAGCCTGCACGCCGGCACCACGGACAACGTGATTCCCGGCCAGGCCAAGTTCCTGGCCACCGCCCGCTCCTACAGCGCCAAGTCCAGGGACGCGCTGGCCGGACTGGTGCCGCAACTGATCGGGGGCATCGCCCGCGCGCACGGGCTGACCGCCGACGTCGAGTACGACAGGGAGTACCCGGTGACCGTCAACGACGCGGCCGAGGCGGCGTTCGCCGGGGAGACGATCGCGGCGGTGTTCGGGCCGGAGGGCGGCGAGACGGCTCGGTTCCCGATCACCGGCGCGGAGGATTTCTCGTTCGTCCTGGAGGAGGTACCCGGGGCGTTCGTCTTCCTCGGTGCCTGCCCGCCCGAGCGCGACCCGGCGACCGCGCCCACTAACCACTCGGCGCTGGCGGTATTCGACGACGCGGCCCTGGCCGAGGGGACGGCGCTGTACGCCGAGCTGGCCCTGCGCCGGCTGGCCGCGGGTTAGCCGGTTTGGTGTGGTTGTGGCACCCTGCCCGATATACCGGGCAGGGTGCCACTTCCATGTGCTGGGTTCGGGCCGCGGGTTTGGCGGTTGGGGCTGGAGGGGCTAGAGGCTGGCGACGTCGGCTTGCTTGGCCCGGACCGCCTCCGCGGCGGTACGCAGGCCGGCCAGCTCGTCCTCGGTCAGGTCGCGCTCGACTATGCGGCGGATGCCTGTCGCCCCGATCTCGGCCTCGACGCCCAGGTAGACACCGGCGATGCCGTATTCGCCGTCGACCCACGCGCACACCGGCATGACCGCGCCCGAGTCCTCGGCCACGGCGCGGGCCATCCGGGCCGCGGCGGCCGAGGGAGCGTAGTACGCCGAGCCCGTCTTGAGCAGCGCGACGATCTCGCCGCCGCCGTTCCTGGTCCGGTTGACCAGCTGCTCGATGTCGTCGGCGGGCAGCAGGCTGGCCAGCGGCTGGCCGTTCACCGTGCAGGCCGAGGGCACCGGCACCATCGTGTCGCCGTGCGAGCCGAGCGTCAGCGTCCGCACCGACCCCACCGGCACCGCGAGCTTCTCGGCCACGAAGTAGCTGAACCTGGCCGTGTCGAGCATGCCCGCCTGGCCCAGGACGCGGTGCGGCGGGAAACCGGACACCTTGGCGGCCAGCGCCGTCATCTCGTCCAGCGGGTTGGACACCACGATAAGCACCGCGTCCGGCGCGAACTTGGCGACGTTCTCCACCACGTTGCGGACGATCTTGGCGTTGACCTCGATCAGGTCCATCCGGCTCATGCCGGGCTTGCGCGGCAGCCCGGCGGTGACGATCACGATCCCCGATCCGGCGATCGCCTCGTACCCTTCGCCGGCCCGCCCGGTCGTCTGGCCGGTGACCTTGGTCTCGAAGCCCTCGACCGGCCTCGACTGGTTCATGTCGAGCGCCAGCCCCTCGGGCTTGCCCTCGACGATGTCGGTGAGCACGACCTCGTCGAAGATATCGTACTCGGCCAGCCGCTGCGCCGTCGTGGAGCCGTAGAAGCCCGCTCCGACGACGGTTACCTTGCCCTTACGTGCCATGCTGCCGAACTCCTTAATCCGTGAATACGCTCAGCGGGCCCGGTGAGAGCACCACTGCTCGTTCGGGATAATTGGGTTTTTATGCCTTCATCGCCTTGCGCAAGTTAGCGTCCAGAGCGGCGAGGAAGTCCTGCGTGGTCAGGAACGGGGTGTCCTTGCCCACGAGCAGGGCGAGGTCCTTGGTCATGGCACCGTCCTCGATCGTCTGCACGCAGACCTCCTCGAGGGTCCGGGCGAACCCGGTGACCTCGGGCGTGCTGTCGAGCTTGCCGCGGTGCTCGAGCCCGCGGGTCCAGGCGAAGATCGACGCGACCGGGTTGGTCGAGGTCGGCAGGCCCTGCTGGTGCTGCCGGTAATGCCTGGTCACGGTGCCGTGCGCGGCCTCGGCCTCGACCGTGCGGCCGTCCGGCGTCATCAGCACGCTGGTCATCAGCCCGAGCGAGCCGTAGCCCTGGGCGACCACGTCGGACTGCACGTCGCCGTCGTAGTTCTTGGTGGCCCAGACGATGCCGCCCTCCCACTTCAGGACCTGCGCCACCATGTCGTCGATCAGCCGGTGCTCGTAGGTAATCCCGGCCGCCTCGAATTCGGCCTTGAACTCGGACTCGAAGACCTCGGCGAAGAGGTCTTTGAACCGGCCGTCGTAGGCCTTCAGGATCGTGTTCTTGGTGGACAGGTAGAGCGGGAAATGCCGGGTCAGCGCGTAGCGCATCGTGGCACGGGCGAAATCGCGGATCGAGTCGTCGAAGTTGTACATCGCCATCGCGACGCCGCCGCCGGTGAACCTGGCGACCTCCATCTCGATGGGCTGGCCCTCGTTTTCCGGCTGGTAGGTGATCGTCACCGTGCCCGGGCCCGGCACCACGAAGTCGGTGGCCTTGTACTGGTCGGCGTGCGCGTGCCTGCCGATGATGATGGGCTTGGTCCAGCTCGGGATCAGCCGGGGGATGTTCGAGATCACGATCGGCTCGCGGAAGATGACGCCGCCGAGGATGTTGCGGATCGTTCCGTTCGGCGAGCGCCACATCTTCTTCAGCCCGAACTCGGTGACCCGCGCCTCATCCGGCGTGATCGTCGCGCACTTCACCCCGACGCCGTGCCGCTGGATGGCGTGCGCCGCGTCGATCGTCACCTGGTCATCTGTCTCGTCGCGATGCTCTACGGACAGGTCGTAATACTCGAGGTTGACATCCAGGTAGGGCAGTATCAGCTGGTCCTTGATGTACTGCCAGATGATTCTGGTCATCTCGTCGCCGTCGAGCTCAACGACGGGGTTCGCTACCTTGATCTTGGACATTTCTCTCCCTTTATCGGTAGCTGCTCATGGCAGCATCAGCGCGACGACGAGCACTCCGGCGCCGAACGCCGCGAACGCAAGCACGTCGGAGGTTCTCCGCCGGGATGCCAGCAGCCCCGCCAGGTGCGGCGGCAGCACCAGCCGTGCCAGCCCGGCGCCGAGCAGCGAGCATCCCATCAGCCCCGCGCCCCGTCCGGTGTACCGCGACCCCAGGCAGACCATGAACACGCCGACGGCCACGCCCGCCAGCGCGATCAGGTAAGCCACCCAGGCCAGGCCGGTCGGTTCGCCGGCCCTGGGCCGGGCGGCTTCGTTGGCCCGGGCGATGTCCCTGGCCCGGGTGGCGTCCCTGGGCCGGGTGGCCCGGTGGCCGGTCCGGGGGGCGGTCGCGGCGCGGGGGGCGGTCACGGCGCGGGGGGCAGCGGCGTTCAGCGGCCGCGCTGCGGCGCCGAGCGGCGGCACAGGGTTACCTTGAGGCGGCTGTCCCCGGCCAGAGCCAGCATTCGCCGGCTGATTCGTCATGCACGCGCCTCCCGGGTTTCGCTCGGAAGTTTACCGGCGCCTAGCCAGGCCGTTACCACGGCGTACCGGGTATCGACGGGTAATCTCACGGTGAGACCGGCAGCACGACAGGTAACCCTATGGTGAGATGTTCCTAGCGGCTCCGCTAGAAGGGATGGTCCGAGGTGGACACACCGTTCCTCCGCGTCGAGGACAGTGGCGACGTCTTCCCGTTGCGCGAAGCGGTGACGACCGTTGGCCGCGGCCAGGGCGTCGACATCCGCCTCGACGATCCCAGCGTCTCGCGCCTGCACGCCGAACTAGTCCGCCGCGGCCCTTACGTCTACGTCACCGACCTCGGTTTATCACGAAACGGAACGAGGGTTAACGGGCGTCCCGTCGCCCGCCGGGTTCTTGACGACGGTGACGTGCTGAGCTTCGGCGCGGCCCGCTGCCGCATCAGCGGGATCCCGCAGGAAGAGATCCCGGCCGAGACCGAGCTGCGCCGTTCGTCCGTCCCCGACCTCACCCGCCGGGAGCTCGACGTGCTGACCTCGCTGTGCCGGCCCGCGCTGTCCGACGAGGCGTTCGCCACCCCCGCCACCGCCCACGAGATCGCCGCCAACCTGGTCGTCACCGAGGCGGCGGTCAAGCAGCACCTGCTGAGGCTCTACCAGAAGTTCCGGATTCCCGAGGGGACGAACCGGCGCACCCGGCTCGCCAACGAAGTCGTCGCGCTCGGGCTGGTCAAGCCGATCCCGCTCAAGCCGATGCCGCAGGCCGACCTCGGCGATGCGTTAAGCGTGGGTGTTCCGCAGCAGCCAGTTCGCCGCTGATGTGATCAGGTTATGCAGTCCGGGCAGATGCGGGGCAATCGCGGGCCAGTAGTACGGGGGCTGCGACGAGGCGAACAAGATGGCGGCGGCCGCCAGCGCCCAGACGGCGAACACGGTCACCGCCGCCGACATCGGGGTCCGGGCGGCCAGGCCCGCCATCCGGTTCAGCTGACGCCGGGGGCTACCCGACCCCGGGCCGAGGCCGTACCAGGCGACGACGGCCGCGGCCGCGTACGCGCCCGCCCGCGGCATGTTCAGGTTGTGCGTTACGACCACCGTGACCCCGAACGTGACCGCGCCCGCGATCAGCGCGAGCGGGGCGATCAGCACCCCGGTGAGCAGCGCCCTGGCCACCGTGAGCGGCGCCGTGACCACCGTAAGCAGCGGGTCGCTGGCCCTGGGGCCGCGCACGGACCTGCGCACCGCCAGCGTGCTCTGCGCCCGGTCCGCGGCCCGGAGCAGCGTGATCACGGCCAGCGAGGCGATCAGGCCGGCCACAGGAACCACGACGGTCATCGCCACCGCGGCCACCATGATGGCCAGGCCGGCCAAGGTGTTCGGGCGGGTCTGGGCGCCGGGCTTGGATCTAGGCAGGTCCTGATCCGGCAGGCGCGGGTCGGGCAGGCGCGGGTCGGGCAGGCGCGGGTCGCGCTGGCGCGGGTCCTGGGACTCTCGGGTCCACGTCGGGCCGGCCGCGGGCTGAGGCGGCTGGGCCTGAGGCGGCTGGGCCTGGGGTGGCTGAGGCACCGGGGATCTCTGCGGCTGAGCGGGGGCGTAGTTGACCGGCGGCAGCAGGTCGGCGACGTCCCTGGCGGCCTGCTTAGGCGTCACGAACTGCCGTTCCGGCGCTCTGGGCCGCCGCAACGGGGGTTCAGGGAGCGGGGCCGCAGGGAGCGAGGCCGCAGGGAGCGAGGGAGCGGGTAGCGGGGGGGCGGGGAGCGGGGGGGCGGCGTAAGCGGCCGTCGGACGCGGGCCGGCCGCCGCGGGGCTCAGGGCGCTCGCCTGGGCACTGAGCCAGCCGGCCGACGGACGGTGGGCGGGGTCCCGGGCCAGCGCCGCGGATATGAGCGGCACGAACGGCGCCGGGACGCCGTCGAGGTCGGCACGCCCGGAGAGGATGCGGTAGAAAATCGACTCGTACGAACCGCCGCCGAACGGCAGGTGGCCGGTCGCGGCGAACGCCATCGTCGTCCCCCAGCAATGCACGTCCGAGGCCGGGCTGCTCGGCTGGCCCTCGATCACCTCGGGCGCCAGGTAGCCGGGCGTGCCCATGACCAGGCCGGTCTGCGTTAGCCGGGTCGCGTCGCCCGACTGGGCGATGCCGAAGTCGATCACGACCGGGCGGTCGTCTGTAAGCATCACGTTGCCAGGCTTGAGGTCCCGGTGGACCACGCCCGCCGCGTGGATCGCGGCCAGTGCCTCGGCCATCCCGTAGGCGAGCCGGCGCAGTCCCGGGCCGGGCAGCGGGCCGTGGCTGCGCACCATGTCCTCCAGCGTGGGCCCGGGCACGTACCGCGTGACGATGTAAGGGAACTCGCCGGTCACGTCGGCGTCGAGGACCTCGGCGACGTAAGGGCTGCGGACCCGGCGCATGGTCTCCACCTCGCGGGCCAGGCGGCGGCGCGCGTTGACACCGTCGTCGCCCAGCGGATGGAGCACCTTGACCGCCACCAGGCGGCCTTCCGGATCGCGGGCGAGGTGAACCACCCCCATGCCGCCCTCCCCGAGGCGGTCCTGAAGGCGATACGGGCCGAGAGACCCCGGCAGTCGTTCCGTCGCAGGCATCGCATCATCCAGAGTACGAAACGGATGCGAACTTGTAGAGCCAACCAGATGTTGCCTATCGATAACAACCGGGCCGGACCGGCGGGTCCGCGAACGGGCCTCCGCGGTCCGCGAACGGGCCACGGCGGGCCGGGAGCACTAGAATCACGAGCATCTCTACCTGTGGGGCTGACACCAATGACTGAGCATGATGACGCGCTCTCGCTGGACATGGTCACCGCCGCGCTGCGCGCCGACAGCACAGACGTGGCTATTTACGCTCGCGTCCTGACCCAGTCGCTCGGCGAGGCGCTGCCCGCCGACTACGTGACCGTGGACCGGGAACGGTCGATGTCCGACCGGATGAAGGGGCGTCCCGGTGAGATCTCCCGGGTCGTGGTGCGGCTCGGTGACCTGCAGATGACGCTGGCCGTGCGGAACGGGCAGCCGGCCGCGGAGATCTGCCGCGCGGTGCGGGGCGTGGTGCTGTCCAGGCAGACGGTGCCGATCGGGGAGTGGGCCGCCACGCTGGCCAGCGCGCTGATGGCCTACGCCGAGCAGAACGCCCAAGCCGCCCAGGCCCTGCGCAAGCTAGTCGCCGGGAACTGACATCGATTATCGTGCGACGCCACACCCCTGGACAGGGGGATGGCGTCACACGATCGCGCGAGGCGGGCTAGCGGCCGGTGAAGGTGGCTTTGCCTGGGCCGTTGGCCAGGAAGCTGCGCATGCCGACGCGCTGGTCCTCGGTGGCGAACAGGGCGGCGAACTGGGCCAGCTCGAACTTCAGGCCGGTGGACAGGTCGACGTCGAGGCCCTGGTCGATGGCCTGCTTGGCCGCGCGCAGCGCGAGGGCCGGGCCGCCCACGTACCGCTTCACCATGTCCTGCGCCGTGGCGTACACCGAGTCATCGGGCACGACCCGGTCGACCAGGCCGATGGCGTGCGCTTCGGCGGCCTTGAGCATCCGGCCGCTGAAGATGATGTCCTTGGCCCTGGCCGGCCCGACCAGGCGGGACAGCCGCTGCGTCCCGCCCGCGCCCGGGATGATGCCCAGCAGGATCTCGGGCTGGCCGAGCCGGGCGCCCTCCCCCGCGATCCGCAAGTCGGCGCTCAGCGCGAGCTCGAGCCCGCCGCCCAGGGCGTACCCGGTGATCGCGGCGACCACCGGCTTGCCGATGCCGGCCACCAGCGCCATCGCCTCCTGCAGCCGGCCCGCCCACCTGGCCACCTCGGCGCAGCTGGCCTCGGCCATCTCCGTGACGTCGGCCCCCGCGGCGAAGACCTTCTCGCCGCCGTAGATGATCACCGCGCGGACCTCGTCCGAGGTATCGGCCGCCCGGGCGGCCGCCGCCAGATCCTCGGTCAGCTGGCCGTTCAGCGCGTTGACCGGCGGGCGGTTCAGCATGATCGTGCCGATGCCGTCCGCGACCTCCAGCTTGACAAGCTCGCCCATCAGTGCCCCTTCCTTGAGGATTTAGCGCAGGTCACCGTTGGTCATGCCGGCCGGCGCCTGCGGGTAGGTCACCAGCCCGAGCTCGGCGCGGCTGTCGAGCAGCGGATGCCTCGGCAGGGCCCGCACCGTGTACCCGAAAGAGCCGGGCCGGTCAAGCGGCAGCTCACCGGAGTAACGCAGCAGCCCGGGGGAGCCGGCCGCTCCCTCCGCGGTCAGCGTGGCGTAGGCGGGGTGCACGATCTCATCATCGTCGCCGGGCCGTCCGTACACCACCTCTACCGTGACATCGTCCTCGGTGAGCTCGCCGAGCGCCACCAGGACCCGCACCTCGAGCGCTGACCCCAGGGCCTGCCCGGCCGCCTCCGACTCCACGTGCTCGATCCGCACCTGCGGCCACGCCGCCACCACGCGCTTCTTCCAGGCGGCCAGTTCCCTGGCGGGCCCGAAGCCGTCACCGTCGGCCAGCCGGCGGGAGGCCGCCGCGGCCGGCACGTACAGCGTGGTCACGTACTCCCTGACCATCCGTTCCGCCTGCACCTTGGGTCCGAGGGAGCGGAACGTGTGTCTGATCCGCTCCACCCAGCCCAGCGGGATCCCGTCCGCGTCGCGGTCGTAGAACAGCGGCCCCACCGACTTGCCGAGCAGTTCGTACAGCGCCGTGGCCTCCAGCTCGTCGCGCCGGGCGGGGTTGGCCACGCCGCCGGCAGACGGTATCGCCCACCCGTTCCCGCCGTCGTACCACTCATCCCACCAGCCGTCGCGCACCGACAGGTTGAGCCCGCCGTTCAGCGCGGCCTTCATGCCGGACGTGCCGCAGGCCTCGAGCGGGCGCAGCGGGTTGTTCAGCCAGACGTCGCACCCCTGCACCAGCGCGTGCGCCATGGCCATGTCGTAGTCGGGCAGGAACACGATCCGGCGGCGCACGTCGGGAGAGTCGGCGAACTGGACCATCTGCTGGATCAGCCCCTTGCCGCCCTCGTCGGCGGGATGCGCCTTGCCCGCGACGACGATCTGCAGCGGCCGCGCGGGGTCGTTCAGCAGCTGGCTGAGCTGCTCGGGATCGGTCAGCATGAGCGTGAGCCGCTTGTAGGAAGGAACCCGCCGGGCGAACCCGATCGTGAGGGCGTCCTCGTCTAGCACGTCATCTATCCAGGTCAGCTCGGCGTCGGACGCGCCCCGCTGGCGCCAGGAGGCGCGCAGCCGCCGCCGGGTCTCGCGCACGAGCCGCGCGCGCAGCACGTGCCTGGCCTCCCAGAGCAGGCCGGGCGGCGACGCGGCGGCCCGCTCCCAGTCCCAGCCGGTCGCCTCGCCCGGCGAGGTGCCGGTGAGCAGCAGGACCTCCGGCGCCACCCAGGTGGGGGTGTGCACGCCGTTGGTAACCGAGCCGACGGGCACCTCGCTGGTGTCGAAGCCCGGCCACAGGCCGGCGAACATCTCCCGGCTCACCTGGCCGTGCAGTTTCGAGACGCCGTTGACCCGCTGGGCCAGCCGCATGCCCATGACGGCCATGTTGAACACGTCGGGGTCGCCGCCCGGGTAGGTCTCGGCCCCCAGCGCGAGCACCCGGTCGATGGGCAGCAGCGGATCGCCGGCGAAGTGCTCCCGGATCATGCTGCGCTCGAACCGGTCAATGCCCGCGGCGACCGGGGTGTGCGTGGTGAACACCGTGCCGGCCCGGCCGACCTCGAGGGCCTCGTCGAAGCTCAGGCCCTGCTCGGCGTACTCGCGGATCCGCTCAAGGCCGAGGAACCCGGCGTGGCCCTCGTTGGTGTGGAACACCTCGGGCGCGGGGAATCCGCGCAGCGCGCAGAACGCCCGGACCGCACGTACCCCGCCGATGCCGAGCAGCAGTTCCTGCCGGAGCCTGTGCTCGCTGCCGCCGCCGTACAGCCGGTCGGTGACCTCGTGCAGGTCGGGCTCGTTCTCCTCCACGTAGGAGTCGAGCAGCAGCAGCGGGACCCGGCCGACCTGGGCCACCCACACCTGGGCGGACAGCTTCCGGCCCGCGGTCAGGCCCACGCGCACGTGCACCGGGGTGCTGTCAGCGCCGCGGAGCAGCTCGAACGGCAGCCCGTTCGGGTCGTCGGACGGGTAGCGCTCGGCCTGCCAGCCGTCGGCGGACAGCGACTGGGTGAAGTAGCCATGGCGGTAAAGCAGGCCGACCGCGATCAGCGGCACGCCGAGGTCGCTCGCCGACTTCAGGTGATCACCGGCCAGGATGCCCAGGCCGCCCGAGTACTGCGGCAGCGCGGCGGTGATGCCGTACTCGGGCGAGAAGTACGCGATCGCGGCGGGGCCGGACGCGTACCAGCGCGGCTCCGACATGTACTGCCGCAGGTCCCGTTCGGCCTCGCCGAGCCGGCCGAGGAATTCCTCGTCGGCCGCGAGCTCGGCGATCCGCGCCGACGGCAGGGCGCTGAGCATCGCGATCGGATCGCCGCCCGACGCCTGCCAGGCATCGGGATCGATCGATGCGAACAGGTCGGCGGTCGGGCCATGCCAGGACCACCGGAGGTTCAGCATCAGGCCGTGCAACGCGGCCAGCGGCTCGGGCAGGGTAACGCGGACGGTGAACCGGCGAATCGCTCTCACGGGCCGACCTTATTGGGTCCGCGCCCGCTACGCCGAACCCGCCAGCTGGCCGCCGATCATGAACCGGCTGCGGACGATGGGGAAAATTAATTCAAATTACCCCGAACGAACGGTGGTTAAACTCATCCGCCCGCCTAATAGCCGCGCCACGGTTTTTTTAGGCCCGCCCACGGTGGCATGAAGGGCCCTGTCCTCGGTAGCGTTGCATGGTGATTGGACGAATCCCGATCCTTGACGTCGAGCCCGCGGTCGACTGCGGGCGCCGCCCGGCGAAGGCCGTGAACGGCGAGACCTTCGAGGTAAGCGCCACCGTTTTCCGCGAGGGTCACGACATCATCGCCGCTGGCGTGGTGCTGAAAGGCCCTGACCGCAAGGCACTCCCGATGGCCCGGATGCGCCAGCTCGCACCCGGCACCGACCGCTGGGGCGCCGAGGTGACCCCGACCCGCGAGGGCCCGTGGCGCTTTCACGTGGAGGCGTGGTCCGACCCGATCGCGACCTGGCACCACAACGCGGCCATCAAGATACCGGCGGGCCAGGATGTGGAGCTGATGCTGACCGAGGGCGCGCTGCTGTTCGAGCGCGCCGCGCGCCGGATTCCGCAGCCGCCAGGGGGGAGCCGGGCCGCGGCGGCCCGCACCGCGCTGCGCGCGCTGGTCGCGAAGATGCGCGACCGCGGGCTGACGCCCTGGGACCGGCTCGCGGCGACAGAGGATCCGCTCATCACCGCCATCTGCGAGACCTGGCCGCTGCGCGAGCTGCTGACCAGATCCCGGCCGCTGTCGCTCCAGGTGGACAGGGAGCGGGCGATTTTCGGCTCCTGGTATGAGTTCTTCCCCCGCTCTGAAGGGGTTCAGATTGATCCAATGGGCCGCAGGCCGCCGGCCTCGGGCACGCTGCGCTCCGCGGCCAAGCGGCTCGACGCGATCGCGGCGATGGGGTTCGACGTGGTCTACGTCCCGCCGGTGCACCCGATCGGGACGACGTTCAGGAAGGGCAAGAACAACACCCTGATCCCGCACGAAGGCGATCCGGGCTCGCCGTGGGCGATCGGCTCCCCCGACGGCGGGCACGACGCCGTCGACCCGGACCTGGGCACGATTGACGACTGGGACGCGTTCGTCGGCCGGGCCCACGAGGTCGGCCTGGAAATCGCGCTGGACCTGGCGCTGCAGGCCTCGCCTGACCACCCGTGGGTCTCCGCGCACCCGGAGTGGTTCACCACCCGCGCGGACGGCTCCATCGCCTACGCCGAGAACCCGCCGAAGAAGTACCAGGACATCTACCCGCTGAACTTCGACAACGACCCGGCCGGTATCTACGCGGAGATGCTGCGGATCGTCCGGTACTGGATCGACCACGGCGTCCGGATCTTCCGCGTCGACAACCCGCACACCAAGCCGCTGCGGTTCTGGGAATGGCTGCTCGGCCAGGTCCACGCCACCGACCCCGACGTGCTCTTCCTGGCCGAGGCGTTCACCCGCCCGGCCATGATGCACACCCTGGGGAAGATCGGCTTCCACCAGTCCTACACGTACTTCACCTGGCGTAACGGCGTGCGGGAGCTGACCGAGTACATGCTCGAGCTGGCGCGCTCCGCGGCGCCGTACATGCGGCCCAACTTCTTCACCAACACCCAGGACATCCTGACCGAGTACCTGCAGCACGGCGGGGTTCCCGCGTTCAAGATCCGGGCCGTCCTCGCGGCCATGCTCTCCCCGACTTACGGCATCTATTCCGGGTACGAACTATGCGAGAACGTACCGCTGAGGCCAGGCAGCGAGGAATACATGGACTCGGAGAAGTACCAGTTCCGGCCGCGAGACTGGGAAGCGGCCGCCAGGGACGGCGTCGGCATCGCCGATTACATCACGGAGCTGAACCGGATCAGGAGAGCGCACCCCGCGCTGCACTGGCTGCGGAACTTGCAGTTTCACGCCGTTGACCAGCCCGAACTGATGTGTTTCTCCAAGCGCGCGGATAGAATTCCGGGAAGGGCGGGGAGCGATACCGTACTGGTCGTCGTCAACCTCGACCCGCACCAGACCAGGGAGGCGACGGTCTGGCTGGATATGCCCGCTCTCGGCATGGATCGCGAGTTCACCGTGACAGACGAACTGACAGGCGAGTCCTTTCAGTGGGGACCCGCCAACTACGTGCGTCTGGACCCGGCGACGCGGCCTGCCCACATCTTCACCGTCACCCCGAGCCTGTAAGACCGTGCGTGAACCAGTAAGACCCAGGAGATCTTGCCGTGACCGAGCCTCACGAGGCGATAACCGACTCGTTCAACGTCGACAAGCCGCGCGACCCCGAGTGGTACAAGCGCGCCGTCTTCTATGAGGTGCTCATCCGGGGCTTCCAGGATTCCACCGGTGACGGCACCGGCGACCTGCGCGGGCTGATCTCCCGGCTCGACTACCTGGAATGGCTCGGCATCGACTGCATCTGGCTGCTGCCGATCTACACCTCGCCGCTGCGCGACGGCGGCTACGACATCTCCGACTTCATGTCCGTGCTGCCCGAGTACGGCAACATCGGCGATTTCGTCACCCTGGTCGACGAGGCGCACAAGCGGGGCATCCGGGTCATCGCCAACCTGGTCATGAACCACACCAGCGACCAGCACCCGTGGTTCCAGGCGTCCCGCAGCGATCCGGACGGCCCGTTCGGCGATTTCTACGTGTGGTCCGACACCGACGACCGGTACGCAGGCGCCCGGGTCATCTTCGTCGACACCGAGCAGTCCAACTGGACCTTCGACCCGGTCCGCGGCCAGTATTACTGGCACCGCTTCTTCTCCCACCAGCCGGACCTGAACTTCGAGAACCCCAGGGTCCAGGACGCGATGATCGAGGTGCTGCGGTTCTGGCTGGACCTCGGCATCGACGGCTTCCGCCTCGACGCCGTGCCGTACCTGTACGAGCGGGAGGGCACGAACTGCGAGAACCTGAAGGAGACGCACGAGTACCTGAAGCGGATCAGGTCCGAGATCGACAAGCTCTACCCCGACCGGGTGCTGCTGGCCGAGGCCAACCAGTGGCCCGCCGACGTGATCGAGTACTTCGGGGACCCCGAGATCGGCGGCGACGAGTGCCACATGGCATTCCACTTCCCGCTGATGCCGCGCATCTTCATGGCCGTGCGGCGGGAACAGCGCTACCCGATCTCGGAGATCCTGGCCCAGACCCCGGCCATCCCGGCCGGCTGCCAGTGGGGCATCTTCCTGCGCAACCACGATGAGCTGACGCTGGAGATGGTCACCGACGACGAGCGCGACTACATGTACGCCGAGTACGCCAAGGATCCCCGGATGAAGGCGAACATCGGGATCAGGCGGCGGCTGGCGCCGCTGATCGAGAACGACCGCGATCAGCTCGAGCTGTTCACCGCGCTGCTACTGTCGCTGCCCGGCTCGCCGGTGCTGTACTACGGCGACGAGATCGGCATGGGCGACAACATCTGGCTGGGCGACAGGGACGGCGTCCGGACGCCGATGCAGTGGACGCCCGACCGCAACGGCGGCTTCTCCCAGTGCGACCCGCAGCGGCTCTACCTGCCGCCCATCATGGACGCGATCTACGGCTACCAGGCGCTGAACGTCGAGGCCCAGCAGCGCAACGCCGGCTCGCTGCTGCAGTGGACCAGGCGGATGATCGAGATCCGCAAGCGGCACCCGGTCTTCGGCACCGGCGTCTACGAGGAGCTGACCTCCTCCAACCCGAGCGTGCTGGCCTTCGTGCGGCTGCCGGTCTCCGATAACGGCTACACCGACGGCTCGGACCGCATCCTGTGCGTCAACAACCTGTCCAGGTTCCCGCAGCCGGTGGAGCTCGACCTGCGCCGGTTCATGGGCGTCACGCCGGTGGAATGCATGGGCGGGGTGACGTTCCCGAAGATCGGCGAGCTCAGCTACTTGCTGACGCTGCCAGGCCACGGGTTCTACTGGTTCCAGCTCCCGGCGGCCAGAGCGGACCGGCCCGTCGCCGGGGAGAACGCGTCGTCCGCCCCTGGCCAGCTGCCCGCGCCGCGCGAGAGCCGCCAGCAGTGATCCTGAGCTGGCTTATCCCCACAAACCGCCCGGAGCGTGTTTGCCGGGTCCAGCCAGGGGGAGGGGGAATGCCAAGCTCATGACGTTCGAAGACACACTGGCGACTTGGCTGGTCAAGCAGCGATGGTTCGCGGGCAAGGGGCGGACCGTCCATGACCTCGCGATCGTGGCCGACACCGCGATCATCCCGGGTGACCCAGGCATGCGGCACCTGCTCGTCACCGTCTCGCACGGCGCGACATCAGACTGCTACCAGCTCTTCATCGGCACCCGCGCGCGGCTCCCGTCCCGGCTCAGGCACGCGCGGATCGGGACCCACGCCGGGCTGCAGGTCTACGACGCGCTGCACGACTCGGCCCTGACCCGGGCCCTGCTCGACGCGATCGTGGCGATGCGGACCGTAGGCACGCTGCGGTTCTGCCGGATTCCCGGGGCGGAGATCGAATCGGGGCTCGACAGCCTGGTGCTCACCGGCGAGCAGAGCAACACCAGCCTGGTGTTCGGCGAGAGCGCCATCTTCAAGGTCTTCCGCCGGGTCACCCCGGGGCCCAACCCGGACCTGGAGGTGGCGTCGGCGCTGGCGGAGCTGGGTTCCTCGCACATCGCGGAGCCCTACGGCTGGGTCGAGACCAGGATAGAGGGCGCCACGACGGTACTGGCCATCTTGTCCCGCTACCTCCGCGCGGCCTCGGATGGCTGGTCGCTGGCGGCGACCAGCGTGCGCGACCTGTACGCGACCGAAGGGGCCCGCGCGGGCGAGGTCGGCGGCGACTTCGCGGGCGAGGCCGAGCGGCTCGGCGCCGCGACCGCGCAGGTCCACCGGGACCTGGCCGACGCGTTCGGCCAGTCCGAGCTCGAGCCCGAGGCCATCCGCGAGCTGGCCGAGCAGATGTTCCGGCGGCTCGACATGGCCACGGCCGAGGTGCCCGAGCTGGCCAGGTACGCCGACAAGGTCGGGAACGCCTACTCCAGCCTGGCCAAGCTGATCGAGCCGATCCCGGCTCAGCGCGTGCACGGGGATTACCACCTGGGCCAGGTGATGCGGACTCAGACCGGCTGGGTGGTGCTGGACTTCGAGGGCGAGCCTGCCAGTCCGCTGGCGCAGCGCCGGGCCCGGTCCTCCCCGCTGCGGGACGTGGCCGGCATGCTCCGCTCGTTCGACTACGCGGCCAGGCACCAGCTGCTGACGCACCCGGATGCGGCCACCCTGGCGCTGAAGGCCACCAGCTGGGTGCGGCGCAACAGCGAGGCCTTCTGCGCGGGCTACGCCGCGGCCGGCGGCCTGGACCCAGCCGAGAATTCGGTACCGCTGCGCGCGCTCCTGCTTGACAAGGCGGTCTATGAAGTCATATATGAGGCCAGGAACCGCCCCACCTGGCTGTCCATTCCACTGGAATCTATCGCCGAATTGTAGACATGACACATACTGAACCCACCCTGGGCGAAATCGAGCGGATTGTCGCCGGGAACCATCATGACCCCCATTCGGTCCTCGGCGCCCACCCCGGACCGGACGGGGGCATCGTCCGGGCGCTCCGGCCGCTCGCGACCTCGGTCGCGGTGGTGCTCGACGACGGCCGCCGGTTCCCCATGGAGCATCTGCACCAGGGAGTCTTCACCGTCACCCTGCCGGACGAGAAGGTGCCCGACTACCGGATCGCCGCTTCGTACGCCGGATCGCAGGACGAGGAGACGGTGCTCGATGACCCGTACCGCTACCTGCCCACGCTCGGCGAGATCGACCTGTACCTGATCGGTGAGGGCAGGCACGAGGAGCTGTGGCGCGTACTCGGCGCGCACGTCCGCGAGGTCGGCCTGGCCACCGGGACGTCTTTCGCGGTCTGGGCCCCGAACGCCCACGGTGTCCGCGTCACCGGGGACTTCAACTACTGGGACGGCAGCGCGTACCCGATGCGCTCGCTCGGTGCCTCGGGCGTGTGGGAGCTTTTCGTACCTGGCGTGGGCGACGGCACCAGGTACAAGTACGCGATTTGCGGTCCGGACGGGGTGTGGCGGGAGAAGGCCGACCCGCTGGCCCTGGCCACCGAGCGGTCGCCCGCCACCGCCTCGGTGGTGTTCACCTCGCGGTACGCCTGGAGCGACGCCGGCTGGGTCGCGGCGCGCGCCGGGCGCCAGCCGGTGCGCGAGCCGATGAGCATCTACGAAGTGCACCTGGGCTCGTGGCGGCTCGGGCTCTCCTACCGCGAGCTCGCCAGCCAGCTCGCCGAATACGTCACCGACCTCGGCTTCACGCACGTGGAGTTGCTGCCCGTCGCCGAGCACCCGTTCGGCGGCTCGTGGGGCTACCAGGTCACCTCGTACTACGCGCCGACGTCGCGGTTCGGCAGCCCGGACGACTTCCGCTACCTGGTCGACGCGCTGCACCAGGCCGGCATCGGCGTGCTGCTCGACTGGGTGCCCGCGCACTTCCCGCGGGACGAATGGGCGCTGGCGCAGTTCGACGGCACCCCGCTCTATGAGCACGCCGACCCGCGACGCGGCAGCCAACCTGACTGGGGCACGCTGATCTTCAACTTCGGGCGCATCGAGGTGCGCAATTTCCTGGTCGCCAACGCGGTCTACTGGCTGGAGGAATTCCACATCGACGGGCTGCGCGTCGACGCGGTCGCGTCCATGCTGTACCTGGACTATTCGCGCAAGGACGGCGAGTGGACCCCGAACCAGTACGGCGGCCGGGAGAACCTCGAGGCGATCTCGTTCCTGCAGGAGGTCAACGCCACCACCTACAAGCGCGTGCCGGGCATCACGATGACCGCCGAGGAGTCGACCGCGTGGCCCGGCGTGACCCGGCCGGTCTACCTGGGCGGGCTCGGGTTCGGCTTCAAATGGAACATGGGCTGGATGCACGACACGCTCTCCTACATGAGCCAGGACCCGGTCTACCGCCAGTACCACCACAACGAGATGACGTTCTCGCTGATCTACGCGTTCTCGGAGAATTTCGTCCTGCCGCTGTCGCACGACGAGGTGGTGCACGGGAAGGGCTCGCTGATCGGCAAGATGCCGGGTGACGAATGGCGCAAGTTCGCTGGGCTGCGGTCGCTGCTCGCGTACATGTGGGCGCATCCTGGCAAGCAACTGCTGTTCATGGGCTCGGAGTTCGGCCAGGTCAGTGAGTGGTCGGCCGACAACGGGCTGGACTGGTGGGTGCTCGACTTCGACATCCACCGGGGCATGCAGCAGCTCTCCCGCGACCTGAACGGGATCTACCGCAGGACCGCCGCGCTGTGGGAGCTCGACGCCTCGCCGGCCGGATTCAGCTGGATCGACTCCAACGACGCCCTGGGCAACACGCTGTCCTTCCTCCGCTTCGCCGCTCCCCCGGGCCCTGACGCCGCGGACGGCACACCCGAGGTACTCGCCTGCATCGCGAATTTCTCCGCGGTGCCGCATCGGGATTACCGGCTGGGCCTGCCCGGCCGGCCGGTGGCGGGAGGTCCTCAACACCGACGCGGAGGTGTACGGCGGCAGCGGCGTCGGCAACCTGGGTGTCATCGAGGCGGAGCCGCTGCCCTGGCACGGCGAGCCGGCCTCGGCCGTCATCACGCTGCCCCCACTCGGCGTCCTCTGGCTCACTCCCGAGCCGTAACGTCCGGCGCGGCCCGCCCGGCTCGGCCGGAAGCCGCTGTATCAGCGGCCCCTGCGTGCTCTCTGAGCAGTAGGTTAGCAACGGGCGGAGGATGGAAATGTTTCCGCGGATGACCATGAACCTGACCCTGGGCGAGCAACGGTGACGGCCGCCGTGCGCAGGCGCCCGCGCACCGCGATGGGGCTGCTGTTCGGCGCGGGCGAGGATGCCCTGGGGGCGCTGGCGCATCACATCGGTTCCGCGGACGCCGCCGGCCACCTGGGCGGCGACCTGGGGAACCTGCCGGAGGCGACGCGCCGGGCCGCCGTCCACGAGGCCTCGGTCCAGGCCGCCGGCCTCCTGGACGTCGACCTGATCGGCCAGCTCCTGGCGGGCTGGCGGGCGCATAGCGGGTTCGCCGTCGCGGCCCGCCGTACCCTGGCCGCGCCCGGCCGCGCCGAACTGGTCGACCTGGCCGCCCACCGGGTCACCACCAGCCAGCAGCCTTCGGTCACCATCGTGGCCGGCGGGCGCGAGGTGATCACCGTGCCGTTCGGCCTCGCGATCGACTTCGACATCACCGCCCTGAAGGCCAGGATCAGCGCCGGCAGGCTGGCCGCCTTTCACTCCGGGCGCTGCGACACCAGCGTCACGCTGGCCATCGGGGGGATCGAGGTGCTGACCAGATGTGCGCACCTCGAACTGTCCGGCGTCATCCCGGTCAGCCCGGGACTGCGGCTGCTTCCGGCGCGTGCCTACGCGGTGGCCGAGGCGGCCAGCGAGCCGGCCTTGTGGCGGACGTCCTGGCGAGCGAGCTAACCTCGCGCTTGCGCGGGCCAGGCGGCGCACTGGGCCGCGCTGGCCGACGGGTGGCGCACCGGCGCCGACATCGAGTGCTACTGGCGTCAGCCTGATCTCGGCCCGGCAGGTCAGCTCGCCGCCCAGATACCGCCGTCCACCGGGATGACGGCACCGGTCACGTAGGCCCCCCCGCGGCCGCTCAGGTACACCGCGACGCCGGCCATGTCGTCAGCACGCCCGATGCGCCCGAGCGGGGAGGCGGCCGCGATTTCGTCGCCGCGGGCGGCCAGGGTCGCCGCCATCATCTTCGATTCGAACGGGCCCGGCGCCACCGCGTTGACGGTGATGTGCCGCGGCCCGAGCTCGCGGGCGAGCACGCGGGTGAGCTGGTGCAGCCCGGCCTTGCTGGCCGCATAGGAGTAAATATGGAGCTCGGGCACCCGCAGCCCGTCGATGCTGCCGATGTTGATGACCCGGGCCGGGTCGTCGGCGGTCCCCGCCGCCGCCAGCAGCGGCAGGAACGCCCGGGTGAGGTAGAACGGCGTCTTGAGGTTGAGGTCGACAACCTTGTCCCAGCCGGCGGCCGGGAATTCCGCCAGGGCCGCGGCCCAGTTGGCGCCGGCGTTGTTGACCAGGATGTGGACGCGCTCCTCGGCGCGGCCCACCTCGGCGGCCAGCCGCACGCATTCCTCCTCGCGCGCCAGGTCGGCGGGCAGCGACACCACCCGGCCGAGCTCGGCCAGTTCCGCGACCGCCGCGTCGCCGGCCTCGGGCTTGCGCGAGCTGACGTAGACCGACGCCCCCGCCTGCAGCAGCCCGCGCGCTATCATCAAGCCGATGCCGCGGGTCCCCCCGGTGACGACGGCCACCTTGCCGGTGAGATCGAACAGGTACAAGAGACCCTCCGAGTCGGTCACTGAGCGGTCACCGGCGCAGGCAGCGCTAGGCTGTCCGAACCCGAATTCGGTCAGTCGCGGCATTCTTCGAGGCATTGTAGGCCGCCGGGAAGCCCCGCTGCTCAGCGAACCCCGCGTCTCGGTGCAGCCGGCACAGCCTACCCTCTTGACAAAGTAGTGAGTCATCACTAACTTAGGTGTTGTGACCGAGACCAAGCAGCAGCAGCCCAGCCGGCAGCGGACCGGCCAGCGCCAGCCCAGCCAGCGCCAGCCCAGCCAGCGCCAGCCCAGCCAGCGCCAGCCCAGCCAGCGCCAGACGAGGCAGCGAATGCCCGCCGCGGAACGCCGCGAGCTGGTGCTCGAGGCCGCGGTCGCCGAGTTCGCGGCGCACGGGCTGGCCGGGACCTCGACCGAGAATGTCGCCCGCCAGGCCGGGATCAGCCAGCCGTACCTGTTCCGGCTGTTCCCGACCAAGAAGGCCTTGTTCCTCGCGCTCGTGGAGCGGTGCTTCCAGCGGGTGCGGGACACCTTCATCGCAGCCGCCGACGGCCTCACGGGAGACGAGGCGCTGACGGCGATGGGTGACGCCTACGAGGTTCTCCTCGACGACCGGACGTTGCTCCTGATGCAGATGCAGGCCTATGCGGCGTGCGACGACCCCGAGGTCCGGGCGGCGACCCGGGACGGCTTCAAGCGCCTCTGGGAGCTGGCCGAGCGGCTGACCGGGCTGCCCTTCCAGCCGGTGGTGGAGTTCTTCGCCATGGGCATGCTGATGAACGTGGCCGCCGCGCTTGACCTGCCCTCCGTCGACGAGCGGTGGACAAGCTGGTGCCCGAAATGACCCGGGTATTTTTTTTGACACGCTAAGTTAGTGACTACTCACTACTAAGGAAGTGAAGGCAATGACTACGAAACCCCGCAGCGCATGGACCTTCGCGGTCACCTCGGCCGCCCTGTTCATGGCGTCGCTCGACAACCTGGTGGTGACCACGGCGCTGCCCGCGATCAGGAACCACCTGCACGCCTCGCTCGAGGGGCTGCAGTGGACCGTCAACGCCTACACCCTCACCTTCGCGGTACTGCTGCTCACCGGGGCCACGCTGGGCGAGCGGTACGGCCGCCGCCGCCTGTTCGTGGCGGGCCTCGGCCTGTTCACCGCCGGGTCGGCCGCCGCCGCGCTCGCGCCGGGCATCGGGTGGCTGGTGGCCGCCCGGGCCGTGCAGGGCGTCGGCGCCGCGATCGTGATCCCGCTGACCCTCACGCTGCTGTCGGCGGCCGTGTCGCCGGAACGGCGCGGCCTGGCGCTCGGCGCCTGGGGCGCCGTCGGCGGCCTGGCCGTCGCGATCGGGCCGCTGGTCGGCGGGGCGGTCGTCGAAGGCGCATCCTGGCAGTGGATCTTCTGGCTGAACGTGCCGATCGGCATCGCGCTGCTGCCGATCGCCCGGGCCCGGCTGACGGAAAGCTACGGCTCCTCGACCAGCCTGGACCTGCCCGGCCTGATCCTGGCCAGCGTCGGCCTGCTCGGCATCGTCCTCGGCGTGGTGCGCGGCAACGACCACGGCTGGACCAGCGTCACCGTGCTGCCGCCCCTCGTGATCGGCACCCTGCTGGTGGCGGCGTTCGTTGGCTGGGAACTGCGGGCGCGCCAGCCGATGCTGCCGATGCACCTGTTCCGCAGCCGCAGCTTCACCCTGACCAACGGCGCCTCGCTGCTCATGTTCTTCGGGATGTTCGGCTCGATCTTCCTGCTCGCGCAGTTCCTCCAGGTCGTCCAGCACTACAGCCCGCTGCAGGCCGGGCTGAGGACGCTGCCGTGGACCGCGATGCCGGTCTTCATCGCCCCCGTCGCCGGCGCGCTTTCGGACCGCATCGGCGGGCGGGCGCTGCTCGCCACCGGCCTGGCCCTGCAGGCCATCGGCCTCGGCTGGCTGGCCGCGGTGACCAGCCCGACCGTGCCCTACGCCACGCTCGTCCCGGCGTTCGTGGTCTCCGGCATCGGCATGTCGCTGTTCTTCGCGCCCGTCGCCAACGTGGTGCTCAGCTCGGTACGCCGCGACCAGGAGGGCATCGCCTCCGGCGCCAACAACGCGATCAGGGAACTGGGCGGCGTGTTCGGGATCGCCGTCCTCGGCGCGGTGTTCTCGGCCCACGGCGGTTACACCAGCAGTGCCGCCTTCGTCTCCGGCCTGGCTCCCGCGGTCTGGGTCGGCGCGGCCGCGGTGGCGGTCGGCGCGGCCGCCGCGCTGTTCCTGCCGGGCCGCCGCCAGGCCCCGGCGGTCAGCGCGGGCACGGTCAGCACGGGCACGGAGACCGCAGCCGAGCTGGTTACGGCGCGGTGATCGCCTCCCGGTAGCCGCGCAGGCACGAGCCCGGATCCCCGGTACCAGCCGAGGGATCCGGGCTCTGGCGCGGTTGGCTATCGTTCGGCGGAGCGCTGTTCCCGGTCAGGGTCGGTCCCAGTGCGCGGGCAGCGTCATCGCGGGCGGGACCAGGGAGCATGGTGGCGGCCCTGATCTCGGTCACGGATTTCCTCTCCTGCGCTCGCGCCGTCCGCGGCGCAGCCGGTGCTGCCAGCACGGCCGGTGCCAGTGCCTGCGCTCCTCCACGCCCATGGCCACGCTGTCGGCGGGCCAGGCGACCAGATGCGGGGTGCCGGGCACGATCTCCTGGTCACATCCCGGACAACGGTACGCCTTGGCCGTACCCGCCCCGGGGACGGGCCGGACCACCCAGTCCCCGTCGGGCCACGATTCGACGCGCTCGGGCCCGGGTACAGACCCCGGAGGGCCGGAGCGCTCACGGCGGATCTTGCGCGGGCTCACGCCTATCAAGGCTATGCGAGCTAGAGTTACCGAACGTGCGGCTCGTCATTGCCAGGTGCTCCGTCAACTACGTCGGCAGGCTCACCGCCCATCTGCCCGCTGCCCTGCGCCTGCTCATCGTCAAGGCCGACGGGTCGGTGCTCGTGCACTCGGACGGCGGCTCGTACAAGCCGCTGAACTGGATGTCGCCGCCGTGCCGGCTCACCGAGAAGCCAGGGCTGTGGTCGGTCACCAACAAGGCGGGCGAGACGCTCGCGATCACGATCACCGAGGTGATCAGCGACACCTCGGTCGAGCTTGGCGTCGACCCGGGACTGGTCAAGGACGGGGTGGAGTCGCACCTGCAGGAGCTGCTCGCCGTCCAGCTCGACCTGCTCGGCGACGGCTGGCGGCTGGTCCGGCGCGAGTACCCGACCCCGATCGGACCGGTCGACCTGATGTGCCGGGACGGATCCGGCCGCAGCGTCGCCGTGGCGATCAAACGGCATGGCGAGATCGGCGGGTCCGGTTCTACCGAGGGAACCGCTTCGAGCGGAGGGGGCCACGTCGCGGTAGAGATCAAGCGAGTGGCCGGGATCGACGCTGTAGAGCAGTTGACCCGCTACCTTGAGCTATTGAACCGTGACCCGCTACTCCGGCCGGTCAAGGGGGTGCTGGCTGCGCAGTCGATCAAGCCGCAGGCGCGAACGCTGGCCGAAGATCGCGGGATCCGCTGTGTAGTCCTGGACTACGACACGATGCGCGGGATCGAGCGCGAGAACACGCTGTTCTGATCGAGTCTGAAGCGGCTCTTAGCTACGAGGAGCGGCCGCGGCTGAACAGGTGAGCGTTGACCGACCTGGCGCGGGCGGCCAGGTCGCGGATCTCCGTGACGGCCACGCTGGCGGCGCGGAGCTGGTCCGCGCCCTCGCCGCCGGTGAAGACCGGGGGCTCGTCCCAGGCGAAGACGACCTTCGGGATCCCGGCCGCCACGATGTGCCTGACACAGGTCGCCGGGCGCGAGGCTCGGGCCCCGCAGGGCACCAGCGAGCTGTACAAGGTGGCGTGCCGCAGCCGCGGGTCGGACCAGCCCAGCTTGCGCAGCGCCACCTCCTCGGCGTGATCGTGATCCTCCTGCTCGCGGGAGAACCCGGTGGCCAGCACCTCGCCGTCCTCGCCGACGATGACCGCGCCGACGGAGAAGGCGGAATCCGACCGCGGGCACAGCCGGGACAGCTCGATGGCCCAGCGCAGGAACCGGTGCTCCGGACCGCCGGGCCCCAGCAGGTAGCGCAGCAGGACCATCTCGCCGACCCGGTGCGCCTCGGCCAGCGTCATGGGGGCGAGCGTCATGGGGGCAGCCTGCGCTGCGGGCAGGCTGAACCGGGGGGCGCCTGGCTGCGCCACGAAGAAGGGCGCCACGGCCAGCTGGAACTCATCGGCCAGGTCCTGGGCCAGGAACTGGCCTAGCACGCGGGCGCCGCCTTCGACAAGAACACGCACCATGGACCGTTCGGCCAAATCGGAAAGAACGAAATCGAGGGAAAGCGGGTCACCGGCGTCGATGAGCACGGCGCTGCCCCCTAGGCGGGCGCGGGCCGGGCCGAGCGCCGGGGTGGCGCAGTAGAGCAGGCGGAGCGCGCCGGGGGCGAAGAAACGGGCCCGCGGGTCCAGGTCGCCGCTGGCCGTCAGGCCGACGCGGGCCGGGTGCTCGGGCAGGCCGCGGGCGGCCCGGCGGGCGCGGCGGCGCGGGTCGCGGATCGCCAGCCTGGGGTCGTCCGTCCTGATCGTCTGCGCGCCGACCGCGATCGCGTCGCAGCCTGCCCGCAGCTCGTCGACGCGGTCCAGGTCAGCGGGGCCGGACAGGATCAGCCTCCGGGGGCTGGCGTCGTCCAGGTAGCCGTCCGCCGAGGTAGCGCAGCTCAGCAGCACGTACGGGCGCGACGGCACGGCAAGTCCCCCTTGATCTGGTCTTACCCCAGCGTAGCTTCGGTGCTTTACTGGTCACCGATGCTTGAGACAATGAACCCGGCGACCGGGGAAGTGCTGGCCACCTTCCCCCAGCAAGGCAGCCGTGAAGTCGACGCCGCCGTGGCCGCGGCCCGCGAGGCGGCGGTGTGGTGGGCCGGGCTCGGCTGGTCCGGGCGGCGGCTCAGGCTGCTCGCCTGGAAATCGCACCTGACCAGGTACATGGGCCGGCTCGCCATGCTCGTGCACGAGGAGACAGGCAAGCCGCTCGACGACGCCAAGCTCGAGGTCATCCTGGCCATCCTGCACATCGACTGGGCCGCCAGGCACGCCCGGCGGGTGCTGCGGCCGCGGCGGGTACGCAGCGGGCTTTTCTCCCTCCATCAGGCCGGCACGGTGGAGTACCAGCCGCTGGGCGTGATCGGCGTGATCGGGCCGTGGAACTACCCGGTGTTCACCCCGGTGGGCTCGATCGCCTACGCGCTGGCCGCCGGGAACGCGGTCGTGTTCAAGCCGTCGGAGCTGACCCCGGGATGCGGGGACTGGCTGGTCCGGTCGTTCGGCGAGGCGCTGGGGATCTTCGGTGAGCCGATGCCGGTGCTCCAGCTCGTCACCGGGGCCGGCCCGACCGGGGAGGCACTGGCCCGCAGCGGCGTGGCCAAGATCGCCTTCACCGGGTCCGCGGCCACCGCGCGCAAGGTGATGGCCGCCGCCGCCGACACCCTCACCCCGGTCATCGCCGAATGCGGCGGCAAGGACGCCCTGCTGGTCGCGGCCGACGCCGACCTCGACGCGGCCGCCGACGCCGCGGCCTGGGGCGCGATGTCCAACGCGGGCCAGACCTGCACAGGGATCGAGCGCGTCTACGTGGCCCGCGCGGTGTACCACAGCTTCCTTGAGCGGCTGACGAAGCGGGTCTCCGGGCTGCGGCCCGGGCTCGATCCGGAGGCGGCCTACGGGCCGATGACCTCGCCCGCGCAGGGGGAGATCGTGGCGCGGCACGTGGCGGACGCGCTGGCGCGAGGCGGGCGGCTGGTTTCTGGCGCGAGTGCTGGTGCTGCTGTTTCTGGTGGTGCTGGTGGTTCTGTTGGGGCTTTTGTTGCTCCTGTGGTGCTGACGGACGTGCCGGAGCACAGCACGGCGGTGACGGAGGAGACGTTCGGGCCGACCGTGACGGTCACGCCGGTGGTGAACCTGGCCGAGGCGGTGTCGTTCGCCAACACGAGCAAGTACGGGCTCGGGGCGGCGGTGTTTACCAAGGACCGTTCGGCGGGAATGAGCGCGGCACGGTCGCTGCGCAGCGGGATGACGTCGGTCAATTCGGTGATCGGGTTCGTGGTCGTGCCCGCGCTGCCGTTCGGGGGCGTGGGCGAGTCGGGGTTCGGGCGCATTCACGGCGCGGACGGGCTGCGCGAGCTCTCCCGGCCCAAGGCCATTACCCGGCAGCGGATGCGGCCGCTGGTGAACCTGACGTCGTTCGGCCGGACGGACCAGGATATGCGGCGGGTGGTGGCGCTGGTGACGTTGCTGCACGGGCGGCTGTACCGGCCGCGGCGGCCTCGTTGAGGTTAGTGGTCGTTCGTCAGTTTTGGTTGTCCTGACCACCAAAACTGACGAACGATCTTGTGGCGCGGGACGCTAGGTGCTGGGGTTGCCGCTGGGGCCGGCGGAATAGCCGCTGGGAGCGATCGCGTTGCCCGCGATCGCCATCGCGTCGACGGGCTCGGCCGGATCGACCGCGGCCAGCGGGGCGCGGCCGGCGATGAGGTCGGCGGCGCGCTCGGCGATCGCGATGGCGGGCGCGTTGGTGTTGCCCCGCGGCACCGACGGCATCACCGACGCGTCCACGACCCGCAGGCCGGCCACGCCGCGCACCCGGAGTTCGGGGTCCAGGACGCTGTTCCACCTCGACTCGCCGCCCATCGCGCAGGTCCCGACCGGGTGGTAGAGGGTCACCACGCTGGTCCGCACGTACTGAAGGAGCTCGGCGTCGGAGCGGGTGTGCGCGCCGGGTGTCACCTCGCTCTGGCAGATCTCCGCCATCGGCTTGGCCGTCACGAACTCGCGGGCCAGCTTCAGCCCGGCCGTCAGCGCCCGGGCGTCCCCGGGATCGGAGAGGTAGCCGGGATCGATGGCCGGCCGGTGCCTGGGATCGGCGCTGCGCAGCCTGATCCGGCCCCGGCTGGCCACGTCGACCAGGCCCACAAGCACCGTCATCGCCCGCTGCGAGGGGTCGGCCAGGCCCTGGTTCCTGTACGGCGCGGGCAGCACGTGCAGCTGAAGGTCTGGCGCGGGCAGCCCGGGTTCGGAGTGGGCGAACCCGCCGCACTCCGCCGTGTTGCTCGTCAGCGGGCCGCGGTGGGTAAGCTGCCAGCGCAGCGTGCTGGCGTGGCCGCTCTTCTCCCACAGGCCGCGAAGCCGCGGCGTGGACCAGATGACCGGCAGCACCGGATGGTCGCCGAGGTTGGCGCCGACCCCCGGGCTGTCCGCCAGCACGTCGATGCCCATCTCGATCAGGTGGTCCGCCGGGCCGACGCCGGAGAGCATCAGCAGCTGAGGGCTGTTGACCGCGCCGCCGGACAAGATGACCTCCGCGTCGGCCTGCGCGGTCTCGGCCTGGCCGTGCCTTTGGTAGGCGACGCCCACAGCCCGGCCGGCTTCGATGATGACCTTCGTGACCAGCGCATCGGTGTGAACGGTGAGGTTCGGCCTTGGCATCGCGGGGTGCAGGTAGGCGGTGGCGGCGGAGCAGCGGCGGCCGTTGCGCTGGGTGACCTGGTACCAGCCCACGCCGTCCTGGCGCGGGCCGTTGAAGTCCTCGTTGGCCGCCGCGCCCTGCTCGATCGCCGCCGCGATGAACGCCTGGCAGGCCGCGGACTTGTACCGCAGGTCCGTGACACTCAGCGGGCCGCCGGTGCCGTGATAGGCGGAAGGCCCGCGCGAGTTGTCCTCGGCCCGGCGGAAGTAGGGCATCAGGTCCGCATACCCCCAGCCGGCGCAGCCGTGCTCGTCCCGCCAGGACTGGAAGTCCGCGCGGCTGCCGCGGATGTAGATCATCGCGTTCATCGAGGACGAGCCGCCGAGCACCTTGCCCCGCGGCCAGTAAATGCTCCGCCCGGCGGCGCGATGCTGCGGGACCGTCGTGTAGTTCCAGTCGTATTCGGTCTGGAACAGCCGGTTCAGGGCGGCGGGCGCGTGTATCTCGACGGCGCCATCGGCCGGCCCGGCTTCCAGGAGCAGGACGCTGATACTGGGATCCGCCGACAGGCGCGCCGCCAGGACGCAACCCGCGCTTCCGGCGCCGACGATGATGTAGTCATACACGGCGGTCTCCTCAAAGGGATAAGGGGAACAATAACGCGCCGTGGTCATCGGTCAGGCTCGGGGGCTCGTGGGCCTTATGCGGGGTTTGCGGCGTTTGCGCTGGGCTTGGTATCCAGGTCCGGCGGGCCCCCGAGAACCGCCGGACCTGGACGTCCGCGACGCTCACCGTAACCTGATGCTAGACACGTACGGTGACAACCACTGAGACCCTTGCGCGTCCCAGCCGCTGCTGATCACTAATGTGATCACGCATCGTGCTCATACGATGCCACATCGTACGGTCGATGTGAACACCCCAGGTCAATCCGTCGATCACTTTTTATCGCGATCGCTGGCGGCTGCCGTCCGCTACGTCCGTACGCCGGTTCCCTTAGGGTGGGTTCATGTCGCGAAACCGTAGCGAAAACCCCGTCGTGCTGTCCCGGATCTACACCCGTACCGGCGACGACGGCAGCACCGCACTCGCCGACGGCAGCCGGACCGCTAAGACAGATTCACGCCTCGCCGCCTACGCCGACGTGGAGGAAGCGAACTGCGCGATCGGGATGGCGATTACTTTCGGTGAGCTCGCCCCGGATCTGGTCCGGGTGCTTTCCCGGGTGCAGAATGAGCTCTTCGACGTCGGCGCCGACCTCGCCAACCCGGTGACCAGCACGCCGGCGCCCTACCCGCCGCTGCGGATCGACGAGGCCTACATCACCCGGCTGGAGAAGGAGTGCGACGGTTTTAACGAGTCGCTGCCGGTGCTGCGCAGCTTCCTGCTGCCGGGCGGGAGCCCCGGAGCGACGCTGCTGCACATGGCCAGGACCGTCACCCGCCGGGCCGAGCGGAGCGCGTGGGCCACGGTCGGCGAGCACGGCGACTCGGTGAGCCCGCTGCCCTCCCGTTACCTGAACCGGCTGTCTGACCTGCTGTTCATCCTCTCCCGCCAGGCCAATGCGGGACACGCCGACGTACTGTGGAAGCCAGGCGGCGAGCGGAGCTGAGGGACTGGAGCGGCCCGGCCCGGTGGAGCGGCCCGGTGGAGCGGCCCGGCGCGGTGGAGCGGCGCTAGCCTGCTGCCGTGCACGGCAGCAGGCCGTAGGCCTGCTTGGCGGCGAGGATGCGCATGACGGCGGAATCGACCTCGGAGCGGAAGTCCGGATTATGATCCACCCGGGTGAGGACCGCGGTGTACATGGCGGTCGCCGCGGCCAGGCTCACCGAGGTGATCAGGTCACCCCCGGCCGACAGGAAGCCGATTGCGCGGGCCGCCGCAGGCATGCCTGCCACCGCCGCGGCCGCGCCCAGGTCATCGGACACGATCACGCCTTGGAAACGCATCCGCTGGCGCAGTATCACCTGCATCACACGTGAGGAGAAGACCGCGAGATGACCGGGGTCGATCCGCGGGTAGCTGGCCAGGGACACCATGACAAAGGGGACGCCCGCGTCGATGGCAGCCTGGAAGGACTCGAGGTAGGGGTCGTCCGGCCCGGTCGTCGGGTCGACGACGCCGGCACTGAAATCAGTGTTGCCGAGCACCCGGCCTAGGCCGGGGAAATGCTTGGCGGTAGTGGCGACTCCGGCCTGCCGCATGCCCTTGATGAACGCCACGCCATGCGCCGCCACGGTTCCCGGGTCATAGCCGAACTCGCGCATCAGCGCGCCGATCGGCTGGTTCTGGCTGGCGGTCCCGGCCGGGACCACGTCCATGACCGGGGCCAGGTTGAGGTTGACGCCGGCCGAACTCAGCTCGCGTCCCCACGCGGTCGCCTGCTGCCGCAGCGCATCGGGCGCCAGCTCCCCCTGGGCCAGGGCCGACGGGATGGCCAGGAAGCCCGGACCCTGCAGCCGCTGGACCTCGCCGCCCTCCTGGTCGGCAGCGATGAAGAACCGGACCTGAGCGGTGGCCCGCGAGGAGGCTAGTGCCTGATCGGCGCTGGTCAGCTGCTGCACCTCCGCCAGGCCGGCCGTGCTGGTGGTCCCGAAAAGCAGGGAACCGAAGTGATAGGCCCCGACCGCCCAGGCGACCTCGGAGCCGGGGTCGCCGGCGATGCCGACCAGGAATAGCTGGCCGACCCGCTGGGCCACCGTCATCCGGGCGAAGACCTGGGCCGGGCAGGAGAGCGCCTGCGGCGGGGAGTGGGTGAGCGGGGACCTGGACGGCGAAGGCTGGGTCGGCGGGGAAGCCGTACTCGGAGACCCGCGGCCGACGGCCGGGGACCCGCCGGAGATGAGGCCGCATCCGGAACAGGCTAGGGCGAGCGAGAAAACGCAGCCGACAAGAACGCCCAGCACTGAGCGCCTGAGCACTGAGCGCCTGAGCACTGAGCGCCTGAGCACTGAGCGCCTGAGTGCTGGGCGGCTGACCATGCCGCCGGCTTTCCGGCAGGTAACGTCGACGATTCCGCACATTATCACTACACGGGAGCTCGCATTCGTGGGGCCAGCTCAGTCAGTGCAGGATCGCCGAGACCAGCTCCTTGATCTGCTCGACGGTCGCGAGCAGCGCCGCGGTGGAACTCGTCGCGCTGGTGAGGCGGGAGAGCATGACGCGGATGCTCTCGGCGCGCGGCCTGCGGCTGTGGACCTCGGTGTGCAGCCGTTGCACATCGTCGACGATGTCTTCACCCTGTTCGCCCGCTAGCACGCCTGCGTCTGCTTCGAGCTTGCGCAGCAGCCGGTCGATCATCTCCAGCGGATCTCCGGTGCCTGAACCGTAGGTGACCTGCGTCGCTTGCCCGTGTTTGCCGGTGGCGAGCGCCCCGACGTTACCGCCGACATAGATGCCGCTGTTGACCTCTGGCCCGGTGGCGCCGGCTCCTGGTAGCCTGCCCTGCTGATCCATGAAGTTCCTTTCCATCCCTAAGTACCCCGCCGATTTCGCCTGCCGTGGCTCGCAGGCTTATGATCCCGAGCCCGCCGTGGTGGCGGTTGAGGGGGCCTGAACGTGCGTCTCCGCCCGGCCATGGCTGCCTGTCGCCATGGAATGCACGTCGCCGAAGACCATCTGGCCGCTGTTGATGATCGCGCTCGCGCTGGCCTGGTAAGCACTGGTGTCAACGCCCATCTCATTCAGGAAGTCGAAGACCGTGTTGGTGACCAGCCGCTCGACGATCTTGGTATATTTTGCCGCGTCGAGCCTCTGGATAAAGGTGCGAGGTGAACTAAGCGCGCCGAATTCACGGACACTGATCCGGGCTCCTACATCAGCGAAGAGGTACTCGGTGGCGGCGGTGGCCTCCTGCCTGAAGGAGTGCTGTTCAGACAGTGTTCTCCAGGTTGCGCCGACAAGCCTGAAAGGAGCTCGCAGTATGTCCCGGAAGGACGTTATCGCCGCCTGCAGGATAACCTTGACCGTGAATTCACCAGATGTTACCTTCGGCAGCCGGTCAACAAGATGATATTTCTGCAGAATCGGTGGAAGGACAGTAGGAACAAATTCAAGGTAGAACATTCGCCCTTCGACCGCGACATAGATGAACGCCGAAACCGCCACCTCCTGGTCGGTGCTGCCGAGAACCTCCCGCTTGCCGGTCCAGACCGCCTGCCCCTCATCGCTAACGCATACCCGCTGGTAGTAGCGCACTCCAGCCGCCGGGTGGCGGATCAGCGCGTCGATCGCCTCTGGACTAGCCTGCGAGTACGGCATCGCCCGCGCCCGGTCGACGATGGGGCTGTCCCACCGGCAGTGCCCTTCCCCGACGACATGATCGTGCACGCTGAGCGCGGATACGCGCTCATTTTCCGGCAGCTCTTCGTCCCTTAGCTTCAGCAGGCGCGCCCGGATAACGCGGTGCAGCTCAACCGGATCGATGGGAACGTAGCCGCGAGATTTCCGCAGCGGCCAGGTGCTTTTCTGGCCAGCACCCGGTGCATGATCGAGCTCGATGGCAATGGACCAGGGTTTCCCCCGGACACCCGTCCCGATAAAGGGATTCTCGCCACCGTAGATGGCGACATTTCCCCGCTGCGCCGCTGCTACCTCGGCGATTCGGGCCTCTATCTGGTCGTTGGAGCGATCGAACCGGCCCGCCTCCGCTCCAGGCCTGAGCCGGTCACTGAATGTCCGGTACATGGAGTGGGAATACCCGACCAGCGTGGCGCTGACTAGGGCCAGGAAGACCAGCACGACCACGATGATCGGACCGCCTGTCGCCAGCGGCCCGAAGTTCGGGACGGTATTCCCCGCCTCGTTGAGGATCCTGGCGATCACATAAAACGCGACGAGCACGCCGACTACCAAGGCGATGCCCACCCCAGCCAGCAGCTTGGCGCCGATCGACTTGCGTTCCCACTTAACTCCCGGCAGGGAGCCGAGGCAAAACGAGATGACCAGGATCAAGATGGTCGGCACGGTCGCAAGATACAGGCCGCCGGCCAGCAGGGCGGTAAGCAGCGCGTCCCTCAGCAACTGCGCCTTCCGGGCGTTAAGGCAGTGCCTGATGACCGGGACCAGGTCAATGCCAAGCGAGGGGACAACGGCCCGGTGCGAGGCCACTAGTTCACCGAGCACCTGTTCGTGTAGTTCGTATCGAGGTATGCCGCCGCGCACAGGTAACGGGTGGAGTTGCTCAGCCTGCCGCCCTGCTGGGCGGTCGCGTGGTCGAAGAATTGATCCGGCGGAATGACCTCGACCAGCTCCGGCCTGGGCTGCCACCACCCGGTATCGCCCGCTCCCCCGCGCGCCCCGCCGGACGCCGGAGGTGCCTGGGCCGAGGCGCCCAGCCGGGCCGTGCCGGGTCCCATGGTATTTACCCGAACGGACGCCGCGCCAGCGGCGGCGGCGCCGCAGCTCCCGCAGAATATGTCTTCCGGCGTCAGCGCAGAACCGCAGTTGACGCATTGCGGCTGGGTCACTTTTTCTCTAGAAGGTTCGTAGTTTTCTTACTCTGTGGCCTTAGGTCACTAGCACGACTTGGTAGGTGGCCTGATAGCCGGATGGCGCCGGGTCGATGACGTATCCGAGCCACCCTGGGCCAGGAACAGGGATATGTCCCAGTTGGTGCATGATTGACTTGTCGGGGCTGTCCGCCGGATTCTGGTGACTGGTGAAGGTCACCTCTGCGGTCAGGTCTCCGTCCGAGGCGGTGGAAAGGCCGACGAGCCTCTCATCGGAGTCGGCGGTAGACCGGTACCCCTTATCGAACTGCGCCTGCGTCGTCGCCTGCTGAAGCTGCGGGCTCAGCAAAGACAGGTACGACTGATAATCATGGGCGTTGATGGCAGCGAAATACTGGCCGAGGAAGCCCGCGACCGATGAGGCATTCGGGTCCTGCGACACACCCGTCCCGATGGTTACGCCGGAGGGACTTGGCGAGGTGCCCGACGGGCTCAGCACGGGCGCGGAGCTACCCTGGCCGGGCGCTGAGCTGGCCTGAGCCGGGGAGCTCGTCCGCGCGGACTGGCTCGAGTTCAGCGCCGTTCCCTGCTGCGGCGCATGATGCCGCGTGAACAGCAGAGCGCCACCCGCCGCGGCGGCCGCGGCGAGCACGAACACGACCACCGCCGTCACGACTACGGCGGGCGGGAACGTCAGCCGGGTGAACCTGGTCCCGGAGGGACGGGAAGGTCCGGGTTGGTAGGGCTGCGCGGGGGGGTACGGTCCTGGAGGACCATGCGCTCGGGGCTAGTAACTTGAAGGTCTTTGTTTTGTCACGTCCCGTTTGAGACCTGCCACAGTCCGTCCGGATCCGGACGCTCTTGGGACTCGCCCTGGACGCGGAAAGTACACCTGAACACGAACGTCACAGGGCGATGTCTAGGTGGGAGCCGGGCGGCGCGGCTTCGAGCCAGGACAGCAGGCCGGTAAGGGCCGACTCGGCCAGCGCGAGTTCGACCGTGTTACCCGCACGGCCAGCACCGGGGCCAGCACCAGCACCGGCGCCGGGGCCGACGTCGCCGCCGCTGCTGCCCTCGCCGAGCTGGCATTCCAGCACGATCATGCCGGGACCGAGGCTGGCCGCCTCGGCGTCGCTGGGCAGCCGGCGGGACACCACGGTCAGGTCGCGCCGGGGGAACGTTTCCTCCGGCCGCATGGACACCCGGAACACGCCGTACCAGCAGAGCTCTTCACGCTGGTAGGAGGCCAGGCCAAGGCGCCATGCGCCGTTACCCTTCCGCAGGCCGCACTCGACCGTGCCGCCGCCGCGCTCAAGCAGGAACCGGCGGGCGGCGATACCGGCGGCGGCCAGGATGAGGATGACCAGGAAGGCGGCGAAGAGCCAGGCCGCATCAAGCGCCAGCGCTCCGCCCACCGATGTTAAGCCTGGCCGCCCGCGGCCCGCAGCAGCGCCCTCGCGTACTTGGCTTCGGCTGGCTCCTCCGGGCCCGGCCCGGCCTCGGCCAGCGTGGCTTCAAGCTCCCGCTGGGCCTCGCTGGTGTCGACCTCCTCGCCGAGCTGGGCCTGCGCCGCCAGGATCGACACCTTGTCGTCCGCCACGGACAGGAACCCGCCGCTGACCGCGGCTCGCACCGTCGACTCCTCGGTGAGGATCTCGACCAGGCTGCCCTCGGCCAGGATGCCGAACACCGGTGAGTGCCCGGTCAGGACACCGATGTCGCCCTCGGTGGTTTTGGCGATCACCGTCCTGGCCTCGCCCGACCACAGCTCGCGGTCGGGCACGACCAGGGCTACATGCATCGTCACCGCTGCTCCAGCTCCCTGGCCTTCTTCTCCACGTCCTCGATCCCGCCGACCATGTAGAACGCCTGCTCGGGCAGGTTGTCGTACTTGCCCTCGCTGATCGCCTTGAACGAGGAGATCGTCTCTTCCAGCGGCGTGAAGACACCCGGCTGCCCGGTGAACTGCTCGGCCACGAACATGGGCTGGGACAGGAACCGCTCGATCCGCCTCGCCCGCTGCACCGTGATCTTGTCCTCTTCACCCAGCTCGTCGACGCCGAGGATGGCGATGATGTCCTGCAGCTCCCGGTACCGCTGCAGGATCCGCTGCACCTCGCGGGCCACGTTGTAGTGCTCCTGGCCGATGTACCTCGCATCCAGGATCCGTGACGTGGAGTCTAGCGGGTCGACCGCCGGGTAGATCCCCTTCTCGGTGATGGCCCTGGACAGCGTGGTGGTGGCGTCGAGGTGCGCGAACACCGTGTGCGGCGCCGGGTCGGTGATGTCGTCCGCGGGCACGTAGATGGCCTGCATGGAGGTGATCGAGTGACCGCGGGTAGAGGTGATCCGCTCCTGCAGCTGGCCCATCTCGTCGGCCAGCGTGGGCTGGTAGCCGACCGCCGACGGCATCCGGCCCAGCAGCGTGGACACCTCCGAACCGGCCTGGGTGAAGCGGAAGATGTTGTCGATGAACAGCAGCACGTCCTGTTTTTCCACGTCGCGGAAGTACTCGGCCATGGTGAGGGCCGACAGGCCGACCCGCAGCCGGGTGCCGGGCGGCTCGTCCATCTGGCCGAACACCAGCGCCGTGTCGTTGATGACGCCGGATTCGGTCATCTCCAGCCACAGGTCGTTGCCCTCGCGGGTGCGCTCCCCCACCCCGGCGAAACAGGAAACGCCGCCGAAGTTCTGGGCCACCCGGCGGATCATCTCCTGGATCAGCACGGTCTTGCCCACGCCGGCCCCGCCGAACAGGCCGATCTTCCCGCCCCGGACGTACGGGGTGAGCAGGTCGATGACCTTGATGCCGGTGACGAACATCTCGGTCCGCGGCTCGAGCTGGTCCAGCGGCGGGGGGTCGCGGTGGATCGGCCAGCGCACGGCGATGTCCAGCGACGAGGTGGGCACGTCGAGCGTCTCGCCCAGGGCGTTGAACACGTGCCCCTTGGTGACCGCGCCGACCGGCACCTCGATCGGCGCGCCGGTGTTGATCACCTCGGTGCCGCGCACCATGCCGTCGGTGGGCTGCATCGAGATCGCCCGGACCATGTTGTCGCCGATGTGCTGCTCGACTTCCAGGGTCAGCGAGCGCGTGTCCTCACCCATCGTGACATCGACACTCAGCGCGTAGTAGATCTCCGGCATCTGGTCCGCCGGGAACTCCACGTCCACGACGGGCCCGATGACCCGCGCGACACGGCCGGTGCCCGCGACGGTTTCGCCGCTCTCGGGTGTTTTCTCATCGGTCGCGGTCATGTATTCCTCACTCACTCGTTGCGCTTGCCCCGGCGAGCGCGTTGGCGCCGCCGACGATCTCGCTGATTTCCTGGGTGATCTCGGCCTGCCGTGCGTTGTTCGCCTCACGGGTCAGCTGCTCGATCAGGTCGCCCGCGTTGTCGGTGGCCGCCTTCATCGCGCGCCGCCGCGAGGCCAGCTCGGCCGCGGCCGCCTCGAGCAGCGCGTCGAAAATCCGGGCCGCGATGTACTGCGGCATGAGGGCGTCGAGCACCTCGGCCGGCCCGGGCTCGAATTCGTACTGCGGCAGCGCGCCGGCCGGGTGCTCCTCTTCGGTTTCCTCGATCTGAAGCGGCAGGAGCCTGCGCACCGCGGGCCGCTGCGTCAGCATGGATACGAACTCCGTGCAGACGAGGTGGATCTCGTCGACGCCGCCTTCTTCGGCGTTGAACGCCTCGAGCAGCGCGGTGGCGATCCGCTGTGCGTCCCGGTACTTCGGCGCGGCGGAGAAACCGTCCCACGAGTCCGCCAGCTCAAGCTCGCGGAACCGGTGCCAGGCGATGCCCTTGCGGCCCGCCACGTACAGGACCGGCTCGAGGCCCCGGTCCCGCAGCGCCTGGCGCAGCCGGACCGACTCACGCAGCACGTTCGCGTTGTAGGCGCCGGCGAAGCCCTGATCACTGGTCAGGATCAGGATCGCGGCCCGGGACGGGTTCTCCGGCTCCCGGGTGAACGGGTGGGTGACGTTGGTCGAACGGCTGATCACCGCCTCCACGGCGCGGGTGAGTTCTCGCGCGTACGGCTGGGCGGCGCGCATCTGCTGCTGCGCCCGCACGATCCGCGACGACGCGATCAGCTCCTGCGCGCGGGTGATCTTGGCGATGGACTGTACCGTGCTGATCCGCCGCCTGACCAGGCGAAGCTGTGCGGCCATGGGCTACTTCTTCTCGGCGTTCTGCGGCTGAATAACCCGCTTGGCGATTTTCTCCTGGTCCTCGTGCTCAAGCGCTTCGGCCTGCTCGTCCTCGCCGCTGAGCAGCTCGCCGGAGCTGGCCTCGAAGCCCTTGCGGAACTCCCCGATCGCGTCCTTGAGCGCGGTCACCGTGTCCGGCGACAGGGCGGACGTTTCCCGGATCG
This sequence comes from uncultured Actinomycetes bacterium, assembly GCA_963739615.1. GTDB lineage: Bacteria > Actinomycetota > Actinomycetes > Streptosporangiales > Streptosporangiaceae > Palsa-504. The sequence goes on from CAVUBD010000025.1 coordinate 148,104, forward strand.
TGGTGAGGATGCCTGCGTGACTCCGCTTGAGGAAGTCGAGGAAATCGTGCTCGAACCGCCCGATGTCCTCGACCGGCACGTCGTCGAGGTGCCCGTTGACGCCGCTCCAGATCGACGCCACCTGGTCTTCGACCGGGTAAGGCGAGTACTGCGGCTGCTTGAGCAGTTCGACCAGTCGCGCGCCCCGGTCGAGCTGCGCCCGGGAGGCCGCGTCCAGGTCGGACGCGAACGCGGCGAACGCCTCCAGGTCGCGGTACTGCGACAGGGCAAGCCGCAGGTTGCCCGCGACCGTCTTCATCGCCTTGACCTGGGCGTTGCCGCCGACTCGCGACACCGACCTGCCGACGTTGATGGCGGGCCGCACGCCCGCGTTGAACAGGTCGGTCTCCAGGAAGATCTGCCCGTCGGTGATGGAGATGACGTTGGTCGGGATGTAGGCGGAAATGTCGTTGGCCTTGGTCTCGACGATCGGCAGCCCGGTCAGCGATCCCCCGCCCAGCTCGTCGGACAGCTTGGCGCACCGCTCGAGCAGCCGGGAGTGCAGGTAGAAGACGTCGCCCGGATACGCCTCGCGGCCCGGCGGCCTGCGCAGCAGCAGTGAGATCGCGCGGTACGCCTCGGCCTGCTTGGACAGGTCGTCGAAGATGATCAGCGCGTGCTTGCCCTGGTACATCCAGTGCTGCCCGATGGCTGAGCCGGTGTAGGGCGCGATGTACTTGTAGCCCGACGGGTCCGAGGCCGGAGCGGCGACGATCGTGGTGTACTCGAGCGCGCCGGCTTCCTCGAGCGCCTGGCGCACCGAGGCGATGGTGGAGCCCCTCTGGCCCACCGCGACGTACACGCAGCGCACCTGGCGGGCGGGGTCGCCCGAGTCCCAGTTCGCCTTCTGGTTGATGATCGTGTCGATGCCGATGGCGGTCTTGCCGGTCTGCCGGTCGCCGATGATCAGCTGCCGCTGGCCCCGGCCGATGGCGGTCATCGCGTCGATGGCCTTGATGCCGGTCTGCAGCGGCTCCTTGACCGGCTGGCGCTCGACCACCGACGGCGCCTGCGTCTCCAGCGGCCGCAGCGTGGTGTCCTCGATGGGGCCCTTGCCGTCCAGCGGCTCGCCCAGCGGCCCGACGACGCGGCCGAGGAAGCTGTCGCCGACGGGGACGGACAGCACCTCACCGGTGCGGCGGACCTGCTGGCCCTCCTCGATCTCGTTGAACTCACCGAGGATCACGACGCCGATCTCGCGGATTTCCAGGTTCAGGGCGATGCCCCGGACGCCGTTCTCGAACTGGAGCAGCTCGTTGGCCATGGCCGAGGGCAGGCCCTCGACCCGGGCGATGCCGTCACCGCACTCGGTGACGGTGCCGACCTCTTCTCGCGAGGCGCTGGCCGGCTCGTATTCGGTGACAAAGCGCGTCAGCGCGTCCCGGATCTCTTCCGGCCGGATCGTCAGCTCAGCCATTGTCCTGCCTGTCTTGGTTTCGTAGTCTTCACGGCTTCGCGCACGGCGGTCAGCCCGCCAGCTTGCGCCGGACCTCGGCCAGCCGGCTGGCCGCCGTCCCGTCAATAAGCTCATCCCCGATCTGGATGGACATTCCACCCACGACCGAGGGGTCAAGCACCACATTGAGGTGAATTTTGTGCCCGTATGACTCCGAAAGCGCCTCCGCGAGCCGCCTGCGCTGGCCCGCGGACAGCTCCACCGCCGTGTGCACCACGGCGATCAGCTGCTGCCTGCGGCGCGCCGCGATGTCGGCGCACATCTCCAGGGCCAGGCTCAGCGGCCGGCCCCGCGGATGCGCCACCACCTGGGTTACCAGGTCGAACGTGACGGCACTAACCTTACCGCTGAGCAAGGCGCTGAGCAGGTCGCGCTTGCGGTCCGCCGGCAGCCCGGGGTCGGCCAGCGCGGCCCGCAGGTCCGGCTGCGCGGAGACCACCCGGCTGAACCTGAACAGCTCGTCCTCTACGTCGTCGAGGCCGTCGGCCAGGTCCGCGGCGAGCACCAGCGCGCTGACCGCGAGCTCTTCGATCGCGTCCACCATCTCGCCCGGGCTGGCCCAGTGGGCCTCGGCTGCCGCCACGACCAGCGCCTCGGTGCGCGCGGTGACCTTCCCGTGGATGAGCGCGGACGCGACCGCGCCCTTTTCCGGCGCGGGCTTGCCCGGGTCGGCCAGCGCGCGCCGCAGCGCGTGCTCCCTGTCGAGCAGCCCGACCACCGCGAACAGCTCGTTACCGAGCCGGGCGGCCACCGTGGCGCTGGTGATGTCCGCCGCCGCCAGCTGGTCAGAGAGGGCGGCCAGCGATACCCGGCTGGTACCGCGCATGCTCATCGCCTCCCGCTGGGTACTTCGGGGATTATTCGCGATTCCTGCCGCACGGCGTTACACCTGCTCAAGCTCGTCGAGGAACCGGTCCACCATCCGCCGCTGCCGTGCCTCGTCGGTGAGCGATTCACCCACGATCCGGCTGGCCAGCTCGGTCGCCAGCGTGCCGACCTCGGCGCGCAGCGAGATCAGCGCCTGCTGCCGCTCGGCGTCGATCTGCGCCTGGGCGGCCTCGGTTATCCGGCGCGCCTCGGCCTGGGCCTGCTCGCGCATCTCGGCGATGATCTGCGCGCCCTGCTCCTGGGCCTCCGCCCGGAGCCGGGACGCCTCATGCCGGGCCTCGGCTAGCTGCTCGCGGTACTGGTCGAGCAGCGCCGAGGCTTCGGCCTGGGCCTCTTCCGACTTGGCCAGGCCGCCCTCGATCAACTCGGTGCGCTGTGCCAGCGTCTGCTGGGCCCTGGGCAGCAGGAACTTGGCGAGCGCGCCGAACACCAAGACGAAGAGGATCGTGCCGATAATGAACTCGGGCCACGAGGGGAGCAGCGGGTTCGTCGACGCCGTGCTGTCAGCGAGCGGGCTCATGACGCCGGTCACCTCAGTACTTGAAGATGAACGGGGCTACGAGGCCGATCAGGGCGAGCGCCTCGGTCAGCGAGAACCCGATCCACATGTACAGCGAGATGCGGCCGGTGGCTTCGGGCTGGCGGGCCATCGCCTCGATCGCATGCCCGAAGACCAGGCCGATGCCGATGCCCGGGCCGATGGCCGCGAGACCGTAGCCGATCGCGCCAGCGTTGATGCTGAGCACGCTCTTAGGGGTCACGGCGGCGGCTACGACAGTAGCGGCAAGTGACATAGATTCAGTCCTTTACATTTCGGGCCGGCGGCTCGTCCCGCCGGGTCGGTGGTGTGTATGGCGGGTCAATGTGCCGACTCCAGCGAGCTGGCTATGTACGTGGCGGTCAGCGTGGTGAAGATGAACGCTTGCAGCAGGGTGACCAGGATCTCGAGCAGGAAGACGAAGATCGCCAGCGCGAAGGAGCCCGCGGAGTAGAGCAGTCCGACAGACAGGCTCAGCAGGTACCACGTCGCGATCGTGAAGATCGTCAGCAGCAGGTGGCCGGCGAACATGTTCCCGAAGAGCCGCACCCCGAGGGTGAACGGCTGGAAGACGAAGAACCTGAGCAGCTCGACCGGAACCAAGATGATGTAGATAGGCCACGGTACGCCCGGGGGAATCATGTTCTTGAGGTAACCCCAGGGCCCCTGGTGCTTGACGCCAAGGTACAGGTAGAGGAAGTAGACGATGAATACCAGCGGCCACACGAAGCCGATCCTGGACGTGACAGGGAACTGGAAGACCGGGATCAGTTCCATCAGGTTCATGATGTAGATGAAAAAGAACAGCGACACGAGCAACGGCAGGTAGGAGTCGCCTCTCCTGCCCAGCGACGGGCGGAGGATCTGGTCCCGCACGGCCAGGATCGCTATCTCGCCGAGGTTCTGCACGCCGCGCGGGACCAGCTTGGGCTTACGAAACGCCGCCCAGAAGAACCCAATCACCACGAGCGCGCTCAGGATCGCGAGAAACATCGGCTTGGTGAACCCGAACGAGCCGACGGTGAAGAGCGGCTTCCATTCAAAGTCCTGCAGGCCCGGGGCAGGGAATCCGCACCCGCTGAAGATGTGGCAGCCCCCACCCGCCTCCCCAACCCCCTTCATGGCAAGCACCCCACCAACGTCACCGGTCACCGGTCATCTCCTTCTGTATCAGCCCAGGGGGGCGACCCCCCGGAACCCCCCGCTCCTGGAGGGATTCCATCCCCCCAGCCCCCCCTGGCCCCCCGCGAGGGGAAGGCCGCGCTACCCCGCCGTGCTTGCCGTAGCGGTAGATGATGAAAGCAATCGAGATCGCGAGCCCGGCCAGCATGCCGAGCGGGAACAGCAGGGGGACGTGGACGGCCCGGCCGATCAGCCAGCCGATCCCGCCGTAGGCGGCCATCCCGGAGATCAGGTAGCCGAACACCGTCCAGCCGACTTCCAGGCCCTGGCCCCGGCCTTGCGCCGCGGCTTCATTCTGGGCCCGCGTGCTGGCGTCGTTGCCGCTGCTCATCTCACCCGCCTCGCCGCATCGCTTGCTGCTCAGGCTCGACGTACAGCATCTTGACCTTGATCGCCGTGACGGCCTGCGTGGCGCTCCAGACGAGGATGCAGCCGATTGCGGTGAAACCGAGGGCCCGGGTGCTGAACGCGGTCGTGCCGTTCAGGGAAGAGACCACGACCGCGAGGGCCACGATCTTGACCAGGTAGGTGATGATCGCGGCTAGCATCATGGCGGGCGGGCTGATCCGCGCGGCCCGGCCGACCACGACGATGCTGATGCCGAAGAACACGGCGACCAGGGCAACCCCGATCAGCGCGCCGATCAGGCCCTTGACGCCGGCCACGGCGGCGCTCACGGCGACCATGATCACGGCCGCGACGGCCGTCAGCGCACCTGCGCGCCGCACGATCGTGGCGTACTTCGCCAGCATTTAGATGGCTCCTGAGGGTTCGACAGCAGCGTTGCTGACGCGGGGAGATCCCCCGCGTACATTGCAGGAGCCGGTCGCCGCGCCGCTTACGCGATGCGGGCATCCGGTCAGGTTTACGAAAGGTATCACGGGCCTCTCACTAGCTAAAGAGGGGCCGCTCGTGAAAGCTATCACAAAGTTCTTGACTCTGTCTTTGCCTGAAACCGACAAAGTTATGACCAACGCCGGGCTCTGCCCCTGACACCTTCCGTTGCGGTCGCCTCGCGCCCCAGCCGCGCCCTCCCTTCTTGCGTTGCGCCGTTTCACATCGCACCTAGATATCAGCCGGTTTAACGTTCAATCTACGCCGCCCAGAGGGCGCTGGGGAGAGGGAAAGGAAACTAGCTGAAGGCGGCGGGAGGAGAAGGGAAAGGTAAAGGAAAGGTTATCCGCAGGCGAGCCGGGGCCCTATCTAGGCCGCGTGTCGGGGTGCTGGGCCTGGGAAGACGGGTCGGTGCCTTCGGCCATGCCATCAGGAAGCTGACCAGCGCCAGGGTACGGATCCTGTGCTGGGAACGGATCCGCATCGGGGAAGGGGACCTGGGCCTGGCGCTGGCCGCCGAGCAGGCCGGGAGCGGGGAACGGATCGGCGTTCGGCAGCGGCAGGCGCGCGGCAGCGGATCACCGGGGACCGGGTGCGCGCCGCCTGAGTAGGGCTGAGCCGGGTAGCGGGGCGCCCGCCCGCCGTTGAGGGGCGGGGCAGGGGGCCTGGCGTCGGCCGGCACCGCGGTACGCGCCCCGGCCGCGGGATACCGGCCCGGGCCCGGCGTACTAGGCATAGTAGGTCTAGTACGTCCAGTACGCGCAGCGGGCACCGCGGTCGCGGTACGGGACGCGCGGGCGGGCGCGGCTTTACGCTGGGCCAGGATCCGCCAGGGGCGCAAACTGGGCATAGTGGCAGCCAGCAGGGCCAGCAGCGCGACCAGGGTGGCGGCGGCGAACACGATCAGCGGGCTCCGGACGAGCGACAGCGAAACCACCGCCACTGAGAACAGCGCCGCCCACAGGTACATGAGCAGCACGCTCTGCCGGTAGGAATGGCCGATGTTCATCAGCCGGTGGTGCAGGTGCTGCCGGTCGGCCGCCATCAGCGGCTTGCCCGCCCGGGTCCGCCTGATGATCGCGAACATCAGGTCGGCGTACGGGATGATGAAGATCGCGGCGGGCACCAGCAGCGGGAGGAACGTCGGGAACCGGTCTAGGGGGTGGTTCTGCGAGTAGTTGGTCAGCAGGGCCGGGTCGAGGGAATCGGTACTCGATATCGGCCCGTAGGCGAGCATCAAGCCGAGCAGCATCGCGCCGATATCACCCATGAAGATCCGCGCCGGGAAGAAGTTGTGCGGCAGGAAGCCGAGGCAGATGCCGGCCAGCAGCGCCGAAGATACGGCAGGCAGCGACTGCGAGCTGTTGCCGATGGTCCGGATGAGCGTGTAGGAGTAGGCGAGGAACGAGAGCGCGGCGACGGCCACGATGCCCGCCGCCAGTCCGTCCAGGCCGTCGATGAAGTTGATGGCGTTGATCGTCACCACGACCAGCAAGATGGTCAGCGTGACGCTCAGGTCGGGTTCGAGCAAGAACACGCCGCCGCTCGGCGTCGGCAGCCAGGGCAGTGCCTGGCCGCTCCACACCAAGATGCCGGCCGCCGCCACCTGGGCGGCCAGCTTGCTGATCGCGCTGAGTCCCCACCGGTCGTCCACGAACCCGACGATGACCACGAACCCCCCGGCCAGCAGCAGGCCGGCCTCGGTCCGCGAGCCGCCCGCCTGGAAGGGATCATGCAGGAAAGACAGCCGGCTGGCGACAAGCAGCCCGGCGACCAGCCCGCCGTACATGGCCAGGCCGCCAAGCAGCGGGGTGGGCTCGGTGTGGGTATCCCTGGCCCTCGGCGCGTGCATTGCGTGGCTGGCGACCGCGACCCGCCGCACCAAGGGGGTCAGCAGGTACGTCACCGCGGCGGTGACCAGCAAGACCAGAGCGTACTCGGTCTGATCGCCTTTCATCACCGCCACTTTATGGCACCAGCTACGCTCCGGAGGGCGGCTCACCGGCGGGCGGGTCCGCAAACCCTCCGGAACCGCCGGAACCGCCGGAACCGCCGAGAGGATGCGGCGCCGCGGGCTTGAAGTCGCCGGCCGGATCCGCGCTCTCGGCGTAGTGCTCGTCGTCAGCGATGACGGAAGCTACCGTGCGCAGCCGGTCCACGGAGATCGCCCCCGCCCGCAGCACCTTCGGTATGGTGCCGGTCAGGTCGAGGATGGTGGACGGGACGTTATCGGCGCACGGGCCCCCGTCGAGGTACACCGACACCGACTCACCGAGCTGCTCCTGCGCCTCATCGACCGTGACGGCCGACGGGTGGCCGTGCCTGTTGGCGCTGGACACGGCCAGCGGCCCGGTCTGCTTCAGCACGTCGAGCGCCACCGCATGCAGCGGCATCCGCAGGGCCACCGTGCCCTTGGTGTCACCCAGGTCCCAGAGCAGCGTCGGGCTGGCGCGGAAGACCAGCGTGAGCGCGCCCGGCCAGAACTCGTCGATCAGGTCCTGCCCGAACGCCCCGAGATCTTCTGCGAGCGCCGCCGCCGCCCGCGCGGTGCCCACGAGCACGGGCGGCGGCATGTTCCGGCCCCGTCCCTTGGCCGCGAGCATGGTCGTGACCGCGGCCGGGGTGAACGCGTCGGCGCCCACGCCGTAGACCGTGTCGGTCGGCAGGACGATCAGCTCGCCGGCCCGGGCCGCCGTCACCGCGGCGTCGATCCCGGCGGTCCGGGTCACCGCGTTCCGGCAGTCGTAACGCATGGTCATCTTTCAGGCTCCCTCGCCCGACCAGGCCGCGGTGACGAAACGGTCACGGTTGGCCAGGTCCCTGTTGTTGCGCGTGTCGCGCCAGCCGGACTCCTCCGGGAACACCCAGTACACCGCCGTCCCCTGCTGGGCGCCGTGCTCGACCGCCAGCAGACCGCCCGGGCGGAGCAGCCGCCGCGCCGTGCGCTCCACGGCGCGGATGGCAATCAGCCCGTCCGGGCCGCTCCACAGCGCGGCCGGCGGATCGTACTCGCTGACCTCAGGCTCTACGAATGCTCCCACCGGGATATACGGCGGGTTACTGATCACGAGATCAACCGTACCGTCGAGCTCTCCCAGCGCGTCGGCGAAGTCGCCCGCGTGCAGCATGACACGCCCGGCCGTGTACGGAGCGCTCTCCACGTACCTGGTGATATTGCGCTCGGCCCAGGCCCGGGCCAGCGGGTCAGCCTCGACCGCGTGCACCCTGGCCCTGGGCACCTCCTGCCCGATGGCCAGCGCGATCGCACCCGACCCGGTGCCCAGGTCGGCCACCACCGGCTCGGCCACATCCATCTCGCTCAGCCTGCTGATGGCCCAGCCGGTCATGACCTCGGTTTCCGGCCGCGGCACGAACACGCCCGGTCCCACGTCAAGCTCGAGGTAGCGGAAATGCGCGCGGCCGGTGATGTGCTGGAGCGGCTCGCGCGCGGCCCGGCGCGCGATTTCGGCCCAGAATCGCGCGTCGAACGCGGAATCCGGCACCGTATGAAGCTCGCCGCGCCTGACGTTGTGCACGCTGGCCGCGATCAGTTCGGCGTCCGTACGCGGAGACTCGACCCCGGCGTCGGCCAGCCGCAGCGCGGCGAGCGCGACCTCATCGAGCAGCAGGCTCATCATCGCCGGTGCCGACCAGCTTGGCCTCGAGGTCCGCGGCCGCCAGGGCATTGATCACCGCGTCAAGATCACCGTCGATGACCTGGTCGAGGTTGTAGGCCTTGTAGCCCACCCGGTGATCGGAGATGCGGTTCTCGGGGAAGTTGTAGGTGCGGACCCGCTCCGACCGGTCCACCGTGCGTACCTGGCTCCGCCGCTCCGCGTTGGCCTTGGCGTCCGCGTCGGCCTCGGCCTGCGCGAGCAGCCGCGCGCGCAGGACGCGCATCGCCTGTTCCTTGTTCTGCAGCTGGCTCTTCTCGTTCTGGCAGGACACCACGATGCCGGACGGCAGGTGAGTGATCCGCACGGCCGAGTCGGTCGTGTTCACGCTCTGCCCGCCCGGCCCCGAGGACCTGAACACGTCCACCTTGAGGTCGTTGTCGTTGATCTGCACCTCGACCTGCTCGGCTTCGGGCACGACCAGCACGCCTGCCGCGGAGGTATGGATGCGGCCCTGGGATTCTGTGACCGGCACCCGCTGCACGCGGTGGACCCCGCCCTCGTACTTCAGCCGGGACCAGGCGCCCTCGGCGCCCCGGCCCTTCACCACGACCGTCACGTCCTTGACCCCGCCCAGGCCGGTGCCCGTCGAGTCCAGGATCTCGGTCTTCCAGCCGCGCCGCTCGGCGTAGCGCAGGTACATCCGCAACAGGTCGCCGGCGAACAGCGCGGACTCCTCGCCGCCCTCGCCCGCCTTGACTTCCAGGATGATGTCACGGCCGTCGTTCGGGTCCCGCGGCACGATCAGCTTCTGCAGCTGCGCCTCGAGCTCCTCGCGGTGCACCGCCATCTGATCGGCCTCGGCCGCGAACGAGGAATCCTCCCTGGCGAGCTCGCGAGCCGTCTGCTCGTCCGCCGAGATCTGCTGCCACTGCTGGTACGCGGTCACGATCGGGGTCAGTTCGGCGTAGCGACGGCTCAGCGTGCGGGCCTTCTCCTGGTCGGAGTGCACGCCTGGGTCGGCGAGGGCATGCTCAAGCTCGGCATGCTCGCTTACCAGGTCGGGGAGCCGGTCGAACACCGGGCCTTCGTCCTTTCGTTTGCTTTTTGCGGATGATCAGCTGTTCCGCACCACGGAAGGTTGAGCGCTCCCGTCTTAGCAACGCACCCGGGGGTGCTGCGGCTCGCGGTAATAGGTTCGCCCGCACTCCCGGGGAGTGCGGGCGAGGGAGGCTGGTTACTTCTTGCCGGAGGGCTTCTGGCCTGAGGGGTTCTGGCCTGAGGGGTTCTTGCCGAACCGCTTCTCGAACCTGGCCACGCGGCCGCCGGTGTCGAGGATCTTCTGCTTGCCCGTGTAGAACGGGTGGCAGTTCGAGCACACCTCGACGCGAATCGCGCCGCTGGGCTCGGTACTCCGGGTGGTGAACGTGTTCCCGCAGCCACAGGTCACCGTGGTGACGTTGTACTGGGGGTGAATGTCTGCCTTCATGACAACTCCTGCCTTGAGCGGTCGCCGGGTCGCCCTCGGGCGTGAACCGGTACCGCATGGTTGCGGCTTTCTAGTGTGCCAGACAGTAAAACCAGTTTCCCTGACCTGGCATTCCCGCCCCGCGGCCCGCCGGGACCGGGGCGTGAAACCGCGCTTTCACCACCTCCGCCGATGGTGAAAGCGCGGTTTCATTTCGCTTAGCTGGACCCGAGGGTGGTCTTCTGGACCTGGAGGAGGAATTCGGCGTTGCTCTTGGTCTTGCGCATCTGCTCCATGAGGAGCTCAAGTGCCTGCTGGGGCTCCAGGGCGTGCAGGACACGGCGAAGCTGCCAGATGATCTTGAGCTCATCCGGCGAGAGCAGGATCTCTTCCTTACGGGTGCTCGACGCGTCCACGTCGACCGCCGGGAACAGCCGCTTCTCGGCCAGCTCGCGGCGCAGCCGCAGCTCCATGTTGCCGGTGCCCTTGAACTCCTCGAAGATGACCTCGTCCATCCGGGAGCCGGTCTCGACCAGGGCCGCCGCCAGGATCGTCAGCGAACCGCCGTGCTCGATGTTGCGGGCCGCGCCGAAGAACCGCTTGGGCGGGTACAGCGCGGTGGAATCCACACCGCCGGACAGGATGCGGCCGCTGGCGGGCGCCGAGTTGTTGTAGGCACGGCCCAGCCGGGTGATGTTGTCGAGCAGGATGACCACATCGTGGCCCATTTCCACGAGCCGCTTGGCGCGCTCGATGGCCAGCTCGGCCACGGTGGTGTGATCGTCGGCCGGGTGGTCGAAGGTGGAGTGGATGACCTCACCCTTGACCGTCCGCTGCATGTCGGTGACCTCTTCTGGCCGCTCGTCGACGAGGACGACCATGAGATGGCACTCCGGGTTGTTCTTCGTGATCGCGTTGGCGATGGACTGCAAGATCATCGTCTTGCCCGCCTTGGGCGGCGAGACGATCAGGCCGCGCTGGCCCTTGCCGATGGGGCAGATCAGGTCGATGATCCGGGTGGTCATGTTGCCGGGATCGGTCTCGAGCCTGAGCCTGTCCTGCGGGTAAAGCGGCACAAGCTTGGAGAACTCGGGCCGGGCGAGGGACTTCTCCGGGTCGAGCCCATTGACCTTGTCCAGCCTGACCAGCGCGTTGAACTTCTCCCTGCGCTCCCCGTCACGCGCCTGCCTGACCGCGCCCTCGATGACATCGCCCTTGCGCAGGCCGTGCTTGCGGACCTGCGAGAGCGAGACATAGACGTCGTTCGGGCCGGGCAGGTAGCCGGTCGTGCGCACGAAGGCGTACCCCTGCGCGTCGAGCACGTCGAGAATGCCGGCGATCGGGATGAGCACATCGTCCTCGCCGATCACGACCTCGGGTTCGGCCTGGCGGTCACGCCGCCGGTTCCTGTTGCGGAACCGGTCACGGCTGCGGCCCCGCGGGCCGTCGTCGTACTGGTCGCCCGCGGGCCCGCGGCTGGCCGCGATCGGCTCACGCCGGTCACCCTGATCCCGGCCGCCCTGATCCCGGCTACCGCGGTCCCGGCCGCTCTGCTCGCGGCCGCCCTGGTCGCGACCGCCCTGGTCACGGCCGCCCTGGTCACGGCCGCCGTTGTCGCGGCCGCCATTGTCGCGACCGCCCTGGTCACGGCCGCCGTTGTCACGGGGGCCATTGTCACGGGGGCCGGTGTCGCGGCCGTCCTGGTCGCGGCCGCCCTCACGGGCACCCTGGTCCCTGGAGCCCTGGTCGCGGCCTGACTGCTCGCGGCCGCGGGACGGCTGTTCGTCGCGGCGGGTGTTCCGGCGGCGCCGGTCGTTGCGCTGGGCTTCGCCCGGCGCGGCTTCGCCCGCCTGGACGTCATCCCTGGCCGTCTGCGACGCGCCGGGCTGCTGGGCTGCCACTGGCTGCGCGGGAGCCTGCTGGTCGGCGGCGGGCTGACCTTCGGCCGACTGAACGCCGTCGGACTGGGCGGCGGCGGACTGGGGCTGGTCGCTCGGCCGGCCGGCCGCAGGCTCGTGATCGAAGCTGAGCTGCTGCCCGGCTCCGTCCGAACCGACACCGCCGCGCGCGGCGTCGCCTAGGCCGGAGGTCGCACCTTCGCCGATGCCCGGTCGTGTGTCTGTGCCTGGTTCCATAGCACCCTGCTTCCGCAGGCGGGTCGAGTCGGCTCCCGCGGACGCGACGCGCTGGTCTGAACGCTGCCTAGCGGCACCCGTTTCCTGACGGGGGCCGCCGCCCTGCCGGGCCTCGATCGCCTCGACAAGCTGGCCCTTGCGCATCCGGCCGGCCCCGGGTATGCCCATGGTCTGCGCGATCTTCTGAAGCTCGGGCATGAGCAGTGAGGAAAGGCCAGTGCCACTACGGCTGCGCGACTTGGACGCCGGTGCCATCGCTCCTGGTGACCCCACGTCCCCCTCCGATGGTCCGTCGGCCGCCGAAGGCGCCGGGGTGCCGGCGGGGGCGTCCTCAGACACGGTGGACCCGCCGCTGAGGAGTTCGGTTGTGTCGCTCACTAATGGTCCTTCCATGATTTTCGGCCGCCTGGGTGACCCCGCTAGGCCCGTCGACCCGGTACAGCGGCCCCCGTAGGGGCCAGTGTTGATTCGCGCTGCTCTGACAGCCGCCGAATATCCACGTTTCCCGCAACGCTTGGCGTTCCTCCGTGCATCGCTTGCGTCCGCAAGCTGGGAGAATTCTCGGAGAGCGCCCGGGCGGCTGTATCGCTCGCCCGCGTCCCCGGATCGCGCGCTCCCGCCGGGCTGGCCGCGCTCCCCGGTCAAGGAAGAGAGCGGGACATCCTGCGTCAAAGACCTCGGGTACGGCAACGATACCGTCCCACAGGAATTTGCCGGCGAGCGTCCGGTTAGCCGACGAGTACCCAATCCAGAACGGGGCACCCGGTGCGCCACTAAGCCTAACACCATGAGGACTCAAGGCATTCCTTCGCAGCCATCCGTGTCGCGCGGAAGAAGAGGCAACGGTCCCAAGAGGCCCGCCAGCGGGTTCAGGCATCCAACAGAGCGTTCGCCGAAGATGACCTGGCCTGGCGCTGCCGCCGGATACCCGGTCGGACGGATTGGCCGCTCGTTTCCCGCGTCAGCAGCCCGGCGAAGACTCCGGGCGCAGGACACGCGCACCATACCGCTCGACGTCTAGCGAGCTTATGTGCCATGCAATACCCGTTTCTCTCACGATTGAACCCAAGCTGTCCAGCTGGTGACGATAATCAGTTCTTTCACGGCCCGTCAGCAGGGCGAGCACCGACGGCCCCGCCCCGGACACCACCGCGGCGATACCCGCCTCCCGCAGCCTCCGGACCAGCCCGGTCGTCTCCGGCATGGCCACCGCCCGGTACTCCTGGTGCAGCCAGTCCCTGGTCGCGTCGAACAGCGCGCCGACCTCGGCGGGCAGCTGGGTCAGCGCGGCGACCAGCAGGGCACTTCGCCCGGCATTGGCCGCCGCGTCCCGGTGCGGCACCAGGTCGGGCAGCAGGCCCCTGGCCACGTCCGTGCGTACCGCGGCCGGCGCGACGCAGACGACGGGCTTGACCGAGGGCAGCGGGTCGAGCCGCGCCATGCGCGGATGGCCGTCGGCCGTCCACGCGATCGTCAGCCCGCCGCCCAGGCAGGCGGCCACGTTATCCGGGTGTCCTTCCAGGCCGGCGGCGAGCCCGAACAGGGCGTCGTCGGGTAGTTCGCCGCCGCCCGCACCGGCCAGGGCCCGCGCGGCCAGGACACCGGCCACGATGGCGGCGGCCGACGAGCCGAGCCCCCGGCCGTGCGGGATCCGGTTGGTACAGCGCAGCCCGATCCCTGGCGGCTGACCCCCGGTGACGGCGAACGCCGCTCGCATGGCCCGTACCACCAGGTGCTCCTCGCCGGCGCCGGCCAGGTCCGCGCCCGCACCGGAAATCTCGATGGAAAGCCCGGACTCGCACACCCGCGCGTCGACGTCGTCGTGCAAGGTCAGCGCGAGCCCGAGCGCGTCAAAGCCGGGGCCGAGGTTGGCGCTTGTCGCGGGCACCCGCACCCGCACGACGGCTTCCGTCCAGGCCATCTGAGTGATTCCTCCGGGCTACCCGAGGCCAAGCGCGGCCGCGGCGGCGCCCGCGTCAGCCGCTATGGTGGCGGGTGAAGGGGCGCCGGACAACGCCCAGTCGGGATCCTTCAGGCCGTTTCCTGTAATGGTACAGACCACTCGGGAACCAGGGGCGACCTGGCCGCTGGCGCAGACCCGCAGCAGCCCGGCCACGCTCGCCGAGGAGGCGAGCTCCCCGAACACGGCCTCCTTGGTGGCGATCAGCCGGTAGGCCGCGAGGATCTCCCGGTCGGTGACCGATTCGATCAAGCCGCCGGACTCGTCGCGGGCGGCCTCGGCGAGCAGCCAGGAGGCCGGATTCCCGATCCTGATCGCGGTGGCGATCGTCTGCGGATGCAGCACCGGCCGGCCGGTCACGATCGGCGCCGCTCCGCTGGCCTGGAACCCGAACATCCGGGGCGTGCGGGCGGCCAGGCCGGCCCGCTGGTACTCGGTGTAACCCATCCAGTAAGCGGTGATGTTCCCCGCGTTCCCGACCGGGAGGCAGTGCACGTCGGGCGCGTCGCCGAGCGCGTCCACGATCTCGAACGCGGCGCTCTTCTGGCCCTGCAGCCGATGCGGGTTCACGGAGTTGACCAGCGCCACCGGATATTCGGCGGCCAGTTTCCTGGCCAGCTCGAGGCAGTCGTCGAACGACCCGTCCACCTGCAGCAGCCGCGCTCCGTGCACCAGCGCCTGCGCGAGCTTGCCGATGGCGATCTTGCCGCGCGGCACGAGCACCGCGCAGGTGAGCCCGGCCCGGGCCGCGTAGGCGGCGGCGCTCGCGCTGGTGTTGCCTGTCGACGCGCAGATCACCGCCTTCGCGCCCTCGCCGGCCGCCATGCTGATCGCCACCGTCATGCCCCGGTCCTTGAAAGAACCGGTCGGGTTCCCGCCCTCCACCTTGAGGTACACCTCGCAGCCGGTGCGGGCGGAGAGCACGGGTGCGGGCAGCAGCGGCGTGCCACCCTCCTGCAGGCTGACCACGGGCGTGGCGTCGGTGACCGGAAGCCACTCCCGGTATTCGCCGATCACGCCCTTCCATGGGGTGCTGGCCCGGGGGGGCGCCCCCCCGGGCCCCCCCGGAACGCGCTTGGACTGGAGCTGAGGTTCGGTCACGATAACTCCTCTTCCCCTTCCACCCGCATGACGCTGACGACCGCGCGGACGACGGGGAGCGCCTCGAGTTCGCGGACGGTCGCGGCAAGCGCCGCGTCCCTGGCGGTGTGCGTCACGATCACGAGCTGGGCTTCCTCGCCCCGGCTGGCCTGGCGTACCGCCTCGATGGAGACGCCATGCCGCGCGTACGCCTCGGCTACGGGGGCCAGCACGCCGGGTTTGTCGTCCACGTCGAGCGACACGTGGTAGCGGGTGAGCGTCTCGCCCATCGGCATGACGCGCAGCCCGGCGTAGGTGGAAGCGTCCGGGCCGCGGGTACCGGCCAGCCGGTTCCTGGCCACCGCGACGATGTCGCCGAGCACCGCGCTCGCGGTCGGGGTCCCGCCTGCGCCCGCGCCGTAGAACATCAGGCGGCCGGCCGACTCCGCCTCGACGAACACCGCGTTATACGCCTCGCTGACCGAGGCCAGCGGATGCGAGCGCGGGATCATCGCGGGGTGCACCCGGACCGAGACCCCTTCGGCGCAGCGCTCGCAGATGGCGAGCAGCTTCACCACCCGGCCAAGCGCCCGGGCGCTGATGATGTCGGTGGCGGTGATCTCGGTGATGCCCTCGCGGTGCACGTCCGCCGCTGTCACCGGCGTGTGGAAGGCCAGGCTGGCCAGGATGGCCGCCTTGGCGGCCGCGTCGAAACCCTCCACGTCCGCCGTCGGGTCGGCCTCGGCGTAGCCGAGCGCCTGGGCCTCCTCCAGCGACTCGGCGAATCCCGCGCCTGAAGAGTCCATCCGGTCCAGGATGAAGTTGGTCGTGCCGTTGACGATGCCGAGCACGCGGCGGACGGTGTCGCCGGCCAGCGACTCCCGCAGCGGCCGCAGCAGCGGGATGGCGCCGGCCACGGAAGCCTCGTAATACAGGTCGGCGCCGTACTCGCGGGCCGCGCCGTAGATTTCCGCGCCGTTCTCGGCGAGCAGGGCCTTGTTCGCGGTGACGACCGGCTTGCCGCCCTTCAGCGCGGCGAGCAGCAGCGAACGGGCCGGCTCGATGCCGCCGATCACCTCGACCACGATGTCGATATCCGGCCGGGTGGCCAGCGCCATCGCGTCCGCGGTGAGCAGCGACCTGTCGATCTCCGCGGACCGCCGGTGCCCGACCCTGCGGACCGCGATCCCGGCAAGCTCGAGCCGCGCGCCGATCCGCAGGGCCAGGTCATCGGCTTGTGCGGTGAGCAGCCGGGCCACCTGGGAGCCCACCGACCCGCACCCGAGCAGGGCGACCTTGAGGGTTTTCTGGTTAGGCAGGGTCTGGTTCATCCGACATCCAGGCTTAGCAGGTCGTCCAGGCTCTCGCGGCGAACGATCGGCCGCGCCGCGCCCGCCTTGACCGCCACGACCGCGGGACGGCCGACGTGGTTGTAGTTGCTGGCCAGCGACCGGCAGTAGGCGCCGGTGGCCGCCACCGCCAGCAGGTCGCCTGGGGCCAGGTCGGACGGCAGGTAGGCGTGCCTGACCACGATGTCGCCGCTTTCGCAGTGCCTGCCCACCACCCGGGACAGCATCGGCGGCGCCGACGAGCCGCGCGAGGCCAGCGTGCACACGTACGACGCGTCGTACAGCGCGGTCCTGATGTTGTCGCTCATCCCGCCGTCCACGCTGACGTAAGTCCGCAGTCCGTCCACGTCCTTGATTGTGCCCACCGAGTACAGCGACACGGTGGACGGCCCGACGATCCCGCGGCCGGGCTCGACGGTCAGCCGCGGCTGCCTCAGCCCGGCGGCGCGGCACTGGCCCTCCACGATGTCGCGCAGGCTCTGGGCGAGGTCCTTGACCTCGGGCGCGTCGTCCTCTTCTGTGTAGGCGATGCCGAACCCGCCGCCCAGGTCAAGCTCGGCGATCTCGATGCCGTGCTCATCGCGGATCCGGACGGCCAGCCCGACCACCCGGTGCGCGGCCACCTCGAAGCCGGCCGTGTCGAAGATCTGCGAGCCGATGTGCGAGTGCAGCCCCGCGAACGACAGGCCCGGGCAGTTAAGCACCCGCCGCACCGCCTCGTCGGCGGCCCCGGAGGCCAGCGAGAAACCGAACTTCTGGTCGTCATGGGCGGTCGCCATGAACTCATGCGTGTGCGCTTCCACCCCCGTGGTCACCCGGACCAGGATCTTGGGCGTGACGGTGGTGTCCCGGGGGGTTCCGGGGCCGGCCCCCGGAGCAAGGTCGGTCAGGTAGGCGAGCCGGGCGATCTCCTCGAACGAGTCGGCGACGATGTGGCCCACGCCAGCCGAGACGGCGCGGGAAAGCTCGTCGAGCGTCTTGTTGTTGCCGTGCAGCGTGATCTGCTCGGGCAGCACGCCCGCCGAGAGCGCGACCTCGAGCTCGCCGCCCGTGCAGACGTCCACGCCGAGCCCTTCGGAGCTCACCCAGCGCAGCACCGCCCGGGAGCAGAACGCCTTCGCCGCGTAGAACACCCGGCCGTCCGGCCCGAACGCCTCCCGGTACTCCCGGCAGCGGGACCGCACGTCCTCCTCGTCGCAGACGTAGAGCGGCGTGCCGAACTCAGCCGCCAGGTCCCGCACGTCCACCCCGCCGAGCGTCAGCACGCCGTCGCAGCGCCGGGCGCCGCGCGGCCAGATGCCGGGGTACAGGGCGTTCAGGTCCGCGGGCGGAGCGGGCGGATGGTCGGCGGGCAGCACGTCACCATGGCGTGGCCCGGCCGGGTGCGCAACGCGGCTCATGCGATCCCCTCCCTGTAAATGGCGGCGCGAGTGGCAGCCTAAAGGCGGCCAGGCGCGCTGACCCCGAGCAGCCCGAGGCCGGCGGCCAGGCCAGTCCGCGCCGCGTCCGCCAGCCACAGTCTTTCGCTGCTGATGCCGATAGTGCCAGCCGGGGGGGGCGACCCCCCGGAGCCGCCCGCCATTATGGTAAAGCCGGTGGTGTTCATGGTCTCAATCGTCCGCGCGGCCAGCTCTTCGAGGTACCCGGCGAACTCGTCGGGCCGGCCGCGGCGCGCCGCCGCGGCCACCCGTTCGGGCAGCCAGGACAGCACGTCGAGCAGCGCCAGCTCCCCCGGTCCGGCGAGCAGACGCGGCCGGAACCCGGCTGGCGTGGTGCCCAGCGCGGCGGCCCAGCGCAGCACGGCGGCAGCAGCGGCATGCGCGTACTGAACAGCATAGGCGGGATTGGCCAGCACGTGCCGCGCGATCACCGCCGCCTCGGGTGCCGTCCCGCCCGGCGGCATCCGGGCCAGCGCGAACCGCACCGCGTCCGCCCCGGCGTACCTGACCGCCGCCGCCACCGGGCTGTCTTGCCCCGGGGGGCGAGGTGGGGGTCCGGATGGAGGAAGGAGGGCTCGTTCGGCCCCAGAAGAAACAGTCGCGCCCGCGGCGGCGGCGAGACGGGCGGTCAGCTCGGCCGCGAGGGCCGCCCGGGCCCGCGGCCAGCCCGGCTCGGCGGCCGGGTCCGCCGGGGGCGGGGCGGCGACCGCGCGGCCGCGCAGCGCGTCGCTGGCGGCGCAGGCGGGGCCGGCCCGGGCGATCCGGACGGCGAGGCCCGCCAGGGCGTCGTGAGTCACGGCGACGGTGAGGTATCCGGGGCCGGTGACTTCGGCGCGAGCGATCCAGGGCTCGCGCCTTAGGCGGTCAGCCAGGTCCGCCGCGGCGGCGCGCGGATCCCGGGCTCTGAGGCGGAACGGCAGGCTGGAGGCGTAACTACCCGGCGCAGGGCCCGGGCGGAGCAGCGGGTCGCCAGCCTCGGGGTCAGCGTCGGGGTTAGCGGCGGCTGGACCGGCCGCGGCCACGATGGCCTGCCGCAGCTCGGCGGTAATCACTTAGCCGGCGCTGGCGCCGGCCAGCTCGCGGACCACGCGGATCATCTCGTTCGGGTCGAACGGCTTGGTGAGGTAGGCGTCGGCGCCTACCCGGTTGCCGTGGGCCTTGTCGTCTTCCTGGGCGCGCGCCGTGATCAGCACCACCTTGATGTGGGCCGTGTCGGGCGACTTCCGCAGCTGGACCGCCGTCTCCCAGCCGTCAAGCCGCGGCATCATCACGTCCAGCGTGATCACATCGGGGGCGATCTCCACCACCTTTTCCAGGCAGTCCTGCCCGTCTACCGCGGTCGACACGTCAAACCCCTCAAGCTGGAGGTTGACCGCGATAAGCCGCCTGATCACCTCGTCGTCGTCCACGACGAGCACCCGTCCAAGTCCCTTCGTCACTCGCGTGAGGGTAGCGTCTCGGAGCGCCTGCTCGCGCACTGTACGGCTACGTGTCCGCGCGCGGCTCGCGGCTGGTAACCTTTCCCACGTCGCGTAGCCCCCATAGCTCAGGGGATAGAGCATCGGCCTCCGGAGCCGTGTGCGCAGGTTCGAATCCTGCTGGGGGCGCTTCGCATGACCAGCGCTAATTGGCCCTTGACCTGCGGGAACGCGGATCGGCCGGTTGTCACTCCCGGACACGCCCTGCCACTGGATGCCGTTGCCTGACGGCTTCCGCCCCCCATACGCCCCCGCTCATCGGTCCTCCCCCAGGTGCAGCACGTCGTCCATGCGCTCGATCCACACGTTTTCGAGCCCGGTGACGCAGCGGGCGTAGACGCGCATCAGGACTTCCACTGAGTGCCCGGCCCACGCGGCGACCTCGGTGGCCGGGACGCCCGAGTTGAGCCGCGAGGACGGACGCGCGCTCGTCATCCAGCGGCGAGACAACGCACACTGGGAACCACCAGGCGGCATTCTCGAGCGCGACGAGACCATCACAGAAGGCTTGCTGCGCGAGGTCCGGGCTGAGCTCCCGTCGTAGGTTGGGCGGCCAAGAGCACTGGTAGAAGCGCGCCCCTGAAGTTGTTGGGAGAGTCGTCACAGACCTTCGACTACACCGTCGTGACCTGGGCCGACGTCGCGGCGACAGCGAATCGAATATGCGCACGCATTTGGCGTGATTATCCATCCAGAGCCGATTTGACGGACGCCTACCGGGCCGCGGGCCGCACCGACGAGGCATGGAATTGAACCACTAGCCTCCTAATCCGTAGTTACCTGTGCGGGGTATCCGGACCCGTTCATATCAGTCCGTGACCTCGGGCGCGCTGCTGTCCGCTGTTCACGTGGGTCCGAAGAACTGGAAGGTCGTTCGTCCGCGTGGCTCCCGGCGTGGCTCCCGCCGCACATGACACCAGGCACCTGAACGCCGTGATCCTCGTCACCAACATCGGACCTTCGACCGGCGAGGGGACCGCGCCTGCCCGGCCCACACCCCTCACCCATCGCAGTATCGTCCACAGGGAGCCAGCGACTATGCTGCCGGGGCCTCGGCGGGTGGCTCAGCGGCCAGTGCGTCCGATCCGGGCGCGGGCTCCGGTCTGGGCGGGGGATAGACGAGCCAGTGCAGCCCGGCGGCGACAATGCCGCCGACCAGCGGGGCCACGATGAATAGCCACACCTGGGTCAGCGCGGTCCCGCCGACGATGAGGGCCGGGCCGAGGCTGCGCGCCGGGTTCACCGACGTTCCGTCGATCGGTATCCCGATCAGGTGGACCACCGTAAGGGTCAGCCCGATCGTCATGGCCGCGGTCGCCGCGTTCCCGAGTCTGCTGGTGACCCCGAGAATGACGAAAACGAACAGGGCGGTCAGGACGACCTCCGCGAGGAAGGCGCCGCCCGCCCCGATGTGGATGTCGGATGCCGCCCCCCAGCCGTTCGTGCCGAGCCCTGTCTTGGACGTGCTGTACAGAGGAGAGGTATTGAACATCCCCCACAGCAGCAGCGCGCCGAGGATGCCGCCAACGAACTGGGCCACCCAGTAGCCAGCGGCCTCCACCAGCGGCATACGGCCAGCCAGCAGCGCACCGATGGTCACCGCCGGATTGACGTGACAGCCCGATATCGGCCCGAGCGTGTAGGCCAGGGCCAGAAGCACGAGACCGAACGCCAGGGCCGTGGCCACCACCCCCGCCGCGACGCTGCCCCCGTCGAACTTGAACCCGAACATGAGGGTCGCCACCCCGACCCCGAAAAACACGAGCAGTCCGGTCCCCAGCATTTCCGCTGCGAACTTGCGCATCATTGTCGTTCTCCCATCTCGCCACGGTTCCAGCCGTCTGCGTTCTGCACGCTTAGCGCCAAGTAGCAGCTAGGTCAGCAGACTCGAAGGGGCCTTCCGTGACCAGAGACCCTAGTCACGAGCGGGGGTGTCCAATGCCCCTACGGGCCAATCCTGTGGCGTCGGCCGACGGGTGTCAGCGCTGCTCACACGCCGGGGACCAAAGGCCTGCTATGTGGCCAGGATCCGTGCTTTCTCGGCGGCGAACTCTTCCTCAGTCAGCAGGCCCTGGGATTTCATCTCGCCAAGTTCCTTGATCTTGGCCATGCGGTCATCCGGCGCCGCCGCGGCCGGGGCTGGTGGTTGTGCTGCCGCCTGCTGCGCCTGGAGCTGGGCCGCTGTCTGGGCGGCTGCCTGGGCCGCCGCCTGGTCGATCATCGCCTGCTGCTGGGCAGCCTGTTGCTGCTGCTGAGCCGCGGCCGCCTGCTGCTGCTGGGCAGCCTTCTGCTGCCCATGCTGCGACACGCTGCCAGCTACGACGGTCGCCGTACCGGCGACAACCGCGGTACGGGCCATCGTGCCCATCAGCCCTGGACGTCCCCTTCGTCTGGGTGGCATGGTTCCTCCTGCTCCTCGGGGTGGCGTGGCTCGTATTATTCCTCGTCGAGCGAAGCGATAGCGCGCAGGACGGTCTCCCGGGGGATCCGCTCCTGGGAGATCAGCCGACCGTGGGAGGCGCGAACCACCGCCGCGAAGCGGGCAGCCCACCTGTTCTCCCACACGATCACCAGCGCGGACGAGTCGCCCTCCAGCTGATCGGCGATCCCGAGCAGATCCTCCTCCGATAGCAGGTCGAACCGCGTGCCCTGGAAGTCGAACTCCTCGGCCACATCTGCGTCACCGGCCTCAACCACTGAGGCCGAGCCATCGGCCTCCTTGCGCACGAACGCGAAGTCGATGATGCGAACGGTCCCGCTGTCGTTCAACGCGGCCAGCGCCGGAGCCACGTCCCGCTGAATTTGTTTCCCTCGAACAGGATCACCGCGACGTCGACGGGCCCCACCGACTCCGTGTCCAGGCCTGCGGGCATGATGGGACCTCCGTCGGATATCGCTGCTTGACGACAAAGCCAACCTATGCCGGGACGGCCTCCCTCCCATCACCCGCGGCGGATGAGGTCGGCCGCCCGGGGCCACGGCTCATGAGGCGATGCGGAGCTGGGCACACAGGACTCCGGGCTCATCCTCGCCAGCGAGATCGGGACTGCCGGGGCCGCCCCATCTCGGATCTGCTGGCCCCAGCGTCCATCCCGGGGATATGAGTTGACCGTACGGACATGAGCGACCGCCAGAGAGGGGTCGTGCTGTTTACGGGCCTCTCCGTAGGTGTCAGGGTGTCGATTGATCCAGCGCTTCGGGTAGCTCTACGGGGCGTCTGACCTGCTGCCTAGCGTGACTCGGCCCTAGCAATTCCCCTGCATTACCCCGCTTGTCCTACCCGCTCTAGGGCCAGTGCAGGGCCAATCCCAGGGATCACTAGAACATGCATTTGAGCGGGTGGGCGAGTGTGCACCGGCACCGCCCGCTACATCCCGTTACGCGCGCAAACTCCCGCTATCGGGTCGCATACGTAACTTTCGTTAAAACGCAAGCTTAATATCTCTCCTCTCGATGTAGCACAACTAGCCGGCGCGACTACGGCAGCGACGAGTATCCTCCTCCAGACCACTCGTCTAGCGCAACGGCGACAGCGGGATTCTTGATCAGCCCTCTACCTGACACCAAAGCGGACGCAATCTCAGGGTACTTGCTCCATATCACCCACGCAGTAGCCGCTACGCCCAGAGCCGCAGAGCCGAAGTCTAGATTACCCGGATGACTGGGACCCGCACCTGACGGCTCCGACCCCACCTCACCTGGAAAGCGACCAGAGTACGCCGTCAAGTTCAGCGGGTTGTTCTCTCCAGCCCCGTACGTGAAGGAGCCGACCACCTTATGATCATCCTCCGCTCCAAACCACGCGAGCATCGACGCGACGTCGGCAGAGCTAGCGTGAGCGTCCAACGCCGCAATAATAGCAGCAGCCCACGCTCGAGCCTGGGCTCCAGTCCCTACGCTAGTGCGGGTCGGCAGCTGCATGCTCACCGCCTCATAAGTGCTGTGAGCCACAGGCGTAGGCGCAGCTGACGAAGCCGGTGCGGTCTTAGCAGGATGGCCGCTGCACCCCGCTATCAGTAGCGGAACCAGAACAAGTGACCAGCAGCACCTAGCGGCGAACACCGAGAGGAGCCCTTCGCTTCTTCCACGGCTTCGGAACAAGCCCGCCAACCATGATCACAATGGTCATCACCGTGATCCACAGCTGCAGGTCACGAGAGATCCTCTCGCCCATCTCAATCATTACCTGCTCCTATCAAAGTCGCCAGCTGAAATGAAGCCCTGCAGCGCGGCCTGGAAGTCAGCCTCAGAGTCCAAACCGTTCACGTCGAACCTAAACCGCTCGTGACCTGTACCGTTCCGGAACGCATCCTCCACGAACGCCACCTGGAAGTGAGCCGCAGCGTACCTCACCAGGTAGCCCCTCGGAGCGGTAGCGTCTTGCGGCGTGCAGTCAGACTGAGCGCAGCGGGTGTACCCCAGATCGCTGTACGGCACCACCCAAGCGGCCGCTGTCACTCTACTGCCCAGCTTGCTCTGAAGCTCGCGCTCTCCGCTGGTCATCTCAGTATCGACGCGGGTCTCGTACTCCCTCACGGTCTCGCCGGGCAGCAGACACGTGTCAAACACGTGGCACGCAGGGTCGTAGTCCTGCTGGTAGTGACCGCTAGCGCCAGCCTCCAGCATGAACGACCACACGCCCTGCTGAGAGAACCCCTCGAGCTGGCTCCAGGTCGCATCCCAGTACTTGTTGGCGCCTGGACAGCCGGGCTGCACGTTAACCGTGCCGATCTTCAGCACGCAGTACCCGCTAGCAGCGTCCGCGAACCCTGTCACGATCGACGCCACCGCGGTAAAGCCAAAGTTAGCCAGCGTCTCCTGAGCACCGTTCAGAAAGCTGAATATACCGTTGTCCGCCGTGATCAGGATCGGGCTAGACGGCAACCTCGTACGACCGTCAGCGACCCAGGCCAGGTACTGCCCCAGCGTGACCGTGTGGTACCCGTGGCTAAACAGGTAGTACATCTCAGCGTGGAACTGGGCGCTGCTCACCGTCTCTGGATCGTGAGCCTTACAGACCGGCGCCGTCGACGCGCAGCCGTTGTTCATCTCGTGGTACACGAACACCGGCACATCCTTCGCCGTCTCATACTTCACTCCGGTCGCATGAAGGATCTTCAGGACCGGAGCGCTCGGCGACGGAAAGGAAGCGACCGTAACCCCTACCACTGCCCAGCACGCCAGCGCTAGCACAGCCACGGTCGTGATGATCATAACGGCGCTAATGGACCACCGCTTGTTGCGCGGGACTACTGTCCCCTTGACCGGGTACACCATCTTCCTCTCCCTCCATTCCCTCAGCTATGTACTGTGCCGCCCAAAGGTCCTTCTTGCTGCCCCGCAGGATTATCCACCAACTTGCCAAGATCCAGGCCATAGACAGCCACGTGTACGCCAGCGCCTTAACAAGCGTGGCTGCTATCAGCATGTCCTTCCAGTCGCGACCGTGAATACGCCAGGCGTGGACGGACTCCACCACCGAGAAGATCAGCGGGTAGATCAGCCAGAACAAGTTCGGCCTCAAGTGCCCCTGAGACAGCTCCGCACCGTTGAGCGTCAGCCACAGCAGCCAGAACACAACGCAGATGAGTCCGAAGAACTGCTGCACCCACTCGCGCCAGTTCAGCCTGTTGAACCCGAAGTTGATCAGGTCACCGATCGTCCCGGACTGCCACTTGATTCGCTGATGCCAGAGAGCCTTGATCGTCTTCATACTGCCAGTCAGGCAGTACACGTCAGGACTCATCACGCACAGCCAGCCCATCTTGCGGAGCTGAAACGTCAGGTGGTAGTCCTCAACCACGCTCTTGTAGGTCCACGGACCGTCCTGCTCCGGGATAAGGCTAGCCTCGCGGAGTGCCTCATTGCGAAACATGCAGCCAGTCCCGGACACCACCCTGCACCAGCCGCGGCGCAGGCTCAGCGTAGCGCTCTCGGCAAACTCAGCTCGCTGGATCCTGGACAGCAGATCGTTGCCCGTCATCACCGGCTGACTGGAGGACCCGCCCACTATCGGGTTCTCCTCCAGCTCCCGCACCCAGTGCTCCACCGCCCACTCCGGCAGTCGAGTGTCATCGTCAATGCACACCACGTACACAGCATCCTGCGCGTACTTCTTCCACGCCTCGTTCAGTGCACCAGCCTTCTTGTACCTGTTGCTGGTGGACTCGACCACGGTCACCGGATAGCGGCTCGCAACCTCCACGGTCCCGTCAATCGAGTTGTCCGACATGATCACGATCTCGTCAATCGGCCAGGTCTGAGCCAGCAGCGACTCGATAGCCGGACCCAAGTCCTCTTCACCGTTGTGCACTGGCACCAGAGCCACCACCCGCGGTTGCCTCTGAGATGTCGGCGTGAACGTCGGCGCAAGAGCAGGAGTGAACGTCGGTTGCACCTCTAGCTCTGAAAGCGGAGTGAACCGCGGAAGCCTAGGAGTAGACCGCGTGTCATCAGTTGGGTCCGGGCGGTACGCGGGCAGCACCTGAGTGGGCACGTCGTCAGGAATCTGAATGTGCCCCTGCAGATAAGCCGACACCCTGTACTGAGAACTCGTCACGTCGTCAGGCACCAAGCGTCGACTCGTAGACATTACTTCCCCTCGCTAAAAGCAACTCAGACCCACAGAAGCACCCACTACCAATCTTGCGGACTCAGACGCAGCGTGTATGGCCTCAGGAATCCTGACATAGTCGTTCGGTTACTCTCCGTTTCTTCTGCTCTGGCCTGCGATTCTTCCTGCTTTCAGCAGGTTCCGGGCTGCGCCTGCGCCATGGTTCGATGTAATTTCTGCAGTGTAGAAATTAGGGCGAAATCGCAGGTCAAGCCGATCGTTACGGACAGTCAGCGGCTGACTATGTCAGGAGTCATGGGCCTCGAGAACCCTTCGGTGATCTAGAGTCAGACCGGCACCGGATGCCCACCTGGCGCCTCCCACGCTCCCACTCAGTCCGCCTTTAGCCTGAGTTCTCCTACATAAGATGACGTCTAGTCAGCCGCCTGAGTTTACGCGTTTAGGTCGTAACTTATCGTGATACCTATCGGCTATGGCCCAATGGCGTTAAGTTAAGCTGACTGCGGTGTAAGATTGCCTGCGTGGCGAGGCCAGGGCAGCAGGTGGTAGCCGGGGACCGGCTGGCGGACCGGATCGGGATCGGCGTGCTGGCGAGGGTGTTCCCCCCGGAGCTGGTCGACCGGGTCGTGGATGAGGCCGGTGCCCGGGAGCGGCGCTCGCGTACGCTGCCGTCGCGGGTGGTGGTGTATTACCTGCTGGCGATGGTGCTGTTCTTCCAGTCCGGCTACGGGGAGGTGTGGAACAAGCTGGTCGCCGGGCTGGACTGGACCAGGTGGTTCCGGGTGCGGGCGGAGGCCGGGATGCAGCCGAGCCCGGCGGCGATCACCTATGCGCGCAGGCGGCTGGGCTGGCAGGTGATGGCGGCCCTGATGGAGGCGGTGGCCGGGCCGCTGGCCGGGGAGGAGCAGGACCGCGCGTTCGTGTCAGGGATGCGGCTGGTGGCGGTGGACGGGATGTGCCTGGACCTGCCGGATACGGCGGAGAACGGGGCGGAGTTCGGCTATCCGGGCAACGACGGCGGGCGCGGCCCGTTCCCGCAGATCCGCGTCGTGGGGCTCGGGGAGTGCGGGACCCGGGCGGTGCTGGGCGCGGCCACCTCGCCGCTGGCCACCGGGGAGCAGCCGCTGACCCGCCAGCTGCTGGGCAGGCTCCGCCGCGGTGACCTGCTGGCAGCCGACCGTAACTTCCTGTCCCGCGGGCTGCTCGCCGACGTGCTCGCCGCCGGGGTGCACGTGCTGTGGCGGGCGAAAAGCGACGTGGACCTGCCGGTGCTGGAAGTCCTGGCCGACGGGACGTGGCTGTCGCGGATAGCCCGGCCCGGCCGCTGCCCGCCGACTGCGCCGCAAGGGCGCCTCCGGCGGTGATATTCCCGGCATCAGCGTCCGCGTCATCGAGTACTCGGTCGCGTCTGAGGACGGCAGCGAGATCTCGGAGACCTTCACCCTGGTCACTGACATCCTCGATCCCGGCCTGCTGTCCCCGGAGCAGGCCGCCGCGGCCTACGCGTCCCGCTGGCAGCTGGAGAGCTGCTTCGATGAGCTGGAGACCTCGCTGCGCGGCGGCGCCACGGTGGTGCTGCGGTCGAAGTCCCCGCCGATGATCCGCCAGGAGATCTACGCGATGCTGTGCTGCTACCAGGCGATCCGCACCCTGATCAGCCACGCCGCGGGCGACGCCGGCCTGGACCCGGCCCGGATCTCCTTCACCCGCGCCCGCGACGGGATCCGCAGCCGCATCAGCGACTCCGGATGCTTTTCCCCCTGACCGCCTCGCCGGCCTCGCCGCCGACCTGGCCTTCGAGATCACCTTCACGCGTAACCTCGTACCCGGGCGCCCCGGCCGCCGCTACGACCGCAAGACCAGGCGCCCCGGCGGCCGGCGCAAAACCCGCAAGCCCGGCGAGACCACCCGGCTGACCCCGCTCACCAAGATCATCTTCTGGCTGATGCCCGTTCCCGCTTAACTTAACGCCATTGTGTCATGGCCACCAGGTATCAGCATGTGCTCGACACCATCCGCAAGGACGTGGCCGATCAGGTCGGTGGCCTCAGTACACCAAGTCCAAGGGCCACCCGCCGTCGAAGCGGACCATCTGGCTGCTCGGGCAGCAGGATTCGAACCTGCGCACACGGCTCCGGAGGGCAATTCCATTCAGGTCTCTGACCCTTTGCTGATACCCAAGGTCACCTGCTTCTGGGGCGCGTAGGGGGTCACCCTGCCGATTACGACGGCTACCAACACGCCAGGAAAGCCGATCAAGGTCGGCCCGATGCCTTACACCCGGACCCCGTAAGAGCAGCGATCCCGCACTGCTCTGCAGTCGCTGCCACCATCATGCCGACGCGCACCACAATCCGACGTCCTGCTCGGTCCGGGGGCGCTGGCGGCGGCGATGCCAGTGCAGCGGCTACACCAGATCGGATTCGGCTACTCCCCCGCGTGGGAGGCTGGCCCCGGCGGTAACTGCCCGCCCGACTGCTTCTGACGCCGTACGTCGACTATCAGGCCCACCGTTACGATCGGGGCCACGAGCAAGGTGATAGCCGCGATACAAAACGTCATGAACGCCAGCGCGTTGTCGGGGTGCGACAGCAGGATGGCCGCAACCACGATGGCCGCAGCGATGCTCGCGCCGACGCCGATCCGGACGTCGCTGGCCACCGGCGGCCGGGCTGGAGCATCCATCCGGCCGACGGGAAGGTCGGCGGTGAGCGCGGCTAGCTCGGCACGGGATCGCGAGGCGGACGCCTGGCTCATCCGTTCGTCGTACTCATCCTCGGTCAGCCGGCCCTGCACCAACGCGGCCTTGAGGGTGCGGATCGCCTGTGCTGTTATCTCATCTCCCGGCTCTGTCACCACCGGTGCCTCCCAGGTGCGACGAGGTGAACCATGACGCAGGTACCGTCACCCGCCGGCGCCCGGTGCCGACCGCGACGGCAGTTGCCCGCCGGAGCGCTTCTCGCGATGAGAGGCGATCATCACGGACACGCCGAGAATCCAGAAAACGGCATAGACGACCGCGGAGAAGGTGACCACCTCCCTGACGGTGGTAGGAGCGGGCCCGCCGGGAAGGACAATAAGCGTAACCAGGCCTGGCACGATCAGCGCGTATACAACCCCCCAGGCGACCTTCGTCGCCCGCCACGGGTCACGCGGGGGCCGGGCTCTGGTGAGCTCGGTGGGGATGTCGACTGTCACCTCGGCCAGTTCTGCGTACGTCCGCGACGCGTACACCTGATCCACCCGCGCGTCGAGTTCATCCTCGGTCAGCCGACCCTGCACGAACGCGGCCTTGAGGGTAACGATCACCTGCTCGCGGTCGGAATGGGACGCGCGGAGACGGCCATCATCTCGGCCTTCCACGGCTGTTGTGTTGTCGCCAGGCCCTGTTATCACGGCACCTCCCCCACTAGCGTGATGCAGCGAAGCGTAACGCCATTGCCCGCTGCTGGCTATCCCCGCGGTGGTCATATGGGGTAGCGGGTGGGTTCTGTGGTGGTGGTCCGGCTGGAGGGGGTGGTCCAGCGGAAGGTGCCGGGGGTGGGCTGTTCGACGGTCCAGCCGGGGTGCTGTTTGAGCCGGTGGTCGTGCCGGCATTTCGGTCCGCCATTACACAGGCACGACCGGCCGCCGGCCTGGTAGGGGGTGTTGTGCTCGAAGTCGGCTTGGGTGGACGGCCGGCGGCAGACGGGGCTGGTGCAGGTGGCGTGCCGGATCTGGGACAGGTGCCGGAGCTTGCGGCCGGGGTCGTGCCCGCCGGCTTCGAACCGGTGGTCGCAGGTGTCGATCGCGATCGGGTCGAAGGCGATGATCAGGTCTGGCTGCTGCCCGGCCCCGGTCCGCAGCCGCCAGCTGCCGTAGCCGCCCGGCGGCCCGTCCGTCCCGGACGGGGTGAAGGCGAACCCCGGCCCGTCCCGGCCGGTGCGGCTGGATGGCTCCGCCGGATCGGGCGGGGCAGGGGGATCGCGGCCGTCCGGGGCCCTGGGTTCGCGCCGTTTGGTGCCTGGTTTGCTGTGGTTCCGGGGTTCAGGCCGGGCGCAGCCGTGGCCGATGGCGTGCCCGTGCGCGTCGGTGACCGTCACGCACCAGGTGGTCGTGGGGTTCTGGGCGGCGGCGCGGGCCAGGTCGCGGGCCAGCCACGGGTCCACCGGGCCCAGGCCGGGGATCTCCCCGGGCCGGTCCGCCAGCCCGAGCAGGGTGGCGAGCGGCACCGTCAGGTGCAGCCGCCCCGCGAACCCCGCGGGCCGCGTCCCGGCTCCGGGCGGGGCCGGGGAACCGGCCGGATCCGGCGGTGCCGGCCCGTCCTGGCCCGGCCCGTCCTGGCCCGGGCCGCCGCCGGGGCCGCCGCTGTCCGTACCGCCGCTGTCCGTGCTGCCGGGGGCGGCATCGTCCCGGTCCGGGGGGGCGGGGCGGGAGTCCTGGTCCAGGAGCAGGTCGAGGTAGGCGCGGGCGCGCAGCTGGTCCATGTCCCCGTCCAGGCCGGCTTTCCGCAGCTGCCGGGCCCACCAGCCGATCCGCTGGTCGGCGGCCAGCACCTGCGCCGGGGGGAGTTCCCGCCCGGCCAGCGCGGCGTTCCCGGAGTCCTCGGCCCACCGTTCCACCCGCGCGTCCCGGACGGCGGCCTCCCGCCGCATCCTGGCCTTGCCCGGCGCGACGGCCATCACGGCGCGGGCGATCGCGGCCCGCAGCCCGCCCGGCGTCAGCCCCGCGGCCCGCCCCAGCACCCTGGCCTCGGCCGCGCGGGCCTCGGCGGGCTCCAGGAACGCGACCGCCTGGGCGATGACCTGCGCCTTAGCATGCCGCAGCCGCCCCGCCGCGAACGCCGCCCGGGTGCCGGGCAGCTTGACCTCCAGCGCCCAGGCCAGGTCCAGCATCCCCGCCGCGGTACCCCGGCCCTCGGCCAGCACCTGCGCGACCTCATCATCGGTGAACTCCCCGTACCGGGCCGGCATCCGCGCCGCGCCCTCGGGCCCGCAGCCGGGCGCGGGACGGCGCCGGATCAGCTCGGCCACCGCGGCGTGCTTGCGGGCGCACGCGCTGGCTTCGGCCCGGTCCAGCGCGCTGATGACCCCGGCCAGCTCATCATCGGACACCCCGGCGTAGGTGCCGTCATCCCCGGCCGCGGCCTCGGCGAACCCCAGCAGCACCGCGCCGCCGGGCGCGACGTCCAGCGGCTGCCCGGACCCGAACCCCCCGCCCGGCCCCGCGGACACGCCAAAGGCCCGGCGGGCCGAGCCGGGCATCCCCGGGCCCCGCTGCGCCGCCAGCGCCGCCGCCGCCATCCCGGCCATCCCGCCAGGCTCCGCGGTCATCTCCGCGGCCTCCTCGGCGGCCTGCTCCGCGGCGATCCGCCGGGACCCGGCCCGGATCGCGTCGATGACCGGGTCACCGGGCAGCGGCGGGTCCTCCGGATCCGGGAACCACCCCGGATCCTCCTCAGGATCGGGCGGCGGCTCCTCACCCCGCCACGCGGCCGGGTCCGCCGCGTCCTCGGTCCAGTCCGCCGGGCACGCCACCGGCCGCCACCCGTCCGCCGCATCAACCGGGTAGCCCGTCACGTCCCACCCGAAGCTCGGATCACCCCGCGCGCCGTCACCGGCCGGCGGATTGTCCCGGCCGGGGTCCGGGGGAAGTGGTCCTGGGGGCATGCACGACCGCCCGTCCGGAAGGAAGATAGTGACCTACTTATAGAACATGATACCGAATAATCCCCATGAATGCAAAGCTGGCAACGTTATTCGAACAAAGAGACGGACGAGGCTTATGTGACAGCTGTCTGGGGGGCGCGAGCTGGCGCAGTGCGGCGCCGCACGCTGGTACGGCCGGGGCGGGGGCCTCTCCTAGGGTGGGGAGATGGGACAGATCCGGGTCGGGACGGCGGGATGGACGGACCGGTCGCTGATCGCCTCCGGCTGGTATCCGGCTGAGGCCGGGACGCCGGAGAAACGGCTGCGGTATTACGCCCGCCAGTTCCCGCTGGTGGAGGTCGACGCGACCTACTACGCGCTGCCCGCCGAACGCACCGCGGCGACCTGGGCGGAGCGGACGCCCGAAGGGTTCACCTTCAACATCAAGGCGTTCAGCTTGTTCACGCAGCATCCGACCCGGGTGGCGGCGCTGCCCGTCGTCCTGCGCGAGGCCGCGAGCCAGGGCGGGAAGAAGGACCGGGTGTACCTCAAGGACGTCGACCCGGCGCTGGCCGGCGAGGCGTGGGACCGGTTCCTGGCCGCACTTGAGCCGCTGCGCCACGCGGGCAAGCTCGGCGCGATCTTGCTGCAGTTCCCGCCCTGGTTCCCGATCTCCAGGGCCAGCAAGGACTACATCCTGGCCTGCGCGCAGCGGGCCGCGCCGCGGCGGGTGTGCGTGGAGTTCCGCAATCACACCTGGATGACCGAGGACAACCAGCGGGAAACGCTGGAGTTCCTGAGGGCGCACCAGCTGCCTTACGTGTGCGTGGACGAGCCGCAGGGCTACTCCAACTCGATCCCCCCGGTCCTGGCCGCCACCAGCGACC
This sequence comes from uncultured Actinomycetes bacterium, assembly GCA_963739615.1. GTDB lineage: Bacteria > Actinomycetota > Actinomycetes > Streptosporangiales > Streptosporangiaceae > Palsa-504. The sequence continues at coordinate 180,652 of CAVUBD010000025.1, forward strand.
TGGCCGTGGTCCGCATGCACGGCCACTCCGGCCAGTGGACAAGCAAGGAGATCTCCGAACGGTTCCGCTACCGCTACCGCGAGGACGAGCTCGGCGAGTGGGCCGCTAAGGTACGGGGCCTGGCGGCCGAAGCCGACAGCACCGACGTGGTGTTCAACAACTGCTACAGCGACTACGCACACGTCAACGCGCAGCAGTTCACCGCGCTGGTCAGTTGACGATCGTCCCTCGCGTGGCCAGGGTGTGGATTAGCGGTTCCGTTGCGGGAACGTTTCCATCGGAGCGGCCGGCGAGCTGCCGGGCCGGGTTGGCCGGCCAGCCCGGCGTGCTGGACGCCGGAGCGGACCGGGTCGACTTCGGTATCCCGCACGGCCTGGCCGACGGTGACGGCGTCGTCCTGCTCGGGACCCGGGTCCTGCCGCTGCTGCGACGCCGAGCCAGGCGACGCGGTTTGCCTGGTGAGGTGGCGTGGGTGATAGTTAAGTGCGGCGACCGGGCCGGGCCCGGCAGCGCGCCGATGGACGCACCGGAGAAACAGATGAGCCTGCCCGCCCGCCAGCAGCTGATCCTGGACCAGATCGAGCAGGTTCTGCAGGCCGCCGATCCCCGGCTGAAAGCGATGTTCTCGATCTTCGGCCGGCTGGCGTCGCGCGAGGCCATGCCCGCCACCGAGGCCATGCCGGAGGGGGATGTCACCCCCCGCAAGCCGGTGTGGAAGAAGGTGCTGATCTCCGCCCTGGCGATCAGCTTGCTGAGCGTGTTCGTCTTTAACGTCGTCACCACGAGCAACGAGTGCCCGGGCCTGTCGTCAGATCAGGTCGTGGCCAGCGCCGCGGTCCGGTACGCCGCCTGCAACCACAACAGCACGGACGCCTGGAGCAAGGGCGCCCGCTGAGCTCGGCCCGCCCGTAGCCACCGTGCCGCCGTACGTCCGGGGCTCATATGACAGCTGAGACACCAGCCAGGGCGGCGCGGATGACCAGGGACCGGTGCGCCGCGCGGGTGGCGAGGGTCAGCCGGGTGAGGCTCGCCGCCGCGGCCAGGGCGACGGGGAGCGGCGAGAGCCTTCCTGGCGCCGTCGCCAGCTGGCTCGTGAGCAGCGACAGCATGACCAGGTTGGCGGCGGCGGCACCGAACCCCGCGATCATCGCGGCGGTGGGGGCGCGGCGCGGCCTGGCCGGCAGCCAGCGGGTGAGGCGCCCGGTGGCGGCGATCCCGAGCAGCACGGCCCAGACCTCGGCCGCGATCACCACCGCGGCCAGGTCGATGCCGGCGCTGAGGGCGGGAGACAGGGCCGGCCAGGGCGAGGGCCGGGCCAGGTGGCTGGCGAGGGCCGCGGCGATCCACGCCACCCCGACCAGCGGCCCGGTCGTCAGCAGGGCGATTGACACGCGGCGGGCCTGGCGGGCGGCGATCTCGGCCCGGAAGCCGTCGGCGACCTGGCCGGGGTCGCCGAACTCGGTGATCGCGGCCAGGTCGGCCCGGTCCGCCGGCTGCCCGGCGGACCGGTGCGCGTCGGCAGCGTCCAGGAGCCCGCAGCGCAGTTCGGCCACGATCTCGGCGTGGGTCCGGGCCGGGCCGGGCAGCCGGGCGGCGACCTCGGCGAGATAGGACTCGATAGCCGTCTGGCGCAGGCCGGGCCCGGTCATGCCGGGCTCACCGCGGGCGGAGGCTCCAGGAGGGCGGTGACGGCGGCCGAGAAGTCCCGCCAGGTGCTGCGTTCGCTGTCCAGGGCACGACGCCCGGCCGGGGTCAGCTGGTACAGGCGGCGCCGGCGTCCGTGGCTGACCGACCAGCTGGCCTGGACCAGGCCCGCCCGTTCCAGCCGGTGCAAGGCGGGATACACGGTGCCGGTCGGCAGGTCGAACTGGCCGCCGCTGCCCGCCCGCAGCGCTTCCATGATCGCGTACCCGTGGCGCGGCTCCGCCTCGAGCGCCGCCAGCAGCATGCCGTCGAGGTGGCCCTTCAGGATTTCAGCCCTCATAGGTAGCTATGCTACTCTTCGCCTTATAAGTAGCTACACTACATATAGGACCGCTACTACTCCGGGCGGGCCGTGCTCCTCAGTAGCGAGGGGAAACGAGGCGAGGGAGACGAGGATGGCGAGGATGGTGAGGACATCTCATCCGGCGCCGGCCGGCGAACGGGCCTGGGACGAGGCTCGGGACGAGGCCTGGGACGAGGCTCGGGACGAGGCCTGGGACGAGGCTCGGGGCCGCCGCAGCCTGAGCCTGGGCCTGCGCAACCTGGTGTTCACCATCGTGGTGCCTGGTGCGGGGGGCGTCTGGGTGCCCTGGCTCATCCTCACCCGGCACGGTGCCTGGCCGACCCCGGTGGCCTGGTATGCCGCCGCGGTCATCGCCGCCGGCGTGCTGTTGTACCTGTCGTGCGTGTGGGTCTTCGCCACGGTCGGCCGCGGGACACCGGGACCGTGGGACGCGCCGCGGCGGGTGGTCGCGGCCGGGCCGTACCGCTGGGTCCGGAACCCGATCTACATCGCCGCCCTGGTCATCGTCTCCGGCGAGGCCTGGCTGTTCGGGTCGCAGGCCCTGGCGATCTACGCCGCCGGGCTCGCGATCGCGTGCCACCTCCTGGTCACGTGCTACGAGGAACCGAGGCTACGGGCCAGGTTCGGCGAGCCGTACGAGGCCTACCTGGGGACGGTGCACCGCTGGATACCGCGGCTTCGGAGTCAAGGCCGCTAGCCCCAGGTGGCGAAGGCGGCCAGCTTCTTCATCCGCCCGACGATGTCCTCGTGGACGGCGGCGGCAGGCTGGGTCCCGTCCACGGCGAACATCCACTCCCGGCCCGCGTAGTAATCGAGCAGGGGAATCGTCTTCTCCCTGTACACCTCCAGGCGGTGCGCGATCACCGCTTCTGTGTCGTCGCTGCCGCGCCCCCGGGACAGCAGCCGGCGCACGAGTTCGGCAGCCGGCACGTCGAGGTGCACCGCCGCCTGCACCTCGGCGCCGAGGGCCTGGGCCACGGTGAACGCCGCCTTGGCCTGCTCGACGGTGCGCGGGAACCCGTCGAGGACGTACCCGCCGGCCTCTGCGGCCGCCTGGACGGGCCGCCGCAGCATGTCCATGACCAGGCCGTCAGGGACCAGGTCGCCCTGGTCCACGAAGGACTTGATCTTGCGTCCGAGCGAGGTCTGATCCCTGACGTGCTGGCGCAGCAGGTCGCCGCTTGAGATGTGGGCCAGGCCGAACCGCTCGGCGAGCAGCGCAGCCTGGGTCCCCTTGCCGGCGCCCGGGGCACCGATAAGCAGCAGGCGCATCTGATCACTCCGCCGGCGCCGGGACGGGGCTGGCGGGACCGGGGCTGGCCAGACCGGGGCCGGCCAGACCGGGGCTGGCGGCCGGGCGGTGCGCACCGACGGAGCCGTCGCGATCCCGGCCGCGGCGGGCGGCATGCGGCGTAGCGTGCACTGATTTCTCCCTGGTCGTCCGAACTATCCTCAAGTCTCGCGCTGATGACCGGCACGAACAAGGGAAAGGCCGGGTTTTGTTCCGCGAATAACACCACTACCTGCGCTGCTATCCGCTGCCGCGCACTAGGTCGAGAGCGCTGGCCGGCGTCGGCGTAGCGCGCTGTCCCTGGGCACGCAGGACGGACCGTTCGGTATAAAAATGATTGACCGAACGGGCATCGGTGCGTGCGGTCGGCTACCTGAAAGGACGGCCATGGGTGACCTGAAGGTCAGGGGGCGCTGGTACTCGGACCGCGTTCAGCAGGACATTACCGTGGTGCGGTGGGGCACGTTCGGCGCGCCGGTGCTCGTCTTCCCGTCCGCGGGCGGCGACGCCGAGGAGATCGAGCGCAACGGCCTGGTCGACGCGTGCGGGCCGCTGCTGGCCGAGGGCCGGGTCAAGCTGTACTCCGTCGACAACGTGGCCAGCCGGGCGATGGTGGCCAAGGCGGGCTCGCTCGAGTACCGGATGTGGCTGCTCAACCAGTTCCACGAGTGCGTCAGGCGGGAGGTGGTGCCGGCCATCCACGCCGATCTCGGCGGCCAGGCGTTCGACGTCATCGCGGCAGGCCCGTCGATCGGCGCGTTCAACGCGGTGGCCGTGCTATGCCGTTATCCCGACGTGTTCGCCGCGGCCATCGGGATGAGCGGCAGCTACCGGATCGAGCGCTTCTACGACGAGGCGTGGAGCCAGGACCTGTTCTACTCCGCGCCGCTGCAGTTCCTGCCGGGCCTGGCGGGCCCGCAGCTCGACCGGCTGCGGCAGCGGCGGGCCGTGCTCGCCTCCGGCGAGGGCGCCTGGGAGGACATCGGCAGTTCCTGGCAGATGGCGTCGGGCCTGGGGGCCAAGGCGGTCCCCAACCGGGTGGACAACTGGGGCCTGGCCTGGCCGCACGAGTGGTCCACCTGGCGGCAGATGCTGCCGCAGTACATCCGCGAGCTCACCTGACCCGGTCGCGGGCGCAGCTCACCCCGGGTGTCGTTGCGGTAGGCGGCGACCAGCGCCGGCAAGCGAACGGTGCTGGCTGCGCCCGGAGTAGTGTACACAGATCCCTTGTATCGCGACCCCCTGACACGGAACCATGCCTGATACCGATCCCGCGCGGGTCACCGTCCTGGTGAACGGCCGGCCCGAGGAGGTCCGCACCGAGCCGGACACCCCGCTGCTCTACGTGCTGCGGAACCACCTCGGGCTGAAGGGCACCCGGTTCGGCTGCGGCCTGGGGCTGTGCGGGACGTGCCTGGTCCTCATCGACGGCCGCCCCGCCTACTCGTGCGACACGCCGATGTGGGCGGTCGGGGACGCCGAAGTGACGACGGTCGAGGGGCTGGGACCGCCCGGACGGCCGCATCCCATCGCGCAGGCGATCATCGACGGGCAGGCCGCGCAGTGCGGTTTCTGCATCTCCGGCATGGTGATCGGCGCCGCCGGGCTGCTGGCCGCCCACGACGACCCCAGCGAGGACGAGGTACGCGCCGCGCTGGACCGCAACCTGTGCCGGTGCGGCGCGCACAACCGGATCGTGCGCGCCGTGCTCGCCGCCGCCGCCACCATGCGGGCCAGCCGCTGATGGCGCTGCCCCCTTCGCTCGCCGCCAATCCCCGGCTCGGGGACTGGCTGCGGGTCCGGCCGGACGGCGTGGTGGAGGTGCGGTCAGGCAAGGTCGAACTCGGCCAGGGGGTGCTCACCGCGCTGGCGCAGGTCGCCGCCGAGGAGCTCGACATCGACGTGGGCCGGGTGCGCATGACCGCGGCCGTGACCGGCCTCAGCCCCGACGAGGGCTACACGTCGGGCAGCATGTCGATCCAGTATTCGGGGGCCGCGCTCCGGGTCGCCTGCGCCGAGGCCAGGGCGATCTACCTCGGCGCCGCCGCCGCCCGGTGGAACCTGCCCGCGGACGTGCTCACGGTCGCGGACGGCACGATGGCCGCACCGGACGGGCGGACGACCAGTTACTGGGACCTGGCGGAGGACGCGCTGCTTGACCGCCCGGCCACCGGCCGGGTCCAGCCCAGGGCGGCATCGGAGTACCGGATCGTCGGCACCAGCGTGCCGCGGCTTGACCTGCCCGACAAGCTGGCCCCGCGGCCCCGGTTCGTGCACGACCTGGCGCTGGACGGGATGCTGTACGGCCGGGTCGTCCGGCCGCCGTCCCGCGGCGCCACGCTGCTCGGCGCCGACCCCGGACGGGCGCTGGCGCAGCCAGGCGTCGTGACCGTCGTGCAGGACGGGAGCTTCCTTGGCGTGGTCGCAGAACGGGAGGAGGTGGCGCTGCGCGCCGCCGGCCTGCTGCGGGCGGACGCGAAGTGGCAGGAGCAGCCGAGCCTGCCCGACCAGGACGACCTGCCCGCCTTCCTGGCCGGCGCGCCCGCCGAGACCAGCGTCCTGGCCGAATCCGGCCCGCCGGACGACCCATCGGACGGCCGGCCGGGCGGCTCGCCGCCCGGACCGGCCGTGCGTTCCCACGAAGCCACATATCACCGGCCTTACCTGGCGCACGCGGCGATGGGGCCGTCCAGCGCGACGGCGGTCTTCGCCGGCGGGGACGATTTCGCCGGCGGGGACGGGGTCCGGCTGGAGGTGTGGACGCACAGCCAGGGCGTGTACCTGCTCCGCGGCGTGCTGGCCCGGGCGCTGCGGCTGGCCGAGGACCAGGTGCGCGTGCGGCACGTCGAAGGGGCAGGCTGTTACGGGCACAACGGCGCCGACGACGCCGCCATGGACGCGGCCCTGCTGGCCCTGGCCGTGCCCGGCCGGCCGGTGCAGGTGGTCTGGTCGCGGTCCGACGAGCTCGGCTGGGCACCGTTCGGGCCGGCCGCAGTGGTCCGCATCGCCGCGGATGTCGACGCCCGCGGCGACGTGGCGTCCTGGCAGCACGAGATCTGGGGCAACGGCCACGTGACCCGGCCGGGGACGGCCCGCCCGATCGGGCTGCTCGCGGCGAGCCACCGGGACGGCGGCGCGCCGATCGAGGCGGCCGCGGAACCGCCGCTGGAGCGGGGCGGCGGAGCCGGCCGCAACGCCGTGCCGGGCTACGCGTTCCCGGCCTGGCGGGCGGTGAACCACCGGCTGACGGTGATGCCGCTGCGGACCTCCTCGCTGCGCTCGCTCGGCGGATTCGTCAACGTGTTCGCGATCGAGTCGTTCATGGACGAGCTCGCGGCGGCGGCCGGCCGCGATCCGGTCGAATACCGTCTCGCCCAGCTGGCGGACGCCAGAGGCCGCGCCGTGATCGAGGCAGCCGCCCGGCGGTCGGGCTGGTCCGGCTGGTCCGCGTCCGGGTCCGGGTCCGGGTCCGGGTCCGCGGGTGCCGGCGCCCGCGGTCACGGCATCGGCTACGCCCGTTACAAGAACAGCAGCGCCTACTGCGCGGTCGTCGCGGAGGTGGAAGCCGGCACCGAGGTGCGGGTGCGCCGGCTGACCGTCGCGGTCGACGCCGGCCTGGTCATCAACCCCGACGGCGCCGGCAACCAGATCGAGGGCGGCGCGATCCAGGCGACCAGCTGGACGCTGAAGGAACGCGTGCGCTTCGACCGCCTCACCGTGACCAGCGACACCTGGGACAGCTACCCGATCCTGAGGTTCTCCGAGGTGCCCGCGGTGGACGTGGAGTTCCTGCCCGGCCGCGGGAATCCGCCGCTGGGCGTGGGCGAGGCCGCGCATGGCCCGACCGCCGCCGCCATCGGCAACGCGCTGCGCGACGCCCTCGGCGTCCGGGTGCGGACGCTGCCGCTCACCGCCGAGCAGATCATCGCCGCCATGCCCGTTTAGTCGTCTTCTGGTGGCGGCGGGGCGGGACGGCCGTTCTTCTTCCGGCGCAGGCGGTCGATCCATTCGGCGGCGGCCAGCGTGTCCGGGTGGTCGGGGCCGAACTTGCGCCGCAGGTGGGGAAGCATATCCTGGAACTCGCCCGCGGCGCCGGCATGGTCGCCGCGGGCGGCCATCTCCTGGGCGATGCTGAACCACAGGACCAGCGTGACCGGGTGATCCGGGCCCAGCCTGCGCTCCAGGTGGGGCAGCACGTCGCGGAACTCGTCCTCGGCGCCGGCATGGTCGCCGCGGGCGGCCATCTCCCTGGCGATGCTGAACCGGGTGGCCAGCGTGTCCGGGTGATCCGGGCCCAGCGTCCGGCGCAGGTGCGGCAGCATGCGCCGGAACTGGTTCTCCGCCTTGTCGTGCTCGCCGGCCGCCGCCATCTCCTGGGCGATGCTGAACCAGGCGATCAGCGTGTCCGGGTGGTCCCGGCCCAGCGTCCGCCGCCGGGCCGTGAGCACCTGCCGGAACTGGTCCTGCGCCCCGGCGTGCTCGCCGCGGGCCGCCATCTCCTGGGCGATGGCGGCGCGGGCGGCCAGCGTATCGGGGTGATCAGGGCCCAGCGTCCGCTCCAGGTACGGCAGCAGGTCCCGGAACTCCTCCTCGGCCCCGGCGTGGTCGCCGCGCGCCGCCAGCTGCCTGGCGATGGCGGACCTGACGATCAGCGTGTCCGGGTGATCCGCGCCCAGGGTCCGCGTCTTGGCCGCGAGCACCTGCCGGAACGCCTGCTCCGCCGCCGCGTGCTCACCGCACGCGGCCATCTCCTGGGCCAGGCTGAACTCGGCGGCCAGCGTGTCCGGGTGATCGGGCCCCAGCGTCCGCCGCCGGGCCGTGAGCACATCGGCGAACTGGTCCTGCGCCGCGGCGTGCGCGCCGCGCGCCGCCAGCTCCCTGGCGATGGCGAAGCAGCTGGCCAGCGTGTCGGGGTGATCGGGCCCCAGCGTCCGCTGCCGGGTCGCGAACACGTGCCTGAACCCCTTCTCGGCCCCGGCCTGATCACCGCGCGCCGCCATCTCCTGGGCGATGGCGAACCAGGTGGCCAGCGTGCCGGGGTGATCCCGGCCCAGCGTCCGCTGCTGGGCCGCGAGCACGTCGCGGAACCCCTTCTCGGCCCCGGCGTGATCGCCGCGGGCCGCCAGCTGCGTGGCGACGCCGAAGCGGGCGGCCAGCACGTCCCCGTGATCAGGCCCCAGCGTCCGCTCGCGGGCCGCGAGCACGTCCCGGAACTGGTCCTCCGCGCCGGAATGCTCGCCGCGCTCGGCCATCTCCTGGGCGACGCTGAACCAGGCGGCCAGCGTATCGGGGTGATCCCGGCCCAGCGTCCGCCGCAGCGCCTCGAGCACCTCCCGGAACCCCTTCTCCGCCGCGGTGTGCTCGCCGCGCGCGGCCAGTTCCTGGGCCAGGCCGAGCCGGGTGGCCAGCGTGTCCGGGTGATCCTGCCCCAGGGCGTGCTGCTGATCGGTCAGGCTCTGCTGGTAGTGCGCGATGGCCGCGTCGTCCGCCGAGCGGCGCGGATGAGTAGCCAGCGTGTCCGCCTGATCCAGCCCCAGCCGGTGCTGCTGGTCGGTCAGCGACCGCTGGTGCAGCGCGCTGGCCACGTCGGAGTCGTACCGCTGCAGCCCGAGCGCCGTCCGCAGCGCGGCGGCGAACTCCCCGCAGCTGGCGTAGCGATCGTCCGGATTCTTCGCCAGGGCGCGCATCAGGACGTCATCCACGGCGGGCGGAAAGCCCTGCCGCCGCGACGTCAGCCGCGGCGGCTCGGTGAACAGGTGCGCGTAGAGCACCGCCATGCCCTCCGTCCGCGGAAACGGCGGCTCGCCGGACAGCAGCGTGAGTGCGGCGCCCGCCAGGGAGTACTCATCGGTGCGGGCGTCGACGGGCTGCCCCTGGACCTGCTCAGGCGCGCAGTAGGTCGGCGTGCCGAGGAAGGGACCCGTGCCGGTCTGGCTGGCCGCGGAGAGCGCGCCTTTCGTCAGCCCGAAGTCGGACAGGTACACGTGATCGGGCAGGCCGGGCCGCGCATCCACGAGCATGTTGGCCGGCTTGACATCACGGTGCACCAGCTTGGCGGCATGGGCGGCGTCCAGGGCCGAGGCCACCGCGGATATAATCGCGGCCGCGCGCGCGATGGGCAGCGGGCCCAGCCGGCGCACGAGCGTCCGCGCATCGCCCCCCGGCACGTACCGCATCGCGATAAACAGCACGCCGCCGGCGTCGCCGGCCTCGTACACCGGGATAATGTGCGGATCATCAACCGCCGCCGCCGAGCGCGATTCACGAATGAAACGGTGCCGGAACGATTCGTCCGCCGCCAGCGCCGGCGAAAGGATCTTGAGCGCGACCTGCCGCTCGAGCCGCTCATCCTGAGCCCGGAATACCACCGCCATCCCGCCGCGGCCGATCTGCTCCTCCAGGCGGTACCCGGCGATGCGGGTGCCGACCGAGAATCCGGCTAGGAACCCGCCGCCCTTGGGTCCCTCATCGCCCATCGCGCCTCCAGCCCCCGCGAGGCGGGTCCGGGGCGGCGCCGTCGGGCTCAAGCAGGAGAATTAAGAAATTCGGATAAGCCAAGCCGGTCACCGACAACCCCCTCGCGGTCACCACAGGGACCGCCACAGATTACCTTCCCGCCACCCCCAGCTCCCAAAGTTAGCACGACCGCATCGCGGGATTCCGGCGGCGGGCTATTAATACGTGAGAGGTTCCGAACTGCAAATGCACCAGCCACATCGTTCACGACCGTATCTGCGAGAAGCGCGCGGTAAAGGGGAACCACTGGTCGTTCGGCCCAAATGGTTTTATCGGGGTGCGGCGGATCAGCGGCCAGCGGGGCGGTGTCAGGCGAGGCGGGTGACTTCTACTGTCACGTCCAGCGCACTGGTGGGGGCGCCGTGGTAGATGCCCTTGAGCGGCGGGATGTCGGCGTAGTCCCGGCCCCTGGCCACCACCACGTGCCGCTCGCGCACCGCCGCGCCGCTGGTCGGATCCAGCGGCCGCCAGGAGCCGACCCAGTACTCCACCCAGGCGTGGCTCTCCCCCACCACGGTGTGGCCGGGCTCGGCGGACGGGTCGGCGTGCAGGTAGCCGGACACGTACCTGGCGGGCAGGCCGGCCGCGCGCAGCAGCGCGACCGTGACGTGAGCCATGTCCTGGCAGACGCCATGCCCCTGATCCCAGGCCTCCTGGGCGTTGGTCAGCACTCCGGTCGCCCCGGCGATGTAGCTGACCCGGGTGCGGACGCGCGCGGCGATCTCCTCCGCCGCCTCGACCGGGCCCGCGCCGCGGATGGCGTCGGTGACCGCGGCGGCCGCCGCCGGGGTCACCGACGTCAGCGGGGTGGGCAGCAGGAACTCGAGCAAGCGGCCGTTCGGAGCCTGTTCTTGCAGGTAGCCCCATGAGACCGGGGCCGGCGCCTTGTCGCTGAGCTGCTGGCCGGTCTCGACCGTGGCCTGTGCCGCGATGGTGAGCGTCTCGTGCGGTTCGGAGATATCGAACACGCTGACGAACGTGCCCCAGTAGTCGGCGTAGGTCCAGACCGGAACCCCGGCGCCGACCGTGACCCGGCTCTCCAGGGTGACCTGGGCCGGCAGCGTCAGCGGCGTCATCCGGACCTCGTTGAACGAGGTCCGGACCGGGCCGGAGTAGCTGACCTTGGTGGTATGCACCACCCGCAGCCGCCAGCCCACCTCAGCCATCCCTTTCCCAGGCGACCGCCGCCTCGTACTGGAAATACCGCGTGGTGATCGCCTCGCACGCCTCCGCGCAGGCCTCCTGCAGGGCGCCGAGCAGCTCGGGGAGCTCGTCGGGCAGCTGTTCCGGGTCGGCGTACTCCAGCCTGGTCCGCAGCTGGCCGACCGGGCGCCGGGCCAGGTCGTCCATGCCCATCCGGACCGGACCGGGGTTCAGCGCCGCCAGGCAGTCTTCCGCGGTCACGAGCGAATGCAGGACGGACCGCGGGAACAGGCGGTCGAGCAGCAGGAATTCGGCCACCCGGGTCGGCTCGGCGGCCCACCCGTGCGTCCTGATGAACGACTCGTAGGCCCCGCAGGCGTGCAGCAGCAGCGGCCAGCCGAGCTCCTGCGGCCCCGGCATCCGCGCCAGCAGCAGCCGGGCGGTCATGTCGGCTCGTTCCAGCGAGCGGCCGAGCACCAGGAACTGCCAGGCGTCGTCGTGGCTCATGGTCGAGTCGGCCAGCCCGAAGAACAGCGCCGCCCGTTCCCTGATGAACCGCAGGAACACGTGCGGACCCAGCCGGTCGGCGGCCCGGCGCTGGCCGGTCAGCCCGTGCCCGGCCACGTTGAGGCACTCCCACATCTCGCTGGAGATCACCTCGCGGATGCCGCGGGCGCCGGCCCGGGCGGCGAGCACCGAGCCGGCGATCGCGCTCGGGCTCTTGGTGCTATACGCCAGCCTCGCCAGGGCCAGCCCGACGTCGGGTTCGGCTTCGTCGCCTGGCTCCACCCCGAGGATGCCGAACAGCGGACCGCAGTCCGCGCCGGAGCCCGCGCCCGGGTCGCCGAGCAGCCGGTGCACGTAGACATCGACGAGCCGCGCGGTGTCATCGGCCCGCTCCACGTACCGGCCGGTCCAGAACAGGGTCTCCGCCATCCGGCTGAGCAGCTCGTCGTTCACTGGTCGGGGCCGCTCTGGCGGCCGACCGCCGCCGTCTGCGGGATGTCCGGCCTCGTGGCCATCAGCGGGAAGGCGCTCGAGGCCTCTGCCGCTCCGGGCCCGGGGTCCGCGGACTCCGGGGGCCGGGGCCGGCCAGCACCCAGGTGTCCTTGGAGCCGCCGCCCTGGCTGGAGTTCACCACCAGCTCCCCTTCTGGCAGCGCCACCCGGGTCAGGCCGCCGGGTAGCAGCCACACGTCGTCGCCGTCGTTGACGGCGAACGGCCGCAGGTCGATGTGCCGCGGCGCGAGGGCCTCGCCGATGAGCACCGGCGAGGTGGACAGCGCGACCGGCCGCTGAGCCATCCAGCCCCGCGGGTCGGCCGCTACTTTCCGGCGCAGTTTCGCCAGGTCGGTTTCTGACGCCATCGGGCCGATGACGATGCCGGCGCCGCCCGACCCGTCCACCGGCTTGACTACCAGCTCGCTCAGGGTGTCCAGGGCCCAGGCCAGTACCTCGGGGTCGTCGAGCCGGTAGGACTCCACGTTGTCGAGCAGCGGTTCCTCGTGCAGGTAGTACCGGATGAGGTCGGGGATGTAGGTGTAGACGAGCTTGTCGTCGGCCACCCCGTTGCCGACCGCGTTGGCGATCGTGACGTTCCCCGCCCGCGCGGCGTTGATGACGCCCGGGCAGCCGATCAGCGAGTCTGGCCGGAAATGCAGCGGATCGAGGAAGTCGTCGTCGATCCGCCGGTAGATGACGTCGACCGGACGGCGGCCGCGGGTGGTGTGCACGAAGACCCGGTTGCGGGAGCAGAACAGGTCCCGTCCCTCGACCAGTTCCACCCCCATCAGCCGGGCCAGCAGGGTGTGCTCGAAGTAGGCGGCGTTGTACACGCCGGGGGTCAGCACGACCACGCACGGATCCGCCGTGCCGCGCGGCGCGGCGGCGTGCAGCGCGGCCAGCAGCCGGGACGGGTACTCGTCGACCCGGTGGACGCTCTGCTCGGCGAAAAGCGCCGGGAAGGTCCGCGTCATGGCCAGCCGGTTCTCGATCACGTAGCTGACGCCGGACGGCACCCGGATGTTGTCCTCAAGGACGCAGAACCGGCCGTCCTCATCGCGGACGAGGTCGATGCCTGCCACGTGAACCCGGACCCCGTTCGGCGGGGCGAAGTCGGCTACTTCCCGGCGGAAGCGGGGCGAGCTGTAGATGAGCTGCCAGGGCACCACGCCGTCGTCGAACACGCGGCCCGGGCCGTAGACGTCGGCGAGGAAGGCCTCGAGCGTGCGGACCCGCTGCTTGACGCCGCGCGCCACCAGGTCCCACTCGATGGCGTCGATGACCCGGGGGATCAGGTCGAGGGGGAATGGCCGTTCCTCGCCGGCGAAGTCGTAGGTGACCCCGCGATCGGTGAACACCCGCGCCAGCTGGTCGGCGCGGAACCGCAGCTCAGCGGGATCCATCGGCTGCAGCACGGACACCAGCGCGTCGTAGGGCGCGCGGGGCCTGCCGGGCGCCGCGAACATCTCGTCCCAGGCGTCGGCGAGCCGGTAGTCATCGAAAATGTCCGCCACAACTGGAGCGTAACAGTGGATGTGTTACCCCAGATCACAGGCATGTTTCCGTTTGTTTCTGGCAGGCTGCCACATCCCCTGTGCTCAGGAGAACCGCTCGATCTGGCGCATCTTGTTCATCGCGTCCAGGGCGGCGACCTTGTAGGCCTCGGCCAGGGTCGGATAGTTGAAGACGGCGTCGACCAGGTAGTCGACGGTGCCGCCGCAGCCCATCACGGCCTGGCCGATATGGACGAGCTCGGTGGCGCCGGTGCCGAAGACGTGGACGCCGAGCAGCGTGTGGTGATCGAGCGAGACGAGCAGCTTCAGCACGCCGTAGGAGTCGCCGATGATCTGCCCGCGGGCCAGTTCCCGGTAGCGGGAGACCCCCACCTCGAAGGGCACGCTGTCCTTGGTGAGCTGCTCCTCCGTCCGCCCGACGTAACTGATCTCCGGGATGCTGTAGATGCCGATCGGCTGGATCTGCCCCAGCGCGTGCCACGGCTCATCGCACGCATGCAGCGCCGCCAGCCGGCCCTGTTCCATCGACGTGGCCGCCAGCGCCGGGAAACCGATCACGTCACCGACCGCGTAGATGTGCGGGACCGACGTCCTGAAGTACTCATCCACCACGATCCGGCCGCGCTTGTCGCTGGTCAGGCCAGCCGCGTCGAGATTGAGGTGGTCGCTCGCCCCCTGCCAGGCCGAGTACATGACCGTGTCGGCGGGAATCTTCTTCCCGCTCAGCAGCGTCGCGATCGCGCCTTCCGGGCGCGCCTCGACCGAGGACACCGTTCTCACCGAACCGGAACGTGACGGCGAGATCGCGCAGGTGGTACTTGAGTGCCTCGACCACTTCGACGTCGCAGAATTCCAGCATCCGGTCGCGCTGTTCCACCACGGTGACCTTGGTGCCCAGGGCCGCGAACATGGACGCGTACTCGATCCCGATCACGCCGGCGCCCGCCACCACCATCGAGCGGGGCACCTTCTTCAGGTGCACGATCCCGTCGGAATCGATCACGGTACGCTCGTCGAACTCCACGCTGGCCGGGCGGGCGGGCCGGGTCCCCGTGGCGATCACGATCTTGTCCGCGCTGGCCCGGCGGATCCGGCCGCCGGAGTCATCGACCTCTACCACGTGCGGCTCGACGAAGCTGCCCGTGCCGGTCAGGATCGTGACCCGGTTACGGGACAGCTGGCTGCGCACCACGTCCATCTCCCGGCCGACCACGTGACTGGTGCGGGCCGCCAGGTCGGCGATGGTGATCTCGTCCTTGACCCGGTAGCTCTGGCCGTACATTTCCCGCTGGTCCAGGCCGGTCAGGTACAAGATGGCCTCGCGCAGGGTCTTCGACGGGATCGTCCCGGTATTCAGGCACACCCCGCCGATCATGTCCTTGCGCTCGACGATCGCCACCCGGCGCTCGAGCTTCGCCGCGGCGATGGCGGCCTTCTGACCGCCCGGGCCTGAGCCGATCACCAGCACGTCGAAGTCGTACACAGGATCTAGTGTGACGGCCTCAAGCCGCCTTTTGAACCCCTGGGGGCGTCTTTCCGCCGGGCGTGGTGTTTACCGGTCAGCGCGGTCGCCTACAGTGGCGGCCCGGCGGTGAGGGGCATGCTGCCGGTCTTGCGCTGCCCCGTCGGGGTGACCCAGGTGACGGAGATGGTGGCACCCGGCCGGTACTTCGACACGATGCTGGTCAGGTCCTGGGGTGAGCCGACCGGCTGCCCGTTCACCGCGGTGATGACCGACCCGGCGGTCAGGCCCGCGGAACTGGCGGGGCTGTCGCAGATCGTGCCGAGGACGAGGGTCCCCGAGTTCACCGAGGCGATCGGCGACGGAACGGTCAGGTTGGCGTCGCTGGTGTAGCAGCCATTGCCGTTGCCTGAGCCGTTGCCCAGGCCCCCGAAACCGGAGCCGGGGTAGCCGCGGTTCTGCTGCTGCTGCGCGGCCTGGATCTGCGGGTTACTGCTCGAGGCCTTGCCGATGTAGATCCCGATGAAGGGCGGGTAGCCGATCACGACAGCGGAACTGGCGTGCCCCGCGACGATCTGACGGGTGACGGCCAGGGCCGTGTTGATCGGGATGGCGTACCCCGTGGAGGACTGCTGCTGGTTGAAGCCCCCGTCGTTGCCCGCGGTGTCCATCCCGATGACCTGACCCGCGGCGCTGGCTAGCGGACCGCCGGAATCCCCGGCCACGACGTTCGCGTCGGTCTCGAACATGCCGTGCAGGGTCTCGGAGCTGATCGTCCCGCCCTGGTCGTTCGCCGTGATCGTCTGGTTCACCCCGGTGATCTGCCCGGCGGCGGGGATGATCTCGCTCTGCCCCTGGGCGTTGCCCAGGGCCACCACCGCCTCACCCGGCTTGACGCGGGCGGAATTCCCGATCGGGATCGTGCGCAGGCCGGACGCGCCCTGCATCTGAAGCAGGGCGATATCCCCGGTCACGTCGTAGCCGACGACCTTCACCGGGTAGGTGCGGCCGGTCGACACCACCGTCGCGCTGATCTTGGTGGCGTTCTCGATGACATGGTTATTGGTCAGGATCTGGCCGCCCGCGGTGATCACCATGCCGGTGCCCGCGGCCTGCTCGTCGCTGTACTGCAGCGTGGTGCTGATGATGACCAGGCCGGGTGAGACCTTTTTCAGGATCGCGGCCTCGCTGCCGCTCAGCCCGGGCCCGCCGTAGCTCGGCCGCGGGACCGGGCTGCTGCTCGGCGCGGGGGCCGGGGCCGCGGCGCTGCTGCTGGGCGCGGGGGCCGCCGAGGAACTGGCGGCCGGGTGATAGATGGCCACTACCGTGCCGGCGCCGAGGGCACCTGCCGCCAGCGCCACGCCGAGATAGCTCAGCAGGCCGACGCGGCGCCTGGGCGGCCGCGGCGGCATGGGAGGCATGGGAGGCATGGGCCCGCCGGGCCCGGCAGGCGGCTGACCGTAGCCGCTGTAGTCCTGCATCTGTATCACGCCTTAGGTCGGGCGTCCGGGTCGCTCGCGCATCGAGACCGGCAGGACGGGATCCCGGTCGGTCCTTTATCCCTAGTGAGCACCATGAAGCTGATAGATAGCTGAAGGCCCGCTGCAAATTGCCACTGCCCGGGTCTTTTTATTCAGCCGAACGAGCCGTGGTGAGCGCTGCCGCCGGGTGAAGCCGAAGCGCGTGGCTGAGGCAAGAACAGCATGACCTTCCTCACCCGCACTATCGTGCGGCTCAGATCACCGGCCAGCTGCGCCGTCAGGGCCGCGCGCAGCCTCGGCCAGACGTACCTTTCCTCGAAGTCGAAGTGCTCCAGCCCCGCCTTGGTGAACTGGCGGAGCAGGTTCTCGAACTCCGGGTCGCCGACGTCAAGCTTGTTCAGCTCGGCCAGGAGTTCGCCGATCTCGAGCTGCTGGCAGATGGCCCGGTCGGCCAGCTGGCCGCCGCCGTTGACATACCCGCGCACGGCCGGCCAGAGGTACCTCCGCTCGACGTCGGAATGCTTGGCTTCCTCGATGATCAGCTCTTCAGTCATGATCTTGCGCAGCATCAGCTGATCCTCGGTGGCGCCGGTCGCTGCGGTGGGGCCCTTCGCGAGCTCCGACAGCACCTGCCTGATCTCCTCATGGTCCTCGGCCAGGACTTCGAACATGTCCTCCATGTGTTTCCCTCTCCTCCTTGCGTGCCACCCCGCGTGGGGTGGGTGCCCACTTCCCCCGGCAAGAGGGCCTAACGCCGCAGGCCGGGTGTGGTGCGCATGGTTATATAGAGAAACGCGAGGTCACGGCCTACGCGACGCAAAATACACACCCACGACTGAGGCCAGATCATAGCCCCGCTCGGGACCGGATCCGGGCACCTTTGGGCCGCGGTCACCCGCCAGCAAGGCACCGTGGGGTTTTTCGAGCAAGTTGTGCTGCGTGGGACAAAATTCGCGGAGAAATTCGCGGCCTGCGGGCGCCGCGGGCTTCTGGCGCCGCGGGCTTCTGGCGCCGGGGCCCGCAAGCATCGGGGCCTACGGGCGCGGCGGGTTTGAGCGCCGCGGGCTTAAGCGCCGCGGGCTTGACTTCTGATCGGGGTCTTTGGCCTGGGCCCGGGAAAAGGGCCACAGGTGCCGGGCGCCTGGCGCGCTGTCCCGCTGCGCCGGAACGCTGACGGCCCCCGCCTCGGCCGCATCAGATGATGCCCTGGCCGCCGCTGATGCCCCGACGGCCTGGTCCTCTTCGGATTCCCCTGATTGGCGCTGTGGCTGGTCTACCCGGCCGAGCGCGTCCTCGAGCAACCCGAGGGCGAGTTGCCTAGGCAACTCTGCGCAGCGTTTTCTGCGTCGTCGCCACATCCCGGAGCCCTCCCTGCGTCCTGCGGCTAACTGCAGTGAACGGTCCGAACCCCCTGCCCAGCATGCGCAAGATCACACATAGGTAACGCCACCCGCCCCCCAGTTAAGGGTTGGTGACCGTACGTAACCTAGGTTAACAGCTATCTAACCTGGCCAGCCGTTCCATGATTAGATACCCCGGCGGTTCCCAGGGAAAGCCGCGGGAAACCTTACGGCTCGTTCGGCCGAAGATAGGGTTTAGTTACCTGCCAGCAGCGCGAGCTCGCGAACGAACTTGTCGGCGTTCACGGTGCCGACCCCGGTGGCCAGGTTATAGCCGCGCCCGGCGCTGAAGCCGCGCACCGTGCGCTCCTGGCTGCCCTGGGTGAACGAGACCGTGTTGCTGCCTGCGGCGACCGGGACGATGCCGGGGGCGCCCGCGGCCGCCAGCTGGTACAGGGCCGGGTTGATCAGCCCGAGGGAATGGCCGGCCACCTGGTCGGCGAGCGCGACGATGCCCGCGAACAGCGGCGTGGCCTCGCTGGTGCCGCATGCCGGGGACCAGCCCGCCGGGGCGCCCTCGAAGGTGCCGTAGGTGTCCACCGACCCGTCGCAGGCGGCGCTCATCGAGATGTCGGGCACGCCACGCTGGTTTCCGACGACGCCTTTCACGCCGTTCTGATAAGAGGGACGGCTGAACCAGATGGACTTGCCCCCGCCGCCCGCGAGCGGATCAGGGCCCGCGGTACCCTGGGCGAACTCGTTGGCCGCCTGGTTGTACGTGTCGTTCCACACGGTCGGGGCGGTGGGGCGGCCCTGGGCGTTGAAGTGCAGTTGCGTCCCGCCGACGCCGGTGACGAGCGGGTCGCTGTCCGGCCACGATGTCACCGGGAACAGGTAATAGGTGCTCTGGTCGAGCCCGACGTCGGCGGCGCCCGAGTCACCGGCGGCGGTGAGCACGGTGACGCGGTCGCGGGCGGCGAGCTGGTAGGCGCCCCGCAGCGCCTGGACGGCGGCCTGGTCCGGGAAGGTCTGCTCGGTGGCGCTGAAGCTCTGGCTGATCACGCCGCCGAGGTGATGTGCCAGGACGTACTTCTCGGCCGCGACGATCTGCGGGAAGCCGTGCACGCCCTCGGTTTCCGAGACCGGGGTCTCGGCCAGCAGCAGGTTAGCGCCTGGCGCGACCGTATGCGCGTACTCGACATCCAGCGTGGTCTCACCCGCCCAGCCGACCATGTCGGAGTTGTTCGGGTTGTAGGACGGCACCGGGCCCGCGGGCTGGATGACCTTGAACGACGGCGGGGCAGGCAGGTTGAACGTCTGGTCGAACACGCTCAGGTCGTTCCTGATCGTGGGCGAGCCGTACGAGTCGACGATGACGATCGTGGCGCCCTTGCCGGTCACGCCGCTGGCGTACAGCGCGGGCAGCTGATAGGCCTGCTGGATTTGGGCCGGCTCGTAGCATGCGACCTTGTAAGATTTCTCGCAGTCAGCGGTGGTAGGGGGGCTGGACTGCGCGCGGCCGATATGCATCACGCCCGGCTGGACGCTCACTCCGGCCAGGGCAGAACCGATCAGGCCCGAGGTGCCAGCCGAACCCGAAACCGAACCCGTAGCCGCGGGGCGCGCGGCAACCGACCCAGCAGATCCCGATCCGGGACCGGCAGTTGCCACGGCGGCGGCGGCAAGCCCGCACGCACCGACCGCCGCCAGTAGCAGCCTCGGCACCCGCATGCATTGACTCCCTCCACCGGCCCGATGACCATAACTCTCATACACGGCTCAAGAAACCACAATCAGACACCAGCATCCATCAGCTCGCCTGCGCAGAATACCGGCTACACGCCTAGTGACCGTCCGATGGCGGGACGGAGCGGCGCCGCCGTACTGGGATTGACGGGCGTCACGTTGGACAGAGCGGAGCAGCATGCGCTTCCGAAGTAGCGTGGCGATTGATCTCGGCACGGTGAACACGCTTGTCTGGGTCGCCGGGCGCGGCATCGTGCTGGAGGAGCCTACCGCGATCGCCATCGACACCGGGGTCGGCAAGGTGGCCGCCGTCGGCGAGGCGGCGGACGCCCTGGCCGACAAGGAGCCGCAGGACATCCAGGTGATCCACCCGCTGCGGGACGGGGTCATCGCGGACCTGGACGCGACAGCGGCCATGCTGCACGAGTTCCTGCGCCGGGCCCGCCGGCCCGGCAGCCCGCTGCGGCCCAACGCCCTGGTGTGCGTGCCCAGCGGCGCCACGCCGGTGGAGCGCCGGTCGATCATCGCCGCCCTGAGCGTACGCCGGCCCCGGTACAACGTGCGGCTGATCGACGAGCCGGTGGCCGCCGCGGCGGGTGCCGGGTTCGACCTGACCGGCGGGGCAGGCGGCTTCGTGGTCGACATCGGCGGCGGCACCACCGAGGTCGCCGCGGTGGCGGGCTGGCGCGTGGTCAGGTCACGATCGCTGCGCAAGGCGGGCAACGCGATGGACGAGGCGATCGTGCAGGCCGCACGCAACGAGCTTGGCCTGATCATCAGCCAGCGGGCCGCCAGGCACCTCAAGATGACGCTCGGGGTGACCGGCGGGGCCGAAGGCTGGGCCGAGGTGGTCGGCCTCGACGTCGCCCAGCGGATCCCGCGGTCGGAGACCGTGCCCGGGGGGCTGGTCGCGGCCGCCCTCGAGCCGATCGTCTCGGCGATCGCGGGCGCGGTGCACGAGATGCTGTCGGAGATCCCGGCCGGCCTGGCCGAAGACGTGGTCCGCGGCAAGATCCGGCTAGCCGGCGGCGGCTCGCTGCTGCCCGGCCTGGCCAGCCGGATCGAGACCACGGCCGGGATCGGCGCGGTCCTGGTCGATGACCCGCTGCGCTGCGTGGTCCGCGGCGCGGCGGAGATGCTCGAGCGCAAGGACCTCGACCGCAAGGACAAGGCCAGGGCCAAGCACGCCGGGCCCGGGCTGCGTCAGTTACCCGGGCCGGGATCAGCGCTCCTGCAGGACCGCCAGGATGTTCCCGGCCGGGTCCTTGAACCACGCGATGCAGGGACCCCCGGCGCGGTTGATGCCCTTCTCGTCCTGACCAAGGCCGTCGTACCTTTCCAGCTGGACACCGCGGCTGACCAGCTCGGCGACGGCCGCGTCGATGTCATCGACGGCGAAGTTCAGGATCGTGTAACCGGCCGGCACGTGATCCGGCTTGGGGTAGACCAGCGTGTCCCTGCCGCCGGCCAGATGCAGCGTCAGCAGCCCGTACCGCTCGGAGGTGTTCAGCCCGAGCGTCTCGCCGTAGAACTTCCTGGCCGCGTCGAGGTCATCGACGGCGAACCCGCTGAACGCCTTGGTGTTCTCGAACATGTCATGCTCCTGCCTATGAGGTGCTCATCTGTCCGGGGTGTAGACGTAGCCGCGACGGCGAAACCATCGGCCCAGGCGGGCCCGTCGTGACGGCGGGATACTCGGGGCGCCCTCAGGCCGCCAAGCTCGGCCTCAAGCCTGAACAGCGCGTCCACCTGCACCATCCTCCGCCGGACTGGGCCCTGACCGACCCGCCGGCCAGCCTGGCCAGCGCCGGCCCCGACGGCCACGCCGACGTGATTATCGCCTTCTTCACCAGCGCGGACGACATCGCCCGCCAGATCGGCGACCTCGGGCGGCGCATCTATCCCGACGGGGCGCTCTGGATCGCCTGGCCGCGCCGGGCCGCGGGCCACCGCAGCGACATCACCGACAACGTGATCCGCGAGCACGCGCTCCCGATCGGGCTCGTCGACGTCAAGGTGGCCGCCATCGACGACGACTGGTCCGGCCTGCGCGTGGTCTGGCGCACCGAGAACCGGCGCTGAACGCCCCTTGGCACCGCGACAAAGCGGCCAGGTTCGGCCTACCATGGTCGGCATGGGTTTCACTTGACGCTGACGGCCCGCATTTTCCGTACTGGCGGTAGCGCTCGCGGTCGAGCTGGCCGACGAGCTCGTTGACGGCGCCAAAGGCGCCGCGCTGCCGCTCATCCGGCATGACCTGGGGCTGAGTTACGGGCAGGTCGGCTTGCTGGCCTCGGTTCCGCTGCTGGCGGGCGGGCTGCTCGAGCTGCCGCTCGGCGTGCTGGCCGGTGCCGGGCGGCGACGCAGGCTGGCCGTCCTTGGCGGCGGCATCATCTTCGTCCTCACGCTGGCCGGCGTGGCCTCGGCACGGTCCTTCGCCGCGCTGCTGATCGCCTTCATCGCCTTCTACCCGGCCTCCGGCGCGTTCGTGTCGCTGACCCAGGCCCAGCTCATGGACGCCTGGCCGGACCGGCACGCGCAGGTGATGGCCCGCTGGGATCTGGCCGGATCGACCGGCGCGGTGGCCGGGCCGCTGCTGGTCACGGCGGTGCTGGCCAGCGGGGGCAGCTGGCGCGGCGCCTACCTGGCGCTGGCCGGATTCGCCGCGGTCAGCTGGCTCGGCATCTGCCTGCGCGGGCCGAAGCCGGCTCCGACGGCCGCTCCGGGCGATGCCGATCGGGCGGATGAGGCCGGGGATGCGGCTGAGAGCAGGCCGTGGACGACGCGGGCGGGAGAGGCCATCGCCGCGCTGCGGGACTGGGACACGGTGCGCTGGCTGATCCTGCTCGAGGTCGCTGACCTGCTGGTGGACGTGTTCACCGGGTTCCTCGGCGTCTACCTGGTCGACACCGTGCACATGAGGCCGGCCATCGCGGCGCTGGCCATCGCGATCAGGCTCGGCGCCGCGCTGGCCGGGGACGCCGCGCTCGTCCTCGTGCTCGAGCGGACCGGGGACCTCGCCGTGCTGCGCTCCACCGCGGTCGCGGCCGCGCTGCTCTACCCGGGTTTCCTGCTGGTGCCCGGAGCCGTCTTCAAGCTGGTGATCCTGGCCGTGCTGAGCGCCGCGACGGCGCCGTGGTACCCGCTGCTGCAGGCCCGCCTGTACGGGAGCCTGCCGGGCCGCAGTCCGGTGGCGGTGACGCTGAGCAGCGCGGCCGGGCTGGCCGGCGGCCTCGGGCCGCTGGCCGTGGGCCTGGCCGCGCAGGCGCTCGGGCTGCCGTGGGCGCTGGCGGGCCTGGCGGTCGTCCCGGTCGTGGTCCTCGCCATCAGCGCGCGGGCCAGACCAGGGACGGCCGCGGGCGAAAATACCCCGCCGCCTGCTCATCGCGGCCACGCTCGGCCTCGGGCTGATACTCCGGCCACTCACGCGGAGCGTGCAGCACTTCCGCTCCGGCGGCCACCGCGGCGTCGTGCACCGCGTCCACCGCAACCGGGTGCGACATTCCTGCGGCGACCGCCGCTGGCCAGGTGCGCGTCGGCCGGGTCAACCCGTTCGGGTCCGGCCCGGCATCAGGCCCGCATGTCGTGGCAAACTACCCGGGTGGCTGCACTGAAACTGCCCGGCTTGCCGTTCCCGCTCGAGCCCGCGGGCAGCCCCCCGTCCGGCTGCCGGGTGCGGAACGGGGTACTGAGCCTCATCGCCGCGGCCAGCACCGACCTGTTCATCGACCCGGCGGGAACGAGCCTGGCGCAGCTCCCGGACGCTGGCCGCTTCGCCGGCTTGCCCCCGGCGGGCGACTTCACGCTGGCGGCGCAGGTCAGCGTGGAGTTCGGCAGCATGTACGACGCGGGCGTGCTGCTGGTGCACGCCGGCGAGCGGCACTGGGCCAAGCTCTGCTTCGAGTATTCGCCGCAGTCGCAGCCGACCGCGGTCACCGTCGTGACCCGGGGAACCTCCGATGACTGCAACTCCTTCGAGGTAGACGGCAGCACCTTGTGGATGCGGATCACCCGGTCCGGGGCGGCGTGGGCCTTCCACGCGTCGGCCGACGGCGCCTGGTGGCGGCTGCTGCGCTATTTCGCGCTCACCGAGGAGGCCGCAGCGCTGGTCCGGGTCGGGTTCATGGCCCAGTCACCGGCCGGCGAAGGCTGTGCGGCCACGTTCGACCACATCACGTTCCGGCCGGGCGCCCCGGAGGACCTCCGCGACGGCAGCTGAGGAGGCGGCGGTCGGGGCGCTGGAACGTCGGTCAGGTAGCTGCTGGGCCCCGGCCCGCCACTGCGCCCGCCCGCCCCACCTGCACCACCTGCACCACAACTGGCTCGGCGCTGGGCGCGAAGGCGTGAGCTAGCGACCCAGGTAACGGGCGGTGTAGGCGTTGCGGAACTTGCCCGCGGGGTCGTAGTGGCGCATCAGGGCGACGAAGTCCGGCAGCCGCTCGTAGCTGGCGTAGAGGTCTTCCGGCGCGGCGGTGAAGACCTTGCCCCAGTGCGGCCTGGCCCCGAACGCGCCCAGCTGCTCCTGGACCAGTTTCACCACGGGCAGCACCGAGGCCATGTCAGGGACCCAGGTGAAGTGGAACGCCACGCTGTCCTGCCGGTAGGCCATGCTCAGCCAGAGCTCGTCGGCGGCGACGACGCGGAACTCGCAGACCCGCACCACCGGGGCCAGGCGGTCCCTGATCTGGTTCAGCGCGTGCACGGCGGGAACCGCGTACCTGGCCGGCAGCAAGTACTCCGATTGCAGCTCGTCGCCCGCGCTCGGGGTGAACTCGGGCCGGAAGTGAGGCAGCCGCTGGTACCACGGGCCAGGCACGCCCAGCTGCTCGGTGCAGGCACCGGGCGGCCCGCCGGGCACCGGGTTCAGCGCGGCGGGAGCGGGCGTCGCGGTGAACCAGGCCGCCTCGGCCAGCGACGCGGGCGGAGCCGGGTGCGCGGGGTCCTCGACCCGCTGCTTGACCCATAGCTGGGTCAGCCGGGGGGCACGCCAGTCGGTGAACATGCTGACGCTGTAGCCGCTGGCCATGAGGTCCGCGAAGTGGTCGTCGAGCACCTCGAGCGGGAGGTCCTGGTACACCCACTGGCTCACCTCGAAGGACGGCACCACCTCAAGCACCAGGCGGGCGATCACGCCCAGCGCGCCCAGGTGGACCACGGCCCCCGCGAAGGAGTCGTCCGGGCGGGCCAGTTCCACCAGGTCACCTGCTGCGGTGACGATCTCCATGGCGGTGATGGACGCGGCGAGGCTCTGGTTCGCCTGACCGGACCCGTGGGTGGCGGTCGCGCAGGCTCCGGCCACCGAGATATGCGGCAGCGACGCGAGGTTGCGCAGCGCGAAGCCGTGGCGGTCCAGCCGCCGGCGAGCGCCGCGTAGCTCAGGCCCGCGGCCACCCGGACCAGCCCGGCGGCGGAGTCGACTTCCACCTCGCCGGCCATATCGGCCAGGCTGACCTGGGGGCCGGGCGAATCGGCCATGTCGTTGAACGAGTGACCGCTGGCCAGCACGCGGAGCTGGCCGGCCCGCGCCACGACGGCCCGCAGCTCGCTGATGGTGACCGGGCGGAAGAGGTCCGGGGCCCGGAAGGCGATGTTGCCCGCCCAGTTCGTCCGCTGCCGTCCGGTCGGGTCGGCGTTCACGCCTGACACCTTACGGCGTCCCGCCATTTCCCCCGCACCCCCTGCGGATCCCCCAGTGCCGGCGGCAACTCTTCGGTCCGACGAAGTAACCGGCTGTCTTGCCAGCTTCACCGCCGACAGCCACGGCCGGATCGTGACCGAGGCCCGGACGGTCACCGGCGTGAGCGCGCCGCTGCCGGCCACCGGCTGGTACCTCAACCTGCACCAGGGCAACAGCAGCAACATCCTCGCCAACGGGCAGCCGACCGCCAGCTTCCGTCCGCTGCTATGCGCAGGCCTGTGAGCTGGGATTTCCCGAGTTTCCCCCAGTCCCCCCGCGAATCGCCCCGAGCCGTCGCGAAGTCTGATGGCGACCGGACAAGCCAATTGGCTAAACACTTGAGAAAGGCACCACGATGAAATCAGCCAGGAAGTCAGCCCAGAAGTCGGCGAAGCGGAACGCCCGCCGGGTTGCCATCGCGACCGCTGCGTCGGGGCTGCTGGCCGCCGGGGCGCTTGGCCTCGCGGCGACGTCGGCCAGCGCGAGCACGCTGAGTGCGGCCGCGTTGAGCAGCCACGGCACCTCCTACCGCTTCCAGACCCATAACAACACTCACGACGTCACGTTCAACCAGCTGCTTGGCATCAACGACAGCGGCGTGATCGCAGGCTACTTCGGCTCAGGCGCGGCCGGCCACCCGAACAAGGGCTACCTGCTGCTGCCGCCCCACGGCGCGCACAGCTACCTCAACGAGAACTTCCCCGGCTCGGTGCAGACCCAGGTCACCGGCCTGAACAACCGCGGCGTCACGGTCGGCTTCTGGTCCACCATGAACAACGTCAGCATGGTCAACGACAACTTCGGCTTCTACGAGTCCAACGGCCACTTCCACACCGCCGACTTCCCCACCGGCGCCCCGGCCAGCCCGCCGGTTGACCAGCTCCTCGGCGTCAACGACAGCGACGTCGCGGTCGGCTTCTACAACGACGCCAACGGCACCAGCCACGGCTACGAGTACAGCATCGCGAGCCACCGCTTCAGCAAGGTGACCGACCCGCACTCGCCCGGCGCCAGCCTGACCGCGGCCGCCATCAACGACGAGGGTGACGTGGCCGGCTTCTACACCAACCCCGGCAACGGCGTCACCGACGGGTTCCTCAAGACCCGCCACGGGCAGTTCATCGACCTGGCCGTCCCCGGCGCGGCGTCCACCATGGCGACCGGCGTCAACGCCAGCGACGAGGTCGTGGGCGTGTACACGGTCGGCTCGGGCAGCTCGGCCGTCATGCACGGCTTCACCTGGGCTCCCGGGCACGGCTTCACCAGCATCGATGACCCGCACGGCATCGGCACCACCACCGTCAACGGCGTGAACGACCACGGCCAGCTGGTCGGCTTCTACGTCGACGGCGCCGGCAACACCGACGGCTTCATCGCCACCCCGCAGCACTGACCCCATCCCGACTAGCCAGCTGCTGGCCGCCCCCGCCGGGGGCGGCCAGCAGCATGTCAGCTGGGCGCCATGTCAGCTAGGCGGCGGGCCGGCTCGGTCCAGGTCGAGGGCAGCGGGCCGCCGAACCAGGCTTCGATGATGTGGCGGGCGATCGACACCGGCGGCGGCAGGGCAATCTCGCGGGCCTTGATGGCGGCGAGCAGCTCGTCGCGGCTGAACCAGTGCGCCTCGGCGAGCTCGTCGTGATCGACGGCGATCTCCTGGCCGGCCGAGGCCTCGGCGCGGTAGCCGAGCATCAGGCTGCGCGGCATCGGCCAGGGCTGGCTGCCCAGGTAGCGGACGTCGTTGACCTTGATCCCGGTTTCCTCGGCGACCTCGCGGACCACGGCCTGCTCGGCCGACTCGCCCGGGTCCACGAACCCGGCCAGGATCGACACCCGGCGGCGCGGCCAGGCCACGTTCCTGGCCAGCAGGCACCGGTCATCGGGATCGGTCACCAGCATGATGACCGCGGGATCGGTCCGCGGGAAGTGCTCGCTGCCGTCCTTCGGGCAGATGGTGGAGTGCCCGCCCGGGGCGGGCACCGTGGGCGTGCCGTCCAGCGGGCAGCGCGTGTGCGTGTCGTGCCAGTTGGCCAGGGCCACCGCGTGCGTGAACAGGCCCGCGTCCCGGTCCCCGAGCAGCGCCCCCACCTCACGCAGCGAGGCGGGGCGGGCGCCGTCAGCCAACGGCGGCAGCTCGCCGTCCACCCCGAAGTAGACGACCCCGTCCGCGTCCTGCCCCAGCAGCATCCGGATGCCGGCCGGCGCCTCCCCCGGCGGCACGAAGATCAGCTCCCCGTCCGCCCGCACCAGCGCCCGCCCGTCCAGGACCACGAGCACGCGGGTACGCGGATCCTTCCAGGCGGCGTCGAGCCAGTCCTGGTCGGCCCGCTTCTCGGTCACCCGGTCGACCGTCCCCCGGGCCAGCGCCAGCGCCCCGAGCTCCCTCACCCCAGGTCCGCGGCTGCTAGCTCGGCCCACAGGTCCGCTTCCGGCCCGCTGCCGCCTTCCTTGGTAATCAGCACCTCGCGGGCGTTCGACTCGACATAGCCACGGACATCCATACTCAGACGTTATCGTGCGCGGCTTCGAAGGCGTCGCCGCGTCCCCGCAGGCCCGCGGAGGGAATCGAGACGGTACGGCCGGGGCGCGCCACGACCGAGCCGATCCGGACGGGCTCCTCGCCGGCGCTCCTCAATGCGTCGAGCGCCGCCTGCTCCTCGTCGGGGGAAACGACCACGCAGAACCCGGTGCCCATGTTGAACGTGGCGTACATGGTCGCGGCCGGGATCCGGCCCGCCTCGGCGATGAGCGCGAAGACGGCCGGCGGGGGCGGCAGCGTGTCCAGGTCGTAGGACACGTCGGCGGCCAGCCGGGCCAGGTTGAGCAGGCCGCCGCCGGAGATGTGCACCAGGCCCCTGGGGGTGACCCCGGCCTCCCACAGCGCCTCGGCGGCCCGCACGTACACCCGGGTCGGCGCCAGCAGCGCGTCGTCCAGCCGCTGGCCCGAACCTGGCACCCGGTCGGCCAGGGTCAGCCCGGCCAGCTCGAACAGCGCCCGGCGGGCCAGGGAGTACCCGTTGCTGTGCAGGCCGGAGCTGGGCAGGGCCAGGATGACGTCACCCGGGCTGACCCGCGACCCGTCCACGGGAACGCGCCCAGGCGGGAGCGCGCCGATCGCGGTGCCGACCAGGTCGAGCATGGGCGGGCCGCCCGCGGCATCGGCGAGCATGGCGCCGATCTGGGCGATCTCGCCGCCGGGAATGGCGATCCCCGCCTCCTCGGCGCCCAGGTACAGGCCGCGGGCGACGTCCTCGAGCAGACCCGCGTCGATCCGGTCGGTGGCCATGTAGTCCAGCAGCGCGAGCGGCACGGCGCCGACGCAGATCACGTCGTTGACGTTGTTGGCCACGCAGTCGATCCCGATCGGCTCCCACCGGTTCGCCTGCCGGGCCAGCAGGATCTTGGTGCCGACGCCGTCGGTGGTGAGCGCGATCGGCGGGCCGGGCGGCAGCTGCATCAAGGTGGCGAAATAGCCGCTGGCCAGGCCGGTGATGCCGGTCACCAGCGGGGACCTGACCTTGGTGCGGGCCAGCCAGGGCCGCATCGCGCGGGCGAACACGTCCTGCTCGCGTTCCTCGTCCACGCCTGCGGTCGCGTAAGGATCCATGGCTGCCCATGGTAACGACCGGGTGGGCGGGGGCACGCACCCGTGCCCGTTCGGAATAATTGATATTTCAAGGATCGTTATGGTGGCAGTTAACGGAGGAGGGACCCATGCCAGCGATCACCGTCGACGACATACTCGTACTGCCCCGGGTGCCAGAGCCCGACGTGACCCAGGCCGAGCGGAAGGTCGCCTCGGTCACTACGGCGCCGTCCGGCTTCGAGGGCGAGGGCTTCCCGGTCCGGCGCGCGTTCGCCGGGGTGGACCTGGCCCGGCTCGACCCGTTTATCCACATGGACCAGATGGGCGAGGTCGACTACGCGCCGGGTGAGCCCAAGGGCACGCCGTGGCACCCGCACCGCGGCTTCGAGACCGTGACCTACATCATCGACGGCACGTTCCGGCACCAGGACTCCAACGGCGGCGGCGGGCTCATCACCAACGGCGACACCCAGTGGATGACCGCGGGCGGCGGCATCTTGCACATCGAGGCGCCGCCGGAGGAACTCGTCGTCAGCGGCGGCCTGTTCCACGGCTTCCAGCTGTGGGTGAACCTGCCCGCGAGCCTGAAGATGACGGCGCCGAGGTACCAGGACATCCGGGCCGGCCAGGTGGCCTTGCTCTCGTCGGCGGACGGGGGCGCGCTGCTGCGGGTGATCGCGGGCTCGTTCGACGGGCATGACGGGCCCGGCATCACGCACACCCCGATCTCCCTGCTGCACGCCACCGTGTCGGCGGGCGCGCAGGTGCGGCTGCCGTGGCGGGCGGACTTCAACGCGCTCGGGTACGTGCTGGCCGGCCGCGGGACCGCGGGCGCGGAGAAGCGGCCTGTGCAGATGGGGCAGCTGGCGGTGTTCGGGGCGGGGGACGCGCTGACGTTCGCGGCCGACGGGCGCCAGGACCTGGACATCCTGCTGCTCGGCGGGCGGCCCATCCGGGAGCCGGTCGCCGCGTACGGGCCGTTCGTCATGAACACCCGCGCCGAGCTCGTCCAGGCCTTCGAGGACTACCAGGCCGGCCGCCTGGGCAGCATCCCGGCCGTCCCTGTCGAGCCGCACCCCGGTCACGACGCGCTGTAAGAGCGTCAGGCCGGCCCGTCGTCAGCCGGGGAGCTTGGGACTCGGGCCGCGGTGGCGGGGAGCATGACCCCGTCCTGCTGGCCGATCTCGGCCAGGGCGATCAGCAGCGGCAAGGACGTCGCCGTGATGAACGTCATCTCGATCCGCGGCCGGACCGCGAGCGCGCGCCGGTAGACCACCAGGCAGGGCAGGCGCCGCCGACCAGGAAGATGACCACCTGCGGAATGCGCGGGCCCGGCAGGGCCGCCACCACCAGCGGCGCCAGCGCGGCTACCAGCGCCACCGCCACCAGGTCTTCCAGCCCCCGGTTCAGGTCCACGACAGCCGCTCAGCCGGCGTGACTTTGATCATCCGCACCCCCGAGCAACTTCAGGCAGTTGCGAGCCGGGCATGAATCAGGGCGTACCACCCCAGCGCCGGCTCAGTCCCGAATCGGGCTGGCGTCGCCGGCGGCCCGGTGCGCCGGCGCGCCCGGTGCGCCGGCGGCCCGGTGCGGCGGCGGCCCGGTGCGGCGGCGGCCCGGTGCCAAACACCCCCTTTGATAACCTGGACTAGCGAGTACCCGCGGGACAACCTTGGGCGGCGGCGCGATGAGAATCATCCTGAACGTGATCTGGCTCGTGCTCTGCGGCATCTGGATGGCGATCGCCTACGCGCTGGTCGGGTTGCTCTGCTTTGTCCTGTTCTTCCTGGTCATCACGATCCCGTTCGGGATTGCCGCGTTCCGGATCTCGAACTATGTGCTGTGGCCGTTCGGCCGCACCATCGCCCCGCGCGAGGGAGGGATGGGCGTCGGCTCCCTGATCGGCAACATCATCTGGATCGTCCTGTTCGGCTGGGAGCTTGCGCTCGCCCACCTGGTGACCGGGGTCCTGCTGTGCGCGACGATCATCGGCATCCCGCTCGGGCTCGCCAACTTCAAGATCATCCCTGTCTCCCTCATGCCGCTGGGGGTACGGATAGTTCCGTCCGACGAGCCGCTTCGTTAAGAGCATTTCTGGCCGAACGGGCACGGGTGCGTGCCCGGGCCACGAAGATCGTTCGCCGGCTGCAGTCGTGATAGGACAGGATCCCGATACCCGCCGGCGGCCGCGCCCGGCGGCTCACCATCGAAGCGGCGGTACCCTGCCCATCCTCCCTGTGCGGGGTGCGGCTCTTATACCCTTCGGCCAGTGTCGCAGCGCGCGCCCTGGGCGGCTAGCGCTTGACTCGGTCGGCCGGTATGTTAATCTCATCTTAAGAAGATCTCAGGTTGAGAAGGATGAGATGGCCGATGCCGCGAGCGAGGCGGAGTTCCTCGCCAGCTATGACCCCGCCGCGTTCGATCCGGTCGCGGTCACCGTCAACGTGGTCGCCCTGACGATCCGCGATGGCGCGCTCGGCGTGCTGCTCGTGCAGCGCGGCGTTCCTCCTTACCAGGAGCAGTGGGCGCTTCCCGGCGGGTTCGTGCCGGTGGCGGAGGACCTGCAGGAGGCCGCGATCCGCGAGCTGGCCGAGGAGACCGGGCCGCGCCTGGGCCGGATTCACCTGGAGCAGCTGGCCAGCTACGGGACCCCGGGCCGTGACCCGCGGATGCGGGTGATCTCGGTGGCATACCTGGCCTTCGCGCCGGAACTGCCGGCACCGCAGGCGGGCAGCGACGCGCTGGCCGCCGCGTGGGTCCCGGTGGCGTCGCTGGGGCTGGCGGAGGGTGGCGGCCAGCGGCCAGGGACCACCCGCAAGCTCGCGTTCGACCACGCCCTGATCCTGGCCGACGGGCTGGAACGAGCTCGTTCCAAGCTTGAGTACACGCCGCTGGCCACCGCGTTCGCGGGCGAGGAGTTCACGATCTCGGAACTGCGCACGGTGTACGAGACGGTCTGGGGCGAGCGGCTGCACGCGGGGAACTTCCACCGCAAGGTGCTGTCGGTGCCCGGATTCGTGGAAGGCACCGGCGAGACCACCGAGACGGGCGGGCCGCGGGGCGGGCCGCGGGCCCGGCTGTACCGCGCCGGTGATGCCCGCCTGCTGCACCCGGCGCTGCTGCGGCCCGGCCGCGAAGACGCGGTGCGCTGATGCGGGGGCTGACATGAGGGACGCTGATGCGGGGAGCGCTGATGCGGGGAGCGCTGAGCGGGGGGCTGATGCGGGGGGCGCTGATGCGGGGGGCGCTGAGATGACCCGCGCGGAGGCGATCGCGCTGATCGAGGGCGCGGCCGGGCCGGGCCAGCTGGCCCGGCTGCTACGCCGGGGCCCGGTCGTCTTCGAGGGAGCCCAGGGTGTCCTGCTCGACGAATGGCGCGGCTTCCACCCCTACACCACCTGGTCCACCACCACTTTCGCCAACGCGGAAACCCTGCTCGCCGAGGCAGGCCAGACCGCCGTGCGACTCGGCGTGGTCCGCGCCTACATGACCCGGCACGGGCCCGGGCCGTTCGTCACCGAAGACCCCGGCCTTGAGCTACCCGAACCGCACAATCGCCGCGGTCCCTGGCAGGGCGCGTTCCGCACCGGGCACTTCAACGCGGTCGCGTTCCGCTACGCCGTCGAGGTCGCGGGCGGCGTGGACGCCCTGGCCGTCACCCACGTCGACACGGCCGCCCGCCAGCCTGTCCGCCTGTGCCGGGGCTACCAGGTCGACGGCCAGCGCCTGGACCGGCTCCCGCCCGGACCGGAACGGGACCTGGGCTACCAGGAGCGGCTGACCGGGATGCTGCTGCGGGCCCGCCCCGAATATGAAGACCCCGGCGGTAACTGGCCCGGGGTCATCGAAGGAGTGCTTGGCGCCCCCGTCGCCGTCGTTTCCGCGGGCCCGGCGGCCGCCGACAAGCACCAAGGATCGTTCCGTAGTTTTCCCGAACGACCCGGGGTGCTCCCCCGGGCGGTGCCCGCGGCGCCATGAAACCGCGGTTTCACCACGTCAGGGCGTGGTGTAAGCGGGGATTCACCGGGGGTAGCGGCCGCCCGTGGCCCCGGCAGGCGGGTCTTGGAGGTGAGACGGTGCTGCGGGCGGTGTCGGAGTCACTTACGGATGAGCTTGAGCGCGAGGGCGGGGCAGGCCGCTACCGCCCGGCGCGCTTCTTTGTCGAGGACCGGCGGCACGGGACGCGGGTCCACGATGGGGTAGCCCCATTCGTCGACGGAGATGAGCTCGGGCAGCAGCTCGGCGCACACGCCGTGCCCGGTGCAGTTGATCGGGTTCACCCGGAGCGTATCGGCCATGGTCAGGTCCAGTCTTCTTCGCTGGTGGGCATGCCGTCCGGCAGCGGCAGGAACGGCCTGCGGTTGGCAGCTGAGCAATGGCCCTGCGCGTGCAGCCGGATTTCCGGCCCGAACACCGTCAGGGCGCTGCGGACGAACCGCACGCTCCCGTCCGGGTGGTTGCAGGCGCCGCGGCCGGTGACCAGGCCCGCCCAGCGCTCGAGGTCGGCGCGGACCTGCTTGCGATGCCCCGGCCGGCCAGCTCGGCTAGTCCGGCGGCGATACGCGGCAGGCCGTTCAGGCACGGCCCGCACTGGCCGGCCGACTCCGCGGCCAGGTAGCTGGTGACCCGGGCGGCCTCGGTCAGGCCGCACCGGTCCGACGGCAGGGCCATCAGGAGGCCTGCCCCGACCGCGGCGCCGTACTTGCGCAGCGAGTCATTGTCCAGGCTGAGCTCGACGCCCTGCGCGATCGGCAGCCAGGTGCCGTGATAGCCGCCGATCAGCCAGGCCTGGGCGTCGGGGCCGCTGCTGAGCAGGGTCCGCAGCGGCGTGCCGATCTCGGTCTCGACCACCCGGCACTTGCCGTCGGGTGAGTAGACGCTGGTGAGCATGCTGCCGGGTGCCGCGGTGGTGCCCGCGGCGCGGAACCAGCGCTGGCCATACCGCGCGATGAGCGCGAGGTGGGCGAGGGTCTCGACGTTCTGCACCAGGGTGGGCGCGCCGCCCAGGCCGCGCTCGGTCACCCGGGGCGGCTGGAACGTCGGCAGGGCAGGGCCGCCGCCTAGCCGGTTGACCAGCGCGGTCTCCTGGCCGGCCAGGAACCGCGGCGGGGCCTGGGTGATCGTGACGCCGATCGGATCCAGGCCGACGGCGGCCCGGTCGGCCAGCGCCCGCATGATCGCGGGCGCCGCCCCGGAGTGCAGGTACAGGTGGGCCTCGCCAGCGCCGACCGCTTCGGCGGCGAGCTGCAGACCGTCAAGCACCAGGTTCGGCGCGATCCGCATCAGCAGCTCGTCCTTGCGGCTGGCCGGCTCGCTTTCTGCGCCGTTCGCGACCATCACCTTCCGGCCGCGCGCCTGGGCCACCAGGGCCATCTTCCGGTAGACAGGGAAAGCAGCGCCGCCGCGGCCGGTCAGGCCGGAGGTCTCGATGTCACCGATGAGCAGCCCGGCCCGGCCGCGGTACGGCGTGCGGGCCAAGCCTGGCCAGGTGGCCGCTGAGGTCCTCGGGTGCGGGTGGCAGCAGGCGGGGCAGGCCGGCCGGCGGCCGGAGCGGCGTCCCTTGGTTCATGGTGGTCGTCATCGGGATGGTGGTCAACGGGACACCTGCTCACGGGTGCGGCGGGGGTGCCTGGCAGCCCCCGCGGTGTGCTGGGCGAAGACGGCGGCGACCCGCGCGGCCCGCGGCACTTCCCGCGCCGCGTGAGCCAGCCGGTAGATCACGGCACCGCCGACGATCAGGGCACAGGCGACGGCGAGGTAAAGCAGCCAGCCATGCTGGAGGTCCTTGCTCGAGCCGATACTGTGCGCGAACGCGACCGGCCAGCTCAGATAGGCGAGCAGGTGGATGGCCCGCCAGAGGAGCCGGTTGATGCGGCCGCGGAGCAGGCTGGTCACGATCATCGCGATCATCATGTCCACCGAGATCGCGCCCAGGCCGAGCCAGAACCGCTCATAGCCGGAGGCGAACGGGATGACCCCGGCCGCGAGCGGGATGCTGACGTAGGTGTCGAGCACCGCCGCGAACACGTGCACGGCGATGAATACCACGGACAGCAGCGATAGGTTCCTGTGCAGGCTCGTCACCGCGAACCTCGGCAGGCCCGGGAGCCGGCCCTGCCGGTTGACCAGGATGCCGAGCACGAGGACGGCCGTCAGCAACAGCAACGCCACGATTCCGGTGGCACGGCTGGCGTACCAGAACGCGGTGGACCCGCTCATGTCAGTGGTTCCTGTCTTGTCGTTTCTTCTGCTCGTTCACGTCACTCAGCCTGCCCGGCCGCCGTATGAGGCAGCTGTGCGTTACTTCTGAACTGCTTCTGACTGGTCGGGCCAGCCCGCGACCGTGAACACGACGCCGGTCGAGTCGACCAGCCGGGCCGGCAGGCCGAGGCTGGCCAGCCAGCCCAGCGCATCGCGGCCGCGGATGACCGCGGCCGTGCTCGCCGTGTTGGCGTCCACGCAGGTGCTCGCCGCGACCGAGACGGTGCGCCAGACGGCTTCGGCCGGCCACCCGGTGCGCGGATCGAGAATGTGATGCAGTACGTCGCCGCCACGCTGCCAGCGGCGCGCGGTCGTGCTCGAGGTGGCGAGGCCGCCGTCGCGGATGGCGATCAGCGCGTAGGGGCCGACGGGCGGTTCATCCGGTGAGCCGGTCACGTCCTGAACCCTGACCCGCCAGCCGGTTTCCGGCACGGGACCGGCGACCGCGATGTCGCCGCCCAGGCTGACCAGCACGCCGCAGCCGAACCGCTGCCCGATCCGGGCGGCGGACCGGTCGGCGGCCCAGGCCTTGGCGGTCGCCCCGAGGTCGAGCTGGATCCCGGCCGGCATGGTCAGCCGGTGACCGTCGAGGTGGACCTCGCGCCAGCCCGGTACGCTCCTGCCCGTCACGGTGCTGGCCGTCACGGTGCTGGCCGTCACGGTGCTGGCCGTCACGGTGCTGGCCGTCACGGTGGCAGCGGGGGGCCGGTGCGCGGGACGGCGTCGAAATCGCGGTCGTAGCCCACGGCGGCCATGGCCCCGCCCACCGTCGGATCGACGTCGCCCTCGGTCAGCCGGGCGGCCCGCAGCGCGGCCGCGATGGCCTCGGCGAGCAGCGGACTGACCTGGACCGGGTGGCCCTGGGCGGTCCGGAGCGAGATTATTTCCGAGTCCGGGCGGAACCGGCTGCAGGCCATGTCCACCGCGTCGAGATCATCGGCCAGCATGCGCCGGGCCGGCGCGAGGCAGGCCGGGTCGGTCACCACCAGCCGGACCAGCGTGCCGAGGGCCCGCCAGCTCGCCGATGCCTCGTCGGGGCCGACGCTGGGCTGGTGCTGGTGCTGGTGCTGATGCTGGTGCTGGCCTCAGCCTCGGTTCCGGTCCCGGCCGGGCCGGAGCGGGCCTCGCGCAGCATTACGAGCCGCCGGAGGTGGCCTGGCTGCTGCCCGAGCTCGAGGTGGGATTGGAACCGGAACTGAGGCCGCTGGAGGAAGAGGACGAGCCTGAGTTGGTTGAGCTCGAGGAGCCCGAACTGGTCGAGCCGGAACTGGTCGAGCCGGAGCCCGAACTGGTGGAGCCGGAGCCGGTGGAGCCGGAGGAGGTAGAACCCGATGATCCGGAACTCGTCGAGGACGAGCCGGCCGAGGTGGAAGTAACGGTCTTGTGGGTCGACCCTGGCAGGGTCAGGGCCAGGGCGCCAGCCGTCACCACGCTGGCCATGGTGACCGCGGTGGTCGCGGAGCGGACCTTGTTCCGGCCGCGTTCCCTGTCGGCTTGGGCCCGGCGGATGCCGTCACGGTGTGCGCTGCTCATGTATCCCATTCTGCGGTCGGGTACTCGGAACTCCCTGCACGGATCTTCTCCGTTACCTATGAGCCTGGCGGCTCGTTTTCCGTGGTTCTAGCCAGAGGCTACCCAGCGAACATGAAGGGCTCCTGAAAACGTTGTCCCGCCGCGAGGTGCGGCTATGCGGGGTTATCGGGCGGTGCTCGCCGGCTCAGCGGCGGCCTTCGGAGCGCCTTCCTGGCCCGGGCGCGGGCCAGCACGGCGGTGGTGATGAGGCCGAGCGCGATGGTGGCGAGGCCCGAGGTCAGCAGGGTGCCGCGGGCGCCCAGGGCGGTCACGATCGGGCCGCCGAGCGCCGTACCCAGCGGCGAGGCCAGGATCAGCAGCGAGCTCCGGGCCGCGATGACCTGCGCCAGCGCGGCCGGC
Source organism: uncultured Actinomycetes bacterium (assembly GCA_963739615.1). Lineage (GTDB taxonomy): Bacteria > Actinomycetota > Actinomycetes > Streptosporangiales > Streptosporangiaceae > Palsa-504. Next base: position 217,607 of record CAVUBD010000025.1, read on the forward strand.
GGGCTGGCGTCCTGGAACACCGCCATCGACAGCGACATCCACGGGCCCCAGATGACGGCGCCGGCGAAGAAGGCCGCGAGCCCGGCCCACAGCGGCGTGGGCAGCCCGAGCGGCACGATCGCCAGGCCCCAGCCGATCACGATCGCGGTCATGGTCGGCCAGACCGGCCAGCGCCGCAGGAACGGCGCGGACAGCTCGCCGATCACCGCGCCCACGCCAAATACGGCCCAGAAGGTGCCGAGCAGCGCCGCCGAGCCGTGCAGGTCGGACGCCACGTGCACCGGCAGGGCGACCTCGATCGGCCCGTAGAGCAGGTAGAACACGAACGAAAGGGCCAGCAGCCCGGGCAGCACCGGACTGGACCTGATCGACCGCCCAGGCGCCGTCGGCCGTCGTTTTGCCCGAAGTGGCCGACCGGGCCGGGGCGGCAGGCGCGGGCCGGGGCGGCCGGCGGAGGGACGGCCGGCGGAGGGACGGCTAGGCGGGCGGCCAGCGGCGCGATGCGGGCGTAGCTGATCGCGAGCACGACCCAGCTCGCGGCGTCCAGGGTGATGACGACGGCGGGACCGGTCAGCGCGGTCACCACCCCGGCCAGGGCGGGGCCGATCATCAGGCTCAGCTGGTCGGCCAGGCCGAATGCGGAGTTTCCCGCGATCCGGTGCTCGGCCGGAAGCAGGTCCGCGACCAGCGTGTACTTGCCCGCCACACCCCACGCGCTGAGCAGCGACGAGACGCCGAGCAGGGCGACGTATCCGGCCGGATCGAGCCGCTGGGCGAGGGCGAGGCAGCCGATCAGGCCCAGGGCCGCCGCCCGCAGCACGGCGTTCACGAACACCAGCCGCTCGCTGCGGCGGGTGCGCAGCCAGCGACGCAACGCCACCGCCCCGACCGCTCCTGGCAGCGAGTAAGCGGCCACGGCCGCGCCGACCCATAGGCCCTGGCTGCCCGGGGGCGCCAGCTGCAGCGCCAGCCAGGCGATCGTTACCGCGCTCATCCCGTCGCCCAGCGCGGAGGCGGCAGCACCGGGCAGGATCCGGCGCAGCACCGGATGGCTGAGGGCGGGGTAGTAAGGCGACGCGCGGGCCCGGGCGCCGAGCCGGGCCGCCCAGGCCGGAGCGTCGCTTCCCATTCCGTGATCATGCAACTTCAGGCGGGCCCCTGGTCAAGCGCGGGGATATGGGATCGGGGCGCGGCGGCTAGGGTCGAAGGCATGGCGACCGCGCGCGAGCTCCTGCTGGCGCAGGAGCGGCATGCCCGGGAGCGGGCGACCGCGCTCGAGCGGGAGTTCGCCGGGCTGGCCGAGGCGGCGAGTTCGGCCGGGACCGACGACGAGCACGATCCCGAGGGCGCCACGCTCGCGTTCGAACGCCAGCATGCCGCCGCGCTGCTGGCGGCGGCGCGGGAGCAGCTGGCGGCGATCGACGCGGCGCTGCGCCGGCTGGAAGACGGCCGCTACGGCACGTGCGAACGGTGCGGCCAGCCGATCGGGGAAGACCGGCTGGCCGCCCGGCCGACCGCGCGGACCTGCATTCGCTGCGCGGCGCTCCGCTGAGCCGCCAGAACGTCGGTCAGGTGGCTGCTGCGCCCCGGTCCGTCACTCCGCCCGCACCGCAACTAACTCAAGTCAGACGGATCCGGCCGCCGCGAGAGTCCATGAAGCTGACGGCCGCTAATCTGCCCCCGCCCGCATCACCAGGCCCCCTAGACAGCACTTCACGAAGCCGAAATGCTCCACGCAAAAACTGGCCGTCGGTATGGGCGAGGGGGCAGTGCCAGTGAGGTCAACGGCCGCGTGCAGACGGGGTACAGCGCCCCACCCGATACCTGACCGGCGCGGAGGCCGTTGCCGCCGCACTTCCTGCCCGCGCGCAGCGCGAACACGGTGCGGGTCCGCGCCGCCAAGCCGCCGGGACCAGTGCCCCGGCACCGCGATACCAGCCCGGACAGCGCGAGCAGGACGCGTGCGGCGGGTTGACGCCGGGAGCACCGAGGCCGGGACCGCCGGACGGGGACCTGTCCGCGCTCACGCGGGCGCGGGCCGGGGTGCGCAGGTCTGAGCGACGCGCGGCCTGAGCAGACTGATCTTTGGGCCGAACGCGAGCGGGGGTGACGGTGCTGGCCGGTCCGCTGATCAGCGGGTCAGGGCCATGGTGAGACGAGCTGGCGCGGCTGGCCAGGCGGATCGGGCTCGGCACGGCGGCCGGTCGGCCACGTACGCGGAGCCGAACGTGCGCGTCGATAGCGACGCCGAGCCGTCTCCGGATCAGCACGGTCACGCGATGCGGCCGGCGTCCGCCTACGGCGGGCGGTCCGCGTCGGTACGCGCCAGCCGTTCCGGCCGGGTCCGCCTCGGCCGCGTCCACCTCGGTCGTTAGTTCGCTCATCCAGGCGACGTTACCTGGACGGTCTCCCGTTTCAGCGTTCGGCCTGACACGATAGGGACATGACCGACTCTGCTGCACCGACCGCCGCCTTCCGGGCAGCGCGGGACCTGTTGCTTGGCTGCCGGGACGACTACGAAGCCGCCCGCCGCGAGTTCGCCTGGCCTGAGCTCGACGAGTTCAACTGGGCGCTCGACTGGTTCGACGTGATCGCCGCCGAGCACCCGGACCGGCCCGCGCTGCGGATCATGTCCGAGGAGGAGGATGTCAGCCTGTCGTTCGCCGAGCTGGCGGCCCGGTCGGGACAGGTCGCCAACTGGCTGCGCGGCCTCGGGGTCCGGCGGGGCGACCGGGTGCTGCTGATGCTCGGGAACGTGGCGCCGCTCTGGGAAGTCATCCTGGCCACGATGAAGCTCGGGGCGGTGATCATCCCGGCGTCGACGCTGCTGCAGGCGGCCGACCTCACCGACCGCATCGCCCGCGGCGAGGTCAGGCACGTCATCACCGACACGTCCCAGCTGGGCAAGTTCGATGCGGTGCCGGGCGGGTGGACCCGGATCGCGGTCGGCTCCGACGGCGCCGGCGGCCGGCCGCGGGCTGGCATGCGTACTCGGACGCGTTCGCCGGGCCGGCCGAGTTCAGGCCCGACGGCGTCACCAGGGCCACCGACACGCTGCTGCTCTACTTCACCTCGGGCACCACCGCGCAGCCGAAGCTCGTCGCGCACACCCACGCCAGCTACCCGGCGGGCCACCTGTCGACCATGTACTGGATCGGCATCCAGCCGGGCGACGTGCACCTGAACCTGTCCTCCCCCGGCTGGGCCAAGCACGCCTGGAGCAACGTGTTCGCGCCGTGGAACGCCGGGGCGACCGTCCTGGTCCTCAACTACCTGCGGTTCTCGGCGCCGACGCTGCTCAGCGCGCTCGGCCGCTGCGCAGTGACCACGTTCTGCGCTCCGCCGACCGTATGGCGGATGCTCATCCAGTCCGACCTGGCCGCGGCGGACATCTCCGCGCTGCGCGAGTGCGTGGCCGCGGGCGAGCCGCTCAACCCGGAAGTGATCGAGCAGGTGCGCAAGGCCTGGGGGATCACGGTACGCGACGGCTTCGGCCAGACCGAGACGACCGCACTGGTCGGCAACACGCCGGGCCAGCCGGTACACCCGGGTTCGATGGGCCGCCCGCTCCCCGGCTATCCGGTGGCGCTGGTGGAACCGCTGACCGGCGAGCCCGGCCGCGACGGCGAGATCTGCCTGGACCTCATCGAGCGGCCGCTGGGGCTGATGACCGGGTACCTGGACGACCCGGACCTGGACGCCGCGGCCATGCGGGGCGGCTACTACCACACCGGGGACGTCGCCACCTCCGACGACAACGGCTACATCACCTACGTCGGCCGCACCGACGACGTGTTCAAGGCGTCGGACTACCGGATCTCGCCGTTCGAGCTCGAGAGCGTCCTGATCGAGCACGAGGCGGTGGCCGAGGCCGCGGTGGTGCCCTCGCCGGACCCGGTCCGGCTGGCGGTGCCGAAGGCGTACGTGCTACTCGCCGCGGGCCGTGAGCCGTCGCCTGAGCTGGCGCAGTCGATCATGGCGTTCTGCCGGGAGCGGGTCGCACCCTACAAGCGGATCCGCCGGATCGAGTTCGCGGACCTGCCCAAGACGATCTCCGGCAAGATCCGCCGGGTGCAGCTCCGCGCCCAGGAGACGTCCCGCCAGGCCCCGGTCCGCGGCGTCACCGAATTCTGGGAAGAAGACTTCAGCTGGTAGCCCGCTTCCCCGCCTCGGAAGGGGCGGGCGACAGGCGGGCGCCCCACTTTTCCTCGATGCGGCCGTAGCGCCAGATGAGCAGGGCGGCGAGCCAGGTGACGATGAACATCCCCACGATCACGAAGCCGGCCGTGTTCAGGTTGAAGCGGGATACCAGGGCCCAGAAGCCGTGGTCCTGGCTGAGGCCCTTGATCTCGTGGGGAAACAGGCTGAGGGCCTCGATCCCGCCGATGAAGAAGCAGATGGCCACGGACAGCCCGGTGATCGCCAGGTTGTAGTAGACCTTGCGGACCGGGTTGAAGAAGGCCCAGCCGTAGGCCAGGTTCATGAACAGGCCGTCGGTGGTGTCCATCAGCGTCATCCCCGCGGTGAACAGGATCGGCAGGCAGATGATCGCGTACCAGGGGACGTGCTGGGAGGCCAGCAGCGCGGTGGTGGCCAGCAGCGCCACCTCGGTGGCGGTGTCGAAGCCCAGGCCGAAAAGCACCCCGACCGGGTAGAGCTTCCACTCCTTGTCGATGGACCTCATCCAGCGGCCGAAGAACCGGTAGAACAGGCCGCGGTTTTCCAGCTGCCGTTCCAGCTCCGCCTCGTCGTACTGCCCGCGGCGCATCGAGGCGAAGATCCGCACGATGCCGGCCAGGATCACCAGGTTCAGCAGCCCGATCAGGAACAGGAACGACGCGGACACGATCGTGCCGAACAGGCCGCCGAACCGCTCCAGGCTGGACCCGCTGTCCGATACCGCGCCCAGGACCGTCTTCTCCGCGACGATGATGCCGACCCCCATCGCGACCACGACGCTGGAGTGGCCCAGCGAGAAGAAGAAGCCGAACCCGAACGGGCGCGGCGCCGCGGTGCCGCGCCGGTCCCCCAGCACCTTGCGGGTGGTGTTGTCGATCGCGGAGATGTGGTCGGCGTCGAACGCGTGCCGCAGGCCCAGCGTGTAGGCCAGGATGGCGACCCCGATCCCCAGCCCCTTGTAGTGCGAGGGCACCACGAACACGAACAAGATGAAGAACCCGGCCACGTGCAGCCCGAGGATGATTCCGTACATCGCCGTCACCCGGGCGCGTTCCTGGCGGGTCATCGTGGTGAACGACTTCCGGACCAGCTGGCCCAGCCGGGGAGATGGCTGCGCGGTCAATACGGGCACGTCCCACCTCTGCTCGCCGGACACCGGATGTCACCTGAGCCACACGATAATTTAGATGCGAATCACTTGCAAGTACTTGTGAAGCGCATCTAGGGAGGCTCAGCTGGTGACGTCCGCCGAGGTGAAGCGGGCCCACCCGAGGGAGCAGGAAAGCACCAGGTAGACGCCGAACGAGACCCAGCCCGTGCAGCAGCGTGTAGGTGTCGACGGGCGCGCGCAGCACGGAAGCGAACCCGAGCCACCAGTGCGTGGGCAGGTAGGGCGCGATGGCGGCGAGCTGCGGCACGGCGTCGGCCACCTCGGAGGTGACCACGAGGATCATGACCGCCGCGATCGCGCCGATCGGGTGCTCGGTCAGGGTGGAGATGGCCAGCCCGATAGCGCCGAGCGCGGCCATCGCGGCGCTGACGTACAGGCTGACGAAGAACAGCCGGAGCAGCCCGTCGGCCAGCGGCACCGTGGCGCCCGACAGCAGCGTCACCGGCCCGACCGGGAAGAACACGGCCCCGACGACCAGCGCCGTCGCGGACACGATGAACGTCGCGCACAGCCCGAACGTCACGATCACGCCGAACTTCACCGCGAGCAGCCGGGTCCGGCCGGCCGGCACCGCGAGCAGGTAGCGCAGCGTCCCCGATCCGGCCTCCCCGGCCACCGAGTCCCCCGCGACCACCGCGACCACGACCGGCAGCACCAGGATGAGCAGGCTGCTCAGCGCGATGAAAGCGAGGAACACCCCGTTGCCCGCCAGCTGGTTGAAGAACGATCCCACCGGCCCGTTGCCGTTCGGGCCGCCGCCGCCCTGGGAATGCGGGGCCGCCAGCCGCAGGGCGATCCCGATCAGCAGCGGAAACAACGCGGTCACGGCGAGCAGCAGCAGGTTCCGTTTCCGCAGGAAGACGAGCTTAAGCTCAGAACAGAAAAATCTCAGCCAGGCCCGAACGGGCCCCGGTGCTGTGGTCCGCGAACCGGGGTCGCCCGGCCTGGTGAGCGTGGCCGCCGGGAGCGCGGTTTCGTTACCCGTCGACATCGAAGCCCTCCCCGGTCAGGCCCACGAACAGCTCTTCCAGGCTGGGCGCGGCGACCGCGAAACCGCGGACGCCGATCCCGTGGCTGACCAGCTCGGCGCAGACGCGTTCCGGTGACGCGCCGCCCAGCGCCGCGGCTGCCTCGGCCGGGCCGGCCTGCGCTCCGGTCAGCCCGAAGGCGGCGAGTACCTTGGCCGCCGCCTCGGGTTCCGCGGTCTGCACCGTGACCCGGGCGTCTGCCGTCCTGCGCAGCTCGGCCAGCGGCCCCTGGAAGACCAGCCGCCCGGTGCGCATCACGCCCACGTGCGAGCACACCTGCTCCACCTCGGCGAGCAGGTGCGAGGAGACGAACACGGTGGTGCCTTCCGCGGCGATCTGCCTGATCAGCCCGCGCACTTCCCTGGTCCCCTGCGGGTCGAGCCCGTTCGTCGGCTCGTCGAGGATGATCAGTTCCCGCGGCTGCAGCAGGCCGGCCGCGATGGCCAGCCGCTGCTTCATGCCGAGCGAGTAATGGCGGTAGTGCTTCTTCGCGGCCGAGAGCAGGCCGACCCGGTCCAGCGCCGCATCGATCCTGGCCCGCGCCGTCCGCGGGTCGGCCCGGCGGTCCGCGGCGTCGTAGCGGGCCAGGTTCGCCGCGCCGGACAGGAACGAGTAGAAGGCGGGGCCTTCCACCAGCGACCCGACCCGGTGCAGCACCCGGACCGCCCCGGCCGGCATGTCCACGCCGAGCAGCGCCGCGCCGCCGCTGGTGGGAAAGGCCAGCCCGAGCAGCATCCGGATCGTGGTCGTCTTACCCGAGCCGTTCGGGCCGAGGAAACCGTACACCGAACCGGCCGGCACCTCGAGGTCGATGTGGTCGACGGCCACCTGGCCGCCGCGGAACCGCTTGGTCAGCCCGCTGGTTGAGATCGCCGTCACGGCGACGCGGCCGCGGCGTAAAGCACGCTGGGCTGCACGGCGCCGATGAACAGCCGCCCGCTGTCCGTGATCAGCACCGAGACCAGGCTGGTGCGCAGCAGCCGCCCGCTCCCCCACGAGCCGCTGACGCGGTCGGCCGACGAGAGCAGGGTATTGATCAGCGCCGAGCTTTCACCGGACCCGCCCGATCCGGACCCGCCCGAGGACGTCAGCCCCGAGGACGGCAGGTCAAGGACGGTCAGCCAGCCCGATCCGACCGAGCTGACATCCGGCGAGGTGCGCTGGCCTTGGCCTGCGGTCATGTCGGCCTGGGTAACCTTCGCGCCGGGCGGCGGCGTGAAGCTGAGGTCCGCGGGCGCCGGGGTCACGAACTGGATGGCGGTGTAGCCCACCTGGAAGGCCGGGCTGGTGGTGCCGCGGGCCAGCACCTGGACCCGCAGCGGCACGCCGTTACTGCCGTCGACGGCGATGCGGACCTGGCCGACCAGGGACCTGGCGTCCTTCGGCGCCAGGACCAGCTCGTAAGCCGCCTGGCCGGCCACCATGACGTTGCTGTCCACGCTCACCGCGGTGGTCGGCCCCACCTGGGCGAGCACCTGGCTCGCCGCCTGCTGGGGGGTCAGCGGCGTGGCGGCCGGGGCCGGCTCGGCCGCGTTCGCGGGGATCGAGAACCTGGTCACCGTGTTCGCCTGGCTGTCCCACAGCCAGGCCGTGCTGCCGTCGCGGATCACGTCGCTCTCGCTCAGCGAGGAGGGCATCGACAGCCGGAAATGATCGTGACTGGCATACCAGACCATGACCGTGTGCGACCCGGTCAGCAGCGACGAAATCGACGTGGCGCTGCCCGTGCTCGGCAGGGCGGGCAGGCCGAGCGAGGCGGTCTCCACCACCGTGCCGGTCAGCGGCGGCACCGAGGTGTCCCCCGCGACCTCGGCGAGCAACTGGGCCGGGGTGCGGGCCGGCAGCGAAGGGGCGGCCTGCGCCACCGAGATCAGCGACCCCGCCATCACCCCGCCGACGACGACGGCCACGCCAGCCGGCACGGCCCACCGGGCCCGCCTGGACAGCTTAGCTACTCCGAACATGACACCTCACCCGTTACCGGAGCGTACTCCCTGGCTCCACCATGCCACGCTGTCGCTGTGAACACCCTGAGACGCGAACCCCGGCACCCGGCACGGTAGGCGAGACTGGGACAATGCGGGTGCTTGTGGTCGAAGACGAGCAGCGGCTGGCCTCGGCCGTCCGCCGCGGGCTGAACGCCGAGGGCTTCGTGGTCGACGTCGCCTACGACGGCGTGGACGGCCTGCACCTGGCCCGGCAAGGCGGATATGACGCCGTCGTGCTCGACCTGATGCTGCCCGGCCTGTCCGGATACAAGGTGTGCGAGAAGCTGCGGGCCGAACGCAACTGGGTGCCAGTGCTGATCCTGTCCGCCAAGGACGGCGAGTACGACCAGGCCGACGGGCTCGACCTCGGCGCGGACGATTACCTGACCAAGCCGTTCTCCTACGTGGTCCTCGCCGCCCGGCTGCGGGCGCTGCTGCGCCGTGGCGCCAGGCCGCGTCCGGCGGTGCTCATCGCGGGCGACCTGTCCCTGGACCCCGCGAGCCGCGCCGTGCGCCGCGCCGAGGTCGGCATCGAGCTGACCCCGAGGGAGTTCGCGCTGCTCGAGTACCTGATCCGGCGGCCAGGCCAGGTAGTGGCGAAGGCAGAGCTGCTCGATCACGTCTGGGAACCGGACTCGGTCGCCGACCTGAACGTGGTGGAGGTGTACGCCGGCTATCTCCGCCGCAAGATCGACGTGCCGTTCGGCCGGAAGGCGCTGCAGACCGTCCGCGGCGCGGGCTACCGTCTCGCCGCCGACGGCGGCTGAGCATGGTTAACCGGTGGTGGCGGCGGCGCAGCCTGCGGGCGCGGCTCACGCTGATCACCTCGGCCGGCCTGGCGCTGGCCCTGGGCGCCGCGGCCATCTTGCTGCTCAGCGCGCTGCGCGTGTCCCTGGTCCGCGGGCTCGACGACTCGGCCAGGCAAGGCGCGCTCGAGGTCGCGGCCCTGGCGGAACAGGACCGGCTGCCGGATCCCGTTCCCGTCGCCGCCGGGACCGTCACCATCCAGGTCCTGGACGCCCAGGGCCGGATCATCGACGTGTCGCCCGGCGCGGATCGGCTGGTCCCGCTGCTGCCGCCCGCCCAGGCGGCCGCGGCCGCGCGCACCGGTCAGGCCCGCACGCTGGCCGGCCTGCCGCTCGGCCTGCCGTCGCTGGTGCAAGTGGTGGCGGTAAGCGCCGGCCAGCACCGGATCGTGATCGCCGCGGTCTCCTACGCCCAGGCCGCTGACAGCATCACCACGCTCGCGCGGGTCCTGGCCATCGGCACCCCGCTGCTTTTCGGCCTGCTTGCGCTGGCTACCTGGCTGGTCACCGGGTACACGCTGCGGCCGATCGCGGCGCTGCGCCGGGGGGCGGCCGAGGTCACGCGGACCGGGGTGCCGCATGACCTGCCGGTGCCGCTCGCCCGCGACGAGGTGCGGTCGCTCGCCGTCACGCTGAACGACATGCTGTCCAGGCTCGCCGCCGCCCAGCGGCGCCAGCGCGACCTGGTGTCCGATACCGCCCACGAGCTGCGCAGCCCGATCGCCTCGATCCGGGCCCAGCTCGAAGTCGCGCTCGATCACCCGGATGGCCAGGACTGGGCGGAGACGGCCCGCGACGTGCACGCGGACACGCTCCGGCTGGCCCGGCTGGCGGAGGACCTGCTCCTGCTCGCGCGGCTGGACGAACAGGGCCTGACCAGGCCGGCCGGAAAACCGGCCGACCTGGCCGCGCTGTGCGGCACGGTGGCGGAGCGCTACGGCACCGCCCGGGTCCCGGTGCGGACCGATGCGCCGGAACCCTGCGTGGTCGTGGCCGACCAGGACGCGCTGAGCAGGCTGCTGGTCAACCTGCTCGACAACGCCGTCCGTTACGCCGCAAGCAGCGTCACCGTGTCGGTGCGGCACGAGGGCCGCTGGGCCCGGCTCGCGGTCACCGACGACGGGCCCGGCATCCCGGCCGAGGACACCGAGCGGGCCTTCGGCCGCTTCTCACGCCTGGACAGCGCGCGGAACAGGACGCCGGCGGGGGGCGCGGCAGAGCAGGCCTGGGCCTGGCCATCGTCCGGGCCGCGGCGCAGGCCCACGGCGGTTCGGTGTCGCTCACCGATGCCGGCCCAGGCCTGCGCGCCGAGGTGCGGCTGCCGCTGGCCCAGGATCGCTAAGCCAGATCCTCCGCGGTGCTGGCTAGGACGCGGTCATCGTCGTGCGGGGCGGGGTCAGGCGGTGCGGCTGGGTGTGGCGCCACGAGACCGAGAACAGCGCCCCGCCCAGCGGCGAGTCGCCGACGTGCCAGCGCCCGCCGGTCGAGCGCACGATCGAATCACCGATGGCCAGGCCGAGGCCGGCGCCGTGCTGGCCCGGGGGGGCGACCCCCCGGGGCCCCCCGCTACCGGGGGGACCCATCCCCCCGGACCCCCCTTGGGTGGCACGGTGGAACCGGTCGAACAGACGCGGCCGGTCGGCTTCGGGAATGCCGGGTCCGCTGTCCTCCACGATCAGGCTGACCCGGTTGCCGTTCGCATGGACGCCGATCCGGACCTGCCCGTCCGGATCCGCGTGGCGGCAGGCGTTGTCGACAAGCACGCCCGCCAGCCGGTCGATCCATTCAGGCGGCGCGCTGATCAGCACCGGCCCGGCGGCCGTTTCCGCGGTGACGGCGGGACCCACCGCCCGGAACCGGTCCGCGCAGGCCTGCGCCAGCGTGACCAGGTCCACCGGCTCGTCGCTCGGGGGCGGCGGCCTGGAGTCGAACCGGGCCAGCCAGAGCATGTCGTCCACGAGCTGGCGCAGCCGCTCGCTCTCGCCCTGGATGCGGGTCAGCGCGTCGCGGTACCCGGCCGCGTCCCGCGGAGCGGACAGGGCCACGTCGGCCTCGGCCCTGATCACGCTGAGCGGAGTGCGCAGTTCGTGCGAGGCGTCGGCGGTGAACTCGAGCTGACGGCGCCGGGACTGCTCGACAGGAGCCAGCGCCCGCAGGCCCACCACCAGCAGGCCGAAGAACAGGGCGAGCAGCACGAACGGCCCGGCGACGATCTCGCCGTTCAGCAGCAGCCGCTCGGTATGGGAGTCGCCGGCCAGGCTCTGGCCCGCGATCAGCCAGCCGCCGCCATCCTGCGTCATCTTCAGCCGGAACGGGCCCACCGAGCCCAGGCTGGCCGTCATCGCGAGCCCGCTGCGGGGCGCCTGGCCGCCGAGCACGGTGGCCGGCAGCACGGGCGCACCCGGACTGCGGCCGGTGACCGCTCCGCTGGTGTTCATCGACCACAGGAACACCGGCACGGCGTCGGCGTCGACGTCACTAGAGGTGCCGTCATCGGAGCCGCCGGTCCTGGTCACTCGCTGGCTGAGCGGGTCCGGCTCCTGCCGGGCCGCCGCGAGGTGCGCGGCCAGCCGTTCGTCGTTCTGAGCGGCCAGGTGCCCGGATACCGTCAGGTTGAGCACGATGGCGCTGATGACGTAGACGGCGGCGATCACGCCCGTCGCGACGGCGGCGACCCTGACCGCGGGGCTGACTCTCATGCCGGGATGATCCGGTACCCGATGCCGCGCACGGTCTCGATCCGCACCCCGGCGCCCGCGAGCTTGGACCGCAGCCTGGCCAGGTGGACGTCGATGGTGTTGGAGCCGAAGGCGTCGGCCTCGTTGTCCCAGACATGCTGGGCGATCGAGCGGCGGTCGACGACGCCAGGCGAGCGCCGCATGAGAATCTCCAGGATGCCGAGCTCGGTGCTGGTGAGGGCGGGCCGCTGGCCCTTGACCAGCGCCTCGCGCCCGGCCGGGTCGAACTGGAGCTCCCCGATCACCATCCGGGGGGACTGGCTGACCGGGGGCCGGCGCTGCAGGGCCCGGAGCCGGGCCAGCAGCTCGCCGAAGTCGAACGGCTTGACCAGGTAATCGTCGGCACCCGCGTCCAGCCCGGCGATCCGGTCCGCCGGGGTGTCGCGGGCGGTCAGCATCAGCACCGGGATGGGCGAGCCGCCGCGGCGGATGATGCGGACCAGGTCGAGCCCGGACAGCTTCGGCATCCGCCAGTCGAGCACCGCCACCTCGTAGCGGTAGAACCGCAGGTAGGAGGCTGCCGTCTCGCCGTCGGGAACGAGGTCCACGACGTACCCCTGCTCCCTGAGCCCGCGGGCCAGGACCTCACCGAGACTTTCGTCGTCTTCCGCGACCAGCACCCTCACAGCCTCCGAATCTACCGTGCTGGCCTGGGTGTCCGCGGCGGTTGACCGCCTCAGCGAGAAATGCGGCGCCATAGCGGCCTCGGGACGATGCGCAGCGCGAGAGCCATCCCGGCCAGCGGCGCCGGGACCCAGACGGCCGCCCGGCGGCGGCGCAGCGCGGCCGCGGTGGCCGCCCCGACCTTCTGCGGCGTCGTGGCCAGCGGCGCGGGCGGCATGCCCGCCGTCATCCGGCCGGTCACGAAGCCGGGCCGGATCAGGACCACCCGGACCCCGCTGCCGTCCAGTGAGTCGGCCAGGCCGCGGGCGAAGGCGTCCAGGCCGGCCTTGGCCGCCCCGTACACGAAGTTCGCCTTGCGCGGGCGGACCGCGGCGATCGAGGACAGCACCACGATCGTGCCCTGCCCCCGGGCGCGCATCCGCGCGGCGACGGCCAGCAGCGTGGTGACGTGCCCGGTGAAGTTGGTCTCGACCATGGTGGCGGCGCGGCTGACGTCCTGCTCGGCCTCGGCCTGCGGGATCAGGATGCCGGCCGCCGATATGACCAGGTCCAGGGGCCCCTCGGCGAAGACGGCGTCCACGAGCGCCTGGTGCGCGCCCACCTCGACCGCGTCGTAGCGGACCGTTCGCACCTGGTAGGGCAGTTCCTTGCCCGCGGCCTCGAGCCGCTGCTCGTCACGTCCGGCCAGGATGACCTGGGTCGTGGCGGGCGCGCCGAGCGCAGCGAGGATGGCGAGGCCGATCTCGCTCGTGCCGCCGAGAAGCATGACGCGGGGCACGCACCCCGGATCGTTCGGGAAAAAAGTCATGTATCCACCTGCCGTTATTGGGATAGGCCCGCAGTGAACAGTGCCAGCCACGCCAGCTCGCAGGCCAGCATGGGAACGTCCCTGGTCAGCAGGTCCTCTACCGGCGCGGCCGTGCGGCGGCCGGTGAGCACGGCGAACCGGGCCAGGGCCAGGGCCAGCGGCAGGGCGGACACCAGGTGCCAGATCCTGGCGCTTGGCCGTTCTCCGGCCGCCCAGGCCAGGTACGCCGCGATCATCAGGGCGGCCACGGCGAACTGGCTCGCCCGCAATGCCGCGGGCCGGTAGAAGCGCATGGCCGGGCGGTGCCTGACGGCCTCGGGGCCGAGGCTGGTCAGCTCGGTGTAGCGCTTGGCGATGGCGACGCCGAACGCGCCCAGGCTGCACACGAGCAGGAACCAGCCCGACGGCGGCACGTGCGTCGCCGCGGCCCCGCCGAGGACGCGCAGCAGGAAACCTGACGCCACGAAGAGCAGCTCGATCACCGGGATGTGCTTGAGCACCCAGGAGTAAAGGAACGACAGGACCAGGTAGGCGCCCACCGCCGCGGTGAGCAGCGGCTCGGAGATCGCCAGGCCGCCCGCCAGCCCGGCGGCGGCGCAGACCGCGCCCAGCACGACCGCGTGCGACTTCGGCAGGTCGCCGGCTGCTACCGGCCGGTGCCGCTTGCGCGGGTGGCCGCGGTCGCGCTCGGCGTCGGCGACGTCGTTGATGAAGTACACCGCGACCGAGGCGAAGCCGAAGGCGGCCGCCGCCACCATGGCGTAGGCCAGGCCGTCACGCCGGCCGAGCGTCGCGCCGGCCAGCGGCGCGGCGAAGACGAGCAGGTTCTTGGGCCACTGGCGGGGCCGGGCCGTCCGCACCACCGCCACCAGCCAGCCGGGGCGGCGAGCATGCCTGGGCAGGGCCACCTTAGTGGCACGTGTCTGGATGGTCACCGCGAGTAGACTGTGGTGAAGTCGCGGCTGTAGACCGAGTAGTACCTGTACGCGGTCTGCTGCTGGGTGGGGAGCAGGTTCGCCGGAGTCGGATCGGCGGGGTGACCGTTCGCGCGGTAGTACTCGAAGGACATCCAGAACGGGTTGATGTCCAGCTGCAGGCCCTCGACCGCGCCCGCCCGGCGCAGCAGGCCGGCCAGCGTCTTCACGTCCAGGGCCGGGCCGTAGACGAAGATGATCCGGCCGCCCTTGGTGATGCCGATCCCGGAGCGCCATACGTAGTAGCCGCCGCCGAGGGTGGCCCCCCAGCTGCCGAGCACGTCCTGGTTCACGGCCGCCGGGATCTGGCCGTGATCGATGATCAGCTTGAGGTTCTGCCGGACGCCGACGACATCCGAGGTCATCCGCACCTCGGATCCCCAGCTGCCGATCTTGATGGTGCCGTTGCGGTAGTAGACCACGGACGCGGCCCCGTTCACCAGGCTGCCGTGGGTGCTGCCGTTGAGGTAAAAGCCGCCGCCCGCCGAGTTCAGCTTGAACCCGCCGTTGAAGGTGGCGAGCAGGCCGGTACGCGAGCCCGGCGGGATATCCGGCGCGGACTTCCAGTTGCCCGGGCCCGGATCCTCGGCGCCTGGATGCAGCTGGAAGCTGACCAGCCGCTGATCAAGCGAGACGATCCCGCTCACGTACGAGGTGTGCACGCTGTCCGGCCGCAGGAAGGTGCCGAAGATGGCGGGTTCGCCCTTGACGGTCTCGAGCACGCGCCAGGAGCCCTCGCCCGGCAGCGGCGTGCCGGCCGGGGAGGCCAGCTTGAGCGGGATGTTCGGCACGAACCCGCGGTGCTTGACCTTGGTCTTCGCCGGCGCGGCACCCTCGGTGGCGAGCGAGAACCCGGGCGTGCCGCCCACCTTGGGCGGCTGGTAGCTGATCCACTCCCCGAAGGTCACCACCGGGCCCAGGTAGTGATCCCTGGCCCATTCGGCCAGCTTGGAGGAGACCGACCCGCCGGTGGGCGCGGCCAGCGCCTGGCCCACAGAAAAGCCGGCCCAGCAGAGGAAGACCGCGATGATGGCCAGGATGACCCGGACCGTGCGGAGCCTGAAGAACCTGCGGATCCGGCCGCGGCCGCGCCGGCGCCGCCCGGCGCCAGGCCCGGACGGGCCGTCACCGCCGCGCGGCGGCCTGCGGTCCTGCGCTGGTCCGCCGGGCTCGGCCGGATAGCGGTCCTCGTAGTGCTGGTCAGGCTCGTACGGGTGCCCGGGTCCGTAAGGCGGCTGAGCTCCGTAGGACGGCTCGTGGCCATAAGAGGGCTCGTGGCCGTAGGACGGCTCAGGACCGTAAGACGGCTCAGGACCATAGGGCTCGGGCCCGTACGGCGATCCTGATCCGGGCGGCGAGGCTTGCTGCCGGCCAGCGCGACGTGATGCCGGTCGAAGCACTCGCCTACCTCCTCGGTTTCAGCTGCGGACATTCCCGTAGATGGTCTACTGGCTCAACATGAAGGAATCGTTACACAGCCCGGCCTGCCGGGGCAGCGGAATCGGCGCCAGCCGGGCTGTCCGAACAGTGAGAAATATCCAACGCCATGCACGATGAGATTACATCGCCCGCTCGGGTGCACTTTGCACCGCGGCACCGCGGCACCGCTAGCCGTGGGCCTACCAGTGACCCCAGGGCAGCAGGGCGGTGACCGCGACCGCGGCGAACAGCAGGGTCAGGTAGGCGATGGACAGGTGGAACAGGCGCATCGGGGCCGGGGACGAGGTCCCGGATCCCTCGGCCGCGGCGACCCTCGCGTTCAGCCGGTGGGCCTCGGCCAGGAACCAGGCCCCGAGGGCGGCGGCCAGGACTCCGTAGATCCAGCCGGCGTACGGTATCAGGATCAGCGTGGCCGCCACCATGGCGTAGGAGTACGCCAGGATCTTCCGCGCGACCGCGGCGGGCGATGCCACCACCGGCAGCATCGGCACGTTGGCCGCGGCGTAATCCTTGCGGAACTTCATCGCCAGGGCCCAGAAGTGCGGCGGAGTCCACAAGAAGATGACCGCGAACAGCACCACGGCGGGCAGGCTCACGGTGCCGGTCACGGCCGCCCAGCCGACCAGGACCGGGAAGCAGCGGGCGGCCCCGCCGATGACGATGTTGGCCGGACTGCGGCGTTTGAGCAGCAGCGTGTAGACGAAGATGTAGAACAAGATGGCCGCGTCCGCCAGCGATGCCGCCAGCCAGTTGGCCATCAGGCCGAGCAGCAGCGTGGCGCCGGCGCCCAGGGTGATCCCCCAGGCCAGGGCCTCCCAGGGCTTGATCGTGCCGTGCCCGTTGACCACCAGCGGGCGGCGGGAGGTGCGCTTCATCACCGCGTCGATATCGCGGTCGATGTAGCAGTTGATCGTGTTGGCGCTGCCCGCGGCCAGCGTGCCGCCGATGAGCGTGACCAGGACGAGCCGGATCGAAGGCATCCCGCGCTGGGCGAGCAGCATGGTCGGGACGGTAGTGACGAGGAGAAGCTCGATGATGCGCGGCTTGGTCAGCGCGACGAGCGCGCTGCCGATGACCCGCGGCGAGCGTCTCGGCGGGAAGCCTCCCGGCGAAACGGTGCCCGCGGGCGCCGCCGCGGCGGCGGGAAAGGCGTTAGGCACCCGTGTCACGCGTCGCCTTCTGCCTCGTCCGCGGGGTGCGCGGACTCGGTCTCGGGAAGGACGTCAGGCTCCTGGAGCGTCTGCGACGCGTGCGGCGGCTGCAGACCGGGCACCCCGGTCTGCGCCTCGGCCACGGCCGCGCTGGCCGGGATGGGCCCGTGCACCCGGATCACGCCGGCGGTGCCGGGTTCACGGGTCCCGGTGGCGCTCTGGTGAGCCGGTCGCAGGTACTTCATCCGGGGCACGCTGTGCGGCCGCTTGAGGATGAAGTAGAGCAGGCCGGCGATGACGATGAAGGCCCCGTAGGGCAGCGCGAACGACTCGATCGACCCGCCCAGGTACCTCGTCGGGCCATCAGCGAGCATCAGCTCGGTCACCGAACCTCCAGCCTTACAGGACATCCGTCTTAGCGTATGTAGAAAAGCACCCAGAAGATGAACGTGACCACGGCCAGGTAATTCCAGACGAAGGTGAACGAGCTGAGCGACGCCTCGAACCGCTGGACGTTGAACGCCTCACTATAGGTGGGCGGCTGCTCGACGAACGAGATGGCCGGGATCGACCGCGCCCGCATGAACAGCATCTCTAGCCAGATCATGGCACAGAGCCAGATGATCAGCGCCACCGGGTAGAACGCAACGAACACGCTGGCGAACCCCGACTGACCCGGCTGGAACGGCAGCGTGAGCAGCTCCACGGTCTGCAGCGAGACCGCGGCCAGGCCGAGCACCAGCGCGACCAGGGCCGCCTGCGTCCACGGGCCCTTGCGCCCGGCCTTGATCCGCTGCAGCCCCAGCGTCTGCACGATCGCGCTCAGCACGACCAGGCCCATGATCACGCCCCCGTACCACTGGTGCGGGGGCGTGGTGGAACTCGGCAGCCACTTGTCGTGCGAGTTCGCCGACTGCAGGTAGAAGTAGGCGAACGCGAACGCGCCGAACAGGAACGACAGCCCGCCGATGGCGAGCCGGCCGCCCGTCCACGCCGCGTTCAGCGCGGCCTCGTGGTAGAACGCCTGTTCCTCGACGGCCCTGGTGGCGTCTTCGCGGCCGGCCGCGGCTACGTCTGTCACGGTCAGGCCTCCGATCCGGCGAGGGCGCCGCTGATCACTCCGGCGGGCGGGTTGAGGTCGGCCACCGGCAGCGCGTTGGGGTCGCCGTACTCATACGGGCCGGACAGGACCACCGGGATGTGCTGGAAGTTGTGCGGCGGCGGCGGCGAGGAGACCTGCCACTCCAGGCCGCGGGCCCGCCACGGGTTCCCGACTTCTCGTTCCCGCCAGAACAGGGTCGACATGACGAAGTTGATCAGGAAGATCAGCATCGACGCGCCGAGGAGGAACGCCGAGATCGACACCCAGTCGTTCAGCGTCTGGAGGTTGCGGGCGTACTCGAACACCCGCCTCGGCTGGCCGAGCTGGCCGACCGCGAACAGCGGCAGGAAGGTCGAGTTGAAGAAGATGAACATGGTCCAGAAGTGGATCTTTCCGAGCCGCTCGTTCAGCTTGATCCCCATCATCTTCGGCAGCCAGTAGTAGATGGCGCCAAAGAACGCGAAGATCAGCCCGCCCATGATCGTGTAGTGGAAATGAGCCAGCACGAAGAACGACCCGTGCGAGGTGGTGTTGACCGGCACGTCGGAAAGGAACACACCGGAGATCCCGCCGAACAGGAAGTTGATGTACAGGGCGATGGCGAACAGCATCGGCACCGTCAGCCGGATCTTCGCCTTCCAGAACGTGCCCATCGCCACCAGGTAGATGAACCCGGTCGGGATGGAGATCAGCTCCGTGGTCAGCATGAACAGCGGCCGCATGTCCGGGTTGATGCCGGACACGAACAGGTGATGCTGCCAGACGAAGAAGGACAGGATGGCCACGCCGAGCATGCCCGCCGCGGCGATCTTGTACCCGAACAGCGGCTTGCGGCAGAACACCGGGATGATCTCCGAGACGATGCCGAACCCGGGCAGCGCCAGGATGTACACCTCGGGGTGGCCGAAGAACCAGAACAGGTCCTGGTAGAGGTAACTGCTCCCGCCCAGCTGGTTGACGAACAACGCGGTCTGCGCGGTGCGGTCGGTGACGATCATGTACATCCCGCCGACGAGCACCGGCGCGGCCAGGACCAGGATAAATCCCGTGGTGAGCATGGCCCACACGAACATCGGCAGCCGGCTCCACCGCATGCCGGGCGCCCGGTAGCAGATAATCGTCACCACGATGTTGAACGCGGCCAGGATGGCCGAGATGCCCATCAGCCCGAACGCGGCCGCGTAGCCGTCCATGCCCGAGCCGGCCTGGATGGACAGCGGCGCGTAGCCGGTCCAGCCGGTCGGGAAGCCGCCCATCAGGACGCTGGAGAGCAGGATGATGAACGCGCACGGGGTCAGCCAGAACGACAGCGCCTCGATCCGCGGGAACGCGACCCGCTTGGAGCCGATCATCAGCGGCACCAGGTAGTTGCCGAGCGGCCCCATGACGACCGAGGTCATCATCATCATCATGGTGCCGTGCTCGCCGACCACCTCGATGTAGGCGCTGGGGGTGAG
The DNA here is from genome assembly GCA_963739615.1 of uncultured Actinomycetes bacterium. Taxonomy (GTDB): domain Bacteria; phylum Actinomycetota; class Actinomycetes; order Streptosporangiales; family Streptosporangiaceae; genus Palsa-504. The sequence goes on from CAVUBD010000025.1 coordinate 237,073, forward strand.
CAGGTGGTACGTGGGCGACAGCAGCTCGGCCCTGATCGCCATCGCGAACAGGCCGCCGGTCAGGAAGTAGCCGACCATCGCGACCAGGTACTGGAGGCCGACCACCTTGTGGTCGAGCGTGTACCTGAAGTACTTCGCCAGGCCGGCATCCGGGACCTCGAGAACGCCGTCCGGCACACCGCGGACGGCAGCGTCATAAGGCTGTCGGTCGTGGCGACCGGATACGGCCTGCCGACCCGCCTGGTCGTCGCGGACGCCGGCCAGGGCATCCCGGCCGAACTGCTCGGGCACATCTTCGACCGGTTCCGCAGCGGTGACAACGGGCAGCCGCGGGGAACCGGCCTGGGACTGGCGCTGGTGCGTGCGGTCGCGCGGGCGCACGGCGGAGACGTCATGGTGCGCAGCCGCCCCGGCCAGGGCAGCGAGTTCGAACTGCAGCTGCCCGGGCCGCCGGGGCCGCTGGCGCTTTTGCCGGCTGCACCGGCGGAGGCGGATATCACCGGTGGCAAACTGGCCAGCATGCCGTGACGGCGCGGTTCGGCGGCCAGCGCAGGATGAAGGGACATATGGGACAGCAGACGTGGGCGGGCGCGATCGGCGATGTATGGCGGTCCGCAGTCCGGCACAAGGTCGTCTCCGGCATCATCGCGCTCTGCGTCGCGGGATCCCTGGCCGGGATCGCCTTGGTCGGCTCGGCCTCCGGCCAGGCCGCGCCGGCCGCCGCGCCAGCGCCCCCGCGTTCAGCGTGCCCGGCCTCGGCCATTCCGGGCAGCAGGTCTCGCTCGGCAGCTACTCTGGTAAGCCCCTGATCGTGAACTTCTTCGCGTCCTGGTGCGCTCCGTGCAAGCAGGAAACCCCGTTGCTGGCCAGGTTCTACCATGGCGAGCACGGCAAGGTAGCGCTGGTGGGCCTGGACGAGAACGATGTCCTGCCCAATGCGATGTCTTTCACCCGCGCCGAGGGGGTCAGCTACCCAGTGGGATGGGACCCGCAGTTCAGCGCCGCATCCGCCTATGGTGTCGGCGGGCTGCCGCAGACCTTCTTCCTCGACGCTAAGCACCGTATCGTCGATCGCATCTTCGGCGCGGTGACCCCCGCGGACCTCAGCAAGGGCATCGCGCTCGCCACCGGGAGTTGATCAGTTGAGCACGCCGACGACCACGGACCCGCCCTACGTGCCGATCAGGCACAGCGGCTGGCCGGTCCGCCGTACCCCGCTGTGGGTCCTGCTCGCGCTGGTGCTGCTGGCCGGCGGGGTCGTGTTCGTCTCCCTGTCGCACAAGCCGTCGCACGCGCAGCAGGCTGGCGACCTCACCGCGTACATCAACGACATGAACACGGCCGTCGAGTCGTGCGCCGGAGGCGTCAGGGAATCACAGCAGGCGCTGAGTGCGGTCCAGTCCGATCCGACGGCCAGCGTCAAGATCGCGATCGGCCTGGTCGGCTACAACGCGAACAACTGCACGCCCGCCAGCAACGAACTGCTGGCCGACCTCACCCAGTATCAGGTGACGGAGTCGCTGGCGCGCTTTCACCTGCCTGACTGCACCAACGACTTCGTGACCTGGTCCTTCGATGCCGCGCAGGTGCAGGAGGACATGATCCCGGTCATGCGGGCGCCCGCCGGGCCCGCGCGCACCGCGACCGCGCGCACCGCGTCTGCTCGCACCGCGTCTGCTCGCACCGCGTCTGCTCGCACCGCGTCTGCTCGCACCGCGGCCACCGCGACGCTCCGGCGCGACCTGGGCACGCTCGAGGCCGAGCGCGCGACGATTTACTCGATCCTGCGGTCCGCCGAGCACTCGGTCTCCGATAACGCGCCCCTGCCCAGCCTCCCGGGCTAGGTGCGGCGCCCGGGGTACGGCCGTGATTCCCGATCCCGACCGGTCCGGCGGGTCCGGCTGGCTGCACCCTGGCTAACAGGGATCCCGCCAGCCCCCATAGCCGCACGCCGTGGGCCCGTCCATGGGCATGAATGCGGCACGCTACCCGCTCTAGGCGGCGTGGCGCCATATGCCTCCTCGCTGACCGTCATTCGGCTACCCCCAACCCGCCCGCGCGAACGCCAGCGCCGCGCTGGTCTCTATATACCGCCCGGCACCCGCCGCAAAATCCCGCTTCTTGTATCAGGCGTGGGTTCCCGCCTCCTCATGATTGTGCCGGCCGGCAGGCAATGCCCGGCTAGAGATAAGGCTCGGCGGACAGAAGGAGAAGGACGTGCTCTCAAATCAAGGTGTCCGCCCGCAGGGCATACCTGGCGAAAAAGGCCCCTGGTACATAGGAGCCTCGATCGCTTGGACGGGCAGTTCCGTGGTGATCGCCAGCAGAGACGGCACCAACGGCGACGTGCACTACTGGTGGCAGCAGGCCGGCAGCGGCACCTGGCACCCTGAGCTGGTCATCGAAGGCGGCGAGGTGGCGTACCGGCGTAATCAGAACCCGGCTATCGCCTGGACGGGCACCTCGGTGGTCATCACCGCACCGGACTGGGTCGGCAATCTGAATTACTGGTGGCAGCAGGCCGGCAGCGCCACCTGGCACCGGGAACTAGTAGCCGCGTCTGGCCCTTCCACCGGGGTCTACTACGAGAACCCGGCTATCGCCTGGACGGGGACCTCCGTGGTCATCACCGCACCCGACAGCCACGGCACCCTGCACTACTGGTGGCAGCCGGCCGGCAGCGCCACCTGGCATCCGGAACAGGTCGCCACGGGACTTCAGGCCGGCACAGCTCCCTTGCCGTACCCGGCTATCGCCTGGACGGGTACGTCTGTGGTCATCACCGCCACCGACACCAACGGCGACATTTATTACTGGTGGCAGCAGGCCGGCAGCGGCAACTGGCATCAGGAACAGCTATTCCAGGGACTATTTCCACCCGCGGACGCTCCGGGACCGTTGCCCCAGAACTCGTCTGTCGCCTGGACGGGGACCTCCGTGGTCGTCGCGGCCACCGATGGTGCTGGTAGCCTGTACTACTGGTGGCAGCAGGCAGGCAGCAGCGACTGGCACCGTGAACCGGTAGCCATGGCCAGCACGAACCCCTGATCAGGTGGCCATCGAGTAGATGACCACCGTGCCCGCGCCGTAGAGCGCGCGTTCGACGAGGCTCTCGGCGAAGCGGGCGGCACCCTGCCGGTCTGGCTGATCCTGCTCAACCTGAAGATCCGCAAGCCGCCAACCAGGCCCAGCAGCCCGGCGCAAGTACCTCGACTGGCACCGGACCAACGTCTTCGTAGCCTGACCAGTAGCCAAGTTCAGAACGGCGCGGAGCATGTCAGCCCCGGCTGATCCGCTCGGCCTGCTCTCGTATGACATCGAGGACCCGGCCATCGCCTGGTGTCGCCAGGACGGTGGCAAGCACCTGGTCCAGTGTCTCGGTCACTACCGCCGACGCCGTGCGTCGGCGGATACCCCAGGTGACCGCTTCGTCGATCAGGCTGGCCGCGGTCACCTTCCGGATGTCAGCCTGCCCGCCGACTCGCTGGCTCAGATGCGTGTCTGCCCGCATCGGACGCCCCGCGCGGTCGGTCAGTTCGAGGGCGATGGTCGAGAGCACGTCATAGAGCGGGGCGAGCCCGATTGCCGGGGCGTCTGGCTCGTGCAGCACGGAAAAGTTCTTGGCGTGCGCGTCCGCGTTGCCGACCGCCATGTTGAACGTCGTGCGGCGCAGCAGGTGAGTCACGTCGCGGGCATCGCCGAAGTTCCTGATGACGCCGACGAGGTCGTGCAGTGCCGGGCCGCCTTGTTCCTCGTACTTCCGCCCGGGAGGCGTCGCGGTGGCCTGGCAGCCGTCTTCCTGGTGCACCCGGGCCGGGATGCGCCCGGCTGGTGTGTCCTGCCGGTCGTAGCGCTTGACCGCCAGGACGGGGAGGCCGGCGACGTCGAGCAATTCTGCCTCGGGCACCGGCAGCCCGCAGGCGGCCGCGAGCCGCAGGCACGTGGCCTCGTTGGCGGCCATCGCGTGCGGGCCATCGGGCTTGAGGATCCAGGTAGAGGGGGCGTCCCCGGATGGGAGCTGCCAGGTGCCATCGCCGGCCCGGCCCAGCAGCGCCTTGCGCTGGAAGCCGGCTAGCGACGGGCGGAAGCCGCGCTCCGGCGCGGCGGCCAGCGGGGTGGCGTCAAGGGCGCTGATCACCCGCTGCAGATCACCGGATGTCATCGGAGAGTAGCCGCTGCCGCCGTTCCTGCCGGGCCGCTCCTCGTCGGGGAGCACCATGATCGCGCCCGCGCAGTCACGGCCGAAGGCCGCCAGGATGCCGTAGGTGTCCACCGGGCGGACCCCGGCCAGGGCCGCCATCCGCTCCAGAGCAGGTCCCTCTGGCAGCATGTTCTCGAAGAAGTCCAGGCCGCGCAGGTCCCGCGGGCCGACCGGGGCGCCGATCGGCAGCCCGACGGACAGAGCAGGGCTCCCGAGCCCCCACCGCTCAATTCCCTCCGGGCACCACTCCAGCCGGATCCGGAATTCCGGCCCGCGAATCAGCACCGCGACCGGCGTGTCATACAGCCACGCCACCAGCTGGTCAGCCACGGGGTTCTCCCGGCCGGACGATGACCTCGCAGCCGACGAAGCGCAGCAGCCGCAGCGCGTGCGTCAGCGAGCTGCCGAACTTCCCCCCTTCCAGCGACGACAGGTACGGCTGCCCGATTCCCATAGCCTCGGCGGCATCCGACTGCGTCACCCCGGCCGCGGTCCGGAAGTGCTTCAGCGCCGTGCCCAGATCCCGCGCCGTGGTCACCAAGTACTCCCCGTCCAATATTGCCATAGACCAATAATACCACACTATCGATAAAGGATGATATCGCCAATGAGTGATAAATGCGCGAACGGGCGATCGCCGTGGCGGTTGACAATGCGCCAGGTGCCTGGCGCGGGCTGGATGCTGGTGACGGCTAGCGCCAGGCCGGCGGCGAACGCGGTGAAGGCGTCGATGACATCCTGCCCGCTGGTGAAGTAGTCCCGGTGGTCGTAGTTCATGACCGGTCCCAGGATGCCGATGTGACGAGGCAGGTCAAGGAAGGCGTCCATGTACTCATCGGCCTCCGCGACCAGCAGGCGGCGCGATCCTGGCAGGTGGTTCCGGCCGCCGAGGCTGGGACAGCGCGCTCCCAGGTACACGGCCGGCTGCCAGGACGTGGCCGCGAGGATGGTGGCGAGGATGGGCCTCGTCGTTTTTTAACTTGGGTGTGTCGCGTCTGGTTCCTGGCTGGCGTTCAGGTGGCCTGCGGCGGCCCCGCCCCGCCCGCACCACCAGCCCCGCAGGCCCCGGGCAGGATTCCATGAACGTGGCGTTCTACTTACTCTATCGGGCAGGCTGCCACTT
>CAVUBD010000026.1:0-73109 GCA_963739615.1 uncultured Actinomycetes bacterium
GTCGTGCACTGCTCCAGCCTGGAGCAGGCCGAAGCCGTGCTGGCGGCGATCAGGGAACGGATGGCGGACGTCGGGCTGGAACTGAACCCGGACAAGACCCGGATCGTGTACTGCAAGGACGGCACCCGGCGCGGCTCGTACGAGCACACGTCGTTTGACTTTCTCGGGTACACCTTCCGGCCTCGCGGGGCGCGGACCAGGACCGGCAGGATGTTCCTGTCGTTCTGCCCGGCGGTCAGCAAGGACGCCTTGAAGAAGATGAGCGCGACCGTGCGTTCCTGGCGGCTGCACCATCGCACCGGTTCCTCCGAACACGACCTCGCGCGGCTGGTCAACCCGGTCGTTCGGCTGGATGCAGTATTACGGGGCGTTTTACCGCTCCGCGCTGTATCCCCTCCTGGAACGCATCAACGCCTACCTGATGCGGTGGTCCCAGAATAAATACAAGCGGCTGCGGGGCCGGAAGAGAGCCCAGGACCAGTGGAACGCTGTCGTGAAGCTGCGACCGCGGTTCTTCGCCCAGTGGACCTGGACAGCCGCTGTCCCGCACGTCTGGTGACCAGGACGACAAGAGCCGTGTAACGAGAGATTGTTACGCACGGTTCCGTGGGAGCCCGGGAGTGCGATTCCCCCGGGCGACCCGACAGGCGGTTCTGCGGACAGTGTCCGTGGCTGTCCGTGCGATGGGCCGCCTGAATGCCCGTGTGCACGGACATATAGCGGACAGCGTCGGTGCCGCGAATGCTGAACGGCAGCGTTTACGCAGGTCAGCGGCTATATGGTGTGAATAGGAGCGGAACACTGTAAAACCGTCGGCTCAGCCTACGTTGGTTCGAACCCAACACCTGCCACCACCTGCGAAAACAGCCCGCTAGCTGGAAATTCTCGGCTATGCGGGCTGTTTCTTCTCTGTCCCGTGGTGTGTCATCTTGTCGCGCTGCGGGTCGCTGTGTCGCGGTGTCCACGGACGCATAGCGGACGGGATTCGTGCCCCGGAGCGGTCGGTGCGCACCGTCGGCTGTTTCACGGACGGGCTCGGACGGGCCGCGCTGGCGGCGTTTCGGGCTTGAGGCGCGCGCCGGAGTCGGGCGTGCTCTCGCGTGTCTGTCCGGCGCGCGTGGTTGCCCGGGATGAGGGCATGGGTTCGGGGCAGGCAGCGCGCAAGAGTAGTCGCGCGTGGCCTGCCCCGCCCGAAGGGCTTCGCAGCGCCGACCCGCATGCCTCACTCAGCGTCGGAAGGTCCAGGCTCCTTGCGCCTGCTCGGGGATGGCAGGGCAAGGGCGAGCAAGAGCAGGTCGAGCATGGCGGACGGGTGAGATGGCGACCCAGCCGTGTCCGCGGCTGGGGATACTCCGCTGGTGGGCTGGCTGGTGCTGCTCGGGTGAACCGCCTGCCCGGCGTAGACGCCGGACATGGCGGCTGGCAGCGGGTGCAGTGCCAGGAAACCAGGCTGGACCGGGCGGACCGGGCGGTGCTCGCCGCGCTGGCCCGGCTGCTGCCAGGACCTTTGCGGTTGTGTCGTTAGGTGTCCTCCGTGAGCGCGGCCGGCGGCACTGGCCGCTGGAAAGGGTTTACCGGCTTTTGTTCAACCCGGAACTGTATCTTCTGTACGGCAGCATCTACCCCACAAGCTCCTCGGCCACGTTGACGCCGTCCGGCTCACCGAGCTCCATCCGGATGACCTCCCGGCGCATTTTCGCTGCCCGCTCCCTGCGGCTGGCTGCCTCAAGCACTGCCTGCCGGATGGCGGCAGACCGCGAGGTACCGCCGTGGGTCAGCGGGGAGCGCGAACGACTGTGACCTGGGGAGCCTCGTCGTCAGGAGCAACATCGGAGAGTGACTGGCTGTCGGTGGCCGCGTATTGCTTGCCGGACAGCCGAAGGGTCACGGCATCCCCGAGCACGATCAGGTCATTTTCCGTGACGTGCATCTTCTTGCCGGCCTCGGCGGCCGTTGGCTTGTCGGTACCGGGCGGGCGCTCGACCACGGTGCCGTTCTTGCTGCCCAGGTCGGTCACGACCACCCGCCGCTTGCCCCGTGGTGGCTCTTCCACCAGCAGCGCCAGGTGTTGGCGGCTGACCGACTCCACTGCCTCGGCCGCGGACTCGGTCAGCCCGTGCGGCCGGAGGTTCACGCCCTTGATCGTCAGGCCGCGCCCGACCAGCACCGGGGTGCCCGTCTCCATCGGGAACCGGATGATCTCGGCACCTGACCGCTCCGCCACGACGATCTCGTGGACCCGCTTCCGCCGTCCCAGGTCGGTCAGCGGCTCGTCACAGGTAGGGCAGCGGGCCTGACCGTAGTCGGTCATGACGGGCCAGACAAGGAGTTCGCCCTGCCAGTGCGCGGACTCGGGGCACAGCGCATTGGGGCACTGCCACCGCGTCTGGAGGGCTGCACGGTGACGGCTGTTGCCGGGGTCCAGGCGGTGCCGCCACTTAAGCTGCTTGCCCTCGATCGCGGCGGAAACTTCCTGCTCGGTGTGATTCCTGATGTCTGCAGACACTATGGTGACGGCCTGGCCGTCGAACAGCCACTGGTGGAAGCGCTCGGGCACGTCGGGAATCCAAGGGTGATCGCGACGCTGGTCAATGTAGCGGTCGCGGCTCAGCACATGCCAGTTGTGGTCGCGGGCCAGGGCGAGGATCTCCGGGTCCGCGACCGGCCTGGACGTTATCCCGCGGGAGGCGCGCAGCCGCCGCAGCTCCCGCGGGTCCTCCAGGACGCCCTCAAGGGAGTTGTCCGCCACAAGGGTAATCCGCGCGTCGCTCCCGTGCGCTTTCCGCCACGCCGCCATGACCAGCTCAAGCCGTCCCCACACCGGCGCGCGCCGTCCGACCGGGGGTAGCTGCGGGTCCCAGCAAACGTTGGACACATCGATTACCGCATCCCAGGTGCTCATTGTCGCAAGCTATCCGGCTGGACTTCGATATCGCCGGGCATGCCGGGAAGAGTCTCAAAGTGGGTGGATGTCAAAGGGAGCTCAGGTTCCACAGGCGCAGGACACTGGGCGCGGCGGTGACGAACCCGCTACCGTCGGGGGAAATTGCCAGCACGGGGTCGCTGCCCGTCATCTCCCTGGGCAGTTCCATGGGCTTCCTCGTTGCAGTGTCGTAGAGGGTCACCGACTGGCTGCGGGAGCCGGTGACAAGGAAGCGCCCGTCCCGGGAGAATTCCAGCGCTGCCGCCCGGCGACTGGTGCGGCACTTGACCGGGTCGGCCGCCTGCCTGTCCCTGGTGATGTCCCATAGGTGGAGAACCTGGTCCCGCGTGCCGACGTCCGGCTTTGCGTCATCGCGGCTGCCTGCGAGCACGGCAAGCAGCATGCCGTCCGGTGAGAACGCCATCTTCTTCACGACCCCGGTCATGCCGGGTACCGTCCGCGCGACAGGCCATGCCTCGGTCAAGTCCCAGAACGCGAGGGCGGCCTCCCCGGACGACGAGTGGTAGCCGGCGTCAGCGGCGGCGAGGAAGGTGCCGTTCGGAGAGAACCGCAGCAGGTTCACCGGGAACTCGGCGCCGCCCAACTGGCCGCCCTGCCAGCGGGAGGTAGCCAGGTTATAGATGAGCGGCTTGGCGTTGTAGTTCTCGCCTTTCCTGGCGATGGCGATGAGGCTGCTATCGGGCGAGAAGGCAATGCGCGTGGATTCGGCCGGGCTGTCCACCGACAGGCGCTGCGGGGACCGGTGGCTCGCGACAGACCACAAGCGCAGGTGACCGGTACTGTCGGGGAACGCGAGGATGCGGCTATCAGGTGAGATGACGGGCCCGACCGTCTTGGTGGACTTGAGAAGGGGACCGCCGAGCGGTTGGCCGGTGGCAGCGTCCCAGAGGCGCAGCCGCTGGTTAACGTGAATAGCGGCCAGCAGGCGCCCGTCAGGCGAGAACGTGAGCCGCGCTGGCGCGGCTGTCTCGCCGTCGGCGGTGAGCCTGGCCAACTGCCGGGTTGTCATGTCCCAAAGCTGCGGTGCCATAAGGCCAGGCTGGCAGGCAAGGAATCGGCCGCCCGGTGCGAAGAACACGGCCGCGGACGGATGAGCGAGGGCCTTGGCCTTGCCGCCACTGGCCGGCGGGTTATCGGCCCGCTTCGTGGCCACGTCCCAGAACCGCACCTCGGGCGGCCGGCCGTCGTTGAAGCTTCCCGTCACGGCGACCAGGCGCCCGTCCGGCGAGAAGGCGATCGCTGCAGCCGTGGCGATGCTCTCCTGCCCTTCCAGGGCATAGCAGCCGATCGAGACCGTACCGTCACCGCGCCCGCCGCGGGCGTTCGCCGGCTTGCCTGTCGTGGGCTTGCCCGGCGCCTGGGCAGCGGCGCGCTCAGGTGGGCTGGCGGTCCCATTGCCGGCCGGCCTGCTCGGCTTGGGGGGCGCCGCCGACTGCTTCTGCGCGCGGCCGACGCTACCGTCCGCGGGCGCGGCGGCCTTCGGCCGGGTGGCCGCCGTGCGCTGCGCCCCCGGGTACGCCAACGGTGCCGTCCCGGCAGTCCCCTGCGGTGTCGCAGCCGCCTTCGGAGACGCTGGGGTGGCCTTCTTCGGCCTGGTGGGCGTCCCGGCCTGGCCCCGGCCCGCGTCTCGGGCCGGGGCCGCGGGCTCAGCGGTTGCCCCCGCCTTCGCGAGGCGGCCAATGAGATCACGGGCGTCGGGCCGGTTCGCTGGCTGCTTCGCCAGACAAGCCGTGATCACCTCTCGCAGCACTGCGGGAACTCCACGCAGGTCGGGCTGGTGGTAGGCGATGCTGAAGTATAGGGCGGCGGTGGAAGGCGCCTCGAACGGCTGATGACCAGTCGCGGCGTAGGTGAGCACGGAGCCGAGGGAGAAGACGTCGCTGCTCGGCCCGACGGCATCGCCCTTGAACTGCTCGGGTGACATGTAGCTGAAGGTGCCGAGGGTCGCTCCGGTGGCCGTGAGCGTGCTCGCGTCGAGGAGGTGGGCTATCCCGAAGTCCAATATCCGCGGGCCGTCGGTGTTCATGATGATGTTGTCTGGCTTCAGGTCCCGGTGTACCAGCCCGCAGTCGTGAATCGCGGCCAGCCCCTCCGCGAGCGCGGCTCCCAGGACGCACACGGCGCCCGTGCTCATCGGGCCGTCCTTCTTGACCGCCTTGCTCAGCGACGGGCCCTTAATGTAGGAGGTCGCCATCCAGGGCGGCATGGCGTCCAGGTCGGCATCGACGACCGGGGCCGTCCAGTGCCCGCCGACCTTCCGCGCGGCGTTCACCTCGCGGGCGAACCGCTTGCGGAACTCCGGATCGCGGGCAAATTCCGCCCGGACCACCTTCACGGCGACCTCCCGGCCGCCGGGCGAGCGACCTAGGAACACCGCGTCCCATCCCGCCTGCGCCGAGCCGCCCTTCAAGGCGGTAGTTGCCGACCTGCCGCGGGTCATCTCGCTCAAGGGGTTCCATCGCCACTACAGGCGCCCCTCACGCCGGGCCTCGGCGCGCTCCATCACGCCCCGGTACCACTCCTGGCCCTTCTCGCCGCAGTTATCCCTGATCGCGTCACGAAGGCGCCCGGTGGCCTGATTGCGCTGCTTTAGCTCATCGTCGTACGGAACACGAAACTGATGCATCATGTCCTTTTCCTCGTGCAGGGCATCGAGGATCTGCTTGTAATGGCCCGGCTGAGCGTCGTGACCGCCGGAAGCGTCACGCTCCTGCATCGTCTGCTTGATGCGCGCCCAGATCTCGTCCTCCTCCGTGGCCGCCCGGCGCATGACCCGGTAAGCATCGTCCGCGATCTTCCGCGACTCAGTGTGCATTGCCTTTAGCTCGTCGAAATCGAGGGCTCGCTGTGCCCGGGCCAGGCGCGCGGTGACCTTCTGCTCCTGCTGGCGCACGCGCAGCAGGACCTGCTCCTGCTCTGCGACGTAGGCTTGGCCGAGTCGCCGCTGCAGGACGACCCGTATCTGCTTCGGGCTATACGCCTGGGCTTTCGCGGCGCGAGCGGGCGCCTGCTGCGGGCGGGACTGCCGCTGCTGCGGGCGGCTGGCCCGCTTGTTTCCCGGCCTGCCCTGCGGTGACCTGACCTGCTTGGGGCGCGCGTACCCGACCTGCTTCTCCTGTTGCTGCTGAAGCTGCATCGCGGAACGCGTAGCGATCAGGATCGAAACGACGAACACGATCCCCACAATGATGACGATCGTGATCATTAGCGACACCATCCGAGGCCACCCCATGTGCATTTCGGCGGATAAGCCCGCGACCATCGCGGCCGACGGCAGCATGCACCCGCGTAACGAGCCAGTCCTGACATCACCGTTCTTCACAGCAAAGAATTCAGCGCCGATCGTACCAAGCACTCGCCGGGCGGGGCCTCGATTTTCTATGCATTGAAAATCGTCGGCATCCGACAGGAAATGTCGGTTTGCACCCCAACACCAGGAACCTTAGGCGTTTCGGCGTTCTCGGGGTGTTACAGCTCTTGTGTTCTGTACGTGTCGTTAAGGCTGTTTCCGGGTAGCGTGCGGGCATGGGTGCGGCCCGCGTGTCGCGGCGGGTGCAGCGTGCGGTTCCACGGGCCGCAGCCCCGCGTGCGGGGCGGTTTTCCTCCTAATCCCGTCGCCGGGGCGGGGGCGCTGGGTCAGTAGAAGCCGGGCGCGAACACCGTGATCCGAGGTTTCCCGGTGAAGGTCTGCTTGGTGGCGGCGGTATGCCCGAATTTCGGGCGTGCTTTCTGTTTTCGCTCGGAGTGCCGCTGCCGGCCGGGAGGTTGAGGGTGTGCAGGCAGGCGCGCGGCGGCGGCGTCGGCCGCCGCGGCGATCGCTTCCAACGACGATACGGCCGTGACCTGGGTGGTTGTCATGGACCGGATCGCGTGCCGGCGGGCGGCGGTGAAGGATTCCTCGTCGGCGGTGACGGGCTTCAGGTCCCGGCGGCGCAGGGCACGGGCGGCGGCGTGCTCGCTGCGCAGGGCGGCGGCCTCGCTGGCGCGGACCAGCTGGGTGCTGGCCAGCCAGGCCCAGGCCTCCTGGACGACGAGGCGGGGACAGCCCGAGCGGAGCACGGGCCCGGAGGTCCGGTTCCCGGCTCCGGTGATCGTGGTCTTGTCCTCGCCGAACGTGCTCTCCGACGCGCTCCACCGGGCAATGTACGCGTCCCGGAACCTGGTCAGCGGGGGCAGCTTCCCAGTCCAGGACGGTGGTGATGAGGGTGCAGGTCTCCGAGACCTGATCGTCCCCGCCGGGGCCGGGCATGATCGCATTGTGCTCGCAGACCCGGATCCTGATCCGGTCCTCCTTCTTCCCGGACGGGGCGTTCAGCCAGCTCAGCCGGGATCCGTCGGGCAGCCAGCCGCCATCATCGTCCATGGGCAGGGACAGGGTCGCGGAGGCGCGGGCGACGATATGCCCGCCCGCTGCGCGGATCTCCGCGACCAGGCCGCGGCCCGGGAAGCAGCGGTCAAAGCAGGTCACCCGGCAGGCAAACAGGAACGGCCTGCGCTTGACCAGCCGTTTCAGCAGGGTCTGCTCCCCGGCGCGGCATGACCCCAGGACCGCTCCGATGATGGCGCGGCCCGCGCGGGCGGTCAGTGCGATGATCCGCAGCTGCAGGAACGGCCCGGTCCGGTCCGCGGTCCCGGCGCTCCCGAACGCCTTCCGGTTCGCCTCCGTGTCCGCGAGGTTCACCAGGGTCCCGTCCGCGGCCAGCACCGTCATCCCGGCCAGCGTCACAGCCGACGGGTCCTCCCTGTCCGCGATCAGCGGCCCGGCCGCATGCCAGAACACGTCCTCCATCACGTCCGCGGGGATCAGCAGTCTCCAGCCCGTGACCGCCGTCTCCGTCGGGACATGCCACTCCAGGACGAACGGAATGCCCTCCAGCAGCCCGGCCAGCCGCGCCGCCGCCCCGCAGTACGACGAGCCGGGCATCAGCGTCATCGCGATCGCCAGCCGGATGACCAGCGGGTACGACAGCAGCCTGCGCCGCTGCCGCGGCCTCAGCCGGCCGCTGGCCAGAGCCGCGTTCACGACCGCCTCGATCACCCCGTCCCCGAGATGACGCTCCAGTTCCCCCAGCCGGAACAAGGTCGGGCAGCCACGCGTCCGCCAGCACCTGCGTGTGCCTAAAATCTCATCCGGCCAGGTGGGACGAGCTATTCGGTTCCGGCGGCCGCATGAGGTGGTTGCTCTCCCGAAGTCCCGCTCGCTGCGGGATGATGGTCGGCTGTGCTGCTTCGACTGGCCTATTTGGGTGTGACGAACGTGTTCGCATTACTGCGGCTGCTCCCGGTGAGCGACCGGGACAAGGACGTGGAGATCCTGGCGCTGCGTCATCAGATCGCGGTGCTGGAGCGGCAGCTGGGGAAGACCCGGCCGCGGTTCTGGCCTAGCGACCGGGCGTTCCTGGCCGCGCTGCTGCACCGGCTCCCGCGCGACGTTCTGGACCGGTTCCGGCTGCTGGTGCAGCCGGACACGGTACTGCGCTGGCACCGCGACCTGCTGGCACGCCGCCATGCGGCCCGGTCCCGCCCCAGGCGCCCGGGCCGACCGCGCACCGTCCGCTCCATCCGCCAGCTGGTCCTGCGCCTGTCACGAGAGAATCCCTGCTGGGGCTACCGCCGCATCCACGGTGAGCTCCTTGTCCTCGGAATCGGGATCGCCGCTTCCACCGTGTGGGAGATCCTCCGCCAGGCCGGGATCGACCCGGCGCCCCGAGCGCACTACTGCCACCTGGGCTGACTTCCTCCGTTCCCAGGCTGATGCGCTGCTCGCCTGCGACTTCTTCGAGACCGTCACCTTGACCGGCGCCCGCCTGTACGTATCAGTTCGTCATGGAGGTAGCCACCCGGCGGGTGCACATCCTCGGAGTCACCCGGTATCCGGACGGGGCATGGACGGCCCAGCAGGCACGCAACCTGGTCATGGACCTCGCCGGGCGGCTCGGCCAGTTCCGGTTCCTCATTCGCGACCGGGACGCCAAGTTCACCGCCGCGTTCGATGACGTGCTCGCCAGCGAGGGCGTCCGGGTCGTGAAGTCCCCGCCGCGGACGCCCAGGGCGAATTGCTATGCCGAACGCTGGGTACGGACCGCACGGTCCGAGTGCACCGACCGGCTGCTGATCTACGACGAAGCCCACCTGCGGGTAGTGCTGGCCGAGTACGCGCGGCACTATAACGGGCACCGGCCACACCAGTCCCGGAACCGACGGCCGCCCGATCATGACGAGCCGGCCGTCGTGCCACTGGCCGCGCCGGTACAGCGCCGGAAGGTACTCGGCGGCGTGATCAACGAGTACCACCAGGCCGCATAAATGACTCGCTGAAACCTGCAGGTCAGGCCGGTTACGGCATTTTGGAGCAGCACAGGTATCCGACTAATCTTGGCGTTTAACCTCTGCTGTCTGCCTGGCAACTCTTTGCCCGTACTGTCCGGTGTGTCGCTGTGATAACAGACGGCCACCGCGTCATCATCTTCTGGTTCTCACCACAGAACTTGAAGACGCAGGGCGGCGGCCGTGGCTTTCAGTATGGCCTGGGCGAAGGCCCGGGCGGGCGCCGGGGACGAGACAGATCAGGCGTGGGAACGGCTGGCAGGGTTCCGCCGGGAGCTGTACCGGTGCTTCACCGCCCGGGCGGACGCGCTGTCTGAGCTGTGCGACGCGGCGCTGTGCAAGCAGGACCGGGTGCATATGCTGGCGGATTGTCGCTGGAGCCTGTGCGGTTCCGGAACTCGGCCACCGGTCCTGACCTGGGCTTCTATGCGGCCCGCTTGTACTCGTTGATGAGGCCGCCGAGGAGGGGCTGGCGCTGGATCCGCTTGCGGGAGAGATCAGCGACGGGGTGGTCGGGCCGCGGCGGGCGGAGATGGCGGCTGCGATGAGGTCGCCTCCCGTTGTAATGGGCCTCATACTCGGCCAGGATCGTCCGCAGATGCCGCTCGCCGAAGATGAGCATCCGGTCGGTGACCTCGGTCCGGGCGGTGAGCACGAACCTTTCCGCATAAGCGTTCGCCTGCGGGCTCCGGGGCGGGATCTTCACGACCTCCATCCCGGCGCCGGAAAGTACCGCGTCGAACGCCTCGGTGAACTGCCCGGCCCTATCACGGACCAGGAACCGGAAGTCTGCGGCGCGATCACCCAGATCCATCAGCAGATTCCGTGCCTGCTGCACGGTCCAGGGACCGTCCGGGTGCGCGGTCACGCCCAGGACGTGGACGTACCGGGTGCCGACTTCGATCACGAAGAAGACGTAGACGCGGCGCAAGGTGACCGCACAGTCCACGTGGAAGAAGTCCGTGGCGAGCATCGTCGATGCCTGGGCGTGCAGGAACTTCCGCCAGGTCGTGTCGGTGCGCCGTCGCGGTGCCGGGGGGATCTTCAGCGCCTTCAGGACCCGGCGGATCGTGGACGCGCCGACCCGGTGGCCGAGTTTCAGCAGCTCGCCTTTGGATCCGCTGGTACCCCCAGCCGTTGTTCTCGGTGGCGAGCCGTTCGATCAGCGCGGCGATCTCGGCGCTGACCGGCGGCCGTCCTGTCCGGTTGGGGTAGGTCCACTTGCGAGTGACCAGGCGGCGGTGCCAGCGCAGGACGGTTCCGGGGGTGACCAGCCGGTGCATCCGCAGCCTTCCCGGTAGGAGCCGGATCAGCGCGGCGAGGACCGCCCGGTCGGCCCAGTCGAGCCGGGGCCGGGAATTGGCGCGGCGCAGCACGGCGACCTCGTGCCGCAGCACGAGCAACTCGGCGTCCTTGGAGGCCGATGACCGGCCGAGCAGAATCAGCCAGCCGCAGAGCCGGACGAAGACGAGATAGAGCAGGCGCAGGGACACGGATGATCATGATCCCCTACGGCTGACCCTGGCCATCGCTGCAGCTGACAGGTTATGCAGACTTCTGGCACCCCACCGGGCATCCATCGCCGGCGAGGCATGGACCGTGGACCGCGGCCACGGCCGCACCGACGTGCGAACCATCAAGACCCTGCCCCCGACCGCGCGGATCGCCGCCCTGTTCCCGCACGTGGAGCAGGTGTTCCTCGTCGAGCGCTACAGCTACGGCATGAACGGGGAACTGCTCGGCGCCGTCGCCGTCCTCGGCATCACCAGCCTGCCGCCGGACCAGGCCGGCCCCGGTGACCTGCTGGCCTGCCTGCGCGGCCACTGGGCGATCGAGATGCACCATTATGTCCGCGATGTCGTACTCGGCGAGGACGCCAGCCGGATCGGCCGCGCGCACCAGGCCATGGCCGCCGTCCGCAACACCGTCACCGGCATCCTGCACCTGCACCGGGTCCCGAACATCGCCGCCCAGCTCCGCGCCTGCCACCGCGACCCCTATCGGCTCCCGCTGCAGCTCCTCGGCCTCATCACGCCACTGGCACCCAGCGGAAACCCCGCCGTGACCTGAGAACGGCAGCCGCCAGGCCCCCAGCAAGGCACCCCGCCGCACCTGCCTAGGAAAACACCGCATGACCAGCACCAACACGATAAGCCGTCAAACCGGGGAGCAAGCCACCCTTATAAATCACTGACTTTGCAGGCGCCCTGGTCTCTGAGGTCTGCATGAACGAGGTGTGGCATGCCCGCAGTGGCATTGTCGCGCGTGGGCGCGCGCGTGGTCCAATCCGCCTTCCGACGGAGAGTTCTGGGTAGACCGGCCGCGCGTGGGCGCGCGCGTGGTCCAATCAGGTCCGGGCGGCCAGGATCTGCCCGCGGGGGCGTGGGAGCCCCGCACCACGATAACGATCATTTCTTACTGTGGGGACCGCTCGCGGCCGGGGTCCGCAAACTTCCCGGCTGTTCACCCAGGGACATCAGGAGCCTTCCGAGTGATCGCGCCGCATCCTCGTACGCTTCCTGTTGATACTCATCCAACTGCGCTTCAGTCCCATGCATCTCGATCTGGTGTGAGCCTCCTTGCTCGTCCGAGACAGTGATGCTGCGACTATGGACCTCTTGCCCGGGAGGTGTCGGCCTGATAGCAGGACGATTGTCAGGCGCTGCTGGTTCCTGCTGGTTCCAACCCGAAGAATCGAGACCCTTAGAATGCAGGAAATCGGAGAGACGGGAGTCCGATGCGGGACCTAGGCCAAGATTCAGTTTGGCGTCATTAATGTCTTTCGCCTGACTCAGGATCGCCAAGACACCATCCCGCGTCAAGGCGCTCGAATCCACGGGTGTGGCCTCAGACCTATCTGGGCTCATCGCTCCCACGGGGCTCTCGCCGACTGCGTTGGCCGAACCTGTGTATGGCGCACCGCCCGCATTGCCTGTGTATGGCGCGCCAGTCGTCGTTCCGGATTCTGCCGTCCCGCTCGACACGCTCCGGCAGAACGAAGTCGGTGCCCGCACCGCGCTGGAGCAGCGTGCCGCGCAATCGGTGCTCGCCGACCGCGTGCAGGGCTTGGCCAGGCAGGTCGCAGAGGCAGACGCGGAGTTCGCACGTCATCCGGACGAGCTGCGACGCCGAGCGGAGAACCTGCTCGCCACACCTGACGGCCAGGAGCCGGAGCGGCGCGCCCGTGCTCTTCAGACGGCCAGAGAGACAGAGCGGGGAGCGGTCGCCGCGCTCGGTGCGGCCGAGGGGGCCTTCAGCCAGTTCCGTGAGGCCCTCGCGACCATCGAACAGCAGCGCCGCGAGCCGCCGCGTCGGACCCTGCCCGTGCGTCCGGCGACGGCGAACGAGGCCGACGATCTGGTGTCCCAGCAGGAGACGACTGCCCAGGCAGCAGGCGAGCGAGTAACTGGGGCGGAGGTCCACATCGGCCGCATCGACAAGAGCAGGCAGGAAATCTCAAGTCGCAAGGAACAGTTCGATACCCTCCTTGACGGCCTGCCCGCCGCGACGCAGGGCACGTCGGCCGCGGAATTCAATGGCAGCGTAGATGACGCCCGCACGGCGGCCCGGGAGGCCCGTCAGCGGATGGCCGACGCAGGCTCTAGGCTCGTCAAGGCTCAGGAGGCGCTCACGGCGGCCATCGACAAGCTCCGGCGTACCGGCGGGGACTTTCCGAAGATCTCCGGGCCGGTGAAGGACCGCGTCATGCACGATCCGGCGGACGTGCTCGGCCGTAACGCCGCGGGCCTCGCCATCCAGTTGCGCTTGCGGGCCAGCACCCTGGAGGGGGAACTAGCATCCATCGCCAAGGATCAGGGCATCCTCGCGGACTCGCTCGCGGGGGTCGTGCGGGAGAGCATGGAGACGCTGTCAAAGGCGGAGCAGGGTTCGCGAACGGACACTGCCCCGGGGGCGTGGGCGGGCCGGAAAGTGCTCCGCATCGGCTTTGAGCGCCCCAACGACGCCATGCTGCACTCATACGCGGAGCGGGTCATCGAGAGCGTCATCCAGAAGGGGCTCAAGCCCGAGGGCATGCCCCTGCTCAAGGAGGCGGTCCGCGAGGCGGCCGGGCCAGGGGGATTCACCGTCAGGGTCCTGAAGCCGACCGAGGACACCACCCCGGTCACCGAGGACATCAGCCGCCTGGCCAAGTGGAGCGGCGGCGAGAAGCTCACCGTCTGCGTGGCGCTGTACTGCACGATCGTCGCGCTGCGCGCCGCCCGCACCGGGCGTGGCGCCCGCCCTGGCGGGGTCCTGCTGCTGGACAACCCGATCGGCCGCGCCTCGTCGGCGCACCTGGTGCGGCTCCAGCGGGATGTCGCGGCCTCGCACGGGGTCCAGCTCATCTACACGACGGGGGTGAAGGATCCGGCCGCAGTGATCCAGTTCCCAAACGTCATCCGGCTGGACAACAGGCAGGGTGGCACCCAGGGCCGCCGCTACATCGTCGTCGACGCGGACGGCCCGAACAGCCAGGACGGCAGCGCGATCGCCGGCGTCCGGGTCGCGCACGCGGATCGCCGATGGGATGACCTGGCCGGCCGGGAAGGCTGCGACGTGAGCCAGCCGCTGTCCCCGCTGGCCGCCCGCCTCGCGGCGCACGTTGCCGCCGCGAGGAACAAGCGGATCCTGGTAGCGGAGCTGTTCACCGCCGCGCAAGGGCACGACCTGAGCCTGGTCGGCGACCCGGCGGCACGTGGCCGGTTCCGACGGGCGCTAGACGAGCTCGCGGTCGTGTCCCTGGTGGCACTTCCGTCCGCGGCCTCGCGATCCGGCTTGGACGCTATCGTCGAGCCACCGCTTCCCGTCTGGGTCATGCGCGTCGACCGTGAGGCAGCGGGGCCGGCTGCCAAGCCTGCGCCGCGCGTATGGCCGAGCGCGCTGGAAGCGGCGGGCCGGATCGCCAGCCGCCCCGACGAGCTCGCGGTGCTTGAGCGCGTCGCCGATTGGCGGCGGGACTATCCGGCGCCGGTTCGGGTACCTGTCGGCGAGCGCTCGGCGGAGCTGTTCGGCGACGAAAAGGCGCTCGGCCGGTACCGGAAGACCAGGCTCTTCACCTCTGGTGCGCTCACCCTGGACCTACTGGCGTGTTACGACCCGCCGCTTCCATTCGCCTCCCAGCATGTGTCGGGCGCCGGTCCTGTGATCTTGCTTGTCGCGGAGAACCTGGCAACCTATTCCTCATTCCTCACGGCCGCGAGGGCCTTGGGCGCGGCGACCCGGCCCGACCTGCACGTCGCCTGGGGCATCGGCGGCTCGTTCGAACAGAGCGTCCTGAGCATCCCGCTGCTGGACCCGTCACCCCGGTATGTGCGCTACTTCGGGGACCTCGACCTCGCTGGACTGCGGATCGCCGCCGGCGCGGCCCGTCAGGCGGCCGAGGCCGGTCTCCCGCCAGTGCTCCCTGCCACCGCCTGCTACCGGTTCCTGCTGGAAGGACCCCGGCACTGGCGGCGGCCCGACGACAGCAACCGCGCCGGCCAGCTAGATTACGCGGACGCCTGCGCTTGGCTGCCCCCGGCGCTTAGCCCCCAGGCTGAAGAACTCCTGGCATCGGGCGAGAAGATAGCTCAGGAGCACCTCGGCCTCCAAGCGCTCCTGAGCGAGCCGACCCTGATAGCAGGGCTGGCCTCATGAGGGGCGATCAATAGCGGCCGCCCTCATCGAGGGCGCTATCTGAGTTGTGAGAGGTCGAGGGTTGTCTCGTGGCCGTCGGCGAAGGTGACGATGACGCTGGCGCGGCCGCCGATGGCTCCGAGGTAGGAGTTGAGGGTGGACAGGAGCAGGTCGTGGGGCTGTTCGATGCGGCTGATGGCGGCCTGGGTGACTCCGAGCCGGCGGGCGAGCTCGGCCTGGGTGAGCTCGGCGGCTTGCCGGAGGGCGGCTAGTCCCATGGCGTAGGTGCGGTCGGCTTCGGCCATCTCGGCGCGGACCCGGGTGACGCCGTCGGCGATGTCGGGCCGCTGGGCGAGCTGGCTGATGCGGTCGTTGCCGCGGATGAACTTGACTTCCTCAGTCATGAGAAGTTCCCTTCTGGCGCAGCCAGGCATCGACGATGGCCTCTCCGCGTGCTGTCGCGCTGGCGTAGAACACGTCCCCGATGGACTTCTTGTCGAACCCGACCAGTGCGAGCACTATCTGGTCGTTGGCGGGGAACCAGCAGATGATCCGGACGGCGACGTCGGGGTCGTAGGGGTGGGCGACCCGCCACAGCTCATGGCGGCGGGCCTGCCTGACTCGCTTGAAGGTGGGGGACTCCTCATCCGGCTTGGCCGGGAGGTCGTTGAGCGCTTGCAGGAGCGCGACCGCGACTTCCAGGAGCTTGCCGCCTTGCTCTTCGGCGTTGGTGAGCCAGCGGTCGAACTCGTCTGTCCAGTCGACGATCACGCTCTTAGTATGAGCTCTAGTTAATACAACGTCAAGTTAATATCCCGTCAATAGCCTGGCTAGCCGCGTGACGCCTGGACGACCGGGTGCGTCGCGGCGGCGCTGGGGGTGTAGGCGAGTTTGCGGGGGTCGGGGAAGCCGAGGCTGGTGTACCCGGGTGCGCGCTTGGTCAGCGATGAGGCGAGCACGCCGACCTGCTCGTCGTGGTAATCGTGGACTTCGGCCGTGGCCTTGCCTTCGTAGGGGCGGAGGATCCGCCCCGACGTACTGCAGGAGGCGTCCCTTGCTGGCGACGGGGGCGGCGAGGAACAGGGTGTCCAGCGGCGGGCAGTCGAACCCTTCTCCCGCGTAGGGCCCGGTAGCTACGGCGAGCAACGGCGGCCCGCCCGGCTGAGGGACGAGCCGGGCGAGCGCGGCAGCACGGTCTTTGGCCCCCATGCCGCCCTTGAGGATGACCGGGTCGTGGCCCAGCGTCCGCAGTGCGCTGGCGATCGTCTCCAGGTGGCCGGTCCAGTTGGTGAGGACGAGGCAGTTCCGGTTCTGGCGGATGGCTGTCAGGACGTCGGCGATTACCTGCTGGTTGCGCTCGTCGCTGGCGATGAGGTCCTTGTAGATGACGGCCATCCCGCCGGGTGCGGACGGGCTGGCGCTTCCGGTGTAGCGGTAGGCGGTCGGATGGACGTGCAGCACCGGCGTGGGGCGTCCGCCTGGTGCGCTGCCGGGCAGCATGTCCATAGTGCCAGTGGCCTGCCGGGGGAGGGTGATGGTGTGGCGGACCGGGCCGACTTGCATGCCGATCAGGTCGTCGAGCTTGTCGCGCCGGTAGGGGGTGGCGGTCAGCCCGAGCCATCGCCGGGCAGTGATCTGGCGGGCCGCGTCTTCGAACGCGGCCGCCGGGATGTGGTGGCACTCATCAGCGACGATCAGCCCGTACCCGGCCGTCAGTTCCGGGGTGTCGTCGCGGCGGGCCAGGGTCTGCAAGGTGATGACGTCGATGGTGCCGCGCAGCTTCGCGCGGCCGCCGCCGAGCTGGCCGGCCTTGATGCCGAGGAACTCGGCGATCCGGGTCCGCCACTGGTCGGCCAGGGCCTTGCGGTCGACCAGGACGAGAGTGGAGACCTGGTGGGCGGCGATGACGGCGCAGGCCATCACGGTCTTCCCGGCTCCGGGCGGCGCAACCAGCACCCCCAGGTCGTGCCGGGTGAGTTCCGTGACCGCGTCCCGCTGGGCAGGCGTCAAGACAGCGGAGCAGGTGATGTCCTGGGCGGTGCCGGGGGAGCGGTGGTCGGTGACGTCCAGGCGGCTTCCGGCCTGCGCGGCCAGGGAGGTAACCGTGTCGAGCATGCCGCGCGGCAGGATCAGGCCGCCGTCGATGGTTTCCTGATAGCAGCGCAGGAACCGCGGGATGTTGTAGGTGGAGGCGCGCATCCGCTGCCGCTCGTAGAACTCCGGGTTATGCATCGACGCCGCGTGCCGCAGCGTCGCCGCCAGCCCGGGCGTCAGCTCAGCTTGCTCCAGCCGGATCCCGGCGTCGAGCCGCACGCTGAGAGCTGGCGGTGCCGGGGGCTTGGTCGCGGTCGATGAGGGAACCGAGAGCCGGGTGACCTCGGTGGCGACCGTGACCTTCCCGGCACGGTCAGCGGCGCGCCTGAGTTCTTGCGGGGTCATCCGGCCCAGGGTGGACAGGTAGGCCCACTGGTCGTCGTGCCGCTCCAGGGTCTCCAGGTTCAGGAAAACCGTGGCGCCGTTGTCTCGCGCGGGCTTGAACAGCGGTGCCGCGATCAGGTTCCCGATCCCGCCGACGGGCAGCAGGTCCTGGGACGGGAACAGCCGGTCGTAGCTGGCCAGGGTCATCCGGCCGCGCAGCGCCATTGCCTCGCGGAGCAGCCCGCTGCCCAGGCGGCGGGCCATCTCAGCCGGGACCGGGGAAGTGAAGAACACCCAGGCATGCGCACCGACTCCCGACCGGGAGACCTCCAGGGCCACCGGGACCTGCAGGGCACGGCCGGCCTTGACGTACATCAGGGCGTCGAACATCGCCTCCGGCCCGTCGAAGTCAGCCGCCAGCCACCAGCACTTATCGCCGTCAAGCAGCGGGTACAGGCCGATGTGGACCTCGCCCTTCAGGTGCGCGGCCAGTACGGCCGCCGTGAGCGGCAGGTAGCTGCGGTCCTCGTGCCGGACTCCTTTCTGCCAGCCGCCGCGCACCGCCGGGACCCACCCGGATTTCCCGGTGCGCTGGTTGTCATACCGGACCGCATACACATCAGTCCGCGCGGCGAACAGCGCGCCGAAGAACGCCACCTTCGCCTCCTGCGGCGAATGGTGATGCACGACTCCCGGCGATGCCTCGAAGAAGGCGGCCTGTCCCGGCACCGGCGGGGCGGCCTGCTGCGGGGACAGCCTCAGCAGCTTGAGCAGCCGGGCGTTCTCTGCCCGCAACCGGGCCAGCTCAGCCTCAACCGCCACCGGATCCTCAGCCACGAGGAACACGCTACCGGCGCAAAGCATGGCGGATCGCGCCAGTTCCCAGCTGAGGCCCTCCGTGGCACTGTTCCGAATGCTCATGCGGCGGACTAAGAAGGGAGGATCGTCCTGGCCGCCTCCGCCTCCCGCGCGGACGAGGCCAGGACCGGCTACGGCACAGCCCGGCGGAAACGCGTGCTGAAGCACCGCGCTGACAATGAGACATCGACCATCCCCATCCCGCTCGAACTGGTGAGGCCGCTGCGCGCCTACATCGCGTGGTACGGCACCACCCGGACGCGGATCTTCCAGACCGCCCGGCGCAGCATCCTGCGGGACTCGGTCTATGACGCGGTGTGGACGGGGCCCGCAAGGAGGCCCTCAGACCTGCGGGCGCGGTGGCGTCACTGTGGCACCCACCCTGAGTCCGGTGACGAGGGAGACGACGGCAGAGCCCAGGTATCCCGAAATGCCAGGTCAGAGGAAAGAAGCCAGGCGGACGGTCGGCATATCCGCTCCCGCCGGTGCCATCTGACTCCAACGGCGTACCCCCTGGCAGGACGGCCTGCCTGATCGTGAAGGTCCCACCTGAGTCGGCGCACCTCGCCGACAGTTGCGGCTGGGAACGCTCCCCGTTCGCCGGGTAGGACAGAGGGGAGGCGGAGATTCCCGCGAAGCTCCCGTCCCCTACAGGCCCTGACCATCCGGCTGAATGAACGTGGCCTCTGTGTCCACCCGGCGTCACGCCTGCTCCCGCGCGAGCCTAGCGGCAGGCTAGAAATCTGGCCTATACTTTGGCTATGGTTTCTCTCTCGCTGGCTGAGGCCAAGGACAAGCTTTCGGCCGTCGTGAACGATGTCACGTCGACGCACGAGCACTACACCATCACGCGCAACGGTCGCCCCGTAGCGGTCGTCCTGCCTGTCGATGACCTTGAGTCCCTGGAGGAGACCGTCTTCTGGCTGGAGCGCGAGATCGCCCGGCTGCGCGCGGGCGAGCCAAGCGCGGACGGCCCTGACATCAGCGGCGACGAGATGGCGGCGATCATGGATCGCCGCCGCAGGGAGGCCGGGCTCGCGTGAGTGAGCCCTACCATCTCGTTATCAAGGCGCAGGCGCGTCGCGCGCTTGAGTACCAACTCTCGCCGTCGACGGCCTTCGCGGTGTGGGAGTTCATAGTGGGGCCGCTCGTGGGCAATGCGCAGTGCGTCGGGAAACAGCTTGTCTCGCCGCCGTTTCAGGGCGACTGGTCCGCTCGGCGCGGGCATTACCGGGTCAGGTACCAGATCGACGATGAGAAGCACGCGATCACTGTGATCGACATCGCGGACAGGTCGGACATCTACCATCCGGGACGCAAGTAAGTCCTGCTGGCTCCGCACCGCGATCAGGGGCACAGAACAGGGCGCACGGGGTTAGCCGGCGGATTCCGTTGCTTCATGTTCGGCCCGGGTTCCCGAGATGCCGGCGTTGGCGACCTCATCGCCGCTCACGACGCCTAGGACACCTGGCGCGAGTGCGAACCCGGTGAAGAGAGAGATGGCGGCAGCAAGAGGTACCCTGAAATGCCAGGTCGGGGCCACAAAGCCGGGCGGGGCGGTCAGGGTGTGGGGTTCCAAAACGGGGCATTAGTAGCTGACCTGCGGGTTCGCCTGCGGCAGTGGTCGTGCGGCTGGCAGCATCGCGGGCTTGTGATGGTACGGATGCTCTACCTGATGTTCGTCCGCCTGGCCGCTGGCCGCCTGGCCGCCTGGCCGGCTGGCTGGCCGGCTGGATGGCGCTGCTGGCACGTTCTGCGGCCTCGAAGGACGCCGAGCTGCTCGTGCCGCACCAGGAGGTCGCGGTGCTGCGGCGGCAGAACCCCAGGCCGAAGCTGGACTGGGCTGGCCGGGCGGTGCTCGCCGCGCTGGCCCGGCTGATCCCCAGGCGGCTGCGGATGGGCAGGCTGGTCACGCCGGACACGCTGCTGCGCTGGCACCGGCGTCCGGTCCGCTGGCGCTGGACTTACCCTTCCAGGGGCGGTCGGCGTCGGCCAATGCCAGGCTCGCGGCGCTGATCGAGCAGATGGCACGGGAGAATCCGGGCTGGGGCTACCGGCAGATCCAGGGCGAACTGCTCGGCCTCGGCATCCGCGTCGGAGCCTCGCGAGGGACGTGGAGACGCCGACGCCCTGCAGGAAGATCATGACCTGCTTGATCGCCTTCTGCTCGGCCCAGGCGTCCTTGATGCGCGTGCTGCGCTTCGGGCCGAGGCCAGGGACCTCGATGAGGCGGCCGGGCTCGTCGTCGATGATGTGCATGATGTCGATGCCGAAGTGGCTGACCATCCGTTCGGCCATGACGGGGCCGATGCCTTTGATCAGGCCGGATCCGAGGTACCTTCTGACGCCTTGCTCTGTCGCCGGGAGCACGGTGGTGTAGGAGCAGACGTCGAACTGGCGGCCGTACTTCATGTGCGAGGTCCAGCGGCCGCGCAGCCGCAGTGACTCGCCGATCTGCGCGCCGAGCAGCGGGCCGACCGCGGTGATCAGCTCCGTGCTGGCGCTGACCGGGCCGCGGCCGGTGCCCCGGTCCGGGGCGATGCGGGCGATCGTGTAACCGGTCTCCGGGTTGCTGAACGTAACCCGTTCGAGCACGCCGTCCAGGATCGCGACGTCCCGCTGCGGCACCTGTTGCTGCGGCGTCGGCTGTTGCGCTGCCTGCGGCGCTGTCGGTGTCTGCGTCTGGGGAGCGGACGGCGGCATAGCGCTATTTTGCCGGCATTCGCGCGCGAATGCGCCGCACGGCGCGGATCAGCGCCGCGTACGCCCCGCGCGGGGCCGGGCGGATCGGTGCCGCGCCCGGCGACGAACGCGCGCGCACCGGCATAACCGAGCAGGAACAGCAGGCGGCACCGGCCAGCATCCTGGCCGAAGCAGCGGCCAGAGCCCCAATTTGGCCCCACCGCAATCCCCGGCCAGTCCGACTGGTCACCGTCGGCACAGGTCGGCCAGGATAGCCACGGACCCGCCGGTCGCAACCACCATGCCGTAACAGCCGGTGACCGCGAAGTCGCGCC
The DNA here is from genome assembly GCA_963739615.1 of uncultured Actinomycetes bacterium. Classification (GTDB taxonomy): domain Bacteria; phylum Actinomycetota; class Actinomycetes; order Streptosporangiales; family Streptosporangiaceae; genus Palsa-504. The sequence continues at coordinate 21,181 of CAVUBD010000026.1, forward strand.
ACACGACCTCGCCCTTCCCGGGCCCGGACCGCTCCCGCATCCCGATCTGCACCTGGTGCTCCACCAGGAACCGCAGCACCGCGTGCACCGTGCCCAGCTGCTCGAACAGCCGGAACACCAGGCGGATGACCGCCTGGACCTGCTCATCGGGGTCCAGGGCCACCTCGCCGGACGGCCGGCGGGCATACCCGGCCGGCAGCGGGACCGCCAGCTCCCCGCGGCCGGCCTTGGCCAGCCGGCCCGAGGCCATCCGCTGCTTGATCAGATGCAGCTCGACCTGGCTCATCGTCCCCTTCAGATAAGCCCAGGAGGAGGCGGTCGTTGTACCAGTTCGGATCGTAGACCCCGTCCGCGTCGGCCAGCAGCGCCCCGGCCAGCGAGCACAGCTCGATCAGCTGATGCCAGTCCTGGCCCGCGCGGGCCAGCCGCGACATGTCCAGGCCCAGCACCAGCCCCGCATGCCCCATCGTGAGCTCCGCGACCAGCCGCGCGAACCCGGGCCGGCTGGCCGCGTTCGCCGCCGACCGCCCCAGGTCCTCATCGATCACCATCACCCGTGAGGCGGGCCAGCCCAGCGCGACCGCCCGGTCGGCCAGACCGTACTGCAGCCGGGTCGACTCGCCGTGATCCAGGACCTGCTGGCGCGAGGACTGCCGGACGTAGACGGCCGCCAGCCGGTCACGATGCAAGGCCTGGATCTTGCCATCGCCGTGCTCAAGCGGAAGCATCACGCTCACCCCCGCTCCCCTCCGCCGCCGGCACGGGCGAGACCGCCAGCCGCTCCAGGAGCATGCTCAGCAATCCCAGAATGTCGCTCCGGGTCACCTCCGGAAACGACCTCCACAGCTCCCCCTCCGAAACCGTCGTCACCGCCGTCATCTGGAGAGGATGCCCGCACCCGCACCGCTCCCTGTCCCTCCAGGTCACGTGCCCGCAGTCGCTCAGCCCACTCCACCAGGCGCAGCAGGCCCTCTTTGCCGATAACCGGCGTGCTTACACCCGCCCGTCCAATGCTGCATGCACTATGGCGAACCGACTGAGGGCGCCCGGGCGAACATGAAGAACGGCCTGGGCAACCTGGCCGCCCGCGACGTGGACCAACTCGCCGCGATCATCAGGAACCGGCTCAAGCGCATCCAGTACCAGCCCGCCCTCATCGAGGGATTCCTGGCCCAGACCGGACTGACCCTGGAACCCCAGCCACCGTAAAGGCCCAAATGCTAGCTTTTCAGCCTCTGTAGTTGGTAGTAATCTGTCTAGACAGGACTAGATAGATGTAGGAAGGTGCTCATGACGTCACCGACTCCGGATCACTGGCAGATCCAAGACGCCAAGCAGCGCTTCAGCGAGATGATCCGTGCGGTTACGAGCGAGGGGCCGCAGGTCATCACGCGGCACGGTGAGGATGTCGCGGTAGTCGTAGATATCGGTGAGTACCGCAGGCTGACCCGGCCTGCGGTGGACCTTGCGAGCATCCTGCTCGGCGGCCCGAAGCTCGACGACGGCACCGCTAATGTCTTCGCGGAGATCGAGGCCGAGCGCAAGGCCGACTTCGGACGTGCGGTCGATCTTGAGGCGGGCACGTGACCTACCTGCTCGACACCAACGTGCTGTCGGAGACGCGCAAGCGCCAGCCGGCGGCGGACGTAGCCGACTGGATCGCGGCCACGCCGCCGGAGCGGCTGCACGTCTCCGTGCTGACCCTGGGCGAGATCGAGCAGGGGATCGCGAGGGTCCGCGGCCGGGGAGACCGGCACCAGGCTTCCGCCCTCGAGCGCTGGCTCCGGGATGTGGAGACCGGGTTCGAAGACCGGGTTCTCCCGGTCACCCTTCCGGTCGCCGCTGCCTGGGGCCGTCAGCAGTACGCGCAGCCCCTCCCGGTGATCGACGCGCTCATTGCAGCAACGGCGCGGGTGCACGACATGACCGTGGTCACCCGCAACGTCAAGGACTTTGAGCTGGCCGGAGTCCAGGTGCTCAACCCCTTCGCTGAGTAAGCCCTCAGAGCGGAAAAGCTGCGGCGTGTGCCGTGCCAGTTCGCTGAGCATGCCGCCGCGGGCGCCGCGGAACAACCTCCCGTCCGGGCCGGAACCGAAGCGGAGCAGGTGCTGGCGGAGCATGCCGGCCAAGACGGCCGGGATGGGGACGACGCGGACGGCGCCGTCGGGGCGGTGCTTGAGGCCACGTGGTTCATGGGGCCTGCCGGTGCTGGTCCACACGCTGCCGGTGCGCGGGCAGGCACCAGTGAGGATCATCTTCCCGCGGCCCCGAGCCGGGAGGATGAGATCGTCGCGGCGCAGCGCGACGGCTTCCTCCGGGCGCCGCGCCGCGTAGTACAGGCAGCCGAAGAACGCGACCAGATCCGGCCCGACGCAAACGACCTGGGCCAGGATCGCCCGGACCTGCGCCGGGCTGGCGACGGTGGCCGGATTGAGGGCCACGGCGGCTCTGGGCGTGCGCCGCTTCACCCGGTCGGCCGGGTTGGCAGGAAGCAGCCCGAGCTCGACCGCGTAGCCGATGGCGCCATGGAACACCGCCCGCTTGCGGGTGATCGTGTTCGCCGCCGCGGGCGAGCCGTCCAACCGCACGCATAGCCCATCCAGGGCAGTCCGGATGACCTGCGGGTCATTGAGCTGCCGACCGGCAGCGACGCGCGTTCCAGCCAGGCCAGCGCGCTGCCGGTAGCCGGGGCCGGGATGCGGAGGCGCTGCTGCGGGTTGAAGGCATGACCATCCAGGGCGGCGCGCAGCTCTCGGGCCGGCGGCCTGCGGCCGGTTTCCCTGGCCAGCAGCGGAGTGACGGTCGCCAGCGCGTCAGCTAGGCTGGCCCGGGAAGGCGCGGCCAGGTGCGGCCATTTCATCGCCAGCGGGCCTCGAATACCCTCCGGCCGGGCCTGCGCCGGATCGCGAAGACCCGGACATCGAACGAACTCATGAAAATCCCTCCCCTGGAAGCGACAGAAACCTCACGATTCGAGCTGATCACGTGAGGAACCTTCTCGTTACACACGCCTCCGCCGTACCGTTCCGGAGGTGGCTCACTGCGGACGCTCGCTCCGGACCCAGCAGGACCCGATTCGGGCGCGAAATCACGAACTAAGCCGAGGCCTCCGGCCAGGAGCGCGGGTGTTCAGGCGGTGAGTGCATCGGTGTAGTCGATGAACGTGGTGGTGGCCTGGTCGAAGTCGGCGATCAGGCGCAGGTGCCCGCCGATGGCGGCGACATAGGCGGGCATCTGATTCGACCTGCATATTCTCAATGTCGCCGTGTTCCATCCGGGAGACGCGAGCCTGGCTGACGCTCATCGCCCGGGCGACCTCGGCCTGGGTCATGCCGCACTGCTTGCGCATCTGCGCCAGGTGGTAGCCGATGTCGCGGGCGTTGCGGATGTCGCGGGCCGCGGCGCGACGGTCCGGGTCGTCGATGCCCAGGTCGGTGCGGCGGCGCTGATCCAGGGTGGTCTCCCACCGGTAATGCTCGGTCATCGGATCTCCTCGGGCTGCCAGGACATCCCTCAGCCCCGCGTCAGCATCCGCCTCCGCGAGTACGCCAGCCACGGCCGTCACGAAACTCAGCAAGCACCGTACAACCCGGAATCACGCATCCCCCGTCCGCGTGTCACGGCCGCCGACACCACGCCTCGTCAATTCCACCCACAATATTTCCGACTACTTACCAGGCCAGAGCAGCAGCACCCCAGCGGATGCCTTTTCTACACGCTGGACCGGGTAGGAAACGAAAAGAATTAAATAATTTACAATTTGGCGTTTCCGCAGTTCAGAAGTCGATCTGAGCGACGGCAGGAGGCCCCGGGGGGCCCTGGGTGACCCCCGTCCTTTTCTTTTGCCGTCCTGTACGTAGGCTTGGAGCAGCGAGCCTGAAAAAAGATAGAAAATATCATCGCCCAGAGGCTAGTCAGCGTCGCGGTGGTCTGTCCTGACCGCTGGTTCCCAGGCGACGTCACGGTGATCACCAGCCGCGACGGCCGCGCGTTCGCCGGCCAGGTGGCGGACATGGACGTCTGCACCGGCGAGGTCACCATCAAGCTGCCGGGCAGCTGACCGCGTGAGCTGCCCCTTAGGCGGCGCTATGAGGACGCCACCCTGAATGCGCTCACAAATGCGCGCACCAGAGAAATCAAGGGAATTACGATCATGAGCCAACAGATTCTGGCGACGGGCACTGACCGCGACTACGCCGCAGCGCACGACTGGATCAAGCAGACCGGCGCGAGGCGGAAGACGCTCTCGCCACCCCAGGATGAGGGACCGGCCAAAGGGGAACTGGTCGCGGCGCTCCTACCGGAAATCACCAGCCAGCACGCGACCGCGATCGTCGCGCAGCAGATCAGAGATCAGGGAGACGCTGAGCGCTCCCTGGCCGGCCCCCGCGAAGCGGGCTGCGCTCGCTGATCAGGGCACGTTCCAGTACGCCGACCCCTACTCGGCTCGGTGTCCCGACTGCGACCACCCGACCGGCGCAGCGGCAGAGGCCCGCAAACTGCTCGCGCCCTGATACTGCCGGAGCCGGGCCCGCCAGCTCTCCCGGTCCCGCCGGTACCGGGCCTCCCGCTCGCCGTGCAGGCCGGCCGCGCCGGTGAGCTCGGCGACGTCGGCTAGGGCGACGGGCCCGCGAGACCAGCCGCCCGGCCATCCTCCGGCCGGGCCAGCACTTGAAGTGACGGGTCAGGCTCAGACGAGACGTGGATGGCTGATGAGAAGCACCAGCAGGTGGGGTACCGACGATCGGAGATGAAGTAGATGTTCAGGCGGTTGACCGACGCAATGTTTGGTGCGGCCACGCTGAGTGCGCATGTTATGGCCAAGGCCATAGCGGTGCCGGTGGACACGGCGCTGTGGGCCCGCGAGACCACCAACCGCAGGCCCCCGCAGTGGCACAGCCGCAACAAGGCCGTGCTCGCCTCGCCGTTCGCGCTGCTGCGTGACTTCAGCGTCGGCGCCGATGACGTCGTTCCCACGCTGCTGTTCCCGCCGCTGGCCGGGCACGCCTCGTGCATCATCGACAAGAACGGCCAGAGCCAGGTCCAGCTCTGCATCACGACGGGCCTGACCAAGGTCTACTCATTCGACTGGCTGAGCGCCACCGACGCCACCAAGGACACCACCGAGGATGACGGCCTCGACTTCATCACCCGCGCGGTGGACCTCATCGCGGGGCCCGCGGGCACGGTCAACATCGTCGGGGACTGCCAGGGCGGCTGGGAAGCCACGCTGTGGGCGGCCCTGCACCCCGGGCGCGTCAATACGCTCATGGTGGCCGGCGCGCCGATCGACACCAGCGCCGGGAATGGTCCGGCCCAGACGCTGATGCCCATCCTGACCCCGCGCGGCAACATTGCGCTGTACAAGGCCATGGTCACGGCCTACGGCGGCATCTGGCCCGGCATCAACGGGGTCATAGGGTCCATCGCGATGCACCCGGCCACCCACGTGGCCGAGCACCTCAAGCTCTTCTGGCACGTGCACGACCGCGAGTACCTCGACCAGTTCAGTGACTTCTACGACTGGTACCTCTACCCGGTCAACCTGCCAGGCCAGCTGAACCTGTGGGCCGTGGAGCACCTGTTCGTCAAGAACGAGATGTTCAAGGGCGAGCTGGAGGTCGCGGGCCAGGCCGTGAGCCTGCGCAGCATTACCTGCCCGGTGTTCCTGCTCGGTGCCGACGAGGACGACGTCACGCCGTGGCAGCAGGTCCACAACATGCGGTACGCGGTTGGCTCTTCGCTGGTCCGCTGGTACCTCGCACCGGGTGGGCACATGGGCCTGTTCATCGGCCGCCAGTCGCAGGCTGAGTACTGGACCCCGATCCTGGCTCAGGTCCGCGAGCTCTCACAACCAGGGGTACGCGGTGCCGGTAACAATGGACCCGTCAGCACCGCTAGGTCAACCATCGGCTCCGCGACACCGTCTGCGACTTCGCCGCCGGCTCCCGGTACGCCAGCCCCTGGGCCGCGGTCATCTGCGACCAGGCCCGGGACCACCTCGGCAAGGACCACCCGCACGCCGTGCGCATCCTCGCCCGCGCCTGTAGCTACCTCATCTGGCGCTGCTGCCAAGACGGCACCGCCTACGACCCCGCCAAGCACACCGCCCTCCAGCGCCTCCCGGACCAGCAGCGCGCCGCCCAGGCCGCAGGCCCCGCCCCGCAGGAGGACCGATGACCAGCGCGATCATCGCCGCGCTGCGCGCCCACGCAGCCGGCCTGCACCCCGATGAGGCCGGCACCGAGCTGTCCTGGCCACGGCCATCCGCCACGGCGCAGAGCACCCGCCAGGACACCACTGACCATCACCGCGCGACCGGTCGTGTCAGGGCGCCGTACCTATCGCGGGACAGGACACCGGCGTAGTGTCAGGGGGGAAACCTTCGCAGCATCCTACGCCAGGCCAGGGCCAGGATGCGGGTAACCGCGTCGCTCCGGACCCCGGCGGCACGGCCAGACACGGCCGGATAGGAGCTAGGTGCCCCAGCGATGCGGGAATCAGCCAGCGTGGCAGCTGTCCCCTCGGACGGGATACGGGGACTGCCCGGGCCCGGCGTGCGCTCGACCCGCGGTCCCCCGGCCAGCACGGCTGTCGGCTCGCCGGAGACGACGCCGCGCTTGGCCGATGATCACGACCGGATCGCCGACGGGCTGAACGACATTGTGGCGCGCCGGCTGTTCTCGGCGGGACTGGCTCTGGAAGCCGCGCTGAGGCTGACCGGCGAGCACCGTGCCGCAGGCAAGGTCCAGCACGCCATCAGCGAGCTGGACCTGGCGATCAGAGATATCAGGGACATGGTGTTCGTTTCCGCCCAGGCGGCTTCGCCTGCCGCCGGGAAGCCGGGTTAGGGCGTCATCCAGTGCATCAGCCGGGGCGGACTGCGCTGCCGCAGCCGGGGCGGTGCGGGCCAAGCTGCTGACCGCCGAGGCCGAGTGGACGCGGGTCGCGGGGCACGGCGACCCGGGCCGCTGGGCCGAGGCCACGGGCGCATGGGACGAGCTGGGCTGCCCGTGGCCGGCGGCCTACGCCCGCTGACGCCTGGCCGAGGCGCTGCTCGAGACTGGCGCCCCTCACCAGGAAGCCGCGGTACCGCTGCGGCGAGCGTGGGCGACCGCCCGAGAGCCCGGGGCGGGGCCGCTGCTGGCCGAGGCCGCCTGAGCTGGTTGTTCTCCCGAGGCCCCCCGCTGCGGCCCTCATCCCCTATCACCTCGGCGGAGTGAGAACATCGGCTGGACCGGGCATTTGCCTTGGTCCGAGATCCAGTATCAACCGGGCACGTGAACGGTCGGCAAACTGATGCACAACACAGCGTTATGGAAAAATGGCGAGACGGCAAACCAGATCCTGATTGGTGCCGGCCTGAAGCTCGTTCTCGCTGCGGCTCCCAGGTGCCGGCCAGCAGGCTGCGCATTCCCGCGCTCATCCGCCTGCTGCCTGGGAACGCCCCGTTCTGCCCGGCCTCGGCGGACCATCGGTTGACCAGCTCGCGGAGCTTGCCGGGGTGCCTGGCGGCCAGGTCGTGCAGTTCGGCCCGCTTGACATCGATGTAGTACGGCTCCCAGGTGTCGTCGTTGAAGTGGCTCCAGCCGCTGAGCGTGGGATGGGTGGTGATGGCCTTCCAGCCGTGTGCCCCCGCATCACTCTATTCGGCTGATCGGCGATACGGGGAGGTCACTGGGGGTTTGACTGCGGTGGGCCGGTCGTGCCCGCCGCCCGGGGCGGCCCTGATCCGGCGGCCGCAGGCCTGGCCGGCCCGGGTCTACGGTGGGTTACGAAGAAGCTCAGCAGTGCCATCGCCGCGGCGATGCACGCGGTGAAACCGAAGATCGCCGACAGGCTTATGCCAGCGCCTTGCAGCGGGCCGACGCCGAAGGCGGCGAACCCGTAGCCGAGCTGGTAGAAGGCGATCACGTAACCGGCCATCGCGGCGGAGATCGCCGTCAGGTCCGCCTCGCCGAAGCTGATCGTCAGCGGCAGCAGGGCCGAGCATCCCAGGCCGGCCAGCGCGAAGACGGCGATCCCCGCCGGTGCGTGCGGCCGGGTCAGGACGCCGATCAGGATGAACGTTCCGACCAGGACAAACGGCAGGATGTGATAGGTGACCCGCTCGGGCAGCCACCGCCCGATGGCGGCGAACAGCACCCGCCCGGCAGTGACCATAGCCCAGAACGCGGCGAGCGCCAGCGAGGCCTGGGTGGCCGATGCGCCCAGCCGGGTGGTCATGTCGAGCTGGGACCAGTTGCCGTTCATCGTCTCGCAGATGCCATAGGCGGTCGCGAAGGCGGCGTACAGCCAGAACCGGGCCGGAAGGCCCGGCCGGGCCTGGCGGGCAGCGCTCGCCCGGGCTCCGGCCCGCAGCGGCAGCCGGAGACTGACCACCAGCAGCCCCGCGAGCAACATAGTCGAGACGACCGGAAGGCCCCACCAGAATCCCAGGCCCACGAACACGGCCACCAGCACCGGCGCCAGCGCCGTGCCGAGCCCGAGCAGCGCGTTCAGCGTCAGTACAGCGCGGTCGACGCTGTCCGGGTTAAAGACCGACGTGTAGGTGTTCAGCACCGGGACGGTCAGGCCGAACCCGGCCCCCAGAAACGCCGTCGCCACCAGGAGCAGCGGATAGGCGGCCGACTGGTTGCTCTTGACCAGCGTGCTGGCGAGCAGCAGCACCATCGACACGATGCTGCAGGTCAGGCCGAGCAGGTAGACGCGCTTGGTGGAGATCCGCCGGGCCAGCCCGGCGCTGAGCAGCGACATGGTGATGGCCAGCGCGACCTGAGGCAGGAACATGTCCCCGTACTGGCTGCTGGACAGCCCGTACTCGCTCTTCTCAGTGAAGATGGTGCTGGCCGCGGGGAACGTGACCAGGACGATACCCTGGACGAGCCCGGCCGCGTTGATGACCGTCCGCTCGGTTTTCGAGGCCATCTGGTACCTCCGGAATCTCCGGCTCTCGGTCAGGCCCGGCGGGTCTCGCCGCCCGCCAGGGCCAGGCACTCCAGCGTCCCGAGCCCGGGTGCCGACGCCCGTTCGTGCTGGCCCCCGTCCGCGGTCGCGGTCGCGGTCGCGGTCGCGGAAAGATCATGCTGAACTTGGCGGAGGCCGTCATTTCCTCAGACTCCGGCCTCCGGTCGGGCGCCGACAGCATCCCGGCCGGGCGATTGGACTGAAGTCCCGGTTGAGCAGGTCACCGGCCCGCTGATACCTCTAGGCATAATTACACGCACGTAACTATGCTGCTGCCCTGGGCCAGCGGGATCCCGTGCCGGATCGCGACCGTCGCGATGAGGGCCCGTCAGCCATGGCCGCCAGCCATCCCGATAACATCCGCGCCACGCGCGATGGCCTGTTCGGCAAGGTGCCACGCCATTAGCGTAAGTACAGCTGGCGAGCTGACGGCTGGCCAACCCTGAGCGCCCTGCCGCTCAGCCGAGTCGTTGCAGCAGGTGGTCGCCGACCCGGACGGCGTTGGCCATCGCGGTGAGGGCCGGGTTGACCGCGCTGATGCTGGGGAAGAAGCTGGTGTCGACGACGTAGAGGTTGTCGAGTTCGTGCGCCCGGCAGTCGCTGTTGAGCGCCGACGTGGCCGGGTCCGAGCCGAACCGGACGGTGCCGGCCTGGTGCGCGCAGCCGGCCACCGGGATGTCGGTTTTCATGTACGCGAACCGGTGGGCCAGGTGGCCGGGGTGCATGCCGAGCGAGCCGAGCATCGAGTGGAGCTGGTGGTACAGCCGCTTGGCGGCGGTGGGGTTGCTCGGCGTGTACGCCAGGTGGACGGCGCCGTCCGGGCCGAGGGTGACCCGGTTACCGGGCTGCGGCAGGTCCTCGGTGGACAGCCAGAAGTCCACGGCGTGCGCGGCGACGTCGCGCAGCGCCCAGGTCGGCGCGAACTTGGTTTCCAGCGGCTTCTCGCCGCGGAACATCGCCGCCTGGGATTTGCCGATCATCTGGATGTTGCCCATCGGGTAGTCGAAGTCCGGGCCGCGGAAGTAGAAGTCGTTGACGCCGAGGGTCTTCTGGAAGACGGTCGGGTTCGGGTCCTTGGACAGGGCGAGCACGGCCTGGCTGTCGTGGTACATGAAGTTGCGGCCCACCTGATCGGAGCCGTTGGCCAATCCGTTCGGGTGCTTGTCGGTGGCGGAGGCCAGCAGCAGCTTGGCGGAGTTGGCCGCGCCGCAGGAGACGACCACGATGTCGCCCTGATACCGCTCGGTTTCGCCGTCGTGCTCGGCCACTACCTGGGTGACCGCGGTGCCGGCCGGGTTGGTCTCCAGTTTCACCACCCGCGCGTTGCGGACCAGGGTGACGTTGGGGTGCTCCAGGGCGGGGCGGACGCCGATCACCTCGGCGTCGGACTTGGCGTGCAGCGGGCACGGGAAGCCGTCGCAGTCGGCGCACCGCACGCAGATGCTGTACGGCAGGTCCGCCTCGTTGACCAAGATGCCGCACGGCGCGTGGAACGGGTGGTAGCCCGCCTTGGCCAGGTCGTCGGAGAGCTGCTGGATCCGGGGCTCGTGGGAAACCGCGGGGTACGGGTAGGGCGCGCTGGCCGGCGGGTCGGTCGGATCCTCGTCCCGCGCGCCGTGCACCTGGTAGAGCCCCTCGGCGGCGGTGTAGTACGGCTCCATGTCCTGGTAGGAGATGGGCCAGGCGGGGGAGATGCCGTCATGGTGGCGCAGCTCGCCGAAGTCCTCGGTGCGCATCCGGTACAGCGCGGCTCCGTACAGCTTGGTGGCGCCGCCGACGAAGTAGTGCACCTGCGGCTGGTAGAACGACTTGCTCTTCGGGTCATACCAGCTGTCCGGCGAGATGTAGCGGCCGTCGACGAACACGTCCACGGTGGACCAGTTCTCCGGCTCGCGGGGCAGCCAGTCGCCGCGTTCGAGCAGCAGGATGCGCTTGCCCGAGGGGGCCAGGTGGCGGGCCAGCGTGCCGCCGCCCGCCCCGGTCCCGATGATGATCACGTCGTAGTGTCCGTTCATGCTGTGCTCCTTCCAAAGGCCGGGGTGGTCGGCCTGCCGGTTCAGAAGATGGCGATCGGGTTGATGGGCGAGCCGGTCGCGGCGCGGAGCCGGAGAGGCGCGATGACGCAGAGGAATGACCAGCGGTTCAGCTCCTCGCATACGGCGACGAGGCCACGCCATACACCACTGGCCGCCGCCACCACCTCCGTGGCCGAGATGTTGTTCAACGCTCCCCGCCGGTCGGCTGCCCCCCACTGGGACATGCGCTTCACCCGGTCGTAGAGGGCCCGGAACTCGGCCGCGCTCAGCTCAAAGTCGCTCATCTCGCCAGGGCTTATCCCGCTCGGCTGGAGGGCCCAGTGCCAGTGGCGGAGGGCTTGGGGCCTGCACTGGGGAGCTCTGCACCGGTCGTGCTGCCAGGGAGTGCGGTGCCAGCGGCAGCGGGAGGCAGCACGTCGTACGCGCTGTGTACCAGTCCCACCTGCTCGGTGGTGTATATCCGTTGCCGGCGCACGTCCCGGACGAAGGCGGGCCACCAGCTCACCAGCGCGCCGAGGCGGTTGCGGAAGCCGGTCAGGAAGCCGATGTGGATGAACAGCCAGATGACCCAGGCGAGGAAACCGGACAGGTGCACGCGTCCCACCGAAACGACCGCGTTGCCGCGGGACAGGTAGGCCGCCGACCCCAGGTCACGGTAGCGGAACGGCTTGGTGGGCATGTGCCCGGCGACGTCGTGCTTGATGCGTTCCCCGGCGTATATGCCGGTCTGCATGGCGACCTCGCAGACACCGGGGAGCTTGTTCAGGCTCATCACGTCCCCGGTCACGAAGATCTCGGGATGATCGGGAATGGTGCAGTCGTCGCCGACGATGATGCGGCCGGCCCGGTCCTGCCTGGCGCCGGTGGCCGCCGCGATGGCCGCCGCGACCGGCGGCGCTGCCACCCCGGCGGTCCACAGCACGGTGCCCGCCTCGTGGCGGGTCACGGTGCCGTCCGCAGCGCGGACGCTCAGCCCGGTGCCGTTGATACCGGTCACGATCGAGTGCATGTGCTGCTCGACGCCGAGCTTGTCCAGGGTGCGTGCCGCCTTGGCCGACAGTTCCGGGCCGAACGGGGCGAGCGGGGCGTCCCCGCCATCGAACAGCAGCACCCGGGCGTCCTCGGGCTTGATGTGACGGTATTCGTCGCGCAGCGTCTTGGTGGCCACTTCGCGGATCTGCCCGGCCAGCTCGACGCCCGTGGGTCCGGCGCCGACCAGGGCGAAGGTGAGCCAGCGGCTGCGTTCGGCCGGGTCGGCCGCGGTATCGGCCATCTCGAACGCGCCGAAGACGCGGCGCCGGATGACCAGGGCATGCTCGATGGTCTTCATGCCGGGCGCCCACTGAGCATACTCGTCGTGCCCGAAATACGATTGCTGCACCCCGGCCGCCACGATCAGGTAGTCGTAGCCGAACTCCAGCTGGTCCCCCAGCGGCCGCGTCGCCAGGACCCGGCGTCCCTCGGTATCGATGCCGGTCACCTCGGCCAGCACGAAGTCCGCGTTCTTGTGCTTACGGAGCAGATCCCGCAGCGGCACGGCGATCTTCCCCTCGGACAAGATCCCGGTCGAGCACTGGTACAGCAAAGGCTGGAACAGGTGGTGCGGGCGCCTGTCGATCAGGGTCACCCGGACCGGGGCGCGGCGCAGCACCCGGGCGGCGAACAGCCCGGCGAACCCGCCGCCGATGATCACCACACGGCGCTGGCTATCCTGGTCGCTCATGACGCGTCCCCGATCCGGTTGTCCTTTATTTCTGCGTGCGGCTCAGCCTGCCGGGTCGTACCACGTGTCCCGGTCGGTCAGCAGCCGCTCCGCCTCCTTGGGACCCCAGCTGCCCCGGGCGTAGGGGTGCACGGGAACGACGTCGCCGAGCACCGGGTCGACGATCTCCCATGCGGCTTCCACGGTGTCCTGCCGCGCGAACAGCCAGCGGTCCCCGTCTAGCGCCGCGCCGATGAGCCGGTCATACGGGCGGATGTCCGACCCGGGCTGCTGCGCGAACCCCAGCTCCTCCGCCTGCGGCTCCCAGCCAGCACCGGGCTTCTTTCCGTGCAGGGTAAGGCTGACCGCCGTCTCCGGCCAGATCCGGAACCTCAGCATGTCCGCTGGCCTGACGGGTTCGATCCCGAACACGTCGTGCGGCGCCGGCTTGAACGTGATGTTGATCTCGGTGGCGGTGACCGGCATGGTCTTGCCCGCCCGGATCAGGATCGGCACCCCGGCCCAGCGCCAGGTATCGGCGCTGAGCCTGATTGCGACGAACGTCTCCACGGTCGAGTTCGGGTCGACGCCATCAACCTGGCGGTAGCCCTCGTACTGGCCGCGCACCGTGTTCTCCGGGGTCAGCGGGCTCAGCGCGTTCACCACCTGCTGCTTGGCGTCCTGCCAGGCGGAAAGACCGTGCGCGCTAGGCGGTTCGGCGAGAACGGTTGCCAGTACCTGGAGCATGTGGTTCTGGAGCACGTCCCGGATGGCACCGGTCCGGTCGTAGAACCGGCCGCGGTCCGAGACGTCGAACGCCTCGGCCATCGTGATCTGAATGCTCGCCACGTAGGTCCTGTTGAGCAGCGGCTCGATCACCGAGTTGGCGAACCGGACGAACAGCACGTTCTCCACCGGGTCAAAGGCCAGCCAGTCATCGACCCGGAAGATCGCCTCCTCCGGGAAGTACTGGTGCATGGTGTCGTTGAGCTGCCGCGAGCTGGCCAGGTTGATGCCGAACGGCTTCTCCACCATCACCCGCGCGTCCTTCGTGCGGCCGGCCGAAGCGATTCCCTGCGCGATCCGCCCGAACAGCTGCGCCGGCACCTCCATGTAGTACAGGACCCGCTGGCCCGCGCCGATCTGATCCGACATGGCCTTGTAGGTCGCGTCGTCGCCGAGGTCCCCGTCCACGTAGCGCAGCAGCCCGAGCATCTTCTGCGCCGCCGCGCTGTTCGGGTCCATGTTGTTGAGCTTCAGCGAGGCGGTGGCGTAGTCGCGGAACTGCTCCAGCCCCCACCCGCTCTTCGCCACCCCGATCACGGGCACGTTGAGCACGCCGCGCTGCACCAGTCCCACCAGCGCCGGGAACGTCTCAATCTTCGCCAGGTCCCCGGTAGCACCGAAGATCACCAGCGCGTCAACTTTGTCGGACATGTCATTCCTCCTTACCAGTCGTTACGATCACATCGCGGCCGGGCCCCGTTGGCGTCCCCCGCAGCGGGTGATCCGGCTCAGCTCCCGGGCTGGCCAGAGGGAGCGGCAGGCCGGGGTGCCGGCTCCGGCGCGGGCGCGGCTCCGGGGGACGGGGACGGCGCGGGCGGCTGGAATTCCTGCTTGCTGACGCGCCGCCGGAATACGTAGTACGTCCAGGTCTGGTAGGCGAGTACCACCGGCAGGAGGATGATGACCACCACGGTCATCACCTTGAGGGAGTACCCGCCGGACGCCGTGTTGTGCACGGTGAGGTTGTACGCCGGGCTGGTGGAGGAGACCATCACGTTGGGGTACAGGTCGGTGAAGATCGACACGATGCAGGACGCGATGGTGACCGTGGTCGCGGCGAAGGCGAACCCCTCGCGGTGCTCGTAGACCAGCCAGACGGCGGCCAGGACAGCGAGCACGGCGAGCAGCTCGATCACGTTGAGAAAGAAGGCGGTGCTGGCGGTCACGTGCGTCCAGATGATGAAGCCGATGACGGCGGCGCCGGTGACGGGGGCCACCCGGCGGGCCACCTGCCAGGACCGCTCGCGCATGTCGCCGGTGGTCTTCAGGCACAAGAACGTCGCGCCGTGCAGCAGGCAGATCAGGACCAGGGTGACGCCGGTCCATAGGGCGTAGGGCTGGAGCAGGTCCCAGAACGACCCGGTGAAGTTCTGCGCCGAGTTGATCGGCAGCCCGTGCAGCAATCCGGCCAGGGCCACCCCGATCAGCAGCGGGGCCAGCACGCTGCCCGCCGTCAGCAGTACGTCCCAGGTGCGGCGCCAGCGGGCCGCGTCCCGCTTGCCGCGGTACTCAAAGGCCACCCCGCGGACGATCAGCGCGGCCAGCAGCAGGACCAGGGCGAGGTTGTAGGCCGAGAACATGGTGGCGTACCAGCCGGGGAACGCGGCGAACATGGCGGCTCCGGCCACGATCAGCCAGACCTCGTTGCCGTCCCACAGCGGCCCGATCGTGTTGATCGCCGCCCGGCGGCCGGCCTCGTCGGTGCCGATCACGCTGTGCAGCATGCCGACGCCGAAGTCGAACCCCTCCAGGATGAAAAACCCGGTCCACAAGATGGCGATGACGATGTACCAGAACGGGACGAGACTGCTCATCGTGACCCCTCAATACAGGACGGCCTGGACCGGCGCGTCCGCGTCGGTCTCGGCGCGCGGGGGCGGGAGTTGCTCGCGGGAGTAGCGCAGCATCAAGATCAGGTCGACAGTGCCGAGCGTGCCGTAGAGCAAGACGAAGGCCACCAGGCTGATCCACAGCGTGGTGACGCTGACGGTCGGCGAGATCCCGTTCTTGGTGAGCATGATGCCCTGCACGATCCACGGCTGCCGGCCGCTCTCGGTCAGGAACCAGCCCGCGGTGTTCATCAGGAACGGCAGCACCGCCCCCCACACCGCCACCCAGAGGAACACCCGGGACGTCGCGAGTTTCTCTTTCTTGCGCCGGACCAGCCACAGCCCCCATAGCGATATCAGCAGGACCAGTGCCCCCAGGTACGCCATCACCCGCATGCCCCAGTACTGGATGAACACGTTCGGTACGTAGTAGCCGGGCCCGTACTGCTTGGTGTACTGCGCCTGCAGCGGGTTCAGCCCGACCACCTGGCCGTTCCAGTGGTTGGTGGCCAGCAGGGACAGCAGGTGCGGGATCGCGATGATCTCGGTCGGGGTCTGGTCGTTGTTGCCGCCGCCGATCTGGAATAGCGAGAACGAGCACGGCTGGCAGGTGGTCCACTGCGCTTCGGCCGCCGCGATCTTCATCGGCTGGTATTTGCCCTCGATCACCCCCAGCTCATCGCCCACCAGCAGGGTGAACAAGATCGCCGGCACCAGCACGATCAGCGCGAGCCGCGCCGACCGGGTGAACACCTCCCGGTCCCCGCCGTGCCGCAGCTGCCACGCGGAGACGGCCAGCATGACCACCGCACCGGTGACCAGCGACACGAACAGCACCTTGGCATAGCCCCACACGAACACGGGGTTGGTGAACACCGCCCAGATGTCGTTCAGCTGCGGCTTGCCGTTGACCATGGTGTAGCCGACCGGGTGCTGCATCCAGGAGTTGGCCGCCAGGATGAACGCCGCCGACAGCGCGGAGCCGAGCGAGACCGCCCAGATCGCCAGCAGGTGCAGCCGCCGCGGCAGCCGGTCCCAGCCGAACAGCCATAGCCCGAGGAACGTCGATTCCAGGAAGAACGCGGCCAGCCCCTCCATCGCCAGCGGCGCGCCGAAGATGTTGCCGACCAGCCGCGAGTACGCCCCCCAGTTCATCCCGAACTGGAACTCCTGCACAATCCCGGTCACCACGCCGATCGCCACGTTGATGACCAGCAGCGTGCCGAAGAACCGGGTCAGCCGCAGGTAATCATCGCGCCCGCTGCGGTACCACGCCGTCTGCAGCAACGCGGTCAGGAACGCCAGGCCGATCGTGATCGGGACGAAGAAGAAATGGTTGATCGACACGAATGCGAACTCCACCCGCGCCAGATCGACGTTCGTCATCGGCTATCTCCGGTTCCATGACGGCCCCCGTGCTCACCTGTGCCTCCCCGCATGCCCATCCCCTCCCGCCAGGCCCATCCTGGATTTCGCGGATGCCCGGATGTTCAGCACTATCCCCGGTGGCGTGGCGGCCACACATCCCCCGGCGGGGGTGATTGCCCTCGTCCGCCCAGACGGACGCTTAATGATCTTGCTCGCCATGGGCAGCTGCGGGTTCCGCATGGCCCAGGCCGGGGGAGAAGGAAATCCCAGCTCCGATGTTGATGGCACAGTCTTCGGCACCCACAGGGCTGACGGTGGCGTTCCGGCGGATCGGCGAGTATCGCAGAGCAGCGTAGCCACCGAAAAACTGCTGGTCAGGGACTACGAGCAAGTTATGGCACTGGACACGCGCTCACGTCGCCGCGTTCTCTCCGCCCGCTCAGGGAATGATCTGTCCGGCGCGCGAAGCAACGGTCCGTTCGGAAAAATCAAGAGCATTCACCCCGAACGGAACGAGGGTTCTCCGCGGCCGGACCGACGCAAGCCCTGTTTGGAGGCATCGCGCTGATCACGGCTGGCCGTTCCCGCACCGGGTCGCACCGGGTCGCTCGCGCCGCCCGGATCTGGCGGCTCACCCCAAGGGACTGGTCCAGGCCCGCATAGAGCAGCGATACTTGGCTCGTGGACTCACATGAGCGACGGCGTTTGGCGGCGGGCCGACCGGTCTCGCGTTCGGAGGCGTGGGCCCAGGCCGTCGCCGAGCGTGCGATCGAGCTTGTGATTTCCGCGCTGGACGTGGATACGCTGCTGGACCTGGTCGATCTGAACGCCGTGCTGGACCGGATCGACTTGGACCGCCTGCTCGCGCGGATAGACCTGAATGACATCGTCAAGCACATCGACGTCGACGCACTGATCGAGCAGACGGACCTCGGCGCCGTCATCGCCGCATCCTCCAGCGGGGTCGCGGGCGAAGTGCTCGACGTGGTCCGCAGCCAGACCGTCGGGCTCGACGAGTTCATCGCCCGCTGGATAGGGCGCCTTCGCCGCCGCCCGTACACCGGCCCGCCCGGCCCGCCCGGCCGGCTGCGGCCCAGGGCGGGGCTATGACTGCGCGTGCGGGAGATGCCCCGCCCTCCGGGCCCCCGGTCATCATCGGGGAGAGCCTGCAAGGGAAGTACGCGGGCTTCGCATCGCGTTTCGCCGCCTTCGCCGCAGACGTGGGGGTCAGTGTCGGCGTGTTCATGCTCACCATTGCCGTCATCTCGTTCGCGGCCAGGGTGCTGACCGGCAAGGACATCGCCTGGAACAGGGGCGACACCTGGGTGGTCAGCGCGTATGCCGTCTGGGCGTTCGTCTACTTCTCTTACTCCTGGGCCGCGAGCGGCCGGACCGCCGGCATGGCGCTGTTCGGCGTGCGGGTCGTGAAAGACGACGGCACCGATGCCAGCGGGCGCCAAGCGG
Source organism: uncultured Actinomycetes bacterium (assembly GCA_963739615.1). Lineage (GTDB taxonomy): Bacteria > Actinomycetota > Actinomycetes > Streptosporangiales > Streptosporangiaceae > Palsa-504. The sequence goes on from CAVUBD010000026.1 coordinate 39,333, forward strand.
TTGTGCGCACGCTAGCACTCCCGTTGAGCTTCCTGTTTCTGGGGCTGGGGTTCGTGGGCATCCTGCTGGGTGACCGACGCCGGGCGCTCCATGACGTCATCGCCAGAACGGCGGTCGTCTACTCGTGGGACGCCCAGGCGGCGCGGTTGCGGTTCCTGTCCAGGAACTGATCACGCCGCGGCGGGCTAGTGCCGACTCTTCATCCGGCCTCGTCAGGCGGCTGCTCGAGCGTCGCGTCGGCGTCCTCGATGGGGATCAGGGTGCCTTCAGGCCTGACCACGCGGACCGGGACGCTGACCTCGAGGACTCCCTTGTCGTACCGGGCGGTGACGTCCGTGGCGTCGACCCTGGCAGGGAGCCTGACCGCGCGGGCGAGCGATCCGTAGCGGAACTCCGAGCGATACGGCCCGCTGGCCTGCTGGCGGCGCTCGGCGCGGATGGTCAGGAGCCGGCCGTCGACGGTGACCTCGATGTCGTTCTCCGGGTCCAGGCCGGGCAGTTCGGCCCTGACCACATAGCGGTTGTCCCTGGTCGTTTCCTCGAGCCGGAACACCTGGCCCGTCAGGAACGGCGGCGGTCCTGTCCACGGCGACTCCAGCCAGTCGGCCAGGTCCGGGAACATGGCACGGAACCTCGTAGGCGCCTGAGGGCGCGGCAGCTTAGCCATGATGTCCCTCCACTGTGTGTACGACCATGCTACCTGTTCTGGCCTAGCTGGCCCCATAGACTGAGCCGGCTGCGCCGGTATTTCTCGCGATGCCGCCCTGACTGGTTGCACCGACTTTGCCTCCTCCTCCGGTCTGGCTGACGGCGCGGATCCGGCGTGCCCGTTGGCGGCGGCGGCCGGCGCGGATCCGGCGGGGAGAGCTGACCAGGCACAGGGTGGCTGAGGCTGCGGCGCGGGCTTAGCCGTGTCCGCATATCCGGGCATCCACCGGAGCACTTCAGCGCGGAAAGGCGCTTCGCATTCGAGCTGGCAGAGCACGCCCAGGCCAGCTGCCAGTACCCGGTGGATGAGTATGTAAGAAGGCGGCAGGTTGAGCCGCCGCAGAACGCTGGACGAACGCAAGGCTGATGCCTGCATGGTCTCGGTGCACAGCCATTCGCGGCTGAACCTGAACGACTCCGCCCTGGACGGCTCGGCGAGCGGTACCAGGAAGGCGCGCAGCGCTGTCAGGTCAATGCTGACGCCGTCCCGGAGATAGCCGTGCGACCGGAACTCCTCCTCAAGCCTTGCGAGGTCGCCGCCTTCGTGCATGAGCCTCAGCACCCTGCCGAAGATGGGCGGGAAGCCGTCTGGCAGCCGGTCGACAGCGCCGAAGTCGAGCACGCCGAGCCGCCCGTCGGCGAGCAGGCGGAAGTTGCCCGGGTGCGGATCCGCGTGCAGGAGTCCAACCCGCGCAGGACCCGAGAACAGGAAACGGATGAGCATGGCACCCGCCCGGTTCCGCTGAGCGGTCGTGCCGCCGGCGATGATCCTGGCGAGCGGGATGCCGTCAAGCCATTCGCTGACCAGCACGTGGTCGCTGACGGAGACCACACGCGGGACGCAGACATCGGGGTCGCCCTCGTAGGCCGCGGCGAAAGCCTGCTGGGCGGCAGCTTCCAGCCCGTAATCGAGTTCCTCGGCCACCCTGTCCCGCAGCTCGGCGAGCAGCGGCTTGGCGTCCAGGCCAGGCATGAGCCCGCTGAAAAGGCGGGCGAAGCGACTTAGCTGGTTGAAATCGCTGATCAGCGCCCTGCCCGCGCCGGGGTACTGGATCTTGACGGCAACCTGGCGCCCGTCGTGCCAGACGGCTCGGTGCACCTGGCCGATGGACGCGGCGGCCGCCGGCTGATCGTCGAACTCGGCGAAGCTGGCCCGCCACTGCTCGCCCATGTCGCCCGCGAGCACCTTGTGAATAGTCGGGGCAGGCAACGGTGGCGCGGATTCCTGCAGGCTAGTCAGGGCGGCCCGGTACGGTTCGGCAATCTCCGGGGGCAGCGCGGCCTCGAATATGGACAGCGCCTGCCCGAGCTTCATCGCGCCGCCCTTGAGCTCGCCAAGGACCCTGAAGACCTGATCTGCTGTGCGCTGCTGGATTTCCTGGGTCACCAGCTCAGCTGGCCGACCGCCCAGGCGCTTGCCGGTTCCCAGCGCGGTCCGGCCTGCGAACCCGACCGGCAACCTAGCTAGTCTGGCGGTGCGGGTGACAGCATAGCGGGGCAGATCGCTCATGACCCCATTCTCCGCTATGCCGGCTGTAACGCATCACAGTCATCGAATGAATCGCAGTGATCACCAGTAATACCTGGCCTGCTGCCAGGCGCGCCGCTACCCGGTGTCTCGATCACCAACAGGTCTGACGACCCGCCGGCTCTCGAACAGTGCGGGGAAGCGGTGCATCAGTCACCCGACTGTCCCGTTTCTGGTCCACATCGTCCGGCTGGCAGCGACGAGGGGGAGGAAGAGGTCGTCCACTATCGCGAGGACCCGCTCTTCGGTGATGGGCTTGCAGGTCATCAGCATGTCGTGGCGCATCAGGTCGAATGGCATGGCCAGGACGGCCGGGGAAATGGAGTGGAGGTCGATCTCGCCGCGCTCGTGCGCCCGGGTGAAGATCTGCCCTGACGACAGCGGGCGGTCGGCGATGACCTTCTCGCGCACCTCGGCAGGGGTGAGGCCGGTGCTGGCCAGCAGGCCGGAGAACACGGCGCTGATGACCGCGGCGAAGCTGACCCGCGCGTTGCTGAAGCCGCCGAGCAGCGCGATCATGTCGCCGCGCAGGCTCCCGGTGTCGGGGATGTCCACCGGATGCGTGGTGCCGTAGTGCCGGATGGCGGCGAGGACGAGGTCGTCCTTGTTGGGCCAGCGCCGGTAGAGCACGGCCACTCCCGTCTTCGCGCGGGCCGCGACCGACTCCATCGTCAGCCTGGCGAAGCCGGCCTCGACGAGTTCCTCCCACGCGGCCTCCAGCAGCGCTGCCTCGAGCTCCTCCCCGCGCCGCCGCTGCCGCGTCCGTTGTGCCTGCTCCGTCATGTCATCCAGCATAGCGCTGGCGAGAAGATAAGAGAGGTTTGCATTCCTTAACGCCACGCCATAAGCTTCTTAAGAGCCTGCTGGCGCTCGGCATCGCGGTGCCGCTCAGCACCTGGGGCCTGCAGCGGTTCGGCGGCAAGCGGCTGTGGATGTTCTCCCTCGCCGTCTTCCTCGTTGGCTCGATCCGCACTGCTGCTCATCACGTGCCATCAGGCCAAGGTTTGAAGGAGCGATAAATCAATCGGTAACAAATGTGGCAATATGTGCCTACGCAGAGTCGACTTCCATCGTAAGGACAAGGGCTATGCCACCAGTCAATCTACGCGTGTGGGCGGCAAACCAGGCCAGCCAAGCCCAGCCCACCGGTCGTCTCGAGGCCATCATCGCCGAAGTCGTAAGGATCTGGGAAAAGGCGGGCGTCACGCTCGTCCCGGAAGCCATGCTGCGCGATGTGCACCTGAAACAACCGGTCGCCGCGGCACCCGGGGCGCAGCCGATCGACCTGGCCGTGACGGTGCCGGCGGAACTGGCCGCAGTGATCAATCCCGCGATCGCCGAGAAGCGTGAGGGCTGGGTTGATGTGGTGTTCGTGCCGGCATTCGGACACTGGGGGCAGGCATACTCGCCGCTGACCCAGCTGAGTCCGGGTAAATGGAACTCCTTCGCGCCGTTCACCGGCCCGGTGGTCATCGTGGCCACCCGGGCGGCGCAGCGGCCGGCCCAGCCCGAGACCACCCGAGCCAACGCGGCAACACCCCGCGACGCCACACAGACGGCGGAGCAGTTGCTTGAGATCGCGCTCGCCAATGATGTCGCCCATGAGCTGGGGCACGTCTTCGGCCTGTGGCACACCTCCGACGTCAATCGCCCGGGTGCCCCGGAGGTCAAGCAAGCCGTCCGCGACGCGCAGCACCTGATCTACAAGACGCTCTATGTCGAAGCAATCAAGGCGGCAAACCGGACCCCGGCCGACGCTCAGGCCGTGATCAACGCCGACCCCGCCGAACGAACCGCCCTGACGGTGGCTGTGGCAGGGGAGTGGTTCATCGTCCTGCGCGGCGAAGTCGTCGACGCCGCCGACGTCGCAGTGGTGCACAGCAATATCGACTCGAAACGAGTGTGGACCCAGTAGAACCAGGGGACCGTGAACTTCGCCCCAGGCGGGGCCGGCAGCAGGAAACTACCTGACCGCCAGGTTCGCGCTCTCTGGTCCTGGGCGTACCAGGCTCAGCTATTCCTCGAAGGCCTTTGCCTCGTCGATCCAGGTCTGCGTCTCGTGCTCGGACAGACCCACGACCGCGCCGTGCCGTTCCTCAATCATTTCCTTCAGGTGCGCGGCGTTGCGATGACGCAACTCCTTGATCGAGTCGACGCCAATGCTCTTGAGGATCTCCTTGTACTTAGGGCCGATCCCCTTGAGCTTGTCAAGGTCGTTCGCCACATGCTCAGACATCGTGTACGCCTCCCTGTATCGGCGGCCAGCAGCGCACCGATGGCTTGTACTGTCCGTGAGCCTCACAGTAGTGGGGCTCACGCCGATTTTCACTCAGCGAATCGGGCCCCCAGTCCGGTCAGTCGTACTGGTAGCGGAGGGTCCGGCCTTCCCACCAGGGCACGGTGATCGTGTCGGGCAGGCTGGCCTGGCGCAGGATCGGCGAGTAGGTGCGCCGGGGAAAGCATCGAGGTCGCCGGCGAGCAGAGCCGCCTCGCCGGCCACTGTCACCGCGAACGCCACCCCGCGTCGTGCGCCCGTCCGCTCGGCCTGCTCACGCAACTGGCGCGTCAGGACGACCACCTCGTCGTAGGGCGTCGGACCGTAGAGCAGGTACTCGGCGACGCACAAATGCGAGTCGAACACCGTCGCGGCAAGTTGCGGGTTCTCGCTCGTGGCGCGAAGCTCACGACGGAGCCGGTCGAACCACTCGCCGCGGTTGTGGGCGACCATGCCTTGCAGCGTGATGACATCGAGCAGGCGGTTCGGCGCTCCGGGTGCCAGGGCCAACGCGCGCGCCGCCTCGACCGCGGCGTCAGCGCCGTCGAGGTCACCGGAGAAGTATGCGAGCATCCCGTGCGCCAGGAGGATCGCGCCGTCGTCGGGCCCCCCGCTCGGCCCGAGCCCGGCCAGTGCCTCCTCAGCCGAAGCGATGTCCCCGCTCATCAGCGCGGCGCGAGCCAGCCGCGCCCGCAGGCCTGGCGCCCGATCGCCTGCGGCCGCCAGCGCCGCCCCGAACACGGCCTACCCGGCCCCGGCCGCGCGGACCGCTGTGATGATGTCCGTCCCTTCCGCGCCTTTGAGCAGGTATCCGACCGCTCCTGCCGACAGGGCGGAAAAAACCATGTCGTCGTCCTCGAACATGGTAAGTACCAGCACCGCGGTAGCAGGCCGTCCGGTCACGATCTCCCGCGTGGCGTCGATGCCGGGCGGCGGCGGTGAATCCGTCCCCGTCCGTGTCCTCGCGCCGCTGCTCGGCGTCCTCGGCCTCGCCGCCGTGTACGGCCTGCTGCGCCGGCGTCCCTGGGGCGCGCCGGCCGCGCTGGCGGCCGGCGCCGTCAACGTCGTCAGCGCGCTGATCGCGCTGGCCGTCGGCAGCGCAGGCGCGCTCGCCGGGCTCACGGTCAGCCTGGCCGCGCTGGTGCTGACCGCCGTCGCCGCCCGCACCGCCCGCACCGGCCGGGCCGGGCAGCCGCGCGCCCTTACCGCCCGGACTCTGCCCGATCGGGGCAGAGTCCGGGCGTCGGCAGCGGCCGGGATGTCACTACCTTGCTCAAGGAGCGGACCGGCGGCGACTACTCGGCCTTCGTCAAGAAGCCGGCCGCCGCGGGCGAGCCACCGTCCGTTCGGCTTAAAAGAACTTCAATTCCGAACGGGCAGTGGTACCCCTGTGCCGGCTACATCCCGTCGCCTGGGTGGCGGCGCGGCCCGGGACACGATCCGGCCAGGAAGCCGATTTCAGATCTTCGCGTGACATCATGCCCCCTATCGGGGGTGGCGTGACACACGATAACGACCAGCGCCCGTTTGCCTGGCCAATCCGGACGCGTCACGAGCGCGGTGGCCTGGCCCTGACGCCGTCAGCCGATGCCGGGGAGGTCGTGCTCGTTGTCTGACGTGTCGCGGCCCGCGGACTCCTTATGTTCCCAGTCCTGGATCGCGCGCAGGATCGTCTCGGTGTACACCTTCAGGTGCGTCCGGTACACCTCGTTGAAGGTGCGGAGGTAGGCCATTTCTCCCTGCAATGCGCGGCGCTCGTGGTCGGACTGCGGAGGTATCGGGTCGTGGTTCATGGCCGCGACGGCCGCGTCTCGGGCACTGGCCCTGGCCTCCTCTAATAGCGCGTCGCTGTGCTGCTGGGCCTGGGTGATGATCTCATCGTGGCGGGTGCGCGCTTCCTTGGTGAGGTGGCCGCTGTAGGCCTCGGCGTCGGCGACGTACCGGTCGGCGGTGACCTGCGCGGTGGCGAGGATGCGCACGGCGTGGATGTGCGCGTCGTCCTGGCCGAAAAGGACCGCATCGCTGCCGTTATCCTTGCCGAGAATCCGCTGCCGCAGCCTGTGGACTTCCTGCCGCAGCGAGGAGCGCTCGTTGATCAGCCTTACGAGCTCGGCCTGGACCTGCGTGAGGAACGCGCGGACGGGCTCGGCTTCAAAGCCGAGCCGGCCCCACCTTGTTACGGGAAAGGCGACTGCGTTCCAGCCGGTCAGGAGTGAGCCTCTTCTGATCGTCGTACCAGGCACCGCTTGTCATGGCTCGCTCCAGCCGAAGTCCTCGACATGTATCTGATCTGCCGGTGTTCCCGCCGCGGCCAGCCGGGCCGCGCAGTCCTGGACCATCTCTGTCGGCCCGGCCAGGTATGCGTCGTGGCGGGACCAGGTCCCGTAGCGGGCCACGACGTCCGGGAGCGCCCCGGTGTCACCGGCGAATCTGGCCCGCAGGATCTCGGTATTTGCCCTGCCAGCCGATGACGCAACGGGCACGACGGTCAGCCAGTGGTGCTCGGTGGCCATCTTGTCCAGGCTGGCCAGGTCGTATAGCCCGTCGGGATTGCGCGCGCCGAAGAACAAGTGCACGCGGGGCTGCTGGCTGGCGCCCGCGACCTGCTCAAGGATGGCCTTGAGCGGGGCCAGGCCGGTGCTTCCCGCGACCATGAGGATGTCCCGGCCCGGACTGGCATCCAGCCGCAGGACGCCGACCGGCGGGCCGATCCGGATCTGGTCTCCGGGGGCGATCGAGGGAGGTCAGCGCCATGCTTACGGCACCGCCGTCGATCAGCCGTATGTGGAACTCAACGGTGCCGTCCGCGCGCGGCACATTGGCCATGGAGTAGTAGCGCCACAGCCGGGGCCGCAGGGGCGATTCGATCGCCACCGACTGGCCGGGCAGGTACTCTAGCCGCGGCTCGGTCTGCACAGTTAGCACGGCGATGTCGAAGGACTTGCGCTCGCGGGCCAGAACCGTGCCGGTCCAGTAGGCGGGCTGATGTTTCTCGTCTTCTTGCGCGGCGGCGGTCATGACCGTGGCGACCAGCTCGTAGGCCCCTTTCCAGTCCGCCTCCAGTTCCGGATCCCAGGCTTCGCCGCAGAAGTGGGCGAAGGTAGCTAACAAGCTGGCGCCCACCGCGTCGTAGTGCTCGGCGAGGGTGCCGAACTTGCGGTGATCGCGGCCGAGGTCCTGCAGGAACGCGGTGAGGTCATCGGCGCTTTCGACGCTGGAGACGATCTTCACGAGCGCATCCACGAGATGGGTGCGCTGAGCCCGCATGGACACCGGGAACATCTGCCGTGTTTCTGGATGCTTGAGAAACAGGTCCGCGTAGAAATGCAGCGGCACCTCGTCACCATGCATCGCAATCCGGGCGAAGCTGCTCTTGAGCCGCGGGATGTCCAAAGAGCTGCCTTTCTCGCAGTGACGGCGCTAGCGGTTGAGCACATGGTCGCGGACTGTTTCGGCGACGGAGCCGACTGCGGCGACGTCATCGTCGCAGACGCCGACGTCACGCAGGACGTTCGCGATATGGCCGACGACGCGGTTGAAGTGCTCGTCGGAGAGCGGCATCCCGGCGTGGGCCGTCCGGAGATCACGGCCAGAGTAGGCCACTGGGCCGCCGAAGGCGGCAGCCAGGAACTGGGCAAGCATGCCAGCCTGGCGGTTCATGTCGGCGCCCGCGAACAATGGCGCGAGCAGTTCGTCCGCCAGGACTCTCTGGTAGAAAGCCTCCGTAACGCTCCGTATTGACTCGATGCCGCCTAAACGGCCGTACAAGCTCACGTCGGTAGCCATGGGTGACACTATATGTGCATTCGGCAACCTGTACAAGGCGTTGCGCGAGAGGGATTCTTCCGGAAACGACTGCAACAGAGAGTGTTCAGATGCACACTGATAGTTCGTAGTACTTGCCGCGGGATGTTCCCGGCAGGGGGACCGGCACCATCCAGCTGGTCAACGCGCAGGCCGAGTCCATGTTCGGCTACGCGCGCGAGGAACTGCTCGGCCGCGACGTCGAGGTTCTGGTCCCCGAGCGCTTCCGCGGCCAGCACAGCCTGCACCGCCGCGGCTATTCCGCCAATGGGCAGGTGCGCCCGATGGGTGCCGGGCTGGACCTGTACGGGCTGCGCCGCGACGGGCGCGAGTTCCCGGTGGAGATCAGCCTGAGTCCCCTGGAGACGAGCGACGGCCTGCTGCTCTCCGCCGCGGTGCGCGACGTGAGCGACCGCAAAGCCGCCGAGCAGCGGATCAACGAACTCGCCGTGATCGTCGAGTCCTGCCAGGACGCGATCTTGACCAAGACGCTCGACGGGACCATCACGTTCTGGAACGCCGCCGCCGCCCGTATGTACGGCTATAGCAGCGCCGAGGCGATCGGCCGGCATGTGTCTGCTCGCCCCGCCCGAGTGCCTGGAGGAGGTCGAGCTGCTCATGGCCAGGCCCGGGATGCAGACTGCCAGCCGCTACTTCCCGGCGACCCAGGGCGCGGGCGTCGGCGGCGACTGGTTTGACCTGATCCCGCTTGGGGCCGGACGCATCGGCGTGCTGATCGGGGATGTCATGGGCCGCGGCCTGGAAGCGGCCACCGTGATGGGCCAGCTGCGCTCGGCCGCCAATGCCCTGGCACGTACCGGGATGCCGCCCCAGCAGCTGATGGACGCCCTCGACCTGGTGGCCCGCGACATCCCCGACCAGCTGACGACCTGCTGCTATCTAGTGATCGACGCAGACGCGGGCGAAATGAGCGCGTGTTCCGCCGGGCACCTGCCGGTCCTGCTTGTCGACCCGGATGGAGCCGTGCACCGGCTGCCGATCCCGGTCAGCGTCCCCCTCGGCGTCGGCGGCATCCCCCATGAGCAGACCACCATGCCCGTGGCGCCCCGCGCCACGCTCGTGCTCTACACCGACGGACTGGTCGAGACTCACCGCTGCGACATCGATAAGCAGATCGCGGCCCTGGAAGACGAACTGCGCACGGTCTTCACCCCTGGCCCCGGCTTAGAGCAGGCCGCCGACCAGATCCTGGCCGCGCTGCTGCCGCATATCGACCAGCCGCCCGATGATGTCACCCTCCTGCTGGCCCGGATCCCCGCTGCCCCGCTGTCCAGCGCCGCCACCACCATGGAACCCGAACCCCAGGCCGTCGCGGCCGCCCGCCGCTGGGTGAGCATGAGGCTAATCATCACCGAAATCACCGACGACAGCACTCACCTGCCGCAGCGCCGCTTGCCCGGCCCCGAAGACGAAAGCGGCCGCGGCCTGATGCTCGTGCAGGCCCTCGCCTCCAGCTGGGGCACCAGGCCCGCCGAAACCGGCAAGACCGTCTGGTTCACTCTCGCCCTCGATCCAGTCCGGGAACCGGACCCGGACGGCATGCCAGCCCCGCGGTCGGCGCAGTCAGAACGTCCGGATCGCGATCTCGGCGGGAGCGGCGAGCAGCTCCTCGATCTCCGGGTCGAGGCGGCTGAGCGTGATCGACGTGCCTGCCATGTCGAGTGAGGTGCAGTAGTTGCCGACGTAGTTCCGCCGGACGTTGATCCCGCGCCGGGTCAGCTTCTCGTGCGCGTATCCGTAGAGCAGGTACAACTCGCTGATCGGGGTGCCGCCCAGCCCGTTCACCATGAGCGCCACGTCGTCACCCGGGCCGAACGGCAGGTCGGTAACCACGGCGTCGAGCAATTCGTCGACGATCTCATTGGCGCTGGCGAGCTTCTCGCGGCGGCGTCCTGGTTCGCCGTGGATGCCGACGCCCATCTCCATCTCGTCGTCCCCGAGCTCGAACAGCGGCGAGCCCTTGGCGGGCGGGGTGCACGAGGTCAGCGCCATGCCCATCGTCCGGGTGACCGAATTGACCTTGTTACCGATACGCAGCAGCTCGCCGAGTTCCGCGCCCTGCTCAGACGCGGCTCCGACCGCCTTGATCACGAAGAAGTTCCCGGCCACACCGCGTCTGCCGACCGTGTACGTCGAGTCCTTCACCGCCACGTCGTCGTCGACGAGGAGCGTGCCGATCGTGATGCCGTCGGCCGCTGCCATCTCCTGGCCCATCTCGAACGCCATCCGGTCGCCGGTGTAGTTGTTGATGATGTGCAGCACGCCCTTGGGCGAGTTGAGCAGCTTGCTCGTTTCCAGCACGTAGTCCATCGGCGGGGCGGCGAATACGTCGCCGGGGCATGCGGCGTCGAGCATTCCCTTGCCCACGACCATCACGTGGGCGGGTTCGTGGCCGGACCCGGATCCCTGGATGATCGAGACCTTGTCGTCGCGGGGCGCATCGGTCCGCATGATGAGGTTGTAGTCGGGCACGTACCTGAGCGTGCCCGGATTAGCCAGGGCGATCCCCTTGAGCATCTCGGGTACGAATTGCCTCGGGTCGTTGACGAATTTCTTCATGCCGCCACCTCCATGAGGGGTCAGGACTGGACCGGGCGTTCCGGCCGCAGGTCGGCAAGTGCCTCGAACATCACCGCGACGGCGACGGCCCCCGCGTCCAGCGTGCCGATGCTGCGCTCGCCGGTATAGCTGGCCCGGCCGCGCATGGCCTGCATCGGGCGCGTCGCCTCGGCCTGCTCTCGTGCGGTGACTGCTGCCGCCCGCAGCGTCGTGGCCGTGTCGTGTCCCTGCCCGATGTGCTCCTCGATGGTGTCGACCGCGGGGACGAGCGCGTCGAGCAGGGTCTTGTCGCCGACGTCGGAGCGCCCGCGCGCCTTGATTCCCTCGATCGAGGCGCGCAGCATCGTGACGATCTGGGCCGGCTCGAGCTTGGCGGCGGTCCCGGCGGTCGCGCCCGCCCGCAGGAACGCTGTTCCCCAGATCGGGCCCGACGTGCCGCCGATGCGGCTGGTGATGACCACGGCGATCTTCTTGAGGAAGGTGCCGATATCCGTGCGGTCGAAGCCGTCCCAGTTCGCCAGGACCAGCTCGAACCCGCGTGCCATGGAGTAGCCGAAGTCGCCGTCGCCGACCACCGCATCCAGCTCACCGAAGTACTTTTCGTTGTCGACCGCGACCGTCGCGATCGTGCGCACGACGACCTCAACGTCGCCGAGGCTGGCTGCGGACATAGGGTGCTCCTTGGTCGGGAGGACGCTGGCCAGGTCCGCCAGGGTAATCCAGTCGCCCGGCCTGGCCTGACTGCGGTTGGCGAGCACGGTGGCGCGCTCGCCGCCCGGGTCGCCGAGTGACGTGACGACCAGGGCGGCCTCGGTGAAGTCTTCGCCTGCGGTGAAGTCGTTCACGGTAATCACGCACGCCAGGCCCGCCCTGGTCGCGGCGACGAGCCCGTTCCTGGAATCCTCCACCACGATGACCCGGTCCGCGGGCACGCCGAGTGAGTCCAGGACCAGCAGGTAAATGTCCGGAGCCGGTTTCTTGCGCGGGACGATGTCGCCGGCGAACACTGTCACCGCGGGTGCCTGCTCCGCCCCGACCGCCCGTTCCAGGGTCGCCCGCACCGAGGTTTCCGCCGAGGTGGACGCGACGGCCACCGGCCAGCCGCCGGCGAGCGCCTCGCCGACGATGCGGGCGATGCCTGGCCTGGGCGGAACGGCGCCGGAAGCCACCAGGCCGGTGTAGATTTCCGTCTTCCGCCGGTGCCAGGCTGCGATGGCCGCCTGCTGCTCGCCGGGATCCGCGGGCAGGTCCGCGGCCGCGACGAACTCCGGCGTGAGCAGGCTGGCCATGCGTTCCTTCCCCCCGCCGATGCGCACCTTCTCCCGGTACTCCGCGACGCTCCACCGCACTGGCAGCCCGAACTCCGCGAAGGTCTGGTTGAACGCGGCCAGGTGACCGTAACGTTCGGTGTCGGCGAGCACGCCATCGCAGTCGAGCACCAGCGCCAGGGTCGATGAGCCGGCCATGCCGCGTTCACCAGGCCTTGCCGACACTGCCGAAGCGGCGCATGTGGTCGGCGGCCATGTCCCGCACGGCCGTCCGCACGGCCGTGAACAGCGACGGCGGGTCCCAGGTGTCGCGCTCCTGCGCCCCGCGAAGGAACGCCAGGCTGGCTTTCATGTAGGTGACCTTGAGTGCCGTCGAGATGTTCACCTTGGCGCAGCCGCGTGCGATCAAGTCGGTGAACTGGGCGTCGGTCATCCCGGTGCCGCCGTGCAGGGCGATGGGGATCGGTTCCGCGGCCACGATGTCGGAGACGCGCTGCGCGTCGAGCCTGGGTTCGGAGCGGTAGACGCCGTGCGCGTTGCCGATCGCCGGGGCGAAGACGTCGACCCCGGTCGTCCGGATGAATTCCAGCGCCACGGGCAGCGATTGCCGCCGCGCTTCCTCGTCGGAGCCGATGTCGTCTTCGACGCCGGTGATGGCCTCGATCTCTCCCTCGACATGGGCCCCGTAGGACCGGGCCTCGGCGACGACTTCCAGCGTCTGCCGCATGTTCTCCTGCACAGGCAGCGCGGAGGCGTCGAACAGCACCGAGTTCCATCCCTTGCGAAGGCACTTGCTGATGAACTCGCGGTCCGGGCAGTGGTCGAGGTGCAGGCTGACCGGCACCTCGATCCCCGCGGTCAGCTCGCGCCACATCGCGAAGAGCAGATCCATGCCGGTAGCCCGGACCGTCTTGACCGATGTCTGAATGATCACCGGGGAGTGCTGATCGACGGCCGCTGCGAGCACCGCCTCCAAGGTGAGATCGTTGATCACGTTGATCGCCGCGATACCGTAGCGCTCGGTGAAGGCCCGGTCGAGCATCTCTTTCAGCGGCACGACAGGCACGCACGCACCTCCTCGCGGTGATACTGCGAACCTATGCAGCCAGGCCACGGGCCGGATCGGTGGAAACCCCCATTTCACGGGAGGACTTCCCCTACCCGGCCCCCCTCACCTGAGCCCGCCGCGCCCGGCCAGCGCGGCGAGTTCCGTGCGATTGCGGGCGCCGGTCTTCCGCAGCACCGCGCCCGCGTGTTTCTCTACCGTCTTCACCGATAGCACCAGCCGCTCGGCGATGAGCTTGTCGGGCATCCCCTGCTCCATGAGGGCACGCACCTCACGTTCCCGGTCGGTCAGGGCCGGCTCGAGGTCGTCGATCCGCAGCCCGCGTCGCAACTGCCCGAGCACAGGACCGGACAGGATCGCCTGGCCGCGGCCGGCCGCCACGACGGTCCGGGCGAGTTCGAGCCCGTCGGAGCTGCCGTCCACGCAGCCGCGCGCGCCGGCCCGCATCGCGTCGGCGACCCGGTCGTCGTATCCGGCCTCGCAGACCCCCACTACGGCAAGATGAGGGTCCTGGCTGAGCAGGGCACCAATCACGCCGAGGCCAGCGCAGGCCCGCTGGCCCGGGGCGTCGTCGGCCGGCAGGCCGAGGTCCACGAGCGCCACGTCAGGCCGGAGGGCCTGGCAGGCTTCCAGCGCCTCCTCCGCCGTCGCGACCTCGCCTATCACCTCGATCCCTGGCTCGGTCCAGGACAGCAGCCGGGCGAGCCCGGCCCGCAGCACCGGCCGGCCGGCCGCGATGAGCACGCGCAACCGGGAGCCCTCCTGCTCCGCATCACGAAGGTACGGGAAGCGGGCGCGGATCCGGGTGCCCCACCCAGCCAGCGAGTCAACATCGACGGCCGCGCCAAGTTCGCGCGCGCGCTCGGTCATGGCCCGCAGTCCGAAGCGGTCAGCCTGCCACCCGGATTTCGGGTCGAAGCCCTGGCCGTCGTCCTGGACGAGCAGTGACACGGCCGCCCGGTCATAGAGCAGGCCGAGCCGGACGGAATGCGCCTGCGCGTGCCGGACGATGTTGGTCAGGGCCTCGCGCGCAACCCGGAGCACCTCACGCGACAAGCGCCCGTCCAAAGTGACGGGAGTCCCGGCCGACACGAACCTGACCTCGAGCCCGCCGACGCTCTGCGCCCACGCCGCCTCGGACCGCAGCGCGGCGTCGAGCGTCCGCCCGTCGAGCGGCGAGGCGGCCAGCCCGAGCAGCGTCAGCCGCGCCTCGGCCAGCGCGTTCCTGGCTGCCTCGCTGGCCTGCCGCAGATGCTCCGCCGCCGTGCCGGACCCGCCGGCGGGCGCGTCATCGCCAGTGGCCGGCCCTGGCCCGGCACCGGATGCGAGGTCACGTTCGGCGCTTTCCAGGTGCACCCGCACGCTCACAAGGCGCTGCGCGAGCGTGTCGTGAACCTCGCTGAGCAGCCGGTCGCGCTCAGCGGCCGTCGCCTCGGCCCGAGCCCGTTCCTCAGCCGCCTCATGCATCCGGGCGGTGGCCAGCGCGATCGCCGCGTGCTTCGCGAACAACTGCAGCAACTCGGCGTCGTCAGGGCCGAAGGCGCGCCCTTCGTCCCGGCTGAAGACGATGCACGCGCCGATAATGCGCCCGCGCCACTCCAGTGGCACGCCGATGACGCCGCGCAGCGTGGCCCGCTCCTCCCTGGCCACATGTCCGCCGTAGACATCGTCGTAACGGGCGAACCACACCGGGGCGCGATGTGCCACCACGGCTCCCGTCATCCCCTCGGTGAGCGGGAAGACCCGGCCAGACTGGCAGGCAACGCCGATGTCGGCCTCTTTGCGGTAGGTGCCGGCCGCCTCGTCCACGCTGCATATCGAGCCCGCGTCACAGCCGAGCAACTCCGTGCAGCGCCGCAGGATCCGTTCCAGGAGGGGCCGCAGCGAGAACTCGCCGGCCAGGTCTTCCGCCACCGCGATCAGGCCGGCTGCCCGGGCGGCCGCGCTGTCCGTGCTCAGCGGCCTCCCAGGAGTGAGCGCGCGCCCGGACACATGTCCTCCGATTCTGCAACGCGATGCCGCATCATTACGACCGCCCGGCGAACAGGCCTGCATCCGAGCATCACCCTGCGCACCTGCCGGCGTCAAGGCAGCCAGGCCCAAGACCACTGACCTGCGTCCCTGAGCCCGGCTCCGGGCTATCAGCGTGCCAGTACCAGGAAGCCCGGCGGCTTCCCGTCCCGGCCGAAGGCCAGCTCGCATTCCCCGTCCCATGCCCCCAGATACCGAGCGGCCCGCTTGAAGTCCGGGTGAGGCTCGAAACCCAGCTCCCGCGCGTACCCGATCGCGCCGTAGACGATCTGCCGCCCCAGCCATCAGCGGTGTCGAACTCCATCCTCAGCACGCTGGTCCGTATCATCGCCAAAGACCGGCACGCGGAGTGGCGCAATCTGGACAACTGCTTCTGATCGTCCAGCAGCACCCCGCAGGTTCCTCACCTGCATCGCATGGGCACGCATCGTGGTGCATTAGCCTGCCGGACTATGAAGCATCGGGTTCTCGTGGCATCTAATCGCGGTCCGGTTTCTTACTGGTTCGGCCTCGATGGCACGCCGGTTGGCCGACGCGGCGGCGGAGGCCTGATCGCCGGGGTGACGCCCGGCGTGGCGGCGATGACCCCGGAGGCTGAGGTGAGCTGGATCTGCGCGGCGTTCAGCGACGCGGACCGCGCGGCCGCCCGCCAGTGGGGCGCCGACCCCCCGGGCACGCAGGATCCCCCAGGCACACGGGGCACCCTGGGCACACAGGGTACCCGGATCGCCGGCGATGTTCCGGTGCGGATGCTCGATATCCCGCGGGATACCTTCCATCGCGCGTACAACAACGTGGCCAACTCGACCCTGTGGTTCGTCCACCACATGCTGTTCGACGCCGCGAACCAGCCGCTGTTCGGCCGTGAGTTCTGGCGTGACTGGGAGTCCTACCTGGCCTACAACGAGGCGTTTGCCGATGCCCTGGCGGAAGAGGCCCTGGCGGCAGGCGCACCGGGCGAGAATGCGCCCCCGGCAGGCGTTCGCGTCCTGATCCAGGACTACCACCTCAGCCTGGTCCCGCGGCTGCTGCGGGAAAGGCTGGGTGACACCTCCCTCGACATCGGCGTGGCGCACTTCACGCACACTCCCTGGGCGCCGCCCGACTATTACCGGATGCTTCCAGACGAGGTGGGCCGGGCCCTGCTTGACGGCATGCTCGGCGCGGATCACCTCGGCTTTCACGCCGAGCGGTGGGCCGCCGCGTTCCTGGATTGCTGCGAGGCGATCCTGGGCGCCGACGTGAGCCGGCCCGGCCCCGGAAGCGCGGACGCGGTCGGGCGGGTCATCCACCGGGGGCACGTCACCGAGGTGGCCGTGCATCCGCTCGGCGTGGACGCCCCTGCGCTGCGGGCCCGCGCCCAGGCGGACGACGTGCAGGCGTACATCACCGCGATCCATCAGGTGGCCCGCGGGAGAAAGCTGATCGTCAGGGTCGACCGGACCGAGCTGTCCAAGAACATCGTGCGCGGCCTGGCCGCATACCGCGAACTGCTCACGGCCTGGCCGGAGTGGCACGGCCGCGTGGTCCACCTGGCCTTCGCCTACCCGTCCAGGTCCGCGATACCCGAGTACCGCGCCTACACCGAGCGGATGAGGCAGATCGCGCAGGAGATCATCGAGGAGTTCCGCACGCCGGACTGGAATCCGCTGATCCTCGAGGTGAGGGATGACTACCCGCGGTCGCTCGCGGCCTGTGCGACGGCCGACGTGCTGCTGGTGAACCCGATCAGGGACGGCATGAACCTCGTGGCGCAGGAAGGCCCGGTACTGTCGGATCGCGGCTGCGCGCTGGTGCTGTCCCGCGAGGCGGGCGCTGCCGCCACCCTCAGCGACCACGCTCTGCTTGTTAACCCCTACGACATCAGCGAGACCGCCGCGGCCCTGCACCAGGCGCTGATCATGCCGGACGCCGAGCGCCGCCGCCGCAGCACCGCGCTCGCCGCCATCGCCGCCGCCAGATCGCCCGCCCGCTGGCTGGGCGACCAGCTGGCCTCCCTCGACAGGTAAACAGCGCTTCTCTGAATTAAGGACGCGGCAATGGGGCATTGGGCTACCGAGGGGCATGGCCCGGCATACCGGAAACTGGGGTGACTTATGCTTTATAGATGTGCCTCAGTGAACTACTATCTAATCTTATGATTCCGACGTCTTACGCTGACCATAATCGCGCTCATTGGGACAAGCACGCTCAGTCCAGGGTGGCCCATGGTAGAGAACGATGGAAGCGAACCGAACCCGCTTGGGGTCAGTGGGCAAGACCCGAAGCCGAACTCGGACTTCTCCCTGAGGCCCTGGATGGGCTTGATGCGATAGAACTCGGGTGCGGCACCGGGTATATCTCGGGATGGATGGCCCGTCGAGGCGCCGCTGTTGTTGGCATCGACAATTCGGCGAGTCAGCTTGACCTGGCCCGCCGGTTCGCTGAGGAACACGGCGTCGAACTCGAGCTAATTCACGGAATCGCGGAAAGCGTTCCCAAGCCAGATGAGTCGTTCGACTTCGCCGTGTCCGAGTACGGAGCCGCGATCTGGTCCGATCCGTACGTCTGGATTCCCGAGGCCTGGCGCCTGCTGCGCAGCGGAGGGCAACTCGTGATACTCGGCAATCATCCGCTGTTGATGATCTGCCTCCCGTACAGTAACAACGAACCGGCCGTCCCCGGATTTCTCCTGCCCTATTTCGGCATCCACCGCTTCGAATGGCATGATAACGGCGATATGGCCACCAACTTCAACCTCACTATTTCAGACTGGATCGCATTGTTCATTGACACCGGATTCGAAATACTTGCCTACCATGAACTTCAGGCACCCAGTCCAGGGCCTGATCAGCACTTCAATGTCACCGATGGCTGGGCTCATCGCTGGCCCGCCGAGCAAGTGTGGAAGCTGCGCAAACGATGAGCTATCGGCCCGCGGGCACGGCCATCCGCCACCGGTGGGGTGGCATTCGCTCACACGCAGACCGAGCCAGCCTTCTTCTGGATGAAAGTTCGATAGTTCGTGTAAGCTAGCTCGGAAATCTGCCGGCATATGGGAGACGCCAGTGATCTCGCCGCTAGCCACGGGGCTTGTGATAATGATCGACCCAGCAACCCCATCATGACCGCCATGTCGGAATCATCTGGCACCGAACAGCGAGTGCGCGTATACGTCATCAACCTTGACGAGGACGACGATCGGCTCCGTCGGTTCACGCGCATAATGGAGTTCTACGATGCCCCCTTCGAGCGCTGGCCCGCCACGCGGGGAAGCGACCTCGACCACACCCACTTCGGCGTCCGGCCGCTAGCGCCAGGAATCTTTATAAAGGACTTCGACGAATGGAGCCGGAACGAGGCCGCGTGCGGCGTGAGCCACATCAGGTTGCTCCAGCACATCGTTCACCAGGAGATCCCCTGGGCGGTTGTCTTCGAAGACGACGCAATTGTCCGGCGCAATCCACCACCCTTTATCGAGGACTGGTTGCTCCCGGCAGACGCGGAAATCGTGATGCTTGGCCAGCGAGCCGTGACCGACGAACCGCCTGAGTATCTGGACTCTCCGACGTACGGGCCAGTAAAAGGCGGTGCCGGAACTGAAGGATACTTGATATCGCTAGAGGGCGCTCGGAAGCTGCTTCGAATCCTCATGCCTCTCCGCAATCCGCTAGACTTCCAGATGTATTCACACTTCAGGTCGGTGCAGTCAGCGGGTGATTCGTCCGGTTACTGGCGGCTAGCCCGCAACCCGGAAACCTTTGATCTCGCGCTCAACTCCTACCGGATTATTCCTAGTCTCGTCGAGCATGCCGGTGACTCGTCGACTATTGGGAATAGTCGACATCCGCGAGCCCACTTCTTCTGCAGGGTCCTCCTGGGAGCCGACTTCGGCGAATCGGCAGCCGGCACTGCTGCTCGCAGTTACGGCTACCCAAATTCCACCAAGACCCTCACCATGGTTACTCATGGCCATAAGGTTCAGGCCGTCGCGCGGAATACGCTGTACTGGCGCGGGGTTGATGTCTCGCACTGGAACCTCCGGCAATTCTACTCCTCGTCTGACGGGCGGCCGCGGGGTCATCTATTCGATGTGCTGCTAGACGCAGGCGTGAATATCATACGATTTAATATCTTCCTGGATGGCCTTCGTCACCCATTCAATATAGATCGCGCCAAGATCATCGCTAACGCGGCGGCAGACCGAGGTCTTGGTATCTGCGTCGTACTGCATTTCTCGGACACCTGGGCGTATCCAAGCGAGCAGGTGAAGCCACTGGCTTGGCGAAACCTCTCATATTCGCAACTGCTCAACGAGGTCCAGGGCTATACTCACGCTGTTGTTTCTGCGCTGTGCAAGCAAGGGACTCCCCCGACAATCATCCAGACCGGAAACGAGATCACCAATGGGATGATCTGGCCGCATCCGTCGGAGCGTAACCGTGTCGGCGGCAGGATCACAGGAGACAATTCCCGGCATTGGGCGGACTTTGCCCGCATCCTCGACGCCGCTGTTCAGGGAGTTCGGGAGGCGGTTAAGGAGGCAGACGGTCACACGAAGCTCATGCTTCACTTCGACAACGGCGGGGAACCCCAAGCGGTTGCTGCCTGGTTCTCCAAGCTTGCGAACCATAACGTTGACTACGACATCGTCGGAGTGTCCGTCCACGATCACTGGAACCCCGGAAGTAAGCTGGCGGCCTTGGCCCGGCTAGATGAGGTGACCCGGCTCCTGCCGGGGAAAGAGATCGTCGTGGCGGAAACCGCGCACCCCTATCGTGCCGCTGATCGCTTTGAAGCTAAGCCGGGGGATACGGACCCGGCTCACTCCAGGGAGGGGCAAGCGCAGTACCTGAGATCAGCCCTGGAACACCTGCGAGTCAATCCCAACGGGACTGGGCTATTTTGGTGGGGTTCGACGTTCATCAACGATACTTTTGGGCACTGCCCCGACTTCCTGCAGGCCCGCGCCTTGTTTACGCCTGACGGATCAGCGCTTCCCGCGCTCGCCGAGTTTCGCCTCTGAGCTAGTCGAGATCGCAGAGCCAACCGTCTCCGGCTAGGAAGTCCAGGGACATCTTTCTGGCCGATACAAGGGCGTCGAGAGGTGAATAAACCAACGGCTCGCCCGAGGCGTTGAACGACGTGCATGTCACCGCCTCGGCATCGGCCAACCTCGCGATCTCGGCAAGCAGGGAACGATAAGGACCATGGTCTTCCACAACCTGCGGCCGAGCGGAGCCGTCCACATGGATCACGCCTCCCAGTCGGTCCTCGGCGCCCGGTGCCGCCTGCGCTGCCATGAGCATGTAGGGCGATGGCACTGAGCCATGAAATGATCGCTCGAACTCATCCATGGAAAGGGACGGTGCAAGTGGGCGCCAGCTTTCGCGACCCTTAAGATAGTTAAGCCTGTCGCGAACCCTTTTCGAGTCCGGCCGTGCCAGGATTGATCGGCGCCCGAGGGCGCGCGGTCCGATCTCGCTGCCGCCCTGTATCCAGCCACAGATCTCTGATTCGTACATCAGCTTTCTGGCCACGGCATCTGGTCCGCACGGGATAACTTGAAGCCCGAAGTCATGCAGGGCCGCTCCGATTTCCTCGGCAGGGAAATTCCGCCCGAGGCCAACGTCATTCACCGAGATGGGGGAGCGCGCATTCTGCCAGGCGACCGCGATCGCCGCGCCTATCGCCACTCCAGAGTCGCCAGCCGGAGGTGGGACGACAAGTTGAACGCCCCGATCGCGGCAGCGCCTCGCGAGCCGGCCGTTGGCAGAGCAATTAAGGGCGATTCCCCCACTGAGGATGAGGTGGCCGACGCCATCCAGCAGTTCGTCGGCATAGGCCTGAATCCGATCCTCCAGAACCCTCTGGGCGCCAAGCGCAAGGTCAGCGCGATTGTTGAACGAGTCGGCCCTCTCGTGGGACGAGATCAGCTCGGCAATGAAACCGGAGCGAATCTGCTCATGCAGACTTCGTGGCGTCTCGGTGATACTCGCGAATTGGGGCAGCTCGCCGGTGAATCGCCGATCGGGCAATGACGGGAGCTGGAGGCCCGATTCCCTCCCATAGGAGGCGAGTCCCATCGTCTTTCCCTCCTCGCCCCACTCGAAGCCCAGGAACTGTGTAACGGCTTCATAGTAGATTCCGAGCGATGATGACTGCTCAAGATTCCAGAGCTTCGTCATCTCGGAATTAAAATGGTAGGCGGCACCTGAGGTGGACTCGCCTGTCCCGTCCAATACGAGGATGGCGACGTCGCGGTCCGCCGCCTCAGCGGGCAGAAAAGCCGTGCCGGTCCAGGCGTGGGCGTCATGGTGATTCACGTACTGGAAGCTGGTATGCGGAGAAATGGGCAAGCCCGCTCGGGTAAACCATGATTCGAGGATTGCGGTGATCTCTTCGGACTTCATCCCCATTGCCGGCGGGAACCACGGATAGGCGACCGTGTCGATGTCCTGGGGACTGATTCCAGCTGAGTCGCAATACTTCCACCAAAGACCGCAAGGGTGGCATACCAAACGAGCGTTTGCGGCGAGTCAACCGCTCCTCTTCAACGGCCGCTACCAATCGTCCGTCAATGACAAGGGCCGCGCCACCATCGTGGCCAACTCCGTTGGCGCCGTTCAGCCCCAGAATCGTTCCCGTACCCATATTTAGCAGTTTCGCACAAGTTTGATTGACCCGTCGGAGCTTGCTCTCGACGGCTGCGGCGCTGCTCGAGGCATATCCGGCGCTTCCGTCATGCCGCCTGCTCACGCAGGCGGGGTCCGACGCAGGCGGCCGAGGAGGTAGAACTCGTCGTTCGGCATGGTCTTGGTCAGGTGCGCCAGCCGGTTCGACATGGCGAAGAACGCGCTGATCGAGCCGACATCCCAGATGTCGTCGTCGGTCAGGCCGTGAGCGCGCAGCGAACCCAGGATCTCGTCGCTGACCGTCCACGGCTCAACCGCGATCCTGACGGCGACCTCGAGGATGGCGCGCTGGCGGTGGTCAAGCTCGGCGCTGCGCCAGTCGGTGGCCACCTGGTCCGCGATCCGGGGGTTGCGCGTCCGGATGCGGGCGATCGCACCGTGGGCCACCACGCAGTACAGGCAGTGGTTCTCCGCGCTGGTGGCCACCACGATCAGCTCCCGGTCGCCCTTGCTGAGCCCGGGTGTCTCCTTGTCCATCAGCGCGTCGTGGTAGGCGAAGAACGCCCGCCATTCGGCAGGCCGCCGAGCCAGGCTGAGGAAGATGTTGGGCACGAAGCCGGACTTCTCCGCGACCTCCTTGATGCGGGCTCGTAGGTCTTCGGGCATTTCCTCGAGCGAAGGCAGGTCAAACATGGCATCCAGCCTAACCCTCGGTCAGGCACGCCGGGCTTGGTCAGCCCTGGCTCTCGTCCGTGCTTTCTGTGATCGGCGCGCCGCCCTGCGCGCTGAGGGAACTGACCGAGGCCACCGAACTGTTCGCGTCGGCCAGGCCGCTGGTGTCCCCGCCGGCGATCTGGGACTTGATCGCCAGGAACTTGCTGTCCAGCGCGGTCAGCGGAGCGATCAGCACCTTGCACAGCGCCGGGCTCGCCTTGACGTCCTGAATGGCCTTGCGCACTTCGTGCTCGTCGAACAGCGCCGTCGCGCCCGCCTTGAGCAGTGCCGTGATACGGCCGTGGGCGCCGGACCTGAAACTGCCCGCCTGGAACGGCTTGTAGATGTAGCGGTGGAACGTGCCTGCCGCCAGCCCGACGTGCAGCACGAACTTCGTCTTCGCGAACGGCGTCGTGTTCGAGGTCGGGCAGCCGCCGTTAGCGGCCGCGGCACTGATTGTGCTGCTGGCGCCGGCGGAGGCTGGAGCAGAGGTCGAGGATGCGGCCGTCGACCCGCTGGGCATGCGCTCACCAGGACTGCGAGCAGCAGCAGGTTAACGAGGACGGCGAAGCTGCGAACCGGTCGCAGTCGCCTTTTCTGGTCGTGCAACAGGAGCCTCCCCAGGTAGTGGCCCAGCATGGCCAACCCCGTACGGTACCGCACTGCCCCGGCGGCGCCGCCCTGCTTGAGTAACGGCTGATCCTGCGCCTTGACGGACGGCCGGGCGTCGTGGTTACGATAAGCGAGTAGACAGGTACTAAGGGTGCCATACGGTGCGTTTCGGCGAACAGCGTGGCGCTGCGGAGGAAGGACGTCCGATGACCGCGCCAGCAAGCCCTTCGGTGCGGCGGCGCCGGCTGGCCGCCGAACTGCGCGGACTCAGGGAGGGCAAGGGGAAGAGCGGAGACGCCGTCGCCCACGCCCTGGCCTGGTCTCCCTCCAAGATCAGCAGGTACGAGCGGGCCAGGACGGGGCTGCGGCCGCGGGAGGTCGCGAGGCTGCTCGACTACTACCAGGTGACCGGGATGCAGCGCGCGCTGCTTCTCGGGCTGGCCGAGGACGCGGCCGGCAAGGGCTGGTGGGAAGACTTCGGCGACAGCCTTTCCAAGGACTACCAGCAGTTCATCGGCTTGGAGCACGAGGCGGCGTCCATCGCCATCTGGCACCTTGACGTGATACCCGGCCTGCTGCAGACCGAAGGCTACGCCCGGCACATCATCAGCAGCTACAACCGGGTCGAGCCGATGACGCCGGGCATGATCGGACGGCTGGTCAAGGTCCGGCTGCGCCGCCAGCAGGTGCTGGATCGTGACGGGCTGCAGCTGACGGTCGTGCTTGACGAATCGGTCCTGCGGCGCCGGGTCGGCGGCGACGCGGTGATGCACGAGCAGCTTCAGCATCTCGTGCGCGAGGCGGACCGGCAGAACCTGGTGCTGCGGATTCTTCCCCTGGACGCGCAGCACGCGGTCTTCGGGGAGTCCTTCGTCATCTTCGGCTTCGAGACCGACAGCGCCGCGCCGCTGCATGACGTGGTCAGCACCGAGCAGCTCAGGAGCAGTTTCATCGTGGAGGGGGAGCGGGAGACGTACCTGCACCGGATCGCGTTTGCGATGCTGGCCGATGCCTCGCTCGACCCGGCGGCGTCCCGGGCGCTCATCCTGGCGACCGCGGAATCCTGCTGGGCCGGTGCACGACACTTGACGCATGCAGCAGCGAGTGACGGACGCGGATGATCCCCGGCTGGCGGACTACACCCGGCTGACGGACGTGCAGCTGCGGACTCGGCTCGAGCCCGCGCACGGGCTGTTCATCGCGGAGGGAGCCAAGGTGATCAGCCGCGCCGTGGCGGCCGGCTACCCGGTGCGTTCCATGCTGGTGGCCGAGTGCCGGCTGGGCGACCTGCCGGTGCTGCCCGCGACCGGCGCCCCCGTGTACGTCGTTCCCGACGATATAGCCGAACGGCTCACCGGCTACCGCATCCACCGTGGTGCGCTCGCCTCGCTGCACCGCAAGCCGCTCCCGGCGGCCGCGGCCCTGGCCGCCGCCTCCCGGCGGGTGATCGTGCTGGAGGACCTCGTCGATCACGGCAACGTCGGGGCCATCTTCCGCTGCGCCGCCGCGTTCGGCGTGGACGCGGTGATCTTGTCGCCGCGGTGCGCCGACCCGCTGTACCGGCGCGCGGTGAAGGTCTCGATGGGCGCCGTGTTCGCCATCCCGTACGCCCGCATGACGGGCTGGCACGACGGCCTGGCGGACCTGCGTAACACGGGATTCCGGCTGCTGGCGCTGACGCCGGACCCGGCCGCGACGCCGATCGGCGAGGCCGCGGCGGGGGAGCGGACCGCGCTGCTGCTCGGCACCGAGGGCGATGGCCTGTCCTCCCGGTGGCGGCACGAGGCGGATCAGGCGGTCCGCATCCCGATGCATCCCGGCGCGCTGGCGGCCGGGGTCGACTCGCTCAACGTCGTCGCCGCCGCGGCGATCGCGTGCCAGGTGCTCAGCGGCACGAACCGAGGGCCGTTCGGGTAAATGACTTTCAGTACTTGTTCGCGACGAACAGTTCCTGGGCCGGGAACTTCGTGAGGATCTCGGTGCCGTAGCCGGTGACGACGACCTCCTCCTCGATACGCGCCGCCGAGATGCCGTCAGAGGCCGGGCAGTAGGTCTCCATCGCGAAGACCATGCCCGCCTCGAGCTCGACCGGGTTCTCCAGCGAGTTGAGCCGCGAGATGATCGGCCGCTCGTGCAGGCCGAGCCCGAGCCCGTGCGCGAACTGCAGGCCGAAGGCGGCGAGCTCGCTGTCGAAGCCGAAATCCTGCGCCCGCGGCAGCACCCGGGCGACGACGTTAGTGGAGACGCCGGGCTTGACGGCGGCGATCGCCGTGTCCATCCACTCCCGCGCCTGGGTGTAGGCGTCGTGCTGGCTCTGCGTGGCGCTGCCGACGCCGAGGGTGCGGTAGTAGCAGGTCCTGTAGCCGTTAAAGGAGTGGATGATGTCGAAGAAGGCCTGGTCGCCGGGCCGGATGATGCGGTCGGTGAAGTTGTGCGGGTGCGGGTTGCACCGCTCGCCCGAGATCGAGTTGACCGCCTCCACCTGGTCGCTGCCGAGCTCGTACAGCCGCTTGCTCGCCAGCGCGACGATCTCGTTCTCGCGCACGCCCGGCTTGAGCACGCCGGCGATGTCCTGATACACGCCGTCGACCATGGCCGCCGCCTGGTTGAGCAGCATGATCTCGTCGGGCGACTTGATGACGCGGGCGTCGAGCATGGCCTGCTGGGCGTCGCGCACCGCGATGCCCTGCCGCTGGAGCTCGAACAGGAACGGGGGCTCGACGATGTCGAGGCCGAGCGGCGCGCTGGCCACCCCGGCCTCGGCGAGCAGCGACTTGATCTCGGTCACCGCGTCGCGCATCAGGCCCGCCTCGGGGGCGACCGCGCCGCGGAAGCCGAGGAACCCGGGCCGCCAGTTCTCGTCCGGCAGCCACCTGGAGTACAGCTTGTGATGCCGCACCGCCGAGCCGAAGTCCCACAGGACCGGGTCCCGGTCCCGGAACAGCAGGGCGTAGCGGATCATCTTGTCGCCGAGCGCGCCGCCGATCCAGGTCTGCGTCGTGTAGCGGATGTTGTAGAAGTCGAAGAGCAGGAACGCGCCGCACTCGCTCGCCTCAAGCGCCGCCCTGGCCCGCGCGATGCGGTAGCCGCGCAGCCGGGCGAAGTCGACGCGCTCCTCGTAGTCGACCCCCATGTGGCCGGGGGCACCGATGGGCCGGACGCCCGCTGGGCGCTCCGGTGGGATCATGACTCCTCCTCAGGCGAAGATCTCGGGATGTTTCTCAAGCTCCAGCCGGGTGCGGCGGATGTGCATGACGAGCACCCGCTCGGCGTCGTCCGGGTCCT
The DNA here is from genome assembly GCA_963739615.1 of uncultured Actinomycetes bacterium. Lineage (GTDB taxonomy): Bacteria > Actinomycetota > Actinomycetes > Streptosporangiales > Streptosporangiaceae > Palsa-504. The sequence goes on from CAVUBD010000026.1 coordinate 65,818, forward strand.
GCCTGCGCAGGCAGTCGAGCAGCAGGCGGTGCTCCAGGTGCGTGACGCTCAGGCCGTCTCCCCAGGCCAGCTTGGTGAACTCGCGCCGGTAGTGCTGGGTGGTATTCCACAGGCGGTGGATGATCTGCCACATCTCGCTCCCGGCCGCCCCCGCGTAGCTGGACAGGTGGAAGTCCCGGTCGGCGAGCATGAAGGCGCTGAGCCCGGCCCCTGCCTCCATCTCGCCGACGAGCCCGCCCAGACGGCCGACCGCGGCGGCGTCGAGGCGCGGCATGCTGGTGCGCAGCAGCAGCGGCTCCAGTCGCTCGCGGATGAGGTAGGTCTCGGCGCACTCGCGCAGCGTCAGCCTGGTGACCCAGGCGCCCGAGTTGGCGACGAGGGTGACGAGCCCCTCGGAGTCGAGCATCCGCAGCGCCTCGCGCACCGGGATCCGGCTGGCGCCGGAGCGTGCCGCGACGTCCTCCTGCCTGATGCGCTCGCCGGGCAGGTAGCGTCCCCCCAGGATCTCGGTGCGCAGGCTGTCCGCGATCCGGTGGCTCGCGACGTTCTCCCGGTACCCGGTGTCGTAGCTCACTGCGCCGGATACGCCGGGTGCCAGAGCTTGACGGCGGCCTGCGACTCGTACGCCTTGCCCGCGGGGAAGCTCACGAGCTCGAACTGCATCCCCCACGGGGACAGGAAATACTGCCAGCGCTGCCCGGCCGAGGCGTTGCGGCTCGCGACCGGCCCGGCGAGCAGTCGCACGCCCTTCGCGCGCAGGTACGCGACGGCCGCGTCCATGTCGTCGACGTAGAGGGCGAGGTGGTGGCCGCCCACGTCGCTGTTACGCGGCTGCGGGCGCTGGCCCGGCAGGGGCTCGTACTCGAAGACCTCGACGTTGAGGCCGGAGCCGCAGCGGTAGAACCGGATCTGGAGGACCACCGCGCCCGGCGCGACGTTGAGGTGATCGAGCATCCAGTCGTCGTCGTGCCGCATCTCCGGCAGCGAGTAGACGTGGTCGAAGCCGAGCACGTCCACGAAGAAGGCGTGCGCCTGCTCCATATCGGGGACGGTGATGCCGATGTGGTCGCCGCCGCGCAGTCCGGGAATTCCTGTACCCATTGACTCCTCCTCGGCCAAGTATGTATCCATAAACTCCGGATCTCCAGGGATTCCCCCAAGTCGCCCGTTGATATGGATACATGTGCGCGGTAGCCTCCTGCCAGGCGGTCAGCACACCGGGCCAGGCTGATCGAGCCAGGCTGATCGAGCCAGGCTGATCGAGGGAGACGCGGATGCCACGCGAGAAGCGCCTTCACCCCGCGGCGGAGTGGGTCGAGCTGAGCACGACGGCGGCGGACTGGAAGGCGGCCGGCCCCGGGCTGCTCGCGACCATGCTCGGGCAGCTGCACCTCATCCGCGCCTTCGAGGAGACCGTCCTCGAGCTGGCCGGCGAGGGCCTCGTCCACGGGCCCGCGCACTCCAGCATCGGCCAGGAGGGCGGCGCGGTCGGCTCCATCGTCTCGCTGCGGTCGGCGGACGCCGTCAACGGCTCCCATCGCGGCCACCACCAGTTCCTGGCCAAGGCCATCACGCACGTGACGAAGGGCGCGGGTGACCTGGCGGACCTGGTGACGCCCGAGGTCCAGGCCGTGCTGCAGCGCACGCTCGCCGAGATCCTCGGGCTCGCCCAGGGCTACTGCGCCGGACGCGGCGGTTCCATGCACCTGCAGTGGCTTGAGGCCGGGGCGCTCGGCACCAACGCCATCGTCGGGGGCGGCGTGCCGATGGCGGCAGGCCACGCCTGGGCGCAGCGGCATTCCGGTACCGACGACCTCACGGTCACCTACTTCGGCGACGGCGCGGTCAACATCGGCTCGGTCCTGGAGAGCCTCAACCTCACCTCCGCGTGGCGGCTGCCGCTCTGCTTCTTCATCGAGAACAACCGCTACGCCGTCGCCACCACGGTCGAGGAGGCCACCGGGGAACCGCGGCTTTCGGCGCGGGCGCTCGGCTTCGGCATCCCGGCCTGGCGGGTCGACGGCATGGACCCGCTCGCCGTGCACCTCGCGATGCAGCGAGCGCAGGAACGGCTGCGCTCCGGCGCGGGCCCGGTCGTCATCGAGGCGCTCGTCTACCGCTTCTTCCACCAGAACGGCCCCTTCCCCGGCAGCGCCTTCGGCTACCGCACCAGGGAGGAAGAGGCCGCGTGGCGCGCCCGCGACCCGCTCGGCCGCGTCGCGGCCGAGATGACCAGGCTCGGCCTCATTGACGAGGCGGGCGTCGCCTCCGTTCGAGAGCAGGCGCGCCACGCCATGAGGCTGGCCGCCGGCGCGCTCGTCGAGCAGGATCCGGCCGCCAGGCCCGGCGTCCGCCGCATCCGCCCGGAGCTGTGGCCGGATCCTGCCTTCGTCGACGTCGGCATCCGCGGCGATCTCTCCGAACTCGCCGGCGCGCGCGCGGTCGAGCAACGGGACTTCGCCGGCGAGCTCACGCGCGGCAAGCTCATCGACGCCGTGGCCGCGGTGATGGACCGGCGGATGGGAGAGGACCCGCGCATCGTCGTGCTCGGCGAGGACGTGCACCGCCTGGGCGGCGGCACGAACGGCGCCACCAAGGGCCTGGCGGCCAAGTATCCCGGCCGCGTGCTCGGCACGCCCATCAGCGAGAACGCCTTCGCCGGGCTCGGCGGCGGGCTCGCCGTCGACGGCCGGTTCCGCCCGGTCGTCGAGTTCATGTACCCGGATTTCCTCTGGGTCGCGGCCGACCAGGTGTTCAACCAGATCGGCAAGGCGCGCCACATGTTCGGCGGCCGCAACCCGGTGCCGCTCGTGCTGCGCACCAAGGTCGCCCTGGGGTCCGGCTACGGCTCCCAGCACCTGATGGACCCCGCGGGCATCTTCGCGACGAGCCCCGGCTGGCGGATCATGGCCGCCTCGACCCCGTACGACTACGTGGGCCTGATGAACGCGGCGCTCGCGATCGAGGACCCGGTGCTCATGATCGAGCATGTCGACCTCTACGGCTCCGAGGGCGATTTCCCGGCCGGCGACCTCGACTACCAGATCCCCTTCGGCACGGCCGCCGTGCGGCGGGCGGGCCGCGACGTCACGGTGCTCACGTACCTGTCGATGGTCGAGCACGCCCGGCAGGCGATCGAGCAGACCGGCGTCGACGCCGAGCTCATCGACCTGCGTTTCCTGGACCGGGCGAGCCTGGACTGGCAGACCATCGGCGACAGCATCGCCAAGACGAACGCGGTGCTCATCGTCGAGCAGGGCGCGCAGGGCACCTCCTACGGCGGCTGGCTCGCCGACGAGGTCCAGCGCCGCTTCTTCGACTGGCTCGACCAGCCGGTGCAGCGGGTGGCGGGCGCCGAGGCGAGCCCGAGCATCTCCAGGGTGCTCGAGCGCGCCGCGATCGCCCGCACCGAGGAGGTCGCCGCCGGGCTGGAACTGGTGCGCGCCGGCTTCGGGAGGGCCGGCTGATGGCGTCGGTGGTGCGGATGCCGGGCGTGCTCGCGGGCGCGACGGAGGCGGTGGTCGCCCGCTGGCTGGTCGCCCCCGGCGACACCGTGGCCCCCGGAGACCCGCTCGCCGAGGTCGAGACCGAGAAGGCGGTCGTCGAGTACGCCGCCGAGCAGGCCGGGGTCGTCGGCCGGATCGTGCTCGCGGCGGGCGGCACCGGCGAGATCGGCGCGCCCATCGCGGTGCTGGTGGCGGACGGCGAGACGGACGCCGACATCGACGCCGCCCTCGGCGGCGGAGCTCCGGCCGGGGGCCGGGCACCCCAGGCCCGCATCTTCGCGAGCCCGATCGTGCGCAAGATCGCCCGTGAGAAGGGCCTCGAACTGGCCGCCATCGCGGGCACGGGCCCGAACGGCCGGATCGTCCGCCGCGACCTGGAACGGCTCGCCGGCCAGCCCCGGCCGGCCGCGGACGAAGATCGCGATGGCGTCACCGCGGCCCCGCAGCCGGGCTTCGGCACGCTCATCCCGCACACGCCTGCCCGGCGCGCCATCGCGCGCCGCCTCACCGAGAGCAAGGCCGCGACGCCGCACTTCTACCTGACCACGGAGTGCGTCGTCGACGAACTGCTCGGGCTGCGCCAGCGGATCAACGAGACCGCGCCGGTGAAGATCTCGGTCAACAACTTCGTCATCATGGCGGTCGCCGCGGCCTTCGGTGACGTGCCGGAGGCGAACGTCACCTGGAGCGAGGCGGGGCTGGTGGCGCACGAGTCCGTCGACGTGTCGATCGCCGTGGCGACCGACGGCGGCCTGGTCACGCCCGTGCTGCGCGGCGTGCAGGCCAAGCGCCTGTCCGTGATCGCCGCGGAGGCGCGGTCCCTCGCGCAGCGCGCCCGCGACCGGCGGCTGCTGCAGCACGAACTGGAAGGCGGCGTCTTCTCGATCTCCAACCTCGGCATGTACGGGACGCTGGAGTTCGCCGCGATCATCAACCCGCCGCAGTCGGGAATCCTCGCCGTAGGCGCGGCCAAGCCGCAGCCGGTCGTCGCCGGCGGCGCCGTGACCGTGGCGACCGCCATGCGCTGCACCCTGTCGGTCGACCACCGCGCGATCGACGGAGCCCTCGCGGCCCGCTGGCTCGCGGCGTTCACGACCCGGATTCAGCAACCGCTGGGCATGATCGTCTGAGACTGCCACCACATCCTGGATCTGGGCGCCGCCCGGCGTTAAGGCAGGTTGCCCGAGTGGCCAAAGGGAGCGGTCTGACCAAGAAATAACCACCTCAGCCGTCCAGCGTGACCGCGGTTCCGGGCATGACGAGATGGCCCCGTGGCAAGCGCTGCCCAGGCCGTGGTGGCGGTTATGCGGTTGTCGGTGGCTCCTGGCTCAGGCGGCGTCCTCCCGGAGGGTGATGATGACGTCGTAGCCGAGGGCTTCGAGCTGTCGTCTGGCGTTGCGGGCCTTGCGGCTGCGGTCGGTGTGCCGGGCGTGCCAGTCAGGTCCGAGGTCGCGGTAGCGGGCGGCGGGGTCGTTGAGCAGGTGCCAGACGATGACCAGGATCGACCGGCCGACGGCGCAGCCGGCCTTCTTCCGCCCGCCGCCGCCGGGACGGGAGGACAGCCGGCGGAACCGCTCGCCGAGGAACGTGTCGGTGTTCGCGGCGGCATAGGCGGCCAGGACCGCGATCCGCTTGGCGTAGGTGTTGCCGTGCCCCTTCTTCCCGCGGCCCGAGCGGGGACCGGACTGCCGCGCGGTCGGGGTAAGGCCAGCCCAGGACACCAGCGCTTCCGGGGTCGGGAAACGGCTCATATCCAGGCCGATCTCCGCGATCAGCGCCATGGCAGATTCCCGGCCCAGGCCGGGAATCTCATCCAGCCGCTCCGCGGCCGGCAGCGCGGCAGCGTCAGCGGCCCGTCCGGCCCCGGGCCCGGTGACGCCGTCGGAGTCCACGCCCCAGGAGCCGGGGATCTCGGCCAGGTGCGCGGTGACCCGCTCGTGCAGCTCCCGCAGCTCCGCGTCCAGCAGGTCGATAGCGCGCAGCAGGGACGCGGCGGCGTGCGCGTGCTGCGGGCCGAACCGCATCCCGGACAGCGCCTCGGCGAGCGCGGGAAGCTTCTCGTTGCGCATCTTCCCCTGGCCCAGGGCGGCCAGGACCCGCGGGTCGCGTTCCCCTTCGATCATCTTCTCGATGACCGCGCGGGCGGTCTGATGCCCGGCCAGCCTGGAGACGACGGACGTCAGCTTGCACAGGGCGTCCTCGAGCAGCTTCTCGAGACGCTGCCAGTACCGGGTGCGGTCCGCGGTCAGGTCCCAGATGTGGCGGGTATAGACCCGCAGCGCCCGGATCTGCGGCGGCGGCACGAACGAGGACCGCAGCATCCCCATCTCGGTCAGCCGCGCGATCCACCGCGCGTCCTCCTTATCGGTCTTCGGGCGGCCCGGCAGGTTCCTGGCCTGCGAAGAGCTCACCAGCTGTACCGCCAGCCCGGCCTCCTCCAGCACCACGAAACACCGGTAGGCCGCCGGCGAGGTGCCTGTGGCGCAGGCCCTTTTTCCGGCGACCCCCGGTCCGAACCGGGCGGGCACCTTTCAATGCACCCGGCTCTCCAGCGATGTTGACGTGCAGGCCGCGGCTGGCTTCCCGCCGTGGATGGCCCGGTGGCAGGGTGCGCAGACGATGAGCGTCTTGCGCCGCATTCTCGCCATCAGGACCGCCCAGGCGGGCGGCTGCCTGCCCGGCCGAGGTGAGGTCGGCCAGCTTGCGGACCTGGTGGGTTTCCACCGTGGCCCGCTGGCCGCACCATTCGCATTCGCCTCTCAGGAGCCGGGTGACCAGCTCCCTGCGGCGGATGGGCGGGGCGGGCAGGCGGTCGTCGATGACCGCCTTGCGCTGCCTGACCAAGAAAATCCACTCTAGCCGCAGCGCGGCAGCGGACCTCGGCCATGCGCTGGCCTGCGGTTATGCGCGCGGCAGCGGCGCCGGGCTGGCGGTGGCGGGACCCGGGAGCCTGCCTGCCCCGTAGCGCGGCAGCGACGCCGGCGGTTTCTGGCGGGACGTCATCTCACGTGGGCCAGGCGTGCGGGCGTGCTGACGCGGGCCCGGCGGCTGTGGCTGGTTTCGGGCCTGGTCAGAGCGTTACGGTGTCCGGTTGTGCGGGTCAGGCGGCCTGGTCGTCGTCGGTGATGGCGACGGCGATGCGTATCCGCCGCGTTTACGTATTGCTATACGCCGCTTCGGGAGTTCGTCGAAGAGCTGCCGCTGGCAGCCGACGGCAATATCCTCTCCGACCGCATCGGTTTCCTGCCCGCCCGCCAGGCCAAGAGCCGGCGTAATCCCCTTGCCGACGCCGTGCGCGAGGTCCGGGTCAAAACCGAGACCGGCAAGGTGCTGCGCATCCTCAGCAACGACCTCGATGCCACCGCCCAGGAGATCGCCGATCTCTACAAGCGCCGCTGGGCCATCGAGCTGTTCTTCCGCTGGATCAAGCAGGTCCTCAAGATCACCCGCTTCCTCGGTACCTCCGAGAATGCCGTGCGCATCCAGATCGCCTGCGCTCTCATAACCTTCCTGCTGCTCCGCCTCGCTCAGGCGACCCAGAAAGCCATCACAAGCCCCCTGGCCTTCGCCAGGCTGGTTCGCACCAACCTCATGCACCGCCGCAGGCTCGACCGCCTGCTCGAATCCGCCGCCGAACTTCCTCCAAGACCAGCGCCAGATGAGCCTCAGCCTATGCCACAGCCTAAACCGGACAGCCGTGGCTTCAAGGCGGGGCATCCAGTAACCCGCAGCGCCGGTGAAGCTCTCGGACGGCAGGGGTTACTGGATCGCCCGGTCAAGCCGGGC
>CAVUBD010000027.1:0-82500 GCA_963739615.1 uncultured Actinomycetes bacterium
CTGGTGGTCAGCGACCACGTACTCCGGGCCTGGGAGAGCCGCTACGGCCTGCTGCAGCCGGTGCGCTCACCAGGCGTCTTTGGGCAGCGGTCATGGGCCGGCCGGCGGCATTCGATGGCCTCGTTCACTGGGGGCGGTGTTGTGATCGGCGATGGCGCCGGGCTGACTCACCGCATCCGGCTTGCCTTCGCAGGCGGCGATCGTGGCCGGGGTCACGATGGAATAGGGCGTCGTGCCGTTCTTCGCCTTCGCCCGGGCAGGTTGGTCATCGTGGGCGAGATGGGGTGACGCGGCCAGCGCGCGCGTCACCTAGCGGGCCGCACCGGGACCGCGTAGACGATGATGTTGTCGAGGTAGTGATGCGTCGCCGGGTTGAACGGGCCGCCGCAGGTGACGATGGCCAGCCGGGCTGCGACCTGCTGGCTGAAGATGGCGGCGGCGGGCAGGCCGGCTTTGGCGTAGGCGCGCATCGCCCGCACGACGTACTGGTAGGTGCGGCCGCCTGTTTGCAGCGTGATGGTCTGGCCCGGCCGCATGTCCCTGAGGTGGAACAGTGCCCCCGGGCCAGTCGCCACGTTGTCAACGTGCCCGACCAGGACGGTGGTGCCGGCCGGCTGACCCGGTGAGCCGCCGCCAGCCCACCAGCCGATGACTGAGGGGTCGGCCGGGATGTTCAGGGTGCCGCCGGCGGCGACGCCCACCGGCACGACCGGGGCGTCGACTGCGATCGCGGGGATCCTCAGCCGGGTCGGGGCGGCGATGGCAGCTACCGGGATCTGTGCCGGCGCTGCGGCGGCCCGGTGACTCGATGCTGCACCCTGGCGTGCCGCGACCGCGGCCGAAGCGGGCGCCGCGGCCGGAACGGCACCGAAGTTGTGGTCGGGCGGACCGGTCAGGGTGTGCCCGGCAGCGGCTCCGCCGGCCAGCAGCACGCCCGCCAGGAGCGCGGTAGCCGGCCAGCGGGGCCGCCAGTGGCTGGCGCGCACGGTGCCTAGCGCCGCACCAGCCGGAATCCGCCGGCCAGGGCGAGCATCAGGCCGGCCGCGCCGATGACCGCGAAGGGCCAGCCCGGCGTGGCCGGGTCTGCTGCCATGCCGCCGCTGCCGGCCTGCGCGCTGGCCGGCGCGCCGCCCAGCGGATACTGCTGGGTTACCGCGGTGAGGGTGTGCCCCGATGCCGAGCCGATGGCGTAGACCACCGTGGCCATCCCGGCGGTCACCGGGACGTTGACAGGGCCGATGACAGCGCTGGACTGCCCCGCCAGCGTGACCTTCGCCGGCACGGTGCCGGCCGGGACGGCCAGCTTGGCCTGGTTCCCGTTGGCCAGCCCGCTGATGACCTTGGCCGAGCCCGCATAAACGTCCACGGCGGGTGCCGCCGCGGTGTGCCGGACCACCAGCAGCCCCTTCCCGGAGCCGACCGGAGTGGTGTCGTTGACGAACGGCACGAGCGCCGGGTTCCCGGCGGCTGACAGGTCGGCCACGAGCGTGACATTCGCCCCGGCCGGAACATTCTCGGTCGCTGACAGGATCGGCGCGCTGGTCGGCGCGGCACCGGCCTTGCGCACGTCGATCGTGTAGCTGCCGGCGGGCACGCTCAGCGGCTGGGTGACCGTCTTGAAGGTGAAGTCCGACAGGAGCTTGCTGCCGTTGGCGTAGACATCGACCGGCGTGGCCGGGATGCCGTGCACGACCGTGATCGTCGCGTTGCCGGCGGCTGCGCCCGCCGGAGCTGCCGCCAGCAGCGCCGCCAGGGTCACGGCAGCGGCTCCCAGCCCGGCCGCGAGAAGCCTTCTCAGTTTCATAGGTGCTCCGTTTAAGCAGACAGACGCGGCGCGGATGCTGCCACGTCACCCTGTACTTCGCTGCCGCAGCGCAGCCGGTTGCATCCGGCGCACCTGAATATGCCGGAGTACCAGATGTGAGTGAAGCTGACCTGCGGCCGCGCTGGGTGCCCGCCTGGCTGCCGGGGGGACCAGCGAGGCTCAGTACGTGTTCCAGCGGGCTCTGACACGCGCCGCGCGCCATCCAGTCGAGGGAACCGGTGCGGATATTCGGCGGCGGGCCGGTTGGATGGTCCGCTGGCGCCGTGGTAGCAGCCGGGGTGGCGTGTTGTCGCGGCCACGCCGGGCCGGTCTCGGCCAGGGCCGGGCACGGTCGGCTGTCCGCGAAGCCGGAGGCGCCGCCCGCGAGCGCGTTCACCGCGGCCACTGGATATTCTCGGCCTCGGTGACTGGGTCGCCGGCCAGCAGCCGGGCTCCCGCGGCGCCCGCGATCTGCGGCGTGGCGCCGGCTCCTGCCAGGGCGAGCGGAGCGCGCCGGGCGAGCGCGGTGAGCTGCGCAACGAGGGGCTCGAGGTTCTCCGGCAGGGTCGCGGCCAGGACGACGAGGTCCGGGTGCCTCGCGTCGACCGTCCGGGTCAGCTCCTCGACCGGGGTGCTCATCCCGAGATAGTCGATCCTCCACCCGTTGCGGTTGAGCACGATGCCGAAGACCATCAGCGCCAGGTCGTGAAGCTCGCCGGGGGGGCAGGCCAGGACGGCGCGGGGGCCGTGCCCGTTCCCCCAGCCCCGGGCCAGCCCGGCGAGCCGCCCGCGGATGACGTTGCTGGCGAAGTGCTCCTGGGCGACGCTGGCCGTGCCCCGCTCCCAGCGCTCCCCGAGCTCGGCCAGATACGGCAGCACCACGTCCCGGAGCACCGCCGTCAGGGACAGGTCGGACACGAGCCGGTCCAGGACTGCCTGCGCGGCCGGCTCGTCGAAGGCGTCCAGGGCCTGCCGGAGGTCACCGGGCAGCTCACCCGCCGCCGGCGGGGCGCGGTGCGGCCCGGCGGCCCGGCCGGGGTCCGCCCCGGCCCCGCTGTCCTCCCCGAGCACCGCTCGCGCCGCCTCGGCGGCCGACAGCCCGCGGGCCAGGTGGGCCTGCATCCGGCGGACCCGCAGCGCGTCCGCCTCGGAGTACAGCCGGAAGCCGCCCGCCGAGCGCACCGGCTGCAGGAGGCCGTAGCGGCTCTCCCACGCCCGCAGGACGTGGTCGCTCACGCCGGCGCGCCGGCTGAGCTCACCGATGCGCAGCACCGGCGAGCCGTCGGGAGTGTCCATCGAGCCGCCTGGAGCGTCCATGCCAGCACTCTACAGCGCTTAGACAGACATTTGACAATATCTGGCCGCGAGAGCTACCGTCTCTAGACAAACCTTAGACGGAAGTTGACATCATGGACTCCAGCGCCAACGTCCCGGCGGCCGGGACCGGCACCGCCTCCCGCGAGCACGGCGCGGCCGCGGACGCACGGCGGCCGCCGGGGCAGCCGGCGGCATCCCGCGCACCTGAATATGCCGCAGTACCAGATGCGAGCGAAGCTGACCTGCTGCCCGCGCTGGGTGCCCGCCTGGCTGCCGGGGACCAGCACGCACTGGAGCAGGCCTACCGGCTGCTCGGGCCCAGCGTGCTGGCCTATGCTCGCCGTTATGTCGGCCCGAGCGAGGCTCCGGACGTGGTCCAGCGGGTCTTCACCGACGTCTGGCAGAGTGCCGGCAGGTACGACCCGGCCCGGTCTCTGCACGCATGGGTCTTCACCATCGCCAAGCGGCGAGTGGTCGACGAGCTCCGCAGGCGGCGTCACGCTGTGGTGCCTCTCGACGAGTTCCGCGACGTCGTCAGGGACCAGGAAAATGACGTGGCAGCCGGCTACGCAGACGCGCTGACGGTGCGCGGCATGCTGGGCCAGCTATCCCCGGAGCAGCGCACGGTACTCGAGCTTGCCTACTTCCGCGGCCATACCCAGGCCGAGATCGCGGCGCGGCTCGATGTCCCGCTCGGGACCGTGAAGGCGCGCGCGGCCCGCGGCCTGCGCCGGCTGGCCGCGCTGCTGGATGACGGAGAAAGCCGATGAGCCCGCACATCGGCGACGAGCTGGCTGCGCTGCTGGCTGGCGAGCTGAGCCCGGCCGACACGGCGGCTGTCCTGCGACATGCCCAGACGTGCCCGCAGTGCACGCAGGCTCTGCATGAGTCGCTGCGCGCGCACATAGCACTTACCCGCGCCTCCCGCCTCCTGCGCGGGATTCCGGCGGCCAGCGCCGGGCCGCCGGAAACAGCGGGCGATCTGCCGCCCCTGCCGGTGACAAGGCAGCCACGCCGGTGGCTGCGGGCCGGCGCGGTGGCCGCCGCGGTGGCACTGGCCGCAGGGACCGCGATCAGCACCTACGTCCTGACCCAGCCGGCCACGGCGACGCAGCCGGCCACGGTAGCAGCCGGCACGCTATCGCCGGTGGCGGGCGGCAGCGCGCCGGCAGCGGCACATGGCACAGTCGTCATGGTCAGTCTCGGCCCCGCGGCCCGGCAGATGACCATCACCATCAGCGGCCTGCCGCCGGCCGGGCGCGGGCATTTCTACGAGGCCTGGCTGCTGCAGCCGGCGTCCGGGAAGATGCTGCCGGTCGGCGTCCTGCTGACGCCCGGCAGCCCCGTCAGCTACCGGCTGCCCGCCACCCTGACCCTCGGTTACAGCTATGTTGACATCAGCCGGCAGGCCAATGACGGCGATCCCGCGCACTCAGCCGACTCAGTGCTGCGTGCCCAGCTCCGGGCATGACATCACAACACTGATGCATGATCGGGGAGGGGGCGGGGTCGCCCCGCCCCCTCCCACACCACCGGACATGCGGGCCCGCATCCGGCGGTTCGTCAAGCCGTCGGATTGAGACGCTGCCAGGTCTGGGTGAGGGGCAGCAGGCCGAGGCGGTTCCAGTAGGCATCGGGCAGGGACACCTGAAGGACCCCGGAGCCAGCAACCCGCCAGTATCCCTTGCTGCTATCAGCCCATTTACGGGCGTTGCTCTCGGAGATACCGCGTACCCGCAGGTTGTGCCGCCTGGCGGCGGTGCTCTTCCATTCCTTCCAGCGGACCTGCCGCAGGCGGCGGCTCCCGGCCGGGCCGCCGACACCGCAACTGTGCTGCTCGCTGCCACGGATGAGATTCTCGGCACGCACAGTGACCGGGCCTGCCGGCAGAGGACATTCGGCCCTTGGCGGCTCCCTCCGGTGTGCCCGATCGTGGAAGCGGAGATGATCAAAATGTCTGTTCTCGTCGTGTATGCGAGCAAGCACGGCGCAACCCGGGGGATCGCCGGGCGCATCGCCGCGAGCCTGCGAACGGCTGGCTGCCAGGCCGACGTGCGTCCGGTGAAGGATGCGGGTGATCTGGCCGCCTACGACGCCTTCGTGATCGGGAGCGCCGCGTACGAGTCGCACTGGCGCAAGGAAGCCACCGAGTTCGTCCGGCGCAACACGAAGGTCCTGGCCGCCAGGCCCGTGTGGCTGTTCAGCAGCGGTCCGCTCGGCACCGAACCCGCCGACGCCAAGGGCCGGGACCTGCGCACGGTGACAGTGCCGAAAGAGATTCCCGAGTTCACTGAGGCACTGCACCCTCGCGGTCACCACGTCTTCTTCGGTGCGCTGGACCCCAGCAAGCTGACCTTCGCCGAGCGGTCGCTTCGCAAGCTCCCGGCCGCCCGCGCGGCTCTTCCCGACGGCGACTTCCGCGACTGGCCGGAGATCGATGACTGGGCAGCTGGCATCGCCCGCGAACTGGCAACCGCAGCCTGAGCGCAGCACACCCAGGCACGGGGCCGGCGGGGCTGTCTGGCGGGGCGCGGCGCGCACGGGGCCTGGCTTGCCGCATGTGCTGTTGCCGGCATCGTGCTTTGCCTCTGCTACGTGAGGATGCCTGGCACCCAGCTTGTCACCCCCCGATGCGGCATCAAATGCGCTGCAGGCGTGGGACATGCTGCACGGCAACGTTCTCTTGCGCGGCTGGACCGTGTCCGACGTGTCCTTCTGCATCACGGAGCTCCCCGAGTACCTCGTCCTGGACATGGTCCGCGGCCCGGGCCCTGATGTGGTGCATGTGGCGTCAGCGTTCACATACACGCTGCTGGTGCTCCTGGTTAACTACGCGGCATGCTTGCCTCGCGTGACACGTCGCCGTCAAGCGTGGTTACCGCACCCGCCTTGGCCGGCGCTCACAATCCAGCCGCGAGACGCCATAACGACGACGCGGTGATCTTGTATACCTCGGGGACCACTGGCAGGCCCAAGGGCGCCGAGCTCACGCATTCGGGCCTGAGCCGCAACGCCTGCATCGACGAGGCCCGCAGGTTGAACTCGACCGCGACCGTGTAAAGGTCCTGTTGCACCTGTTCATCAGCCTGCGCATCGACACGGGGCATGACGATGCTGCGCAGGTAGTCCATGGCGTGGGCCAGGGCGTTGCCGCCGCCGAACTGGCGGTCCGAAGCTGTCAGCGAGTCGAGCATCACGCGGATGACCGCGACATCACCGCCGGTGACCGTGCAGACCGTGGCTGGTGGAAGGGATACAGCGGGGTCCAGCAGGGGCGGTTCGCTGGGTACGTGGGTGAGGCGGTCCGGTTCGATTCCGAGCGCTGCGGCGTAGAGAAGCTGGTATCGCTCTGTCAGCTTGTGCCTGCCGCGTTCCCAGTCGCGGATCATGCGGATCAGGCCGTCGTGATCGGCGATCGGCCCCTGGGCTACGCGCCGGAGCTGGCGTGCCATCTCGGGTACGTCCCAGCCTTGTGACCGCCGCCATGCACGCAACGTCTCGCCGTTGATACCGGGCATTGCGCGTACCTTCGCGTCGGTGTCACATCTCTGGGAACGCTCGCGTGCTCCCAGACGCTCCTAGTCACTCCCTGTTCCCACTATGACACAGGTGCCCGTTCCCGGCAGGCTGCTGTTACCGCGTTGGCACGGATGGCTTGCAGCCAGGAAAGGGGTGACCGGAATGCAATCCGGGGCCCGCGACGCCGGGACGGAAGGGCCGCGGGATGCGGCAGCACGTGAGGGCACGCTGTGAGGTATCGCGAGGACAAGCCCGGCGATCCGGAGCGGGCCCGCGCCGCCGTAGCGGAATGGCGTGAGCAGAATCCGGCAGGGACCGGCGAACAGCTCATCGAGGCGCTCGGCTCCGATTTCCACCCCGAGTACGGCCCGGTGCTCCGCGCGGCGTTGTTCGCGGTCGACCGGACCCGGCAGTACCACACCGGACCGGCCATGACCACGTGGGATGTGTTCACCGGCTCGGCCACGGTGCCGTCCGGCGCGCTGACGGAGCTGGCGGCTCTGCGCGCTGCGCTGCCCGGCTATGACGTGATTATCACCAGCCACAGCCGCACTTACCGGTTCGAGGCCACCTGCCGTGGCGACGGCCCCGGCACCTGGTGCGTGATCAGCAGCGAACCCGCCGACCTGTGGCGGGAACTGGCCGGGCGCGCCCAGCCCGCCGCCCTCGACGGCGACTCCCTCGACCGTGCCCTGCTGATGGCCCGTTTCACCATCGGCACCTATCCCCTCGAACTGTCCCTCTTCCCCGTGGCATCCCCCCCTCACCGCTCCCTCCCTCCCCCCCCCCCCCCCTATGCCCTCCCCCCCCCCCCCCCCCGGACACCGCCATGCCCCGAGGGAATGACCGGGTTCACGGCCATGCTGCGCCGGCCCCCGTTCGAATCGGTGGAAGACGTGCAAGGGCTGCTGGCCGCCAGCCGCTATCAGGCCATCACCACCCGCGTGCACACCCTGACCCTGACCTACCGCGCCTCCGGAACAGTGGTGGGCTGCCGCCCAATCCCAGGGACCATGGGCCGCCTGCTGGCGGCACATCACCCCCGATCGCCTGGAGACCGCCCAGCGGGAAGCCTTCGCGCTGCTGGACGAGCTCCGCGAACCGGACGGGTCCATCGCCAGGACGATGCTGTTCGCCTGCACCACCGGCCGCAAGGAGACACGGTGACCAGGACCGGGAGTGCCCTGCCGATCGGGTCCGCACTCGACGGGCTGCGGCTGGAGTTCCCCGAATACCGCATCAGCCAGCAGGTCATCGGCGACAGGCTGTTTTATGTCGCGGAGGCTGCCGATCCGCAGGTGCGGCCGGTGTTCGCCCAGGCGCAAACGGTGGACCGGCTCCGCGGCAAACTGCGCATACCGGAAGTAGAGGTCAACGCCGCAGTGCCCACGATCGCGCGGATCTACGATTTCCTCGCTCGGCGGCAAGGACAACTTCGAAGCCGACCGGGCAGCAGGCCCGGAACGTTCTGGAGGTCTACCCGCAGGCGGCGGAGCTGGTGATCCAGGCCCGCCAGTTCCAGGCCCGCGCCGTCGCCTATGCCGCACAGCAGGGGATCGGCCAGTTCCTCGATATCGGCTGCGGGCTGCCGACCGCGCCGAACACCCACCAGACCGCCCAGGCCATTACCCCGGACGCCCGGATCGTCTACGTCGACAACGATGCCCAGGTCCTCACGCACGCCCGGAACCTGCTGGCCGACAACACCCGCGTGCTGGCCTGTGCGGGGGACCTGGCCTGGCCCGCGGAGATCCTGTACGACTGGCGGAATCCGGAAGTTCCTGGACTTCCACCAGCCGCTGTGCCTGGTCCTGGCCATGACGATGCATTTCTTTTCGCCCGGCCAGGCGGAAAAGATCACCGCCGAGCTGATCAGCGGCCTCCCGGCCGGCAGTTACGTGATCATGTCCGTGGTCGGCGGGGACGCCGATCTCGGCCACGACATGGCCAGGACCTACACCGCCGCCCCGGTCTACAACCACGGCCACGGCGGCCTGGCCCGGTTCATGACCGG
This sequence comes from uncultured Actinomycetes bacterium, assembly GCA_963739615.1. Taxonomy (GTDB): domain Bacteria; phylum Actinomycetota; class Actinomycetes; order Streptosporangiales; family Streptosporangiaceae; genus Palsa-504. Next base: position 8,655 of record CAVUBD010000027.1, read on the forward strand.
CCTGGACCTCATCGACCCGGGTATCGTCCCGGCCCGGCAATGGCGCGCCCCGGTGTTCGTGCCCGGCCACCGCCGGGGCCAGGCCTGGGCCGCGGTCGGCCGCAAACCAGCCGCAGCAGAGACGGAGCGCTCATGATGGGGCAGCCGTCCGAGCTGGAAGCGCTGATGTTCGAATGGGGCGACGCGTATTTGTTCAGCTATATCCGGGACCGGTGGGTGGCGCTGCGCCGTGACACCGGCCGGTTCCTCGTCGCGGATACCCTGGCCGGGCTGGAACACGCGATCCAGGCTGACTACCGGGACGACCCGGTGTCCCGTGACTGTGACCCCCCGGGACAGCGGACTACCTGAGCCTCCCCGGTGACGGTGATGTGGCCGGTGACGGTGATGTGCCCGATGAGGACACACGGTTCATCCTGGCCGCGCTGCGCTACGCGTTCCCCGCGTGGACCATCACCTATCCCTCACCCCATCTGCGGGCCTGGATCGCCTGCAGCCGCGGAAAGACGATCTGCCAGAACTCCCCGGTGCTGCTATGCGCCGCGCTGACCCTGATCGAGCGCAGGCAACCGTCAGGCAGGTACGGCCCCGTTCCGTGAACGCCCTGGGCATGCCCGGCGCTGCCATGACTGGCCAGCAGCCGGAACAAGGCGGCATCGGCCCGTGGGACTAGGTCCGGACTGACGAGCAAACGTGGACATGGCCCCGAAACGGTGCAGCGCCGGGAGATCCTCGGCGGCGTGATCAGCGAGTACCACCGCGCCGCGTAAGCCACGCACCAAAACCTGCAGGTCAGGACCGTTGCGACATTTTGGAGCAGTACACGCCCTTGAGGGTGACCGGGTCGTGCCCGGGGGCGCGGAGGGCGTCGGCGATTGCCTGCAGGTGGCTGGTCCAGTTGGTAAGGACCAGACAGTTCCTGCCCTATGCGCGGATTCCGCGGATGAAGGCGAACCCGTCAGCGAACTCCGGCTGGTCGCCGGGACTTCGCCTCGCGTTCAGGAGCCGTCGGGGGGAGGCCGAAGGCGGAGGGGTGGAGCCAGTGGGCGATGGCGACGATGGCTTCGCCGTTGCGGGGGCTGGGGGTGACTTCGTCGTAGGTCAGGGGGAGGAAGCAGCGGTTCTTGACCGCGGTGAGGTTCTTGGTGATCGGGCTGGTCTCCAGGAACTGTTCTTTCTGGGCCACAGAGGGGGTGCTGTAGTTGTTGATGATGATGCACTGAGGGTCGGCTTTGACGACTTGTTCCCAAGACACGCTGGTCCAGCTTTGCTTGAGCGAGGCGAAGATGTTGGTGCCGCCGCCGACGGTGATCTCGGCGTTGGGCATGGCCAGGCCGGGTCCGGTGAAGGGGGCGGCGGTGCCGCTGTCGTAGTCGAACACGGTGACGGGCTTCAGGGACGCGACCTTGGATTGCACGGTGGCGATCTGGGCTTTCATGGAGTTGATGACCTGCTGGGCCTTTTGGGGGACGTCGAAGATCCGGCCCAGGCTGGTGAGGTCGGTGTAGGTGTCGTCGACCGAGACGGACTGCTTGGATGCCTGGACATGAGCGCAGGATTCGGTGAGGGCCAGGGTCTTGATGCCGTATTTGGACAGGTTAGCGGGGGTGAGGTTAGCGGAGAGGTTTAAATAATCTAGTTTTCTGGTGATCCTGGTCTAGCCTCTGTGCTATGAGCGTGAGCTTGCGGGCCATGCCGGAGTCGGAGCGGGAACGGCGCGAGGCCGAGATCGCGGGCAAGTGGGCGAAGGCGTCGCCGCGCCTGGACGAGCGGGCCCGCCGGATATGGCTGGGGGCCGAGGCGGATGAGCTGGGATACGGCGGGATCAAGTTCGTGGCGCAGGCGACCGGCGCGGCGATCGAGACCGTCCGCAGCGGGATCGCCGATCTGGGCAAGGACCCGCAAGAGCAGCAGGAACAGGACGGGCCCCGCCGGGTCCGGCAGCCGGGCGGCGGCCGCAAGAAGGCCGAGGACAGGGACCCGGGCCTGCCTGCCGCCCTCGATGACCTGCTTGATGACGACAAGAGCGAGGCCGGGGACCCGATGACCCCGCGCCTGCGGTGGACGTCGAAATCCCTGGTGAAACTGTCGGACGAACTCACGGCCCAGGGGCACGAGGCATCGCCGACGATGGTGCGGCGGCTGATGTACCAGGCCGGATGGCGGCTGCAGTCCAATAACAAGTCCATGGCGAAAAGCCTCCCGCACCCGGACCGGAACGCCCAGTTCGGCTACATCAGCGAGCAGGCCGCGGAGTTCGCGGAGGCCGGGCAGCCGGTGGTCAGCGTGGACACCAAGAAGAAGGAGCTCGTCGGGAACTTCGCCAACGGCGGCCGGGAATGGGCACGCGCCGGGGAGGCGCCCCGCGTCCTGGACCACGACTTCCCGGGCTGGGCCGAGGGGAAGGCCATTCCCTACGGCGTATATGACCTGGAAGGAAACGAGGGATTCGTCAGCGTCGGCGACGGCCACGACACCCCCGCCTTCGCCGCCGCCTCCCTGGAATCATGGTGGGTCACCCTCGGCCGCCTCCGCTACCCGGACGCGACACGGCTGCTGGTTACCGCCGACTCCGGCGGCTCCAACGCCGCCCGGTCCCGCGCGTACAAGGTGTACCTGGCCGACTTCGCGGAGCGCCATCACCTGGACGTCACCGTCCTGCACTACCCCTCCGGCACGAGCAAGTGGAACAAGGTCGAGCACCGCTTGTTCTCCTTCATCTCCGTCAACTGGCGAGGCAAGCCCCTAACCAGCTACGAGACCGTCCTGGAGCTCATCGGCGCGACCACCACCAGAACCGGGCTCACCGTCACCGCCAGCCGCGACACCGGCACCTACCCCCTCGGCGAGAAGATCAGCGACAAGGACATGCGGCAGCTGGAGAAAACCCGCATAACCAGGCACGCCTGGCACCCCGACTGGAACTACACCATCCACGGAGAAACAAGCCAGAAACATGAGTTATTTTAACTTCTCCTCTTAGCGACCATCAGCGCGCGGACCGCCTCCACCGCGCCGTCGCGTCCTTTGGGCGCGCCGCGGGCTCTGCCGGACTGGGCCGCCCGGGCCGCGCTGACAGCATCCAGCGGGTCGGATTTCCCCTGGCGGCGGCGGTCCTGCCGGTCGGAGCGGCAGGCCTCGACGACCCGGACGCCGGCGGCGGACATGTGGCGGGCCAGGCCGGCGCCGTAGCTGCCGGTGCCCTCGATCCCGACCAGGCACACCGTCCCGAACTCGCCCAGCCAGCCCAGCAACCCGGAATAGCCGGCCGCGGTGACGGGGAACTCCCGGACGCCGAGCAGCCCGCCGACCGGATCGAGCGCGGCTGCGACGTGGGTATCGGCATGAGTGTCTACGCCGCCAGTAATTGCGCGTGTCTCTACAATGGGCATTGCCATCTCTTTTCGCTGGTTGAAGAGGTGGCACGCACCCGCTGGCCGTCGGACCTGTGAAACCCCGGCCTCTTCCCAGGCCAGGCAGATCAGACCGGCACGCCGGTGGGTGCCTGAAACCTGGAATCCCGGCCGGGCAAATCGTTCGCAGGACAGCCCTAAATGGTGTCAGCCGATTAGGAGGTCAGACCGGGACCCAGGCTCCCGACCCTACGCCCGAACCACCTCAAAACCGGGCAGGCAGGGCCGGAAGCACTTATCCACATCCTCCCTGCCGATTCTGTGTGGCTCTTTGAGTGGCTGGCGATAATGGCGCGGTCGCGCATATCCGCCGTTATCCGGAGTCCGAATCTGGGTGTCTTCGCTGTAGCCGCCGCGGGTGTTATGTGTGGGTTTCCTGGGCCGTTGACGCATTACCTGAACAGTGTCTCCGCGGCAATCCCGGTGCGAACTCCTTTGTCGCTGCTGTTTTTAGAACTAAGCGATTACGGTATGAACGCTGTTCGGCGACATGTCACCGCCGCAGACGTCCTGGTCAGACGCGGCGTAGACAGGGACGACTTCAGATAACCGCCGATAGGGCGCGGTGCTCAGATCTCCGGAAGGTGAGGATCGATACCCCTTCTGACCTGGGATAATATGTACGACGTTTCTTTGTTAAAAGAGTTAAGTGACGGGAGAGCAGCAGATGACGCAACCAGGCACGCAGCCAAGTGTCATAGAGCCAAGCACGACCCCAGGCAGGCCCGTCGTCTTCATACACGGCCTGTGGCTGCACGCGACCTCCTGGGGTCCGTGGGTGGAGCTCTTTCGCGAGGCGGGTTACGCGCCGATCGCGGCCGGCTGGCCGGGAACGTCGAACACCGTCAACGAGACCCGCGGCGACCCGAGCAGGGTGGCCGGCAAGGGCATCGAGGACGTGGTGGAGCACTACGCCCAGATCATCCGGGAGCTGGACGCCCAGCCGGTCGTCCTCGGCCACTCCTTCGGCGGGCTGATCGTACAGCGGCTGCTCGGCCAGGACCTCGCCGCAGCGGGAGTAGCGATCGACGCGCCGCCCATCAAGGGCGTGATCTTCGTGCCGCCGTCGGCGTTCCGGGTAGCGTCGATCGCGCTGCGCAAGCCGTCCAACCGCAACGAGGCGATATCGCTGACCGCCGATCAGTTCCGCTACGTCTTCGGCAATGCCGTGCCCGAGCAGGAATCTGCCGAGCTGTACGAGCGCTGGTCGGTCCCGTCACCGGGCAAGCCCCTGTTCGAAGACGTCCTGGCCAATTTCGATCCCAAGTCGCCCGCCAAGGTCAATACCCGCAACCGGACCCGCGGGCCGCTGTTGCTGATCGCCGGCGGCCAAGGACCACACCGGCCGATCACCACGGCCACGCGCAAGCTGTACCACAAGTCACCGGCGATCACGGACTTCATGGACTTCGAGGACCGTGGCCACTCGCTCACGATCGACCACGGCTGGCGTGAGATCGCCGAGTACTCGCTGGACTGGCTCAAGCGCCGCCACGTGTAGCGCCGGGCCGCCGGGCAGACGCCGGGCTCACCAGGCCGCGGCGCCGACGGCCTCGCGGGACCATGACCGGGCCAGCCGCCCCATCACGTTCGCGATCACCTGGTGCCCAGCGCCGCCGGAAGCGGTGAGGATGGACTCGGGGTGGAACAACCCCGATCTGGGCACATAACGGGCAGGCTCAAGCGCTCAGGGTCGTCTGACGGCCCCGGCCCCCTACACCCCCATGACCTATCGCGCCGCCACCCGAACGCGCTGCTGCGAGCGACTCCGCTACGGCACAACACGCAGCCTCCAGCGAACGGATGCACTCAGGCAGAGTCCACCGAGATCGTCGTGCGGGCGCTCGCGCTGTAGTAAGCGGCCCCTGGAGGGCAATTCAGTCATCGCTGGGCTCTGGACACTGCGACGCATGTCTCTGTCGTATCGGGCGGTCTCTGGTCACCGCGTTGGCCTTGCGGAACCAGCTCCGGGACATCGTGCCAGGGTCGCCCAGTCTCTGGGTGAGAGGCTGAGAGGAGGCCACTGGGCAATTTGTTCCCGAATTCTGTCAAGGATTGCCTGTTCGCTTTCAAGCCAGTACTTAAGCGCCGCACCAAACCCGCCATCTCTTTCCCATATGTAATAAGCATCTTCTTCGATAAGGCGCAGGTGTTCTTCATTTGACAAATCAGATATCTTGGTCAAGTAGCGGATGGCATCTTGCAAGGTCTGTGCTGCCGCGGCCACCCCATGCAGCATTGTCAGAATGTGCTTTTCGGCCGAAAGCCAAAATGCGTCCGGAGGTGTCATAACTTGTTGCCCGGAACGCAGAGACATGGCCTGAGCAAGATCCTGAACCCGATGGAAGTGTGCTTCTGGCGAGAATATGTCTATGATATCGTCAGGGCTCGTGCTCAACTTAGTTGCCAAAGCTATCAGACTTGCGACATACTTTTGTGCCGCCATCCGGGAGCTGGTGGCTATTTCAGCCGGTTTCCCCGCCGTATCCGACATAGAATGAGCCACTTCGCTAATGAGCTTGCGGTCCGGCCCCCACATCTTAACTTCAGCCTCGTACCAGTCCGCGCTTGCCTCTTCCTGCTCTCGTCCGCCAGCTTCCCAGATCAATTTCGCGAGCTCCTGGGTGGTCTCGAACGGGCGAGAAGCCAAGTTGAAGTAGAATTCGGTCCAAATGGTAGTCGTCCGCCCCCACGACGCCCAAATGGCACTCCACTGCTCCCACATGGCACTCGACCAGGCCTGGGGGGCGGCCGAATCCCGGTCGGCCAGCGGCACCTCGTCGAGGTTGCTCCTGGCGTCGGTGTCGCCGACGGCGGCGGCCCGCTCCCACCAGGCCTGCGCCGCGACCGGATCCCGATCTTTCACCAGCAGCCCGAGATTGACCATAGCCTCGGTGTCGCCGACGGCGGCGGCCCGCTCCCACCAGGCCTGCGCCGCGGCCGGATCCCGATCTTTCACCAGCAGCCCGAGGCCGACCATGGCGTCGGTGTTGCCGACGGCGGCGGCCCGCTCCCACCAGGCCTGCGCCGCGGCCGGATCCCGATCTTTCACCAGCAGCCCGAGATTGACCATAGCGTTGGTGTCGCCGGCTTTGGCGAGGGTTTGCATGGCGGTCTGTTCTATGGCCGTCTGGCCCTCGAAATGGGCTCTGAAACCGATATTCCACAGCGAGTCGAAGCTGGGGGCGTTGGCAATAGCAGATCGCCAGGTGGCATCAGGAATCGCCGATTGCGGATGCCGACCGTCCCAGTCTTCGATGAAGTCGTTCGCTGTCAGAGCATCCTGTTGACGCGTGAGCAGGCTGTACCTGCCTCGCCGACCACCGATATCAATTGGACTGGTTGCCCAGTTGACGGCCTCGGTGAGGTCGTCGTCGCTCGCCGGGGGATCCAGGTAGGCCTGGTTGACGAGGTCCACCGCGACCGGCAAGGGGATCGGGCTGGTCAGGCCGGTGTGGTGCCAGTCAAGGACGGCGCGGACGAGCGCATGCCGGCAGGGATAGTCCTCATCTGCCCGGATGTCCTTAAGCTCTTTGACCAGTTCCGGTCCGGCCACCGCCCATACGCTCAGCGACAAGCCCTTCCTCACCGCTGCGCGGGCCAGCCAATTGGTCACGTAGTTGGCGGTGCGGTCCCGTTCAAATTGCGACCAATCCCGCTTCCAGTCGACCTGTTGCACCAGACGCTCGTCAGACAGGGCCTCGCCAACTGGGTTGCGGAACTCAGCACCAGAACCATTGACCTTCGTCAGCGCCCGATACTGACCACGCCGAATGGTGCCGACCAGCACCAGGCCAGCGCCGAGTAGCTTCCCCAACGTCTGCGCCAGCGCCGAGGGCTGGTACTTTTCAACGTCGTCCAGCCACACAACCGCCGGGGCCAAATCCGCCAAAGGCAGGTCGACGAGCTCGGCGAGCTGCTCTTCCAGCGGCCGCAGCAGCCGATGCGCCGGATACGCCTGGCGCACGGCGTGCGCTGCCGAGCGGGATTTGCCGGAACCGGAGTACCCGGTCACCAGCAGCATCCGCTTGGCCGCTGCCGCCTGATGCAGTTGCTGGGTCAGCGTCGGGTCGTCATCGCGCGGCACGTAGCTCAGATAGGGAGGTTCGCCGCGCAGGTCAATCGGCTTGACCCCCAGCACGCCCAGGTCGGCGACCTCATCGAACCGCACGGGTGAACCGTCCGGGCGTAGCGCGGCCGGGTAAAGCAGGCGGCGATACATCGGCGCGAAGCGCGTCTCGGCCACCACGGGTGCGCCAACTGCGTCCGCCAGTGCCGTCGCCAGCCCCGCCGACTGCGCCAGCGCCGAGGCCAGCGGCACCACATACAGGCGTCGCTGCTGGTGACGATCCTCCGCGGCCACCGCAACGCCAGCCAGGCGGCCGTCCGGCAGCACCACCCCGGCCCCGGACATCCCGCACCACCCGGACTGGACATCGGGGGTAGCGTTCTCGACGTCCAGAGGCATCCACTCCCGCGGCCACATGCCGCTCAGCGCGACCGGCGGTTTGGCCTGTCCCATCGGCAGCAGCAATCCCAGCACTTGCTCGCTCTGGCGGACCCAGCGCGCCGGGTCCGCCAGATCGGGACGTTGCACCTCCTCATCCGGGAACCCCACCGACTCACAGCCGCGCTCGGAAGACCCGCCAACCGTGACCACAACCGGCGAGCCAGACACTGGCCGAAGCCACCCGGCAGCCTCCGGCGCCTCGTGGTCAACCTGCAGGACCGCCAGGTCCCACGCCGCGTCCTCGCCCGCAATCCGCATCGGCACCCACGCCGACGGCGGCGATCCCCGGCGAATGACCCGGGCCCACACCGGACCCGCGTGCGCGCCGGTCGCCACCGCTTCGATCACGTGCCGCACGGTCAACACCCCGCACGTTCCGATCACTACCCCGGATCCGGCCCTGCCCGGAGGCGCCCATACCTCGGCGAGTCGCTCATCCCAGATACACCCCATGTGGCACCACCCCTTCCTGGAGGCGTTACGCGCCCCGAACGGGCTGGTCCGCATCGACCTCCAACGGCACCGACCTTCCCGCCTCGTCGTACATCAGCGGCGTCAATGTCAGCGTCAACGTCTGCGTCCGCTCCTGCCCCGACTTCACCGCCGCACCGGCCTCCACCAGCCACCAGCGGATCTTCCCTGAACCATCCCTGTCCCGCCGGGCCACCGTCTCCACAGTCAGCGTCACCTCCGACGCCCGAAACCGGACCCGACGACCCTGCCCGGCGTCCCACGCCGACTCCAACTCCTCGCGCAGTGCCTCCAATGCCGACGCCAACCCCACCCCAGGAGACTCTTCCACAGCCGATCACCCCACCCGGTACACCACAACTTGGTCGTATGCATTTTCATCGTTAGCTGACAGACCGGCGCGTCCAGAGGCTTAATGCCTGCGACAGGCGGCCGAACGTCCTCAGGGGCGCTGATCCTGAGCGGGGTGACACGCAAGACTGAAGGCTAGCTACCAGACTCTGTTTCTATACGCCTGGCGGCGTGACTTCGTTTGGGACCTGGACGCCGAGGGTGAGCGGCTCGCCGGCTGTGGCGGCATGCGGGGTAACGGCGCGGCGGCAGCGGCCCGTGCCGGTGCGCTGCCGCGCTATTGGAAGCGGGCCAGGCTGTCGCTACACACGGTGATACTCCCTGCAACTTCAGCCGCTTGCGGCGCGGCACCACGCGGCTCATTCAACGCGTGCGCATATACGTCCCGCGCATCCTTCGCTAGTCCGGCCAGGGGTCGGATGGCCTGGCGCCGGAGGCGTGCCCTTAATTTCATAAACGGCCGGTTTCGGCTGCGGATCAGATCCACCCAAGATCCGGGCCTTCGGGAGACCCTTCTCGGGAAGCCGACGGTCTTGCACGCCGCTCCCTTAAACGCCGCAATCAGCACAGATAGATCATGCACGGCGCGCTTGGGCACGTATCCGGCATGTTGCATGTGTGATTACTAGCCGAAACTATGATTACTTACTGGGCGGCAAGGACCACTACGCCGCCGACCGGGCCGAGGCCGAGCGGCTGCTGGCGATCTACCCGCCACTGCGGGATCTGGTCCAGGAGAACCGGACGTTCGTGACCCAGGCCATCACCTGGGCCGCCCGTCAGGGGATCGGCCAGTTCATCGACCTGGGCGCCGGGCTCCCCGCTTCCCCGGCCGTCCACCAGACTGCCCGGGCGGTCCTCCCCTCGACCCAGGTCGCCTACATCGACATCGACCCCGTGGTGCTGTCCCATGCCCGGGCGTTGCTGGCCACCCGCGACGGCGTGGCAGCCGTCGAGGCGGACCTGCGCGACCCCGCGGCCGTGCTGGTGCACCCGGAGCTGCGGGCAGTCATCGACCTGGCACAGCCCGTGGGCGTGATCCTCGGCGCCGTCCTGCACTTCCTCGACGCGGACGCCGCCCGGGCGGTGACCGCGGAATACGTGCGCCGGATGGCGCCGGGCAGTTGCCTGGCCATCAGCTGCGCGCGCTATGACGACGAGGCGCTCGGCAAGCGGCTGTCGGCGGAGTACACCGCTGCGGCCTGGCACAACCATTCGTACGCGGACATCGTGTCGTTCTTCACTGGGCTGGACCTGGTGGGGCCGGGCGTCACCGAGGCGCAGACCTGGCGGGCGTGGATGCCCGAACCAGTGCTGCGCCGCCGCGAGGGCCACGTGCTGGCCGGCGTGGCGCGCAAGCCGCCGACGGTGCCCGGCGCGGCAGGGGCGAGGTAGCCATGGCCCTCGCGTGCGCCTGCTCGGCTGCCCTGACCGGAGCGGCCGGCTACGTGATCGAGGCCAGGGCGGATCTCGCGGACGGCCCGGCCGGGATGACCCCCGCCGACCTGCCGGAGACGGCGTGGGACCGGATCCGCGCCGCGATCGTCTTCCCTGTCAAGTCAGCGTGTCGGACCGAGCAGTATCGTCAGCGGCGCCCCTAGGACTTGAGGTCCTATGAATCATCAGGTCGTGGTTTCAGGGGGCCGTGCGGCTCTTCAGGCGACCCTAGAGTTCGGGTCGTGTCCGTGGCCAGCGGGGTCTGCCACCTTCTGCCCGTCCGAGCCTCCGATGGGCAGATACGTATTCCCGCAGCCGTGCGTACATGTACTACGACAGCTGCATTGCCCCGAGCGAGCACCCGAGGGTTCGACCATCGACTTCGCGCCCGGCGCCACACTTAGCGCCGATTTCCACGCAGCCAATTCGCCCCTCGCGGCAGCCTGGCGTGCTGTCGCTTTCGGCGAGTCCGCCCAGGTCAGCCGACTCGGACCGGCGGGTGCCAGGTGCTCTCGTTGCCGTGATCTGCCTGCCAGTGCGTCATTGACTGTCCAGTGGCACTCAGGCCCGCAGGGCGAGGCAGTGCCCGGAATCGGCCGTGATCATGACGTACATGACTGTTTGTCTTCGCTCTCAGTCGCCGCTGATCAGCTCGGCGTGCCAGTCACAGCCAGATAACGGCCGCGATATCCTGTCCGCGCAGCGAGATCCCCCTCCGCGCATGACTACCATCGATTCCGATTTCCGCAGGTCAGACGGGATATTCCCGATGCGTTCACGGCGGATAGGTTGCCTCCAACCTCCTGCGTGGAAATCCGCGTTAGGGAGTACACGGGGGAACGGTAGCCGCATAGCACGGTGAGGTAGCACTTGTGAGATACCGGGCTGTCGAAGTCCGTACTCCGGTGCACTGCTGACCGAACTCCTGTGCACCGATACGAAGAAGAGAAGGCGGCCCGGCCGGGTCCCCATCACAGGCAGGCGATCCCGTTCCGCCGGCTCGACTGCGCGTAGCAGCTACCTCCGGACGGACTGCTCCCGCAGGTCACTCGCATATTCGTCCAGTCTGGAAGTGATCTTCTCCAGCACGTACAGCGCGTACGCGGCGAGGTCGGGGAGCGTGGAGCTGTCATCTACCGGCCCGCCAGGGACCTTGCCTGGGTAGTGGCGGTTGAGGAACTCAATGACCTCGCCTCGGTGCTCATATGCCTGGAACGGGTCGAGGACAGCGTAGTTGTGCGCGTTCGTCAGATGCACGAATGTATTTCCGAAGCGGTACACCGATCGCACCCAGTCATCGAGGTTGACGGCATCCTCCGTCATCGCGCGGTCGCTGATGCGCGTTCGGCCTTCCTTGAATCCCTCGCCGGCGACGCAGGAGGCCAGGATCTGCTCCCTCGCGTCCGGATGACGGAGGAGCCAGATAACTCGGATCATGGAATCCAGCTCCATTCGCAGCACACTGCCGGCGATCGCCAACCAGCCTTTTTCGAGGGCGACCTGCATGGCTTCGTGGTGTTCGCGTGAACGCGCCTTGATCATCTCGCAGAAGGTGTCGGCGTTCTCCGAGATCGTCGTCATGGAGGGGATGCTAGTGGCGCAGCACGTAAGTCGTTGAGGGGTTTGTCTGACTGCTCCGGGTGGTCGCTAGTGCTGGCGAGGTAAAGGGTGCAGGCGGTGTCGAGTACCGTGGTGGGGTGGCCCGTGGGCTTGCCGTTCAGCAGGACCGCTTCGGTGTACCTGCCGGTGCTGGCCTGCCAGATCGCCAATGCCCACTGATCGGGTCGCCGAGATACGGATGCGGCACAGCGGGATGGTGCTCATGGCACCTGCCTGGACGGGCTGCTCTCGCCTGCGGGCTGTACCCGCGCCTGGATCGTCGTCCCGTGCACGCGGGCAGCCTCGAACAGCGTGCTAAGCATCTCGGCGGCCCACTTGGGACGGTCGAGGGGGATCTGGCTGTACCAGCTGCGGGTGTCGCTGTCGTAGCTTCGGTTCAGGGAAGCAAGACTTCCTCGAAGCTTGTGGGTGCCTGGACTGCCCAGCGGGCTGACCATTGCAAAGCCCGCGGGCCCGACAGACACTCGGTGTATGGTCCGTTGCGGTGCGACTACTGCCGATGGCCCTAACGCGGATTTCCACGCAGCCGATTCGGCGCAACGTTCAGGCAAATTCGTAGCGGAGGGTCCGGCCTCCCCACCAGGGGATGGGGGTCTGGCAGGGGAGGCTGGCGTGGCGGAGGACGGGTGAGAAGGCGCGGCGTTCGAGGCGGACGGTGATCGTGTCGCCGACGGTGGTGATCTGGCCGGGGGTTTCCAGGAACCGGCGCTGGAGGGTGTCGGGAGTGACGGTTGCGTATCCGGGGAGCCGGGCGCGCAGCGCGGCGAGGAGGGCCTGGGCGAGGACGGCGAGCATCACGTCGAGGTCGACGTTCAGGTTGACCGTAGATGACAGGGCGTCGGCGCAGAAGGCGCGGATGATCTCTGCCAGGCGCTGTTCGATGGTCATCCGCCGCGCGTACCGCTCGATCAGCGTCTTGGTCTTGGCCTGGCTTTCGTTGGTGATGATGACGGCGGGCGCCTCGCGCCCGAGACCGGTGACGACCAGCTGGCGGACGGTGCCGGGGTAGCTGGTCAGCTTGACCGCGGGGTCTTCGTGGATTTCGGGCCGGTTGTAAGGGCCGGGCCGGTCCAGGGTGACGGTCGTGAAGTCCTTGCTGGTGAGCGTGTTGATGTGTTTCACCAGGGCGGGTGAGCGCATCCGAAGGGTAAGGAACTTCACGCCCCGGTCGTCGAGCTCGCCGAGGACTTCCTGGGTGGTGACCTTCTGGTCCATGACCAGCATCGCGGGGTCTTTGCCGCTGACGGCCTTCCAGTGGTCGCAGAAGGCGATCGCCTCGCGGGCCTGGGTGGCCTTGGAGATGTCGGCATTGGCGTAGACGAGGTTGCGGGTGCCGCTGTCCTGGGCGAAGAACGTCAGCACCGACCGGGCCCGCTGGGAGCGTTTCGGCACGTAGTGCTTCTCCAGGACCGGGTCGCGGCCCCAGTGCATGACCGCGTGAAAATCCAGGTCGAATATTGCCTCCTCGCCGGTGGCCAGCCCGGCCGAGATCATCTTGGCATCCAGGGCGGCGAGGAACGCCCGCTGGTGGTCGTGGGAGAGCCGGTAGGAGTAATCGGTGAGCGCGGATTTCTTCGGCAGCACCGCCAGGCCGGCCAGCAGCGCGGCGGCGGGATCGGCAAGCAGGTCATCGACATGGGAGACCCGCCGGGTCCGGGTGAGCTTGAGGGCCAGCAAGGCCAGCAGCCAGCTAGTGGCGGGGATGACGCTCGTGCCGGGGTAGCCGGCCGACCTGACCAGGGCGGGCAGGTCGAGGGCGGCCAGGTCGGGCAGGACCAGCAGCAGCCCGGCCCGCACGGTGTCCAGCCGCTCTGGCCAGGCATCCCAGCCGATGACCTTGGCCCGGGGCAGGTTCGTGTCGCGGCCGGGAGTGGCCGGCGAGATGCTGGCCTCGGGTTCTGGGCCGCGCAGCAGCCGCCCGAACCCCTCCTCGGCGAGGATCTCCCCGACCGACGTGCGGTTGAGCGGGGTGCCCTGGCCGGCCAGGCGGGCGGAGATCTCATAGGTGGAAAGGCCCTGGCGGCGCAGCTCGATCACCCGTCCCCGGGCGGCCTCCTTGGCCGGGGCGGCGCCGCGCGGGCGGCCGGGCCGGCCAGGCGCGGCGAACAGCGCCAGCTTCCCGGCCCGGTGCTGGCGCGCGAGGTCCACCATCGCCCAGCGGGTGTAGCCGAACCGGGCCCCGGCCTCGGCGTAGGAAAGCCCGTCCACGAAGTAGGCGCGCAGCGCCTCGTACCGCCGCTGGTTCACCTGGCCGGGGGCGGTGAAGAACTCCGCCCCCGGCCGTTGCGGTGATCGGGCTGCCATACCGGTTTCCTGTCAGGCAGCCCGGACCGGTGCCGGCCGGTGCCAGGCGCCCGGTACCTGCCCGTCTGTGCCTGGCAGTGGCCATGTGTCCTTGGCAGGAGCGGCCGCGGGAACCGGAGGCTGCGCCCTCCTTCGCAAGAGCATGAATCGCATGAGCGTAGTTTAGCATTCTTATCACCACAACGGCAGGACCCAGCCTCGTGCGTGTCGAATGGTGGTTATCCCAGGCCAGCACCCCGCCCTTGCCTCTAACTGTGATCGCACGTTGAGGCTAATTACCCGCCGTGGAAATCCGCGCTAAGGACGGCCTGGCCGCTACCACGGCCCGCGGCCGGAACGGCGGTCGCAAGCACCGGCTGACGCCCGAGCAGGTACAGGCCGCAAGGGACCTCCGCGCGGCCGGGCGCTCGGTCAGGGAGATCGGCCGGCTCCTCGGCAACGGCAAGCCGGTCTCCCGCCAGACGGTCTACCGGGCCCTGGGAATGCTCGCGACGTAGCCGATGCAGCGCTAGGCGCAGGCGCGGAGGTGCTGCACAACCCGGCCTGTGGCCTGGGCATCACGCCAGCTATTACGGCGCGTTGGTGCGTGACCCGACGGGGGCAACGTCGAGGCCGTGTCCCACGTCCCCGGGTAGCGTACATCCCGTTCGTACGCCGCTAGCCCTCAACGGCCGCTTGCCCGGTAGGTAATCCTGTCACTGGCTGCGGAGCTGGTGTTCTGGGCGGACCGGTGTTCGGCTACCCTCGCAGCGGGGCATCCGATGGACGCTCGGGATCGCCGCCGTGGGGCTGGCACCAGCGGCCGCCCGGGTGCTGTTCGTGCCAGCCGGCGACAGGCTCGCGCACCATGACGTCAGCTCAGCCCAGGAACCACTGCTCCGGACGGCACGGAACGCCGCGCGCGGCCGGTTGCTGACACTTGGTGCCGGGCTGCTCGGCACAGGCGCGGTCCTGTTCACCGCGCGGAAGGTTGTCCCGTCCCGCGACGGGCAGATGCCTGACCGCTACGCGAAGGCGATCGAGCAGCTCGGCTCGGAGAAGCTTGACGTGGCATCGGCGGCATCTGCGCACTGGAGCGCGTCGCCCGCGACTCAGCCAGAGACCACCCCGCTGTGATGGAGATGCTCGCCGCCTTCATCCGCGAGCACTCACACGAGCAATGGCCGCCACCAGGTCCTAGCGGCCGGGCCCGGGAACGATCGCTGAGACCCGACGTTCAAGCCGCCCTTACCGTGGTCGGGCGCCGGCTTACCGAGCGCGACATCGAGCCTGTTGACCTCGCCCGCGGGGACCTCGCCGACGCCAATCTCGGCGGCACCAGGCTCGCCGGCGCGGACCTCACCGGCGCGGACCTCACCGAAGCAGGCCTCGCCAATGCGGTCCTCGCCCGCGCGGATCTCCGCGCCGCAAAACTCGTCCGCGCGGACCTGGTCGGCGCGGATCTCGGCGGCGCCCGGCTCACCGGCGCGGACCTCACCCGCGCCGACCTCACCGGCGCCGACCTCACCCGCGCCCTGTGGCCGACAGGCGGGCCAGTTCCGGCCGGCTGGGACCGGCACACCGGCTCCGGCCAGCTGATACCGGCAGGCACCGGCGCCGAGACAGCAGAGGCAAACCAGCCACACGGCTGAGCTTGCCCCGAAGGCCTTCGACCTCCTCGGCACCCCGGCCCGGCTCCCGCTCACCTGGAGCCGCCCACCGCTTCATCACGTGCAAGACGTTAGGGGAACGAGTCCGCTTGCGCGGACCTTTTCGGGGACAACGTTGGCGCGAAGGTTCCGGCGTCCGTTATGGCCGGGGCACGCTGGATCTGTGCCGCCGCTGGTCGCCCATCGCCCGACGCGCTGCCCCTACGATCACAAGCTCGGACCTGGCCGGGTTAGAGATCGGGTGGATGCCCTGCCTGCGCACCGGCCCGCGAGGCAGCCGGCCGCGGCCGGGGCCTGGGGCATCTCCGGCTGCACGGTGAGGCGCGCCGCGAGCAGCGCCGCGACACGACCTCTTACGAGCCGCCTGACGACGTCAGGCACCGGCCAGTGGTCCGCTGACTCTAGCCCGGCAGGCCTGGAGGTCACGACGTGCCGCCGCCACCATGGGTGACGATGGTGGGCGATCCGATGGCGCGTGAGCCGCAGCAGCTATCCGGGGGGACGTGACCCGAGCGGTTTCACCGGTGAAACGCACGCAGGTCAGCGCGTGCGGTACCGGGCCGACGATCAAACCGAGCCACGGGTACGCCGCCGCTAAGAAAATGGGCGGCGAAGAGGCCGGTGATCTTGTCGCGGATCAGCGGGATGCCTGCACAGTTCCTCTGGCTCGCGCAGCTAGGCAGGGACGGTTCCGGGGGCATGGATCCAAGACGCTGCCGGTCGCGGGCCGGATCCGCTACCGTCGACCTTTGCGCATGCGCCCGGTAACGCGGAGTCGCTACCGATCGGCCCGGCGCCACTGGTGCCGGGTGCCCCCGAGTCACGCGCTAGCTCGGTCATCGCGCACCAGCGCCCGCGTCCGGCCGGGCGGACACGGGCAAGGCCGTGCATGCGTCCGGTTCACCGGCCTACGTATACCGCTGGCATGACGGCGGATGGGTCCTGCATGAGCACCTCGAACCGCCGCCCGCGCCGCCACGGCAGCAGGATGAGCCGTGGCCGTTCTGGCCCGCCGGTTTACCCGCTGCGGGGCATCCGCTTCCGCACCGGGCGCCCCAGCCCCGTGCAGCCGGCCCCGGGAGCCGCATCCCGGGGCCGTAGCCGATACGTAAGGTATCCGGCAGGCCCGGCCCCCCACACCGGCCAGCTATCCGGTGTCCGGTCTCGCCGGGCCTGCCGCCCGGCTTCCGTCTACCGAGCTTGACAGAGGCCCGGCGCCCCGCTTGCGCCGGGTCTCTGTGAAGATGACGCGCTGCTCCTGCCGGGGGTTCACCGCTGACGCGGGATACCTGTCCGTGAATACGACGTCATGGAAGAGTCAGTACGTAGTCCGGACGTCCATCAGCTCCTCCGTTCGTCGGTGATCGTGTGATTTGCCTGGGCGGCGGTCATCCGCCTGGCCCGGCGGGGCTGCAAGACGCGGACACCCTGGGCTCGCGGCCCAGGCCGCCGCAGGCCCGGCAGGTGCCGGACGTTGACCGGAACGCCGGGTCGCGGCTCTTGCCGCTGCGGCTGCACCCCTTGCCGGACGTCCACGGGCGGCACTGCAGCGACGCGAGGTGGGCGGTGGCCGCGAGGACAGCGAGCGCGAGCAGGATCAGCCAGCCGTGGCCGGCCGCCTCTACCGCAGCTTCCGCGACCGTCTGGACCACCTGGCCACCCTGACCCCGCAACCCGGTCCGCCTCGCCGGCACCAGCGCCACCGTACCAACGCTGACGCAGCCCACCAGTACCCAGCGCCAAGCCTTCGACCTCATCATCGGCGTCCCGATCCCGCTGATATTGAAGTAGCCAGGACACCCCACCCGCCAAGACAGCGAAAACACCGGGCCAGCAGCGGCATTTCTTACCCCACTAGGGCACCTTCGGTTTAGCCACCGCTGGCGGTCCGGCGGATGAGCCTGCGCTCCGGTATGCCGGGTATTTCGGCCTCGGCAGGACGGCCTGCCTGACGGGCGAGGTGCCGCGCGTACCAGTTGGCCAGCGGATCGGCGGTGGCGCCGTGGGCGACGACGCTGAGCACGACGGTGATGGTGATGACGGCGGCGGCGTGATCGGCAGTCGGGCTACCCAGCTCTTCCAGGGCGAGGAGGCAGAACACTACCGACGCCAGGCCGCGGGGACCGAACCAGGCCACCAGGGCGATCGTGGCCCGGTCGAGCCGTGTGCCGATCAGTACTGCGGCTACCGGCGCCATCCGGATCACCGTCAGGCTGAGGACCGCGTACAGGACGATCTGCCAGTTCAGGACCTCCACCGCGGGTGCGACTGCGACAGCGCCGAACGCCAGCCAGACCAGCAGGGACACCAGCGCGCCGGTTTCCTCGACGAACGGAAGCAGGGGCTCGCCGCGCCGGCCAGCCGTGGTGCCGAACGCGAGCCCGCCGACGAACGCGGCGATGAACCCGTTGCCGTGCAGCGCCACCGAGGATGCGTAGGCGCACACCGTCAGGCCCAGCACCGCCGGGCCGGCAAAGCCCTGGGCGACCCAGCCCCGCTTGCGGGCCGCGTTCACCAGCAGGCCACCCGCACCTCCGGCGGCCACGCCGATGAGAATGCCCAGAGCCAGCTCGGCCACGGCTGCGGCCGGACCGTGGCCGGCGATGTGGCCTCCCGTGGCCGCTCCGGCCAGGGCGACCGACACAAAGGGCGTGGCGATGCCGTCATTGAGGCCGCTTTCGACGTTGATCAGCCGGCGGATCTTGGCTGGTACCACCGGGTTGGCCAGCATGCCCGCGCCCAGCGCGGCGTCGGTTGGCGCCAGCGCCGCCCCGACCAGCAGCGCCAGCCAGATGCCGGCGCTGCGGTCCAGGGCGAGCGCCAGCAGCGTGCCCAGGCCAATTGTCAGCGGCAGCGCGACCCCGAGCAGCCGCAGGTACAGGCCCGCATCGGCCCGCAGCTCGTGCAGCCCGACCCGCGACGCGTCCGAGAACAGGACCAGGGCGAGGGTGAACTCCGCCAGTTCCTTGATCAGCTCTCTACTGGGCGTGACGCCCAGCACTGCCAGCGGCCCGTGGGTCAGCAGCAGCCCGGCAACGACGAAGGCGATCGGCGCGGTGACGTCGAACCGTTCCAGCCTGGCCGACAGCGCGCCCCAGCCGAACACCAGCGCTGCCACGATGGCCAGGTCGGCGACGCTCACGATCTCACCCGCCCTCCGGCTATAAGCGAGCACTGCCTGAGGACAACCAGCCTCGCGCTGGCGATCGTGGCCCGGCGCGAGGCAAGACCAAAGATCCCTCACGGCCTGACATCATTGGCGCACTCCCCAGACGAGGACCGCGAACCGTGACGCCTGCAGCCTTTTCGAGTCCTGCCGAGGCCACATCACCCTTCCCGGGGTGATTCCTACCCGCTTCCGGAAGCCGTGATGTCAACGTGACAGCGTTGGCTTACCGATCATGATCGGGCAGCTCAGCAGCGCCGAGAGCCCGCCCGCCACTTCGGCAATGACGCTGGCCGGCTCGCGGCTGGGGTGGCCGCGTTAGCCTGGGCCATCGCTGGCTGGCGGGGAACCACCCGGTACCGGCGGGGAAGCCCGCGCCGCGAGGTGGAACCCAACGCGAGCGGCGGGGATGCGTTCCTGCTCGCGGGCCAGCAGGGCCAGCGCGCGGACATCGGCCGCGGTGGGGCGGGTCAGGTCCAGGGCGCGCGGCCACAGCCGGGCATAGCGGACAGCGGCGACTTCGGCCGCATACACCAGCGCCTGACCGACCAGGTACAGCAGGGCGAACATGCCGGCCACGGTGGCGAAGCTGCCGTAGACGGGCCCGGCCTTGGCCACCAGCCCGGCCAGCAACGGCGTCCCGGCGTTGAGCACCACCGTCACCGCCGCCGCGCCCACGATGGCACCCGGCCACAGCGCCCGGACCGGCGCCGGCCGGGCCAGCAGCACCTTGGCGCCAGCCAGCAGCACCGCGAAGACGACCAGCGCCGACCCGAGCACCGCGGCCGCCCGCTGCACTGCGGGCTGGCCGGGCAGCGCGGTGGCCACCACCGTGAGCGCACCGGTGGCCAGCGCCCCGAGCATCAGCATCGCCAGCACCGCGAACACCCGGACATACCGGGAGACGAAGCCGGCCCGCAGGCGGTGCCGGACCGCCGCGACATGGTTCAGCGTCTGGTAGGCCGAGAACACGACACCGGTCCCGGACAACAGCAAGCCGATCAGGCCGGCCACCAGCGGGATCGTCGAGGTCGGCAAGGTGGCCAGCGAGTGCTCGACCGTGGGCCGAAGCGCCGGCGGCACGATCGCGGTGATCAGCCGCCGGCGCAGGTCCGGATGATCGGCCAGCACCCGGGACAGGACCGCCACCCCGAGCAGCAGCAGCGGGAAGATGCTCAGGAATCCGTAGTAGGTGATGAGCGCCGCCTGCCGGCCGCCCTCATCGTCGCCGTACTTCTTCACCACCGCGTAGCGGAATCCCAGCACGCCATGCTCGCGCTGCAGGCGGTCCGCCCCCGCGATGATCCGGTTCACCAGGCCGCTCAGGCCGTCCAAGCTCATGGGTCCAGCCTGCCCGGCGCCGCCCTGGCAGGTCATCATCCCCGGTATGGGCGGCTGGGCCGTTAGCTGGCCGCACCGAAGGTGCCCGGCCAGCGGCCTGTGGACCGGTCGTGCCGCTGTGAACCGGCAGCCGACATGGGGCCGAATCGGTGACGGCATGACGCCGGGTGAACGACGCGATTCCCCGACTTTGGGTGAGCCCGGCCAGCGCCGACCGTAGGCGACCGGGTTACGCGGCGTTCTGAGAGTGGCGGGCTTGCTCGGCGGTCTGGGGGACCGAACAGGCCTAGCTGGTGCAGCCGCCAGATCCGCCGCACGGTCCAGGGGTGCGATCGAGGCAGCTGGGAGATCCCCACCCAGAACCCGCCGAGATGGCGTCCCTGGTCGACCAGCTCGCTGGCCTGCACGTTATCCGCCGCGTACCGGCCGGCGGTCAGCAAGACCAGACCTAGCTCGCCGTTCGGCTCGAGCGCAGCGCCGTTCCGGTCGCCGGAATACTCCCGCAACCGGGACAGCGTCGGTCCGAGGACTGGGATCAGCTGCGAGTAGCAAAGCACCAGGTTGTACCACAACGCCACGTGATGGAGCCGGATGTGCCCGATCTCGTGACCGAGGATAAACCGCGTCCCGTCCCGGTTGTCATTACGGAGATTCGCGAACTCGTTGGACAGCACGACGTAGTTGTTGGTCCATCCGCTCTGAGCCGCGAACGCGTTGAGCGTGCCGTTGCCGTTACTGAGAAACCCAGTCGGGGTGGGCTTGACGCGCAAGGTCGTGGCGAAGTCATCTGTCGAGGCGTACAAGTCCGGGAACTGAGTCCGGGACAGCTGCACGGCCGTCCCGCGGATCGATGCCCGCTGCACCTGGCGGACCAGCAGGATCGCCGGAGCCACCAGCACTATCGCGCCCGCGACCACACAGATCGTCGCCTCCCAGTTCGTGCCGCGCAGCGCAGGAGGAATCAAGGCCGTCGTGGCCAGGAAGTCGATGAGAACGGCCAGGATCGCGAAGTTCAGAACCACCATCAAAATGAACGTCGGGATCTCTGCGGGATGGCGCAGCGGAAGCTTCGCCGCGCCCCGATCAGCCATGGCATCTCCTTCCTCGTTTGGTGTCCTTCCTGCTGATCCTGCCTCCAGCGCGCCAGGGACTCCGCACCCTCCAGTGGCTGATTCTTGGCGATTAGCAGCGAGCGGCGGTCCGGCAGGTGAGCGAACTGCGCCGACGCTGTCGGCGATCTTGGGCTGCGTGGCCCGTCTCAGGCCCGGAACAAAGCGAGGCTCTCGTCCCCCGTCGCGGCGATCGCCGTGGTCGTCACCCAGTAGTTGTAGAGCGCTGGCGAGCCAGTGTCGACCTCCTCGACCAGGCCTCATTCCAGCATCCGCCGCAGCACCGTCGCGCAGTCGCGGCCCAGCCGAGACTCGAATCTGTCCGCGGGTGGCGACTGCGCCAGCTTCACTTCGGCTACCGACCTCATCGTCGCCATCGAGAACTTCATCGACGGCTGGAACGACCGCTGCCACCCCTTTACCTGGACCAAGACCGCCGACGAGATCCTCTCGCCCTGCCGCCAGGTAAAAGAACCTCGTTCACACGGCGCCAGTAGCTAGAACGGTGTCGGGATGTGCCGCAAGGGCAGGTCCGGCTGCACGTAGCCGCCGGGCGGCTGCCGTCTGGGCAGCGTGATGTCCCGCTGGGCGAGCGGCTTGTACGGGACCTGGCCCAGCAGGTGGCTGATGACGTTGAGCCGGGCGCGCTTCTTGTCGTCGGCGTCCGCGATGTACCAGGGAGCCCACGCGGTGTCGGTCGCGGCGAACATCGCGTCCCTGGCCCTGGAGTAGTCATACCAGCGGCTGTAGGACTTCAGGTCCATCGCCGACAGCTTCCAGGTCTTCCGCGGGTCGTTGATCCTGGCCTCCAGCCGCCGGGTCTGCTCGCCG
The DNA here is from genome assembly GCA_963739615.1 of uncultured Actinomycetes bacterium. Lineage (GTDB taxonomy): Bacteria > Actinomycetota > Actinomycetes > Streptosporangiales > Streptosporangiaceae > Palsa-504. The sequence goes on from CAVUBD010000027.1 coordinate 30,857, forward strand.
GGGCTGACCTCCAGCCAGTACTTCAGCAGCAAGATCCCGGAATCGGTCATGGCCTTCTCGAAGCCGGGCGCGAGCTGGAGGAACCGCTCGGTCTCCACCGGCGCGCAAAAGCCCATCACCGGCTCGACGCCGGCCCGGTTGTACCAGCTCCGGTCGAAGATCACGACCTCGCCGGCGGCCGGGAAGTGCTGGACGTACCGCTGCATGTACATCTGCGACTTCTCCCGCTCGCTGGGGGTGGGCAGGGCCACGACCCGGAACACGCGCGGGCTCACCCGCTCGGTGATCCGCTTGATCGTGCCCCCCTTCCCGGCGGTGTCCCGGCCCTCGAACACAACGCAGATCTTGGCCCCGGCTTCCTTCACCCACTCCTGCATAGCGACGAGCTGACCATGCAGGATCCTCATCTCCTGTTCGTACTCCCTGCGCTTCATCTTCGAGGACGGCCCGGCTTCGGCCTCCTGCCCCGCCGTGGCCGACGACGCCGGGACCTCCGCGTCGTGCGGCTCATGCTTGTTCTTCTTTCCCTTGGCCATGTCGCTTACCTCCGATCGGTGCGGTGACGCGACTGCGATGTCCCTACAGTTTCACCGGGACGGTCCCGGTTAGGTGCCCCATCCATGTCACCGGGCCCAGCGGATCCAATGAAGTTGCGGGGAGACGTCGCGCTAAACCCGCTTGGCGTCGCTGTAGGCGCCCATCGGCGGCACGATCGTCGCGGCGATCATCGGTCCCAGCGAGGAAGCCGACCCAGCACCAGGACCCGCGACGGGCCGGACACCGCATAGCCGAGCAGGCACAAGATGGACGTGTAAAGCCCGGTGATGGGCGGCAGGCAGCCAGGTCCGCATTGACCCGGCGTTCGCCAGCCCGGCCGAGTTCGTCGGCCCGGTGTACGCCAAGGAGACGGCAGACGCGCTGGCCGCCGAGAAGGGCTGGGCGTTCCGGCAAGGCTCGTTGGGCCCGTACTCCGCCAGCCGCCGCTGCACCTCGCCGGCGTCCAGGCCGTCGCTGCGCGGCGCGCCAGAGCGCAGGCCCAGGAGCGTCTTGGAGGCCGTAGAGCGGGACATGCGGCGGTCCATGGCTGATCAGCTCGGCCCGGACCGCCAGGGCCTCCTGCGACGGGCCGCGCGGGACCTGCTGCGCGCGCTTGACCGCGTGGCCGGGCCGGATGAGCCGGAAACACGCGAGACACTGCGCGACGTCGCTGCTGCCGTCGAGGCGAGACGAGGAGACTCGCCGCCGGATGACTGACAGCCAGAAGGGCAGCCTGCCGCGCCAGCCCGGCTGCCGGTTACCGCGGCGCAGCAGCGCGGAGCTTCTGGACCTCGGCCGAGAACGCCGCCCAGGCGTCCTGCCCGTACTGCCTGACGAGCACGGTGCGAACGGCCCACAGGCCAGACTTGAACTCCTGCCGCCACTCCTCCATCTGGCGCCGGGCTGCGTCCCGCTCGGCCAGGGCTTCATCGTGCTCGATCTCGTGAGCCAGGCCGGACAAGCACGACGGCATCGCGCACGGAAACGGCCGGCCGGAGTGCAGCCCCTCATAGCAGCGCCTCAGCGCTAGGCCGGCCACGTCGGCGACGCCGGGCGTGGCCAGCCGCCCGGGGGGATTCGGTGGCCGGCTGGCAACGCTTTCCCCTATCCACGGCGGGCAGCGGGTGCCGGTCGGAGGCAGCGACAGCCAGGCCGTCCTGATGCGGATGCGTGCCTATGTCAGCGGCCTGCATGTCCACGGGCACACCGCCATCTACGACGCGCTCGTGGACGCTTACCAGATCATGGCCGCGCAGCACGCCGCGGACCCTGACCGGATCGAGTCGATCGTTCCGCTCGCCGACGGCGAGAACAATACCGGCCGTGACCTAGTCGATAGTGCCGTAGCAGGTCACGTTTGCCCCGTCAGGGGACTTCCGCCATGGTGAAGACGGGAGGGCTGCCGGCCGGCAGCGAACGGTAGCAAGCGATGAAGCTGGCCCCGGAAGACGTTCACCATGTGGGTGCCGCCAGTGCGCCACTGCGGTGCCCGCGTGGTCGGTATTCGGGGCGCATGTGCGCGGTGTCCCGCCGCGGGACACCTGTGTCAGGCATTATCAAGGCGCGGGCCGCGGTGGACCACAGGGTGCTTGTGCCGGGCCTGCGCGCCGAATAGAGCCACGCTGGACGTTCGAGCAACGCGAGGAGGATCCATGACCGAAATGCAGGCGTCATCGGTGCTGGACAAGGTGGGAGCGGTAAAGGACGCCATGACCGTCAGCCGGGCCTTTGGCGAGAGCTACCAGGTCGATGGCATCACGATCATCCCTGTTGCTACCGTGCGGGGCGGCGGTGGCGGTAGGAGTGATACCCGGAAGGACAGCCCATCGGGCGAGGAGGGGAGGGGTATCGGAGCGCGGCTCGGATTTGGTGCGACTGTCCGGCCGGTCGGCGTCGTCGTGATCAAAGACGGCAAGGTCAGCTGGCAACCCACGATCGACGTGATGCGGGTCATCCTCGGCGGCCAGCTGCTCGGCCTGGCTGCCATCTTGGCACTACGACGCCTGATCGAGCGGCGAGTGACGGGGCATCCGCCACTGTCTTCTGGTGAGTGACGAGACAACGCGCCCGTGCTGCTGCCTCGCTTATGGACGGCTGCCGCAGCGCCCGTTTCGAGGCGAGCGGCTGCAGGCCCCGCGGCTGCTCTCGGCAAGACTGTCGGCGGCACGGGGCCTTTATCAGACACTCACGAGGAACGACGTCCGCGAGGCCGCCTGCTGTGCGGCATCGTGCGGGCATTCTCAGCCCGGCGCCGTCCCTCCTCAATCCACCGCGGGATCAAAGCCTGGCCGGCTCCTGCCTCGATGCACAGCCGAGCGGCGGCGAGGGCCTTCGCCTCGTCGATTTCGCCTTCGTGAAACCCGGTCAGGAGGCCTGCCACCTGTGCCAGCAGGTCTGCGCGACCGCCGGCCAGTTCCTGGAGCCCGGCCATGGCTTCGGCGGTCTCGGACTCGCTCAGGTGTCCCCAGCGTGCGTGCCGCCAGGCCGCGCCCATGAGGCCGGCCACGATCAGGCGGTCACGGTCCGGCGCGGGCCGTTCGTACGCTTGCGCGTATGGATCATTGCCGGTGAGGTGATGATCAAACACAGGATCGACTGCGGCAGGCCCTCAGCCAATGCCGGGTATGACCGTGGTGTCCTCGTCTGCGCGATGCCCCCGTCCGGGTGGAGGCCTAGCCAGGCCTGCCTCCACCCGCCCTGCCAGTATTTACCGCAGGTCATATCGCGATCAGCGTTCCTGAAGCCTGTTCATTGAAGATTCATCCATGCGCATGGAGGGACCGGGGCAGGTGAGCCGATACGGCCAGGCCCTTACCGTTCGCTTGGCAGGTACAGCGACCACTGGCCGCCCTCGTGGCGGTCCTCGCTCCGGATGCCGCCGAACCGCTCGATCCAGACCTTATAGTTACTCACCCCGGTCCAGGGCGTGCTGCTTTCCCCGGATCACATGGGCCTGATCATCCTTGATGGGACCGTCATCGCGCCCAGGCCCTGCCGCCCTGGCGCGGGCAGGCCGAGCGCCGGCGGTGAAGAAGGCCGGCAATCCGACGCTGGTCATCCCGTCACCAGAGTCCGGCCCGGCAACCTCGACCTTGATGGGCACACCGCTGGGAAGCGTGGCCGTCACCGATTGTTAGCGGCTTATTTATCTGCACATAGGGCCATGATCAACGGCAGCGCTCTTTGCGCGGCTCTAGCTGTCACGGAGTGTGACTGACCCGGTTGGCCTGACTGTAGCTAAACCGTTCAGAACGCTGATTCTTTGCTGGTGACTCAGTGATTGCCGGGATCGCCGTCGGCGCTCAGATCAACCAATCTGTATGCCTTCGACCGCCCGGCAGAGCTCATGCGAGTATGCAGGATTGATGGCCGTTCAGGTTCAGTTGAACGTGGTAGGTTACGGGTGTTTGTGACCCGGCGTCGTTGTGATGCGCCCCGGCCCGGCCCGGTCACGCCGCCGCAGCGCCTGAAACGTTCCGGACAACGTTTCAGGCTAGGCCCCAACGCGCCCCGATCACCAGTCAGGACTCACCCGCCGGATCTGGCGGCTCACCGTAAAGGGTCTGGTCCAGGCCTGTATAGAGCAGTGATACTTTACCTCGTGGACTCGTCTGAGCGACGGCGCTGGGCGGAGGTCCGGCCGGTCCCGCGCTCAGAGGCGTGGGCCAAGGCCGCCGCCGAGCGCGCGGTCGAGCTTGTGGTTTCCGCGCTGGATGTCAATGCGCTGCTGGACCTGGTCGATCTGAACGCCGTGCTGGATCAGGTCGACATCAACCAGGTGCTGGACCGGATCGACCTGGACCGCCTGCTCGAGCGGATAGACCTCAATGAGCTCGTCAAGCACATCGACGTCGAGGCACTGGTCGAGCAGACCGACCTCGGCGCTGTTATCGCCGCGTCCTCCAGCGGGGTCGCGGGCGAGTTGCTCAACGTGGTCCGCAGCCAGGCCGTCGGGCTGGATGAGTTCATCGCCCGCTGGATAGGGCGGCTTCGCCGCCGCCCGTACACCGGCCCGCCTGGCCCGCCTGGCCGGCTGCGGGCCAAGGCAGGATCATGACCGCGCGCGCGGGCGATGCCCCGCCCTCCGGGCCCCCGGCGGTCATCCGGGAGAGCCTGCAAGGGAAGTACGCGGGCTTCGCGTCGCGCTTTGCCGCCTTCGCCGTAGACGTAGGGGCCAGTCTCGGCGTGTTCCTGCTCGCCCTGGCCGCCATCTCGTTCGCGGCCAGGGTGCTGACCGGCAAGGACATCACCTGGAACAAGGGCGACATCTGGGTGATCATCGCCTATGCGGTCTGGGCGTTCATTTACTTCGCTTACTGCTGGGCCGCGAACGGCAGGACCGCCGGCATGGCGCTGTTCGGCGTGCGGGTGGTGCGAGACGATGGCACGGACGCCAGCGGGCGCCGGGCGGTCGTGCGCACGCTGGCGCTCCCGTTGAGCTTCCTGTTCCTGGGACTGGGGTTCGTGGGCATCCTGCTGGGTGACCGGCGCCGGGCGCTGCATGACGTCATCGCCGGGACGGCGGTCATCTACTCCTGGGACGCGCGGGCGGCGCGGCTGCGGTTCCTGTCCAGGGACTGATCACCGGCCTGGTCAGGCTGCTGCTCGGGCATCGCGTCGGCGTTCTCGATGGTGATCTGGGTGCCTTCTGGCTTGACCGCGCGGACCGGGACGCTGACCTCGAGGACGCCCCTGTCGTACCGGGCGGTGACGTCCTCGGGATCAACCCCGGCGGGGAGACTGACCGCGCGGGCCAGCGATCCGTAGCGGAACTCCGAGCGGTACGGCCCGTTGTCCTGCTGGCGGCGCTCGGCGCGGATGGTCAGGATCCGGCCATCGACGGTGACCTCGATGTCCTTCTCCGGGTCCAGGCCGGGCAGTTCGGCCCGGATCACATAACGGTCGTCCCGGATCGATTCCTCGAGCCGGAACACCCGGCCCGCCAGGAACGGCGGCAGCCCGGTCCACGGGGACTCCAGCCAGTCGGCCAGATCCGGGAACATAGCGCGGAATCTTGCGGGCGCCTGAGGGCGCGGCAATCTAGCCATGATGTCCCTCCACTGCTCGTACGACCATGTTATCTGTTCTGGCCCAGCCGGCGGCGCAGACTGAGTTATCTGTTCTGGGCTAGCTGGCCGCGCAGACTGCGCCGGCTGTGCCGTCCTTTCCCGCGCTCCGGCCTGGCTGGTGGCGCGGATCGGGGATGCCCGTTGGCGGTGGCTGGCGGCGCGGATCCGGCTGGCGGAACTGACCGGGCACAGGTTGGCTGGGGCTGCGGCGCGGTCTTAGCCGTGTCCGCGTATCCGGGCATCCACCGGAGCACTTCAGCGCGGAAGGGCGCTTCGCATTCGAGCTGGCAGAGCACGCCCAGGCCAGATGCCAGTACCCGGTGGATGAGTACGTAAGAGGGCGGCAGGTTGAGCCGCCGCAGCACGCTGGATGACCGCAAGGCTGATGCCCGCAATGTCTCGGTGCGCAGCCATTCGCGGCTGAACCTGAACGACTCCGCCCTGGATGGCCCGGACCGGGTGGCCGCTTTGCACCGGCGGGCGGCCCGGTGGTATGCGCGGACCGGTCGGCTCGCCGACGCTGTGCGGCACGCCGCCGCGGCCGGTGACTGGCCGCTGGCCGCCAGCCTGGTCATCGAGGATCTGGCGATCGGCCAGATCCTGCAGCCGGGAGAGGGCCGGTCCCTGGCCGTGGAGTTCGCGGCCATGCCGGCCGGCCAGGCCTGGACCGAGCCGCAGCCGTACCTGGTCACCGCGGCGGTGGCGCAGTCAGCTGGTCGGCCTGAATCGTGCGCCGCCGCACTGGATGCCGCTGACGGCATCCTGGAGGGCCTTCCTGCCGGCCAGGGGGCTGAGTGCGGCCAGGCCGCCGCGCTGATCCGCCTGGCCGCCTGCCTTGGTACCGGGGAAATGATGGCGGGGGCGGCCGACGCTGCCCGCGCGGAGTTGCTGGTCAGCCAGGTCCCAGACGAAAAGCTCGCCCGGCATCCCGACATCCGCGGCCGGGCGGGTGCTGTCCGGCCGCGGGGCCGTCGAGCCGTGGTCCGGCCACCTGGACGAGGCGGCCCGTGTCCTGCAGGCGGGGGTGGCCGCCGAGACCGCTTCAGGCGGCCAGGGCGAACGATCCGCCTGTGTGGGACGCCTGGCCCTGGCGGAGGCTTTGCGCGGGCGGCTGCGCCTTGCTGCGGAGCTGGCCGGGCGGGCGGCCCCAGGGGTCGGCGAGGACCGGCCGCCCGGCCATGACCAGGACCCGGCGGCGCTGGTCGCGCTCGCCTGGGTGCACCTGGAACGCTGTGAGCTGCGTGAGGTGCGCAGTTGCCTCAAGCGGGCTGAGGCCGCCCTGGGCGCCGGCCCGGGCACGCTGACCGGGACGGTGGCCTGGCTCGTCGCAGCGGGCGGCGCCCTGGCGGAGGGACGCGCCGAGGCGGCTGCGCAGATCATCACCAGGGCCCGGTCCGGGTGGCCCGTTCCGGCCTGGCTCGACCAGCAGCTGAGCGCGGCCGAATCGCGGGCGTGCGCGGCGTCCGGCGACACCCCGGCGGCACTGGCCGCACCCTGGCCCTGTCCACGCTGGCGTTCCTGCTGCTGTTCAAGGGCCTGGCCTGGAGCATCTCACTCGGCAGCTTCCGCGGCGGCCCGACCTTCCCGGCCCTGTTCATCGGCGCGGCCGGGGGCCTGCTCGCCGCGCACCTGCCCGGGTTCTCCGAGACCCCCGCCGTGGCCGTGCTGATGGCCGCCGCAGTCGTGTCGATCCTGCGGCTCCCGCTGTCCGCCACCGTCATCACCCTCCTGCTGGTCTCCAAAGCCGGAATCGCCACCGCCCCGCTCATCATCGTCGCCGTCGTGGTCGCCTACCTCACCATCCAGAACCCTGTCCCCAGCCCGCAGCCCCGCCGCGCGGGCCGCGCCGGCCGCTGGCACGCAGCCCGCCGCACCCCCGCATACCACCGCAACCGCAAACCCCGCCGACAGCCAGAAGTGACCACCAGCTTCGAAGGATCCGGGATTCCCCTCAAACCGTGGAGACTTCGGTTGTGGTGATCATGGCCAGAGCCTGGAATCCTCACTACGCTTCGCGGGGGGAAATATGACCGATCAGCCTGACCAGGAACTGCCGCCGGCAAAGCGAAGGCGGCTCATCATCGCCGCGGTGCTGCACGGCCTGGTGGTCACGACGGTGCTGGTGGTTCTTTACTACCTGCTGCCGCTGGACCGGCCGCTGGACACCGGCACGGCGGTGCGCCTGCTGATCGGCCTGCTGGTCTTCGTCGGCGTCACGGTGTGGCAGGTCAGGGCGGTCGCCGGCTCGCGCGAGCTTGACGACCAAGCTGATGACGTCGAGCGCGATGATCCCGGGGGCCACGTCCGCGGTGGGGATCGACGTGCTTGCAGGCACAGGTGGCTGGTCACGCGAACGGTGCGGCCTATCGAACTGTTATCACGATCACCGCAGATCACCCTTCCTGGGGTGATGCCTGGGTGGTGCGCAGAACGGCCCGGTGCGGCAACGTCGATGACACCGGCAAGACGACCGGGGCGACCGGCACGACGACCGGCAAGAGCGCCGTCGCGGGCCTGGGCTGTTCAGGTAGCCGTGTGCTAGACGATCAGGCCGGTCGCGCGTAACCGGTAGCGATCCGGCTTTGGCTTCGATCAGCAGGGGGTACGGAGATGGCACAGCTGGACTGGAAGGCCGAGTACGCCTACACCACCGGGATGCAGCTCGGCATGCCCACCATCGCCGCCCGGCTCAACGCCGACCCGGCCCGCTACCCCGCCCCCACCGGCAAGGGGTGGACCGCCCAGTCCGTGTTCGCGGTGCTGGGTAACCCGAAGTACACCGGGCACATGGTCTACGGCCGGATCCGCAAACGCCAGGGCCGCCGCATCACCGTCCCCCAGTCCGAGTGGCTGTGGTCACCCGAGCCCGTCCACCCCGCGATCATCGACCGGGACACCTGGACCGCCGCCCAGCAGATCAGCGCCGAACATTCCACCAGCCGCGACGGGGACGGGCTCAGCAGGCACCCGGCCGCGACCCGGACCTACCCATACCGGGGCCGGGTCCGGTGCCGGGACTGCCGCCGCCGGATGGGCGCCAGCCCTTACCCCTCGCCCGCCGGGACCCGGGTGTACTACCAGTGCCCGCACAACCCCGCCAACCCGAGACACGCCGCCGCGGCCCCGGACCATCCCCGCACCGTCAAGGCCCCCGAAACCCGCCTCGACAGCATCGTCGCCCTGTTCTTCAATGACCACGTCTTCGGCCCCCGCCGCGCGCAGCTGCTCGCCGCCCAGCTCCCGGCCACCGACGCCGCCGCCCGGGCCGACCGCGACGCCACCACAGCCGCCATCAAGGCCCGGCTGCGCCAGATCGAGACAGGGCAGAACTCGTGCATCCTCGAACTCGAACAGCTCCCCGCCGACCCGGCCGACACCGCCGCCGCGGCGATGCGCGGCCGGATCCGCGCCCGGTTCGCCGACCTGCATACCGAACGCGAGCAGCTCGACACCCAGCTCGCCGCCCTGGCCGCCGCCACCCCCCGCGCCGCCGACCCCGCGCCGCCGACCCCGCCCTGCTCGACGAGCTCCCCCTCGCGGGAGACATCCTGCCCGGCCTGTCGGCGGCCCTGAAGGCGCGGCTGCTGGAGGCCTTCGATATCCAGGTCCTGTGGAACAAGCCCGGCCGTCAGGCCACCGTCCACGCCGAGATCACCGACGCCACCCTGCGGGCTCTCCCGGCTATTCTCAACCCCGGCCAGGACGGCTACGATGACACAGACGACGTGTCCGCAGCTGAGGCGGAGTCAATGGAGGATTTGTTCGAAGCACCTATGAGCCCCTAAATCCTCCGCGGAGCCGAAATCCTCCACGCAAAGGCCAGGCACCTGGTACGGGTGAGGGGTCAGGTGCGAGTGAGGTCAGCGGGGCCCGGAACGCCGGCGCGCATACTGCCAGCCGCCTGATGCCCGCCGGCCAGGACAGGCGTCAGGCGTCCTGGGGCTGATGAAAAGCCGCCGCGATCAAGCAAAAGGATATCGGGCCCTAACGGCGAGCCTGCTTGCCAGCGGCCGGCCCAGGCCCTAGAGTCCAAGCCAGGTTCCGTGGGCATCGTCGCGGCCTGAGCACGGAGGTTCAGCACTGGTGGCAGCATACCGATATATAGAGCCCCAGGCAGGAGAGTTGGGTCCCACCGGACGACCGTTCTCCGTCTTTCCCGATCCCGAGCCGCTTGAGGAACACGGCCCCGCGCGCATCGTGGCGGTCTGTAACCAAAAGGGTGGCGTCGGTAAGACCACGACCACGATCAACCTCGGCGCGGCCCTGGCCGAGCAGGGCCGTCGCGTGCTCCTGGTCGACTTCGACCCGCAGGGAGCGCTCTCGGTCGGGCTCGGCATCCAGCCGCACGACATCGACAGCACCGTCTACAACCTGCTGATGGAGCGCGACATCACGGTGCACGACGTGATGCACAAGACGAACGTCGATGGCATGGACCTGCTGCCGAGCAACATCGACCTCTCCGGCGCCGAGGTCCAGCTGGTGCACGAGGTCGGCCGCGAATACGTGCTCGGCGGGGTGCTGCAGCCGCTCATGTCGGATTACGACATGATCATGATCGACTGCCAGCCATCCCTGGGCCTGCTGACCATCAACGCGCTCGCGTGCGCGGACAGCGTGATCATCCCGCTGGAGTGCGAGTACTTCGCGATGCGGGGCGTCGCCCTGCTGATGGAGACGATCGACAAGGTTTCGCGCCGCCTGAACCCGAAGCTCACCATCGACGGCTTGCTTGCCACCATGTACGACTCGCGGACGCTTCATACCCGTGAGGTCCTGGCCAGCATGGTCAATGGTTTCGGCGACAAAGTTTTTCATACTGTAATCAACCGCACGGTGAGGTTCCCGGACGCTACGGTGGCCGGGGAGCCTATTACCAGCTTCGATTCGGGATCATCGGGGGCCCATTCTTACCGGGAGCTGGCCAAGGAGGTACTGGAGCGGTGGCGACAGGCAGGGGGCGATCACGGAGGGTAAGCCTTCCGGGAGTCGCTGAGCTCCTGCCCCCGGGCTGCTCCTGGCCCGGACCGTTCGTGAAGCCATCGCGGTACTGCTCGCCGACCTCGACGCGCGCGGCCGGGAGAGCGCCCGGAGCGAAAACGGGCGCTGGCAGCCTCCCCACCTCGCTACCGTCATGAGCGTGAGCATCGAAGACCTGGCGGGCGACCCGGAAGGCGCGGCGCGGGCCGGATCCAGCGCGTTCGAGGTACACCTCGACGTGTTCGAGGGCCCGTTCGACCTGCTGCTCGCGCTGATCTCCAAGCACAAGCTCGACATCACCGAAGTCGCCCTGTCCCAGGTCACCGACGAGTTCATCGCCTACATCTCGCACCGCACCGACGGCTGGGACCTGGACCAGGTGAGCTATTTCCTGCTGGTCGCGGCCACCTTGCTCGACCTCAAGGCCGCGCGCCTGCTGCCGTCAGGCGAGGTGGAGGACGAGGAGGACCTGGCCCTGCTCGAAGCCAGGGACCTGCTCTTCGCCCGGCTGCTGCAGTACCGCGCGTACAAGGAAGTGGCGGCCACCTTCGCGGCCCGGATGGCCGCCGCGGCCCGCCGGTTCCCGCGCCGGGTCCCGCTCGAGCCGCGCTTCGCGCAGCTGCTCCCCGAGGTGCTGCTCGGCCTCGGCCCGGCCGAATTCGCCCGGCTCGCTGCGCTCACGCTCACGCCCAAAGCGCCGCCGAAGGTACCGACCGATCACATTCACGCGCCCGTGATCATCATCAGGGAGCACGCGCAGGTCATCGCGGCCATGCTGGCCCAACTCGGACGGGCCAGCTTCAGGCAGCTGACGGCGCGCGCGGCCGGCAGCTACGAGGTGGTGGCCACCTTCCTCGCGCTGCTCGAGCTGTACCGGGAGGACGTAGTGTCCTTCGAGCAGGTCGCGCCGCTCGGTGAGCTCTACGTGACCTGGACGGGGACCAAGGACCTAAACACTGATAGCGTCAGTGAGCTGACGGAAAGCGACGACTAACGAGATGACCAGCGAACCCGAAACCCCAGAGCTCCCGGAACCCGAAGGTCCTGGGCTGAGAGCCAGCCTGGAAGCCATCTTGCTGGTGGCAGACGAGCCGGTGCCCGTGGTCATGCTGGCCCAGGTGCTCGAGCGCCCGAGGAACGAGGTGGCGGCCGAGTTGCGCGAGCTCGCCGCGGCCTACGCCGCCGAGGGCCGGGGTTTCGAGCTGCGCGAGATCGCGGGCGGCTGGCGGTTCTACACCCGCGAGGACTGCGCCCCGCTGGTCGAACGTTTCGTCACCGACGGCCAGGAGGTCCGCCTCACCCAGGCGGCCCTGGAGACCCTGGCCGTGGTGGCCTACCGCCAGCCGGTAAGCCGGGCCCGGGTGTCGGCCGTCCGCGGGGTCAGCTGCGACGGGGTCATGCGCACGCTCGTGCTGCGCGGCCTCACCGAGGAGGCGGGCACGGATCCGGAGACCGGCGCCATCCTCTACCGAACCACCAGTTACTTCCTGGAGCGGCTGGGTCTGGCGAGCCTGGAGGATCTCCCCGATCTCGCGCCCTTCCTGCCGGAGAACATTGAGGACATCGAGGATGAGAACGCCCGAGCGTAACCCTGGAAACGACGATGACGACGACTTCGGCGAGCGGGATTCGCTGATCGACGTCCCCGGCGGCGTCCGGCTGCAGAAGGTCCTGGCGGAGGCGGGGATCGGCAGCCGCAGGTACTGCGAGGAGCTCATTGGCGCGGGCCGGATCGAGGTCGACGGCGAGACCGTCCGGCGGTTCGGCGCCCGCGTCGACCCCGACCACCAGGTGATCAGGGTGGACGGCAGGCGCATCCCGGCCAAGTCAGGGCGGGTGTACATCGCGTTCAACAAGCCGCCTAAGGTGCTGACCGCGATGTCGGACCCGCGCGGCAGGAAGACGGTGGCGGATTTCCTCGGCGACCGGTCCGAGCGGCTCTTCCACATCGGCCGGCTGGACTACGACACCGAAGGGCTGATGCTGCTCACCAACGACGGCGAGCTCGCGCACCGGCTCGCCCACCCCAGCTTCGAGGTGGCCAAGACCTACCTGGCCGACGTGAACGGGCCGGTGCCGAGGGACCTCAGCCGCCGCCTGATGGCAGGCGTCGAACTTGACGACGGCGTGGCCACCGCGGACAGGTTCCGGGTGATCGACCGGTCGGGTCAGCGTGCGCTGGTGGAGATCACCCTGCACGAGGGGCGCAAGCACGTGGTGCGGCGGATGCTGGCCGCCACCGGGCATCCGGTCACCCGGCTGGTCCGCACCGATGTCGGCCCGATCAAGCTCGGCAACCTCAAGCCGGGCACCTCGCGCCAGCTGACCACCAGGGAAATGGGCGAGCTTTACGCGGCCGTCGGCCTGTAACCTGTGGCGATGGAAGGAGCTTGCCGATGACGGTCCGGGCGGTACGCGGTGCGGTCCAGGTCGATTCGGCTGACAGGGACGCGATTCTCGAGGCGACGGCCGAGCTGGTCACCGAGGTGATAACCCGCAATGACCTCAGCACCGATGACGTCATCAGCGTCCTGTTCACGGCGACGCCCGACCTGACCGCCGAGTTCCCCGCGCTGGCTGCGCGCAAGATCGGCTTCCACGACGTGCCGCTGATCTGCGCCGCGGAGATCGCCGTCCCCGGGGCCATGCCCCGCGTCGTGCGGCTGATGGCGCACGTGGAGACCGACCGGCCGCGTTCGGCGATCCAGCACGTGTACCTGCGCGGCGCCGCCGCGCTCCGCCTTGACATCGCCCAGTAGGGCCAGCACAGTAAGGACGGGCCGATGCGGGTCGCGGTCATCGGGACGGGGCTGATCGGCACCTCGATCGCGCTCGCGCTGCGCGAGCACGGCTCCCGCGTCTGGCTCGCCGATTCCGACCGGGCCGCCGCCCAGCTCGCGGCTGACCTGGGCGCGGGCGAGCTGCTACCAGAAGTGCCCGCCGAACCCGCCGACGTAGCGGTGATCGCCGTGCCCCCGGTCGCGGTGGCCGCCACCCTGGCCGCCGCGCAGGCCCGCTCCCTGGCCTGCTGCTATACCGACGTGGCCAGCGTGAAGCAGTTGCCGGTGGCGCAGGCCCGGGCCCGCGGCTGCGACATGACCAGCTACGTGCCCGGGCATCCGCTGGCCGGACGGGAGAAACACGGTCCCGCCGCGGCCCGTGCCGACCTGTTCCTGGGCCGGACCTGGGCGCTGTGCCCCGCACCGGAAACCTCCGAGGCGGCCACCGAGGCCGTGACGTCCCTGGTCCGGGTGTGCGGCGCGGTCCCGGTGCGCACCGAGGCGGCCGCGCACGACCGCTGGGTCGCGCTGATCTCGCATGCCCCGCACCTAGTGGCGGCCGCGATGGCGGCCCGCCTGGAGGCGGCCCCCCAACAGGCGCTGGACCTGGCCGGACAGGGGCTGCGTGACGTGACAAGGATCGCCGCCGGGGACACCGGGCTGTGGACGCAGATCCTGTCCGCCAACGCCGCGCCGGTCGCCGAGGTGCTGACCGCGGTGGCCGCTGACCTGGCCGAGGCGGCCCGGCTACTGAACGACGCCGGCGATGACGACCTCAAGGGGCTGGCCGCGCTGCTGGACCAGGGCCAGGCCGGCGTGGCCAGGATTCCCGGCAAGCACGGCGGCGAGCCGCGCGAGTTCACCGTCGTCCAGGTCGTGATCCCGGACCAGCCCGGCGAGCTGGCCCGGCTCTTCGAGGCATCCGGCGCGGCCGGGGTCAACATCGAGGACGTCCGGATCGAGCACTCGCCGGGGCTGCCGGTCGGCGTCGCCGAGCTCTCCGTCCGCCCGGCCCAGGCGCAGACGCTGCTTGATGCCCTGGACCAGGGTGGCTGGCCGATCCGCAGGTAAAGATAACTGGGCCGAACGGGCACGGGTGCTCGCTCAAGCCACCCGCGCGTGTGCCGGGCGACGCGGATCCCGGGCAGGTGGACGGGAAGCTGGAATCCCCGCCTTCAGGCGGGGGAGGATGTCAACCGCCGGTAGCATCGCACGGGTGAAGACTTCAGCGGACCTGGACAGTGACCGCGTGGACAGCAGGGGCGGCGGGTTCACTCTCGTGGTCGCGGTCGACGGGCCCTCGGGCGCGGGCAAGTCGAGCGCTTCGCGCGGCGCGGCGATCGCGCTCGGTATGCGTTACCTGGACACCGGGGCCATGTACCGGGCCCTGACCTGGTGGCTGCTTGACCGGGGGGCCGACACCAGCGATCCGGGGACGGTCGCGAGGCTGGCCGCCGGGCCGGTCATCGAGGTCAGCACCGACCCGCGGGCGCCGTGGACCCGGGTCGACGGCGCGGACGTGTCCCAGGCGATCAGGAGCCGCGAGGTCACCAACGCGGTCAGCGCCGTCGCGGCCGTCCCCCAGGTCCGCACGCACCTGATCGCCATGCAACGGGAGATCATCGCGAACGCGCACGGGATCGTGGCCGAGGGCCGGGACATCGGCACGGTGGTCGCGCCGGACGCGCCCGTGAAGGTGTTCCTGACCGCCGACGGCCTGGCCCGGGCCGGGCGCCGGGCCGCCGAGGCGAGCTGGTCACCGGACACCACCCGGGCCGAACAGGACCGGCGGGACCGCCTCGACGCGGCGCAGAGCGGTAAAGCCGCCGACGCGGTAGAGATAGACTCCACCGGGCTGGGCCTTGACGAGGTGGTCGACACCATCGTCCGCCTAGCCTGTGAGCATGCGGGGGTACCCTTCCCGCGCCAGAAGAGCAGGTAACAAGCAATGATGCCGAACGAGGCCGACCCCGCTTCCGCCGACGGCGGTCCCGCTGCCGCACCCGTGGTCGCGGTGGTCGGCCGCCCCAACGTGGGCAAGTCCACCCTGGTGAACCGGATCCTCGGCAGCAGGCAGGCGGTCGTGGAAGACACCCCGGGCGTGACCAGGGACCGGGTCGCCTACGACGCTCTGTGGAGCGGCCGGGAGTTCACGCTGGTGGATACCGGCGGCTGGGAGCCGGCGATCGAGGGCTCGGAGAGCCTGGCCGCCCGGGTCGCCGCCCAGGCCAGGGTGGCCGTGGACGCGGCCGACGCGGTGCTGTTCGTGGTCGACGCCACGGTAGGGGTCACCGACGCGGACGAGGCGGTGGCCAACGTGCTGCGCCGGTCCGGCAAGCCGGTCGTGGTCGCGGCCAACAAGGTCGATGACACCAAGGCCGAGTCCGAGGTCGCGGCGCTCTGGTCGCTGGGGCTCGGCGAGCCCGCGCCGGTCAGCGCCCTGCATGGGCGCGGCAGCGGCGACCTGCTCGACCTGGTGCTCGCCGCGCTGCCCGACGCGCCCAAGAACGCGGACGAGGCAGAAGGCGGACCGCGACGGGTGGCCCTCATCGGCCGTCCCAACGTCGGCAAGTCCAGCTTGCTGAACAAGCTGGCCGGCCACAGCGGGCCCTCGTCGACTCGGTCGCGGGCACCACCAGGGATCCGGTGGACGAGCTTATCGAGCTCGGCGGCAAGACCTGGCGGTTCGTGGACACGGCCGGCATCAGGCGCCGGTTCCGCGAGAACCAGGGCGCGGACTACTACGCGGCCCTGCGCACCGCGGGCGCGCTGGACCAGGCCGAGGTCGCCGTCGTGCTGGTGGATGCGAGCGAGCCGCTGACCGAGCAGGACCTGCGGATCGTCTCCATGGTCATCGAGGCCGGCCGCGCCCTGGTCATCGCCTACAACAAGTGGGACATGGTCGGCGAGGAGCGGCAGCGTTACCTGGAACGTGAGATCGACAGGCAGCTGCACACCGCCCGCTGGGCGCCGCGGGTCAATATTTCCGCCGCCACCGGACGGCACACCGACCGGCTGGTACCCGCACTCGAGAAGGCCCTGGAAGGCTGGGAGACCCGGGTACCGACCGGCAGGCTCAACGCCTGGCTCACCGGGCTGGTCGCGGCGACCCCGCCGCCGGTACGCGGGGGCAAGCAGCCCAAGATCCTGTTCGCCACCCAGGCCGGGGTCCGCCCACCGCATTTCGTGCTGTTCGCGTCGGGCTTCCTCGAAGCGGGTTACCGCCGGTTCGTCGAGCGGCGGCTGCGCGAGGAGTTCGGTTTCGAGGGCACCCCTGTGCAGGTTTCCGTCCGGGTCAGAGCCAAGCGCGAAGGCCGCGGCGGCGGCCGCCCGGCCAAGCCTGCCCGGGCCGACCGGCGCCGCTAGCGCGCGTTATCGGCGGCCTCCGGTTTGACTGGCGAGGATTTCACGTAGCTCGCGTGTAATGCCGTCTGGGTACCGGTCGAGAGTAGCTTCGAGATCGCTACGCTGAGCCGGGGTTGAGTATGCGGCCAGCTCGCGCTCTAGCTCAGCGCGCCGCCTTCGGGCCGCCTTCGGGCTGGGCGGGCTGAACACGGCGACCAGGAGAAGCAGCATGCCAGGCAGGAGAACCACGCCGGCCGGGCCGCTGCGCAGCACCACGCCGGTCACCGTGAGCACCCCGCCGGCCAGCATGGACCAGCGGGCCCGCACGATATCCGCGATACGGATCATGCCGAGTAGTGCGAGCATCGCATCATGACGGATCCGCCTTGAGCGGGCCGGCCGGGTGAACCGCAGGGTGCCGTGCCTGTCGGACGAGCTCCATACCACCAGGGCCCGGCGACGCGGTTGCAGCGTCATCGCGGCCTCCTCCACCCGGAGCCACCCTGCGTGTCCCCAATGGTACGCCCGAACGTTCTTCATGGCATGCCGCGCTCGGCGGTCAGGAGGCGAACGCTCCGGGCGGGGCGGCGGGGGAGGGGCGTGCGGTCGCGTCGGTGACTGGTCTGGCGTCTGCGGCAAAGCGCACCAGGTTGTGACCATGCAGCACGCGTCCTGGCATCGGGTCCGACGCCGCCAGCCGGGTGAGCCGGTCCACAGGAAGCTCACGGGCACTGGCCGCCAGCACCAGGTTGCCGAATCTCCGCCCGCGCAGGACCGCCGCGTCCGCGATCAGGCAGGCGCGCGGGAAAGCCGTCCGCGCCGTCGCGACCTGCGCACGGGCGTGCGCGAGCGGCGCGCCGTCGGCCACGTTGGCGGCGAAGACGCCGTCCTCGCGCAGCGCGCGGCGGGCCGCCGCCATAAACTCCGCCGAGGTCAGGTGGGCCGGCGTACGGCCGCCCGCGAAGACGTCCGCGATCACCACGTCGAAGGTGCCCGCGGGCAGCTGCTCGAGCACGGCCCTGGCGTCGCCGACGCGGAGCCGGATCCGCCCGCCCGTGCCGGTGCGCGGCAGCGGCAGCGCCAGGCGCAGGAAATCCAGCAGCGCAGCGTCCAGCTCGACCGCCACCTGCTGTGAAGCAGGCCGGGTCGCCGCCACGTAGCGGGCCAGGGTGAGCGCCCCGGCGCCCAGGTGCAGCACGTGCAGCGGCTGCCCGGCGGGAGCCCCCATGTCAGTCCGGTGCGTGTCGATCAGGTGTCCCAGCCGCCTGACGTACTCGAAGTCGAGGTAGCCGGGGTCGTCGAGGTCGACATGCGACTGCGGAACGCCGTCGATAAGCAGCATCCACGCCGCCCGCCGGTCGGCGTCCCGCAGGAGCTCGACGTGGCCCAGGCCGGTATCAAGGGCCGTCCCCTCGGGTGCCTGCCTCCTTTGGGTCATAGCTGCCATTATCGGCGGTTTCCCCGCTAGCGAGGTAAGACCCCAACCGGGTGGCGGCTCGAAGAACCCGGCCCGCGTATGCGAGGCTGTGTTACGTACTTCTCAAGCCGCAGGAGGCCCGCATGGCTGTCGACCAACCCAAGCCCGCTGAGAGTGCGCGCGCTGCGGATGACGGGCCATCGGGGATCGCCCCCGCCAAGCCCGACGCTGCCGCGAAGTCTGACGGTACCGCCGCGTCTGACCTGGACGACATGAAGCGGAAGTTCCGTGAGGCACTCGACCGCAAGCGCGGCTCGCACGCTGCCGCGAACGCGGAGGGCGCGCAGGATACCGGCAAGGTGCACGGCTCCCACGGCCCGGCGGCCAGCCGCCGTTCGTTCCGCCGCAAGAGCGGCAGCTAACCCGCAGCGGCGGGTACCGCCGAAACCACGCGGTTCTCGGCTACGCCGAGGCGGTCGCGGAGTTCATCGCCGCGGCCCAGAGGTGGGTCGGCTGGGACCGGTCCAGGTCCCTTCGCCCGGACGGCGGCCAGGCCCGCCGGCTGACCTGGGGGCCGGCCTGCTCCGGGATCTGGCGTGGGTCCTCTGCGGCCAGGTGAAACCAGACAGTCGTGCCGGCCGGGTCCCTGAGATATCCCCACTGGGCGGCCAGCTGCTGGACCAGGAACAGGCCGTGTCCTTCCGCCGCGTACAGATCGCCTTTCACGATGGGCGTGCCCGCCGAACCATCGTCGATGACCTCGACGAGAACACCGCGCGGTACGCCGATCACGACGATGGTGACGGTTCCGCCCTCGACTCCCGACTTGGTGTGCGCGATGGCGTTAGTGACTATTTCCGACGTCAGTAATGTCGCGGTGTCGTTGTCCGTGCGAACCCGATGGGTGCTGAGCGTCTGGGCGATGAAGGCCCTCGCCGCGGAGACCTGTTCCGGACGTCCGGGAATGGTCAGGGAGCCGAGGACCGCGGCGCGCGAGCCGCCCGTCCCTCGGGGCCCTGGCCTGCGCGGCGGACTGTGCCCTGCCCCGCGGGGACTTCCTTCGGACGTTTCCATGCTGAGTCCCTCCCAAATTGCCGAGACCATGATCTCACCTGTCCGCGACCCGGGACCGTCAGACTCCGCCTGCTTGTGGTGTCACACCCGTGACACTCGTCACCGTGGTACGCGTCGGGCGTTACTTCTCACTCGGATTGTCAGCTGCCCCATCAAGGACCCGATCGACGGCTAGATGCCGGAAAAATCCGTAAAGCCCTATCCATCTAGTCGTTTATAATATGTCCGGTTTGTGCCTTCTTGTTGACTGCGATGACTAGTATCAGATAATGAGGCCGCTGGGCGCCCGCATGCAAGTGCGTGGAGCAAATTTCTCTGGTGAAATCCCGGATGCGATTTCATCGCAGACGTTAGTGCTGTATCGTACTGCTTGTCAGGGACGATGTGGAGTGTTCTGGTTACACTCTGATGTTCGGCCTGGGTCTCATGGTTTTGAGGTTCCGGTTCTCCGCGTCATCCCGAGCACTAACCCCTCTGCTTCACGAGGAGGCGAACTTCCCGTGCCCCTTGGACCGACCGTCCGTAGGCGCAGGCTCGGTGCCGAGCTCCGGCGTCTGCGGGAAGCGCATTCGCTCAAGCTTGAGGAAGTGGCCGAGAAACTCGGCCTGGCCCCTTCGACTCTTTCGCGCATCGAGACCGGTAAGGCTCCGACCAAGTTGGCGTACCTGACCGCCATGCTCGCGATGTACGAAGTCGAGGACCCGGGTGCGCGTAAGGTCCTGGTCGACATGGCCCGCGAGGGTCACCGTAAGGGCTGGTGGTCGATCTACGACGACGTGCTGCCCAGCGGATTCGACATCTACGTGGGCTTGGAAGCGGAGGCATCTGGCCTGCGAAGTTACGAGTCCGACGTGGTCCACGGGCTGCTGCAGACCACCGACTACGCCTTGACGGTGCTGCGCGAATTGCGGCCGAGGGACAGCGCGGAACAGATCGAGCGGGTGGTGGAACTGCGCATGCAGCGGCAGCGCCTGCTCGACCAGGAACCGCCGCTTGACGCCTGGATCATCCTCGACGAGGGGGCGATCAGGCGCAAAGTCGGAGGTGCCGCGACCATGCGGCACCAGCTTGAGCACCTGGTCCAGGCCAGCCGGTGGCCCAATGTCACCTTGCAGGTTCTCGCCTTCGAATCGGGTGCGCACGCGGGATTGATCGGACCATTCGCCATCCTCGAATTCCCGGAGCGCACGGATCCTGACGTCGCCTACACCGAATCCTTGGGCGGCATGATCTACCTGGAAAAGGACCGGGAAGTCCGGGCATGCGCCGAGGCTTTCGACCGCATGCGCGCCGCGGCGCTTTCGCCGGCCGCGTCCGTCGAACTGATTCAGCACGTGGCCCGAGAGCTGGGCTGACTAAGACTTACCCCCAGAAACAAGAACGCCGCAAAATCAACGAAAGGAGAGGCGGATGGACACCGACCTCACTGGTCTGCGCTGGTACAAGAGCAGCGCAAGCAGCGCCGCGGGCTGCGTCGAAATAGCGCACCTCCCCTCAGGGGGCGTCGCGGTTCGCGACTCGAAGGACCGGGGCAAGACGCCCCACGTCTTCAACCGCCACGAGTGGGAGTGTTTCCTCCTCGGGGCCAAGAACGGGGAATTCGACCTTCCAGTCGCCTGAGCCTTCCAGTCGCCCGAGCGCCGGGTGAAGGTGTCGGGCCTGGTCACCCGGCGGGTCGGGGGTAGTAAGTAGATGGCTTGGGGGAAAGAGCAAAGGGCGGTGGTCCTGACGGGTCCACCGCCCTCCGCATGCTTAACCGTCGAAGTCGCCGTCCTTTGCGCCGCCCACGAAGGCGGCCCACTCGCCAGGGGTGAACACCAGAGCCGGTCCCGCCGGATGCCTGGAGTTGCGGACCGCTACCTGGCCGTCCGGCAGGTGCGCGATCTCCACGCAATTGCCGCCCTGCGGGCCGCTCCTGCCGCTCTTGCGCCACGTCACCACGGGCAGGTCAGCGGCGGGCATTCCGTTACGGATGCGCATTGACTAATCCTCCAGCTCGCTGATGATCGTGGTGATGATGTGCGGCGTTTCGCTGGGCTTGGCGCTCACGATGCTGAGCCGCTCCATGGCCAGCAGATAGCGGTCCACGTCGGCTTTCTTGTCGAAGTAGAGAGCGCTGGTGAGATGTTCGAGGTAGGCGATGTCTGGCAGGTCCGGCTCACTGAAACGCAGGATGGAGAAGCCGCCAGGTGCCGCGTGGCCGCCCATGCCGAACGGCACGATCTGCAAGGTGAGGTTCTGCCTGCTGCTGAGGCTGAGCAGGTAGCGGAGCTGGTCGCGCAGGATCTCGGTGCTTCCGATCGGCCGCCGCAGCGCGGTCTCCTCGACGATCGCCCAGAGCCTGAGCCGTCCCTCGGTGAACCGGCGCTGCCGCTCCTTGCGCAGGATGACGTGCCGCTCCGCCTCGCCGATCGGGATGTCGCCCACGGCGAGTACCGCGGCGGCGTACTGGTGCGTCTGCAGCAGCCCCGGAATGAACTGCGGCTCGTAGATGCGGATCGACGTCGCGGCCTCTTCCATCCCGACGTAGGACTGGAACCAGTCGGGCAGGATGTCGTTATACCTGTGCCACCAGCCCGGGCGGTTGGCCTGCTCGGCCAGGTTGAGCAACTGCTCTCGCTCGACCGGGCCGACGCCGTAGTAGGTCAGCAGATCGAGCACGTCGATCTCGCGGATAGCGTTCCGGCCGAGCTCGATACGGCTGATCTTGGACTCCGAACCGCGGATCGCGCGGGCCGCCGCCTGTGCGGTGATGCCGCGGCTGTCCCTGAGTCGCCGCAGCTGGGTGCCGAGCAGTATGCGCAGCACTGTTGGCCCCTCGGTGGGCTCTGGCATGCCGCCTCCCGGATTTCCGCCGCGCCACGGAATTGTGTCGCGCAATTGCATGGCAATGCGTTGCCATCTAGCTTCGGTAAACGCCATGGTATCCCATATGGGATTGCATGCCACCCCCCAAGATTGGCGGTTCGGCCATCGCGACTTGGACACTTCTGTCTCAGGACACTTCTGTCTGCCTCGGATCATTAATGACCGCCAAGATCATGTTGATTGGTGGCAGCGTGGGACTCCCCGGCTCAGCGCGAGATCGGCGTGCAGGGATCCGCGGCCCTGTGGTCTGCGGTTTCTCTCGCCAGGACGTCCCGGAGACGGGCGTGGACCCCGGCGGTGGCGCCTGGTCGGCCCCCACCATAAGCCACTCAGGGCGCGCGGATGAAAACGAGAGGAAACCCGGCGTTGACGAGCCGTGATGGCCCCGAGGCAGCCGACGACTGGCGGAAGACATTCCGACCAGACATTCCGAGTCCGGCGCGCATTTACGATTATCTGCTGGGCGGGAAGGATAATTACCCGGCCGACAGGCAGGCCGGAAACGAGATAGCGGCGTATTTGCCCAATATTCGCCAGGCATTCGGGTGGAACCGCACAGCCCTAGCCTCCGACCCAGCCCCAGCCGACCCGTCCGGCCCGGCAGCGGTCAGCCGCCGGCCACCGCGGCCTTGTAGATGGCCGCAACGTCCGAGCCGAACACCGCGGAGTAGGAGACCTGGGGGTTATCGCCGCCTTGCTCGTATCCGCCGATGACCCCGATCACCGTGCCCTGCCCGGTCGTGAAGTCAACCTTGCTGAGGAAAGGCCCGCCGCTCGTCCCGTCCGTATACCCGCCGCAGTCGAACTCGAGCTGGTCAGTCATCGGTTCCTTGAGCCAGTTCTGGCAGGTGACCGGCTGGTTGGACGAGTCCGGATAGCCGATGACCTCAACCAGCTGACGGGTGGCCGGGGTACCGGTGGCGAGCTCTTCCGCGCCGGTCACATCCTCGACCGGAGCGGTCGCGCCGGGCTTGCTGACCTTGAGGATGGCGACGTCGTCATCGGGATTACCTGACGAACTCCACGCATGGTCGACGTAGACCTTGGTCACGGTCCACACCCCGTAGGGGGCCGCGCCATTGTTGTACCCGGGGACGAAGGCGACGGTGCCGGAGGTGCCGGTAACGCAGTGCGCGGCGGTGATCACGAGATCGCCATGCGGGCTGTTGATCACGCTCGCCGTGCAGAAGTGCTGACTAAGCTTGCCCGCCGATGTCGCGAACAATGCCCCGACGGCGGGGGTGCCGTCGAAGGCCTGCCCGTTGCGTGACGTCGACCCCAGGTACCGTACGGTCCGGACAAAGCTGGTGGCGAGATCGCCGGCCGCGCCGCTGGCCGGGGTGACCGTGATGAGCGCACCAAGGGCAAGGGTGCTGATGACCGCCATCCTGACCGGTGGCCGGGAGAACCAGCGTGCCCAGCCGGGCCGGCTGTTATCGTCCGCAGGCGCTGCCTCCTCGTCATCGCGGGCGCCCGGGTGACGCCGGCCTCGCCGCCCCGCTCGAATCAGCACCCTGCCGGTCACCAGCCTTTTGTCCGCAATTCTGTGGTTATGAGTGCAACTTCGATACTCAATTGTGATAGACAAGGGGTGACTGTACCAGAGGGAAACGCTCCGAAGTTGGTCAGAAGTCGCTGCTGTGAGCTGGGGATTCCCTGTGAGCGGGCTGTACGGCGACCGCGAGGCGCGGCTAATGCCCGACTGGTCCCCTTATCCTTGACCGGGCATTTGTTACTTTCGGGTAATAATTGGTGATCATTAGTCACCGAGACCTGGCGCGACCCGTCGCACCCGTCCGAGTTGCCAAGATCACATAGAGCGATGACCTTCGCGGTCGCCCCAGCTCACCAGCGGTCGTGAACTTCGGCCCGGAAGTACTTGTCATACAGGCCCTCGATCGCGTCGAGCTCAGCCTGCGACAGTGACGGCAGGCCCGCGGCCTCGGCGTTCTGCCGGGCCTGATCGGTGCTGCGCGCTCCGGGAATCACCGTGGTCACTCCCGGCTGCTGGACCACCCAGCGAAGGGCCCATTGAGCCGGGGACCCGCCCGAACGGGCGCCGGTGATCGCGGCGAACTCCCTGGCGGCCTCCACGCCGGTCTCGAAGTCGACACCCGAGAAGGTCTCCCCGACGTCGAAGGCCTCGCCGCGGGCGTTGTAGCTGCGGTGGTCGTCGGCGGCGAACGTCGTTTCCGGTGTGTACCGGCCGGACAGCAGCCCCGACGCGAGCGGGACCCGGGCGATGATGCCCACGCCCGCCGCCGCGGCGGCCGGCAGCACCCGATCGAGCGGCTTGCGCCGGAAGGCGTTGAGGATGATCTGCACGCTCGCGATACCCGGGCGTGCGATCGCGGCCAGGGCCTGCTCGCACGTCTCGACGCTCACCCCGTAGGCGGCGATCCGCTCCTCGGCGACCAGCGTGTCGAGCGCGTCGTAAACGGCGTCGGAAGAAAGAACCTTACTCGGCGGGCAGTGCAGTTGCACCAGGTCAAGCAGGTCGGTGCCGAGGTTGACCCGCGACCGGTCGGTCCAGGCGCGGAAGTTCTCCGGCGTGTAGTTCTCTTCTTCCTGCGCTACCCGGCGGCCCATCTTGGTCGCGACCGTGATCCCCTGCCCGGCGTTGCCGGCCAGGAAGCGCCCGATGATCCGCTCGCTGCGGCCGTCGCCGTAGACGTCAGCCGTGTCGAAGAACGTGACCCCGGACTCGACCGCCGCCCGCAGCACCTCCATCGCGTCGGCCTCGGACACGTCTCCCCAGTCTGCGCCGAGCTGCCATGTGCCGAGCCCGACGACCGAGACCGGCCTGCCTGTCCTGCCGAGAACCCGCTGCTCCATGCTTGACGATCCTACTAAGGATGCCGCCCTGTTAAGGCTGCCCGCATCGGGCGATATCCAGCGAGCTACGCTGCACCTATGAAAGCAGCCGTGTACTCAGGCACCGGTCCCGCCGCCGAAGTGCTGCGCGTCGAGGAGGTCGAACGGCCGCAGCCAGGCCCGGGCGAGGTCCTGGTCCGGGTGCGCGCCTCCGGGATCAACCCCACCGACTGCAAAGCTCGTTCGGGTGCGGTCCCGCGTCCCATCGACGGTTTCCAGATCCCGCACCAAGATGGCGCGGGCGTGATCGAGGCGGCCGGTCCCGGCGTGAATCCGGGCCGGGCCGGCGAGCGGGTCTGGATGTGGCTCGCGGCGGCCGGACGGCGGTGGGGGACTGCCGCCGAGTACACCGTGGTCCCCGAGCGGCAGGCGACGCCGCTGCCGGACGGTGTTCTCGTTCGAGATGGGGGCTTGTCTCGGTGTCCCGGCCATGACCGCTCATTACTGCCTGCTCTCGGACGGGCGGGTGAACGGCCAGACCGTACTTGTGGCCGGAGGAGCCGGGTCCGTAGGTCATTTTTCTATTGAACTGGCCAAACGGGCCGGGGCGCGCGTGGTCACCACCGTGAGCAACGCCGAGAAGGCGGCGCTCGCCGAGAAAGCAGGCGCGGACCTGGTAGTCAACTACCGCTCGCCCGACGTGGTCCAGCAGATCAAGGCGTTCGCCCCGTCCGTCGACCGGGTGATAGAACTGGCCCTCGGCGCCAACCTCGCCGTCGACCTCGCGCTAGCCAGGCCGCTGACGACGATCGTCACCTACGCGGCTGAGGCTAAGGATCCCGGGCTGCCGGTGCGGGCCTGCATGTCGGCCAACATCATCGTGAAGTTCGTCTTGCTGTACGGGATATCGTCGGCAGCGCTTGATCATGCGGCCGCCGACATCACCGCCGCGCTCGCAGCGGGCGACCTTAGCCCGCTGCCCGTGCACAAGTTCTCGCTAGACGACATCGTCGCCGCGCATGAGGCAGCCGAGAGCGGTGTTACCGGCAAGGTCGTCGTTATCCCGTAACCGTGGGGCGCGCGGGCGGGGTCGCGCGCCGGAGGCTACTTCTTCGGGAAGACCCCGGTGTGCTTGGTCCCGCCCCAGAAGACCTGCGTGCCGATCCGGTCGCGCCGGCCGCTGCCGTCGCACCGGCGGCAGCGCCGGTAAGAGCCCTTGTAGATGCCGCCGAAGTGCCTGCCAGACATATTGCAGGTGGGGCACTTCTTGAGCGGGTGAATGCGCGTCGAGACGATGTAGCTGACGGCAAGAATGACAATAACAACTACGGCTATCATGCTTGATACTCCTAACTGACCCGCACGAGGAAACCGCCCGTAGCCCTGTGCCGCCTTACACGCGGGCCGGGTAGTGCGATCCCAGCGCGAGTTTGACCACCGCCGTCCGCACGCGGGTGGATCTCACCCAAAGTGCCGACTCACTAACACAGAGTAAATCACCCCGGCTTTGATATGTGAAGAATTTTGCCATGGTAGATCGCGTAATGTGCCCCGGTCACCTTATTTTGCCCAGTCGCCGCAGTCAGCTCTGGCACCTTATGGGGACGTGCGCATCACTGGGCTTCAGCGGTACGCGCTAATGCCAAGCTTCACCGCGAGACCGATGCCGCACAGGCCGACGAAGACACGGAACACCCCGGCGGGCACCCGGCGGGCAATCTTGGGTCCGATCCAGCCGCCAATGAGAAAGCCCGCGGCAAGCGGAACCGCAAAGGTCCACCTGACGTCGCCGAACAACGCGAAGCACGCGGCGGCCATGGCATTCGCCATGCCGGAGACGGCGTTCTTCACCGCGTTGACCTTGATCAGGGATTCCTCGATCATCATGCTGAGCACCACGAGCAGCATGACGCCCGCGGCAGCACCGAAATATCCGACGTACATCGCGACCGCGAAGAGCGCGATGCGGTGAGCCAGTCGCGGCCGTTCGCCCGCCGTCGGTGCCAGGTTCCTGATCCTGGGCTGCGCGAGGAGGACCAACGACGCGCCGCCGATCAGCACGGGTACGACGAAGGTGAAAGTGCTCGCCGGGGTCACGAGCAGCACCGCGGCCCCCGCCGCGCCGCCGAGCGCCGTGATGGCGCCAAGACGGAGCACCCGACGGCCTTGCCCGGCAAGCTCGGGCCTGGACCCGGCGACGGAACCGGCCCCGGTGAGGACGAGCGAGACGGTGTTGGTCATGTTGGCGCTGAGCGGTGGCACCCCAAGCGCCAGCAGCACCGGGTAGCTGACCAGTGAGGCGATGCTCACCACCGTGCTGAAGATGCCGCCCAGAGTTCCGGCCGCTAGCAGCACGAGCACCTCAGAGAATTTCATCCCAAGCCAGGATTGCGCAGCTAGGCCCGGCTACGCACCACCGGGCTCTCTCCGGCAGGTGTGATCCCCGTCGCATCGGGCGCCGAACACGGAGCGCGAAAGTATTTTGAGGTCAAATGATTTGACATAGAAGTAGCTTAGGCCCAGACTAGGCCGCGTGGATGAGGGAGAAGCGGGGCCGCCCCGGGAAAACAGGACGCCACTTCGGGCTGGGGAACCGGCGGACGGGCCTGCGGGAACAGGTCATGCGCCGGTGGAGTGCGGGCCGGGACTCGGGCGCGGCGGCGCGGGGTGGTTCTGGGGGGACCCGGAGGACGGGATTCCCCGGGACGCGCCATTGCCTGCGCTGCTGCTGGCAGCGTCCAGGATCATGGGCGCGTTTTATGCCTGGACGCTGACCGAGGCGGGGCTGCGGATCAGCCCGGCTGGGCTTGGCGTGCTGCGGGTGCTACTGGCCGGGGACGGGCTCAAGTCAAGTGACGTCGCGGCCCGGGGGTGGTCGTCGCCTGGAACGCTGACCTCGGTGGTGAACACGCTGGTGCGCGAAGGTTACGTCGAGCGCCGCAGCGATGCCGGCGACCGGCGGGTGGTCCGGTTGTTCGTGACGGACGAGGGGCGCCGCATCTGCGAGGACTACTACTCGCTGGCCGGACCGTCCTGGCGCGACGCCTTCGACTTCGTGAGCCCGGACGACGAGCCGGTCATCCGGAAGTTCTTCATCGACATGATCGGGCAATTCGGTGAGCTGACCAGGAAGGAGCGCGGCAAGTGACGCAGGACGTCGGGTTGTCGTGGTACGGAAAACGGAGGTGTCAACCAAAGTTGACAATGGCATTTCGTCAACATAGGTTGACATCATGACCGGTGCGGCCGGGCTCGCGATACGCGCAGAAGACTTGCGCAAGACCTACAAGTCGTCTCGCGGGGACGTGCCGGCGGTACGCGGCATCGACCTCACTGTCGCATCGGGTCAGTTCTTCGGGCTGCTCGGGCCGAACGGCGCAGGCAAGTCCACCACGATCGGCATGCTCACCACGCTGGTCCTGCCGACCGGCGGCCATGCATGGGTGGCTGGCCTCGACGTGGTCGCCGACCCGGTCGGGGTGAAGCGCAGGATCGGCGTGGTGACGCAGAACAACACGCTGGACATGCAGCTGACCGTGGCGGAGAACCTGGAGTTCCGCAGCAGGTTCTTCGGTCTCGGGCTGCGCGAGGCATCACGCCGCGCCACCCAGCTGCTTGAGGTGTTCGGGCTCGCGGACAGGCGCAAGGCGATGTCCACGGACCTGTCAGGCGGGCAGGCGAAACGGCTCCTGATCGCGCGTGCCCTCGTACACCGGCCGGACGTGCTGTTCCTCGACGAGCCGACGGCGGGCCTTGACCCGCAGACCAGGGTGAACCTGTGGGACATCCTGCGCGTGCTGCACGGCGAAGGGCAGACCATCTTGCTGACCACTCATTACATGGAGGAAGCCGAGGCGCTGTGCGAGCAGGTCGCCGTGATCGATCACGGCGAAGTTCTCGCCTCGGGCACCGTTAACGAGCTGAAGGACGGCGCGGGCGCGGAGACGGTGATCACGGTCAGGTATGAGGACCCGGTCCCCAACGGCGTCGCGGCGCGGGCCGGACTGGCCGATCGCCCCGGCGTCAGCAAAGTGGAAAGCGACGGCGACTACTACCTGGGTACCCGCACCTTCACCAGGCGGGTCCTCAACTAGCGGGCGGCCCGGATCGCGGGCCGAAAGGGTCACCGGGGCCCCTTTCGGCCCGCGGCGGGGGCCAGCCAGCGCTGTCCTGGCGGGAATACCGCTTTAGCGTCTAGTGCTGTTATTGTTGGTTGCCAACAGCCCGGTGGGTCACCGCCGGGCGCGCAAAGCGGAGGACCACCTCCCACCCAGTCGGCCTGGTACACACCGAGGCAGGCGGGTCTGGCCAGAAGTTCTGGCCCGAGGACGTGCGTGAGCACGTCTGCGGGCCGGGTATCAGCTGGCACGGCGCAATCCCGTGGCCGTTAGCGGGACGGCGCCGTTGTTGTGGTCGCCCCGCGGAGCGCATCGCTCGCGGGGCTTTTCTCGTGCGCGGCGTCCGCCCTCTTAAGGCTGGCCCCGACGAGAAGACTCCACGGTGTATGGCACATGCCGCTGCCGGAAGCGCCGGCGGCGGAGGTGAGGCTCAAGGAGGTCACATCAGCACCGAAGCACGTATCAACGAGCGCATCCGTTCTCCCGAAGTCCGGCTGGTCGGACCCAAGGGGGAGCAGATCGGGATCGTCTCGGTCAATGACGCACTCAAGCTGGCACAGGAAGCCGATCTCGACCTGGTCGAGGTGGCACCCACTGCGCGGCCGCCGGTCTGCAAGCTCATGGACTACGGAAAGTTCAAGTACGAGTCCGCAGTCAAGGCCCGGGAGTCACGCAAGAACCAGACCCAAACGATCGTCAAGGAGATCAAGCTCCGCCCGAAGATCGATCCGCACGACTACGGCACCAAGAAGGGCCACGTCGAGCGGTTCCTCAAGGCGGGCGACAAGGTCAAGGTGACGATCATGTTCAGGGGGCGCGAGCAGTCGCGGCCCGAACTAGGCTTCCGTCTGCTGCAGCGTCTCGCCGGGGACGTTGAAGAGCTCGGCTTCGTGGAGTCGCAGCCCAAGCAGGACGGGCGGAACATGATCATGGTGATCGGACCGCACCGGAAGAAGAGTGAGACAAAGGCGCACACGGCGCCGCCGCAAAGCCGGTCGGTGCCTAGCCCGCGCGCCGCGGCCGCAACCCCCACGGGAGGCGCAGAACCTGCGGAGAACGAGCCCGCCGCAGACGGCGCCGCGGTACCGGGTCCGGCCTAGCCGGTAGCACACCCGGTGGCGATTAGCCCCGGCGGCTGGCGCCGGGGACGGTTACTGCTGCGCGTTGTACGGGGCGCGGCAGGTACAGGAATGGAGACGACGGCCACCATGCCGAAGATGAAACCACACAGCGGCACCGCGAAGCGGTTCCGGCTGACCGGAACCGGCAAGATCATGCGCCGCCGTGCCAACCGAGGCCATCTGTTCGAGCACAAGTCGTCCCGCGTGACGCGGCGGCTCTACGGGGAAGTTGTGGTCGCACCCAGCGACCGCAAGGAGATCAAGAAGCTGCTGGGCAAGTAGCCCGGCCCGCGCGAGGGAGACAAAACAATGGCACGCGTGAAGCGGGCGACCAACGCCCACAAGAAGCGCAAGGTTGTCCTCGAACGGGCCAGTGGCTACCGGGGACAGCGGTCACGGCTGTACCGCAAGGCCAAGGAGCAGGTCCTCCACTCGATGACCTACGCCTACCGCGACCGTAAGGACCGCAAGGGCAACTTCCGGCGGCTCTGGATTCAGCGGATCAACGCCGCGGCCCGGGCCAACGGCATGACCTACAACCGTTTCGTCCAGGGCCTGCGGGTGGCTGGTATCGAGGTCGACCGGCGGATGCTCGCCGAGCTCGCAGTCACGGACGAGTCCGCCTTCTCGGCCCTGGTCGAGGTGGCGAAGAAGGCGCTCCCCGACGCCTCAGGGTCAGCGGCTGCCTAGGTTGGTGGCCGGACGGGTGACCACGTCACCTGAGATCGGTTATGCGGGCGCCGGCTATGCCGGTGCCCATTCACCGCGGCTCAAGGCCGCGCGGCGGTTGACGAAACGAGCCTTCCGTCAGCGTGAGCGGGCCTTCCTCGCCGAGGGCCCGCAGGCGGTGGCGGAGGCCTATCGCTGCGGAGCTCACGTCACCGACCTGTTCGTGACCGTGCCCGCGCGGAGCCGGCATGGCGATCTGGTCAGCGAGATCGCGGCCGGCGGCATTGCGGTCCACGTCGTCAGCGGTGAGGTCATGGACGAGCTGGCGCAGACGGTGACCCCGCAGGGACTGCTGGCGATCTGCGGCTTCATCGACGTCCCGCTGGCCGACGTCACCAGGCCCGCCGAGGGGACCACGCCTTCGCTGGTCGCGCTCCTGGCGAACGTCCGTGATCCGGGTAACGCGGGGACCGTGCTGCGTACCGCCGATGCCGCGGGCGCGCACGCGGTGGTCTTCGGCGACGCTTCCGTCGATCCTTACAACGGCAAGTGCGTGCGGGCGTCGGCGGGCAGCCTGTTTCATCTTCCGGTAGTAGCCGGAGCCAGGCTCGAAGACGCCGTGACGATGATGCGTGATGCCGGGTTGCGTATCGTGGCGGCGGACGGTCGCGCGGGACGATCCCTGGATGACCCCGACGTGCAGGCCCGGCTGGCCGAACCCACGGCATGGATGTTCGGCAACGAGGCGTGGGGGCTGCCGCCGGAACTCGTCGCGCTGGCCGACGAGCCGGTCGCGGTGCCCATCTACGGGCAGGCGGAAAGCCTCAATCTGGCCGCCGCGGCGGCGGTGTGCCTCTACGCGTCCGCGCGTGCGCAGCGAGTACGGCAAGCTGGTACGTAAGTAGTCTTTGCTGGCGTAGGGTACTTACAGCTACAACATAGAGAATTCACGCCTTAGGACTGTCACAATGACAGTTTCCGCGCTAGAGTCTGATCACAATCCGTCACCCAAACCGTGACCACTTCCGGCCGCCGGACGATGGCAGTGCGGCCCCGCCGGACGGAGGCTTCGCTGCAGTGGACGAGCTCATAACGAGCCGGGCGTCCTCGGCCGCCCAATCGGCCCGGGTGCCCAGCCGCGAAAGCGCGAATCCCCATGACTCCGGCCCCAGCCCGCTGCAGGGAGGAAGCCCGTTGCCGGAAGGACCGGTCCCGATCGGGAGCCTGGTCTTCGCCGACGAGCTGCCGGATGGGGTGGTGGTCGCCGACGAAGTCGGCCGTATCGTCGTGTTCAACCGGATCGCCGCCCGCCTGACCGGGCTGGACCCGGCGGAGGTCATCGGCAAGTTCGTCTTCGACGTGCTGCCCCTGCGCGACGCCGACGGCCGCGACTGGTGGGTGTACGCCAACCCGTACCACGGCCTGCCGACCCGGACTCGCCACCCCGAGCGCTCGCTGTACCTGTCCTGCGGCACCGAGGTCCTGGTTTCCGTCGGCTACGTCCGCGAGCCCCGCCGGGGGGGGCTGGGGGGGAAGGTTCTCCCCCAGGATCGGGGGGTTCCGGGGGGTCGCCCCCCCGGGCTAGCACTAAAACGGCTGGTGATCAGCCTGCGCGGCGCTCAGCAGCGGGAGCGGCTCGAGCGCAGCCGCGCCGAGCTCGTGTCGACGGTGGCGCACGAGCTTCGTTCCCCGCTCACCAGCGTCAAGGGTTTCACCGCCACGCTCCTGAACAAGTGGGGCAGGTTCACCGACGACCAGAAGCGCGTCATGCTGGAAACGGTGAACGCCGACGCCGACCGCGTCACCAGGCTCATTACCGAGCTCTTGGACGTATCCCGGATCGAGTCGGGCCGGATGGAGGTCCACAGGCAACTGGTGGACCTGCCCGACAGGGTGAGCAAGATCATTGCGGGCCGTGTCGCCTCAGGCGACGCCGAGGACCGGTTCCGGCTCGAGGTCCGCAGCGGCCTGCCGGAGACCTGGCTGGACGCCGACAAGATCGACCAGATCCTCGGGAACCTGGTGGAAAACGCCGTCCGGCACGGAGCTGGTATCGTGACGGTCGTGGTGGAACCCGCGCATCTGGACGACGCTGTGCCCCTGCCCGACGCGGTCGCCGTCTCAGTGCGTGACCAGGGCGAGGGCATCGCACCTGACGTGGCGCCCCGCGTGTTTCGTCAGTTCTGGCGCGGCAAGCGGCGCGGCGGTACCGGTCTTGGCCTGTATATCGTCAAGGGGCTGGTCGAGGCCCATGGCGGCACTATCGGCGTGTCCTGCGCCCCCGGCGGCGGCGCCGAGTTCCGATTTATCGTGCCCGCGGGGACTGCAGCCGCCTGAGAGCGCCAGCCAGGGCAACACGGCCCGACGGCAACGCGTAAAGGCTCGGTACGGTAATGTCCCTTCGGGCTATCCAGCACAGCGATCGGCGGACGCTGACGTCCTGGGCGTTTACCCGCGCAGGCTGAATGTCTGGCTCTTCCTGACACGCCAGCCCCGGACCCGACGCTAACCGGCTGGCGCCCCGCGGTGACGCGGGCGTGTCAGGACGGCCCGTTCGGCGTAAATTAACGCGCCGGAACCCTGGCAGACCTCAAGCTACGTACGGCCCGCAGGAAGCAGGACCCATGTCCGCACCAAACAAGAGTTACGACCCAAGGACGGTGGCGTCGTTGGCGCCTGGCGAGGTAGCGCGCGTGCTCGACGAGGCGCTCAGCGCCATCGACGCCGCCGGGACGCTCGATGAACTGAAGGCGGCGCGGATCGCGCACGACGGTGACCGGGCACCGCTGACGCTGGCCGGCGCTGAGATCGGTGCGCTGCCTCCCGAGGCGCGCGCCGAAGCGGGACGGCGGGTGGGTGCGGCCCGCGGCCGCCTCCGTGAAGCGCTGCGGGAACGGCAGGCCCAGCTGGAGGCCGAACGTGACCGGCAGGTGCTGGTCACCGAGGCAGTCGACGTTACGCTGCCCGGGGGCCGGACTCCGCCTGGTGCGCGCCATCCGGTCACGATGCTCTCCGACCGGCTGTCCGACGTGTTCGTCGCGATGGGTTACGAGGTCGCCGAGGGACCAGAGGTCGAGGCGGAGTGGTACAACTTCGACGCGCTGAATATCCCGCCCGATCACCCGGCCAGGGAGATGCAGGACACGATCTTCATCGCGCCGGCCGACGCTGGGCTGGCCGGCCGGCCGGGCCAGGAACGGCCCAAGTCTGGCATGGTGCTGCGGACGCACACGTCGCCGGTGCAGATCAGGTCCATGCTCACCCGCCCGCTTCCGCTTTACGTGGTCAGCCCGGGCCGCACCTATCGGCACGACCCGCTTGACGCCACCCACAGCCCGGTGTTCCACCAGATCGAAGGGCTGGCGGTTGACGAGGGACTGACAATGGCTGACCTGCGAGGCGCGATCCAGTCGTTCGTGGACGCGATGTTCGGCGTGGGCCTGCGGACCAGGTTCCGGCCCGACTACTTCCCCTTCACCGAGCCGTCAGGTGACGTGTCGATGGAATGCCACATCTGCCGCGGCGCGTCGGCGGCGCCCGGCGGCGAGCCGTGCCGGGTATGCCGGTCGCAGGGCTGGATCGAGATCGCAGGCTGCGGCATGGTGAACCCCCGCGTCCTGGTGGCCTGCGGGATCGACCCCGACCGGTACAGCGGGTTCGCGTTCGGGCTCGGCATCGAGCGCAGCCTGGTCATCGCGCACGGGCTGACCGAGATCAGGGACGCGGTAGAAGGCGACGTGCGGTTCAGCCGGGCGTTCGGGATGGAGATCTGAGATGAGAGTGCCGCTTTCCTGGCTGCGTGAGTACGCGCCGCTGCCGGAACCCGTCGACGTCACCGAGGTCGCGCGGCGGCTGACCGCGGCCGGGCTTGAGGTCGAGTCGCAGGAGCCGGTGGGGCACGACATCCGCGGCGTCGTCGTCGCCCAGGTGCTCCTGATCGAGGAACTGACCGGCCACAAGAAGCCGATCAGGTACTGCCGGGTCGCCGTCTCGGAGGGCCAGCTCACCATGGCGCCCGCGGAGGCGTCCGGGGTGATCTGCGGCGCGACCAACTTCGCCGTCGGCGACCGGGTCCCGCTCGCGTTGCCAGGCGCGGTGCTGCCCGGCGGATTCGAGATCGGCGCGCGAAGGACCTACGGCCATATCTCCGAGGGCATGATCTGCTCGGTTCGTGAACTGGGCATCGGCGACGATCACGCCGGCATCCTCGTGCTGCCTCCGGACGCGCCGCTTGGCGGCGATTTCATCTCCTACGCCGGGCTGCGCGATGAGGTGTACGAGATCGCGGTGACGCCGGACCGGGGCTACGCGGTGTCGGTGCGGGGGATCGCGCGCGAGCTCGCCAGCGCCTTCAAGGTGCCCTTCACCGATCCCGCCCTGACCGGGTTGCCGGGAGCCGGCCTGCTGGGCGGCGATCTCGGCTACGTCGGCCCGGATGTCTACCCAGCCCGCATTGACGACCCGAGCGCCTGCGACAGGTTCGTGCTGCGCGAGGTGCGCGGTTTCTCTCCTGAGGCCCGCACCCCGCTGTCGATGCAGGTACGGCTGGCCAGGTCCGGGGTCAGGAGCGTGTCACTCGCGGTGGACGTGACCAACTACCTGATGCTGGAACTCGGGCAGCCGCTGCACGCGTTCGACCGGTCCAAGCTGACCGGCGAGATCGCGGTCCGCCGGGCGCAGCCGGGGGAGAAGCTCGAGACGCTGGACCACGTGGTCCGCACCTTGCATCCGGACGACATCGTGATCACCGATGCGTCGGGGCCGATCTCCATGGCCGGCACCATGGGCGGCCTGTCGACCGAGATCGACTCAGATTCAGCTGACCTGGTGATCGAGGCCGCTCATTTCGATGCCGACGGAACGGCCAAGATGAGCCGGCGGCACAAGCTGCACAGCGAGGCGTCTTACCGGTTCGAGCGCGGTGTCGACCGCGAACTGCCGCTGCGCGCGAGCGCGAAGGCGGTGGCGCTGCTGTCGGCGCTCGGTGGCGGCCGCGTGGTACCCGGCTGCACGCACGCGTCGGTCGACGTGGGGCCGGCGGTGATCACGATGGCGGCCGACTACCCGGACCGGGTGGCCGGCGTCATGTACGGCCGGGACATCGTGGTCCGGCGCCTGCATGAGGTGGGGTGCACGGTGCTCCAGACCCGCGCGGTGCCGCCCACCATCGCTCCCTGGCGATCCGAGCCGAAGGAGCCGGGGCAGGCTGCCTCGTCGGCCGCCCCCCCGTCCGCAGACGTTGCGGTGCCGGTGCTCGAAGTCACTCCGCCGTCCTGGCGTCCCGACCTGACCGATCCCGCCGACCTGGCCGAGGAGGTCATCCGGCTGGAAGGGTACGAGAGCGTCCCGGCCCGGCTGCCCCGCGCGCTGGCCGGTCGCGGGCTGACGCCACGGCAGCGGCTCCGTCGTTCGGTGGGCCGGACCCTCGCCGAGACCGGATACGTCGAGGTGCTGTCGTCGCCGTTCGCCTCCAGGTCCGACGCTGACAGGCTCGCGCTGCCGCCGCAGGACATGCGCCGTCCCGCGGTCGTGGTGGCGAACCCGCTCAGCGAGGACGAGCCGCTGCTGCGCACGACCCTGCTGCCCGGGCTGCTCCGCGTCCTGGCCAAGAACATCGGCCAGGGCTTCTCCGACACGGCGCTGTTCGAGACCGGCCTGGTCTTCCGGCCGCGGCCAGGAGCGGCGGCCTCGGCACCCATCCTCGCGATCGACCGCGGGCCTTCGGCGCCGGAACTCGCCTCGCTGGAGGCCGCGCTGCCGGATCAGCCGCTGCAAGTGGGAGCCGTGCTGGCCGGCGCGCGCGAGCTTGATGGCTGGTGGGGCCGTGGACGCCCGGCGTCGTGGGCGGACGCGATCGAGGCAGCGCGCGCGGTCGGCCGGATATGCCGGGTGTCGCTCGACGTGCGCGCTGACCAGCACGCGCCGTGGCACCCCGGGCGCTGCGCCGCCATCTACGTACGGGTGGCCCCGGACGATGCCGCCGGCCAGCCGGAGCCGGGCCTGGAGTGGCTGGCCGGGCACGCGGGCGAGTTGCATCCGCGGGTGATCCAGGCGTTCGGCCTGCCGGAACGCGCCAGTGCCATGGAGCTTGACCTGTCGGTGTTGTTCGCGGCGGCGCAGGGCCGTGGTCCCGTGCAGGCGCCGAAGTTGTCGGCTTACCCGCTCGCGACGCAGGACGTGGCGCTGATCGTGGACGCGTCCGTACCCGCGGCCGAGGTGGAAGCGGCGCTGGTAGCGGGCGCTCCCAAGGACTTGCTCGAGGACGTGCGGCTGTTCGACGTCTACACCGGGGCCCAGGTCGGCGAGGCCCGCAAGTCGCTGGCCTACACGCTCAGGTTCCGCGCCCCAGACCGGACGCTCACCGCGGCGGAGACCACCGCCGCCCGTGACGCGGCCGTAGCCGAAGCCAACCGCCAAGTCGGCGCCGTCCTCCGCGGGGGCTAACGCGACTGGTTATCGCTGCTACCCCCGGTGCTCCGGATATTAGCCCGCCTTGTGCTGGTCTGTTGCTAACGGATGCAACTGTCGGTCAGGATGTGATTACCGATGACCACAGCAGTTCGCTGAGCCGGAGGACAACATAAGTAGGGACGCGGTGGCCCGGGAGGGTGCGATCGAGCAGGCCGCGAGGACGACGTTCCGCGACGTGTTCGCGGTCACGGAGTTCCGGGCCCTATGGCTGGCCCAGCTGTTGTCGGTGGCCGGCGATCAGCTGGCCCGGGTTGCGCTGACGGTCCTCGTCTACGACCGGACCCGTTCGGCGCTGCTGGCGGCGATCACCTTCGTGGTCGGCATCGTGCCGGCTTTCGTCGACGCCGCGACTTTCGCCGGTTCCGCGCTCATCGTCCGGACCCGGATCCGCTTGCGTCCAGCGGCGCTCCCCGCGCCCCGCGGGGAACGCGAACCATCACGACCGGCCGGCGTCATCGCCGGAATCCGCTTGGTGTTCACCAGCCAGGCTTTGCGCACCACCATGCTGTTCGGCTGGCTCGCCGCGTTCTATAACGCGCCCGAAGGAGTAGTCACTCCGCTCGCCCGGGCCGTCGGCGGCGGCGCGGTGGCCGTCGGGGTGATCCTGGCCGCCCAGGCCCTAGGGGAGACCGCGGGTGCGATCGTGTTCGGCCGCTTCGTGGCTCCGCCGACGCGGCTCCGGGTCATGGGCCCGCTGGCGGTCGCCACCTCGGCCGTACTTGTCCTGTTCGTCTGGCAACCTGGCCTGCTCGTCTCGCTGCTCATCCTGTTCGCATCAGGCCTGTTTGCCTCCTACCAACTGGCCGCTAACGCCGGCTTCGTGAGCGCAGCGCCACCAGAACAGCGCAGCCAGGCCTTCGGTCTGGCCCAGGGTGGTATGAGCCTGGGCCAGGGAATAGTCATGATCCTCGCGGGGGCCGTCGCGGACCACCATTCCCCGGCACGGGTTATCTCGGTATGCGGCGCCGTCGGCGCCGCGCTTGCGCTGCTGATCACACTCAACTGGGTCCGTGATCGTGGCCAGCTGAGCGAACGTCATCAGCGCACTTAGCGGGTCAGGCCCACTGCTCGCCGCGCATCGGGGTCTCCTTCCTGTGGGGGTGGCGGGGGGTATGCCGGGGGTCAGGCCCACTGCTCGCCGCGCATCGGGGTCTCCTTCCTGTGGGGGTGGCGGGGGGGTATGCCGGGGGTCAGGCCCACTGCTCGCCGCGCATCGACTTCTCCTTCCTATGGGTATTCAAGCGAATCCGCTCCGTAACCATCATAAACGTCTCGTACGCAGGTGTGGTTCTGCCCGGACGATCGTTGCCCATGGCGCGATCCGCCCGGTGTTCTGCGCCTGCCGTCGGCGTTACGGCTTCCCATTGTCTTCTTACGGGTTCACTCGGAGGGCGCTTTGTACCTATTGTCGGGAATAAAGCTGAATCTTGGAGCTTGGCGTGACTCTGTGGATGCCGCAGGGATCAGAGATGAAGTAAACGAGCGAAGAAGGTATGGTTCTACCAGTGAGTAGCGGAGTTTTCACGTTTCGCGCTCTTCGGAGCAGACAATGGGGGACAATAAGTACGCGCACTGCCATCTAGGTGGCAGGGTGACGCTTGTGTAAGGAGGTGCTGATGGATCTGATCCGTCGCCTCCTGCGTCGGATAACAGCCGTCAGCGACTGGGCGCTTTGGTCGCTGCCTCGCTGGCTCACCGTCTTCGTACTCACCGTGGTTGCCGTGGATGCCGTCGCCATCGGCGTTACGGCATCGTTCACCGTCTTCACCGAACACGACCTGATCTTGTTCGGCGTGCTGCTGTCCTGTACGGCGGTAGCCGTCGAACTGAGCAGGAGGGCCGGCGAGCAGGGCGGCATGCCCAAGGATGTCCAGGGGGTCTGGGAGTTCCCCATTGCCATCCTGCTGCCTCCGATGTTCGCGCTGCTGGCCCCGATCTCCCGCGTGCTGCTGACGCAACTGCGTGTGCGTCGCGCACCCCCGCACCGGCGGGCTTTCAGTTGCGCCTCGGTCGGCCTGTCCTACGGCGCCGCATCGCTGACCTTTCACGGCTTGTCCCGTGTGCTGCCGGCGACGGCCGGAGGTGCCCTCAGCCATGTGCTGGTGTGGACGCTGCTGGTCACGCTCAGTGCCCTGGTGATGTCGGTTGTGAACAAGGCGATCATCTTGACCGCGGTGAAGGGCACTGATCCTACCGCTCGTATCCGCACGAGGGTCTTCGACGGTGAGCCGCTTTACAACGACATTGCGGAAATATGCATAGGTGTACTGCTTACCTATGCAGTGGCGGGAAACCCGTTTCTCGCGCCCGCCGCCCTGCCCGTGGTCACGCTGCTGCAGCGGTCACTGCGCCACGCCCAGCTGGTCACCGACTCGCGGGCTGATTCGAAGACGGGCCTGCTGAACGCGGCGACCTGGGAGCACGAGGCCAAGACGGAGATCGCCCGTGCGGTGCGGACCAGGACGCCGATGGCGGTGGCGCTGCTGGACATCGACAGGTTCAAGGTGATCAACGATACCTACGGTCATCTGGTCGGCGATCAGGTCATCAAGGAGATCGCGCGCACGCTCGATGGCTTGCTGCGGGACTACGATCACGCCGGGCGGTTCGGCGGTGAGGAGTTCTCGCTGCTGCTGCCGCAGACCCGGGCGGTGGACGCCTTCCGCATCGCCGAGCGTGTGCGCGCTAACATCGCGAGCCTGCGCATCATCGCGCCGGGGGCGACCGGCGGGGAACGGGTTCAGGTCACGGTGTCGATCGGTGTGGCGGCGCTGGACAGCGGCAGCAAGCGGGAGTACGCCGAGCTGATGGCGGCGGCCGACGCCGCGCTGTACCGGGCCAAGGCCGGCGGCCGGGATCAGGTGCAGATGATCAGTACGACCAGAGGCCTGAGCGCGATCAGCGGCGAAGGCCGCGCACCCGGTAGCGCCAGCGGCCGTACGGATGTGCCGAGCGCATTTCGCCGCGCTCAGAATTCCTGATCAGCCGCTAATCAGCCGATTCGTCCCGTGCGCGTGGTTTTATTCAACGTGCGGACCCAGCGGCCAACCTCAAATGGTTAAAGCCCGGATGGTAAAGCCCGGGTGGTCAATATCAGCCGGGCGAAATCCTATTGGGTCAACTGTGACATGAGATGATGAGGGGTCAGGCCCAACTGCCGGTACGCATGGTGACATTCCTTTCTCTGGTGGCGGGTGGGTGTAATGGCCTAGGCCCAGTTGCCTGTGCGCATGGTGGCGGTCCTTTCTGCAGGTAGTTACGGGTACGGGGCGGGTGCTGCCCGGTTATGCCCAGCTGCCGGTGCGCATGGTGGCAGTCCTTTCTCTGGGTGACTGCTCGCATCGATTTAGTGACTACTGCTGAGTCAACTCGCGTTAAGGAGCCGATGATAGGAAATACAGCCGGTAATTTCCGGAAATGTCCGCGAACCAGGATGGATCCGTTTCCGTCTCGTCACGGAGAGTAAGTGCACATGCGCACAATGATGCATGCGCGGCGAAATCAACCTCGCTATGTAACGGAATTTTGACTTTGGGCAGTCTTTGTCGCGACAATCCGGGACACTAGGGAGAACGTGCTCCTCCCGAGCCAGGTTCAGGGTGCTCGTCTGCCAAGGAGATGCCGTGGATGCCATTCGCCGCATGCGCGGGCGACGCATGGGCATCGGGGCCTGGGCAGTCTGGGCGCTTCCCCGCTGGCTGGTCGCCTTCATCAGCATCGTCGTGCTTGCCGACATCTCCGTTATCGTGGTCGCGGCGAGCAGGCTGTCTATCCACCTCCATGACCTCGAGCTATTCGGCGTGGCGCTGCTCTGCATCGTCGCCACGGTCGAGCTGACCAGGCGTGCGGGCGAGAACGCCGGGTTCGTCAAGGACGTGCAAGCGGTCTGGGAACTGCCGGTGGCCATGCTGCTGCCGCTGGCCTATGCCCCGCTTGCTCCCATCGTCCGGTTCACGCTCATCCAGTGGCGGGTCCGGCAGGTGGCACTGCACAAGCGGATATTCAGCGCGGCCGTCATCGGGCTGAGCTATGTCGTCGCCGCACTCGTCTTTCACTCGCTCATCCGGCTGGTGCTCGGCGGACCCGCCAGCCCGACGGCCCACGCCCTGGCCTGGATGGCGATTGTCACCACCGCCGCGGCGACCCAGTGGACCGTCAACCAGGCGCTGATCCTGACCGCGATCAAGGGCGCGGAGCCTTCTGTCAGCCTTCGCGAGGTCCAGTTCGCCCGGGAGCCGATCTACAACGACGTGACCGAGCTCTGCCTGGCCGTCCTGATCACCTTCTGCGTAGCCAACACCGTGGTCGCGTTCGTCTTCACGTTCCCCTTCGTCACGCTGCTGCAGCGGTCGCTACGGCACTCCCGGCTGCTCAGGGACTCGCGGACCGATTCCAAGACCGGCCTGCTCAACGCCGCGACCTGGGAACGTGAGTCGACCACGGAGGTCGCTCGCGCGGTCAGGACCAGATCGCCGCTCGCGGTAGCGCTGCTGGACATCGACAGGTTCAAGGTGATCAACGACACCTACGGTCACCTGCTCGGCGATCAGGTCCTCAAGGAGATCGCCCGGACGCTGAACACGGTGCTGCGCGACTACGACCTGGCCGGAAGGTTCGGCGGGGAGGAGTTCTCCCTGCTCCTGCCGCAGACACGGGCGGTGGACGCGATTCGTATCGCCGAGCGCGTCCGGGCCAACATCGCGGGATTGTGCATCATCGCGCCCGGTGCCGCCGGCGGTGAGCGGGTGCATGTCACGGTGTCGATCGGGGTGGCGGCGCTGGACAGCGGCAGCCAGCGCGAGCTCGCCGAGCTGATGGCGGCGGCCGACGCGGCGCTGTACCGGGCCAAGGCCGGCGGCCGGGATCAGGTGCAGATGATCAGCACGACCAGGGGCCTGAGCGCGGTCAGCAGCACCTCGCGCGGCATCAACGGAGCCGCCGCCGTCAACGGCGCTGCCGTCAGCAACGCCGCCGTCGACGGCCAGGTCGCAGAGGTGCCAAGCGCCTTCCGCCGCCCGGCCAGCCGCGTCGCGAGCTCGTGATGACCCCTCGCTAGATAGCCGTGCCTGACGGGGCGGGAACGGGGAGGACCGCGAGGATCGCGGCGGTCCCTGTGTGGCATTGCGACGCGTTGCCGGTGCTCAGCACCTCCGGGGTGCTGTAGCCCTGGCAGGTCCAGCCGCTCACCACGACCGGCGCGCCGCCGCCGTTGCCCGGTACCTGCCCGGTCCTGATCTTGGCCGCATACTCGTTCTCGACCTGCATGGCCGTGCCGCAGTTCACGGCGCCCTTGGCCACCTTGATGAGGACCGGTACGCCGGCCGCGGTCCGGGTGGTGCCGCAGGTCGTCCCTGGCCGGGCCCCCGGTGCGGCCGAGCAGCCCGCCAGGAGGCCCGCGCAGCCCGCCAGGAGGCCCGCGCAGCAGGCCAGCACGGCGGCGCCCGCCAGCGGACTCGCCCGGCGCGCCGCCGAGCCGAACATCCGCGGGTTCCCGCCCTTCCCGGTTAGTCCTCGCACCCCGCCCCGCTCCACCTTCTAACCTTAGGGTCCTCCTCCTAACCTTAGGGTCCTCCTCGTTTGCATATTCATGCGTAATGATGAATACTCTTCCATGATGGCGGAGCCGCGAGGGACAGCCCCCAGCAAAAGAGAGCGGAAAGGCAGGCGTAGGGAAATGGGCGCGAGGGTTGCGGTGGCGGGGGCCAGCGGCTATGCCGGAGGCGAACTGCTGCGCCTGCTGGCCGGCCATCCGGAACTTGAAATCGGCCCGCTGGCGGCGGGCGCCAGCGCCGGAACGCCCGTGACCGCGATGCATCCGCCGCTGACCGGACACCCCGGCCTGGACGGCATCGTGTTCGTTCCCACCGAGCCGGAACTGCTCGCCGACGCCGACCTGCTCTTCACGGCTCTGCCGTACGGGGAGTCTGCGCAGCTGGCCGCCAAGCTTCCGGCCGACCTCAAGATCATCGACTTGGGCGCCGACTTCAGGCTCGCGGATGCGGCGGCCTGGACGCGGTACTACCCGACTTCCTATGCGGGCCAGTGGACCTACGGGCTGCCCGAGCTGCCCGGAGCCCGCGACGCCATCAAGGCCTCGACCACGGTGGCCGCGCCCGGCTGCTACGCGACCGCCTCGATTCTGGCCCTCGCCCCGCTGCTGGCCGCGGGCCTGGCCGACCCGGCCGACATCGTGATCGTGGCCGCCTCGGGCACGTCGGGCGCGGGCCGCTCGGCCCGGCCCGATCTGCTCGGCAGCGAGGTGATGGGGTCGATGTCCGCGTATCAGGTCGGGGGCACGCACCGGCACACGCCAGAGATCGAACAAGCTCTTTATGCCGAACGGGCCGGTGGTGCTAGCTCCGGACCAGTGGTCCTCTCATTCACCCCGACGCTCGCCCCCATGTCTCGCGGCATCCTGGCTACCTGCACCGCCCGGTCAGCCGCCGCGGCCACCGACTTGCGGGCCGCGATGTCGGCGGCCTACGCGCATGAGCCCTTCGTCCACCTGCTGCCCGAGGGGCGGTGGCCCGCCACCGGCGCGACCTTCGGGTCCAACGCGGCTCACCTGCAAGTGACGGCCGACCCGCACGCCGGCCGCGTCGTCGTCGTCTGCGCCCTGGACAACCTGGTCAAGGGTGCGGCCGGCCAGGCCATCCAGATCGCCAACCTCATGCTCGGCCTGCCGGAGACCACCGGCCTGACTGCACACGGAGTAGCGCCTTGAGCGTGACCGCCCCGCTGGGTTTCCGGGCCGCCGGAGTGATGGCCGGACTGAAGTCGTCCAGCGACCCGGACGTCGCCGTGGTCCTGAACGACGGGCCTTCGCGGTCCGCCGCCGCGGTGTTTACCGCCAACCGGATCCAGGCCGCGCCGGTGACCTGGACCCGCCAGGTGGTACAGGGCGGCCGGGTCCAGGCGGTGGTGCTCAACTCGGGCGGGGCCAACGCCTGTACCGGCCCGGCCGGCTTCCAGGACACCCATGCCACCGCCGAGCACCTGGCCGCGGCGATCGGGCAGGAAGGCGGCACAGCGGCGAGCCCGGGGGAGATGGCCGTCTGCTCGACCGGCCTGATCGGCGAGCGGCTGCCGATGGACAAGCTGCTCCCCGGCGTCGACGCCGCGGTCGCGCAGGCGTCACGGGCCGGCGGCCTGGCCGCCGCCGACGCGATCAGGACGACCGACACGGTGGTCAAGATCGCCTTCCGGCGCGGTGCGGGCGGTTACACGATCGGCGGGATGGCCAAGGGCGCCGGGATGCTCGCGCCGTCGCTTGCGACGATGCTCTGCGTGCTCACCACCGACGCCGACCTGCCGCCGGACCAACTGGACGCCGCGCTGCGGGCGGCGACCGCGTTCACCTTCGACCGGCTGGACGCCGACG
This sequence comes from uncultured Actinomycetes bacterium, assembly GCA_963739615.1. Lineage (GTDB taxonomy): Bacteria > Actinomycetota > Actinomycetes > Streptosporangiales > Streptosporangiaceae > Palsa-504. Next base: position 75,501 of record CAVUBD010000027.1, read on the forward strand.
GCTGCATGTCCACCAACGACACGGTGCTGCTGATGGCCAGCGGGGCGGCGGGCGTCACCCCCGACCGCAACGACTTCAGGGAGGCGCTGACCGAGGTGTGCGCTGACCTGGCCCGGCAGCTGCAGCTGGACGCCGAGGGCGCCGAGAAGATGATCACGATCGAGGTGGTCGGGGCCGCCTCGGAGTCGGACGCGGAGAAGGCCGGGCGCGCCGTCGCGCGGAACAACCTGCTCAAGTGCGCCATCGGCGGCGAGGATCCCAACTGGGGGCGGGTGCTGGCCGCGGTGGGGACCACCGACGCCGTCTTCACGCCCGAGCGGCTGAACGTCGCGATCAACGGGGTCTGGGTCTGCCGCCACGGCGCCCCAGGTGATGCGCGTTCGAAGGTGGACCTGAAGCCGAAGGACGTGACGATCACCGTGGACCTGTCGGCGGGCCCGCACTCGGCCGTCATCTTGACCACCGACCTGACCGTCGCCTACGTACACGAGAATTCCGCGTACTCCACATGAGCGTGACCACGTCGATCAGCGCGGAGGCCGCGTCCGCCAAGGCCTCGACGCTGATGGAGGCACTGCCCTGGCTGGCCAGGTTCCACGGCCGGACCGTAGTGATCAAGTACGGCGGGCACGCGATGACGGAGGAGACGCTGCGGCTGGCCTTCGCGGAGGATCTGGTGTTCCTCCGCTACGCCGGGCTGCGCCCGGTCGTGGTGCACGGCGGAGGCCCGCAGATCACCGAAGAGCTTGACCGGCTCGGCGTGGAGTCGACGTTCACGGCGGGGCTGCGGGTCACCACGCCGGAGATCATGGAGACCGTCCGGATGGTTCTGTCCGGCAAGGTGAACAAGGATCTCGTCGGCCTGATCAACCGGCACGGCCCTTTCGCGCTCGGCATGTCAGGCCAGGACGCAGGCACGTTCACCGCGATCCGCAAGGCGGCGATCGTCGACGGCGAGCCGGTGGATATCGGCCTGGTGGGCGAGATCGTCGCGACCGACTGCGGTGCCATCAAGGCGCTGCTGGCCGACGGCCGGATTCCGGTCGTGTCCAGCGTGGCCGGGGGCACGGACGGCGAGGTCTATAACGTGAACGCGGACACCGCGGCGGCCGCGCTCGCGGTGGCGCTCGGCGCGGCCAAGCTCGTGGTGCTCACCGACGTGGCCGGCCTTTACCGGGACTGGCCGTCGTCGACCGAGGTGATAAGCCAGCTCACCGCGCCGGAACTCGAGCGGCTGCTGCCCGGGCTGTCGGCCGGGATGATCCCCAAGATGGAGGCCTGCCTGACCGCGGTGCGTGGCGGCGTGCCGCAGGCGCACGTCCTCGACGGCCGGCTCGGTCACGCCGTCCTGCTGGAGATCTTCACCGATTCCGGCATCGGCACCATGGTCGTGCCCGAGGAAATCGTGCCCGAGGAAATCGTGCCTGAGGAAGGAGTCCAGGGGTGAGCGAAACAGAAGCTCTGCAGAAGCGGTTCGCAGCCGCGATCATGCCGAACTACGGCCTGCCCCCGGTGGCCATCAGCCGCGGGGCCGGGTGCCTGGTGTGGGACCTGGACGGGCGCGAGTACCTGGACCTGATCGCGGGGATCGCGGTGAGCTCGCTCGGGCACGCCCACCCGGCGATCGTCGAGGCCGTCAGCCGCCAGGTCGCCACCGTCGCTCACACCTCCAACCTCTTCCTGCACGAGCGCGAGGTCGAGCTCGCCGAGCGCCTGCTCAGTCTCCTCGGGGGGAACGATCCCCCCCAGACCCCCCCTGCTCCTGGGGGGACCCATCCCCCCAGACCCCCCTCGGGGCGGGTCTTCTTCGCGAACTCGGGCACCGAGGCCAACGAGGCGGCCATCAAGCTCGTGCGGCGCTGCCAGGGACCCGGGCGGCCGGTGATCGTGGCCGCCGACCGCGGCTTCCACGGCCGGACCATGGGAGCGCTCGCGCTGACCGGCAAGGAATCCATCCGCGCGCCGTTCGGCCCGTTCGGCCTGACGGTCAGGTTCGTCCCGTTCGGCGACGCCGCCGCGCTGACCGCCGCCGTCGATAGCGACGTCGCGGCCGTCTTCCTCGAGCCATGCCTGGGCGAGAGCGGTGTCGTGCCGGCCCCGGCGGGCTACCTGTCCGCCGCGCGCGCGGCCTGCGACCAGGCCGGCGCGCTGCTCGTGCTCGATGAGATCCAGAGCGCCATCGGCCGGACCGGGGCGTGGTTCGCGCACCAGGCCCAGGGCGTGCGGCCCGACGTGCTGACGCTGGCCAAGGGCCTGGGCGGCGGGCTGCCGATCGGGGCCTGCATCGGCCTCGGCGCCGTCGGCGGCGGCTTCGCCAAGGGCGACCACGGTTCCACGTTCGGCGGCAACCCGGTCGCCTGTGCCGCGGCCCTGGCCGTGCTCGACACGATCGAGCGCGACAACCTGCTGGCGCACGTCACGCGGGTCGGTGCGCACCTGACGGCCGGGATCGAGGCGGTCAGGCACCCGCTGCTTGCGAGCGTGCGCGGCCGCGGGCTCTGGCTGGCCATCGTGCTGACCGCCGATGCGGCCGCTGATGCGGAGGCGGCCGCCAGGCAGGCCGGTTTCCTGGTCAATGCGGTCCAGCCCAGCGCGGTCAGGCTCGCCCCCCCGCTGATCTTGTCCGCGGCCCAGGCGGACCAGTTCACCGCGGCGCTGCCCGCGATGCTCGACGCGGCCGGGGGGAGGGCCTGATGGCCAGGCACTTCCTGCGCGACGACGATCTGGACGCCGGCCGAGCAGGCCGCGGTCCTGGACCTCGCCGATCAGATGAAGAAGGACAGGTTCGGGTGGCGACCGCTCACCGGGCCGCGCGCGGTCGCCGTGCTCTTCGACAAGCAGTCGCTGCGGACCAGGGTGTCGTTCACGATCGGCATCGGCGAGCTCGGCGGCCACCCGGTCGTCATCGACGCCGCGACCACCCACCTGGGCCGCGGCGAGCCGCTCGAGGACGTCGCCAGGGTCCTTTCGCGGCAGGTCGCGGCGATCGTCTGGCGGACGTCCGGGCAAGAGCGCATCGAGGCTCTAGCCGGTGCCGCGACGGTGCCCGTGATCAACGCGCTGACCGACCAGTTCCACCCCTGCCAGGTCCTCGCCGATCTGCAGACCATCCGCGCGCACTACGGCTCGCTGGCCGGCCGGACGCTGGCCTTCCTCGGCGATGGCTCGAGCAACATGGCGCACTCCTATCTTCTCGGCGGCACCACCGCAGGGATGCGGGTACGCATCGGCGCGCCCGAGGCCTACCGGCCCGGCCCCGCGGTCGTAGCGGCCGCCGAGCGGATCGCCGCACGGACCGGGGGCGGGGTCGAGATCGACCCGGACCCCAGGGCGGCGTGCGAAGGAGCCGATGCGGTCGCGACCGACGTGTGGACCTCCATGGGCCAGGACAGCGAGCGCGCGCAGCGGCTCGCCGTCCTCGGCCGGGCCGATGACTCCTACTCACTTGACGCCGAGAAGCTGGCCTTGGCCAGGCCCGGCGCCCCCGTGCTGCATTGCCTGCCCGCCCATCGCGGCGAAGAGATCAGCGCCGACGTCATCGACGGCCCGAACAGCGTCGTCTGGGATCAGGCGGAAAACCGGCTGCATGCGCAGAAGGCGCTGCTCACCTGGCTGATGGAGCGGGCTTGAACCAGACGAACCCCGCCACCCCGGTGACCAAGACGGCCAGGCAGGCGCGCATCGCGGCCATCCTCGCCCGTGAGCAGGTCCGTTCCCAGGAGGAGCTCGCCGAACTGCTCGAGCGGTACGCCAGTGTGCACGTGACGCAGGCAACCCTGTCCCGCGATCTGGACGAACTCGGCGTGGTCCGGCTCCGCGCCAACAGCGGTGCGCTGGTCTACGCCCTGCCGGAAGAACCAGGCGGACCAGGCTCACGCCCAGGCGGCACCATCGCTCCCGACACCCCCGTCGCTCCAGTCGGCACCATGGCCGCGGTCAGCCCCGGCGGCCCCGCGCGGCACGGCAAACCCGGTGCCGCGGAACGCGGCGCCAAGGCGACCGGGCATGACTCACCTCACGACACGCGGCTGGCGCGCTACCTGGGGGAGCTGATGACGTCGGCCGAGGCAAGCGCGAACCTCGTCGTGCTCAGGACGCCAGCAGGCGCGGCGCAGTTCCTGGCCTCGGTCATCGACCACGCGGCACTGCCGTCGATTCTCGGCACCGTCGCCGGTGACAACACCGTCCTGATCATCACGCGCGACCCAGCAGGCGGCGACGCCGTGGCGGCCGACTTCCTGCGCCGGGCCGAACGCCGACGATGATCGTTCGTCAGTTTTTGCTGCTATGACGACCAAAACTGACGAACGACCCAGCCTAGTGCGACAAAGCTGAGGAGTTTGTGCGGTAGAAAGAAGAACTGTGGAAGCACCGGAACAGGCGGCACGGGACTCGGACGGGGCGACACGCCTGTGGGGCGGGCGGTTCGCCGCCGGGCCCGCCGACGCGCTGGCCAGGCTATCGGTCAGCGTGCAGTTCGACTGGCGGCTAGCCCGTTATGACCTGCGCGCTTCCCGCGCGCACGCTCGCGTGCTGCACCGGGCCGGCCTGCTGACCGACGACGAGCTCAACGCCATCCTCAAGGCCCTGGATGACCTGGACCGGGCCTGCGCGACCGGGGCGTTCCGGCCGACGGTCGCCGACGAGGACGTGCACACCGCCCTAGAGCGCGGGCTGCTCGAACGGCTCGGCACGCTCGGCGGCAAGCTGCGGGCCGGCCGTAGCCGCAACGACCAGGTCGCCACCGACCTGCGCCTCTACCTGCGGGACAACGTCCGGCTGGTCGCAAGCAGGCTCGCCGAGCTCGAGAGCGCGCTTGTCGACCAGGCGGTCGCGAGCGGCGACGTGCCTGCGCCCGGCATGACTCACCTTCAGCATGCGCAGCCGGTGCTCTTCGGCCACCAGTTGCTCGCCCATGTCCAGGCGTTCGTCCGCGACGTCGGCCGCCTGCGGGACTGGGACAAGCGCGCCGCGGTCAGCCCGCTCGGATCCGGCGCGCTGGCCGGGTCATCGCTGCCGGTGGATCCGCAGGTCCTCGCGGCCGAGCTCGGCTTCGACTCGGCCGCGCCGAACTCCATGGACGCGGTCAGCGACCGTGACTTCGCGGCCGAGTTCTGCTTCGACGCGGCGCTGATCGGCGTGCACCTGTCCCGGCTCGGCGAGGAGATCGTCCTATGGTCCTCGCAGGAGTTCGGCTGGATCGAGATAGACGACGCCTACGCGACCGGGTCCTCGATCATGCCCCAGAAGAAGAACCCGGACGTGGCCGAGCTGGCCCGCGGTAAGGCGGGCCGCCTGATCGGCGGCCTGACCGGCCTGCTCACCACGCTGAAGGGCCTGCCGCTGACCTACAACAGGGATCTGCAGGAGGACAAGGAGCCGGTCTTCGACGCGCTCGACACCCTGCTCCTTGTGCTGCCCGCCATGGCTGGCCTGATTGCCACGCTCAGGGTCAATCCCGACCGGCTGCGCCGTGGTTCCTCGGTCGGGTTCACGCTCGCCACCGACCTGGCCGAGTACCTGGTACGGCGCGGCGTGCCGTTCCGCGAGGCGCACGAGGTCGTCGGCCACCTCGTGGTGTGGTGCCAGGTGCACGACTGTGACCTGGACGATGTGAGCGACGCCGACCTGGCCAAGATCTCCGGGCACCTGACCCCCGACGTCCGGCAGGTGCTGACCGTGGACGGAGCCCTCGCGGCGCGCAAAGGCTACGGCGGGACGGCGCCCGAACGGGTGGCCGAGCAGATCACCGCGCTGCGGGCGATGATCCACGGCCACGCGGCATGGGCAGCCAGGGACACGGAGTAGGGCCGGGTGCCGGTCTCGCGGGACTTCTTCGCCCGGCCCGCGGTCGAGGTCGCGCCGGAACTGCTCGGTTACGTACTCGAGCACGAGACGCCGGCTGGCCTGGTCGCGGTCGAGCTCACCGAGGTGGAGGCGTACGCGGGACGCAGTGATCCCGCCTCGCACGCCTACCGGGGCAAGACTGCACGCAACGCCGTGATGTTCGGCCCGCCCGGGCATGCGTACGTGTACTTCACCTACGGCATGCACTTCTGCGTGAACCTGGTCTGCCGGGGGGAGGAGGGCAGCGCGTCGGCGGTCCTGCTGCGGGCCGGCGTGATCATCGAGGGGGAGGACCTGGCCCGCGCGCGCCGTTCCAGGCGCAGGCCCGGTGCGCACGAAGCCAGGGTCGCGTCACGTGACCTGGCCCGCGGCCCGGCCAGGCTCTGCCAGGCCCTCGACATCGACCGGTCGCTGGACGGCGCGGACGTCTGTGCCATGTCGTCGCCGCTCCGCGTCCGTCCGGAGGCAAGCACCACGGCCCGTTCGGTAGAAGCTGTGCTAGCCCGGGGGGACGCTCAGCGTCCTAGGGAGACCCCAGACCCCGGCGGCCCTGGAACCCCCCGAATAGTCTCGGGGCCCCGGGTGGGAGTGAGCAGTGCCGCCGAGGTGCCCTGGCGGTTCTGGTTCGAGGGTGAGCCGACGGTCTCTGCTTACCGGGCGCATGTGCCGCGCCACCGCAAACTGGTTACCCCCTAGCGGTCAGGAAGTGGCACCATGCAGGCGTGGACGACATCATCGACGAACTCAGCTGGCGGGGCCTGCTCGCCGACACGACCAACATCGACGAGCTGCGCCAGGCGCTGAATTCGGGTCGGGTCACGGTCTACTGCGGCTTTGACCCGACGGCGGCGGGACTGCACATCGGGAACCTCGTCCAGCTGCTCACGCTGCGCCGCCTGCAGCTCGCCGGGCACCGCCCGATCGGGCTCGTCGGCGGGGCGACCGGGCTGATCGGCGATCCGAGCGGCAAGTCGGCCGAGCGGGTACTGAACCCGCAGGAGCTCGTGGCTCAGTGGGTAGAGCGGATCCGCGGCGAGGTGTCCCGGTTCCTCGACTTCGACGCCGGCGAGTCCAGCGCCCTGATCGTGAGCAACCTGGACTGGACAGGCCCGATGCCGGTGCTGGAATTCCTGCGCGACATCGGCAAGCACTT
>CAVUBD010000027.1:87500-330768 GCA_963739615.1 uncultured Actinomycetes bacterium
TTAGGGTCTAGGTGCGCGGGTGGGTAGGGGAGCGTCGTGTGGCAAGGGAAGCAGCGGAGTGATCCAGCTGTGGATGCTACACGAGTGAGAATGCAGGCATGAGTAGCGAAAGAAGAGTGAGAAACTCTTCCGCCGAATGACCAAGGGTTCCTGGGGCAGGCTAATCCGCCCAGGGTAAGTCGGGACCTAAGGCGAGGCCGACAGGCGTAGTCGATGGACAACGGGTTGATATTCCCGTACCCGCGTAAGTGCGCCAATGCCGAGGCTAGCGATGCTAAGCACGCGACGCTGGTGAGCCCTTCGGGGCGATCCGGCTGAGCATGTGAACCAGACTGGTAGTAGGCAAGCTGAAGGGGTGACGCAGGAGGGTAGCTCTACCGGGCGATGGTAGTCCCGGAGTAAGGGTGTAGGGCGACGTGTAGGCAAATCCGCACGTCACATAGCCTGAGACCTGACGCCGAGCCAATTTTGGCGAAGTGAGTAATCCCATGCTGCCAAGAAAAACCTCGCAGCGAGCACTTAAGCGGCCCGTACCCTAAACCGACTCAGGTGGTCAGGTAGAGAATACCAAGGCGATCGGGTGAACCGTGGTTAAGGAACTAGGCAAATTATCCCCGTAACTTTGGGAGAAGGGGAGCCGTGTCCGGTGAAGGAGCTTGCCTCCTTAGCTGGGTGCGGTCGCAGATACCAGGGAGAAGCGACTGTTTACTAAAAACACAGGTCCGTGCAAAGTCGCAAGACGACGTATACGGACTGACGCCTGCCCGGTGCCGGAACGTTAAGGGGACGGGTTAGTGGCCTTCGGGCTGCGAAGCTCAGAACTTAAGCGCCGGTAAACGGCGGTGGTAACTATAACCATCCTAAGGTAGCGAAATTCCTTGTCGGGTAAGTTCCGACCTGCACGAATGGCGTAACGACTTCTCCACTGTCTCAACCACGGACCCGGCGAAATTGCACTACGAGTAAAGATGCTCGTTACGCGCAGCAGGACGGAAAGACCCCGGGACCTTCACTGCAGCTTGACATTGGCGTTTGGGACGTCTTGTGTAGGATAGGTGGGAGACTTTGAAGCAAGGACGCTAGTCCTTGTGGAGTCATCGGTGAAATACCACTCTGGTCGTTCTGGATGTCTAACCTAGGTCCGTTATCCGGATCAGGGACAGTGTCTGGTGGGTAGTTTAACTGGGGCGGTTGCCTCCTAAAAGGTAACGGAGGCGCCCAAAGGTACCCTCAGCCTGGTCGGCAACCAGGTGTCGAGTGCAAGTGCACAAGGGTGCTTGACTGTGAGACAGACATGTCGAGCAGGAGCGAAAGCTGGGACTAGTGATCCGGCGGTGGCATGTGGAAGCGCCGTCGCTTAACGGCTAAAAGGTACCCCGGGGATAACAGGCTGATCTTCCCCAAGAGTCCATATCGACGGGATGGTTTGGCACCTCGATGTCGGCTCGTCGCATCCTGGGGCTGGAGCAGGTCCCAAGGGTTGGGCTGTTCGCCCATTAAAGCGGTACGCGAGCTGGGTTTAGAACGTCGTGAGACAGTTCGGTCCCTATCCGCTGCGCGCGTAAGAGACTTGAGAGGGGCTGTCCCTAGTACGAGAGGACCGGGACGGACGAACCTCTGGTGTGCCAGTTGTCCTGCCAAGGGCACGGCTGGTTTGCTACGTTCGGGAGGGATAACCGCTGAAAGCATCTAAGCGGGAAGCTCGCCTCAAGATTAGGTCTCTCTCTGGGTTAACCAGGTAAGGCCCCCAGCTAGACTACTGGGTTGATAGGCCGGAGGTGGAAGCACGGCAACGTGTGCAGCTGACCGGTACTAATAGGCCGAGCGGCTTGGCTTCTACTCCATTTTTGCTATGCGTCCACTGTGCGGTTCCCGAGATGCGGTCGTCCTCTTCGGGGGATCCGGGGGTCGCTCCCCGGGCGGACACAGCGGCTCCTCGGGGCCGGTGACATCTCAATAGAGTTTCGGCGGTTATAGCGAGGGGGAAACACCCGGTCCCATTCCGAACCCGGAAGTTAAGCCCTTCAGCGCCGATGGTACTGCGCGGGGGACCGCGTGGGAGAGTAGGACACCGCCGGACATGCTTGAAGAGGGTCGCTCCCATTATGGTTGAGCGGCCCTCTTCGCTTGTCTGGGTATCGTTAAAGCTGGAGGTTGGTCAAGGTGGCTGAGGGATCCGGAGCCCCAAGGGGTCGCGGGGCGGGCGGCGGCCGAACGGGCGGCGGGAACCCGAAGGCACCCAGGGGCGCCAGGTCGTCGACCCCGCGGACGTCGAGCTCGCCCGGAGCCAGGACGGCCAGGACGGGTCGGCCCAGCCCAGGACGAACCGGGGGAGCGAGTGGAGCCGCTGGTTACGGACGCGGGAAGCCGGCTTCCGCAGGCCAGGACGCCCGGGCCGGCCGTGGCGGCACCCCAGGCAGGACTTCCGGTGCTGACGATTCCCGCGGCACCAGGAGTCCGGCGCCCGGAGCGCCGCGGCGAAACTCGGCGGGCAGTCAGTTCCGCAATACGACCAGGACATCCTCCGGCGGCGAGTTCCGTAACCGTGCCCGATCAGGTGAGGACCGCGACAGCACGCGCTCGGCGGCCGGTGACGATTTCCAGGATGCGGCCCCGCGGGGCAGGCGTGATGACAGGACCTCCTCATCAGGTTCGCGAGCCCGCAGGCCGGAGCGCAGGGACGGGCCCGCCAGGAGCTACGGCCCGCCCCGCGCCGGCGATGCTAACCCCGGTTCCGACGAGCGCAGGTCACGTTCTGCCGACGCTGACTCATACGGCACCCGCCGCCCGCGGCCAGGGACCGGCCGCCCAGGTACCGGTGACCGCAGCGCCTCCAGTCGGCCAGGTACCAGCGACCGGAGCGGTTCGAGTCGGCCAGGTACCGCTGACCGGGGCGGTTCCGGTCGGGACCAAGGCGATTTCCGGGACCGGGGTGGCGTCAGGGACCAAGGTGCGGCGCGCGGCCGGGGCTCGTGGTCGGGTGCTACCGGTCCTTCGGATCCTTCCGCCCGGCCCGCCCGCGGACGCAGCCAGGACGGCGCGCCTGCGCGGCCGGCCCGCAGCCGGTCCGGGGAGGGATCGCCGCGCGACGGTGGTCGCGGCCGCGTTAGTGAGCATGGCCGCGTTAGTGAGCATGGCCGCGTTAGTGAGCATGGCCAGGAGCGCCGGGGTGAGCGCGCGCCGTGGCCGGCTCGCGGGCGCGACAGCAGCCGCACGCAAGAACGTCCTGACGGCAGGCGATCGTGGTCAGGCTCAAGCGAGCGGCGCGAAGGTCCGATCGCCCGCGGTCCGGTGACGGCCTACCAGCCGCGCGAGAGCGGCCCGCACGTTCCCGAGTCGGTCAGCGCCGAGCAGCTCGATCCCGAAGCGCGAGCTCAGCTCAACAGCCTTCCGAACGACCTCGCGGACAGCGTGGCCCGTTACCTCGTCGCGGCCGGGCTGGAAGAAGACGATGAGAAGGGTTACGCCTACGCGCAGGCCGCCAAGCGCCTGGCGGCCCGGGTGGGCGTGGTGCGGGAAGCGTGCGGGATCGCCGCGTACCGGACGGGCCGGTGGGCGGAAGCGCTGTCTGAGCTCCGGGCCGCCCGGCGGATGACCGGGCACGACGACTACATCCCCCTGATGGCCGATTCCGAGCGTGCCCTGGGTCGCCTCGACCGGGCGCTATCGCTCGTGCGCGAGGCTCACGTCGATGAACTGAGCCGCGCCATGCAGATTGAGCTGCGCATCGTCGAGTCGGGCATCCGCCGGGACCAGGGGCTGGCCGACGCCGCCGTCCTGGCCTTGCAGGTCCCCGAGCTGACCAGCGGACGGCGCCGCCCGTGGTCCGCCCGGCTCTTCTACGCCTACGGGGACGCCCTGCTCGCGGCCGGGCGAGATGCGGAGGCCCGCGATGCGTTCGCTCAGGCGGCCGGGGCCGATACCGACGGGGCGACCGATGCGGCCGACCGTCTCGATGAGCTGGACGGCATCGAGTTCGAGGATCTTGAAGACGCTGACGACTCGGAAGACGCTGACGACGAGTGAGTGCCCCTCGTCATCCGGTGCTGTTGGGTGCCGCCTGGTCGAGCCAGTGCATGATGCCGCCGACGTTCGACGCGGCCCCGCCCACCCGGTCGAATTTCCTGGCGATTGCCGGATCGGCGTCCGGGGCAGACGCCGCGTAGCGGTCCTTGGTGCGGTCCCGCACCATGGCGACCGCGTGGTCGAGGTCCAGGCCCGCGGCGCGAGCCTGGCGTGTTTGCTCCACCCAGACCCTTATCTCCTCGGCCGACCGGTCCAGCGTCTCGGCGACCGGCATGACGGGCCCGTAATGGCTGAACAGCAGGCGGGTCGGCTGCAGCGCAGCGAATTTGCGCAGTGATGCCAGCGCGGTCTCCAGATCGAAGTCCGGCGGCGGCGTCGCGGGCCTCAGATCTCCCGTTTCCGGCATGTAGACCCCTGCCGCGTCGCCGACGTACAGGTCGCCGCTTTCGGAGTCGATGAGGCCGACATGATGCTTGGCGTGGCCGGGGGAGTAGTGGCTGTCCAGGCGGCGCCCGCCGCCCAGATCGACGGTTCCGGTATCTTCGAGGGCCACGATACGGTCAGCGGGAACCGGGGCAAGCACGCCGAACAGCCGGTCAAGCGCGTCCCCGTAGACCAGCCGGGCGCTGGCCATGAGCCTGCTCGGGTCGGCGAGGTGCCGCGCGCCCAGCCGGTGCACGACGACCTGGGCCGCCGGGAACATCGCGGCGATGTCACCGGCGCCGCCCGCGTGGTCGAGGTGGATATGGGTGACCACGACGGTCGCTAGGTCGGCGGGGCCGATCCCCAGCCGCCCAAGCGCGTCCCTGACCACCGGCGCGGAAGGCGCCGTCCCGGTTTCCACCAGGCACGGCCGGTCCCCCCTGATCAGGTAGCCAGCCGTAATCCCGTCAAAGCCGGCCATCCGGGTATCGATCTGGAACACCCCATGTCCCAGATCCGTAATATCCGTTCTCTCGTCACCCGCCGCTTTCTCCACCCCCCCATCCTCTCAGAGCGTCATCGCGCAGGGCCATGAAACGGCGCTTCCACGACGCCAGCGCGTGGTGAAACCGCGGTTTCACCGGGGGAAAGCTACGGGCCGAACGTGCGCAGGACCAAGCCGGTGCGCGGCTTGGGGCCGAACGACGTGGATTTGCGCGGCACCCGCTCGCCGTTCGCCGCGATCTCGATGACCTCCCAGAAAGAGACCGGGTTCGAGATCACGGCGGTGCCCCCGGCGGCGCCGGAGACCGCCCGTACCGCGCTGGCCGCGTCGTGGTCAATCAGGACGTGGCGCTCGCTGTCGGCGATGCCCCATAGCCGCCCGAGCAGCAGCTGCTGCAGCACCGACGCGTCCAGGCTGCGCCATGATCCGGACACGCCGCCCGGCATCGACGCCGCGACCTGCACCGGGTCCGGGTGGGTGAGCAGGCGGAAGCCAGAGCCGCCGGCCAGCAAGAACGCGGTTCCCTCCGGCCCGGCCGCCGCCAGCTGCCCGACCGCGTCCGCCAGGCTGAGGTCAGCCGGCAGGTCTTGCACGGCGAACGCGGCCTTGGCCAGCTCGGCCGCGCGGTCGGGGGAAAGGCCGGGCAGCACCCGGTGGATCGCGCCGAGCCGGGGCGGGTACGCCGCGGAGTCGACGAGGAACGCCAGCCCGTAGTCCCACGGTCCGGCCCCCGCGCCCGACCGCCGCATCTCGGCCTGCAAGTCCAGGTAGGCGGCATACCGGTGGTGGCCGTCGGCGATGAGGGCACGGCGCCCGGCCAGGTCGGCGGTGATCGCCTCCTGTTCGTCGGGATGGCCGAGCCGCCAGAGCCGGTGGGTCACGCCGTCCTCGGTGACGATCGTCAGCAGCGGCGCGTGTTCGGCCGCGACATGATCGATGACCTCGGTGGCGGTATCAGCGTCCCGGGCGCCGGCCTGCTCGCCGTCATAGATGAGGAAGATCGGCTCCAGGTTGGCCTGCGTCGCCTTCATCAGCTCGCGCCGCCCGGCCACCGGGCCCGGCATGACGTCCTCGTGCGGCAGGATGCCCGCTGCCTCGGGCGAGCCCAGTCGCACCAGCGCGATGATGCCGCGCTGCCGCCAGGACGAGGCGGTGTCGCTCTGCTCGTAGAGGTAAAGCGCGGGCATGCGATCCCGGATGAGCACGCCCGCCGATAGCCACTCCCGCAGCAGGCGGGCGGCGTCCCGGCTCGCACCGGCGTCTTCACCTGGCAGGATAAGACGGACAACGTTATGCGGATCCGCCGCTCGCAGGTGATCGAGAATGCCCCCGTTTATCACGTCGTACGGTGGTGACGTGACGTTTGCGATGCCGCTCACGCGGTCACGGGCATAACGAATGCCGCGGAAGGGTGTCAGCACGAGGCCGGAACCAGAGTCGGACGGAAGGGTCTGCACATCATGTCAAAAGGATCAAGTGCGGGCAGGGATTCCCATCCGGAGGAAAACTTCCCTGGCCAGACCGTTCCGGGGGGGTCAGCAGACGATGTTCACGCCTGGTACCTGCGGGGCATGGACCTGCTCGGCCGGGGCAGCCCGGCGGCCGCGGCGCAGATCCTGGAGCGCGCTTCCATCGCCGAGCCGCAATCGCGCAGCGTACGGGAGGCGCTGGCGCGGGCTCAGTTCGACGCGGGCCGGTATGCGGAGGCGGCCGGGAACTTCCGGATGATAGTTGAAGCGAGCCCGACTGATGATTACGCGAACTTCGGCCTCGGCCTAGCTCTCGCCAGGACCGGAGATCACGCCGCCGCGGCCGAGTACCTGGCCCTGGCCGCGGCGATGCGGCCTGACGCCGATCACTACACCGAAGCCCTGCGCTCCGTGCGCGCGACCTTGCGTGCCAGGGAAGATGCCCGCAAGGTGGCCGAGGGCGGTGCCGAGTGACCGGCCAGCCACAGTCCTCGACGCTGCGAGCCTGCACCGAACCGCTCGACACCGCCTATGACGTTGCCCTGCTCGACCTCGACGGTGTCGTTTACCTCGGCGGCACCGCGATTCCCGGGGCGGCGGAGGCGCTGCGTAAGGCCGACGCGGCGGGCATGCGGCTCGCGTACGTGACCAACAACGCCTTCCGCACGCCGGCCGCGATCGCGACGCTGCTGAGGGGTTTCGGTGTCCCGGCCACGCCGCAGGACGTGGTGACGTCGGCCCAGGCCGCCGCCCGCCTGCTCGCCGAGCGCCTCCCGGCGGGCGCCCCGGTGCTGGTTATCGGCGGCAGCGGCCTGCGGATGGCGCTCCGCGAACGCGGCCTGCGGCCGGTCAGTACCGCCGCCGATAAGCCGCAGGCGGTAGTCCAGGGCTATGCGCCGGGCATCGACTATTCGATGCTGGCCGAAGGCGGCCTCGCGGTGGCCGCGGGTGCTCTGTTCGTCGCGTCCAACGGCGATCGCACGCTGCCAAGCCGTCGCGGCCGCCAGCCGGGAAACGGGTCGCTGATCAAGGTGATCAGCACCGCTACGGGCACGCAGCCGCTGGTGGCGGGCAAGCCCGAGCCGCCGTTGCATAAGGAGTCGGTGCTGAGGACCGGGGCCAGGCATCCCCTCGTCGTCGGTGACCGGCTGGATACCGACATCGAGGGAGCCCACCACGTCGGCGCGGACAGCCTGCTGGTGCTGACCGGCGTGACCGGTCCCGCCGAGGCGGTGCTCGCCCCGTCGTCGCAGCGTCCCGTCTACCTGGCCGAGGACCTGTCCGGTCTGCTGGAACCGCATCCCGGCGTGACGCGCGAGCACGGCGCGTTCGGCTGCGGCGGCTGGACGGTACGCGTAAACGGGGACCAGCTGGCGCTGGCCGGCCGCGGGGAGCGCATCGACGGCCTGCGCGCGCTATGCGCCGCGGCGTGGACCAGGGACGGCGTCACCTTGGAATCCGTGCGGCCCGCGATCCAGCGCCTTGAGGATGCTCACTGAGATCCACGCTCACCGAAATCCAGCGGGAAGCAGACGCGTGAATGTGATGACGCTGGGTTAACAAGCCATGTAAGCTGTAGGCATGCCAGGCCGCGTAGTCCTTCGTCACGGTGACCACTCAGGTGTCGCCGCGATGATCACTCGCGTGCTCTGTCCTTCGTGTTGTCGCTGACAACGATTCCTCGCTGACCGTTGTCACCAGGGCCGCCCGCTCAGGGTGCGGGCCCGTACACGAAGGAATTCCCTTGACCGCAGACATGTCAGTTGCCCCGGAGATCGCCAGGCTGGCCGAGGCCGTCCTGCTCGTTCCCGCGCAGCCCGCCACCCCCTCTCCGCACCCGAACGGCCCGCACGGCCCGCACGGCATCCCGGCGCCCGTCGCCCCGACGCTGACGCTCGGCGCGCTGTCCCGCCAGTTGCGGATGCTGGCCGCCACCCCGGAACGGTGGTGGGGCCTGGTCCGGTTCGACCGGGATCATGCACTGAGGATCAGCGTTGAGGAGCAGCCGTCCTATCAGGCCTGGCTCATGGTCATGCCGCCCGGCGACACCGGCCAGGATTGTGATTGCGATGTGGTCACGATAATCGCCGGGGAGGCCACCGAGGGGACGGCCCCGAGCGCGGTCCTGCGTCCCGGCCCGATGCGCGTGCACGGCCAGCGGCACTGGCTGCGCGGCCAGGGCACCGGGTACTCGATCAGTCTGCACGCTCGCGCTCACTAGCTGGCCGCGCACCGGCCGCCGGCAGGCTGGCCCGCAATTCACCGGCCGGCAATATAGAAGTATTAGGCTGAACGGACCGTGGTGGCAGTTCCGGAAACGTGCTACCAGAAGGGACGTTGCGATGATTGAGGCACGGGGGCTCGTAAAGCGGTACGGCGAAAAAGTCGCCGTCAATGACCTGTCATTTACTGTGGCGCCAGGAAAGGTGACGGGCTTCCTCGGCCCGAATGGCGCAGGCAAGACCACGACCATGCGGCTGATTCTCGGCCTTGACTACCCGAACGCAGGTACCGTCGCCATCGCCGGCCAGCAGTACGCTCACCTGGCGAACCCGATGCGCGAGGTGGGCGCACTGATCGACGCGAAGGCCGTGCACGGCGGCCGGTCGGCCTACAACCACCTGCTGTGCCTGGCCCAGACCAACAACCTGCCCAAGCGCCGGGTCGGTGAGGTGCTCGAGCTCGTCGGCCTGACCGACGTGGCCAGAAAGCGCGCCAAGGGCTTTTCGCTCGGCATGTCACAGCGGCTCGGCATCGCCGGCACGCTGCTCGGTGACCCGGCCGTGCTCATGTTCGACGAGCCGGTCAACGGGCTGGACCCCGAGGGCATCTTGTGGATCAGGAACCTGATGAAGGCGCTGGCGGCCGAGGGCCGCACGGTGTTCGTGTCCAGCCACCTGATGTCGGAAATGGAACACACCGCGGAAAACCTGATCGTGATCGGCCGCGGGTCTCTGCTCGCCGACTGCACGATGGAAGAGTTCATCACCCGCAGTTCCGCCCAGACCGTGCGGGCGTCGACCCCGCAGCCTGACCTGCTCGCCAAGGCCGTAGCCGAGGCGCGGGGCAGCGCCAGCACCGGCGCCGACGGCGCGCTGACCGTGCGCGGGCTCACCGCGGCTCAGGTCGGCGATATCGCGTTCGAGCACGGCGTGCGCCTGCACGAGCTGACGGTGGTCCGCGCCTCGCTCGAGGCGGCCTTCATGGAGCTGACCGCGGACAGTGTAGAGTACCGGGCCGACGCGGGCCCCGAGTCCGGCGCCGCGGGCCAGCCGCCCGCCCCCACCCCCGCCGAACCGCAGCCCAGCGTTCAGGGGCGGTACAGCCACGAAGGGCGGATCTGACATGGCCGTGACGACACAGCAGGCCCGCCCGCCGGTCCTGCCGCCGCCCTCAGGGCGAGCGGGTTTCTCCGGCACGCTGCGTTCTGAGTTCACCAAGATCCGCTCGGTCCGTTCGACCTACTGGACGCTGCTCGTGCTGCTGGCCGTCAGCATCGGTATCGGCGCGGCGATCAGCGGCGGAACCGCGGCCAGCTGGTCGCACACGTCGGCGGCGGACCGGGCGAGCTTCGACCCCACGCAGGCCAGCGTGGCCGGGCTCTTCTACCTGGGGCAGCTCGTCATCGTGGTGCTCGGGGCCATGGTGCTCACCTCTGAGTACTCCACCGGGATGATCCGCACCTCGCTGACGGCGATGCCCCGCCGGATCGTGGTGTATGTCGCCAAAGTGGCGGTCTTGGCCGTCATCGCCCTGGCGGTCACGATCGTGGCCGCCTTCATCGCGTTCTTCCTCGGCCAGGCACTGCTGGCCAGTACCCACGACAACGCCACGCTCTCGCAGCCGAATGTGCTGCGCGCCGTGATCGGCAGCTCGTTGTACGTGACGGTCTGCGGCCTGTTCGCGTTCGCGGCCGGGGCGATCCTGCGACACACCGCGGCCGCGATCACCACGGTGATCGGGCTGCTGTTCGTGATCCCGATCCTGGCTCACCTGCTCCCCTCCAGCTGGTATCAGGACCTGGCGAGGTGGCTGCCCGACGCCGCGGGACGGGCCCTGTCGGTTACGGTCGGGCCGCAGCCCCCGCATTTGTTCTCGCCATGGGGCCAGTTCTCCGTGTTCGCCATCTACACGGTGATCCTGCTCATCGTCGGCGCTGTCCTGTTCCGCCGGCGCGACGCCTAGATGGAGCGGTTCCTGACCCTGCCCGTTAGGGCAGGGTCAGGATCTCGTAGCCGTCCTCGGTGACCAGGATGGTGTGCTCGAACTGCGCGGTGCGCTTGCGGTCCTTGGTCACCGCCGTCCAGCCGTCCGGCCAGATGTCGTAGTCGATCGTGCCGAGGGTGAGCATCGGCTCGATGGTGAAGGTCATCCCGGGTTGCATGATCACGTTGGTATGCGGGTCGTCGTAGTGCGGCACGATCAGGCCCGAATGGAACGTCCGGCCGATCCCGTGTCCGGTGAAGTCCCTGACCACTCCGTAGCCGAACCGCCGGGCGTATGACTCGATCACGCGACCGACGGCGTTCAGCGGCCGTCCCGGCGCTACCGCCCGGATGCCGCGCATCATGGCCTCGTGGGTACGCTCCACCAGCAGCCGTGATTCCTCGTCCACCTCGCCCGCGCAGAAGGTGGCGTTAGTGTCGCCGTGCACGCCGCCGATGTAACCGGTGATGTCAATGTTGACAATGTCACCGTCGTTGATCAACGTGTCATCTGGGATTCCATGGCAGATCACCTCGTTCAATGAGGTGCACAGCGACTTCGGGTAGCCGCGGTAGCCAAGCGTGCTGGGGTAAGCGCCGTGGCTGACGAGGAAATCGTGTCCTATCTGGTCCAGGTAGTCAGTCGTGACGCCAGGGACTACGTTAGCGCCGACCTCCGCCAGGGCCTGGGCGGCCAGTTTGCCCGCAACCCGCATCCGCTCGATGATCTCGGGGGTCTTGACGTCCGGTTCCCCGGTCTTCGGACGCTTCTTGCCCACGTATTCGGGCCGCGTGATCTCCGGGGGGACCTGGCGGGCCGGTGAAAGCCGGCCCGGATGAAGCACTGTCGCCATGCTTTGCGAGTCTAATGTGCATGGACAACGAACAGCGATGGTGGTTCTGCCTCAAGCATCACACGGTCGAGGATGACGACGGTCCCTGCCCCGGCAAGGACCGGCTCGGTCCCTATCCCACTCCGGAGGCGGCCAGCCGTGCGCTGGAAACGGTGCAGCGCAGAAACGAGGAATGGGATTCTCAGGACTGACGCCCCGGAACCGCGCCCGGACCGCGGTTCGACCCGTTTGTTCCGCCGTGATATTAGGCTGGGGACGTGAACGAAGAACTCCCCGCTGTGGCCGAGGCCAGGATGGCGGAAATCCGGCGCAGCGGCACGTGGGGTTCGTCGCTTACCTCTGACGAGTTCGCCGTGATCCGCAGCGTCGGCTTCGAGCCCGTGGGCCAGGTGCTCGGCGCCGCCGTGTACAACGTCGGGTACACCGGAGGGTATAACTGCCCGGGGGCCTGGGGTAGCTACGGGTACGGTATGGTCCCCGCCCGGACCGTCACGCAGGTGTCCAGCCGCGGCGGTTTCGGGTCGTTCGCCCCGCTCGTCCAGACGATGTACGAGGCGCGGCACAAGGCCCTGGACCGGATGACCACCGAGTGCGCCGAGTTGGGCGGCCACGGTGTCGTCGGCGTCCAGCTGACTATCGGCTCGTTTCCGGCCGGAGGACTTGAGTTCAAGGCCATCGGCACGGCCATCCGCGCCCCCGGCGTGCCGCCGGTATCCGCCTGGTCCAAGGGACGGAGCCGCAGGGAGCCGTTCACGTCGGATCTGACGGGGCAGGACTTCGGCAAGCTGATCATGAAGGGCTGGGTGCCCGCGGGCCTCGTCCTCGGGATCTCGATCGGCTCGCGGCACGACGACTGGCTGACCGTCGGCCAGACCCGCTGGGGATCAGGGAACGCCGAGGTCGTCGGGTACACCGAGCTCGTCAACGACGCCCGGCACGACGCCCGGCGGCAGCTGGAGCGTGACGTCACCCGGCTCGGCGCCGAAGGCGTGGTGATCGCCACGATGGAGATGAACGTGCGCGAACGGGAGTGCCCGGTCCAGGAGGGCCGCCGCGACCACATCGTGGAGGCCACCATCATCGGCACGGCGATCACCAAGTTCGGGGACGAGCAGCGTCACGCCGGCCCGACGCTGGCCGTCATGTCACTCGACCCGCAGCGGCGCCAGGCAGCCCGGATCCGGATTTAACGGCACAGCTCAAAAAGGCTAACCAGCTCAACCAGAAAAAGCTGAATAAGCGCACCGCAGGCTTGTAGGAGAGAACATGACCGACCAGGGGAACATAGCGACGGAACTTGATGCTGCGGGCGTTCCGCAGGACGCCATGCGGCGCCTCGCGGAGCTGCAGCCCGGCCGTCCTGGCTCTATTTTCACGTCCGACCTGTCGGTCAACGAGTTCCTGCTGGTCCGCGAGGTCGGGTTCCGGCCGCTCGGCCTGGTCCTCGGCAGCTCCATCTACCACGTCGGGCTGCAGATCGGCCGATGGGGCGCCAACCAGGAGCTCGACGTGCTGTCCCAGGCCATGTACCACGCGCGTGAGCTGGCCATGACCCGGATGGAAGCCGAGGCCGACGCGCTGCGCGCCGACGGTATCGTCGGGGTCCGGCTGGACGTGGAGATGAAGGAGTTCGGTGCCGACATCGCCGAGTTCATCGCGGTGGGCACGGCCGTCAAGGCCGAGGACGGCGCGGGCGGCGGCGGGGTCGACAACTGGCGCAACAACAAGAACCAGCCGTTCACCTCGGACCTGTCAGGCCAGGACTTCTGGACGCTGATCCGGGCCGGGTACGCGCCGCTCGGCATGGTGATGGGGTCGTGCGTGTACCACGTCGCGCACCAGAAGTTCGGCAGCAAGATCGGGAACATCGGCAAGAACGTCGAGATCGAGCAGTTCACCCAGGCCTTGTACGACGCTCGCGAGCTCGCGATGAGCCGGATGCAGGCCGAGGCCGAGGCGCTGCACGCGGAAGGGATCGTCGGCGTGCAACTCCGCCAGCACAGCCACACCTGGGGCTCGCATACCACGGAGTTCTTCGCCATCGGCACCGCTGTGCGCCCCCTGCGCCCGGACCACATCATCGAGCGCCCCACCATGGTCCTGACCCTGGACTCCTAGGGGCACTACGCGGTCGGCCCGCTGACCGCGTCCAGCAGGCGGGCCACCCGGTCCCGCAGGCCCCTGACGCCCGGGCGGTACCGCTGGTAGCCGCGTGCTCCCGGCGGCAGGATGCGTCCGTCCGCGGTCGCCACGCCGAACTCCCCGTCCCCGAAACCCTCGGGCCGGTCAAGGTCACCGACCGACGAACTGATCAGGTGCTGCGCCGCCCCGAACGACACCCCCCCAGGCACCCCGGGAACCCCTGGGGTGCCGGCGATGCCGGGCCGGATCGCGATGGCCTCGTGGGCCAGCGCGTCGAGTTCCGGATCGCCCTGGTCGAGCGCGAAGATCGTGGCTCCGACCCGGCGCGCGTCACTGACCCGCTCGAGCAGCGGCACCGGTGCGCTGGACGGTGACACGACGAAGAGCGTCTCACCGCGCTGGGCGGCTTCCAGCCGTTCGAGTCCCACCCGCAGGTGCGCAGGCGCGCCCGCGGGGACCCGCCAGCGGACGAGGGTAGGCATGAGCTCAGGGATCCCGGCCAGGCGGCTTTCCTCGTCCAGATGCGCGGTGAGGTGCCAGGGCTCCTCGTCGGGCGTGCCGACCAGGAGAAGCCCTCCTCGCGACCGGGTCGACGTCCGTAGCCCCTGCGCGAACGCGCGAGTCCGCTCAAGCCACCCGGTCGAGGCTAGGAGCGCACGCAGCGTGGTCACTTGATTCGCGTCCACCTATCTATGGTGCCCCTAAAAGCCCCGCCGCGCAGCCTTATCCGTACGGTCTGGCAGGATTCAGTTCATGACTGAGCGCGAATCCCCGTCCGTCGACGACCTGGTTATCGCAATCCTCGGCGGCACCGGCGAACAGGGCCGCGGCCTGGCCCGCAGGTTCGCGCTGGCCGGGAACCCGGTGATCATCGGTTCCCGCAGCCATGACCGTGCGCACGCCGTGGCGCGGGAGATCGGGCCCAACGCCCGCGGCCTGGCCAACCGCGACGCCGCCCGCGAGGCGAGCCTGGTGATCGCCGCCGTGCCCTGGGAGGGCCACGCTGACCTGCTATCCGGGCTGGCGACCGAACTTGCGGGCAAGATCGTGGTGGATTGCGTGAACCCGCTCGGCTTCGATCAGCGCGGCGCCTATCCGCTGCCGGTGGCCGAGGGCAGCGCGGCCGAGCAGGCCGCGGGGCTGCTGCCCGGCAGCCGGGTGGTGGCGGCGTTCCACCACGTGTCCGCGGTCCTGCTGCTCGACCCGGAGGTGGAGACGATCGACATGGACGTGCTCGTGCTCGGCGACGACCGGTCCGCCACCGACCTGGTGCAGGCGCTGGCCGCCCGGATCCCCGGCGTGCGCGGCATCTACGCGGGCCGTCTGCGCAACTGCGGCCAGATCGAAGCGCTGACCGCCAACCTGGTCGCGATCAACCGCCGCTACAAGGCGCACGCCGGCCTGCGCATCACCGATATTTAAAAGGCGCCCGCCACCCGCTGCCCGGTATTAGTCCGGAAGAGGCAGTCACGCGTACGGGATCAGCAGCGCACGCAGGAGTCCCGGCCACCGCGGGCCGGCGTACAGACGCTCAGGGACCAGGTAGCGGCCGGAGCCGATCGGCCGGACCTCGTCGTCGCCGACCGGCAGCAGCAGCAGTTCCACCGAGAAGGGCCGTGCCTTACGGCCCAGTTCACGTTCCAGTTCGGCCACCGCCGCGGTCGTCCGCAGATCGCGGTGCGGACCCGCCCGTATCCAGGCCTCCTTACGGGCCGCATGCCAGGCATTGGCCTCCGGCCACCGGGCGGCGACCGCCCGGTGCAGGGCCGGCCAGCGGGCCAGGCCGGGGAAGTCCGGCGGGCTGAACGCCAGCTGCGGGGCCCGATCGGCGCGGCCGAACGGCGGCGACAGCGCAGGCACCGCCACCAGCGAATGCCACCACACCAGCCAGCCCACGGCCAGCTCGGCCCCGTCCGACGGGCCGGTGCTCCGGGCAGGCCGGGGCTCGACCTCGGCTGGCCCCGGCACCTCGCCGCCCTGGGCGACCTCGATGCGCTCGGCGGCCCGGAACCACAGCGCCACGTCAAACAACTCCGGCCACGGGTTCACCTGGATACTCCAGGAGGGCGAACCTGGCACTTGCATCGCGTAGCTCCTCACCGCCGACTGCACCCCGAAGCATGCTCCCGCTCTGCGTTAATCGCAAGGTGCCCCGGCCTGACCCCCTCTCGCCCTGACCGCGCGGAAGGAGGCCTCGGTCAGGGTGGCCGCGGTGTGGGTGGCGCTGGCTATCGCGGCATCTGGGGTGAGGCCGCACAGGTCGGTGAGGACGAACAGGGCCTCCGCGCTGACGACCACCGCGAGGTCACGCTTGAGCTGGGGAAACGCGTCAGGGTCGCTGGCCGTGAGCGTGCTCTCGAACGGGGCGAGCGCGTAGTCGATCAACCCGAACCGGATGCCGGTCCGGATAGCGGCGAGCTCGGGCCGGGTGATGGTGCCCGAGATCATGGCCCGTACCGCCCGCTGGTACGAGATCACCCCGCGGAGCAGGAACTCGCAGGCGAAGGTGACGCGCTCGAGGGGGTCATCCGAGGATGCGACCGGTTCGAGCGCGTCCTCGGGACTTGGCCACATGTCCCTGAGGGCGTCGTCGAGCAGTGACTCCAGGTCAGGAAAGTACCGGTAGGCTTCCCAGGCCAGGCGGAGGACGCGGATTTCTTCGGGTGTTGGCTGGTCAGGGCGAGATGCCTTAAATCTGGCGGCGATGATGACGCGGCGGAGCTTGGCGGCCATGTCGGCGGTGGACGGCTGGGCCTTCGTCGTGTACCAGGGGGCGCGGGCCCGGTGTTCGGCCACGTCGGCGGGGTCGTGGCCCGCGGTGGCGTACCAGCAGGCGGTGACGGCCTGGCAGGCGAGCTGGAACGGGACGGTCCGCTCAACGGCACAGGCGGTGCGGTTGCGGGCCTGCCCGGCGCCGAAGACCTGGCGGGCGTCTTCTGTCGCGACCTCGATGGACCATCTGCTGGCGTATCGCTCGATCACCTGGGCGGCGGTGGCGGCGGTATCGGTGGTGACCAGGGCCAGGTCATAGCCGACCGCTGACTTGTCGCGGATCAGCATGACGGTGACGGGCCGGGGGCCGAAGACCGTGGGCCACAGGCAGGTGAGCGCGGCGGCGGAGATGGTGGCGGTCTTGCCGTAGCGGGTGACGGTGACCTGCGTGAACGCCGTAGAGGCGGAATCGGCCACGACGCGGATGTGGCGGCCGGGCAGCGCGCCGGCCAGCATTCCGGTCATCCGGCGGGCCAGCCACAGCCTCGATGCCGAGCTGGTGTCCTTGATGACCAGCTTGGCCAGTACCGGGATGGCCACGGGCCTGCGCACCGCCGGCAGCCGCACCACGACCGCGGCGATCACCCAGTTGTTGCCGTATCCCGTTTTCGCAGGTCCCGGCGCGGATCCGTCGTGGAACCAGGAGGCGGCCCAGACCTTCTTGCCCCGCCGCCGGAACAGGGTGTCATCGATCGCCACGACCACCGGCTCCCCGGCCGGCACCAGCAGCGCCACCACCAGCCGGGCGACAGCCAGGCCCAGGTCATCGGGATTCCAGCGGGCGCGGGCGAAGAACCAGTGCGCCCGGTCGTGCGGCCACAGCCGCGACAGTCCCGCCCCGGCCAGCATCCCGCACACCGTCCGCTTCCCGGTCTGCGCGAGGAACCCGCAGGCCAGGCCGCAGAAGGTACGGAACGACGGGGCGGTGAACAACGGCCCGAAGACGGCCAGCAGGCTCGCCAGCGAAGCGGGAAGCGGTAGCGTCACATCCGGGAGCATCGCCCAGAATCCCGGCTCATGGGCGGTTTCTCAGCACTTGCGCGGCGGCGCAGGCTAGGTACCAGCCACGCGCCTCCGCCTTGCGGCTGCCCGCCCGGCCACAGCCATCATGGACAGCGTGCCCGACACACCCGACCCGCAGACCCGGACCGCCGTCACCCAGCGGATCATCGCCCACCACCGGCACCCCAGAACAAGGGATCGACGACACCTTCGTCCTCTACGCGGGACCTAAATCTGATCGCTGACGGCGCTCAGCGAACCGTGCGTTGACCTTGGGATTAGGTTCTTGAGCTTTCTCGTCGTTACCAGATGTGTTACGACCGCATGTGCCCTCGATGTGCCCCTATTGAGGCGGGTCTGGTCCGCGCAGGCAGGTGGCAGCCCTGGGCAGCCCACATCGGCCATATCAGACATGCGTCCGCGTGCCAGTCTGCGTATCGGCCGTTACAGTCACCAGATGTGAGCCGGATCCGATGTGCTGCGCCGGCTGCTCCACAGCAGATGGCGGTCAACATCACCGCCAGCAATGACGGGCCGGGCGCTTGTGCCCGGCGGGAGGGAAGGAGTCCGATGAGGCATGGCTGATGTGCCGCATGAGGGAAGCGAGGCGACCCCCCTGGGCAGCGCCAAGGGGGGGTCACCCCAGGCTGAGGCGGCCACCGCCGAGAGGAACCCGGCTGACGCGTCCGCGGTTGAGAACCCCTGGCCACGGCTGGGGAGACGCTTCGAGCGGGGGCTGAGCCTGTCCCGGGTCGTGGTTGTCGTCCCGGTGACCGTTCTCCTGCTCTCCGCCATGGCGTCCTTCGCCTACGGGACCGACGTGTTTGTCAGGTCGGTGACCAATGTCGTGGAAGCCCCCCAGCTGACCAGCCATAATCTGGGCTTTCTGCTCCTCCTGACCGACCTGTTCCTGATCGGCGCGACCCTCATGATCGCGGCCTTCGGCTTCTATGAGCTCTTCATCGGCAGGATCGGCGCCAGTGGCTCAGGCGTCCGGCTGCCCGGCTGGCTGAGGATGCGCGATCTCAACGACCTCAAGGCCAGGGTGATCTCGATGATCATCCTGGTGGCGGCGGTCAGCTTCGCGGACGTGGTGGTGGAGTCCAAGGGCGGGCTGGACACGCTCTACCTCGGCGTCGGGGTGGCGGTGGTGATCGCGGCACTCACGGCGTTCCTGCACTTCGGCCGGATGGACGGCGGTGAGCGCTCATAGCCGCGTCCAGGCAAGCTGGCGATGACGCCCCGGTCCGGTTTACATCTTGGCCGATGCTCACGGCGGCCAGCGCTGCATCCCCGGCACGGCAGCCGACGGGTACGCCGCTTACCAGCAGAGGCTGCCGAAGCTCGCGGGCATCCAGCGGTGCGCTGCCCACGTGATACGGCGGTACCGCGCCGTTGCCGGGCTCGGCCCCGGCAGCCTGCAGTCCTGGGCCGCCGACGTAATCGAGATCCTCCGCGGCACCCACCGCCTGACCGAAGAAGCCCGGGCCAGGGGCGAGCCCGCAGCCGATGCGGAACCGCTGGCCGATCTCCGCCAGCGCTACGACGAGACCGTCGCCTTGGGCATCACCCGCAACCGGCACCGGGACCGGCATGACGGTAACCACCCCGGCTGCACTCCCGGCTGCCGGCTGTGCGACTACGCCGGCCAGGTCTGGCTGTTCACCCGCGACCCCTCAGCCGAGCGGACGGACAACGTCTCCGTCTCCGCGGTGCCGCATCCGCAGCTACCTCGAGGCCGCCGCCGCCCTGGCCGGCAGGCCCTGGCTGCCGTCTGCGCCGCGGCCTGAGCAGTCACCCGTAACCTCAGAGCATGCCGAAGGTCCTGGTCACCGGAATGTCCGGCACCGGCAAGTCCGCTGCCCTCCAGATACCCGGCGAACGCGGCCACCGCGTCGTCGACACCGACACCGATGCGTGGAGCCACTGGGTCACCCTGCCAGACGAGTCACCGGACTGGATCTGGCGCGAGGACGCCATCGCGGCCTTGCTGGCCAGCCACCAGCACGGCCACCTGTTCGTCGCCGGCTGCAAGACCAACCACGGGAAGCTCCACCCCCGGTTCGACCACATCGCGCTGCTCAGCGCGCCCGCCGACATCATCCTGGCCAGGATCGGGGCACGGACCGGCAATCCATACGGGAAACACCCCGGCGAACAAGCCCAGATCCGGCACTACCCCGCCGAGGTAGAACCTCTGCTGCGCGCGACCGCAACGATCGAAATCGACGCCACCGCACCGCTATCACAGGTAGCCAGGCAACTGGCAGATCTCATCTAACTACCCCCCGTGAATGGACACATCGCGTGAGCGGACGCACCGGCCGGCCTTCTGTTCGCTCCCTGTTCGGGCTGACGCTGATCAGCACTACCAAACGACGCGAACCAGCACTCAAAATGAAATCCCGGTGGGGCGGCGAGGGGGTGCGGCTATTGCCGGGCGGGGGGCAGCGGCTACCTGACCGGCGCTCTAGCCGCTGACCGTGCCAGGTGATGGACCGCCCGGTACCGCCGCGGGACGCCCGGCTAGGTCACGAGGTGCGAGGCCAGGAACGCGAGCGACGGCGGCTCCTGGTCAAGGAAGAAGGGGTCGGTGTGACAGCCTTGAGCGAAGTGCACGAGGGCTCCGTCCGGGAGAGCGCGCGCGAGAGCCTGGACACCAGGGTAAAAGGGGTCGTCATAACCCGTGGTGATCCGGATCGGGAGGCGGCCAAGCGCGCTGGCGTGCGTGACGGCATCGCAGGCGGCGAAGGCCGCCGCCGAGGCGTACGCGCCGGGGTTCGCCGCGGCGGCCTGAGCGTAGACTACGACGGCCGGGGCGAGCCCGAGGGCCAGGGCCCGGCGCCGCGTCAGGCCCGGGCGCACTGCCCCGCCTCGCCCGGCCGCCTCGTGCCTGCCGGTCACCTCGCTGCACCGCCCGCCCCGGTGCCCGGCCGGTCCTGGTGCGCGCTGCGCCGGCGGGCCTGGTGCGCGGCTTGCTGCGCGACCGCGAGCGCGCTCGTCATCACCGCGACCCCGGCGACGTCGATCGCCCCGGCGTGGAACAGGTTCCCTGGTCCTTGGCCCCGGCCGGCGATCCACCAGCCGCACCCGGTGAGGAAGACGGCCATGGTGACGCAGGCCGCGGTCCCGAGCCGGGCCTCGAGGCGCAGCAGGCCTGGTGACAGGTCGGTCCGCCGGATCGCCTGGGTCGCGCCGCCGACCACGCAGGCCGCGCTCAGCGGGCTGAGGATCATCCAGGCGAGTTCGCCCGCGGGAAAGTCCGCCAGGGCGGCGGGATGGGCCCAGTAAGAGGAGACGGACAGCGTCGACGCCCACGAGAAGGCCGCCACCCGCCGGGTACCAGGCCCTGGCCAGCCCAGGGGTGACCGCCAGTTCCCGGCCAGCCGTTGCCGAAATGCCTCCCGCCGGTGAACATGATCGCCGCGCCGGCCGCAAGCAGCGCTACCGGGCCGATGAGGCCCTCCGGCCGCCTGTGCGCGATGCGTGACACGACGCTGGCGGCCACGGGGAGCGCGGCGGCCACGGCCAGGATCAAGAACGCCAGCATCGCCACCGACATCACGACCATCGCCTCGGTGGTGGCCCGGGCGTCCGGCTCGGACCACTGCCAGCCGATGGTCAGCTGCGACCAGATGGCCGTGCCAAAGCCGAGGAAAACCGCCACGCAACAGGCGAGCGACACCAGGCACGCGCGGACCTGCCCGGCGGCATCGGGCGTCCATCCGCAGAGCCCGGCGCCCGCAAGTCGTGCGGCGATCCCAGCCCGCGCCACATCGGCGGTGCGCGCCCGCGATCGCGGCCGTTCGACGATATCGCAGATCAGCAGTTCGGTGAACTCCTCGCCGTAGTGGGACCGCCACGCCTTCGGATACCAGCGGAGCAGCCGGCCGGCCCGCCGCGCGGGCGCGTCCGGGCCCGTCACGCGATACCCCGGATCATGCCGTGCCCCAGGTGGTAGCCAGCCGCCGCAGCCCCAGGTCGGCGACGCGGCGCTGGTTACCCAGGTGGGCCCGCAGCACCGTCGCTCCGACGGCCGTGAGCTGGTAGGGGCGGCGGCGGTCATGGCTCTCGACCGCTTCGATCAGCCCCTGGCCCTGGAGGCGGGCAAGCGCCTCGTACAGCGTGCCCGGCGCCAGCCGGACGCCGGCGAAGGACTCGATGTCCTTGGTGAGGGCATAGCCGTGCTTGGCGCCGTCGGCCAGGCTCGCCAGGATGAGCGTGGCCGGCCCGGCGTAACGGCCGAACTCCGACAGCGCCTTCCCGTCGTCCGGTTCCGGGCCGCCCGTGTCGCTTCTGTTCCGCATCCCGCCATCCTATATCGGCTAACGATCCATCGGTAGACGATACTACGACCCGCGGCTCACGGCGCCCGGCGGTGGCCGGGTGCGGCCGCTCGAGTCCCCCGGCCGGGGGAGGGGGCTTTCGTCGCCGGTGAATTCCCGCGCCACCGGCGCTCGGGAACGCCCGGGCCAGGGAAACACGGGCACCTGCTAGTTGCAGGTTCGCCGATCAGGAGCATTTCGTCGGAAACCACGCAAACTACTCGCAGGTCCGGCGCATAGTTATAGCATTGAGACGCACGGGCGGTGTCCTGGCTATCCTGCCGTGCGTCTACCTTTGAGGCATAGACCGAGGAGGGTGTCCAGTGACCACGCCTATAGGACAGCTCGTCATTCTTGGGGCAAGGGAGATCCTGAAAAGAATTCTCGGCAATCCTGACGCTACGGTATCAGAAAACGAGATTGCTAACGTCGTCAGGCAGAATGTTATCGGTAAGGCAACCACGGTAATTGTGGCATCGGGTAAGGCGCAGGCCGATGAGCAAACCATCTTGCTGATCACTCAGCGCTGCCTTGACCTGCTGAGTCAGATGAGCGACCTTGAAGTCACGTTCAACCTGGCAGCCGACGGCACCAGGTCCGTCACCATACGCAAGCCTAAAGATGTCCTCCCGGCTGACCTGATTCGTTCGGTAGGCGACGTCTGCGGTCGGCTCGATAATCAGAATGCAATCGTGAGCGGAAGTGCGGCAGGCGGGAATGCCAACGCGGATATTATGGAAAGAATACGAGAACACGTTAACCGGCCAGAGGAAAGGGATTACTGATGACCTGCGTCTCAGCTGAGTTCAAGCGTAGAGTTTACCAGCATCTATATCTTAATTTCACCGCTGCGCCGCATGACGGAACCCCGTTATTTCTGCTTATCTACGGGCCGCCGGGCGAAGGAAAGTCGTTTCAGCTGCGACAGATTCTCCGGGAACTTGACGTTGACCGGCATGACCTGGACTCGACGGCGGTCGAGGACCCGTCGGCCGGGCGGCCGGACCGCGAAATAATCAGGCGGTTCGACGATGCCGCCAGGGTGATCGCGGGAACCGGGCGGGCTGCATGCGTCGTGATGGAAGACGTCCACCTGCTGCTCGGCAGGTATGAGAATACGCAGTACACGATGAACCTGCAGCATGTTATCTCGCAGCTAATGCGGTTCGCTGACACCATGGGCAACACGTACGCTAGTTCTCGTGTGCCTGTTTTCATGACCGCTAACGACACAACCGTACTGGCGCAACCGCTCATCAGGTCGGGTCGCGCCCGGCCGTTCCGCTGGGCTCCTTCCCTTGCCGAGAAGCGAACCATCCTGGCACCTGTCCTGCCCGAGCTAAACGACTCCGAATTGACCTCCCTGACATCGCGTTACCGGGACAAGCCTATTTCGTTCTTTTCTCAGCTAAGGCAGGAAGTTCACGATGATTTCCTGCACGACGTGATTCTCGCCGATGACCCGGAGGGTCGGCTGCGGCGAGCAATCAAGGTCGGCCACGTCGATCGGCCAAGGATCTCTGTCACCTTCAAGGTGCTCCTTGACGCGGCCGAACGATTGGCGAACGAGGCAAAAGGCGGAGTATACCTGGAGGTGCGGAAATGAGTATGAGTGAAAGCGGCAGCAGATCGGTCAGCAGCATCATGGCCATCAGGCTGCACTATAAGGAAGCTTACGGCTTCATTTCTGAGCTTGGATTCGGCGTGCCGGACACAAGGTTTACCTCGATGCTGGCACCCATCGAGGCAGGAAACGTGGATCGAGTTGAGTTCCTTGGCTTGAATAAGAAATACGAGATCGAGCTCTCCCTTTCGATGCACATCGACTGGCAGAAGCATATTCTTGTAATTGAGTCCGGGGATACTGTGAGGCTGCCGATCCGCAACGGAGCCATCCACCTGCAGCAAGTGCGAGCGGTGGCAGAGGAGTTCATGATAATATTTAAGAATAGAGGGCTTACCGGGGCATTTCGTGCTTTTTACAAAGCCGGCCTCTCAGCCGGAGAATGTACCCGGCTAAATAAAGAATACGGGTTCAGCGGCGCAGCGAAGGAATTTAGCTGGGCGGCGGAGAAGGATCCCTTGTCGTTTACTTCGCGCTACCATCCGGCGGTAAGCTTCAGCATCGAAGTGGCGCGACCGGGTTAGTCTCGCAAGCTTGTGCGGGCCGGGCAAGCCGGCCCGCACCCAAGCCGAGGGTTAGCGGCTTCGCGTACATACGCGTACACACGAAGCCGCCGTCACCGCCAGGAACGTCCTCCTGAGTATCAGATTTTGCGGCCGTTACTGGCGGGTTCAGTGGTAGGAGTGCTCCTCGTCGGGGAAGATACCGTTCGTGACGTCGTCAGCGAAGGCGGTGGCGGCGTCGCGCAGAACAGCCGTCAGGTCGGCGTACTTCTTGACGAACTTGGCGGTACGGGGGGACAGCCCGGCCATGTCCTGCCAGACCAGGACCTGCGCGTCGCAGGCCGAGCCGGCGCCGATGCCGATCGTGGGGATGGTCAGCGTCTCGGTTACCCGGGCGGCCAGGTCAGCGGGCACGCACTCGAGCACGACAGAGAACGCGCCGGCCGCCTGCAGCGCCTTGGCGTCTTGCAGCAGGTGCTCGCCGTCCTCACCGCGTCCCTGCACCCGGTAGCCGCCGAAGGCGTTGACCGACTGCGGGGTCAGGCCGAGGTGGGCCATCACCGGGATGCCGGCCGCTACCAGATCCTCGACCTGGCGCGCGACCCGCCGACCGCCTTCGAGCTTGACGGCGTGCGCGCCGGTCTCCTTCAGGAAGCGGGTCGCCGCCGCCAGCGCCGCGCCGGGGGAGGCCTGGTAGGAACCGAACGGCAGGTCCGCGACCACCAGCGCCCGGCGGGTGCCGCGCACGACGGCGGCGGTCAGCGGGATCAGGTCATCGACGGTGACCGGGATCGTGGTGTCGTGGCCGTAGACCACCATGGCGGCCGAGTCGCCGACGAGCAGCACGGGGATCCCGGCCTGGTCGAATATCCCGGCGGTGAGCGCGTCGTAGGCGGTTAGCATCGGCCACTTCTCACCGCGGGCCTTGGCGGCGGTGATGTCGCGCACAGTCACCCGGCGCCCGGTACCAGCCCCGCCATACAGGGGTTCTGGGATGGCCCGCTGCCTTGTCGCGGCCATGGTGATATCGGTGCGCTGTGACATTGTTGTCGACCTCCATGCCTCGTGTCGCCCCGTCGGCGTACCCGGACAGTTAGATAATGGCACGGCTACGGGGTTGAGTGGTATAGCCAGAAGGTTCCGAAAGACTGGGACCATGGTCCTTTGACCAAGAGCTTCACCGCGTCGCGATCCTGGCGCTTGCCCGGCTCAGACACGGGAACCCGTTCGGCCCAAGAACCAGCGAGCACAGGAGCAGGACCCGCAGGTCTGGTGTGACGTGGATCACTAACGAGCTCATCCGTGCGCCGGAAATAGATTCCGATACGAGACGGTTCCGTATTGATAGTTGCGGAACCCGGAGCTCCTGATCGTGGCAACACGCCGCCGAGCCAGCGCCTTCCCGGTTTCGCACACAAGCTTCAAGTGATCCGGAGAGGGACACATGGATTCGCAGGCGATTTACCGCCGCCGCTGGCTGATTCTCAGCGTGCTGATCGTCGGGCTACTCGCCATCGTCATCGACAACACGGTCCTCAACGTCGCGCTGAAGACCATCGCCGAGCCTCACGGGGGCCTCGGCGCGAGTCAGAGCCAGCTCGAATGGGCCATCAACTCCTACACGCTGGTGTTCGCCGGGCTGCTGTTCACGTTCGGCGTCATCGGCGACAAGATCGGCCGCAAGCGCATGCTCATGATCGGGCTCGCGCTGTTCGGCATCGCCTCCTTGCTCTCGGCCTACTCACGGTCGCCCGAGCAGCTGATCTTCGCGCGGGCCGCGATGGGCCTGGGCGGGGCCGCGGTCATGCCCCAGACGCTGTCGATCATCTCCAACGTCTTCGAGCCCGCCGAACGCCCCCGGGCGATCGGCCTGTGGGCCATGGCGGTCGGCCTCGGCATCGCCACCGGGCCGGTGCTCGGCGGCTTGCTGCTCGACCACTTCTGGTGGGGTTCGGTCTTCCTGATCAACGTGCCGGTGACCGTCCTCGGCGCGATCGCCGTCGCGTTGCTGGTGCCGGAATCCCGCAACCGCGAGGCCGGCGGGATCGACTACGTGGGCGTGCTGCTGTCCATCGCGGGCCTGGTGCTGCTGGTCTACGGCATCGTCCAGGGCGGCGACACCGCCGCCTGGCTGAGCCTGGGCGTGCTCGGCCCGATCGTGGGCGGCCTGGCCGTCCTGGCGGCCTTCGCGTGGTATGAGGCCCGGATCCAGCACCCGTCGCTCGACGTCCGGCTGTTCCGCGACCGCAGGCTTTCGGCCTCGATCGGGGCGCTTGGCCTGGTCTTCTTCGGCATGGGCGGCGTCTTCTTCTTCACCAGCTTCTACCTGCAGAACGTCCGGGGTTACAGCCCGCTGGCCGCGGGCCTGCTGACCGTGCCGTTCGCGGCCGGCCAGTTGCTGGCCGCACCGCGCAGCGCCCGCCTGGTCCAGCGTTACGGCGCCAAGGCGGTCGGCGCCACGGGCATGTTCGTCATGGGCGGGGCCATCGCGGGCTACGCCACGCTCGGCACCGCCAGTCCGATCTGGCTGCTCGGGGTGCTGTTCGCCATCCAGGGCGCGGCGATCGGCGTCAGCATGCCGGCCGCCACGGCCGCCGTGATGGACGTGCTGCCGCGCGAGCGGGCCGGCGCCGGCTCGGCGCTGACCAACACCGCCAGGCAGGTCGCGGTCGCGCTCAGCGTCGCCATCCTCGGCTCGATCCTGGCCGAGTTCTACCGGAACTCGCTCAGCCCGTCGCTGACGCACCTGCCCGCCGCGCTCCGCGGCACGGCGTCCTCCTCGATCACCGCTACCCAGGCGGTCGCGCAGCAGCTCGGCACGGCCGGACGGTCGCTGCTCGGGCCGGCGAACGACTCGTTCGTGAACGCCATGCACATCACCACGCTGATCGCGGCCGCGCTCGCGCTCGCGGGCGGGTTCGTGGTGCTGCGCTGGATGCCAGGCAAGCCGAAGGCCGTTGCGGCCGCGCCCGCCGGCGATGGCGGATACGAGGCCGAGCTTGCGATACTGGAAGCCGAAGTCATGCACTCCAGCGCCGACCGAGAGGTGTGACCCGCGATGCAGCCCGTGATCGCCGAGTCCGGGCCCGGCCCTGACGCGGAAACCGGGCCCGGCTCTGACACCGGGCCCGGCGGGGCGGACCAGCGCAGGCCAGGCCGTCCGCGCAGCGAGCAGGCCGAGCAGGCGATCATCGAGGCCACGCTTGACCTGTTCGCCGAGAAGGGCTTCGAGGGAGTCTGCGTCGAGGCCGTCGCCGCCCGGGCCGGAGTCGGCAAGGCGACCATCTACCGCCGCTGGCCGAACAAGGAAGAGCTGCTGCTCGCCGCGCTCGGCTCGCTGAAGTCGCCGTACCCCCAGCCAGGCGGCGTCAGCGCCAGGGACGACCTGGTCGCGATGCTCGAGGTGATGTGCGCGGACATGGCGGACCCGAGGAAGGCGCGCCGTTACGCGCTGCTGCTCGGCGAGGGCCAGAAGTACCCGCGGCTGATGGAGAGGTACACCGAGACGGTGGTGAAGCCGCGGCGCGAGGCGATGCGCGCGGTCATCCGCCGGGGCATCGAGTCCGGCGAGCTGCGGGCCGGCCTCGACGTCGAGGTCGCGCAACTGGCGCTGACCGGGACCGTCCTGGCTAAGGGGCGGGTCGCCGGCAGCCGCCTCGACGGCGAGTTCGCCGCCCGCGTCGTGGACGAGCTCATGCTCGGCCTGCGGGCCCGCGCCGGCGAGCCGATTCCTGAAAACCGCGCCGCTCGCGCCAGCGGTTGGTGATGGGGAGGCGGCGGTCGCGGCCGAAGTTCTTCTGGCTGATCTTGGGGCCCGGCGGGTACTGGCGCCGCTTGTACTCGGCCGCGTCGATCAGCCGGACCACCCGCTCGACCAGCGCCGGGTCGTGCCCCGCCGCGATCAGCTCCGCGGTCCCCATGTCCTTCTCGACGTAATCGTCGATCAGCTTGTCGAGCACCTCGTACGGCGGCAGCGAGTCGGTGTCGAGCTGGCCGGGCGCGAGTTCGGCGCTCGGCGGCTTCGTGATGGAGTTCTCCGGGATCGGGGGAGTCGGCGCCCTGGCGCGAAGCCTCGGCATTGCGCCACCTGGACAGCTCCCAGACCAGGGTCTTGGGCACGTCCTTGATCGGCCCGAACCCGCCGGCCGAGTCCCCGTACAGCGTCGAGTAGCCGGTCGCGAGCTCGCTCTTGTTGCCCGTGGTCAGCACGAGGTGCCCGCCCGCGTTGGACAGCGCCATCAGCACCACCCCGCGCACCCGGGCCTGCAGGTTCTCCGCCGGAAGCCCGTTGGCGGGGAAGCCCGACGGTGCCAGCGACTCGCCGAACGCCTCGACGATCGAGGCGATCGGGATCGTCGATGCGTTCAGGCCCTGCCGTTTAGCCAGGTCCTCGGCGTCGCTGACCGAATGATCCGAGGAGTAGCGGCTGGGCATCAGCACCACGTGCACGTTGCCCGGCCCGATCGCGTCCGCGGCGATCGTCGCGGTCAGCGCCGAGTCGATCCCGCCGGACAGCGCCAGGATGGCCGAGCGGAACCCGTTCTTGCGCACGTAGTCCCTGACCCCGGTGACCAGCGCCGCGTACACCTCGGCCGGATCGGGCAGCCGTGGCCAGAACGTCCCCTCGGCTCGGCCCCGGCTATCCCGCCGCCGCCCGCGCCGATGCCGCCGGCGCCCGCCTCCAGCAGCGCCACCCGCCTGATCGTGATCACCGTGCCGTCACCGGCGTCCACGGGCTGGTCCTGCGGCAGCGGACCGGGCTCCGCCGCGGGCAGGTCCAGGTCGGCGACTACCAGTGCCTCGTCGAACTGCGGCCCGCGGGCGAGCAGTGTGCCGTCCGCGGCCACCAGGATCGAGTCGCCGTCGAAGACCAGTTCGTCCTGGCCGCCGATCAGGTTCGCGTACGCCAGCGCCGCCCCGGCCTCGCGGGCCCGCCGGACGCACAGCTCAAGCCGCACGTCGTCCTTGCCCCGCTCGTACGGTGACGCGTTCGGCACCACGAGCAGGCTCGCCCCCGCCCGGCGGCAGACCGCCACCGGCCCGCCGTCCTGCCACAGGTCCTCGCAGATGGCGATGGCCACGTCGACCTGCTCGGCGTCGGTCACCGGCAGCCGGAATACCGGCAGCGTGTCGCCGGGCACGAAGTAGCGGAACTCGTCGAACACCCCGTAGTTCGGCAGGTGGTGCTTGGCGCTTGTGATGACCACGCGCCCGCCGTGCAGCAGCGCCGCCGCGTCCAGCGGCGCGCCGGCCGGCAGCCCGGTGCGCGCCGCCAGGTCGGTCCGCCGGTCCAGGTACCCGGCCACCACGGCGACCCCGCCGAGCCCCTCAGCGTCCAGCCGCACCGCCACCTTGTGCAGCGCCGCGATGGACGCCTCCACGAACGACGCCCGCAGCGCGAGGTCCTCCACCGGGTACCCGGTGAGCACCATCTCGGGGAACACCACGACCCTGGCCCCGCGCGCCGCGGCGCGGCGCGTCCACCCGGCGATCAGCCCGGCGTTGGCGTCCAGGTCGCCGACCGTGGCATTCACCTGGGCCAGCGCGATCCTCAGCTTTGTCACGCCTCCAGCCTAGGCCGTAGCCAGCCGACGCACCGGCCCCGGTGCTCTCTCATTCTTTCTGGCCGAACGGTCCTGGTGCGTGCCCTAGTCAGTCCGGCTTCGCAGCCGTGAAATTGACCCGGCCCTCGGCCCAGTCCAGGAACGTCTGCCTGAACTGATCAGGCACCATGAGGTCGGGCAGCTCAGCCCGGCCGGGACCCAGCCGGCGGGTCAGGTAGGGAGCGAGGTGGCGCAGCGGGCCGAGCCGGCGCCTGGGGTTGTTCGTTCCCGGGTTTAGTTCCTCCAGGATCAGCAGCATCGCGGCGGTACCGAGCCAGGCCGACCCACATCCGGCCACGGCAGAATTCCACGAACTCGCGGGCCGCGGCTCGGGCGTCATCTTGCGCTTCGAAACCGCGGCCGTGCAGGAAGCCGGTGGTCGCGTCGACCAGGTTCTCGTTCGGTGACGGCGGGCTGGGTCCCCTCGCGGCTGAACAGCCACCACGCGAGATGCCGCAGGGAGGGTTCGATCAGGTGGCCGGCCCGCAGCTCCCTGTGCATCAGGCGGCGCGCGTCCCAGCGGCGGAATAGCAGGTCCGCGCACTGCTCGTACACTCCGGCGCGGTCCCGGGGCAGCGACCCCTCGCCCCGGTACAAGATGCACATCAGCGAAAGCAGCAACGGGTTGGACCTGAGGTCCTGGATGCCGGCGCTCTCGGCGAGGAACGTCTCGGCGTCGTCGGCTCGCGCGCCGGCATCCTGAGCGAACCACTTCCGCGCGTACGCGGCGACCTCGTTGTCACCGAAGCCGTCGAGGCGATAGCAGGTGAACTGACGGTCGTCAAGCCGGGACTGACCGTAATCGGTCAGGCGCGCGGTGACAAGCACCGGGGCCAGGGGATACTCGGCGCAGAACCCCTCGACCCGCGTCGTGACGTCGGCGCGGCGTGAAGTGTCGTGTAGCTCGTCGAGGCCGTCGAAGATCACTACTGCCCGTCCGGTCAGCAGCAGCAGGTCGATCAGGCCGGGCGGGGACGGGCACTGGTAGAACGTCTCCAGGGTCTGCTCGATGAACCCGGCCACCGAACGCGCGGGCGGGTCGTCGGCCGCGTAGTCCCGCAGCGTCACGAGAAAAGGGACCAGACCCGCCTCCTCAAGCGCGAAGCGGTGCATGAGCACGTTCGCGGCCGTGGTCTTGCCGCCGCCGGGATCACCAAGCAGGACGGTGCGGTCGAGCCGCCCGGCTAGGTCATAGACGTTGAGCGACGGACCGGTTAGCCCCGGGTGAAACCGGTGCCCGTTCGGGAGAAAGATCTTCAGTGATCGTGGCGGGAACGTAGATGTCTGTGATGGGCACGCGCCGGCGGCGGTCGAAATCCGGTGGCTCGAGCTGGCCGTGGTGGTCGATCACATGACGGCGGTAACCGGACAGGAAGCTCGCCTCGGTGCGCCGGTCCGGCCTGGCGGTGAGCGCGGCGGTGTGCCGTTCGATCGCGTTCAGGATATTGATCATGCGGGTGGCGAAGGCGTCGCCGCGGATCTGGGCGAGCAGCGCGGGATCATCGGCTTCGAGCCGGGCCACGAGGGCGCCGATCTGGTCGTCGTAATAGCCGGCCAGGGCATCGCCGGCCAGGCCGGTACCGGGGCCTGCGGCGGTACAGCGTCAGGCTCAGTGCCTGCCGTGCGCTGCGCCGCGTCCGTCTCCGGCGCGCCGGTCAGCCGGGCGGCCAGCAGTTCCTGCAGGGCCGCCTGGATCTCATCGCCGCGCAAGAGGTCGGCCAGACGCTGGGTAAGAGCCGGGGACAGCTCAGGCAGATCGGCTACTTCGCTGGTCAGCCGGTAGGTCCCGAACCAGCGTGCCACCGAGAGGTCCTCGGCACGGCGGCGGCCGCGGTACCCCTGGATCGCCGCGCTGACCCGGCCTCCGGTCAGCGCGATCGCGTTCACGAGCGCGCCGTCCACGACATCGCCGATGCTGATCAACATTGGTCCGCTCCAAGCGCAAATCAACCCAGGTCACTGTAACCGTGCGGAAACACCGGCCGGGCACACTCTCTCATACGCGCGCGCCCGAGGCCGCAGGCGCCGGAGGCTGGTCAATCAGTGGGGAACGTCTAAGGTGATTACCGTGGATAGGCAGCAAGAGTTCGTGCTGCGCACGCTGGAAGAGCGGGACATCCGGTTTGTCCGTCTCTGGTTCACCGACGTGCTCGGCACCTTGAAGTCGGTCGCGGTCGCGCCTGCCGAGCTGGAAGGCGCCTTCGCCGACGGCATCGGCTTCGACGGGTCCGCGATCGAGGGGTTCGCCCGCGTCTACGAGGCGGACATGATCGCCCGGCCGGATCCGTCGACGTTCCAGCTGCTGCCATGGCGCGGTGAGTACCCGGGCGTGGCGCGGATGTTCTGCGACATCTTGCTGCCCGACGGGTCCCCGTCGTACGCGGACCCGCGCTGGGTGCTCAAGCGCAACCTGAGCCGGGCCTCCGAGCTCGGGTTCACCTTCTACGCGCATCCGGAGATCGAGTTCTTCCTGCTCCGCGAACGCCCCGAGCCGGGTGACAAGCCGCGCCCGATCGACGCCGGCGGCTATTACGACCACACGCCGCACAGCATCGCGCATGATTTCCGCCGGACCGCGATCACGATGCTGGAATCAATGGGCATCTCGGTGGAGTACAGCCATCACGAGGGGGCGCCCGGGCAGCAGGAGATCGACCTGCGCTATGCCGACGCGCTGACCACCGCCAACAACGTCATGTCGTTCCGGCTTGTGATGAAGGAGGTGGCGATCGAGCAGGGCGTCTACGCGACGTTCATGCCGAAGCCGTTCACCGATCATCCCGGCTCTGGCATGCATACTCACGTGTCGCTGTTCGAAGGCGACAAGAACGCGTTCTTCGAGGCGGGGGCGGAGTTCCAGCTGTCCAAGACCGGCCGGGCGTTCATCGCCGGGCTGCTCAAGCACGCGGCGGAGATCACCGCGGTCTGCAACCAGTGGGTGAACTCCTACAAGCGGCTGTGGGGCGCGGCCGAGCGGACCGCGGGCGCCGGCGGAGAGGCGCCCGCCTATGTCTGCTGGGGGCATAACAATCGTTCGGCCCTGGTCCGGGTGCCGATGTACAAGCCGCAGAAGGGCAACGCGACGCGGGTCGAGTTCCGCTCGGTGGACGCGGCCTGCAACCCGTACCTGGCCTTCGCCGTGATCCTGGCGGCCGGCCTGAAGGGCATCGAGGGCGACTACGAGCTGCCGCCAGGCGCCGAGGACGACGTGTGGGCGCTGACCTCGGCCGAGCGCCGCGCGCTCGGCATCCGGCCGCTGCCGCAGGACCTGGACCAGGCCATCAAGGTCATGCAGGACAGCGAACTGGTCGCCGAGACGCTGGGCGAGCACGTCTTCGACTTCTTCCTGCGCAACAAGCGCGAGGAGTGGCAGGAGTACCGCCGCCAGGTCACCGAGTACGAGCTCGCCCGCTACCTGCCCGTGCTCTGACGGCAGCCCGGACCGTGGCCGCGCTGGCGCGCCATCAGCCGTTACTCCTCGTACCGTCCGCCCAGGTACTTGGCCAGGAAACGGTCCGCCGCGGTGTAGAACTTCTGCCGGTTCTCGGGCTTGGCGAAGCCGTGGCCCTCGTCGGGGAAGAGCATGTACTC
Source organism: uncultured Actinomycetes bacterium (assembly GCA_963739615.1). Taxonomy (GTDB): domain Bacteria; phylum Actinomycetota; class Actinomycetes; order Streptosporangiales; family Streptosporangiaceae; genus Palsa-504. The sequence continues at coordinate 120,545 of CAVUBD010000027.1, forward strand.
GTAGTCGATCCCGGCGTCGGCCAGCGCGGCGACGATCTGCTCCGACTCGGCCTGCTTGACCCGCGGGTCGTTGGCGCCCTGGGCGATCAGCAGCGGGATGCGGATGTCACGGGCGCGGGATAGCGGTGAGCGCGACCACAGGAACTCCTTGTCCGTCTCCGGGTTGCCGACTCGCTTGTACAGCTGCGCGATTACCGGCTTCCAGTAGGGCGGGATCGTCTCGAGCAGCGTCTGCAGGTTCGACGGGCCGACGATGTCCACCGCGCAGCAGAACACGCCGGGCGTGAACGCGGCGCCGACCAGGGCCGCGTAGCCGCCGTAGGAACCGCCGTAGATGGCGACCTTATCCGCGTCGGCCCAGCCCTGGCCCACCACGTACGCGACCGCGTCCAGCAGGTCGTCGTGCATCTTGGCGCCCCACTCGCGGTCGCCGGCGGACACGAACGACTTGCCGTAGCCTGTCGAGCCGCGGTAGTTCACCTGAACGGTCAGGTAGCCGCGGTTGGCCAGCCACTGCGCCTCCGGATCCCAGCCCCATGCGTCGCGCACCTGCGGCCCGCCGTGCACGTTGAGCACCGTCGGCAGCCCGGACCGCCCGCCGTCCGGCGGGAAGGTGACGTACCCGTGGATGACCAGCCCGTCCCGCGCGGCGAAGGAGAACGGCTCCATCCGCGCCAGGTCGTAGCGCGACAGCTCGGGACGGCTGTCGAACAGGAAGCTGCCGGTGCGGCTGGCCCGGTCGTAGGCGAAGTACTGGATCGGCCCGGCGTCGTCCATGAAGGCGATCAGCCAGGTCGCGTCGGCCTCGTCGCGGCCGACCAGCTGCGGGTCGCCCGGGTGCAGCGCCCGGATCGCCTTGAAGTCGGCCTCCACCGCCGGGTCGAGCACGTGATACTCGGTGCGGTCCTTGAGCACCTCGACGATCTGCGGCTCCCGGGTGTCCGGGTGCAGTATCGCGCCCTCGACGTCCGCCTCGGGGTCCTCGAGCAGCACCGACGTGTCCCCCGTGGCCAGGTCCACCCAGCACAGCCGCCCCGTGTCCGTGCCGAGCGAGCTGATGGCCAGCAGGCGGCGGCCGTCGCCGCTGAACGACAGCACGCTGCTGGCCGGGGCGTCGTCGGCGGGGATGGTCAGCAGCGTCCGCCAGTCAGCGTCCGCGCTGTCGCGGACGAGCAGGTCGAACCCGCCGTCGGGCAGCGGGGCAAGCGCGCCCCGGACCACCAGGTCCAGGTCCGCGATCCAGCCGGCGTACCCGGGGTTCTCGATCAGCCTGACGAGCTCTCCGGTCGGCAGGTCCAGCCGGTAGACGTCGTGCAGCTGGGGGTTGTCGCGGTTCATCCCGACAAGCACCTCGTCGCGGTGGCGCTTGCTGGTGCCGATGATGCGCGCCTGGATGCCGTCAAACGGCGTGAGGTCGCGCCGCGCCATCGTCTCCATGTCGACGTCGTACAGCCGCCAGTTCTCATCGCCGCCGGTGTCCTGCAGATACAGCAGGTGCCTGCCGTCCCGCGCCCAGGCGAAAACCCGGACCCCGCGGTCGGTGTCGTCGGTGACCACCGTCGCGGCATCCCAGTCAACGCCCGACGGGCCGGAGGCGCCGATCGGCGCGACCCAGACGTTGAGCACGTCGTCGCGCGGTGCTATCCAGGCCAGTCGTGTGCCGTCAGGGGAGATGCGCGGGCTGGTGCGCTCCGGATTGCCGAAGAGCACCTCACGGGGGATTAGATCGACCATGCCCAATGCCTACCACACCGGCTGAAGCGTCCGAGCCCGCCGTCAGCCCGGGTTCGCCGGAGGCGTAGCCGCGGAATTGCAGTGTGGTCGCCGGATTAGCCGGAGAACCAGCGAGCAGGCGCCGGGCTCGTGTTGTGGTAGATGTGCTTCTTCTCCTGGTACTCCTCCAGGCCGGACGGGCCGAGTTCGCGGCCGATCCCTGACTTGCCGAAGCCGCCCCACTCCGCCTGCGGCAGGTAGGGGTGGTAGTCGTTGATCCACACCGTGCCGTGGCGCAGCGCCCCGGCGACCCGCTCGGCCTGGCCCGCGTCGGATGTCCACACGGCGCCGGCCAGGCCGTAACTCGTGTCGTTGCCGAGGCGGATCGCCTCGTCCTCGGTGCTGAACCGCTCGACCGTCACCACCGGCCCGAACACCTCGTCCTGCACCACCGCCATCTCGCGACGGCACCCGGCGAACACCGTCGGCCGCAGGAAGAAACCCCGGGCCAGCTCGAGGCCAGCAGGCCGCTGGCCGCCGGCCAGCAGCTGGGCGCCCTCGGACAATCCGAGCGCGATGTACCGCTCGACCTTGGCCCGCTGCGCGGCGGAGATCAGCGGGCCGCATTCGGTCTCCGGGTCCAGGCCGCTGCCCAGCCGGATCCGGTCGGCCCGGGCCGCCAGCTCCGCCACGAAGCTGTCGTGGATGGCGTCCTGCACGATCAGCCGGGCGCCCGCCGAGCACACCTGCCCGGAGTGCAGGAAGGCAGCGGTCAGCGCGTTGTCGACGACGGTGTCGAAGTCGGTGCCCGCGAAGACGATGTTGGGATTCTTGCCGCCGAGTTCGAGCGCGACGCGCCGCACCCCGTGCGCCGCCGTGGCCATGATCTTCTCGCCGGTCGCCAGCCCGCCGGTGAACGAGATGAGATCCACTCCGGGGTGCGCGACCAGCGCCTGCCCGACCGTGCCGCCCTGGCCGAGCACCAGGTTCAGCACGCCTGGCGGCAGGTCCGCCTCCTCGAACAGCCCGGCCAGCGCCACCGTGGACAGCGGCGTCAGCTCGCTGGGCTTGATCACGGTCGTGTTGCCTGCCGCCAGCGCGGGCGCGAGCTTCCACGAGATCTGCAGCAGCGGGTAGTTCCAGGGGGCGATGAGCGCGCAGACTCCGACGGGCTCATGGGTGATGCGGCTGGTCACGTTGGCCCGGCCGGGATCGACCACCCGGCCCGCGTGCGAGCCCGCGATCCCGGCGTAGTAGCGGAACACCGCGGTGGTGTCGTCCACGTCCGCGCGGGCCTCGTTCAGCGTCTTGCCGGTGTCCAGGCTCTCCGTGTGCGCCAGTTCCTCGCGGTCCCGCTGCAGCAGGTCGGCGATCTTGGCGAGCAACGCGGCCCGGTCGGTCACCGTCGACCGGCGCCACGGGCCTTCGTCGAAGGCCTGCCTGGCGGCGGCGACGGCCGCGTCGACGTCGGCGGCCGACGCCTCGGCGAGCGTGTCGAGCGGGGTCGCGTCAAACGGGTTGAGGGTCTGTGACGTGCCGTCATCCGCGGCCTCGGTCCACTTTCCCGCGATGTAGAGATATCTCACGCCTGCTCCCATGGCTCGGGTGACCGTGGCAACTTTATCCTCTGCTCGCCTCCGTGGCCCGTCCGTATCCCCATCCCTTCACGGCCCTTTGGCTCACCCGCCGGAGCATCTCGTTCAGGTATCAACTAGTTTTACTGACGTGAGTGGTTCGCGGACCACGCTGGCAGGGTGGCTGGCGCGGATGGGTTTCGCCGATGCCGCACGGGCCGAGCGGCTGCTGCTCACCGACATCGGCATTACCACGGCCGAGCTCGACTCCGACGTGATCGTGACCGCGCTGGCCGTCGTCGCCGACCCTGACCTGGCGCTGATCGGGCTGGCCAGGATCTTCGCCGCCGCGGCCGAACCGGCCGCCCTGCGCGCGGCGCTCCGCGATGAGGAGGACTTCCGCGACCGGCTGACGGCGGTGCTTGGCGTGAGCGCGGGCCTGGCCGATCACCTGGCCAGGCACCCGGAGGACTGCGAGGTCCTGCGCGGCGCCGTCAGCCGTCCCGGCCCGGCCGAACTGCGGGACGAGATGCTCCGTGCGGTCGGCGCGGACCCCACGGCGCCCGAGGATCCGCATGGCTGCGGTAAGGAGCCGGTCGCCGCCCTGGCGGCCGCGTACAGGCGCCGCCTGCTGTACCTCGCCGCGCGGGACATGACCGGGGTCGCGACCGTGGATCTGGTGACCGAGGAACTGGCCGACATCGCGGCGGCGGTCCTCGAGGCGGCCCTGGCGGTGGCCCGGGCGGAGCTGCCCTCGGGCGCGTCCACCTGCCGGCTGGCGGTGGTGGCCATGGGCAAGTGCGGCGGCCGCGAGCTCAACTACGCCAGCGACGTCGACGTGATCTTCGTCGCCGAGCCGGTCAAGGACGAGGACGAGACCACCGCGCTCGCGGCCGCGAGCCGGCTCGCGGCCGGGCTGATCGGCGTGTGCGCCCGGTCCACTCCCGAAGGCAGCATCTTCCCTGTCGACCCGAACCTGCGTCCAGAAGGCCGGGCTGGCCCGCTGGTCCGCACGCTGGCCAGCCACCGGGCGTACTACGAGCGCTGGGCGAAGACCTGGGAGTTCCAGGCGCTGCTGAAGGCCAGGCCGGTGGCGGGCGACATGACGCTCGGGCAGGCCTACGCCGATGCGCTCGGCCCGCTGGTCTGGGAAGCGGTCCGCCGCGACAATTTCGTCGAGGACGTGCAGGCCATGCGCCGCCGGGTGGAGCAGTCGCTGCCGGCCAGGCAGGCCGGGCGCGAGCTCAAGCTCGGCCCGGGCGGGCTGCGGGACATCGAGTTCGCCGTGCAACTGCTGCAGCTCGTGCACGGCCGCACCGACGAGTCGCTGCGCGCGCCCGCCACGCTGCCCGCGCTCGCGGCCCTGGCCGCAGGCGGGTACGTCGGCCGCGCCGACGCGGACGAGCTGGCCGCGGCCTACCGTTTCCTGCGCCGGACCGAGCACCTGCTCCAGCTGCACCGGCTGAGCCGCACCCACACCCTGCCCGAGGATCCCGCCGTACTTCGCAGGCTGGGCCGGGCGATGAAAGCTATCGACGGGCCGAACGATCCGTGGTGGCAGTCCTCGGCCACCCTGACCCGCCCCGATCCGGCGGTCGAGTTCGATGAACTGTGGCGCCGGCACGCCAGGCAGGTCAGGCGGCTGCACGAGAAGCTGTTCTACCGGCCGCTGCTCGAAGCGGTGGCCCGGCTGCCCACGGACGCGGCCCGGCTGACGCCTGCCGAAGCCCGGGCGCGGCTGGAGGCACTCGGCTACGCGGACCCGGCCGGGGCGCTGCGCCATATCGACGCGCTGACCGCCGGTGTTTCCCGGCGAGCGGCGATTCAGCGCACCTTGCTGCCCGTGCTGCTCGGCTGGTTCGCGGACGCGGTCGAGCCGGACGCGGGCTTGCTGGCGTTCCGCCAGGTCAGCGACCAGCTAGGGTCGTCTCCCTGGTACCTGAGGCTGTTGCGGGACGAGACCAAGGCCGCGGAGCGGATGGCCCGCGTGCTGGCGTCAAGCCGGTACGCGGCGGGCCTGCTGCTGCGCGCGCCCGAGGCGGTCGCCATCTTCGGTGACGACGCCGAGCTCGCCCCGAGGAGCCTCGCGGCGCTGCGCTCGGAAATGATGGCCGCGGCCCAGCGTTATGAGGACGACGCCGAGGGCGCGGTGACCGCCGTGCGCTCGGTCCGCCGCCGTGAGCTGCTGCGCACCTCCATCGCCGACGTGCTCGGTATCCCCGGGGGGCGACCCCCGGGATCCCCCCGATCATGGGGGGGCTGCCCGCCCCCCATACCCCCCTGGGCCCCCGATCATGGGGGGCTGCCCGCCGCCCCATACCCCCCTGGGCCCCCGCTTACGGGGGGCTTCTGGCCTGGCCGCCACGGCGGAGGCGCTGACCAGCGTCACCCGGGTGACGGTGGCGGCCGCGCTCGCGGTGGCGGTCCGTAAGGTCTCGGCGGAGCTGCGCGGGCCGCTGCCGACCAGGTTCGCCGTGATCGCGATGGGCCGCTTCGGCGGCCACGAATGCGGCTACGGCAGCGACGCGGACGTGCTCTTCGTGCACGACCCGCGGCCCGGCTACCCGGAAAAGCAGGCCTCGGACGCGGCCCACGCCGTGGCCGTCGAGCTGCGGCGGCTGCTCGCTCTGCCAGTTCCCGACCCGGCCCTGATCGTGGACGCCGACCTGCGGCCCGAGGGACGTCAGGGACCGCTGGTCCGGACCCTGGCCGCCTACCGCGGTTACTACCGGCGCTGGTCCGCGCCCTGGGAGGCGCAGGCGCTGCTGCGGGCAGAACCGGCCGCAGGCGATGCCGCGCTCGGCGGCGAGTTCACCCGCATGATCGCTGAGTTCCGCTACCCGGAGGGCGGCATCGACGTGGCGGCGGTCCGTGAGATCCGTCGCATCAAGGCCCGGATGGAGGCCGAGCGGATACCGCGCGGGGCAAACCGGGCGCTGCACGTCAAGCTGGGACCAGGCGGGCTGTCCGACGTGGAGTGGGCGGTCCAGCTGCTGCAGCTACGGCACGCCTACGCGCTGCCCGGTTTTCGCACCACCCGCACGGGCGCGGCGATGGCGGCCGCCGTCAAGGCCGGCCTGCTGTCCGCCGACGACGGCGCCGCGCTGATGACCGCCTGGGAACTGGCCGCGCGGATCAGGAACGCGATCGTCCTGGTGGGCGGCCGGCCCGGAGATACCCTGCCGGCCAAGCACCGGGAACTGACCGCGGTCGCCCGCCTGCTCGGCTACCCGCCGGGCGACGCCGGCCAGGCACTCGAACAGGACTACCGGCGCGCCGCCCGCCGCGCCCGTTCGGTCATGGAGCCGCTCTTCTACGGCTGATACCTGTTCGCCCGCAAGATGCGCAGGGCGTCGACGGTGAGGAAGCCGCGCCAGTCCCGTTCGGCCGCGGGTGACCAGGCCAGCCAGTTGAACGTCCAGCCCCCGTCATCAAGCTGACCCTGAGCGAGATGGTTCAGGTGGGCCTTGATGGTCACGTCGTCGAACAGGCTGCGGGCCAGCGAGCCGGGTTCTGGTGCGAAGTCGAGCGGGCCGTGCGTCTCGCCGGGTGCCTCCGGGTCCAGGGCCACCAGGTTCCTGTCGAGGATCAGCGGGCCGACCCGGCCGGAAGCCGCCAGCGCCCGGTCGCGGTCGGGGACGTGCTGAAGGAACGCCAGGACGCCGAGCATCTCGTACCCGCTCGGCTCGGTGAGCTGGCTGATCCTGGTCCACATCAGCTCCGCGGCGCGATCGAGCCACGCGTGGCTGACGCCGCGGCGGTACAGCGTGCCCGCGATCATGCCGGTGGTGACGAGCGAGGCGGGATGGCCGTCCTCGGGCACCCACCAGGGCGCGTGCGGCCAGTCGGCGGAGCCCGGTTCCACGAAGGCCGCGCCGCCTTCGTCGCCCGGATCGACGCGGGACGGGACGCAACTGACCTGGCCGCCATCGCGGCGGACGCAGGCTACGCCGACCAGGCCCATCTCACCCGGGAGTGCGGCCAGCTCGCCGGCCTGACCCCGGCCGCCCTGATCAGGCAGCGAGCCGCGAGCGAATCGCGGGCATGACCGCCGGGCCGACGGCCACCACTGACGCGATCAACGCCAGATACGCCCCGATTTCCCGGCTGAGACCCGCCACGGGCGCATCGGCAAAGGCGATGGCCACCAGGAGGAACTGCAGGCCGGTGGCGCCGAGCAGCAACGTCTCGTGGGCGATGGGCAGGCTGACAGGGAATTCCTCCCAGCCGGCCCGCCACAGCAGGTCGCCGGCCAGCAAGACCGCCAGTAGCACGGCGACGACCAGGTATCCGTGCGCGGAGGTCCCGCTGACGCTGACGGTCCGGCCGAGCACATCGAACCCGAACCAGGGCAGGAACAGTGAGATGAGGACGATCACGGTCGCGCCCCCCGCCGTCTGCTCCGCCCGGCTGAGCCGCCGCACGTCCGGCCGGAACTCCGCCGCCGAAGCCTGCGCGGCCGGGATGTACTGGCCGGCCCGGTTGTCCGGCCGGTACTGCTCGCCCGGCGTCCTCGGATACTGGCTGGCCGATGAACGAGGGAGGTACTGATCGGCGTGATCCCACGCGCTGCCCGTGCTGTACTGGTCATCGGGCATATCCGGGATGGCCGGCCCGAAGAAGAGGTCAAGCATTTCGGGCTCGCTGGACTCGCCGGGTTCTGGCGCAGCCTGGCTAGCCGATGGCTGGAAAAGGTACGGCGGGGTTCTCGGAGTCTGCCCGGTGAGCAAATTACCGCAACTACCGCAGAATGCAGCGTCGTTCCCTGTCATGGCCTGACATTGGGGACAGATCACCCTGCTCACCTCCTGAAGCTGTTAAGCCGTTGGTCTGGGGTACCAGTACCAGCGCGACCAATAGCGCTAAAGCGTAATTACTGTCGATTTCGGACACCTTTTCCGGCTTTCGCTGAAGACAATAGCCTCGCCGTCGGCGTCAACTGCTACGCAGCACCCTACATCGGGAAAGCGATATCCGGCGGTAGTTTGCGATATGGCGGGACGGATTAACCGCCATCAATTATCGCCGCGGCTATCGCAGTCGATATCACCGCCGGGCGGAAATGGGTATTTCCGCCCGGCTTGCGCCCGGCCGCCGGGAGTAAGCGTCGGGCCGCGCCGCGGGCCGAGCCCTCCCCGGGTCGGCTCGGCCCGAATAAAGCGGATCGTTATCGTGTGCAATCAGACCCTTTATACGGGGTCTGACTACACACGAAGATTTGGATGGATGCGCGGCGAGCCGGGTTAGGTCTGCGGCTCGGCTTTCCATACCGATTTGATCCCCGGGCGCTGTTCATTCGGGTCTCCGTTCAACACGGTGCCCCAGACCTTCGCGGCTCGCCCGACGACGGTGATCACTTTCCCGGCCTGGAACTTCGGTGACGGGATGGCGGTTGCTGATGAGACGGCGGTCACTGTCAGGTAAGAGCCGCCGTCGGCATCTGCGGGGGGGAAGGTGCTGAATGTCATAGAAGGTAGCGATGGCCCCGTTGGCCTGGGTTGCGCCGAAGACACCTACCAGGCGCTCACCTGCGCTGATCGCCAGCTTTCCGCCGTATCGCTGCAGAACCGCCGTCAGCCCGGAAACTGAGTGCTCATTCACGACCTCATGCGCCTCCGGGTCCAGCGCCGTTCCCGAGCTTGACGCCACCTGCAGCACAACGCAGAGTACAGTCACCGGTCCGCGCGCCTTCGCCGCCCTCGTCGCGGTCGGCGCTGGTGAAAGCGCCGGGTCATGGTGCAGGATCGCCGCCTCGAGTTCACGAAGGCGCGGCGACATATCCAAACCCAGTTCTTCCCGCAGCACCTCCCGGAACTCACGGTAGACCTCGAGCGCTTCGGTTTGCCGGCCGCCGCGGTAGAGGGCGAGCATGAGCTGACCGCGAAGACGCTCCCGTACGGGATGCTCGCTCACCAGTCGCCGCAACTCAGCTGTGAGTGCAGCCGCCGAGCCGAGAGCCAGGTCTGCCTCGATCCGCTCCTCCAGGCACGTCAGGCGCAGCTCCTCCAGCCGGGCGATCTCCGCCTGTGCGAACGGTTCGTAGCGAAATCGGCCAGCGCCGGCCCCTGCCACAACGACAGTGCCTGGCCGAGCGTCCGGGCCGCCTCTGCCGCGGCCCCGGCTGCGCGAGCGTCGCGTCCCTCGCAGAGCAGTTGCTCGGACTGCCTGGCGTCTAGCTCTTCGGGGAAGATCCGCAGCGCGTAGCCCGGATCTCCGGTGATGAGGCGGTCCGGCGGAAGCCTCTTCGCAATCGTGAGATCGCCGCCTGAAGAGCGTTCGCTGCGCTGGGCGGGGAGTCCTCGCCCCACAGATCCACCAGCAGTTGCCCGCTCGGCACGACCTCGTTCGCGTGCAGCAGCAGCCTAGCGAGCACAGCGCGCTGCCGGACCCCGCCAATCGTGACCGGGAAACGGTCCCAGGCACCGTATATAGGCAGGTGAAATGATTTTCACGACAGGCAAAGATGAAATCGGGGACACCGGTGAAATCGCAGACAGCCATACACCCGCGTCGGCGGATAACTCGACCGAGCTTGCTGGCCGGATCCGGAAGGAAAGCCCGGGCATCTTCCGATCGGACACGCTAAGCGTCCTTGGGCCCTAGCCCATGTCCTGCCAGATCATGGCGGCGAGCCGGTCAATCGTGTCGACGCCGTACTGGTAGGTCGGGTTCCCGGTGGTGAGCACCGCCACCAGGTAGTCGCGGCCGCCGCCGGAGATCCATCCCACGCTGTTGACCTGCCAGTCGCTGTCCAGGCCGGCCAGCGGCAGCCAGCCGTTCTTCAGGGCCACCGTGGCCTGGCCGGGGACGCCGCCGGAAACCCCCCAGCGCTGATCAGGGATAACCTGCTCCATCAGCGACAAGGCGTAGGCGCGGTCCGCGTCAGGCAGCAGCGAGCTCGGCCTGATCAGCTCCTTGAGCAGGGCAATCTGATCGGCAGGGGTCGTGGTGGTCAGCCCCCATCCCGGCCAGGAGAATCCCTGGCAGACCACGCACGAGGACGGGGCGGTCTGGGTCAGCCCGGCCTCGGCGTTGAATGAGTGGATTCGCGCCCCGCCGCCGACCTCGTACCACAAGCTGGTCGCGGCCGCGTTGTCGCTGTCCTCGATCATCTGCTGCGCCAGCGAGCGGTCGCTGGCCGGCAGCCCGCTGCCGCGACGCCGCTCGGCGAGCAGCGTCTCAAGCACGTCGAGCTTGACCACGCTCGCCGCTGCTTGCGGCTTTCCCTGTCCGAGGCGCCAGGTGAGACCCGTCTTAACGTCGTACACGGCGGCCAGCACGGTGCTAGCCCTGGTCGACAGGTAGGCGGCCGCCGCCGTCCCGAACGGGTCCTGGCGGCCCGCGGTGGCCGCGGGCCCGGCGGATACCGCGGCCCCCTGGGAGGCCTGGGCTACCGGCGCGGTCGAGACCGTGTTCAGCTGGGCCCCCTGGCCTCCGCTCCCTGGTTGACCGGCCGCGCTCTGCCCTGATGGTTGCGCACCGGGCTCCTGAACCGCCAGGTAGCCCACGACGATGGCGAGGATCACGGCGAGGGCCGCCGCGCCGAGAACCGCGGGCAGGCGCCTGATACGCGTGGCGGCGGCCCTCGCCGCGTGCCTGCCTCTCACCCCGGTCACTGACATCCTGCCCCCATCCGCTCACCGCCGGGTTAACTCGCCGGGCAGACTTGCTGGAATGGCTGAGCCTCAGCGTAGTCAGCCCACTGCTGGCGGGTGAGCGATTCGCCGGCGATGGCGCATGCCGCCGCCAGGAGCCTGGCCGGGAAGGCCACCTCCCATCGCCGGGCCGTGCCATCGCCGCTGGCGGTGGCGAGCGTGGTGCCGTCCGGGCTGAAGGTCACCGCGTAGACCGGCTGGCTGCCCGCCGTCATCGGGGTGCCGACTTCGGCCTGGGTGGCGACGTCCCACAGCCGGGCCGTGCCGTCGCCGCTGGCGGTGGCGAGCGTGGTGCCGTCCGGGCTGAAGGTCACCGCGTAGACCGGCTGGCTGCCCGCGGTCATCGGGGTGCCGGCTTCGGCCTGGGTGGCGACGTCCCACAGCCGGGTCGTGCCGTCGCCGCCTGCGGTGGCCAGCATCGTGCCGTCCGCGCTGAACGCGACCGCGGCGCGCTGCTGTCCCGTCGGGGTCTGGGCGCCAGGAGTCGTGCCCGAGCCCGCGGCCATGGGTTCGCCGATCGCCCGCTGGGTGGCCACCCGCCACAGGCTCGCGCGCCCGTCCGTGCCGGCCGCAGCCAGGATTTTGCCGTTGGGGCTGAACGCCAGTGCTCCTGGCCCGCCGACGGCCATCGGAGCACCGGTTTCCTGCTGGGTGGCCACATCCCACAGCCGCGCCATGCCGTCGTTGCCCGTGGTCGCCATCAGCGAGCCGTCCGGGCTGAACGCCACCGGGCCGTCGGCGCCGGCGGCCGGAAGCGGGTTCCCGGTCCGCTGGCCGGTAGCGGCGGCCCACAGCTGCAGGCCATCGGCTACCACGGCCACCGTCTGCCCGTCTGGGCTGACGGCAAGACCCTGCACGGCACGGTGGACGCCGATCGGCACGCCAGCCGGGCGCCCGGTGACGACGTTCCACAACCGGATAATGCCGCGGGCGCCGCTCACGGCGAGCGTGCCGCCGTTGGCGCTGAGCACGGCGGGCGCGTGCCCGCCGGCGGCCGACAGCGATTCCAGCGTGCCGATGGCCAGCGAAGCGGACGCCTGATGAAAGCTGGCCGGATTCCACAACCGGACGGTGCCATCGCCGTTTCCCGTGGCCAGCCCGCCCGCGCCCAGCCCGCTCCCGCTCCCGCTCCCGCCCGCGTCGGGGCTGAAGGCCAGCGCGCTCACGCCACCGGAACTCTGTGCCGTCAGGGCAGCGCCGGTCTGGTGCTGCGTGGCGACATCCCACAGCTCGGTCGACCCGTCGTTCTCCGCGGCGGCGAGCGTTGTCCCGCCGGGACTGAAGGCCAGGGCGGCCGGGGCCGCCCCGGTCGCGATGACCGCGCCGGCCTGGGTATGGGTGGCGACGTCCCACAGCCGGACGTTCCCGTCCTGGTCGCCCGTTGCCAGGACCTTGCCGCCGGGGCTGAACATCAGCGCCTTGACCGCGGTTGAGCTGGCCGCCATCGTGGCCCCGGCCTCTTGCCCGGTGGCGACGTCCCAGAACTGGACCGTCCCGTCCGTGCTGGCGGCGGCGACCGTCGTGCCATCCGGGCTGAACGCCGCCGCGTCCACGGGCTTGAGATCCGAGCTCATCGGCGCGCCGATCTCCTGACCGGTGGCCGTGTCCCACAGCCGGAGGTTCCCGTCCTGGCCGCCGGTGGCCACGATCTTGCCATCCGGGCTGACCGCCACCGCGCTGGCCCCCGTGCTGCTGGCCCGCGTGCTGCTGGCCCCCGGGCCGGCGGCCAGCGGCTGCCGGGCGATCCTGGCCTGACTGGTCAGGTTCCAGGTACCAATGGCGCCCGGATTGGCGACGTGCAGTGTCTTGCCGTTGCGGGTAAACGCCAGCGTGCGCACTGCCTCCCCCCAGCTGGTGGTGCTGATCAGGTGATGCGAGGCGGGATCCCACAACCGGATGGTGCCGTCGGAGTACCCGGCCGCCAGGGTGCGGCCGCCTGGACTGTAGGCCAGCGCGGTCACCACGCCTGACGGAGCGGCCAGGATCCCGCGCAGCGGCTGGGCGAGCGACTCGAGCAGGCTGTACCGTGCCTGCGCCGTCGGCGCGATCCGCCACGCGGCTCCGGCGAGCAGCGACGCCGTGAGCGGATTCAGGGCTTCGAGCGCGGCGCTTTGCGCGGCCAGGCGTCCCGATAGGTCCGTGGTCCGCTGCTGGACGGTGTTGTTACTGGCCGACCTGACCGCCAGGCCCGCGGCGGTGAGTGCGGCCAGGACCAGCACGACCAGGGCCAGGGCCAGCGTCCGGTGCCCCCACTTGCCCCGGGTCGCGGCTCGACCGCTGGCCCGCAGGAAGTCAGCTTCGGGTGGAGTCAGTGCCGGGTAGCGGTCCGGATCGGCTTCCCAGATGCGTACCGCCTGCCTGGCCGCCGCGAGCTCGGTTCCCCGGTACAGAACGGTTGCGTCCTTGGAGTTCTCGCGCCAGCTGGCGGTATCTTCGGCGAGCCGGCCGTGCAGGACCAACGTGGTCTGGTCGTCCTCCAGCCAGCTCCGCAGCCTCGGCCAGGCTTGCAGCAGGACGTCGTGCGCGATCTCGGCTCCGCCGGCGTCAAGGACCACGAGGCGGCCGCGGACGAACGCGTCAAGCACCGCGTCGACCTGGGGCCGCTGGTTCTTGGGGCGCCGTCCGCGCAGCTCGGCCTGGCTAGCAGGCCGGCGAACCGGACGGCCGTTGTGCCCCATGGCCGTCAGCTGCCTGAACATGTCCCGCGCGATCGTCTTCTGGTGCTCGGCCAGCCTGTGGTAGAGCGCCTCGGCGCTGACTTCTATGGCCCGCGCGACCCGGCCCGAACTCTCGTAGCCCTCGCCGGTCAGCTGGCCGTTTTCGCTTTTCTCCCAGGTCGCCACCATGGCCTGGGAAAGCTGGGGGAGCACCATGGCGCCCCGGTCAAGGCCGGCCGCGCGCACGTCGGCAAGGATCGCCTCGACGAGAGCGCTAGCTAGACTCAGCCCGCCCACCTCGGCCGGTCCCGCGATCGCTCGTCGCAGCCGTGCTTCTGGCATCGGGCCGACCACGAGGTGAGCCTGTTCCATGGCGCCGACCAGCTGAGGGTAGGCCGCGCAACGGTCCCAGTAGTCCCCCCGCACCGCGATCACGACCCGGGCAGGGGCCTCGGCCCGCGACCCGGCCGGCTTGGTCGCGGCCGCGCATACCGCGTCGATGAAGGCGGTCCGCTCCTGCCTTCCGTCTTCGTCTTCGTCTTCGCCGGCGCCGGCGAAGACCCGCTCGAACTGGTCGATGATCAGGACAAGGCGCGCGGCGGGCAGGTCCCGGCCCTCGTGTCCGAGGTGCTCAAGCCGATCGTCGGCCGGGGCCGGCATGATCTCACTGATCAGCAGGTGAGCGTCGCCGGGCGCGTCGGCGAGGACCTGCCGGATCGTGGCGGGGTCCCGGCAGGCCAGTAGCGCCAGCTGCTCGGCCAGTTCGGTAAGCGGACGCGCGGCCGGGGCCAATCGCACAATCGGCCAGCCAGAAGATCCCGGCAGCTGCACGCCGCGGGCCAGCGCGGGGATCAGGCCCGCGTTGAGCAGCGAGGTCTTTCCCGCCCCCGAGCCGCCGCTGACGATGACGATCCCGGTCTCGGCCAGCATGCCCGCCAGCTCCGCGGTGAGCCGTTCCCGGCCGAAGAACACCGCCTCGTGCGCCTGGTCATATGGCAGCAGCCCGGGGTAAGGACAGCCGCCTGCCCAGCCGGGATGCGGGTGTTCCTGGCCGCCGGGTACCGGGGCCCAGTGGCGGCTGCGGCGTTCGATGACCGCTAGCTCTTCGCGGATCAGCCGCACGTCGGCGGACTGCCGTCCGACCTCCTCGCTGGCGGCCCTCAGCTCGGTGCCCTGCCCGGCGAGGCTGTCCTGAACCTCCACGGCCGCCCGGATCAGGTCCGCCAGCAGGAAGGCCATGTCACCGAACTCGGCGCTCACGGCCTCTATCGCCGCCAGCACCTCCCGCTCCGTCTCTTCCCGGCCGGCCTCGATCGCGGCGCGGAATACCGTGCCGCCCGCGTCGATTTCCCGCAGCACCATCGCGATGTCGGACCGCAGGCCACGGGCGTGCTCATCATGTCCGGCCAGGACCTCGCCGACGCTTCTGCTGATTTCTTGCTGAATCTCGCCCCTGGCGGGCTCCCCTGAGGTCGGCGGCCGTGCTCGCCCGGCTGCGCTGGCGAGCACGTCAGCCAGCACGTCGGCGCCCACCGAGGAAAGCACCCCGGTTCTTGCTACCGCGAACGCACTGGTCAGGTCGGTGGCCTCGCTGAGCACCGGCCCGAACGCGGCCGCGCACAGCCACGGCAGCACCGCCTGGGCCGGGATATCCCGCAGGGCGGGGCGGCCGCTCCGCGCGGTCCGCAGCACCCAGTCGCGAAGGCCGGCCTGCAGCCGCTCGACCTCATCGAACTCACCCACCAGGGCACCCCCCACCCGCGCATAACACCCCAAGACGGGCGGCAGCCTAGCAGGCGGCATGCTCCCGAGCAGAGCTTTCGGCCTGCTGTGACCGCTTGCGTCATCCAGCCAGCCCAGCTGGGGGCGGCCGCCCTGCCACGTGCCGCCCGGCACGTGCCGCCCGGCACGTGCCGGGCGGCCGCCGCAACGATGTGACAGCGTGGCGGTTATTGCCGCAACGATGTGACAGCGTGTCTGTCAGTCGGCAGGTTCGGCGATCATGGCAACGCCGATCCCGCGGAAGCCGATCCTGGCGTAGACGCGGGCTACCGCGTCATCGCTCGCGGACAGGAAGACCGTCTCGACCCGGCGTGCAACGGCGTCCCTGGCCAGCAACGCGGTGACAGCCGCCCCGAGGCCTTGGCGGCGGGCGGCGGGCAGGACGCCCACGCCGGTGATCTCCGCGACTCCGTCCGACGCCTGGCAGCTTCCCGCCGCCAGCGGGCCGTCCGGGCCGAACGCCGCCGCCAGCACCGAATGGCCCGATCGCAGCCGTTCGCGCAGCATCGCGATCGTGCCGCCGTCGTGGTCAGCGGCGATCTTGTCGCGCTCGGCCTCGCCGGCCTCGCCGGCCGCCGTTCCCGGGTGCCCGAAGGCCACTGCGGGCACTGCCCAGATCCGGTCGAGTTCGGCATCCTCGGGTGCCACCACGCGCACGGTCATCCCCGGCGGAAGCGAAGGCCGGGAAGCCTGCGCCCGCGAAGGCAGCACCATGAGCGGATGCCGCTGTACCTCAAGGCCGGCGTCAGTGGCAGCCGCCGCCATCTCGGGCGCGACCTGCTCGATCCATTCGAAGGATTCGGGAATGATCAATTCGCGCTGGCGGGCGCGGACCGACCGGATGTCGGCGGCGGTGACCGGTGGTCGTGAACCTCGCTTGGGCCGGGCGTAGTAGGGCCAGCCAGGACCGGTGGGTACGAACAGCACCAGCGATCTGTGCTCGTCGGCTCTGGCCCGGCGTCGCGGGACGGCGTCGCAGAACGCGTCAATCCGCTCAATGACCTTGTTATCTCTCACGGCAGTACTTACCTTAAGGTCCCAGGCACGGTAGTCCAACTGTGTTTATCTCGCGTTTACGCGCAAGTATCAGCCGAACCCGGCCCCGGGCCGAGCCGGAAAACCGATAGGCAGAGCTAGCGGAATAGTCGGCCAGGCCTACCTCACCCTGGTCCCCACGCAGGCTGATCGCCGCCGTACCGGCTGAAGGAGCCCGGCCAGCCGAAACCCACGCCGCCAAGCTCGCCAGGCGGCCGCACGGTGATCACCGGCCCGTCCGCGCTGTCGATCGTCGTGAGCCAGGCCTGCTCGTCGCGATCGGGCCTGGTACCGGCCCGGGTACGGTCCTGGCTGAGCAGCCAGGCCGCGGTGCGGGCCAGGCAGAGCTCGCGGAACTGGGTGCCGCCGTGGACGGACTGCCGGGCCAGCGCGCGCAGCGCGGCGGCCGCGCACAGGTAGCCGGTGCCATGATCGAGCAGTTGGCAGGGCATCGCACCGGGACGCAGCCCATCGGCGGACTCGGCCAGCGCGATGCCGCAGGCCGCCTGGACGATGCTGTCGAAGCCGCGCCGGCCGCCCCATGGCCCGCCGCTGCCCCAGGCCGACAAGCTCACCACGACCAGGCCTGGATGACGTTCGGCCAGCTCATCAGGGGTAAGCCCGAAGCGGTCGAGGGCATGCGGCCGGTACCCGTGCACGACAATGTCGGCACCGGAGAGCAGCTCGTGCAGCCGAGCGGCACCAGCGGCGGTGCCCAGGTCGAGCAGCGCGCTGCGCTTGCCCGGCAGCCCATCCACGGCGTGCATGGGCAGCTCCGGGCGGTGCGGCGAGTCGAGCCTGAGCACGTCCGCGCCCAGTGCGGCCAGGTACCTGGTGGCCACCGGCCCGGCGATGACGCGGGTGAGGTCGAGCACCCGCAGACCAGAGGCAGGCAGCGGCCCCGGCGGGTGGCGCCTGGGCGGCGCGGCGCCGAGTCCGGTGCCGTCGACCAGCCGGGCCGCGGCGACGGCCCGGCCCGGGGGCTCGGCTCGCCAGCGTTCCTCGGTACGGACCGCGCCAGCGACCCCGCCCGCGCCGACCACGAGATTCTCCACGTCCGCGGCGCGCAGGCCGGCGATGGCCGCCGCGACCGGCTCGGGATCACCGGAAGTGCCAAGAGCCCGAAGCAGCGCCTCACGGTGCCACGGGTAGTTCGCGTGAGTGCGCACCCAGCCATCGGCGGCCCGCCAGAATCGGGAAAGCGGCGCGAAGCCCGGGCCGCTGCGCTCGCCGTTCACCCGCAGGTAGGCCTCGCTCCTGAAGGCCGCCGCGACGTGCCCCCGGTCCAGCCGCGCCGTCCGCGCCCCGGCCTCCCCGCGGCCTGCGGCCTGCAGCGCGGCAGCCTGCAGCGCCGCGGCGGCGAGCAGGGCCGCCGCGGCGCAGGCGATGGCCGTGTCCTCGACCGGCAGGTGCGACGGCAGGTGACCGGGATCGCCGGTAACCACGAGCTCCGATGGAAGCGCGGTGGTTTCGCCTAGGTCCAGCGCCGCCCACGCCTCGGCCAGCAAGCGCGGCCACAGTTCCTCACCCATGCGGTCCATTCTCCGGCCAGGCCGCCGGGCCCGACCTCGCCGGCTCGGCGGCCAGGTCCCGCTCGAACCGGGCCAGCCGCGAGGCCTTTGTCCCCTGGCCGCAACCAAGATCAATTATCCGAACGGGCGGTGCTGCCACCTCCGCGCCCACCTGGCGCGCGGCGAGTTCCTGACGCTCATCCGTCCCGGCCCAGTCCTCGCTGCATCAGGACGGTATCGATCCACCGGCCGTGCTTGCGGCCCACGGCCGCCAGCCGGCCCGCCTGGGTGAAGCCGCGCCGGCGGTGCGCGAATATCGCGGCCACCGGCTCGGCGTCTGCCGGGACGGCCGCGCGGACAACAGGCTGTGATGCGGGCAACATAACTCCGTTCCAGTGATGCGTCAGTTACGCCGAGCGGTAACGTTCCCTCAGAAGATCGCTCACAACGGGCAAACCAAGACCGAAATCACAAAACATGTCACTCGCGTGCACTATCGCCGGGACTTACGCGTCGTATGAGTAGTGGGAGGAGAGCGGATGTCGCTGTGGCTCGTGCCGGTCGTCTTGGTTTTGTGGGGCCTCCCGATCGTGGCTGGCTACTACCTGGGCAAGCGGAAGGGCCGGACCGCTGCCGGGTTGTGGCTTACCGTCATCCTCGGCGTCATTGGCCTGGTGATCCTGGCGTTGCTGCCTCGTTCCGGGCCGCCCGAGGCGGCCGCCGCCGAGCCCGCGGATGAGTCGCTCACGGCCGTAGGCTCGATTCAGCCCGAGTGGGACGGAACGTCCGCGCAGACGGACAGCTGGATCTGGCGCTGAGCTCCTAGCATCGCGGCGTGGCACCACTGGTCCCCGATCGCAGGTTGCCGTTTCCGGGTCATCCAGGATAGGTCAGCCGAGGCGGGCCAGGCACTGGCGGGCATTGGCTCGCAGAACATGGTCAGCGTGCCGTTGTTCGAGCGGATCGCGGTCGGCCCCCCGGTGATAGCCAATCCGGATTCCGCGGACATCATGCGGCTGCCCGGCGAGATGGTCGGCTCCGGGGTCTTGTTCGCGGTCAGGGTGGTGGGTGACTCCATGGTCAACGCCGGTATCGAGCGAGCCATAGTAAAAGCCCGCAGGAAGGCTCATGGCCTTCCTGCGGGCTTCCCTTCGTTACGTCAGCAGTCGTAGTACAGCTCGAACTCGTGCGGGTGCGGGCGCAGCCGCAGTTCGTCGAGCTCGACGGTCCGCTTGTACTCCAGCCAGGTCTCGATGAGGTCGGGGGTGAACACGCCGCCCTCGGTGAGGAAGGCGTGGTCGGCCTCGAGCGTGTTGAGGACCGCTTCCAGCGAGCCGGGGACCTGCGGGATGGCGGCCGCTTCGTCCGGCGGCAGCTCGTACAGGTCCTTGTCCACCGGCTCCGGCGGCTCGATCTTGTTCTTGATCCCGTCCAGGCCCGCCATCAGCATCGCGGCGAACGCCAGGTACGGGTTGCAGGACGGGTCAGGGACGCGGAACTCGACCCGCTTGGCCTTCGGGTTCGTGCCGGTGATCGGGATCCGGCAGCAGGCCGAGCGGTTACGCTGCGAGTAGACCAGGTTGACCGGGGCCTCGAAGCCTGGCACCAGCCGGTGGTAGGAGTTCGCGGTCGGGTTGGTGAACGCCAGCAGCGAGGGGGCGTGCTTGAGCAGCCCGCCGATGTAGTACCGGCCCAGGTCAGACAGGCCCGCGTAGCCGACCTCGTCGTAGAACAGCGGCGAGCCGTCCTTCCAGATCGACTGGTGGCAGTGCATGCCGTTGCCGTTGTCACCGAACAGCGGCTTCGGCATGAATGTCACCGTCTTGCCCGCCGCCCGGGCGGTGGACTTGATGATGTACTTGAACAGCATGAGCTTGTCGGCTTCCTGCAGCAGGGAGCCGAACCGCATGTTGATCTCCGACTGGCCGGCCGTGCCGACCTCGTGGTGCTGCATCTCGACCTGGATGCCGGCCGCGAGCAGGTTGGCCGTCATGTCCGATCGGAGGTCCACGAAGTGGTCCATCGGCGGGACGGGGAAATAGCCGCCCTTGTACCTGGGCTTGTAGGCGAGGTTGCCGCCGACCTCGTCCTTACCGGAGTTCCACGCGCCTTCCACCGAGTCGATGTGGTAGTAGCCCTCGTTCGCGGAGGTCGAGAAGCGGGCCGAGTCGAAGATGTAGAACTCCGCCTCCGGGCCGAAGTACGCCGTGTCGCCGATGCCGGTGCCGCGCAGGTAGTCCTCGGCCTTCCTGGCGATGTTGCGCGGGTCCCTGGTGTAGGGCGCACCGGTCAGCGGGTCGTGCACGAAGAACGTCATGTTCAAGGTCTTGTGCGTGCGGAACGGGTCGATCCCCGCGGTGGTCGGGTCGGGCAGCAGCTGCATGTCTGACTCGTGGATCGCCTGGAACCCGCGGATCGACGAGCCGTCGAACATGAGGCCGTCGCTGAAGACGTCCTCGCTGAACGCCGACGCCGGCACGCTGAAGTGCTGCATCGTGCCCGGCAGGTCACAGAACCTGACGTCGATGAACTCCACGTTCTCCTCCGCGATGAAGCGGAGAACTTCCTCGGCACTGCTGAACATCAACCCTCCCGGTACAGGGCAAGCATTATGGTTCTCAAGGCACGCGATTCGGACGTTAGACGTCGGCAATTTCCGCTCCGTGTCTGATGTGTTTCACGGATGTTACGCATCGACGCCGAGGTCAGGGCTCCTATTATGACCTGCCGCCCGCTGTTCGGGGTGGAGCGGATACCGTGGTGTCGTGGCCAAGAAACCCCGTAACCGCGGCGCCGGCCCGGCGCGGACGACCGCCGCCGCTGGAACGGCCGCCGCCGCTGGACCGGCTGGACTCGCTGGTGCGGGGTCGGCTAGGACGGCATCGGCCGCCACTGCGCAGCTGACCGCTCCGCCGGCGGCCGGCCAGGCTTCGTCTTATCCAGGTCAGCGGTTCGGGTTGCCGGAACGGGGCCCCGGGTCCGTGGCCAGCATGCCCAGGCGCGTGTCGGCCTTGGTCATCGACTGGCTGCTCAGCATGGTCATCGCGTACTGGCTCACCCATTCGCAGTTCTGGACCATCGCCGTCTTCGCGGTCGAGACCTACGTGCTCACCGCGCTGACCGGCCTTACCGTGGGCAAGCGGCTGGTCGGCATCCGGGCCGTCAGCCTCAGCGGAGGCCCGATCGGGTTCCGCTGGGCCCTGGTCCGGACGGCAATCCTGCTCACCGCGATCCCGCCGCTGCTGACCGACCGTGACCTGCGCGGCCTGCACGACCGCGCCGCGAACACCATCGTCGTCCGCATCTGACCCCTCGCGGGACGTCCCGGGCTACCTGCCGGCGGCTGCCGGCTAGCGGGTCTTCGGCCGGGGCATCTTGGGCTGCCTGGCGTTCTTCGGGATCGGTCCCTTGGGCATCTGCAAAGACGGCTGAAGTGCCTTAAGCCGGTGGTTGATGTCACTGACCGCGGCCGGCTTAAGCTGGCGCGGAAGCCGCATGATCTTCCGCTGGAGCTTGCTGATCGGGATCTGGCCCTCTTCGCTGCCCACCTGGAACTCGTGGATCGGCACCTCGTACGCCACCCGGGCGACCCGCTTCTTCTCGGCGGCGAGCAGGCTGGCCAGCCGGGTGGGGGAGCCTTCGCCGACCAGGATGACGCCGGGCTTGCCCACGGCCCGGTGCACCACGTCCATGTTCCGGTTGGCGGCGATGGCGGGTGTCACCGTCCAGTTGCCGCGCATGTTCTCCAGCACGGCGGCGGCCGCGCCCGGCTGTCCTTCAATGGCCGAGTACTGCGCGGCCTGCGCGAACCGGCCGAACAAGACGACCGTGACCAGCACGCCGAGCAGCACGCCCAAGGGGATAAGGAGCGCGCCAAGGCCGGTGAGCAACCCGACGACGATCAGGATCACCAGCGTGCCGAGCCCGCTGCCGAGGATGATGGGCATTGCCCTCGGGTTAGAGCGGTGCACCAGCCCCGCCACCATGCGTATCTGCTTCAGCCGCCCGGCGCTCGCCAGATCCGCCGCGGCATCCTTCGTGATGGCCGGGTCAGCGGCCCCAGACTTTCTCGACATGCGTGCCATGCTCCGCAGCATACGGTTCAAGCGGCCCGGACAGAAACCGTCCCGGCCTAGCAGAAAGCCGCCCGCACCGCAAAAGCGGTGCTACCCCAGAGCGGGCGCGGCCGCTTCGGCCCGCTGCTCGATAACCCGCTGCTCGATCGCCTGCGCGTACAGCCGGCCCGCGCGGTAAGAGGACCGCACCAGCGGCCCGGACATGACGCCGGCGAATCCGAGCTCCAGTGCCTCCTCGCGCAGTTCGACGAACTCCTCGGGCTTGACCCACCGCTCCACCGGATGGTGCCGCGGCGTGGGCCGCAGGTACTGGGTGATCGTCAGCAGGTCGCAGCCGGCGGCCCGCAGGTCCTTCATGGCCTCGGTTATTTCCGGCCGTTCCTCGCCCATCCCCAGGATCAGGTTGGACTTGGTGACCAGCCGGGCCTCGCGGGCCGCGCGCAGCACGTCCAGCGACCGCGAGTACCTGAAGCCCGGCCTGATGCTCCGGAAGATCCGCGGCACCGTCTCGATGTTGTGCGCCAGGACTTCCGGCTCGGCGCCGAAGACCTCCGCTAGCCGGCCGGGAACGGCGTTGAAGTCCGGGATGAGCAGTTCCACGCCGCAGCCGGGAATGGCCGCGTGGATCTCGCGGCAGGTCTGCGCGTACAGCCAGGCGCCGCCGTCGGGCAGGTCGTCGCGCGCGACGCCGGTCACGGTCGCGTACTTCAGGCCCATCGCGGCCACCGACGCCGCGACCCGGCGAGGTTCGCCGGTATCCAGCGGCGGCGGCTTGCCGGTGTCGATCTGGCAGAAGTCACACCGCCTGGTGCACTGGTCGCCGCCGATCAGGAACGTGGCCTCGCGGTCTTCCCAGCACTCGAAGATGTTGGGGCAGCCGGCTTCCTCGCAGACGGTGTGCAGGCCCTCGCTGTGGACCAGGGTCTTCAGCTGGGTGTAGGAAGGGCCGGTGCGGAGCCTGGTCTTGATCCACGGCGGCTTCCGCTCGATCGGGACCTGGCTGTTCCGAGCTTCGAGGCGGAGCATCCGGCGCCCCTCGGGTGCGAGTACCACCCCTTCAGAGTATGTTGCTGGGCATCGGATGCGGCGAAGGGGGCGGCATGATCTTGAGCACCATGAACGACCTGCCCGGATACGAGGTCACGGAAGTGATCGGCGAGGTATTCGGCATCACGGTCCGGTCGAGGAACGTTGGGTCGCAGCTCGGCGCGGCCTTCAAGTCGATGGCCGGCGGCGAGCTGCGGGGGATGACCAAGCTGCTGGCCGCCAGCCGGACCGAGGCCCAGGACCGGCTGATCGAGGCGGCCGGGACCAAGGGGGCGGACGCGATCCTCGCGATGCGGTTCGACGTGAACGAACTGCAGGGCATCGGCCAGGAGATCTGCGCCTACGGCACCGCCGTCAAGATCCGCCGCGCCGACACCTAGCCCGAGCGCCCGCCGGGGTCGGCGGTCGCCCTGATGTTCCGGCCCTGCCCCGGCGGTAACATGCGGCCAGCCACGCGTCTAAACGCCCGCCGGCGCTTCGGCCTGCTGGCCCGCCAGGACATCCGGGTCGTAGACGTGCCGCCAGGTGCGGAAGCCGAGGACGTCGGCCAGGTGCCGTTCCATGACCGGCGTCACCTCGGCGACGCTGACGCGGCGGCCGGTTTCGGCCGACAGCGTGCTTACCCCGGCATCGCGGATGCCGCACGGGACGATGCGGTCGTACCAGGACAGGTCGCAGTCGCAGTTCAGGGCGAACCCGTGCATGGTGACGCCGCGGGCGACCCGCGCGCCAATCGCGCCCAGCTTGCGGTCAGGCCGCCCCGACGCGTCGCCCAGCACCCAGGCACCGCTGCGGCCTTCCACCCGCCCGGTCGCGACGCCGAACTCCGCGCAGGTCCGGATCAGTGCTTCCTCGAGCGCGCGGACGTAGGCCACCACGTCGAGCGGTTCGCGGAGCTTGACGATGGGGTAGCCGGTCAGCTGCCCGGGCCCGTGCCAGGTGATCTTGCCACCGCGGTCCACGTCGACCACCGGGGCACCCGGATCCCCGAACGGCCGGTCCGACGCGGCCGTTCGCTTGCCGGCCGTGTACACGGGCTCGTGCTCGAGTAGCAGGCAGCTGTCGGGCACCTCGTCTGCTACGCGCCGGGCGTGAACGCGCCGCTGCAGGTCCCAGCCTTCGAAGTAACCGACAGGCGAAGCGCCGAAGTCAAGGTAGACAAGCTCACTCACTTTCCCCAGCTTACGCCCGGCCCGGCCGCGCGCCTCGCAAGTCGGAGCCGCGGGCCCTCACACGTCGGCCCTTAAGCCGGCACTTCCGCCGCGCGGCCTGCGTGTAGATGGCCGCAAACGTTCGGGGCACAATTAGGCCGTGATCAATGAGGCCGAGGTGCGGCGGATGAGCCAGGCCGAGCGGCAGCGGCTGGCGAGCATCCTCGCGGAACTTGACGGACCAGGGCGGGAACCACCGGACCAGCCAGATCCCTTCCTCAGTTACCCCGAGCTGCGCCGTCAGCGGCAAGTGGCGCTGATCGTCCTGGCCGGGTGCTGCGTGGCCCTGGCCGGCTGGATCGTGGTCCTGGCCGCCACGCTGCCGCACCATTTCGACGCGCATCACTGGCGCGCCGTCTGGGTGAACTTCGACGTGTTCCTGCTCGCCGCCTTCGCGGCGACGGCCTGGGCGCTATGGCGGCAGCGGCAGATCGTCATCCTGCTGCTCGTGCTGGCCGGCACGATGCTGTGCTGTGACGCCTGGTTTGACGTGACGACGTCGCTGAAGACGAGCGGCTTCTGGATGAGCCTGGCGTCTGCGGTTTTCGCCGAGCTGCCACTCGCTATCCTGGCGTTCGTCGCGGCGCGCCGCCTGCTCAGGGCCACCGTCGAGGCCAGCCTCCGGGTCGCGGCCGCGCCCGGCGACGCCACCACGGCCGCGGCGGCCCACAGGTCGCGCCCCTCGCTGCGCCACACGCCGCTGTCCGGGGCCGGCCTGCACGAGGCGTTCTCGCGTCGCCGGATGCACGAGCATGCGGAGCATGACCGCCGGCCGGCCTGACCGCCGCCCGCCGGGGGGCTGAGCCGACAATAGATTACGTGATCGATCACGCTGAACTGCAGAAGATGAGCCCGCAGGAGCGGCGTGAGCTGGCCCGGGCCCTGACCGCCATCGACATGCAGCACCCGCTCACCGATCCCCGGCTGTTGCGCCGCAGGCGGTTCGGCTTGGTGTTCATGACGGGATGCTGTGTCGTACTGGCGGCGTGGATCGCCATCCTCATCCTGACCCTGCCCGGGCACTACACCTCCACGGACTGGCGGACCGTGTGGGTCGGGCTGGATGTCGCCGAGCTCGCCGGGTTCGCCGCTACCGGCTGGGCCGCGTGGCAGCAGCGTCAGATCGTCATCTTCTTCATGATCATGACGGGCACGCTGCTGTTGTGCGACGCGTGGTTCGACGTGACGCTCGATTACGGCTCGCGCGGTTTCACGATCAGTATCGCCACCGCGGTCCTGGCCGAGCTCCCGCTTTCCCTCATGATGTTCGCCGCCGCGCGGCGGCTGGTGCGTGTCACCATCCAGACCTTGATGCAGCTGGCCGGGATCGTCGGGCCGGTACCCCCGCTGTGGCGGGTGCCGCTGTTCGCGTACGGGCTCGAGGAGTGCCTGCCTGCCCGGTTCAGGCCCCAGGATGCGGATGTCACAGCCGGGCGTCGCTCCTCGTCTTAGAGGTCGGGAAACCCCGAGGGAGACACGCGTGGACACGAGCGAATTCACCGAGTACCGCCCGCTGATGTTCTCGATCGCCTACCGGATGACCGGCAGCGTCAGCGACGCCGAGGACATCGTCCAGGAGGCTTTCCTGCGCCTGACCCAGGTCCTGCGTGACGGCGCGGTCATCTCCGCGCCCAAGGCGTACCTGGCCACGGCCACGACCCGGCTGGCCATCAGCCACCTGCGATCCGCCAGGGTGCGGCGCGAGTCCTACGTCGGCGCCTGGCTGCCCGAGCCGCTCATGGCGGGCAGCGAGCCCGACCCAGCGGAGCGCGCGGAGCTGGCCGACTCCCTGTCCATGGCCTTCCTGGTCCTGCTGGAAAGCCTGTCCCCGACCGAGCGCGCGGTGTTCCTGCTGCACGAGGTGTTCGGCTACGACTACCGCGAGATCGCCGGGATCACCGGCAAGGCCGAGCCGAACTGCCGCCAGATCCTCGCCCGCGCCCGGCATCACATCGACGAGGGCCGGGCCGGGCTCAAAGGCCCGCGTTTCGACGCCTCGCGCGAGCAGCGCGACGAGGTGGCCCGCCGGTTCTTCGCCGCCGCCGCAGGCGGCGACCTGGCCGGCCTGCTCGAAACGCTCGCCCCCGACGTGGTCATGATCGGGGATGGCGGCGGCAAGGCGTGGGCGGCGTCCAAGCCGTTCCACGGGGCCGAACGGGTCGCCCGGTTCCTGCTCGGGCTGCAGCGGCGGGGGTCGAAGCTGGGCGCCCGCGGCGAGCCGGCTTTGGTCAACGGCCAGCCGGGACTAGTGTCCTACGACGCCGACGACCGCGTGGTCAGCGTCATCACCCTCGACATCGCCGACGGCGCCGTGCAGGCCATCAGGTCCGTGGTCAACCCCGACAAGCTCCAGCACCTCGGCCCGGTCTCCGATGTGGCGCTTCGGTATCCGCGGGACTTACGCTGTCGGCCATGGCCACCGACTTCACCGAGGACACCGCCGCCGACGCGGTGGTCGAGAGCTTCGCCCGGACTCCGGACCCGCGGCTGCGTGAGCTGCTGAGCAGCCTGGTCAGGCACCTGCACGCCTTCGTCAGGGAAACCGAGCCCACGCTCGCCGAGTGGGAGTACGCGATCGGCTTCCTCACCGCGACCGGCCAGAAATGCGACGAGGAGCGGCAGGAATTCATCTTGCTCTCCGACGTGCTCGGCATTTCCATGCTGGTGGAGACGATCAACAACCGGACCGGCGGGGCCACGGAATCCACCGTGCTCGGCCCCTTCCACGTGGTCAAATCCCCTCGCCGCGAGCTCGGCGAGACCATCGACTTCGTCGGGACCGGGACGCCGTGCGTCGTGCGCGGGCGGGTGCTCTCGGCCGACGGCACGCCGCTGCCGGGTGCCGAACTTGACGTCTGGCAGGCCAGCGACCAGGGCTTTTACGATGTACAGCAGCCGGATGTGCAGCCGCGGGCCAACGGGCGCGGCCTGTTCACCGCCGACGAGGACGGGTCGTTCTGGTTCCGCACGGTCGTGCCGAGCTACTACCCGATACCGACCGACGGCCCGGTCGGCGCGCTGCTGAACGCCACCAAGCGCCATCCGTACCGCCCGGCGCACATCCATTTCATCGTGACCGCGCCGCGGCACCGCGAGCTGACCACGCACATCTTCGTGGCCGGCAGCCAGTACATCGAATCAGACGCGGTGTTCGCGGTGAAGAAGAGCCTGATCAAGGAGTTCACACCCGTCGACGACCCGGAGCAGGCGGCCAGGTACGCGCTCAGCGCACCGTTCTGCATCGCTGATTTCGACATCATCCTGGAACCCGCCGAAAGCTGACCAGACCCGCCTATGGACCCATGACACCGGCCCCGCCCGGTGCTCGGTCAAGCGTTATGCTGTCACCCTTGTTCGGCAAGTGATTGCGGAGCGGCCTGATGACCAACGATGCTCCTGACCTGGCCGACCGCAAACCCGGGCAACTGTCCGGCGGCCAGGCGCAAAGGGTGGCACTGGCTCGCGCCCTGGCCGGGCAGCCAGCGCTGCTGCTGCTGGACGAACCCCTGTCAGCATTGGACGCCGGCACCCGCCTTGACGTGCAGGCCGAGCTCAAGCGCCACCTGGCCGACTTCACCGGGCCGTGCCTGCTGGTCACCCACGATCCGCTTGAGGCGCTCGTGCTAGCCGGCCGCCTCATCGTCCTCGAGGGCGGCCGCATCGTCCAGGAGCTACGTTCGTGCTGAACTCAGGAGGGCGGCCATGATGACAGCCGGTCATACGGCGATTGTGACGGGAGCCAATCACGGTATCGGCGCCGCGAGTTCGCACGCCGGCACATCGCCCGCGGCGCAGACTGGGGTCGCATCATCGGGCTGACCTCGGGCGGGGATCTCGGCTTCCCCGAGGAAGTCTCCTACGGGGCCGCCAAGGCCGCCCAGGCAAACTACACCATGTCAGCCGCCCTGGAACTGGCTCCCTACGGCATCACCGCCAACATGGTGTACCCGCCGGTCACCGATACGGGCTGGGTCACCGACGCCGTACGCCAGGAGGTAGCCGCCCGCCGCGAGCTGATCCACGTGGCCAGCCCGGCCGAGGTCGCGGAAGTGATCGCCTACCTTGCTTCCGACGCCGCCGCCCTGATCACCGCGAACGTGATCACGCTTCGGTGACGCCCGGTACCGGGCGGCTTATCAGCGGGCAAGTTCCGCGGACAGGGCTACCGGCAGGGTGGGGTGCCGGAACTCGTAGCCTGCGTCCTGCAGGCGCGCGGGGATGACGTGGGCACTGGTCAGCAGCTCGACGGAGGCCTCGCCTAGGGCGAGGCGCAGTGCCGGGACCGGGACGCGCAGCCAGGGCAGGTCGCCGCGCCCGACGGCGGCGGTCAGCGCGGCGGTGAACTGGGAGTTCGTGACCGGATTCGGGGCGGTCAGGTTGACAGGGCCGCTGATCTCCTTCCGGTCGAGCACAAACCGGATGGCGCCGATCTCGTCGGTCATCGAGATCCAGCTCATGACCTGCTGGCCCGAGGCGAACCTCGGGCACAGCCCCAGCCTGGCCAACGGAAGCAGCCGGGCGAGTATCCCGCCGCCGGGGGTCAGGACCAGGCCGCTGCGCAGCCGCGCGACCCGGATACCCGCGTCGGCAGCCGGCTCGGCGGCTGCCTCCCAGTCCTCCACCACCCGGGCCAGGAAGGCGCGCCCGGCGGGGGCCGACTCATCGACCGCGCCTCCGCCGGTATGGCCGTACCAGCCGATGGCCGAGGCCGACACGAACGTCGCGGGTGGCGAGCCCAGCTTGGCGAGCGCGCCAGCAAGCGCACGAGTGCCGAGCACCCGGCTGGCCCGGATCTCCGCCTTGTACCTGGCCGTCCAGCGGTGATCCATGACGCCCGCACCCGCCAGGTGCACGCAGGCGTCGAGCCCGTCCAGCCCGTCCGGGCTGGACGGGCTGAGCTTGGCGTCCGCCGCGCGCGGGTCCCAGCGGACCTCGTCGGCCGACCGTGACGGCCGCCTGACGAGCTTGACGACCTCGTGGCCGTCCGCGCGCAAGCTGGCCACGAGCGCGTTGCCGATCAGCCCGGACGAGCCGGTGACCGCGACCTTCATGCGCTGGCGCACTCGGTGGCTAAAGGCCTAGTTCTGCCTCGAAGGCCCCTTCTTCGAGCCTGTTCTTCACCATGGTGAGGAACCTGGCCGCGTCGGCACCGTCGACCAGCCGGTGATCGTAGGTGAGCCCGAGGTACGCCATCGACCGCACCGCGATCACTTCACCGAGGGCGGGATCGTCGACCACCACGGGCCGCTTGACGACGGTCCCGGTGCCCAGGATGGCGACCTGCGGCTGGTTGATGATGGGCGTGTCGAACAGGGCGCCGCGGCTGCCGGTGTTGGTCAGCGTGAACGTGCCGCCGGCCAGCTCATCCGGACCGACGTGCCCGGACCTGGTCCGCTCCGCGAGGTCGCTGATCTTGCGGGACAGGCCCCCGATGTTGAGGTCGCCCGCGTTGTGGATGACCGGCACCATCAGGCCGCGCTCGGTGTCGACCGCGATTCCGAGGTGCTCGGCGTCGTGGTAGGTGACCTGATCCCCGTCGATCACGGCGTTGAGCTTAGGGTGCACCTTCAGGGCCTCGACCGCGGCGAGCGCGAAGAACGGGAGGAACGACAGCTTGACGCCCTCCCGGGCCTCGAAATCGCCCTTGGCGAGCTGCCGCAGCCTGGCGATGGCCGTGACGTCGGCTTCCACCACGGTGGTGAGCTGCGCGGAAACCTGCAGCGACTCGACCATCCGCTGCGCGATGACCTGGCGGGGCCTGGACATCCGCTGAGTCGTGCCGCGCAGCGAGGAGGGCATCACGGCCGGCCTTGGCGCCGCGGTGGCGCGGGCGGCGGGCTGCTGCGGAGCGGCCGGCACCGGCTGCGGCGGCCGGCCTCCTGGGGCTGGGGCTGCTGGGGCACCTGGGGCTGCCGGGCAGGCTCGGGCTGCTGAGCAGGCCGAGGGCTCTGTGCGTTCTGGGGCTGTGCGTTCTGGGGCTGGGCCGCGCGCTGCGTGCGGGCGGCCTCGACGACATCCTGCTTGCGGATGCGGCCGCCCACCCCGGTACCTGTGACGGCCTCCAGGTTCACGGCGTGCTCGGCCGCGAGCTTGCGGACCAGCGGGGTGACATAGGGCGAGTCGCCCGCCGTGGGCAGCGGCGTCGGTGGCGGATACTCCTGCGAAGGAGCCTGGTACACGGGCTCGGCCTGCGGAGCCGGCTGGCTCGGCTGACCGTACCCGGAGAACGGCTGGGCCGCCGGGTTCGGCTGCCCGTAGGCGGGCGGGGGAGCGTAAGCAGGCGGGGGAGCATAGGCGGGTGCCTGGGCGGACAACCCCGCGGCCGGGGCCGGCGGAGCCGGCGGGGCCGGCTGAGCCGGCGGGGCGTAGTTAACCTGCGAACTCCAGCCGTCCGAGCCTGCGGCGGGCGCGGACTGGGCCGGAGGGGCCGGCTGCGGGGCGGCGGCCGGCTGCGGGGCGAGGGAGTCGCCCGCGGGCGCGGACTCGCTGCTCTCGCTGTCCTCGATCACGGCGAGCTGCCCGCCCACCGCCACCGTTTCGTCCTCATCGACCGCTATGCCACGCAGGATCCCCGACGCGGGCGAGGGAATCTCGGTGTCTACCTTGTCGGTCGACACCTCAAGGAGCGGCTCATCCACCTCCACGCGCTCGCCTTCCTTCTTCAGCCAGCGCGTGACGGTGCCCTCGGTGACGCTCTCACCGAGCTGCGGCATGGATACGGAGACCGACATGATTCTCCCGACTCCTAGGCGTGTACGTGCAGAGGCTTGCCGGCCAGCGCGAGCATCGCCTCGCCGATCGCCTCCGACTGGGTGGGATGGGGATGGATGAGCTGGGCCACGTCTGCGGGCTCGGCATCCCAGTTGTAAATGAGCTGGGCCTCGGCGATGAGCTCGCCTACGTGGCTGCCGACGATGTGAATGCCGACCACGCGGCCGGGGCCGCCTTCCTCGGACAGGGCGATCACCTTGACTGCGCCCTGCGTCTGCAGGATCACGCTCCGGCCGTTGCCGCCGAGTGAGTAGTTGAGTTCCACGGTCTTCAGCCCGCGCTCGGTGACCTGTGCCGAGGTGAGGCCGACGGAGGCCACCTCAGGGTCGCAGTAGGTGATCCGCGGCACGCCGTCATAGTCGATCGGCGTGACCGGCAGGCCGCCGATCCGCTCGGCGACCATGATCCCCTCCCCGAATCCCACGTGCGCGAGCTGCGGCGTGTTGATGAGATCACCGACCGCGGAGACCGAGGGGATGTTCGTCCGGCAGAGCGAGTCCACCTTGACGAAGCCCCGCTCCATGGCCACGCCGGTTTCTTCGTAACCGAGGCCGTCGGAGACCGGGCCGCGGCCGACCGCGACCAGCAGCAGGTCGGCGTCGAGCGTCTTGCCGCCCTCGAGCGTGACCGTGACGCCGGTGTCGGTGTGCTTAACCGACTCGAACCTGGCCCCGAGCTCGAAACGGATGCCACGGCGCCGGAACGCCCGCTGCAGCAGCTTCGCGCTGTTCTCGTCTTCCAGTGGCACCAGCTGGGGAAGCATTTCCACGATCGTGACCTCGGCGCCGAAGGACCGCCACACGCTGGCGAACTCGACGCCGATCACGCCGCCGCCCAGGACGACGACCGACTCGGGCACCCGGTCAAGCTTGAGCGCGTGATCGGAGGTGATCACCCGCTCGCCGTCGATGTCGAGACCGGGCAGGCTCCGCGGCTGCGATCCGGTGCCGAGCACGATGTGCCCGGCCTCATAGATGGTGTCGCCGACCCGGACGCTGTGCGGCGACTCCAGCCGCCCGTGTCCCTCGATGGTGTCGATCTTCCTGCTCGCGATCGTGGACTGCAGGCCCTTCCAGAGCCGGTCCACCACGCCGTCCTTATACGACTGCACGCCGGGGACGTCGATGCCATCGAACGTGGACAGGACGCCGACCGAGGCACTGTCCCTGGTGTGATCCGCGATTTCCGCCGCGTGCAGCAGCGCCTTGGTCGGGATGCAGCCGCGATGCAGGCAGGTCCCCCCGACCCTGTCCTTCTCGATCAGCGCCACGCGCTTGCCGAGCTCGGCCGCGCGCAGCGCGCAGGCGTACCCGCCGCTGCCGCCGCCGAGCACGACGATGTCGTAGCTGCCGATTCCCTCTGCCACCCCTCGAGCCTCCTTAGTCAGCCTCAGTCGGCTTACCCAGTCTTCATCATTTCACTTGCCGTCGGACTGGCTGGCCGGAAGTCTTCCTTCGGCCACGTCCGCCGCGATCTGCACCAGGGTCCGAACGGCCGCTCCGGTACCGCCCTTGGCGACGTACCCGTAGGAGGAGCCGTCGTTAAAGGCGGGCCCGGCGATGTCCAGATGCACCCAGCGGACGCCGGCGGGCACGAACTCCCGCAGGAACAGCCCGGCCACGAGCATGCCGCCGCCGCGGTCGGGAGAGACGTTGGCGATGTCGGCCACGGCTGAATCGAGTCCCATACGGAGATCATCTGGCAACGGCATCGGCCACATGGCCTCGCCTGCCCGCCTGGCCGAGTCCGCGACCTCAGCGGCCAGCGAGTCGTCACTGGCCATTACCCCTGCCGTCCGGGTGCCGAGCGCCACTGTCTGCGCCCCCGTCAGTGTAGCCACGTCGACGAGCAGGCTGGGCTGGTCGGCTCCGGAGCGGGCCAGGGCGTCGGCGAGCACGAGGCGGCCCTCCGCGTCGGTGTTCAGCACCTCCACGGTCTTGCCGCCGTAGATCGTGATGACGTCGGAAGGCCGCTGCGCGGCCCCGCCCGGCATGTTCTCGGCGAGCGGAAGATACCCGATCACGTTCACCGCCGGGCCGAGTTCCGCGATGGCCTGCACCGCGGCCAGCACCGCCGCCGCGCCGCTCATATCGGCCTTCATCGTTTCCATCGCCTTGGGCGGCTTGAGCGACAGGCCGCCCGAGTCGAACGTGATGCCCTTGCCCGCGAATACCACGGTGCGGACGGCGTCCGGATGGGTGTACTCGAGCCTGACAAGCCGCGGCGGATGAGAGGAGCCCATTCCTACCGCGAGGATGCCGCCGAAGCCTTCCTTGGCGAGTTCATTCTCATCCAGGACCTGCACGCCCAGGCCGTGCGCGGCCGCCGCCTGCTCGGCCACCGCGGCCAGGTCCGCGGGCACCAGGTCGGCGGGGGCGGTGTTGACCAGGTTGCGGACGAGCATCATGGCCTCGGCCAGGATCCGGGCCCGGCTGACGGCGTTGTCGTGCGCGGTATGCAGGACCTGCTCGACGTCGCCCGCCGCGTTAGCGGTCGTCCGGTACTTACGGAAGGCGTAGCCGCCGAGCAGCGCGCCGAGCGCGACCGCCTCGGCCTCGTCCGGCTGCCCGGCGGGAAGCGCGACTGAGATGCGCCTGGCCTGGCCGGACGTGAAAGAGGAGATGAGCTCACGGACGGCGGCGCCCGCGGCCCGGCGTAGCCTTTCCAGGTAAGCCCGCCGCTCCTCGTCATCGGGGCCGGAGTCCTTCGGCTCGGAGCCGAGGCCGACGGCGACGATCACCGGGGCCGCCAGGCGGCCGGCCGTGTGAATCTTGGTGATCTCCTCGGGCTTGCCCGTGGCGCCAAGCGCGGTCAGAGCCGCCATCAGGTCGATTTCATCCGTACCTGGCGTGGGAACAGGGCCGTCTGGGCGCTGGAACACCCCGATCACGAGGGCATCGGCATCGGTCGCCGTCGGCGCTGACTGGCTGGTGAGCAATGAGACCGTCATCTTGCTGATCGTAGGGCATCTGCTGGTGTCCAAGCTCTGCCAATACCCCTGGCTCAGCGGGGTCTGGCTCTCTTCTTACGTGCCCGGCAAGGGTCTGCGGCCCTAATGGTTTTACTGCTCGCCGGGGAAGACGTAACCACGGCCGCGGAAGGCGACGTCGGTGACCCGGCCGGACAGGTGTCCGGAAGTTGACCGTAAGATGAAGCGATGGTCACGAAACTACCATAACCCCCGTTAGGGATATAATCTAACGACGGTTGCAATCACCTTCAGGAGGCGGGATGCGGGCGGTGCTGCCCGGCGGGTCACTGGCCTTCGGCCTCCTCGGCGTACACCCGGGCCGCGTAGGCTTCCAGCGACTGCTCGCACTCTTCGAGCGACTTCTCGGCCGCGTGCCGGCCGTCGGCATCGAAAACGTCCCTGTCCCGCACCTTGGCGAACCAGTTGCGCAGCTTGACGAGGTCAACCTCGTTTTCCTCGAGCTCCGCGTAGGTAAAGTGATTCGCCACGTACTCCTTCTTCACCTGCGCGAGGAAGTCCTCGCACTTGTCGACGATTTCCTCGTACTCATCGTTCCTGGCCGCCTGGAAGGCGTTATGGATATCGGATTCGCCGGCCAGCACGTCGCACGACAGCAGGACCGCGGTGCCGGACATCTCGATGATCTCGCGTCTGAGCTTGCGCAGCGCCCGCTCGTTGGCCGTGTTGGCCGGCAGGGCGGCGGCCGAGTTCTGCAGGTAGATGGCGCCCAGGCTCTTGATCCGCCGCCAGACCGTGGAGCGCAGCCTGGTTGGCTCCGGCGGCACGCGGTAGATGAGGACCAGCCATCCGGTCCCGGTCTCAGCTTTCTCAGTCACCCGAACATTGTCCATGACCTAGTGGAGGCCCCGTGCTGAAGGAGGCTCCGTGACCGCGCTTCCCCTCATCCTGACCGTCTTCGTCGCCTGTGCGGTCGAGGCGACCGAGGCGCTGACCATCGTGCTCGCCGCGGGCCTGACCCGCGAGTGGCGGTCGACGTTCGCTGGTCTGGCGGCGGCCCTGGTCGTGCTGGCCGTGGTGACCGCCGCGCTTGGGCCCGCCCTCACCTTGATCCCGCTGGCGGCGCTGCGCCTGGTCGTCGGCGCGCTGCTGGCGATCTTCGGGATCCAGTGGCTGCGCAAGGCCATCCTGCGCGCCACCGGGCACAAGTCGCTGCACGACGAGGCGAGTGCCTACCTGCGTGAGGTGGCGGCCGCGAAGGCCGCGGCGGCCGAGTCGCGGCGTGGCGTCCGCGACTGGTACGCCTTCACGCTTTCGTTCAAGGGCGTCCTGCTCGAGGGCCTGGAGGTGGTCTTCATCGTGATCACGTTCGGCGCCAACCAGCACAACGTGGGCGCCGCGGTGATCGGTGCGGTGGCGGCGATCGCGGCGGTGACGCTGACGGGGATCGCGGTCCGCGCCCCGCTGGCCCGGTTGCCCGAGAACGCGATGAAGTTCGTCGTGGGCATCATGCTCACGTCGTTCGGCCTGTTCTGGGGCGCCGAGGGCGCGGGCGTCTCCTGGCCGGGCCACGACGCGGCCCTGCTCGTCCTCGTCCCCGTAGTCGCGCTGGTATCCCTTGGCTACACCGCCCTGCTGCGGCCGGGGCGCCGTCCGCAGCAGGCGCCAGCCGCGCAGCCGTCCGAGTCCGGGGAGGTGACCCGCTCATGAAGCGGCTCAAGGCGATCGGCGCCTTCTGGTACGACTTCGTGGTCGGCGACGACTGGCGCGTCGCGGCCGTCGTGGTGGTGGCCCTCGCGCTGACCGCCCTGCTGGTCCACGTGGCCGGCGCCAACGTCTGGTGGCTGCTGCCCGTGTGCGTGTTCGCGGCGCTCGGCTGGTCCCTGCGCCGCGCCACCGCCTGCCCGAAGCCCTAGCCGTCCTTGAGCCCTAGCCGAGGCAGCGGGTGTCGAGCCGGGTCTCGGTGATGCCCGGCTCCACCCGGTACGCGCTCGCGTCCGGGCGGTCCGCGATCAGTTCGGTCAGCGTGTCGTCGGCGAAGTGCGCGGCCGCGCCGTCATCGCAGGCGATGCCGCCTGCCAGGGTGCCATTCGCGATGAGCCGGTGGTAGAGCGGCCGCCGGCGGGGCTCGGAGTTGTAGTGCGGGCAGTAGCTCCCGGCCAGCAGCCCCAGCCCGTCGGTGAACGCCCGCAGTTCGCGTCCGAACGAGTCGGTGGTGCCGCCTTCGAACCAGCAGATCCCGCCGGCGCTCGACCCGGTCAGCACGATGCCCGCCTGCCAGGCCTTGCGCATGATCACGTCGAGCCCGTGCACCCGCCACACGGCCACCATGTTCGCCACGCTGCCGCCGCCGACGAAGATGACGTCCTGGGACAGCAGCAGGTCTTCGGGGTCGGAGACGTTCGGCATCGGGAACAGGGCCAGGTGGCTGACCCGCGCCGGGTGCCCAGCGAAACGGTCGTACATGAGCAGCGGCCACCGCGGGTCATCGCCGCCCGCGGTGTTCAGCACGCACATCCTGGGCTCGCGCCGCCCGGTCAGCCGCAGCACGTAATCCAGGAGCACGGGCACCTGGCCATCGGGCACCATCATGCCGCCGCCGATCGCGATTACGTGCCGCCGCCCATCCGCTGCCATGCTTGGCACGCTAGCGGCGTTACACCCTGCGAGCAAAACCAGCGATCATTTTGGACCGTAAGTAACGGAATGGCCGCGCCCTGAATTTTTTGGCCGAACGGTCCATGGTGCACGCGCTCAGAAACCGTACTGCAGGATCACGGCCACGACGCTGGTGCCCGGGTTGTTGGCGGCATGGGTGTCGCCGCCGCCGAGCAGGAACCGGGTGCCGGGAATCAGCGCCACCGCATCGACGCTCATCCGGGACGCCCCGGCGGGCAGCGCGGCCTGGGTCAGCTGCCCAGCCGCGTAGTGCAGCAGGTAGGACCGCTGCCCGCCGACGCCGGGCATCGGGATCCACAGGCCGCCCTGACCGTCGGAGCTGGCCTGCTCGAGCGGCTGGACGCCGAACCCGTAGTTGCCTTGCGCCACCTTGCTCCACTGGCGGCCGTCCCAGTGCAGCAGCACCATCGGGCCGCCCTCGTCTTGGAGGTCGCCGTTCCCGATGGCGTAGACGCTGCTCCCTGACACCGCGACGATGCCGGTGAGCAGCGGGTTGTTGAGCTGCTGCTTGGCGGGGAGCAGGTGAGCCACCGAGGTGCGGGACCAGGTGGAGCCGTTCCAGTGCGCGACGTACGCTCCGTCGACAGCCCAGATGTCATTGGCGCCGAGCGCGCTGCCGCCCTGCAGGCCGTGGCCGGAGGCCAGCCGGGACCAGGTGTGGCCGTTGTAGTGCCAGGCCCCGAGTCCGGTGCCGGGGAAGTAGGGCTGGCCGAACACCCAGACGTCGCTCGGGCTGATCACCACCGCCCCGCCGATCTGCTGGGAGAACGACCGCTGTACCGCCCAGACGTGGCCGTTCCACCGCAGCGCGCGGGACTGCGCCCCGCCGGCGGTGAACGCCCAGACGTCGGTCGCGGACGCGGCCCCGGCCGCGACGACGACCTCGTTGGGCCGGCCAGGGAACGTGACCTGAGTCCAGGTCGATCCGCTGCGCTGCCAGGCGGTCGGCGCGGAGCCCTGGTTGAACGCCCATCCGCCGTTCCTGCCGACCGCGGTGACCGCGGTGAAGCCGCCGAATGGTCCGTTGTGCACCTGCTTGACGATGTGCCAGGCCGGCTGGACGGTGCCCGGGGCGGGCGCGGCCAGCGCCGCCGCGGCGGAGCAGGACGTGGCCGCCGTGGCCGCCGTGGCCGCAAGCAGCGCCGCGACGGCCTTGACCCGGCGGGCCCTGCGCTGGTGAGCGGGAACGTGCCGGTCCGGATTGCTGCTCGTCATGTGCTTCCACCCCATCAAACGTCAGGCCAACGTGATCTGCGGCGCCCCGTTGAACATCGCAGCTATAAAGACTGCTGACCGGCAGGCTGGATGGTGTTTCAGCGATTACAGCTTGATAACTATCAGTGCGCCCGCAGGCGAGCCGCCTCTTGTGCCCAGGCTCGCACCGGAATGTATCAGCGGCCGCCATCGTGCTCCGAGGCAGTAGAGCGGACACGTCCACAAGGGGGATCTCATGACCGTCACCGACATTCCTGTCTCGCCCGCGGGATCGACGCTGGCTCCGTATACCGCGGCCAACGGCGATATCATCCAGCCCGGCTGTTACGGCGTCAGCCACGGCTCGGGCATTACCGGGGAGCTCATCAGGCACGCCACCGAGTCGTGGGCGGGGCACGCCTTCGTCTACATCGGCAACGGGCAGATCGTCGAGGGCGAACCGCCCGTCGCCAAGGTCTCGCCGGCCGATTCGCATCCGGACGCGGTATGGAACACCCATGATCCGCTGACCGATCCCCAGCGCGACAGCATCGTCGCGCGGGCCCACGCGCTCGTCGGCTGCCCGTACGACTACGCGGCGTACGTCGGCTTCGCGCTGGAGGTGCTGAAGCTAGCCAACGGCACGGAACTCGACCCCGTATTCAAGCAGGATCAATGGCGGGCGTGTTCGGCGGCTTGCTCATCGTCCAGGGCGGGCAGCCCAAACGCTTCGAGGTCCGTACGTCACTGTGACACCGGCCTATTCTGCGCCCGGGGCCGCGTGGTGCTCGACCACGGCGTCAGATGAGGGGAAGAACACGCTCTCGTGCCCGTCTCCCCAGCGGACCAGGTACGGCGGCGCGCCGTCTACCCCGTCCACCTTGATGATCTCGCCGTGACGGTCCCCATCCCCCTGGTGGCGACCCTTGACCGTCAGTTCGTCTCCGGCTTGTGCTCTCATGACCGGCCTCCTTATGGCGTGCCACGTGGTCAGGTCGGCAGGATCGGACGCCGTGTCCGGTCCGTGCTAGGGCGGAAGGTCCCGAACCGCCCGGCCGCAAGCTCAGAGCTTGTAGCCGATGGCGCGCAGCACCGTAAAATCCCAGGCCAGCAGCCCCAATTACCTACCCAACCAGCGGCAACTTCGGGTTAAGGTGCGCGGCCGGGGTTCGCGGCATGGCACGTGATCCCCTTCGAAGGCGGGCACGGCGCCCCGAGCCGATAACCTGACCGGCGCTAGCGGAACTGCGACGTGCTCGGCTGGTTCAGGTACTGGCTGGCCACGCAGCGGTAGGTACGCGTGCCGGCGTAAAACAAGGGCTCACTGGGCGGCAGCACCGCGACCCGCCACCCGCTGCGCGGGAGCAGGCGCGCCGCCGCCCGCCGCGACTCGAGCAGGACCTGCACCGAGCAGAGCGCCCGCACCGTCGGATTGGCCGCCAGCGCCGGCAGTTCGAAGGTGCGCGCGCCGGCGGGCATGATGGCGATCGCGAACGTTTCCCAATAGTGCGGCTGGCTGCAGGGCAAGCTTGCGGCGCTGACCGCGCCGGAGATATCCGTGATCCCGTTCCAGCATTCCGGGGCGGCCGGGCATTGCGCCGTGGCGACCCCCGTCGCCGCCGCCGGGCAGCCCGCGGTCACGGTCTTGATCCCGTAGGCGGCCGCGGCGGAAGGACCGCCGCTATGACTCGCCGCCGAGGTCCCAGGGCCGCCTCCGGCCGTCTGGCCGCTCCCGGGCGTCTGGCCGGGCGCGGCACCCGTCCCCGCGCCGTACGGGAGGAACCGCGCGGCGGTCAGGACGGCGGCCGCGAGGATGACGCTGAGCGCGGCGG
This sequence comes from uncultured Actinomycetes bacterium, assembly GCA_963739615.1. Taxonomy (GTDB): domain Bacteria; phylum Actinomycetota; class Actinomycetes; order Streptosporangiales; family Streptosporangiaceae; genus Palsa-504. The sequence continues at coordinate 160,211 of CAVUBD010000027.1, forward strand.
CCAGCCCGATGCGCCGCGGCGTCAGCCACCGCGAGCTCCGCGCCGGGCCAGCGGGGAGCGCCGGGCCAGCGGGGAGCGCCGGGCCAGCGGGGAGCGCCGGGCCAGCGGGGAGCGCCGGGCCAGCGGGGAGCGCCGGGCCAGCGCGGAACGCCTGCGCGGGGAGCGCCTGCTCCGGCGGGGAGCCGACTGCCGGTTGCCGGGCGGCCAGTGCGTCCCGCAACGCTGCGGCGCTCGGCGGCCGCGCCGCCGGATCGGGGGAAAGGCCGCTGCGCAGCAGGGCCATTAGCGCCGCGGGCGTGCCGGGAACGTCGTCGACCGGCTTGTCGTGCAGCGACATGAGCGTGGCCAGGCTCGGCGGCGTCGGGCTGGCCGGGAAGCGCGGCGGCCACCCGGCCAGCAGGGCGTATAGGGTGGCCGTCAGGGAATAGACATCCGCCAGGACGGTCGGCTCCTCACCGCGGAACGTCTCCGGCGATGAGTACGCCGGGGTCAGCGCCTCGCGGGAGGCGGTCTGCTCGCCCCGGGCCGAGATGATCGAGGCCAGCCCGAAGTCAGCCAGCCCGACCATGCCGTACCGGTTGACGAGGATGTTCGCCGGCTTGATGTCGCGGTGCAGCACGTCGGCCGCATGGGCGGCGGCGAGCGCGTCGGCCAGCCTGATGCCGATGTCGCGGACCTGTTCGGCGTCCATCGGCCCGTTCCTGCGGACCGCGTCGTTCAGCGAGCCGGCCGGGCACAGCTCCATCACCAGGTAGGGCCGGCCATCATCGAGCGTGCCCGCGTCGTACACGTCGATGACATGCGGGTGCCCGGACAACCGGCCGGCCGCGGTCACCTCACGGAAGAACCGCCGGCGATCACGCTCGCTGAGCAGCGCCCGGTTATCGACCTTCACGGCCACTTCCCGGCCGACCGCGACCTGCCAGCACCGGTATACGGTGGCGAAGCCGCCCGCGCCGAGGACACCGCCGACCCTATGTCCGGGAATGTCCGGTGTCGTCACCACGATCCGCCAGCCTAGCCCGGCGGCGGCAGCAGCCGCCCGGTCATCGGCGGATCAGCCAGGCCTGACCTCAGCGAACCGCCGGGGCGCCACCGCTAGCCACGCCGGTCAGGTGCCGTCATCCTGGTCCGCCGGCGCGTCCCGGCCGAAGTACTTGTCGTCTTCCTCGATCCTGGCGACGTCCTCGGCGGCGGCCCGCTTGATGTCCTCAAGCTTAGGCCGGCCTTTCCTCCGGCTGATGACCAGGCTGCCCCGCCGGCCGGGCGAGTCCTGCGACCAGTAGGAAACGAACCAGGAACGAAGGCCCATAGCCGCAAGCGTACGCCTCGCGCGCGCTGGCGAACAGCGAGCAGGCGGCGGCGGATGGACGGCCCGCGGACATACTGGGGGAGTGGAGCGCCCGCCTCGTTTCGTCGTGCAACTGCACGACGCGACGACGTTGCACTTCGATTTCCGCCTGCAGTCCGGCGATGTGCTGCGTTCGTGGGCGGTACCCAAGGGACCTTCGCTGGATCCGGGGATCCGGCGGCTTGCTGTCCCTGTGGAAGACCATTCCATGGCGGCGGGCGAGTTCGAGGGTGTTCATGACGGCCATCGCCGCGGCAGCGGCGCGGTGATCATCTGGGATGAGGGGACCGCCGAGATCGCCAGGGACGAGCCGGGACATATCTCCTTCGTCCTGTACGGCCGGAAACTGGCGGGCGGCTTCGCGCTTACCAGAACCGGGCCGAGGCGCTGGATCCTGGTGAAGGTCCGGGACGCCGACGCGCGCCCCGGATCCGACATCGCGGCCGAGCAGCCGGCCAGTGTCCGGAGCGGCCGGACCTGGCAGGAATTGCGGGGCCGGTAAGAACCAGCGCTATCCGCGGGCCGCGGAGCCGGGCGACGGCATCTACCCGTCTTCCGTGCAGTCACATGACCCAAGCGCACGGAAAGCGCCATGAGCAGGCCTTGGTGAAAAGGCTTGCCTCTGGTAACGGCGCCCACGGCCGCAAACACGGTTAAGCGAGAGGAAACAGCATGTTCACTCAGACCTCTAGCGAACAGTACCTGGACATCACCCGTCGGTGGTTCACCGAAGGCTGGGCCGGAAATCTCGCGCTGGCCGGCGACCTGTTCAGTGAGACGCTCAGAACCAATGGAGTCCATGTCGGGGTTGGCGGGACCGAAACGCAGGATACAAGAGCGACTGGCGAGCTTCCCTGATCTTACGACAAGCATCGAGGACATCTTCTCAGCAATCGACAAAATCGTGACGCGGCTTGTATGGCGGGGAACGCATACCGGCCCATACGGGGGCGTCGAGGCGACCGGTAAGACTGTCGAGGTGCGGGACTTCGCTGTCTGGCGCTTCAAAGACGGCCAGGCGGTAGAAATCTCTACGATGCAGGATCGGTTCTCGCTCCTTAAGCAGATTGGGCACCTCCCGGCCGACGTCTATGCCGCCTAGCGCCTGATCGCGGCCGTGGGGCGACGGGGTTCGGAGCCTTCTGACCTGGCTAAACGGGCGCGGACGGTCGATCTGCGATCTCATTACCCGTCGCTATGGTCACTCTGCCTGGCGGCCTGGGCGGAACCTATGCTCGGCGGCCGCGGGATCAATGCAGCCGCGGCAGGTTCTGGCCGGGATGGTTCGCAGCGTTCGGCTCGGCAAAATCTGCCTGGCCAAGGCGGCGGGTAAGTTACCCCGCAATGACCGTGGCCGCTGCGGTCTGCTTACCGGGCGCGGCTGACCCTTAAGTGCCGGCGGCTGGCCGACAATGCGAACGCGGGTCAAGCGCGCTGGCTGTTTCCGCTCATGACAGGAATGACAGCAGCCGTCCCGCAAGGTAGTCAAAGTGCGCCTGAGCCGTGCTCTGGCTGCGGCTTAAGGTATGCGACCGCGCACTGTTGGTTACTTCGTCCGGAGTCTTCCGCTTCATCGCGAAGGTGGCGGTGAACGTGCAGCGAACGGTCAGCAATGTAAATGGGGGCTGCTGCCACCTTATTGACGGCTGATCGTATACGCTTATGCACTATTCAACGAGTGGAACGGAGTACACGTGGCTCAGAAGATACAAACCTTGTTCATCGATGACATCGATGGCAGCGAGGCAGAGGGAACCGTCCGCTTTGCACTGGATGGAGCGGAGTACGAGATCGACCTGAACGCTAAGCACGCCGATGCGCTGCGGAAAGCGCTGGCCCGGTACGTCGAAGCCGCGCGGCGCAGCAGTGGCGGCACGGCCCGGCGGCCTGCCCGCGGCGGTCGCAAGGCGGCGGTCAGCGGTCTTAACACCACGGAGGTTCGTGAGTGGGCTAAGGCGCAGGGCATTGAAGTCAAGGACCGCGGTCGCGTGCCTGCCGAACTTGTCGTCAGGTTCCGGGCGGCTACCGGCAACTAGCCCGGGTGCGTGACTTCGCTACCACAACTGCGTTTCCAGAAGGCGGGTCCGCCCAGGCCCGCCTTCGGGTTTTCCGGCCGCTTGCCGATCGCTTATCGGCTCACTCCGCTAGATCTCGCCCGGCTAGATCTCGCCGGCTGAGTCTCGCCCGCTGATCTCGGGCGTGGCGCGCCCGATGATTGCGGCGGTGTCGGTGCCTGAGGGGAGCGTGCCAAAGGCGTGACCCCAGTCCCCGGCGAGCCGGGACGCCACGAACGCGTCAGCCACGGCGGGGTCGCCGTGACGGACGAGCAGAGCACCCTGAAGGGTGAGCGCCATGGCTTCGGCCAGCTGGCGGGCCCGGGCCTGCGACGGGTCGCTGAGTTCCTTGCGCAGCCGCCGGCCGCCTGATCCAGTCGGCGATCCGCGCCTGCGGCCTGATCAAGTTCGCAGAAGAACGCCTCGGCGGACTCGGGTTGCCGGGTCAGCGCACGAAGCGCGTCCAGGGCGGCGACGTTGCCAGAACCCTCCCAGATGGACTGCAGCGGAGCCTCGCGGTACAGGCGCGGCATGCCCGAGTCCTCCACGTAGCCGTTGCCGCCGAGGCACTCGAGTGCCTCGGCGGCGTGCACGGGAGCACGCTTGCACACCCAGTACTTCGTGGCCGCAAGCGCCAGGCGGCGGAACGCGGTTTCCTGCTCATCACCGCGGACCGCGCGGTCTGTCGCGCCGGCCAGCCGGAACGCCGCCATCGTCGTCGCCTCCGACTCGATCGCGAGGTCGGCAAGCACGCTGGCCATCAGCGGCTGGTCGGCCAGCTTCCGGCCGAAGGCCGTCCGATAACGGGCATGGTGCGCGGCGGCCGTGACCCCGGTCCGCATCCCGGTGGCGGTTATGAGGACGCAGTCGAGCCTGGTCATGTTCACCATCTCGATGATGGTGCGCAGACCCCGGCCCTCCTCGCCAACCGGCCAGGCCATGGCCTGGCAGTACTCGACCTCGGCGGATGCATTCGACCGGTTGCCGAGCTTGTCTTTCAGGCGCTGCAGGTGCATGCCGTTCGGGGTGCCATCCGGCCGCACCCGGGGCAGCAGGAAGCAGGACAATCCGCCCGGCGCCTGCGCGAGCACCATGAACAGATCGCCCATCGGCGCCGAGGTGAACCACTTGTGCCCGGTCAGGAGGTAGCTGCCGTCCCCGGCCGCGGGCACAGCGCGGGTGGTGTTCGCCCGGATGTCGGAACCGCCCTGCTTCTCGGTCATCGACATGCCCGCAAGCAATCCCCGCTTGGTGTCGGGCGGGCGCAGGCCGAAGTCATATTCCTGGGCCGCGAGCAGCGGTTCGAAGCGCCGGGCGAGACCGGGTGCATGCCGCAGCGCGGGCACGATGGCATAGGTCATCGAGATCGGACAGCAGTGTCCGGCCTCGGTCGCACCCCACACGTAGAGGCCAGCCGCCCGCGCCACATGGGCCCCGGGCCGCTCGTCCACCCAGGGCGCGGCGTGCAGTCCGCGCCGTACGGCCACGGTCATCAGCTCGTGCCAGGCCGGATGGAACTCCACCTCGTCGATGCGGTGGCCGAAGCGGTCGTGGGTGCGCAGTACCGGCGGGTTCTCGTTCGCCTGGCGGCCCTGCTGCTGTGCCTGCGCCGAGCCGGCCAGACGGCCGAGTTCACCGATGGCCTCCTCCGCCCAGGCGGCGCCCTCACGGCGCAGCGCGCTGAGCATCGCCGGATCGTCGGCGACGTCGTACCCGGTGAGCGCGGGCGGCTGGTTGAACACTTCATGCGTGGGCGGCATCAGCGGTTCCTGCCTCGGGGCCTGGCCTTTCCGCCATTCAAACATGCCCGGTTGGGCGGACCGACCGGGCCCGGGACGTCAAACGGGCGGGCCCATCGCCGCCACCACCAAGGTGACGGTGGTCGCCACCTCCGCCAGCGCGCCGAGGACGTCCCCCGTGATGCCGCCCAGCCTGCGTACCGCGTGCCGTTGCGCGACGAAACCGGCGCCCAGGCCGGCCAGGACGGCGAGCGGGAGAGTCCAGCCGAGCGGCTCGCCGGATACCGTCGCCGAGATCGCCACCGCCGCGACCGCGGCCGCCAGGGTCGCCAGGGTGGTGGCCGCCGGAATCGCCGGCCGTACCGAACCCGCCACCAGCGCACCGAGCCCGTCCGGCCGGGCCGCCGCGACCCCCCGGCGGCAGGCCCAGGTCAGGGCGAGCCTGCCGGTGACCCCCGCGGTGATCAGCGCGGCGGGTCCCCGCCCGTGACCGGCGGATTCCGCGTGGCTGAGCGCAGCCACCTGGATAAGCAGCGTGAGGATGAGCGTGACGGTGCCAAGCGGCCCGATGTCGGAGCGGCGCATGATGTCGAGCGCGGCCGGGGCGGGCTTGCCGCTACCCAGGCCGTCGGCCAGATCGGCCAGCCCGTCGAGATGAAGCCCCCGGCTCAGCGCCGCCAGCGACGCTATCGCCAGGCAGGCTCCGGTCAGCGGGCCCGCCCCCAGCGGATGATCCGCGGCGAGCAGGACGGCCGCGGCCAGGACGCCGAGCAGCAGCCCCACGGCCGGCGCCCACGCCATCGCCGCGGCCACGGTCGCCGGTGCCAGCGGCGACGCCGCCCCTGCGCCGCGCCTGCGCAGCGGGATCACGGTGAGCAGTGTCACCGACAGGCTCAGGCCACTCCATCTCATGGCGAATGAGCCTATCGGCAGGCCTGGCAAAAGACGTACTATCTTGACCAGGGGGCAGAAGGCAACCGGATGGCGGTGGGATAGGCGTGTCCGAGTGGTGGTCGATAGAGGTCTTCGATTCCCGGGAGCTGCCCGCTCGCCGGTGGAAGGACTCCTACCAGGACAAGCTCACCGAGGCGGCGGTCACTCACGGGGCGACGTACTGGGAGTGGCACGAGCACAGGTACGGCGTCGTGTTTGAGGTACTGTTCGACTCCGACGAGCAATGGGAGGCGTTCCGTGCCCTCCCGGCCGTGCGCTCGGCCCTCGATGGCGCGCCCGATCCCGTCAACGGCCTGATCGTCTACCGTGGCCGCGGCGGCGGGTCCGGGCCGAGAAAGCCGCGCAAGCCCAAGCCCGCTCCCGGCGCGAGCGCGATGGCGATGCCTGAGCCAGCCGAAGAGCTCATGCTAGACCTCACCGGCGACAGTCCGCCCGGAGTGCCTGAAGCCTACGTCCCGGTCGGCCCCTGAGTCACTGTTAAGTGTCCAAGCTGGGGTACAGCGCGGGAGCATGACGGCTAGATTCGGTCCCGTGGGTTAAGCATCCGGCGGGACAGTGCAGGATGGGGGGATGAGGGAAACGCGAGTCATGACCGATGGCCTGCGGGCCGCGATCGAGCGCAGCGGCTATTACCCGGGTCTGGTGTCCGATGCGGTGGCTTCGGCGCTTGGATCCGAGCCGGTGACCGCCTTTGTCGTCCATCACGACGCCATCTTCGATCCTGGCATGGAGGTGCGCCGTCACATGACCGTGCTGGCGCTCACCCCGACCCGGCTGGTGTACTCGCACACCGACGAGCATCCGGCCGAGGATCCCGATACCCGGCCGCGGGCCGAGACAAGCACGGAGGCGATCCGGTTCGCCAAGATTTCATCCGTGGCCCTCAGCCGGGTCGTCCCCGACCCGGCGGCCTACGTGCCGGGCGTCACTATGCCGTCGGAGGTCATGCTGACTATCGGCTGGAATGTCCTTTCCCACCTGGAACTTGAGCCTGCGCACTGCGGGGACGAGAGCTGCGAGGCCGATCACGGCTATCTCGGGACCATCACCGCCGATGACTTCTCACTGCGGGTCAGTCAGGCGGCGGACGGTGAGGATGCCGTGCGGCAACTGCTCGGGTTCGCACGGGAGCTATCGGACGCCACAGCAGTAGGCGGTAACTGAATTCTCAGCTGATGATTGCCTGAGGACCCGCTTTGCCGTCGGCGCCCGCCCAGTGGCACCATGTTCCGGCAAGCCCAAGAGTCCATACCCCGAGTTCAGACCCGAGACCCTGCTGGGCATGACGCTGAGTGGCACCCACGAGTAGCAGATGAGGATTCCCCTATGACGCTCGAGCCGAGACATTCGCCGATCGCGCCGTCCTATGGGGCGGCTACGTTGGCCGACTTGTCGTCGTCGATACTCGCGTCCCTAGATCCCGGATCGCCGGAGTCGCAGAACGTCCTCGGCTTGCCCCGCGTGCAGCGAGCGTGCCTGCTGATCGTGGACGGGCTCGGCTGGGAGCTGCTTCGCGATCATCCGGCCGCCGCGCCCTTCCTGTCCGAGCTCGCGCGCAATTCGAAGCCGATCACGGCCGGGTTTCCCGCCACCACCGTGACGAGCCTCGGCTCGATATGCACCGGGCGGCCGCCGGGCCAGCACGGCATCCTCGGCTACCAGATCCTCATCCCAGGCGAGAAACGCCTGCTCAACGCGCTGCGCTGGGACTCCAAGGTCGATCCCGTCCAGTGGCAGCCGCTGCTCACGATCTATCAGCGGGCCGTCGAGGCCGGGATTGCGGCCGTGCACGTGGCTCAGGGCGCCTTTCGCGGTACCGGGCTGACCGTGGCGACGATGCGCGGTGCGGATTTCTGGCCCGCCGACAGCATGGGTGCCCTGGCGGCGCGGGCGGCCGCGGCGATAACCCAGCACGGGCGGGCGTACGTGAGCGTGTATCACGGTGACCTCGACGCCACCGGCCACGTGTACGGGGTCGGCTCGGACGCCTGGTACAACCACCTGGCGCACGTAGACAAGCTCGCCGAGCAAATCGCGGGCGCGCTGCCGTCAGGGGCCTGCATGTACGTGACGGCCGACCACGGCATGGTGGACGTCGGCCCGGACGACAAGCTCGACGTGGACGCGCGCCCCGAGCTCCGGGCCGGCCTGGCTTTCCTCGGGGGCGAGCCGCGAGCCAGGCACCTGTACGCGCGATCCGGGGCGGCCGCGGATGTCCTGGCCACCTGGCGCGAGGTGCTCGGCGAACGCGCCTGGGTGCTGTCCAGGGACGAGGCCATCAAGGAAGGATGGTTCGGCCAGGTAGACGACCGCATGGCGGCCCGGATTGGTGACGTCGTGGCTGCTCCGGCCGGATCCCTGGCCCTGGTGGCCACGAAGGCGGAGCCGAGGGAGTCGGCGCTGCGCGGCATGCACGGCTCGCTCACCTCGTCCGAACAGCTCGTGCCCGCGCTGATGTTCCGCGCCACATGACCGCAGCGGCCGGCTTCTTGGTCCGCCCTGACTCACTGGCCGCGGACCTGGCGGCCGAGCCGTGCCCGGTCGTGCTCGACGTCCGGTGGCGGCTCGGCGGCCCGCCTGGCCTCGAGAGCTACCGGCTGGGCCATCTCCCCGGTGCCGTCTTCACCGATCTAGACCGCGACCTGGCCGGACCGCCGGGCCCGGCCGGGCGGCACCCGCTGCCGGAGGTGGCCGCCTTCCAGGCGGCCATGCGCGCGGCCGGGGTGAGCCAGGACCGCCCGGTGGTGGTGTACGACGACGGGGACGCCACCACGGCCGCCCGCGGGTGGTGGACGCTGCGGTACTTCGGGCAGGAGAACGTGCGGGTTCTCGACGGCGGCTACCGGGCCTGGGTCGGTGCCGGGCTCCCTGTGACCACCGCCGAGCCCGCGCCGGTCCCCGGCGACTTTACCGCGCGGCCAGGTCACCTGCCGGTCCTCGACGCGACCGGCGCGCAGGCGGTCGCACGGACCGGGCGGCTGCTCGACGCACGGGCGGAGGAGCGGTACCGGGGTGAGACGGAGCCCGTCGACCCGGTAGCCGGCCACATTCCCGGCGCGATCAGCGCGCCCACCGCGGGCAACCTGAACGCGGACGGCACCTTCAAGGACGCCGCCGAGCTCGCGGCCAGGTTCGCCGGCCTGGGTGTCACCAAGGACGCAGGCCCGGTCGCAGCCTACTGCGGCTCGGGCGTGACCGCCGCCCACGAGGTCCTCGCGCTCAACCTGGCCGGAATACCGGCCGCGCTCTACGTCGGGTCCTGGTCCAACTGGGTCGCCGATCCGGGCCTGCCCGTGGCGACAGGCGAGTAGCGAACACCGCGTCCTACCAGACCGCGGGAGCTCAGGTTGATGCGCTCACAGGAAGCCAGGTTCGTGTCGCGGTGAGCAGCGCGGCGACGCCGATGGACAAAGTAGGCGAGATGGCAGGCGCGAAAAGCGGAGAGTGGTTGCTCGGGATGTCGTGCATGACGTCGAGCAGCTTCTCCTGGGACGTGACCGCCGCGAATGGCGCTGGGTCGGCGCCGCCGAGGAGCCAGAACACGCACGGCGCCGCCGCGGCCGCGGCCAGCAGCCCGACGTCTTCGCTGCCCGTAACGACGCCGGGGTCGACGATCTGCCGCGAGCCCAGCCACTGCTCGAATGCCGCGCGGGTGCGGGCCACTCCATGCTCGTCGTTTACCACCGCGGGGAAGGCGTCGGGCCGGCCGAATCTGTCGAACAATCCGTCCTCGACCATGGCCTTGGCGCCGGCACCAAGTTCCTCTGCTGGCTGGAACACCAGCATCAGCCTGCCGGAATACTGCGCCCTGTTCCCGGCCAGGTGCGCCGCGGCGCCCAGCAGGCAGGCCACATGAACGTCGTGTCCGCACGCGTGCATGACCGGCACATCGTTGCCTTCGCGATCGGTCCCTCGCTGTGCGCTCGCGTAGTCCAGGCCGGTCTGCTCGGACACCGGCAGGCCGTCCATGTCGGCTCGCAGCAGGGCCGTGGGTCCGGGGCCGTTGTCGAGGATCGCAACGACACCCGTGCCGCCGACACCGGTGGTGACGTCGAAGCCCCACGCGGTGAGGCGTTCGGCGGCGATCGCCGCGGTGCGCGTTTCCTGGAATGACAGTTCCGGATGCATATGCAGATCGCGGTAGATGCGGGAAAGCTCGTCCTCGGTCATCGCAGGCATCTGCCACTCCTCGATGAGGCGGCCCAGCGCTAGCCCGGTCCGCCCAGGGGAGCCAGAGCATATGATGCTCCGGGCATCTTCGCCCGTCAAGCAACTGCAGCCCGCACGCTGCCAGGTTCAGTCGTGCTGACCAGCCGCTTCCGGCGGGAGATTGAACGGCGTGATGACCTGAATGGACGAGGGCGTGGTGACGATCGGGCCGTCCAGCGCGCCGTGAGCCTGCATGATGATCTGGCCCGCGCGATGCATGTCCCGGCGCAGGTCATGGTAGAGAACGGCGGACAGCAGCCCGTCGGTGAGCAGCTGGCGGTTGTCCCGGTCGAGGTCGTGGGCGATGAACACCGGGCACGGGCGCCCGCGAGCGGCGAATGCGTCGATGATCGCCCGGTTTCCCCCGCCGATGGAGTAAACGGCCCCGACGTCGTGGTGCCGGTCAAGCACGTCGAGCACGAGCTGGTGAGCCGATGAATCAAGCCCGTCGCTGTCGGTGATCTCCGCCAGGCGGCGGTCCGGCCATCGCTCGCGGATCGCGGCCCGGAACCCGATCTCGCGTTCCTCTTCACCACGGAAGACGCTGCGGCTCAGCGCCACCAGGATCCGGCTGTCGCGGTCGCCCAGCCACTGGTCGATGAGGTAGGCAGCGGTCGCGCCGGCCGAACGGTTGTCCATGCCCACGTAGGCCACCCGTTTGCTCAGCGGCAGATCGCTGACGAGCGTGACCACCGGGATTCCCGCCTCGGCCAGGCGCTGCACCGCCGCGTTGACTTCCGGCGCTTCTGGCGCCTTGAGGATCACCCCGCGCGATCCCCGCGCGGCGATCGCGTCGAGCACCTTAACCATCTCCCACGCCGGGCCCTTCTCGCGGAAATGGAATCGCGAACGCAGGACCGCGGGCTGCAGCGACGGCAGTTCCTGCTCAAGCGCGGTCCGGACGGCCGAGGAGAACCGGTCGGGTGTCTGCATGACGATGTCGATCATGAATACCCGGCCGTTGAGCCGTAGCTGGCTGCGCTGCCGGCCGAGATCGGCGATGGCCTGCTGGACATCGTTGACGGTGCTGGGGCGCACGCCGCCCCGGTGATTGAGGACCCGGTTGACCGTGGCTTCGCTCACTCCGGCCTGGCGGGCGATCTCCCGGATGGGATAGGGATGGGCCATGCTACACGTCCTGATGGTTTCCTGATGCTTCGTCAAGATGACCATACTCCCGCGCGGTGACCACACCCAGCATCGCAACGGCTTTCTGCGCTGTTACAAATGGATATTCACCCATGGATGAATGATGGGTTTTTGATGGCTATCAGGGTGTTGACTTGATAAATCGGGTCATGCAGTCTTTGTTCATTCCACCCGCGCGCTGACAGGCTGGGGCTTACCGATGGACATGCTGATCGGCGGTACGTGGCAGCAGGCGGCCGGCGGCCGCACCGAAGACGTGACCTCGCCTTTCGACGGCGCGGTGACGGGCACGGTTCGCCGAGGATACGACCATGAGGCCCGCTGATCGTGCCTGCGGACGCCGAACGCGTCGAGCTCTGCCCGGCCGCGCTGGCCGCGGGAGGAAACGCGGTCGTGTCGAGCGGACGGCTCATACCTCCCCGCTGACGGCGCTGGGCCCGGCCAGGTGCTTTACCCGACGCCGGATTGCCGGACGGGGTGCTGTCGGTGGTCGCGGGCCCGGGCGCGATAGCGGGCCAAGGCGCTGGGGACCGATCTCACCGCTGGCGTATCGCAAGCCGTCCGGGCGACCGCGAGATCGACGCGGGCACGGTGCACATCAACTGGACGCCCCTATGGCGGGCCGACCTCATGCCCTACGGCGGCCTGAAGGCCAGCGGCATCGGCAAGGAGGGCCCGCGATCGGCCGTAGCCGAGATGACAGAAACCAAGACCGTCATCCTGCACGGCCGGCCGTGGTGATCGCCCGAACTATCCCAGGAACCGAGGACCCAACGATGACGCCCGCACGAAAGACCGTGAGACTGACTGTCGCCCAGGCCCTCGTGACCTACTTGTCCCGGCAGTACTCGGTGGCCGACGGCCAGCGCCGGCGGCTGATCCCCGCGACCCTGGGTATCTTCGGCCACGGTAACGTCGCCGGGCTCGGCCAGGCCCTGGATCAGCTCAGCGACGCGATGCCCTTCATCCAGGGCCGCAACGAGCAGGCCCTGGTGCACGCGGCCACCGCCTTCGCCAAGCACAGCCAGCGGCGGGCGACCCTGGCGGTCACCGCGTCGATCGGGCCGGGTGCGCTGAACATGGTCACCGGGGCGGCCCTGGCCACCGTCAACCGGCTGCCGGTGCTGCTGCTGCCGGGCGACACCTACGCGACCAGGCACCAGGGGCCGGTGCTGCAGCAGCTGCAGCACCCGCTCGAAGCGGACGTGACCGTCAACGACGCGTTCCGGCCGGTCAGCCGGTTCTTCGATCGCATCACCAGGCCCGAGCAGCTGCTGACGGCCCTGCCGGCCGCCATCCGCGTGCTGACCGACCCGGTGGACGCAGGCGCGGTGGTGCTCTCGCTGCCGCAGGACGTCCAGTCCCATGCCTATGACTGGCCCGCGGCGCTGTTCGCCGAGCATGACTGGGTGATCAGGCGGCCGCTCCCTGACCAGGACGAGATCGCGGCCGTCCTGGCCATGCTGGCGGCCGCGGCCAGGCCGCTGATCATCGCCGGCGGAGGCGTCATCTACTCCGGCGCCACGGCCGAGCTCGAGCGTCTCGCCGATGCGGCCGGCATCGGCGTGGCCGAGACCTTCGCCGGCAAGGGCGCCGTCCAGCGGCCGGCCTGGTGGCAGCTCGGCGGTATCGGCCTGGAAGGAACGCCCGCGGTCAACCGCCTGGCCGCCGAGGCCGACCTCGTGCTGACTGTAGGGTCACGCCTGACCGACTTCGCCACCGCCTCCCAGTCGCTATTCGCCGATCCCGGGGTGCGGTTCGCGAGCATCAACGTCAATCCCCGCGACGCCGGCCGGCTCGGCGCCACCGGCATCATCGCCGACGCCAAGCGAGCGCTGGCCGCGCTGGCCGACGGCGTGACGGAGGCGGGCTTGCGGGCGCCCGCGGCCTGGCAGGACCGCACCCGGCAGCTGACCGCCGAATGGCTGACGTCCCGCGCGGCCGCGATCGACCCCGACCGCGAGCTCGCTCCGCCTCCCGGCGCCATCGCTGCCGGCGCGGTGCTCACCCAAGGGCAGGTCATCGGGGTCCTGCAGGAACAGGCGCAGCCCGGCGACGTCGTGATCGCCGCCGCCGGGGGGCCGCCAGGCGACCTGCTCAAGGTGTGGGACGCGACCGGCGGCCGCCGCTGCCACCTGGAGTTCGGCTTCTCCTGCATGGGATATGAGATCCCGGCCGCGCTAGGCGTGCGGCTGGCGGAGCCCGACCCGGCCGCCCGGGTCATCTCCTTCCTCGGCGACGGGACCTTCCTGATGGCGCCCTCCGAACTGGTCACCGCGGCCGCCGAAGGCCTGGCCATCACGCTCGTCATTCCCGAGAATCACGGCTACCAGGTCATTCACCGGCTGCAGATGCTCCGGTCCGGCCGCGAATTCGGCAACGAGTTCCGCTACCGCGCCGAGCCGCTTCAGCTCGCCGCCGCAGACGAGGCGAAGGCTCCGCGCCTGGAGGGCGAGTACCTCGATCTCGACCTCGTCCAGGCCGCCGCCGGGCTCGGGGCCCGGGCCAGCCGGGCCACGACCGCGGCCGGACTGCGGGCCGCGCTGGCGGACACGCGCGGTCACGCGGGTCCGGTGGTGATCGTGGTGCCCGTCATACCGCACGCCGACCTGCCCGGGGCCGGGGTGTGGTGGGACGTGGCCCCCGCGGAGGTGTCAACCCTGGAACCCACGCCCGGCCTGCGGGCCGAGTACGAGGCGGACCTGGCGAGCCAGCGGTGGTTCGGATGACCGCGAGCCCCCTGAACCACGGCGCGCTGGCCGCGGCCGTGCGGTCAGGAACCGCCACCCTCGGCACCTTCGTCGGCATGGCGTCACCGCTGGCCGCCGAGGTCTGCGCGGCGGCCGGCGCCGCCGCCGCGCGGCGCCTGGAGCAGGGCTGGTCGTTCGTTGCCATCGGCTCGGATTCCACCCTGCTCGCCGCCGCGGTCAGCGCCGAGTTCGGCCGGGCCCGCTGCGCGACCAAGCCCCCGCAATGAGAAGCAGGAACCACGCGATGAGAATCACCGACGACGGATACGCCCAGCCCGGCATCGGCCTGATCAGCGTGGGCTGGATGGGAAAGCTGCACAGCCGCGCCTATGAGGCGCTGCCGTCGGTGTACCCCGAGCTGAAGATACGGCCCCGGCTGGTGCACGCGGCCGACACCGCCGCTGACCGTGCCGACTACGCCCGGCAGGTCCTGGGCTACGCCAGGGCCGGCACCGACTACCGCGACGTGCTCGCCGATCCCGACGTCGATGTCGTGTCCATCTGCGCACCGAACATGCTGCACCGCGAGATCGGCGTCGCGGCCGCCCAGGCCGGCAAGCCGTTCTGGATCGAGAAGCCAGTCGGCCGCGACGCGAGCGAGACCGCGGCCGTCGCGGTCGCGGCCCGGGCCGGCGGCGTCACGACGTCCATCGGCTACAACTACCGGCACGTCCCTGCGGTCGAACGGGTCCGGGAGCTGATCGCGGACGGCGACCTCGGCCGCATCACCAACGTGCGCTCGGTGTTCTTCAACAGCTATGCGGCCGAACCCAACGGCGCCCTGTCCTGGCGGTTCCGGCGCGCGGAGGCCGGCAGCGGCGCGCTCGGCGACCTGCTCAGCCACGTGGTCGACCTCATGCAGTACGTGGTCGCGCCGATTACAGAGGTCAGCTCGCTGCTGTCCACCGTCTACGCCCAGCGTCCCATCCTCCCGATGGGATCGGCCACGCACTTCGCCGTGATCGAGGACGGCGAGCTGGGCGAGGTCGAGAACGACGACTACGTCGCGGCCCTGGTGCGGTTCGCCGCCGGGTCACAGGCCGCGGGAGCCGTCGGCACCCTGGAGGCGTCCCGGGTCAGCGTCGGCCCGCAGTGCGGGCTCGGCTTCGAGATCTACGGCACCGGCGGGTCCGCGGCCTGGAACTTCGAGCAGATGAACGAACTGCGGCTGTGCCTGGGCCGGGGGCCGGACCAGGGGTATACCACCGTCCTGGGCAACTCCAGGTTCGGCGACTACGGCCGCTTCCAGCCGGGTCCGGGCAACAGCATGGGCTACGACGACCTGAAGGTCATCGAGGCCAAGAAGTTCCTGGTCGCGGTGACCGGCGGAGAGCAGCGCAACTCGACGATCGAGGAGGCGCTCGCGGACGCCGAGGTCATCGCCGCGACCGCGGCCTCCGCCAGGGACGGTGCCTGGCACTGTGTGGCGCCGGTACCCGGAGCCACGTTCGGGCACCGGCCGGGTACCGCCGATGCCAGCTAGCCAGGCAGGCCTGCCGGTGGTGGTAGCGCTCGGAGCCGTCGACCCGGCGCTGGTGTCGGATGTGCTTGACGGGCACTGCCGGTTCGCTGCCACCCCCGACGACGCCGTACTCGCGGTCGCCTCCGCTGCTCAGCCACCCCGACGTCGTCCTCACCCCGCACCTGATGGGCCTGAGCAGGCGCGCCGCCGCGGCCACGTTCAAAGCCGCGGCCCAGGGCATCCTCGACGTGCTGGCCGGCCGTGAGCCGCAGGCCGTCGCCAATCCAGGCTGGCTCATCAGCGGCCCAGTCAGGCAGAAGGAGATCCCCGCATGAGTACCGCTACTGACAAGATCGCCGGCGCGCCCATCTCCTGGGGCGTATGCGAGGTCCCCGGCTGGGGTTACCAGCTGACGCCCGAACGCGTCCTGGCCGAGATGCGCGACGTCGGCCTGGCCGCCACCGAGTTCGGTCCGGACGGGTTCCTGCCCGCCGACCCGGCCGTCATGGCGGAGTTCCTCGCCGCCAGGCACCTCACCGCGGTCGGCGGATTCACCCCGGTCGTCCTGCACGAGCCCGGCCACGACCCGGTGCCCGAGATCGACCGCCTCCTCGACGGCTACGACGCCTCGCACGCCGGGGTCCTCGTACTGTCCGCCGCCACTGGCCGCGACGGCTACGACACCCGGCCGGACCTGGACGAGGGGGCCTGGACGACGCTGCTCACCAACCTCGACCGGCTCACTCACCTGGCCGCCGCCCGCGGCGTCCGCGCCGTCCTGCACCCGCACGTCGGCACCATGATCGAGCGCGGCCCAGAGGTCCAGCGCGTGCTGGCGGGCTCGTCGATCTCGCTCTGCCTGGACACCGGCCACCTGCTGATCGGCGGCACCGATCCGGCCGAGCTGACCAGGCAGGCCCCCGACCGCATCGCCCACACCCACCTCAAGGACGTCAACGGCCAGATCGCGGCCCAGGTCCTGTCGGGCCGCCTCACCTACACCGAGGCCGTCAGGCGCGGCATGTACCGCCCCCTAGGCGCCGGCGACGTCGACTTCGCCGCCATCATCAGCCACCTCACGGACCGCGGCTACGACGGCTGGTACGTCCTTGAGCAGGACACCATCCTCACCAAAGCCCCCCGCGGCGAAGGCCCGGCCGCCGACGTCCGGACCAGCGCCGACTACCTCCGCCACCTGCTAGCCGCCGCCGGCTGACAGGTCCCCGCGTCCGCCTAGGCCGCGGTGAGCCATACCCCGGCCTATCCTGTGGGTACGGGGCGATGAATTGCCGGGCTGGCGAAGGAGCAACGGATCGCCCGTGCTGTGGGCGGTATGGCTCGCGACGCGGGCAGGCTTTTACCTGCTCGTCACAGGCCCCGGCGCAGACGGTGACGTCGGCATCTACCAGCGTTGGTACGCATGCTGCCTCTCTCACGGCAGGTTTCCGCTAGCTGACCCGATGTGGCAGTATCCGCCCGGCGCGGCCCTGGTCCTTTGGCTGCCAGGCCGCCTGCCCGGCGGGTACGTGCACAACTTCGTGTTCCTGGCCCTCGGCTCTGACCTGGCCATCACCCTCATGCTTTGCCGGGCGGCCCGGCGAGGCGGGTCCCTGGCCGGGGCCTGGTACTGGGTGTGCGGCGTGCCGCTGCTCGGCGCGGTCACCGTTGTCAGGTTCGATATGGTCCCGGTCGCGATTTGCGTCGCCGCCGTCTGCGTGACCGGCCGTGGCGTCGTCCGCGGTGCCCTGGCCGGAGCCGCCGCGGCGGTCAAGATATGGCCGGTCACGCTGCTGGCCGGGATGGCTCCCGGCCAGTGGCGCCGCGGCGTGGCCGCCGCGGTGGCCGTGCTCGCCGCGACCTGGGTCCTGTTCGCCAGCGAGGCGGCGAGCTTCCTCGGGCACCAGAACGCCCGCGGCGTCGAGATCGAATCGGTCGCGGCGACCCCGTTCATGATCGGGCGGCAGGCCGGCTGGCACGGCACGGTGGTGTTCCGGTTCGGTGCGTACCAGCTCAGCGGGGTCCACGTCGCGCTCGCGCAGGATGCGTCCCGTCTGGGCCTGGTCCTGGCCGTGGCGGCGGTGCTCGGCTGGCAGCTGCTCATCGCCTCGGGCCGCGCCAGGTGGCGACCGGAGTTCGCGGCTGACGCGCCGCTGGCCGCGACGTTGCTGTTCTTGGTGGCCAGCCCGGTGCTCAGCCCGCAGTACCTGCTGTGGGTCACCGGCCTGGCCGCCGCGTGCCTGGCCACGGGGCGGACGACCCAACGGCCGGTCGCGCTGGCCGTGCTGGCCGCCGCCGGGCTCACCCAGCTGATCTTCCCGATCGGGTGGGCCAGCCTGGTCCACGGATCCGGCTTGGTCACCGGCGTCCTGGCGGCACGCAACCTAGTCCTGGTCGTAGCCGCCGCCCTGTCCTGCTGGCGGATCACCACCGCGACGATCCGCGGCACATGCTGCGCTATAGAGCGCGGGACCAGTTCTGGCCGGTCAGGTCCTTTCCGAAACTGTGATGACGGTTCTCGTCATCCAGGGTGAAGCCGGCCCGCTGGTAGATCCGCCTCGCATCGGCGAGCACGTCGTTGGTCCACAGCGTGATCTGCGCGTACCCCGCCTGGCGGGCGAAGCGCAGCACCTCCTCCACCAGCCGGGCGCCGATCCCGAGCCCCCTGGCCCACGGCTCCACGAGCAGCAGCCGCAGTCGCGCGGTCGTGGCGTTCTCGCGCACGCAGAACACGCAGCCGGCCGGCGTCCCGTCCACTTCGGCGATCCAGGCCGCCTCGGCCTCCGGGGCGCGGTGGTCCACGTAATCGGCGACGATCCGGGCGACGAGGGCCTCGTACGAGTTGTCCCAGCCGAACTCCTCCGTGTACACCGCGGCGTTCCGTTGCACCACCCAGCCCATGTCGCCCGGCCGGGGCGAGCGAAGAAGGTAGCCGCGCGGCCGCGGCGACTCGGTGAGCATCTCCGTGATCACACGCATGGCGCCGAGCAGCTTGCGGCGGTCGTCCCCGCGGACGGTGGCTAGCATGTCCCTGGTCTGCGCGGCGGACCGGGCGTCCAGGCCCGCGACGACGGACCGGCCCGCCTCGGCCAGCTGGATGACCTGGCGGCGCCCGTCGGCGGCCGAACGCTGCCTGGTGATCAGCCCGTCGGCTGCGAACCTGGCCAGGATCCGGCTCAGGTAGCCCGGGTCGATGTCGACAGCGCGGCGCAAGTCAGTGACCTCGCTGGCGTCACGCTGAGCGAGCTCGAACAGCAGCCTGGCCTCGGTGAGCGAGTACGGGGTATCCAGGTACTTCCCCCGCAGCAGTCCGATCACGTTGGTGTAGAACCGGTTGAACCCGCGCACCGCGGCCACGTGGCGCCGTCCACGACGTCCACCCGATCGTCAGCCGTCACTTCACTCACGCCATCCCCATCATTGATAGCCTAAGTCAACTAATCACAATGATCGTGTGCGGCGCCACCCCTGATACGGGGTGCGCTGACGCACGATGATGTCAAAGCCGCGAAACACTAGGCTGAGAAGCGCACTCAGCGACCTCAACGACGGAACGGCGGCAGGCATGCGGACGCGGACACTCGGCGGTACCGGGATCAAGGTCAGCCCTTACTGCCTCGGCGCGATGATGTTCGGCGCGTGGGGCAATCCCGATCGCGGCGAGAGCATCCGGATCATCCACGCCGCGCTGGACAGCGGCATCAACTTCGTCGACACCGCGGACGTGTACTCGGCGGGGGAGTCGGAGGAGATCGTCGGCAAGGCGCTGGCCGGCCGCCGCGCCAGCGTGGTGCTGGCCACCAAGGCGCACGCCTCGATGGGCGAGGACCCCAACATGAGCGGCAACTCGCGCCGCTGGATCGTCCGGGAGGTCGAGAACAGCCTGCGGCGGCTGCAGACGGACTACATCGACCTGTACCAGATGCACCGCCCGGACCCGGACACCGACATCGACGAAACCCTGTCCGCGCTTTCCGACCTGGTGCGCAGCGGCAAGGTCCGGGCGATCGGCTCCTCCACGTTCCCGGCCGAGCAGATCGTCGAGGCGCAATGGGTCGCCCAGGCCCGCGGCCATATGCGGTTCCGCTGCGAGCAGCCGCCCTACTCGGTCTTCGTGCGCGGCATCGAGGCCTCGGTGCTGCCCACCTGCCAGAAGTACGGCATGGGCGTCATCGCGTGGAGCCCGCTGGCGGGCGGCTGGCTGACCGGCCGCTACCGCAAGGACACCGAAGTCGACATGAGCACCGGCCGGGCGCAGCGGCTGCCGCAGCGCTTTGACCCTTCGCTGCCGGGGAACCAGGCCAAGCTCGCGGCGGTCGAGGAACTGATCAAGATCGCCGCCGACGCGGGCTGCTCGCTGACGCACATGGCGCTGGCCTTCGTGATCGCCCACCCGGCCGTGACCTCGGCCATCATCGGCCCGCGAACGATGGAGCAGCTCACTGACCTGCTCGCGGGCGCCAGCGTGGCGCTCGACGACGACATCCTGGACCGGATCGACCAGATCGTGCCGCCGGGCACGAACCTCAACACGGCCGACGCCGGCTGGCAGCCCCGCTCCCTCACCGATCCGCCGGCCCGCCGCCGTCCGCTGCCCGCCCGCGCCGCCAGCTAGCCGCGCGGCGGCTAGTCCAGGCGCATGTAGAGCGAGACGACGGTGCTGTCCGGACCGGAGGTAATGCTCAGCTCGTCGGCGAGCGTGGCGGCCAGCCACAGGCCGCGGCCGCTGTCGGCGCCCGCAGGTTCGGCGGGATCGCACAGTTCACGCACGTCCCCTTGGCGCGGAGCCGGGCAGCTCAGCGGGGTCTGCGGCGCGGTATCGGCGATAAGGCACCGGATCCCGTGGGCGGCGCGCTGCAGGATCAGCCGGTCGGCCGCCGCGCCCGCGTGAACGACCGCGTTGGCCGAGATCTCATGCACGGCCAGCACGAAATCGTCGAGCCGCGTGCCGGTCAGGCCTGCCGCCGCGCAGTGCTTGGTCACCAGGCGGCGCAGCTTCGCGAAATCCGGCCAGCCGAAGACAACGTCCAGCATGTTACTGCCACGGTCAGCGATATCGGCTGACCACATCCTGTCCAGAGCGATAACGCTGGCCTCGCCGGTCATTTCTGCCACGTCAGCACCCCCTTCGCTACGTTTGGTGATGGAGATGCTACAAGCAGTCGCGCCTCGTGTCCGGGTTTCGCGCGTTCATCAGTCCTGGGGGGAAGGATGATGTGGCGGTGGCCGGCGGCCCGCAGCCAGGCCCTGGCCGCCCGCTGCCAGTCGCCCGCCGCCGCCACGTGCCGGGCCAGCGATTCTGTCGTTCTCCGCTCGGACGGTGACCACAAGCAGCATCCGGGAGCCGGCCGCCTGACGGCCGAGGAAGTGGATGAGCTCGATCGTCGATTGCCCCGCATACTGCAGATCGTCCACCAGGATAAGGACGGGGTTGCGTTCGGCCAGGGCGGTCAGGAAAGCCCGCACGGCATCGAAGGCGCGCCGCCGCCTTGGCCGGTTCGCCCTCCGAGTCCGCCGGCCGGACCGCTCTCCTGCTCGCGCAGGATCGCCCGATGCAGCTTCCTGGTAAGTGGTGCCGGATCGACGCCAAGCTCATCGTTCAGCCGCTGGCGGAGCGAAGCGTACGCGGTCAGCGCCTTCGCCTGCTCACCCGCCGTGACGGAGGCCGACATGTACCAGCGGTGAGCCGCTTCGTCGAGCGGGTCGGCGGCTATGGCCGCCGCCGCTTAACCGGCCGCCAGCCGCGGGTCGCCGGTCACCAGCTCAGTGCCATCTCGGATAACCCTGAACGTGCCGGCGAGACGCAGCTCCACTTGTGCAGTGCCGGCCGATCTCGCGGGCACATAGCTCCCCACGAGCCCTTTCTTACCTTTGATCAACTATTCCGTGCAAGAGATGACCGCTCTGAGTCGCTATCGGCCGGGCCGCTGGCGTAGCGCTGGGCGAACCGGCGCAAGATGACCGGTGGCCAGGTTACGTTGCTGCGGCGGGCCTGCGCCTTGACGTCATCGGCCTGCTCGGGCGCGAAGTAGCCGGCGTGCTTGTAGACATCGACCCTGGTACACAAGCCGGCCATGTCCAGTTCGGCGTGGAACTGGGTGGCGTACACGTTCGAGCCGACCCGGAACACCTGTACCGGGCAGCTGGCCGAACTGGCCAGCAGGACGGCATGGCCTGGCAGTTCGCTGATCGCCTCCTTGTGGCCGGTGAAGGCGTCGAACGTGGCAGGCAGCCCGCGCAGCAGCGGGTCACGCTGGCCCGCCTCGGTGAGGGTGACCCGGACGCTTCCGACCGGCTCGGCGAAGCGCCTGTCGACCACCGCGCCCTGATGGCGGCCGAGCGCTCCGATGCCGTAGCAGGCGCCAAGGAACGGGAAGTCCGGGCCGACCACCTGGTCGAGCAGCCGCCCAAGATCGGCCTCGACCCGCCGCTGGACCGGCGATTTGCGATCCTCGGGGTCGGTGAAGTTGAATGGGCTGCCGCCGAGAAAGATCCCGGACCAGTCCCGCAGGTCGACATCGCCGAGCGCGCGCTGCTCCACCCGTATCCGCCGCAGTTCGCTCTCCTGCAGCCCGGCCAGGGTCAGGAACGACGCGTACTCGTTGTCGGCCGCGGCATCCTCAGCCCGGATGGCCAGCAGCAAGAATGGTTTCACCCCATCACCCTAGTGACCCCGCGGGAGAGCCGGGGGTCAGGACAGCTGGAAGTGATCCATTTCGGCCTCGGTGAGCGTCGCCGGTGAGGAACTCCCCGTCGGGGAAGCACATCGGCGACGATCCGTCGCAGCAGCCGCCGGACTGGTGGAACATGAGCGGCCCGTGCCCGCGTACCCATAGCAGCTGGCCGCGCGCATCGCTGACGGCCATGATGCTGTCGCATTCTTCGGCCGCGCGCCCGAGGACGTCATAGAGCAATGGGAACACCATGGCGAGCGGGTGCTCGGCCCGGTATTCGGTGAGCAGGTCCCGGTCCAAGGTGATCGGGGGCCGGCTGGCATCGACATCCACCCCGGCCGCCACGGACCGCAGCCAGGAGTCAGCGACCGCCTCCCGGACGCCGACCGGAGCTGTTCCTCGCTCCAGCAGGTGCTCATAGGCTTGCCGCACCTCCGGCAAATGGCCTCTGCTGGGCACAAATGTGAATGTAACACGGAGCGGCGCGTGCCAGGCCTTCTCGGCTCGGCGGATGACATCCATCGGGATTGACGATGGATCGGTCCGCTCACCGCTCCCTGACCAGCGGCGCAGCAGCTCAGCCGACGCGGGGAGTGACCCGGGCGCTGAGGTAGAGGTAGGGGGTGCGGTCGGCCAGCTGACCGAAGCTGAGCGGCACCCAGGCTTCGTCTTCGTGTGATCGCAGCACGAACCGATTGCCCGAGGAGTCGGCCGGATGCAGGGTCAGCTCCTCGGGCAGTCCCCAGACCCGGACCGGCACGCCCGAGGCGTAATGCCCGACCGCCGCCCGGTGCAGGATCGCCTCCTCGGGCAGGGTGACCGTCCGGGTGAGCGTGAGCGGGCCGGTCAGGCGTTCCCGCAGCGACTCGTCCCACGACTTGCCGTCAAGCACCTCGATGATCCGGCCGAGCAGGATGAAGCCGCTGTTGCAGTAGGAGTAGGCCGCGCCCACAGGAAACGTGGACGGGGCTGCGGCCAGTTCGCCGATGTAGCGCTCGATGCAGTCGTCGCCGCGGCCGGTGTCAGTGAAGATGTCGCCGTCGATTCCGCTGGTGTGGGTGAGCAGGTGGCGGACCGTGACCTGGCCGCCCACGTCGGCCGCGCCGAGCCGGATGCCGGGCAGCGCGTCGGCGACGGTCGTGTCGAGGGATAGCAGCCCCTCGTCGATGAGCTGCATGATTATCATGGTGGTCCAGATCTTGGTGATGGACCCGACCTGGAATAGCGAATCGCCGGTGACCGGAACCTTGGTCGCGCGGTTCAGCACCCCGCAGGCGGCCAGTACCTCCCGCCCGTCGGACCAGATCCCGAGCGTGGCTCCCGGCACGCGCGCTTTAGCCGCCAGCTCACCTAGGCGGGCAGTCCACATCACCGTATTCAGCATGTTATGGACGTTAACTCATTGTTCACCGACTTGACCCTAACCTCGCGTCTGGACCCATCTAACCGAAACTAAATCCGACTAAGCCGGACCTGATCTGCCTGCAAGGTCAGTCATAATGTCTGCCAGGCATCTTTGCCGGGCCCGTTAGCGGGGCTGGTAGTTTCGCTGGGCCAGCAGCTGCGGAGGTTAGATGAGCATCCTGGGTACACGGGTGATACGGACGGAAGATCCGCGGCTGCTGACGACGGGCGGGGTCTACGTTGACGACCTGCGCACACCAGAACTTGACGGGGCCGCGCGCGTCACCTTCGTGCGCAGCCCGGTTGCGCACGCGCGCATCACCGGTATCGACGCCAAGGAAGCCAGCCAGGAGCCGGGCGTGATCGCCGTGCTGACCGTCCGCGACATGGACGACCTGACGCCGCCGCCGGATGGCGGTGAGGTAGGCAGCGACGACGCCCCGTTCGACGCCTGCAACGTGGTCGTCGAGCAGGACATCGTCAACCAGCGGGTCGCCTGCATGCCGATGGAGGGCCGCGCGACCGCGGGCCGTGCCCAGCTGCAGCACGTCAAGATCGGCGGCAACCGGGACGGCCGCATCCTGGCCTACCGGATCGACGTCATCCAGGACAGCGGCGCCTTCCCGCGGATGGGCGGCTTCCTGCCCGGACTGACCTGCCTGATGGCGCCGGGCGTGTACGACATCCCCGAGGTCCGGACCGGGTTCCGGGCGGTGGTCAGCAACGCCACCCCGATCAGTGCCTACCGCGGCGCCGGACGGCCCGAAGCCGCGGCCGCCATCGAGCGGGCAGTCGACCTGTTCGCCGCCGAGATCGGCATGGACCCGGCGGAGGTGCGGCAGCGTAACTTCGACATGCCAACTACCCCCCAGCGGGTATGGACGGCCATCAACCAGGCCCAGAAAGCGAGTCATGAGTGAAGGTGGACCTGACGGTCAACGGCAACGACATCACCGCGGACGTCGAAGACCGCATGCTCCTCGTCCACTTCCTGCGCGACGTGGCCGGCCTGACCGCGACCAACGTGGGCTGTGACACCACCTCGTGCGGCGCCTGCACGGTGCTGCTCGACGGCGAGTCAGTCAAGTCGTGCACGGTGCTCGCCGCCCAGGCCAGCGGGCGCGAGGTCACGACGTTGGAGGGGCTCGCCCGCGACGGCGAGCTGCACCCCGTGCAGCGCGCGTTCCATGAGCAGCACGGGCTGCAGTGCGGGTTCTGCACGCCAGGGATGGTGATGGCGATCGTATCGCTGCTCAAGGAGAACCCGCATCCCACCGAAGAGCAGGTGCGGACGGGCCTGGAAGGCAACCTGTGCCGGTGCACCGGCAGCACCTGGCCCGCGTCCTGGTCTCCCGCGCCCTCACCGAGGCAAATTCAAGATCATGATGCCGAACGGGCCGTCGTGCGTGCCCGGTGCCACCACCGCCTGGACCGCTGAATGACCGAGGCGGTCGTATTCGATCTGGACGGCGTGCTGATCGACTCCGAGCCGGTGTGGGAGCGGGTGCGCCGGGACCTGGTCGCCGAGCGGGGCGGCCGTTGGGCCCCCGCCCTTATGCCCCCCGTCGCGGGCAGCACCATGGCCGGCTGACAATAGAAACGTGCGTAAGGCACTGACGAGGACCGGACGGTGGATCTGGTCTGTGCGTCGGCTGATGCTGGTCGCGGGGGCGCTGCCTATTTTGTCGTTCCCGGCGGCGAACCTGGAGTTCCTGGCCTGGTTCGGGCTGGTGCCTGGGCTGGTGCTCATCGTCAGGTCGCCCACGGCCCGCGAGGGCGGGATACGCGCCTGGTGGCTTGGAGCCGGGTACCTGATCGCGGCGTTGTACTGGATGACGCCGGAGATCGGGCCCGCGGTGCTGCTGGTGGGCGCGGTGGTCGGCGTGCTCTGGGTGCCGTTCGGCGTGGGCGCGGCCGCGCTGCTCAGGCCGCCGGTGACCTGGCCGCGGGCCTTGGCCGCGCTGGTCGTGGTGCCGAGCTGCTGGCTGCTCACCGAATGGCTGCGGTCCTGGCAGGCCCTCGGCGGCCCGTGGGCCGTGTACGGCGTCAGCCAGTGGCAGCACCCGGCCGTGCTCGCGCTGGCCGCGGTCGGCGGAGTCTGGCTTATCAGCTTCGCGCTGGTCATGGCCAACGTGGCCATCGTGCTCGTCATCTCCTCGCTGCCGCGGGTACGCGCCGTTCTCCGGTCGAGCACGGCGTCTTCCGGTCCAACCTCGTCCGGTTCGGGTCTTCGGCCTGGGCTCGCGGCACTGGGCCTGGCCGCGGGGCTGGCCAGCGTCGGCGCCGGGCCGCTGGCGTTCGCCCTCACCCCGGCGAGCCCCGCCGCCCGGGTGGTCACGATCGCCATGGTGCAGCCCGGCATTATCGGCAACCCGGTCCAGCGGGTGGACGCGAGCGAGCAGCTGACCGCCGAGCTGAGCCGTTCCGGCGAGCTCGGCGCGCTGAAGCCGGACCTGATCGTCTGGGGCGAGAGCAGCACCGCGCTGGACCTGACCCTGGCCAAGAACCGCTCTCAGCTGCAGGCCATGCAGGCGCTGGCGAGCCAAGACGGCGCCGACCTGCTGGTCAACCAGGACACCACGGTCCCGGGCCAGGGCCAGGAAAAGGTGGGTGTGCTTATCAGCCCGGCCGGCATCATCGGCCAGTACATCAAGACCAGGCTGGTGCCGTTCGGCGAGTACGTACCGTTCAGGCAGCAGCTCGGCTGGCTCACTAAGATCAGCCGGGCCGCGCCATCCAACATGATCCCCGGCACCGGTGCCCACCTGCTGATAGCGACGGACAGGACCGGAAGGCCACTGCCGATCGGCGTGCTGATCTGCTTCGAGTCCGCATTCCCCGACATGTCCCGGGTGGACGCGGATCTGGGTGCGCAGCTGATCGTGTACCAGTCGGCCACCCCCACCTTCCAGGGCACCTGGGGACCGGACCAGCACGCCTCGCTCGGTGCCGTGCGCGCCGCCGAAACCGGGCGGCCCGTGGTCCAGGCCGCGCTGACCGGCGTCACGGTGGCCTTCGACGCCAGAGGCAGGCTGCTGGCCTGGATGGGGCAGTCGGCCCACGGCGTGGTCACCGTTAAGCTAGGGCTGCCGGCCCCCTCGGCCAGGACCACCTACGACCGGCTAGGCGACTACGTCCCGTGGTCGGCGCTCGGCATCGTCGTGGCCGCATCCCTGATCATGTTTGCGAATTCACGCGGTTTTCCTGGCCGGAGCGCTGGCATCAACGGAGGGCATGAGGCACAATATGTAACTGGGCATTCCGTGCCAAGTTAGCGAGGCCGCTGGGGAAGGCGAACCTCGTCTTAAGGAGGCACGGTGTCCGCACATGGTGTTTTGTACGTTCATTCCGCGCCCCCGGCGCTCTGCCCGCACGTCGAGTGGGCCGTAGCCGGAATCGTGGGGGCTCCTGTCAGTATGCCCTGGGTCGGCCAGCCAGCCGCCCCGGGAGCGCTGCGGGCCGAGCTCACATGGCAGGCGCGTGCCAGCACTGCGGGAGCGATCGCGTCCGCGCTGGCTGGATGGAACCGGCTCAGGTTCGAGGTAACCGAGGACAGTTCGCCCGGCTGTGACGGCGTACGTCACTGCTACACCCCCGACCTCGGCATATTCACCGCGGTGACCGGGGCGACCGGCGACATCCTGGTGCCGGAAGACAGGCTCAGGGCCATCATGGGCATGGCCCGCCGACTGGGGGAGTCCCTGGAGGACGAACTCGGCAGGCTGCTCGGTACGGCCTGGGACCACGAGCTCGAGCCGTTCCGCCGCGCCGCCGACGGCGCTCCCGTCCGCTGGCTCAACGCCACCGGGTAGCGGTGCTGTGCTAGCCCGGGGGGCGACCCCCCGGAACCCCCTGCTTCTGGGGGGACCCATCCCCCCAGACCCCCTTGCCAGACCCCCCTTGCCAGACCCCCTTGATAACCAGCTGGTGGGGACCGGCATGCCTTCGCTGTAACCGGAGGCGCTCTGGAGCCCGATCACGGCACGCTCGTGGAACTCGGCCAGGTTCCGGGCCCCCGCGTAGGTGCAGGAGGAACGCAGCCCGGCCACGATCATGTCGATCAGGTCCTCCACGCCCGGACGCACCGGGTCCAGGTACATGCGCGCCGAGGAGATGCCCTCCTCGAACAGCGCCTTGCGGGCCCGCTCGAACGCCGAGTCGGTGGCCGAACGCAGCCGCACCGCCCGCGCCGACGCCATCCCGAAGCTCTCCTTGTACAGCTGTCCTTCGGGAGAGCGGAAGGTGTCGCCGGGTGACTCGAATGTCCCGGCGAACCACGACCCGATCATCACGTTGGAGGCGCCGGCGGCTAGGGCCAGCGCCACGTCCCGCGGGTGCCTGACCCCGCCGTCGGCCCATACCGTGGCGCCGAGCCGCCCGGCCTCGGCGGCGCACTCGAGCACGGCGGAGAACTGCGGGCGTCCTACTCCGGTCATCATCCGGGTCGTGCACATCGCGCCGGGACCGACGCCGACCTTCACGATGTCCGCGCCCCCTGACACCAGGTCGGCGACTCCGGCCGCGGTGACGACGTTGCCCGCTACCACCGGCGCCGGCGGATCCAGGGCGCGCACGGCCTGCAGCGCGCAGATCATCTTCTCCTGGTGCCCGTGCGCGGTGTCCACCACGAGCACGTCCGCCCCCGCGTCGAGTAGCAGCTTGGCCTTGGCCGCTACGTCGCCGTTGACGCCGAGCGCGGCGCCGACCCGCAGCCGGCCCGAGGCGTCGACGGCGGGGGCGTACAGGGTCGCTCGCAGCGCGCCGGTCCGGGTCATGATGCCGACGCAACGGCCGGCCGGATCGAGTACGGGCGCCAGCCGGTGGCGGCCGTCGTGCAGCAGCGAGAACGCCCGCTCGGGCGGCGTCCCGGCCGGCAGTGTGAACGGGTCGGCGGACATCACGTGGCTCAGCTGGGTAAACCTGTCCACCCCCAGGCAGTCGGCTTCGGTGGCGACGCCGACCGGCCGCCCGTCCTCGACCACGATCACGGCGCCGTGCGCCCGCTTGGGCAGCAGGCTCAGCGCCTCGCCGGCGGTATCCGAGGGACCTAGCGTCAGCGCGGTCTCGACCACCAGGTCCCGGGACTTTACCCAGGCGATCACGTCCGCGACGACGTCGGCCGGGATGTCCTGTGGCAAGATCGCGATGCCGCCCCGCCGCGCCATGGTCTCCGCCATCCGACGTCCGGAGACGGCGGTCATGTTGGCCGTCACGATCGGGATGGAGGCTCCGCTGCCGTCGGCGGTGGCCAGGTCGACGTCCAGCCGTGAGCCGACGGCCGACCGGCCGGGCACCATGAAGACGTCACTGTAGGTCAGGTCATGCTCGGGGGGTGTCCCGTTCAGGAATCGCACGTAAGAGATTCTTCCCGAACGATGCACGTGCTATAGCCTCCGCGCAACTTACAGCGTGACCAGGCCGCCGTCGATCCTGATCGTCTGGCCGGTGATCATCGACGCCTCGTCAGACGCCAGGAAGGCGGCGGTCCCGGCCATGTCGCCGGGCCGCAGGCTCCGCGGGATGGCCTGAGCCTGCCGCACCTCGTCGAAGGGCTCGGGGGTGTTTTTCTCTTCCGCGCCTGGGCTCTTGGTCAGGCCCGGCGCGATCGCGTTGACCGTGATGCCGCTCGGCCCCAGTTCCACGGCCATCGCGCGGGTGAAACCGACCACGGCGCCCTTACTGGCGGCATAGGCGACGAACCCTGCTCCCGGCGGCTTCCATACCGTGTTAGAGGTCACGTTGATGATGCGCCCGAAGCCGCGCTCGGCCATGCCGGGGACGAACGCGGCGCACAGCTGGAACGCGGCCTCGACGTTGACCGCCTGAACCCGCCGCCAGGTGTCCAGGTCAAGCTCGCCGAACGGGCGGAGGAGCAGCAGGCCCGCACAGTTGACCAGGACATCGCAGCGCCCGTAGTGCTCGGTCACCTCACGGATGGCCAGATCCACGTCTTCGGGTGATCCAAGGTCGCAGATGACCGCGAACGCGTCGCCCCCGGCATGCTTGATCGCCGCTACCGTGTCGGCTGCGGGCAAGATGTCGGCCGCTGCGATCGCGTGCCCCGCCTCAGCCAGCCGGAGCGCGATCGCCTGTCCTATTCCCCGCGCCGCGCCCGTGACTAGTGCGATTCTCATCTCAGGCGAGGTTGAGGCCGAACGCGGCGTACATGATGTCGGCGATCCGGTCGGCCATCTCGTCTTCTGGCAGCCGGACCTCCGCGCTGATCAGGTAGTTAACCCGCTCAAGCATCATCAGGCAGGCCACCGCGGTCAGCTCGGCGTGCTCCTGATGGCGCCCGGCCTGCTCGGCGGCGGCCGTCATGCCCGTCGTCATCGCTTCCGCGATGCTGAAGAACAGCCGCAGGCCGTCGCCGAACACTTCCTCAGGTACCAGGTCGGCCTGGCTGAGGATGCGGATCACCGTCGCGTGCGAGGCGTAGGCCTTGAAGAACATCCGCACCCACTTGCGCAGTACGCTCAGCCCGGTGTCGTCGGCCGTGACGACGGGGAAGTCGCCTGCCACGATTTCCATGTCGTGCAGCGCGTCCTTCAGCAGCGCCTTGAAGAGGTCTTCTTTGTTGGAGAAGTACAGGTAGAAAGTACCGTGGGAGATGCCAGCCCGGCGGACCACATCGTCGACGCGGACGCCGTGGAAGCCGCGGTCCTCGAACTCGACCATGCCGGCTTCGAGTAGCTTGCGGACAGTCTCCCGGCCCTGGGCTCGCAGCTCACGGTCCTGGGCGGGGATACCGCCGCCGAGCGACGGTCTAGCGGGCTGTTTCCTCGGCGGCCGCCCGGTCCCGCGCGACGCGGCGTTGGCGGGGCCGTGGCCTGCCTCCTGGTTCATAGCAAGAGACTAGCCTTCCGTGCCCATCGCGCCGCGCATTCGGTCAACGCCGTGGTACTGCTACCCTTCAGCGGTGAGCAGTCAGGCCGCCGGATCCCGGCCCGTGCTCAGCCTGCGGGCGATCAACCGGGCCCTGCTCAGCCGGCAGTTGCTGCTCGACCGCCCCAGCCTCCCCCCAGCCGGGACCGGCCGGGCGGCCCGGGTGATCCAGACCATCGAGCATCTGATCGGGCTCCAGGCCCAGGCGCCGTTCCCGCCCTACTACGGCCTGCACTCCCGGCTCGACGGGTTCGGACCGGATGACCTGGCCTCGCTAATCTCCAGCCGGAGCGTGGTCAGGATCGCGCTGATGCGCGGCACCATCCACCTGGTCTCGGCCCGAGACTGCCTGCCGTTGCGGCGGCTGGTCCAGCCGGTGATCGAGCGCGGCATGCGCGGCGCTTTCGGTAAGCAGCTGGCGGGCGTGGACGCCGCGGCGCTCGCCGCGGCCGGCCGGACCCTGGTGGAATCAGAGCCGATGACGTTCAGCCAGCTCGGCCGGGCACTAGCCGGGCACCGGCCGGATCATCCGCCGCCCGCTCTAGCGCAGGGAGTGCGCACATTCGTGCCGCTCGTGCAGGTGCCGCCGCGCGCCGTCTGGGGCCGGTCAGGGGCGTCGCGGCACACCTCGGCGGAACGCTGGCTCGGCCAGCCGGTCCAGCCGGCGCAGGAGGCATCTCAGGCCGATCTGGCCGCGTTCGTGACGCGTTACCTGGGTGCGTTCGGGCCGGCGACCGTCCGCGATATGCAGGCCTGGTCGGGGCTGACCGGGCTCAAGACGGTAACTGAGCAGCTCAGGCCCTCGCTGATGACCTTCAGCGACGAGCAGGGGGCCGAGCTGTTCGACCTGCCCCTGGCGTCGCGGCCCGGCGGCGATGTGCCCGCGCCCGTCCGCCTGGTCGCCGAGTTCGACAACCTGGTGCTCTCCCATGCCGACCGTTCCCGCATCATCAGTGCGGAGCACCTGCGGCAGCTGTCCACCGTCAACGGCATCTTCCCTGGTTCCGTGCTCATCGACGGGTTCGTCGCCGGGATGTGGCGGCTGGCCAGGAGCCGGGATGCCGCGACGCTGACCATCGAGCTGTTCGGTCCCATGCGCGAGCGCGATGCGCTGCTGCGCGAGGCGGCGCGGGTACTCGCGTTCTGCTCTCCCGACACCTCACACGACATCCGTTTCGGCTCGCTGGCCTAGTAGCGTCACGAGGTCGCGAGCATGCGCGCTCCACGGGTCTCGGCAGGCTGAAGATCTATTTATAAAGGCTTAAGGTCTGCTTAATAAATCGGCGAGGGGTTTTCTGCTGGCGCGGGGTCCTTATATCGTCTTATACATTGTGCTGCTCCTGTCCCTGCGGCGTGCTGCCCTGATGGCGGCCGCCACCGCCGCGACGTGCATGATGCTGACCGGATTCACGGTCCCGGCCAGCGTCGCCGCCGTTGCCTCCGGCCCCGCGGGCGGGTCTTTCCCCTTCACCGTCTCGCCGCCCGCCGGCGTCGCCGCGGCTTCTGGCGTCTCGTCCGCCCTGCCTGCCTCGGTGCCCAAGTCCCTGACCACCCCTGGCTCGGCCGGGGCCCCGCCCCGGCAGCTCTACGTGCCCGACCTGATCGCCGCCGTCCCGGCCGGGATCACCCCCGCTCAGCTCGCCAAGGTCCGCAAGCTGCCCGGGGTAAGGGCGGTGCTCCCCGTCGACGGCGGCAAGGTCACCGTCAACGGCGAGAGCGCGGATGTACTCGGCGTTTCGCCGCAGGCGTTCAGGTCCTGGACGCCGCCGGAGACCGCGGCGGCGGCCGCGGTCTGGACGGACCTGGGCCTGGGGCAGCTGGTCGGCACCCGCGCCGCCGCCGCCAGGCTCCGCCTGGCCGCGGGGCACTCGTACCAGGTGTCGGCCGCGGTCCGGGTGCAGGTGCCGTTCGGCGCGCAGACCCCGCTGAGCGTGCCCGGCGTGGACGCGGTCGTGGATCAGCCCAGGTCGGCGCAGCTGGGTCTGGTGAAAGACGTCGCGGTACTGATCAACGCGCCAGGCACGGACCTGGCCAGGCTGATGTCCCAGGTCCGGTCGGTCACCGGCCCGGGCGGCCAGGTGCGGAACCTGGTGCCGTATTCCGTGGCCACGGAGAGCAGCAAGCTTCCTGTGACCACGAATGTGCCGTCCACCAGCGTGCCCCGCACCCTGGTGGGGCTGTACCAGGAGTCCGCCAAGGACTATTGCCCGGGCATGTCCTGGACCGTGCTGGCCGCGATCAACGAGATCGAGAGCGGTGACGGCACCAATAACGGCCCGTCGAGCGCGGGAGCGCTCGGCCCGATGCAGTTCCTGCCGTCCACCTGGGCCGAATGGGGCATCGACGCGTTCGGCCAGACCGGGGCGCCGGACATCATGAACCCGCTCGACGCCGTGCCGTCGGCCGCGCGGCTGCTGTGCGCCGCCGGCGCCGGGAACAGCGGGTCGCTTTCCACTGCCATCTTCGCCTACAACCACGCGACCTGGTACGTCGCCGAGGTGCTCGCGCTCGCCAGCGAATATGCCCAGGCCTACCCCTAGCCACCCCCAGGTGCCGCGGCACGAAGCGTGACGTCAGGCGTCACAGGAGCGGGCAGGCTCAGGCGGCGCAGGCCCGCCAGGCAGGTCAGGGCGCTTGCTACGCCGCATGCAGCGGCGAACACATATCCCACCCGCGGGCCGTGCGCGTCGATGATGAATCCGGCCACCGCTGCTCCGGCGGCCACGCCGACGGAGATGCCGCTGCTGAGCCACGACATGGCCTCAGTGCGCCTGCCTCGACCCCAGGTCCCGGGCCTGCCCGCGAGCCGGGGCACGGGGGGGTCCTGGTTGGATGGAGGCATGCCGGGCTACGACGCGTTCCTGCTTGTCTCGTTCGGGGGTCCCGAAGGCCCCGACGACGTTATGCCGTTCCTTCAGAACGTCACCCGCGGCCGCGGCATCCCGCCAAGCCGGCTGGCCGACGTGGCCGGGCACTACTACGCGGCCGGCGGGGTAAGCCCGATCAACCAGCAGTGCCGGGACATCCTGGCCGCGGTACGGGCCGACTTCTCGGCCAGCGGCCTCATCCTCCCCGTTTACTGGGGAAACCGGAACTGGTCGCCGTACCTGGCCGACACCGTGCGCGCCATGGCCGAGGACGGCGTTCGCCGGGCGATCGCCTTCGCCACCTCCGCGTATAGCTCGTACTCGAGCTGCCGTCAGTACCTGGACGACATCGAGCGGGCCCGCGTTACGGTCGGCCCGGATGCTCCCGTGATCGATAAGATCAGGCGCTTCTTTAACCACCCTGATTTCATCGGGACCTTTGCCGCCAATGCGAACGCGGCGCTGGCGACGCTGCCCGCCGAGGTGCGGGAGGATGCCCACCTGGTGTTCACCGCTCACAGCGTCCCGGTGGCGATGGCGGCTTCCAGCGGCCCGGGCGGCACCGGGAGATACGTCGCCGAGCTCACCGAGGCCGCCCGCCTCATCGCCGAACGGACCGGTGGCGGCCGCCATCCGTGGACGCTGGCCTACCAGAGCAGGAGCGGGCCGCCAGCACAGCCCTGGCTGGAACCGGACGTGAGCGACCACCTCGGTGAGCTGGCTAAGTCCGGGACCACGGCCGTGGTCGTGATCCCGGCCGGTTTCGTGTCCGACCACATGGAGGTCAGACACGACCTGGACGTTGAGGCGGCCCTGAGCGCCGAGTCGCTCGGACTCGCGTTCGCCCGGGCCGCCACGCCAGGTACTCACCCGAGGTTCGCGTCGATGATCACTGAACTCGTCCGGGAGCGCCTGGCCGGGCCGGATGCCCCGCCGCCGGATAGGCAGTCCCTGGGCGGAATGGGCGTGCCGAGCCAGACCTGCCCGGCGGACTGCTGCCGGTACGCGCGTACCGCGGCACCGTCATGACGGGCACCGGTGCCGGCGGCGAAGCCGAGGCGCTGCTGCGGATCGCCGTGGACGCGGCCAGCGAGGCGGGCAGGCTGCTGGCCTCATGGCGGGGTGACGTGCGTCCCGAGGTTGTCGACACCAAGTCGAGCCCCACCGACGTGGTGACGGCGATGGATCGCCGGTCCGAAGCCTTGATCACCGGCCGGATCCGGGCGGTGCGCCCCGGCGATGCGGTCCTGGGGGAGGAAGGCGGCCAGACCTCAGGTGGTGCGCTCCCGGGCGGACCCGGCGCTGCGGAACCTGTCCCGGTGCGCTGGGTGGTTGACCCTCTGGACGGGACCGTCAACTACCTGTACGGCCTGCCCGACTGGGCCGTGTCCATCGCGGCCGAGGTGAACGGCACCGTGGTCGCGGGGGTGGTCGAGGTGCCTCGCTTCGGTGAGACCTTCACCGCCGTAGCCGGCCAGGGTGCCTGGCTGCACCGGGGCGGGACAGCCGTGGCGCTGCGCTGCAACCCCGCCGTGGCGCTCGGTCAGGCGCTAGTGGGTACCGGCTTCGGGTACGCTGCTGGGCGCCGTCAAGTGCAGGGTGAGGTGGTCGCGGCCTTGTTGCCGTACGTGCGGGACATCAGGCGCTGCGGCTCGGCCGCCGTGGATCTGTGCGCGGTCGCGGCCGGGCGGTTGGATGCGTTCTTCGAGCGTGGCCTGAATTACTGGGACTTTGCGGCCGGCGGCCTCATCGCCCGTGAAGCGGGCGCGACGGTCGGCGGCCTAGCCGGCCAGGCGGAGAGCACCTCCATGACCGTCGCCGCCTGTCCAGAGCTGTTCCGGCAGCTTGATAGTTTCCTGACCAGGCTGAACCCGGAACGGGACGTATCGCGTAGTCAAGTACGAGACGCGTTAACGGACGGGGCGCGGGACTGGTTAGCGGGCTCGGAAAGGGACATGTCAGGAGTTATCGGCGTGCCGCGTGTGCGCCGGGCGCGAACGTGACAGAATTCCCCGCCGGAATCGGGCACAACTACGGCCTTGAAAGCGTTACAACCGCGCAGCGAATGCGCACTACGGATGAAGGGGGATGGAGTACTCATGGCTACCGACTACGACAGCCCGCGGAAGACGGACGACGACCTGACTGAGGACAGCCTTCAGGAGCTTCAGGCGCGCCGAATGGACAAGTCATCGAGCACCATCGATCTTGATCCGGACGACGTTGCGGAGTCTCTGGAGTTGCCGGGGGCTGACTTGTCGAACGAGGAACTCTCGTTCCGGGTGATACCGCGCCAGGCGGATGAGTTCACGTGTTCCCGGTGCTTCCTTGTGCACCACCGGAGTCAGCTTGCAGAAGACCGCAATGGTCAGCTTGTCTGCCGGGAGTGCGCGGCTTAACTGTCCGCGGCGTTGACGGGCTCGCAGTCCGGGCCGCTGTACGTTCTACGTGCCGCAGCCCGGGTCGCGAGCAGTCTCGCCGCTTCGACGGTTATGCCGGTCAGCACGGACCAGCCGAGTGCCTCGGTCAGTGCCACCCCCGGGTCCTCCGGATGCGTGGGCGGTTCCTTACCGATGGCCTTGGTCCAGACGAACGCGATCACCTTGCGTGCCACGAAAGCGGCCGCCATGGCCGCCACGGCACTGGTGATCTTGGTGCCAAGGTCCACATTTCTGTCAGCCATCCCGCTGCCTCCTTATAGCCCCGTCCAGCTACCCTCGCCCGCGCAATCATGCCACTGGTTCGTGCCCGGCTTGCACTCGGCACCTTTCGATGATGGCGGCCAGTTCGGCCGGATGCCTAGTGCCGATCAGCCAGTAGGGTGCCGCAGGTCCGGCCGCCGGATCAACGGCCAAGTACACGGATTCCTTAAGGTAGGGTCGCGAGTACACGTACGCTGCCGGGTTCGCCCGCGGACCGCGTAGCCGCGTGGACTGCTTCTCGTCGAGGGCGACCACCTCGCTGATGGCCGTCAGGGGCAGGACGGCACCTCCCGCCCGCAGTGTCCCGCCGCCGACCTCCACCGTGGCCAGGCCCATGGTGATCAGCAACGTGGTGCACCCTGCGGCCAGCCCGGCCATGATGACGATCGGCCACGGCTCAGGCAGGCCGGCGTAGAGTGTGGCGCCGAGAATAAGGACAATCGGCGCGGCGAGCAGCCACCAGGCGAGCGGTACGTGTAGCCGTTCGCGGTAATCATGCATGCAGTCGAGGGTAGTTGGTCAGATGGGGTCGTGGCGGGGGCTAGGACGCCGGGCCGGCCGTGAGGCGAAAGGATCGCTCACGGCAACCGGGAAGACGGGTGCAGGCCCGGACCTCGCTGCCGTCGGCGGAAAGGCTCAAAACGAGCCAGGCGCCAGCGCGCTGGGAACCGGCACGACCACGGCCGAGCACAACCGGGTGCCGAGCTGGCTGCAGACCGGAGCCGCGTGGTCCTGGCGGCTGCTGCTGCTCGCCCTCGTCATCTACCTGGTCGCGCGCGCGATCGGCGTGCTCTACATCGTGGTCGTACCCTGTACCGCGGCGCTGCTGCTCACTGCCCTGCTGCAGCCCCTGACGGCCAGGCTGCGTCGCGCCGGGCTGCCTGGGCTCGCGGCCACCTGGTGCACGCTGCTTATCGCGGCCGCCGTGTTCGGCGGCCTGGTCCTGCTGGTCACCAACCGGGTAAGCGCCGACTACCCGACCCTGGTCACCGAGACCAGGCACACCACCGTCCAGGTGGAGTCGTGGCTGTCCGGCGCGCCCTTTCACGTCAAGAGCAGCAGCGTCAGGAGAGTCCTGAACGACATCCCTGGCTACCTCAGCAAGCACAGATCGCTTGTCGCGGGCACCGTGCTGACCGGCGGCAAGATCGCCGCCGAGTTCTTCGGCGGCCTGGTGCTGATGCTTTTCGTCACGTTCTTCCTGATCAAAGACGGCGAACGGATCTGGAAGTGGCTGCTCGGCGCCATGCGGCCCGAGACGGCCAGCCGGGTGGACCGCGCCGGGCGCGCCGGGTGGCTGGCCGTGGTGTACTACATGCGCGGCACCGTGGCCGTGGCCGCCATCCACGGGCTGGTTATCGGGCTGACCCTGTATTTCATGAAGGCCCCGCTGGTCATACCGCTGGCCGTGCTCGTGTTCGTGGCCGCGTTCGTGCCGCTGGTGGGGCTGCTGGTGGCGGGGGCGCTCGCCCTCATGGTCACGCTGGCGGCTAAGGGCTGGGTGGCCGCGGTTATCCTGCTCGGCGTCTTGATCATCGAGGACCAACTGGAAGGCCACCTGCTCCAGCCGCAGGTAGTCGGCCGGGTGATCCG
Organism: uncultured Actinomycetes bacterium; assembly: GCA_963739615.1. Taxonomy (GTDB): domain Bacteria; phylum Actinomycetota; class Actinomycetes; order Streptosporangiales; family Streptosporangiaceae; genus Palsa-504. The sequence goes on from CAVUBD010000027.1 coordinate 198,001, forward strand.
GCTGCACCCGCTCGCGATCATCCTCTCGCTCGCGGTCGGCAGCGTACTGGCGGGCATCGCTGGAGCGGTGGTCGCCGTGCCGGTGGTGGCCGTGATAACCCGAGCGCTGCCCGAGCTGAGGCGCAGCGAGCCGGATCCAGGCGAAACCGGGGACCCATAAGATGCGAACAGCGTCCGGATGCCGCGCTATCCTCACCGGCGTACAAGCAGGAGGGAGTTGCCGGTGCCGTATTCAGAACCTGATGTGCTGATCATGCGTCTTGATCCTGACGTCCCGCTGCCGTCGTACGCCCATCCCGGGGACGCGGGCGCGGATCTGGCGGCCGCCGAAGACGTTAACCTGGGACCAGGTGAACGGGCGCTGGTGCGAACCGGCCTGGCGATTGCCCTGCCCGCCGGGTACGCGGCATTCGTGCATCCCCGCTCGGGCCTGGCGGCGAAACACGGGGTGACGCTGGTCAACGCGCCAGGGACCGTCGATGCGGGTTATCGTGGCGAGATCAAGGTGACCATGCTGAACACTGACCGGGAACACGCGGTCAGCTTCAAGAGGGGCGACAGGATCGCTCAGCTTGTCATCCAGCGGGTAGAACGGGCGGTGTTCCACGAAGTGGAGCTGCTCCCCGGCTCGAGCCGGGGCGCCAACGGCTTCGGCTCAACCGGCTAAGCCGAAGCCCCCCAATGGGCCCCCGGAGGGGTCCCCGAGGGGGTCTGGGGGGCCGAGGGGGTCTGGGGGGAACGGTTTCCCCCAGGAGCAGGGGGGTCTGGGGGGATCGTCCCCCCGGGACAACACGGAGGTGCGGAGTGTTTCGTCGGCGTCGTTCAGCAGACGCGGGCCAGGACTGGTCCGATGACATTGATCAGGGACGGTCGGACCGCGAGCTCGACTACGACGCGCCGTTCGACGATGCGTCCGGCGGCCAGCCGCCCGCGGGAACTTCGCGGGCGGAGGGGGGGCCCTGGGACTCCGAGGAGCCCCACCCGGCTCAGCAGCGGGTTGACCTCGGCAGCCTGCTCGTGCCGGTCGGCCCCGAGCACGAGATCCAGCTCGTCATGGCCGAACAGCACGGTGCCTGGATAACGGTCAGGTACCGGGAGAGCGAGCTGCAGATCCAGGCGTTCGCCGCGGCGCGCAGGGGCGCGCTCTGGGACGACGTCCGGGCCGAGATCGCGGCCGAAGTGCTCACGGCGGGCGGGCACAGCGAGGAGGCGCAGGGATCGTTCGGTGTCGAGCTGATGGCCCAGGTCCCGGCGGAGCCCGGCCAGCCGGCTGCTGGCATGCGCCAGGTCAGGTTCGTGGGCGTCGACGGGCCGCGCTGGTTCGTGCGGGGACTGTTCACCGGTCCCGCCGCGTCCGGCGGCGAGCAGGCCGGCTTGCTCGAGGAGGTGTTCAGGGACACGGTGGTCGTGCGGGGCGAGCACCCGGTACCGCCACGGGAAATTCTCGAGCTCAGGCTGCCGCCTGAGGCGCGTCAGGCGCTCGAAGAGCAGGCCGCCGCCGCTGAGGAGGAGAACAGGTTCCGAACCGACCTGAACCCGTTCGAGCGCGGTCCGGAGTTCACCGAGACCCGCTGACCCGGGTTCCCGTGAGCAGCAGGCCCGGGTTTACCGCGCGTCGCTGACCCGGAGCAGGTGCGCGAGTTCCACCTCGACATCCTCGCTGGTCACGAAGAACAGCTCGTCACCCGCCTGCAGCGGATCGTCCGGATGCGGCACCAGGACCCGGCCCTCGCGCAAGATGGCGACCAGCGACGTATCCGCGGGCCATTCGATCCCGCCGACGCGCTGTCCGACCAGCGGGGCATCGTCCGGCATGGTCAGCTCGACCAGGCTGGCTTCGCTCTGCCCGAACGTCATCAGCCGCACCAGGTCGCCGACGCTGACCGCCTCCTCCACCAGGGCCGAAAGCAGCCTCGGGGTGGAGACCGCGACGTCGACGCCCCAGGATTCGTTGTAGAGCCACTCGTTGTCCGGGTGGTTCACCCTGGCGACGACACGCGGTACCCCGTATTCGGTCTTGGCGAGCAGCGATATGACCAGGTTCGCCTTGTCGTCGCCGGTCGCGGCGATCACTACCTGGCACCTTTGCAGCGCGGCGTCATCCAGGGAGGTGATCTCGCAGGCATCGGCGAGCAGCCATTCGGCCCGGGGCACGCGGTCCACCTTGATCGCCCTGGGCGAGTTATCGATGAGCAGCACCTCGTGCCCGTTCTCAAGCAGTTCGCCGGCGATGGAGCGGCCGACCGCCCCTGCTCCCGCTATCGCGATCCGCATCAGTGCTCGCCTCCCCGCGCCGCGAAGGCCGCGGCAATCCGTTCCAGGTCGCTTTCCCTGGCCACGACGTGCAGGACATCCCCCTCCTGCAGAACGGTCCCTGACTCGGGCACGAACGCCTGGCCGAGCCTGTCGACGAAGGCGATCCGGGTCATCGTGCTGGCTTCGAGTGCCTTCACCTGCTCGCCGATCCATTTCGGTGAGAAGGCGACCTCGGCCAGGATGACCTTCCCTGTCGGGTCACGCCAGAGTGGCTCGCTGCCCTCCGGAAGCAGCTTGCGCAGCATCTGGTCAGCGGCCCAGCGCACCGTGGCGACGGTGGGGATGCCGAGCCGCTCGTAGACCTCGGCCCGCCGCGGATCGTAGATCCTGGCCGCCACCCGCTGGACGCTAAACGTCTCGCGGGCCACCCGCGCGGCGATGATGTTGGAGTTATCGCCGCTGCTGACCGCCGCGAAAGCATCCGCGCGCTCGATGCCAGCCTGGATGAGGACGGCCCGGTCGAAGCCGATTCCGGTGACACGATCGCCCTTGAATGCCGACCCGAGCCGGCGGAAGGCGTCCGGGTCCCTGTCGATGACCGAGACCGTGTTGTCCCGGTCCTCAAGGATGTGGGCGAGCGCCGAACCGACTCGTCCGCAGCCCATGATCACGATGTGCACGACCGTCCCTCCACTGTGAGCGGGATACCCCGATCAAGGGGCACCTTGCTCAAGGTATGCCCTCACTTGGCATCTTCCCTCGCCGGGGCGCAGGATTTCCTCTCGCGCTGGAAGGATGGTGGCCATGAGCTACCAGACCGGTCAGGTCGTCGAGGTCACCACCACCGATGTGGCCCACGGCGGATGGTGCGTGGCCCGGCCGGACGGCGGGCCAGTCGTGTTTGTCCGGCATGCGCTGCCGGGCGAGACGATTCTGGCCCGCGTTACCGAGATCACATCTCGGTTGGCCCGCGCGGAAGCGGTGGAGATCCTGAAGCCGTCGCCGGACCGGGTTGCGCCGCCTTGCCCGCATGCGCATGCTGGCGGCTGCGGTGGCTGTGACTGGCAGCACGCCACCCTGGCGGCGCAGCGGTCGATCAAAGGTGCCGTCATTCGCCGGCAACTCAGGCGGATGGCAGGCATCGACCGTGAAGTCACCGTCGAGCCCCTGCCCGGTGACGACGAGCCCGGTGACGACGAGCCCGGTGCGGAAGACGACGCGGGCCTGGGCTGGCGGACGCGGGTGCAGTTCGCGGTGCGGCGGGACGGCGTGGCCGGACTGCGGGCGCACCGCTCGCACGACGTGATCGACGTGGGGAAGTGCCTGATCGCCCATCCCGCCATCACCGATCTCGGCCTCCCGGGCCGCCGCTGGCCGGGGGCGGCTGCGGTCGAGGCCCTGGTCGCGGCCGGATCGGGCGAACGAGCCGTGATCATCACGCCGGCCGGCCCGGCGCGGCCAGATCAGGCGCCGGCCGTTCGGTCTCAATCGACGGAATCACGGCGGATGGCGTCCTGCGTCGCGCCGGACACAGCCTGACGCCCCTGCGCGGCCGTTCCTACCTGACCCAGCGGGCGCTCGGACGAGACTGGCGGGTCAGCGCGGGCGCGTTCTGGCAGGTGCATCCCGCGGCGCCCGACGTGCTGACCAGCGCCGTCATGGCCGCGCTGGGGCCACGGGCGGGCGAGGCGGCCCTCGACCTGTACTGCGGCGTGGGGCTCTTCGCCGGGGCACTGGCCCCGGCGGTCGGACCTGGCGGGACGGTGATCGGGGTCGAGGCGGACAGCACGGCGGTACGGGACGCCCGGCACAACCTGCGCGACTGGCCGTGGGCACGGGTCCACAGGGGTGACGTGGCGGCGGTGCTGAGCCGCGGCGGCCAGCGGGCCGCATGGCCTGCGGCCCAGCTGGTCGTGGCCGACCCGCCGCGTGCCGGCCTGGCCCGGGAGGTCATCGACTACCTCGGCACCGCGGAGAACGGGGCGGTCAGGTTCGCCTACGTGTCGTGTGACCCGGCGACGCTCGCCCGCGATATCGGGCTGCTCGCCGCGTGCGGCTGGACCCTTGACGACCTGCGGGCCTTCGACGCGTTCCCGATGACCCACCACGTGGAATGCGTCGCCACCCTGGTCAGGACCTCCGGGTGGGCGGCGCCGCCGCGCTCATGAGCCAGGCTCCGCGTCCGTTGCGGTGCCTGCGGCTCTCGTGACGTAGTAGCCGAGGCCAGGGATCCGGGTCAGCAGGCCTTCGTCCTTCAGGGTGCGGAGTGCCTTGGCGCACGTCTGGCGTGCGTGGCCATACTGCTGGCTCAATGTGGTGATGGACGGCGTCGGGTTGCCGGGGGCGAGAGTTCCCTCCGCGATCTCCCGTCGCAGCCGAGCAGCCAGGCGCACGTAAGCCCTTGGGTCCGATTCGTCGCTTATCGACACTCTCGTACCGTACTCGATTGGCAATATTGCCAATCGCAACGCTTCGACACTAGTCGAGATTAGACGAGACACCTAAATATGCGTTACCGTCGGAAAACCATCAGGGCCACACGGCCATGCGGAGCCAGATCCCCGGGCAGGTCATGATCTTTTACTCTTGGACAGCCCTTGATTCTTCGACAGCCCTTGATTCTTCGACAGCCCTTGATTCTTCGACAGCCCTTGATTCTTCGACAGCACTGAGCGGCAGGACTCCCGGATCCTCGGTCGCCATGGGCATTAGCGACGATCGTGGCCGGGCTATGCGGGCGGGCGAGGAGACCCTCGGTGCCGGCCGGGCCACCATGGTCATCATCGAAGCGGTCCGCCCGGCGATGGCCGATCGCACGCTGGCCCCGTGCTACGCCCGCACCGGAGTGGCCTGGCTGGGCCAGCGCACGAGCGCAGGGGAGGTGGCGTGGGACAGGTTTTTCGTGCCGGGCGATCCGGGTGATCTGCTGGCGCCTGGCAGGATGGGGCCATGAAACTCAGGATCTTCACCGAGCCGCAGCAAGGGGCCGACTACCCGACGCTGCGCGCGGCGGCTCATGCTACGGAGGAACTCGGCTTCGATGCCTTTTTCAGGTCAGATCACTACCTGAAGATGGGTGACGTCCCTGGGCTGCCCGGGCCGACCGACGCGTGGGTTACGCTGGCCGGCCTGGCCCTGGAGACGAGCCGTATCCGGCTCGGGACACTGGTAACGTCGGCGACGTTCCGGCTGCCGGGTCCGCTCGCCATTTACGTGGCGCAGATCGATCAGATGAGTGGCGGCAGGGTCGAGATCGGCCTCGGCGCCGGCTGGTTCGAGGCCGAGCACGCCGCCTACGGCATACCGTTCCCGCCGCTTGGCGAGCGCTTCGACCGGCTTGAGGAGCAGCTCGCGATTCTCACCGGGCTGTGGGGAACTGAAGGGGGCGAGACCTTCTCCTTCGACGGGACCTACTACCAGCTGACGGATTCGCCCGCGCTGCCGAAGCCCGCCCAGCGCCCCCGTCCGCCGGTCATCGTCGGCGGCGCGGGTCCCCGCCGTACCCCGCGGCTGGCGGCCAGGTTCGCCGACGAGTTCAACGTGCCGTTCCACTCGGTGCAGGAATCCGCGGCCGGGTTCACGCGCGTCCGGGAGGCGTGCGAGACCGCCGGGCGCTATCCCTCGTCCATGATCTACTCCGTGGCCCAGACGGTGTGCTGCGGCAAGGACGAGGCCGAGTTCCGCCGCCGGGCCGCCGCGATCGGACGCGAACCGGAGGACCTCCGGGAAAACGCGCTCGGCGGAACGCCGGGACAGGTGGCGGCGAAGATCGCGGAGTTCGCCGAGATCGGCGCCGAGCGCCTGTACCTGCAGGTGCTCGACCTCAGTGACCTGGGCCACCTGGAACTGATCGCCTCCGACGTCGCGCCGCAGGTGTAGCCGCCCGGCGACGCCCCGGCGCGACTGATCCCTGGCCGGACCGACGCACCCCTGCTCGTTCGGGGAATCAGCTGAAGGCGCGGTCGGCGGCGGCCCTGCCCACGGCGCTGCCCGCCCGGAAACCATAGGTACCCTGGTCACGCAGTTCGGTGGCGGCGCTGACGACCGCGCCCAGGGCGGCGAACGCGAACGAGCCGCCGACCGAGATCCGGCTGACGCCCGCTCCGGCCAGCTCGGACACGGGCGGCACGCCCTCGAAGACCAGCACGTTGACGGGGCGGTCGACTTCGCGAATCACCTGGCGGATGTCCTCGATGCTGCGCAGGCCCGGCGCGTACAGAACGTCGGCGCCAGCGTCGGCGTAGGCCTGCAGCCTGGCGATCGTGTCGGCTAGGTCAGGCCGGCCGTGCAGGTAGTTCTCCGCGCGCGCGGTCAGGACCAACCGGACCTGGCTGCCATGTGCGGCCTCGGCCGCCGCGGCGACGCGATCCGCCGCATGCTTCGTCGCGTAGATCGGGTCCTCATCGCGGCCGGTGAAATCCTCCACCGAGGCGCCCGCCAGGCCGACCTCGATGGCCAGCCCGATGGTCTCGGCCACGCCTTCCGGGTCATCGGCGAAGGCGTTCTCCAGGTCGGCCGAGACCGGCAGGTCGGTCGCCGCGACGATCACCGCGGCGTGGATCAGAGCTTCTTCCCTGCTCACCGAGCCGTCGTTGCGGCCAAGCGTAGCCGCGAACCCGGAGCTCGTGGTGGCCAGGGCCTGGAAACCGAGCGATGCGAGCAGCTTGGCCGAGCCGAGATCCCAAGGATTTGGCAGCAGGAGCGGCTCACCCGCCCGGTGCAGCGCCAGGAACTCTCGTGCTTTGTCCGCCTGAGTGATCATGGGCATAACGTATCGCCGGAGAACCGCGGTAGCGTACCTGGTCGGCTTTGATCAGGGCGAAAGGCCAGGTCAGCGACGTCAGAGGCGGCGAAAGCCTCCGTTGGATCCCCAGGCCTTGCGGTGCCGTAAGGAATGAAGGCCGTAATGGTTACGGTCGGCCATATGGCTTGCGGGGTGGTAACAGCGATGCGATCGTTGAGCGGTGCGCTCTGATGCCGCTGCCAGCAGGAGGATGCGAGTAGTCATCTTCTTGTCAGTCGCGGCTGCCCTGACGGTCATGCTCGGCGTCGTCCTGGTCATCCTGGGAACGACCGCGCGGCATGTCACCAGGTACCCGGCAGGCGAAACTACCCGGCTCGGGCTGGCGGTGAGCGCGGCGGGCATCGCGTTCGGCCTGATCGTGCTGGTGGTTTTCGTGTTCACCCGGCGCGGGGCACCGAGGCGGTCCCGGCCCTCTCCTGGAGCCGAGCACGGTGGCAGTGGCCACGCGGGACGCGGTAGGCGGGCACGTCCGGGCCGATCACACGTGCTGGATCCGACGATCGTGTACTCGCCAGGCGGCCTGCTCGACGTACCCAGGGATGCCCACGGGCCGGTAAACCCGCCCGCCGCGAGAGGCCCGTCCCCCAACCCCGGCGCGAGTGTTCGCGAGGCCTACGTGCCCCCGGCGGCCGGCGGCCCCCCCAACGCAGGGCAAAGCGGAGGACGGAGCGGCGCACCAGGCGGGGGACGGAGCCACGAAAGGCCGCCGCCAGGCCGGACCGGGACTCAGCCGCCGCGCGGTGCCTACCCGGGCCCCCTGGGGGGCGGCCGGGTACCGCACGCTCCAGGTGCTGGCCCGCCGATGCCGCCCCGTGACCGCATGGGGCCCCGCGGGTCGCCGCGCCCGGGCCCGGCCATGCCGCCTCGCGAGCCCGTGGGCCCCCGCGATGGCGGCCCGTCTCGCGGTCCTGCGCCGTCTCGCGGTCCTGTACCGTCTCGCGGTCCTGTACCGCCTCGCGGTCCTGTACCGTCTCGCGGTCCTGCGCCGCCGCGCGGTCCTGTACCGCCGCGCGGTCCTGCGCCATCTCGCGGTCCTGTACCGCCCCGCGGTCCTGTACCGCCACGCAGCCCTGCACCGCCCCGCGGTCCCATGCCGCCCCGCGAGCCGGCGAACCCCGTCCACCCCGGTCCGTCCGCTCATGGCCCGGCGACGGGGACGGGGCATCCCGGCGGCCCGGGATACGCCCCGCCCGGCGGCCCGGGATACGCCCCGCCCGGCGGCCCGGGATACGCCCCTCCTGGCGGTACTCGCCCCGGAGGCGCTAGACCTTCCGGAGCACCAGGATCTCCGGGATTCTCTGGGGCGCACGGAACTTCCGGTGCCGCGGGGCCATCGCGCCGGCCTGCCGCGCCGGGGCCAGCCGAGTCCTCCGGGCAGTTCGACCGCGGCTACGCGTATGTCATCCGTGCGTCGCAGAACCCCGTCCGCCCGGTGAACTACCCGCGGCCGGCCAACCAGGGTCATCCGGCCGACGACACACCTGCTGACGTCTACGTTTACCGGGACACCGGCGTGCCGTCCGATGACGCTGCCGCGGCACCGGGGCAGGCAGCAACCGAGCGCGACGCCTCGTACTGGTACGACCTGTCCGCGGAAGACAGTGCCCCCGTGCCGGAAGAAACGCGCGGCCCGTTCGAGCCACTGATCTCCTCCACCGGTCCGCCGCCCGGCACCGCGGCGCCCAACCCGGATGCGGTTCCCGCCGCCAAGATGACCGGCGCCCGGGGAAAGCATGCGGCGCCGGATGTGACGGGCAGTGACGAGCAGGAGGACGCGGCGTATGCCCAGGCGCGCAAGCTTGAGCAGATCAAGGACCTCTACCTGACCGCGGAAGCGATCGGCGAACGAAACGTCGACAAGCACTTCGACCAGCTTATGGCCCAGCAGCGCGACCTGATCAGCGAGTACTTCAAGCAGTCCAACGCGGCCCAGCCTGCTGACGGCGGCCAGGCTCAGGCCGGGCCCCAGGCAGCAGCGGAACCCGTTCACCCCGCGGACATCAGCGCGGAGCAGCCCCGCGTGTGGTGACCGGACTCGGCGCGCTACGCCAGTGGCCCGAGCGCCTCGGCTAGCGGCTTGAGCGAATCCGGCTTGGCGTGGTGCGGGAGGCCCACGATCACCAGGTCAACCCCGGCGTCACGGTAGGCGGCCACCTTCGCCACCGCCGGTTCGGTGTTGCCATCCGGCTCGATGCGCACGTTGACCGAGCAGGTGATCTCGTTCACGTCGCGGCCGAGGTCGGCGCAGTGGCCGACGAGCACTTCCTTCAGCTCAAGCCAGTCCGCCGGGCTCTTGGCGATGGCGTTCCACTGCTGCGCCCAGCGCGCCACGGTGCGCAGCGTACGATTCTTGCCGCGGCCGCCGATGGTAACCGGCGGATGCGGCCGCTGCACTGGCTTGGGCTCGCACCGCGCCTCGGTGAGCTGGACGTACCGGCCGGCGAACGTGGTGACCGGCTGGCTCAGCAAGCTGACGATGGTCTCGACCCCCTCGTCGAACCGGTCGAAGCGCTCGCGCAGGGGCGGCAGCGTGATGCCGTAGGCGTCGCACTCCATCTGGTTCCACCCGGCACCAAGCCCGAGTTCCAGCCGGCCGCCGGAGATGATGTCGACGGTGGCGGCCATGTTGGCCAGCACTGCGGGATGGCGGTACACCATGCCGGTCACCTGGCAGCCGATGCGGATCCGCCTCGTGGCCTGGGCCATCGCGGCCAGCATTGTCCAGGCCTCGAAGTTGGGCCCGGTCAGGTCCCCGCTCAGCGGGTAGAAGTGATCCCAGTTCCAGGCCGACTCGAACAGCGGGATCTCGTCCGCCGCGAGCCACGCGTCGCGGATCTCTTCCCACCTCTGGTGCTCGGGCTGTGTCTTGATCGCGAAGCGCATGCGGCGAAGTCCCTTCCTCGGGCGAAGTCCCTTCCTCGGGCAGATACCGCAGCATTATCTTACCGAGCAAGGGGTCGCGATGATCGAGTCCGCCCCTCCCCAAGTAGCTTGATATCGAGATACTGTAGGTTGGACGCAAGGTGTTGGACGCAAGGCGGGGAACCGTATGGTTCGGGCGAGGAGGCTCAGGAACGATGACGGCGAACAGCTTCGGCAGCCGGGCGGCGCTCAAGGTCGCGGGCGAGGAATACGAGATCTACCGGCTGGGCGCCGCGGACGGATCTGACAGCCTTCCGTTCAGCTTGAAGATCCTGCTGGAGAACTTGCTCCGCAACGAGGACGGCGCCAACATCACCGCCGAGCACGTCACCGCGCTGGCGCAGTGGGATCCGAGCAAGAAGCCGGACACCGAGATCCAGTTCACCCCGGCCCGGGTGATCCTGCAGGACCTGACCGGCGTGCCCGCCGTGGTCGACCTGGCCGCCATGCGCGAGGCCATGCGGGCGCTGGGCGGCGACCCGAAGAAGATCAACCCGCTGATCCCGGCCGAACTGGTCATCGACCATTCCGTGGTGGCGGATGTGTTCGGCCGCCCGGACGCGTTCACCAGGAACGTGGAGATCGAGTTTGAGCGCAACCACGAGCGGTTCCAGTTCCTGCGCTGGGGCCAGAACGCGTTCAGCCAGTTCAAGGTGGTCCCGCCAGGTACCGGCATCGTGCATCAGGTGAACATCGAGTACCTGGCCAGAGTAGTCATGACCCGGGACAAGACGGCCTACCCCGATACCTGCGTGGGCACCGACTCACACACCACCATGCAGAACGGCCTCGGCGTGCTCGGCTGGGGCGTCGGCGGCATCGAGGCCGAAGCCGCGATGCTCGGCCAGCCCATCTCCATGCTCATCCCGAACGTCGTGGGCTTCCGCCTGTCCGGCGAACTGCCGAGCGGCGCGACGGCCACCGACCTCGTGCTCACCATCACCGAGCAACTGCGCAAGCACGGCGTGGTCGGCAAGTTCGTCGAGTTCCACGGCGAAGGCGTGGCCGCGGTGCCGGTGGCCAACCGCGCCACGATCGGCAACATGTCACCGGAGTTCGGCTCCACCTGCGCGATCTTCCCGATCGACGCGAACACGCTGGACTACCTCAGGCTCACCGGCCGCCCGGGCGAGCAGATTGACCTCATCGAGGCGTACGCCAGGGAGCAGGGGCTCTGGCATGACCCGGACCGCACAATCAGGTACTCCGAGGATCTCCACCTCGACCTGTCCACCGTGGTCCCGTCGATCGCGGGCCCGAAGCGCCCGCAGGACCGGATCGCGCTCACCGACGCCAAGACGGCCTTCCGCGACGCCCTGCCGAACTACGTGCCCGAGGCCAGCCTGGACAACGGCCTGGCCGGTACCTTCCCGGCCTCGGACCCGGTGGCCGCGGGCGACGGGACCCGCGCCTCGCGCCCCGTCCGGGTGACCCTCGAAGACGGCACGGAAACAACAGTCGACCACGGCTCCGTGGTGATCGCCGCGATCACCTCCTGCACGAACACCTCCAACCCCTCGGTCATGGTCGGGGCCGCGCTGCTGGCTAAGAAAGCCGTCGAGGCGGGCCTGAGCCGCAAGCCGTGGGTGAAGACCTCGCTGGCCCCGGGCTCCAAGGTGGTCATGGACTACTACGAGCGCGCCGGGCTGGTGCCCTACCTGGACAAGCTCGGGTTCAACCTGGTCGGCTACGGCTGCACCACCTGCATCGGGAACTCCGGTCCGCTGCCGCCCGCGATCAGCGCGGCGGTGAACGAGAACGACCTGGCCGTAGCCGCCGTGCTGTCGGGGAACAGGAACTTCGAAGGCCGGATCAACCCGGACGTGAAGATGAACTACCTGGCCTCGCCGCCGCTCGTGGTCGCGTACGCGCTGGCCGGGACGATGGACATCGACCTGCAGCATGAACCGCTCGGCTCCGACGCCGAAGGCAGGCCGGTCTACCTGGCCGACATCTGGCCGTCCCCGGAGGAGGTCGCCGGCGTGGTGCAGACCGCGGTGGCGCAGGAGATGTTCACCCGCGACTACGCCGACGTCTTCAAGGGCGACGACAACTGGCGCGGGCTGAGCATCCCGGCGGGCGACACCTTCGCCTGGGGCGAGGAGTCGACGTACGTCCGCCGGCCGCCGTACTTCGATGACATGCCGTCCGAGCCGGAGCCGGTCACCGACATCACCGGCGCGCGGGTGCTGGCCATGCTCGGCGACTCGGTGACCACCGACCACATCTCCCCGGCCGGCGCGATCAAGACCGACAGCCCGGCCGGGGTGTACCTGACCGAGCACGGCGTCGAGCGGCGCGACTTCAACTCATACGGGTCCCGCCGCGGCAACCACGAGGTGATGATCCGCGGCACGTTCGCCAACATCAGGCTGCGCAACCAGCTCGCGCCCGGCACCGAGGGCGGTGTCACGGTGAAGGACGGCGAGCAGCTGCCGATCTACGACGCGTCCCGCCGCTACATCGAGGCAGGCACCCCGCTGATCGTGCTCGGCGGTAAGGAGTACGGCTCGGGATCATCGCGCGACTGGGCCGCCAAGGGCACCCTGCTGCTCGGGGTGCGCGCGGTGCTTGTCGAGTCGTTCGAGCGGATTCACCGGTCGAACCTGATCGGCATGGGCGTGCTGCCGCTGCAGTACCGCCCGGGGGAGTCAGCGGCTTCGCTGGGCCTGACCGGGCACGAGACCTTCGATATCCGCGGCATCGAGCAGCTAAATTCTGGAAATATACCGAACGAGCTGGTGGTGACAGCCGACGGCAAGGAATTCCGCGCCGTCGTGCGAATCGACACCCCGGGCGAGGCGGACTATTACCGGCACGGCGGCATCATGCAGTACGTGCTGCGGTCCCTGCTGCGAGGATCCGGCGATGACGCAAGCTGACGAGTTATTTCGCCGCGGGACCGGCGCTACAGCGGGCCGCCGCCGGCGTGGCCCGCTAGGGTTGCGCTATGGCGAAAGACCCCTTTGACGCGGCCCTGGCCGGCTTCCGGCGGTGGGCGGCGGCAGCGAACCGCAAACTGAGCGGCGACCCCAGCGCGGATGCCGATGAGCTGGAAACCCTGCTTGACCTGATGCGGGACTACCTCGGTATCGAGGGTCCCGCTGACCTCGGCCGGGGTGACATCGAGGAACTGCTGCTGCGCATCTACCCGCGGAAGGTCACGGTACTTGACCGTGCCGCCACCGAGGACACGATCCCCGCGATGCGTGACTTCCTCGCCTACATCGCCGAACGCGGCGAGATGCCGGAAGGCACGGCGCGCGCGCTGGAACGCGAGCTGGACCGGATCGCGCCGCGGTTCGCCGACGCGGTGATGGACCCGTCGAACTGGGGGATGGCGCGCTCCTTCGTGCAGGCGATGGTTGCGGATGGGGTCGATGTCGACGACCAGGCCGCCGTCGACCGCTGGATCGCCGCGCAGAACGTGCGTGCGGCCCTGGAAGACGGAACCGGCCCCTACGACGACGAAGATGAGGACGAGGATCTCGATATCAAGGAAGCGTTCGGCCTGCCCGATCGGCTTCCGCCGATGCGGCTTCCGCCGGTGGCCGAGCTAGCCGCAGTGGCACGCGGCGTCCCGATGATCGGCCGGCTGCAGGCGCTCGCGGCCTGGCTGGGAGAGGGCCGCGCCGTCACCGAGAACGCCGAGCTGGCCGGCGGCGACGCCGCCGAAGCCGCCGCCGCGGTTGGCCTCGGCGTACCGTCAGCGACCGACGATCAGGCGCTCCCCGGCCTGCCGGACCTGCCCGCCGTCGGCCGGATGCGGGACGTTGCCGGCCTGGAATACCTGTGGCGGGTGGCCCTCGACGCGGGATTCGTCGAGCTGGACGATGACGAAACGCGCGCGGTCCCTGGCGAGGTCGCGCGGCGGTGGCAGGACAGCGACGATGACGAGGTGCTTGACACCTGGAACATGGTGTTCGCGCTCGTCATGGAGACCACCCTGGACGTTGCCGCGTCGCTGGACCCGCGCCGGTCGAGGGAACTGGACTTCTTCGGGCACGGGGCGGCGCTGGCGGTGGTGCTCTTCCTGGCCAGGCGGGACGGGATCCAGGTCGCCGAGGCCAGCGAGGTGCTCAGGAGCGCCGCAGTCGACGAGCTGGCGCTGGCCCAGGCCGCGAAGGCATGGCCGTCATGGGTCCGCGCGCACGGTGATCCGGCCAGGTTGCTGCTTGACCAGATGACTGAACTCGGGGCGGTCCGCATGTCGGACAGCGAGGACGGCGACCTGGCGTGGCTGACGCCGCTGGGCCTGGCGGCGATGCGCACCCAGTTCGCCGACTCGGGGGTGGACATCCCGCTGCTCCCGCCCGCCGACCAGATGACCGCGGCGGAGCTGATCGCGATGGCGGACGGTGCGGCAGAAGAAGAGTTCGAGGCCGAGACCGCCTCCTGGCTGGCGTACCGCACGCCAGAGTCCGCGGCCAGGGACTTGCTGTCTGTCGCCGCGGAATCCGACCCGGCTTCCCGCATGCTCGCGGTCGCCGTCGTCACCGAGCTCGGCGCTCCCGCCGAGCCTGCCTGGCGTGCCGCGCTCGGCCGGATGGAGCTGCGCGGCTACGCGAAGGCCGCCCTGGCCACGCTGGCGGCGGGGGCCAGCGGCGCGCTGGCGTCTGCTGAGACGGCTGACGACGACCTCGCCGAGGACGACCTGGCCTGGATGCTCACCGACGCGTTGGCGGCGGATGGCTGGGATGACCTAGATAACATGGATGAGGATGCCGAGCATGAACCCGCGGACCTCGCCGAGCGGCTACGTGAAGCGATCCCGGCCGGGCGGGAGCTGGCCGCGTTCGAGATGATGGCGCGGGCACCGCACCCGGACGCGGCGAGCGTCCTGACCGTGATCGGCAGGTACCACCCGGACAAGAAGATCGCCAAGATGGCGCGGAAGTCCGCCTATAAGGCGGCCAGCCGGCAGGCCGCCCAGCGGCCATAGTCTCTATGCCTGTCTCAGACTCACTTATCGTCGCTAAGCTCCGCACCGCTGGCTGTGTCTTCGCCGAGGACGAGGCCCGGCTGCTCATCTCCACCGCGCGGACACCGGACGAGCTTGCCGCCATGGTGGGCCGGCGCGTCGCCGGCCTGCCGCTTGAGCAGGTCCTCGGCTGGGCCGAGTTCTGCGGCCTGCGGATCATCGTGGCACCCGGCGTGTTCGTCCCGCGCCGGCGTACCGAGTTCCTCGTCGAGCAGGCTAGAGCCCTGGCCCGGCCGGGAGATGCCATCGTCGACCTGTGCTGCGGTGCGGGCGCGATCGGGGCCGCGGTGGCGGCGGCCGTGGACCGGGCCGAGTTGCACGCAGCCGACCTCGACCCGGCCGCCGTCGCCTGCGCCCGCCAGAACGTCGCCGGGCACGTGTACGAAGGTGACCTGTATGAGCCGCTGCCGCCCGGGCTACGCGGCCGGGTCGCCATCCTGGTCGCCAACGTGCCCTACGTGCCCACCGGGGAGATCGGCTTGCTGCCACCCGAGGCCCGGGCGCACGAGCCGCGGCTCGCCCTGGACGGCGGCGCCGACGGGCTCGACGTACTGCGCCGGGCGGCGGCCGGGGCGCCCGGCTGGCTGGCGCCCGGCGGCCACCTGCTGATCGAGACCAGCGAGCGGCAGGCGCCGTCCGCCGCGGCGGCCTTCACCGCGAGCGGCCTGGCCACCCGGGTGGCCAGTTCCGCCAGGCTCCATGCCACCGTCGTCATCGGCCGGTTTCCCTAGGATCGGGCTGGCCGCGAGCCATCGGGCTAGACGGCAAGCTCAGAAGCCGGGGAAGATCGGCCGCAGCTCGTCGAGGTCGACCCCCGTGCTCTCGACCGGCGGGGTGTGGGCCGGGTCCAGCCGCCCGTAGAGCAGGCGGATGAACGCCTCGGCCGGGAGCCGCAGCTCCGACAGGCCAAGCTCGGGTGCGGTGTCGTCGCCCGCCGGCAGGAGCGAGACGGTATCACCGGTCTCCAGAATGAACGTGCGTTCCGGGTCGGTGGTCGTCACGCGCACCTTGCGCTGCTTGCCGTCGGGCTTGGCGGCCCTGGCCGCGAACTGGTCGAGGGTGTCGATGAGCAGGGCCACGGCGTCCGGGGCCACCGTCGCCGCGGGGTCGAGCGCGACCACGACGTCCCAGGTGTGGATCGCGTGCTCGCCCAGGCGCATCCGGGCCAGGCCGGCGGCGCCGAGTTCCATCCCGAACAGCTGCAGGTGCAGCCGCGCCTGCTCGTCCGGGTCCAGTGACTCGAACTGCTCGAGGGTCACCTCGTCGGCCCGCAGGGCGTCCGCTGCCTGGGCCTGCGGGCTCTTGGCGTTCCAGGTGTCCCAGATCGGGCCGAACGCGTCAGGTCCGGGCGGGTCCTGGCCGCTCAGGCCGGCGTCCAGGAACAGGCCGAAGATCTCCGCCTGGGATCCCAGGTGCGAGAGCACCTGGGCGATCGACCACTCACTCGCGTACGAACGCTGCTCAAGCTGGCTGAGGTCGAGCGGCTCGACCTTGGCCTGCAAGGTGTCGTGGGAGTGCCTGAGGGCGCCTATCCACGGGGCCGGGCTAGGTTCCATGTCGCTCCGTTGCTCGCTGGCTGTTGCTTGCTGACCGAGGTTGTCGCGGCCATACTTCCACACCAGGAGGTGGCTATTTGACGCCGCCTCACATCTGCTCTTAGCGTTTGCTGCCGACAGGAAAGCAGCGTGAGCTTGTGGTCAACGGGGGCCCGAAGACGGACGGCTCGAACACCGAGGGTACGGCGCGCACCATCGCGCCGGCCGGTGCCACGGCTGCCCACCAGCCTGCCCGCCGCTGGCTTGACCGCCGCCACATCATGGCCACCTACGCCGCGTTCGAGGTATACGCGGTCGTAGCCGCCATCATCTCCGGCGGCCGCGATCAGGTCTGGGCGATCTGGGCGGCGTGCGGCTACGCCGTGGCGCTGCTCATCTTGTGGCGGTGGCCCGGCCGGACCACCGTCGCCGTCCTGACCTCGGTTGCGCTGGCCGTGCTCGCCCCGCTGCTGTGGCTTTCCACCGCCTATCCGCTCGAAGACGGGATGAACGTCATCGACCGGGCCGCGACGCTGCTGCTGCACCACGGCTCTCCCTACCTGACGTCCGCGCAGGTCAAAACCTGGCTGTCCTATAACCCCTACCTTCCGGTGATGACCCTGTTCGGCCTGCCGAGCGCGGCGGGGCTGCGCCCGGCCGGGCTGGGCGGCCTGGCGGGAAACCCCGGGGTGTGGCTGGCGCTCGGGACGGTGGTCCCGCTCGCGGCGGCGTTCTGGATCGCGGTGCCGCACCGGCGCTGTCCCGTGTGCCGGCGCGACGCGCTGCTGGCCACGGCGATCGCGGTGGCCTCACCGGTGATAGGGCTCAACCTGGCCGTGATCACCACGGATCCGCCCGTGCTCGCGCTGATGCTGCTCTCCCTGGCCCTGGCCGGCACGCCGTCCCGCTCCGCGAGCTCCGGGGCTGTGTGGTCGGGTGCTGTGTGGTCGGGTGCTGTGTGGTCGGGTGTCGCCCTTGGTGTCGCCTGCGACCTGAAGTCCACCGCGTGGCTGGCCGTCCCGGTCATGGCCGCGATGTTCGCCTGCCGCGACGGCGCCAGGGCCGCGGGCCGTTTCATCGCGGCGTCGGTGGTCACCGCCGTCGTGCTTATCGCGGCCCTGGCCCCGGCCGCGCTGATCAAGCCGGCGGCGGCGGCCGCGCTTGTGCAGAACAGCGTGCTGTTCCCGCTCGGCCTGACCCACGACAAAACGCCAGCCGAGAGCCTGCTGCCCGGCCACCTGCTCACCGCGATGGGAACGGCCGGGCACGTGGTCTCCGTCGGCTTGCTGCTCGCGGCCGCCCTGGGCGTCGCGGTCTCGCTGGTGATCCGGCCGCCCCGCGACGTGCCAGCCGCGGCCCGGCGGGTGGCGATAGGGCTGGCGCTGATGTTCCTGCTCGGACCGAACGTCCGTTTCGGGTACTTCATCTACCCGCTCGGCCTGCTCGGCTGGCTGGCCCTGACGAAGCAGACCACGAACCCTGAACGCCAGGAACCGGGCTTGTGGAAGGCTTAGCCCGGAGGAGCGAAAGGAGTGCGAGCATGCGCGTGGTAGAGGTCAGCCGGCGGGGCGGGCCAGAGGTGCTTGGCGTCGCGGAACGAGAGGCGCCGCGGCCGGGACCTGGTCAGGTGGTGGTGGAGGTCGCCGCGGCCGGCGTCAACTTCATGGACATCTACCAGCGACAGGGTGTCGGCGGCTACCGGCCCGATCTGCCTTTCGTTCCTGGTGCGGAGGGTGCCGGGACGGTCGCCGCCGTGGGGGAGGGCGTAGCCCGCCTGTCCGCCGGTGATCACGTGGCCTGGGCAGGCCTGGGCGGCGGATACGCCGAGCAGGTCGCACTCCCCGCGAAGCGCCTGGTAGCGGTGCCGCCCGAGATCAGCCTGCCGGTCGCAGGGGCTGCCATCCTGCAGGGTATGACCGCCCATTACCTGGTCACGAGTACCTATCCGGTGCGGGAAGGCGACGTCGCCGTCGTGCACGCGGCGGCCGGCGGGGTCGGGCTGCTGCTGACCCAGCTGGTGAAGCGGCGCGGCGGGATCGTCGTCGCGACCACTTCAGGCGGCGAGAAGGCCGAACTCGCCCGCGCCGCGGGTGCGGACCACATCACCGGCTACGACACCTTCCGTGACGTCGTCGACCAGGTGACGGACGGGACAGGGGCGCACGTGGTGTACGACGGCGTGGGCCAGGCCACCTTCGACGACGGCCTGGCGGCGCTGCGCCCGCGCGGGACGATGGTGCTCTACGGAGCCGCGAGCGGCCAGGTGCCGCCGCTCGACCCGCAGCGGCTGAACAGCGGCGGTTCGCTGTTCCTGACCCGGCCGACCCTGGTGCACTACATCGCGGACGACGAGGAACTGCACTGGCGGGCCGGCGAGGTCTTCGGCTGGATCGCCAAGGGTGAACTCGACGTCCGAATCGGCGGCACCTATCCGCTGGCCGATGCGGCCCGGGCGCAGGAAGACCTGGCCGCCCGCCGCACGACAGGCAAGCTGCTGCTCCTGCCGGGCCTCTAGCGGCAGCCGCCGGTATGCCCTCGGCGTGGCCGGGTGCGCGCAGCCCGGACCGTTCGGCAAGAAATTTTTTTCATATGCTTCCGGCCGTCGCAGGAGACCCGCACCGGGCCGCCCGGCGGTCCGCGATCGCCTTAGCGATCGCGGTTAAGTGCGACACGGGTGTCGGGGACTGGGCGGGCGCGGCGAGCGATATACCGGCCGCGGTCGTAGACTCTGGACACGTTCGTTCCCCATCAGGCTCGCATAGCACACGAGGAGCAGCCGGTGACCCTGCTGGAGTGCATCAACGGTCCTGAGGACCTGAAGGACCTCAGTCAGGATCAGCTCACCCGCCTGGCCGGCGAGATCCGCCACCTTCTCATCGAGACGACGACGAGAACCAGCGGTCACCTCGGCCCGAACCTCGGTGTGGTCGAGCTCACGATCGCGATCCACCGGGTCTTCGACTCACCGAAGGACCGCATCGTCTTCGATACCGGACACCAGGCCTACGTGCACAAGCTGCTGACCGGCCGTGTCGCGCAGTTCGGCACGCTGCGGCAGCGCGGCGGCCTGACCGGGTACCCGAGCCGGGCCGAGTCCGAGCACGACCTGGTGGAGAACTCGCACGCCTCGACCAGCCTGTCGTACGCCGACGGCCTGGCCAAGGCCTACAAGCTGCGGGGCGAGCTGGACAGGACCGTGGTCGCCGTCATCGGCGACGGAGCGCTGACCGGCGGGATGGCCTGGGAGGCGCTGAACAACATCGCCGCGGTCAAGGACTCGCGGCTGGTGATGATCGTCAACGACAACGGCTGGTCCTATCAGCCGACCATCGGCGGCCTGGCCGAGCACCTGGCCACGATCCGGGTCAGCCAGCGGTACGAGAACGTTCTCGATTACATCAAGACCACGCTGCCCCGGGCTCCGCTGGTCGGCGCGCCGCTGTACGGGACGCTGCACGGCATCAAGAAGGGCATCAAAGACGTCCTGCAGCCGCAGGTGATGTTCGAAGATCTCGGCCTGAAGTACATGGGTCCCATCGACGGGCACGACGAGCGACTGGTGGAGAACGCGCTGCGGCGGGCCCGCGACTTCGGCGGCCCCGTGCTCTTGCACGTGATCACCCGGAAGGGGCTCGGCTACGCCGAAGCCGAGCAGAACGAGGTGGACTGCCTGCACCAGGTGCCCGCGGCCGGCGCGGTACCCGGGACGTGGAGCCGGGTGTTCGGCGATGAGATGGTCTCCATCGGCGCGCGCCGTCCCGATGTCGTGGCGATTACCGCTGCGATGCTCCACCCGACCGGCCTCGCGCAGTTCGCGGCCGCGTACCCGAACCGGGTCTACGATGTGGGGATCGCCGAGCAGCACGCGATGACGAGCGCTGCGGGCCTGGCCATGGGCGGGCTGCACCCGGTGGTGGCCATCTACTCGACGTTCCTGAACCGCGCCTTCGACCAGACGCTGATGGACGTGGCCCTGCACAAGCTCCCGGTGACGATCGTGCTGGACCGGGCCGGCGTGACCGGACCCGACGGCGCCAGCCACCACGGGATGTGGGACGGGTCGATCATGCAGGTCGTGCCCGGCATGAAGATCGCCGCGCCGCGGGACGCCAAGCGGGTCGCCGAACTGCTCAACGAGGCGGTCGAGGTGTCCGACGGCCCGACCGTGGTGAGGTTCCCGAAGGGCAAGGTGGGCGGCGAGGTCGAGGCCATAGCCAAGCTCGGCGGCATGGACGTGCTGGCCGAGCCCGGCCCGGGCCTCAGTGCGGACGTCCTGCTCGTGGGCGCGGGCCCGATGGCGCTGATGGGCCTGGAGGTCGCTGACCGGCTAGCCGTCCACGGGATCGGCGTCACGGTTGTCGACCCGCGCTGGACCAAGCCGATTGACGAGGCCCTGGTGGACGCGGCCCGGCGGCACCGACTGGTGGCCGCGGTCGAGGACAACGGGCGGGTCGGCGGGTTCGGCGACGCGGTGTCCAGGCTGCTGCGCGATCACGACGTGGACATGGCGGTGAAGACGTTCGGGCTGCCTCAGGAGTTCCTCTCGCACGGGACGCGCGAGCAGGTACTCGAGGAAGCCGGCCTGACACCGCAGCACGTGGCCCGCCAGATCACCGAGGCCGTGGCCCGCCGCTCCTCCGCCGATGCCGATCTGCGCGATCCGGGCGAGCCCGCCTCGGCCGGTGCCGCCGCTCCCGAGACCAGCGCTGACGAGGCCGCACCCGAACGGCGCCCGGTCGAGTAGCGTAAATACTTATGCTGAACGTCGCGGTGGTCGGTTCAGGTCCGGCCGGGCTCTACGCTGCTGAGGCGCTGGTCAAGCAGGCGGCGGTGCTGCCGGTGCCTGTCCCGCTGCGCGTGGACGTGATCGACCGGCTGCCGACCCCGTATGGCCTGGTCCGTTACGGTGTGGCGCCTGACCACAAGTCGATCAAGTCGATCGCGCAGTACCTGCGCAGGGTGCTGGAAAGCCCCGATGTCCGGTTCGTCGGCGGCGTCCACCTCGGCGAGGACGTCACCCGCGACGACCTGAAGTCGGCCTATGACGCGGTGATCTACGCCACCGGGGCCATGCGGGACCGGCGGCTCGGCATCGGCGGGGAGGACCTGCCGGGAAGCTACGCCGCCACCGACTTCGTGAACTGGTACTGCGGGCATCCCGACATCGACTCCAGCGCGTTCACTCTGGACGCCGAGTCCGTCGCGGTGATCGGCGTCGGCAATGTCGCCGTCGACGTCGCCCGGATCCTGGCCAGGGACCCGGCGGAACTGCACACCACCGACGTGCCGCAGCCGGTTCTCGACGCCTTGCACGCGAGCAAGGTGCGCGAGGTTCACATGATCGGCCGCCGCGGGCCCGCGTACGCCAAGTTCACCACGAAGGAACTGCGTGAACTGGGCGAACTGCCCGGCGTCGAGGTCGTGGTCCACGCCGATGAGGCGGACCTGAACACGTTCGACGCCTCCGGCGCAGGCCTCGAGCTCACCGGATCCGACCGGCGGGTGCGCGGCAACCTGGTCGCGATCTCGCGGTGGGCCCAAGGCGGCACTACCGCCCCCTCTGCGTCCGGGCACGCGCGGCGGCTGATCGTCAGGTTCTGGCTGAAGCCGGTGGAAATCCTGGGGACCGACCGAGTGAGCGGTATCACTCTCGAACGGACCGCTATCGACGCCAGCGGCGTCTTCGGCGGCACCGGCCAGTACGAGACGCTGACCGCGCAGATGGTGCTGCGTTCGGTGGGCTACCAGAGCGTGCCGCTGCCTGGCGTGCCCTTTGACGAGCGTGCCTCGGTGGTCCCGAACGCGCTCGGCCGGGTCCTGGGTGCCGACGGCTCGCCGCTGCCCGGGGAGTACGTGGCGGGCTGGCTCAAGCGGGGCCCGACCGGCGTGATCGGCACCAACAAGTCCGACGCGGCCGAGACCGTGCGGTGCCTGCTCGAGGACCTGGCCGGCGGCCCAGGTGAAGGCGACGCCTCGCTACCGCGCGCCGGCCTGCTCAGGTACCCCGACCCGGTCGACTCGCCTGGGCTACCGGGAGCCGATGACGTGGCCGTGGGAGACTGGCCGCTGGCGACCGTGCTGGCCGGACGCAGCATCACGCCGGTCACCTACGCCGAGTGGCTGCGCATCGAGGCCGCGGAAACCGACCTGGCCAAGGCACTCGGCCGCGGCGAGCGGGTCAAGCTGCACAACCGCGAGGCGATCTGGTCCGCCTGCCGTCCCCAAGACGGCTAGGGTACCGGTCAGGTTACCGGCTTGGGGTGCCGTAGCCGCGGGCGCATGCTGGGTGTTGATCGTTATCGTGTGCAATTACCTCCGCGATAAAGGGGGTAATTACACACAAAGATTTGAAATCAGCTACTTGGCAGTACAGATGCAGAACGTTTACTTGTTTGCCCTTGGGGAGATGACAGGCCTAGGGCCCGGCACGCACTGCCAGAATGTCACTGCCTCCCCGCATCATGGGTTCCGAAGGCGGGACAGCCACAGTGGACGACAGAAAGGCACGCGGAATGACTGACCACAATGGCGTCCTGATGATGCAGCGGGCGCTGCTAGCTGGGACGCTCGGGCTGGCCATGGCCCGGAAGGCAGCGGCGATTCTCGAAGGGCAGCGGGCCCCGCAGCGCCGGCCCCCGCAGCGCCGGTTCCCGCAGCGCCGGTTCCCGCAGCGCCGGTTCCCGCAGCGCCGGTTCCCGCAGCGCCGGTGCCTGACCCAGCGGCCCAGGGCGCGCTCCGGGATGCCGACGGCTTCCGGGAACCCCAGGGTCCCGAGGGCGCGGTGCTGCGGGCGATCCTGGACGCGGCCAACGAATGCCTCGGGCATTTCGATGACCGGCCGCCGGGCGAGCGGTGGTGCGACGCGCTGTTCCACCTGCTCGATCTGGCTGCATTCGCCGCCGAGATGGGCTAACTGGCGCGTCCCTCGACCGGCCCGCAGGCGGGCCGCGATACCCTGGCGCCGCGATACCCTGACGGGGGCAACCTGGGTCACCGGGGGAGTATCGCCACTGCCCGTTCGGTAGAAAGGCCTTGAAGATCGCGACGTTTCCCATTGAGCGCGGCGCGGGGAGAATGCTGGTCATGGGTGCCAGCCAGATGAGCCTGCCCGCAGCCGACGGATCGCAACCGGGCGGTGAGCCTCCGCTACCGGACGAGCGTTACCTGGACCGCGAGGAAAGCTGGCTCCGGTTCAACGAGCGGGTACTGGAACTTGCGGAGGACGAGTCGATCCCGCTGCTCGAAAGAGTGCGGTTCCTGGCCATCTTCGCCACCAACCTGGACGAGTTCTTCATGGTCCGGGTGGCCGGGCTGATGCGAAGGATGGTGGCGGGCTTCCCGGTCGAAGGCACCGGGGTCCGGCTGCCCGGCCAGGTGCTCGGGAACACCCTGGAGCTGGCGGGTGAGCTGACGGTCAGGCACGCCAGGGCGTTCAGCGAGCGGATAAACCCCGAGCTGACCGAACACGGCATCGAGCTGCTGCGCTGGAAGGAGCTGTCCTCCAAAGAGCGCGAGACCCTGGGCGACCTGTTCAGGCAGCGCATCTACCCGGTCCTCACCCCGCTCGTGGTGGACCCGGCCCACCCGTTCCCCTTCATCTCCGGCCTGTCGCTCAACCTGGCCGTCCTGATCGCGGATCCGAGGACAGACGCCACCGTGTTCGCGCGGGTCAAGGTGCCGCCGCTGCTGCCGAGGTTCCTCGCGCTGTCACAGAACCGCTTCGTGCCGATCGAGGACGTCATCGCCGCGCACCTGGCTGACCTGTTCGGCGGGGTGGAGGTGATGGAGCATCACGCCTTCCGCGTCACCAGGATCAGGGACCTGGAGGTCGACGAGGACATCACGGAGAACCTGCTGCAGGCGATGGAGCGGGAGCTTGTCCGGCGCAGGTTCGAGCCCGCGGTCCGGCTCGAGGTCGAGGACACGATGTCGGCCGACGTGCTCGACAAGCTCGTCACCGAGCTCGGTATCGACAGCCGGGCCGTGTACCGCACCCCTGGACCGCTTGACCTGAGCGGGCTTTCCGCCATCGCCGACCTGAACATCGGCGAGCTGCGGTACCCGGCGTTCGTTCCTTCGGCGCGGGCGATACCCGAAGAGACTTCCATCTTCACCGCCGTCGCCGAACGTGACATCCTCGTCCATCACCCCTACGACTCGTTCGCCGCCTCGGTCGAGCGGCTGATCGAGGAGGCCGCCGAGGACCCCGGGGTACTCGCGATCAAGCAGACGCTGTACCGGACCAGCGGCCAGTCGCCGATCGTGGACGCGCTCATCGACGCCGCCGAGGCCGGCAAGCAGGTCGTGGTCGTGGTGGAGATCAAGGCCAGGTTTGATGAGCGCGCTAACATCGCCTGGGCCCGCAAGCTCGAGGAAGCGGGCTGCCACGTCGTCTACGGCTTCGTCGGCCTGAAGACGCACTGCAAGATGGCGCTGATCGTGCGTGAGGAACCCGACGGGACGCTGCGAAGGTACTGCCATCTGGGGACGGGGAACTATCACCCGACCACCGCCCGGCTTTACGAGGACTTCGGCCTGCTCACCGCCGATCCTGCGGTCGGCGAGGACGTCACTGCCTTGTTCAACCACCTGACCGGGTACAGTCGCACGGGCTCCTACCGGCGGCTGCTTGTCGCGCCGGAATCGCTGCGCAACGGCATCGTGAGCCGGATCGACCGGCAGGCCGAGCGGCGGCGGTCCGGGCAGCCCGCCAGGATCGTGTTCAAGACCAACGCGCTGGTCGACGAGGTGGTCATCGACGCGCTCTACCGTGCTTCGCGGGCCGGGGTCACGGTTGACCTGTGGGTTCGCGGCATCTGCGCGCTGCGGGCCGGCCTTCCCGGCCTGTCCGACAACATCAGGGTCCGCAGCGTGCTCGGCCGGTTCCTCGAGCACTCCCGCGTGTACGCGTTCGGCGCCGGCGATGACGAGGACTCGCAGGTGTGGATCGGCAGCGCCGACATGATGCACAGGAACCTGGACCGCCGGGTGGAACTGCTCGTGCAGGTGACCGATCCCGGTCACCAGCGGCGGATACGCCGGGTGCTCGACCTCGGCATGGACGACGGAACCTCGTCCTGGTGGCTCAACGCGGACGGTTACTGGGTCCGTCACAGCCGTGATGAGTCCGGGAAAGCGCGGCGGGACGTGCAGGAGACCCTGATCAGGGAACGGCGGGTCCGCTCGGCTGATGAATGACGTCATCCGCGCAGCCGGCGCGGTGCTATGGCGGTCCGCAGCGGACGCAGATCCGGCGGAGATCCTGCTGGTCCACCGGCCCAGCTACGACGACTGGTCGCTCCCCAAGGGCAAAAGCGAACCAGGCGAGCACGTCCTGCTCACCGCGGTGCGTGAGGTCCTGGAGGAAACCAGCGTGCGTCCCGTGCTCGGCCCGCGGCTGCCGGCCGTGGAATACCAGGTCGGCGACCTCCGCAAGCATACCGACTACTGGTCGGCGGTCAGCGTCGGCAGCCAGGCCGCGGCCAGCCACGAGGTGGACCAGGTGGCGTGGCTGCCGCTGCCGCAGGCCATCGGGCGGCTGAGCTACCCGCGTGACGCCGAGGTGGTCGCCGGGTTCAAGCCGCGGGAGACGGCGCCGCTGATCTTGCTCAGGCACGCGTCGGCCGGGCAGAAGGAAGGCTGGCCGGCAGGCGATGAGTCGCGCCCGCTTGACGCCAAGGGCATGACGGACGCCCTGGTGCTGGCCAGGCTGCTGGCCTGCTTCGCTCCCCGCGCGCGGGTACTCAGTTCGCCGGCCGTGCGCTGCGTCGAGAGCGTCCGCCCTTACGCGGAGGGTTTCGGGGGGGCCGTCGAGGTTCAGGCCGCGCTGGCGCTTCCCGGCCGCTCCGGTGATCTTCCTTCAGCCCGAACGAGCGGTGGTGACACGCTCGGCGACCTGGTTCGTGATCTCGTGCGAGCCGGCCGCCCGGCGGTTTTGTGCCTGCACCGCGAAAACCTTCCGAAGGCGCTGGCGGCGGCGTGTTCGACGCTCGGCGCCGCTCCGCCAGAACCGCCAGAACCGCCAGAACCGCCAGAACCGCCGGATCCGTCGCTGTCCAAGGGCGGCTTCTGGGTAGCGCACATGGCCGGGGAGGAACTGGCCGCGCTGGAGCGCTACGGGCCCTCGTGACCTTCACGGGCGGCCGCGCGGGGGGGTTCCGCGACGGGGGAGCCGCTAGCGTGAGTGCCGTCCGCGGCGTCGCTGCCCGCAGCCTGGGCGTGGTCTGCAGCCTGGGCGTGGTCTGCAGCCTGGGCGTGGTCTGCAGCCTGGGTGTCCTCCGCATCGTGGTTGCCTTTCGCGGCGGGCGTCCTGCTGGCCTCGGCGGCGGCGGCTTTCCTGCGCCGCCTGCGCCGCAGGCGCCAGATGATGTACGCCACCAGCAGCACGCCGGCCGCGATGAGCGCGTAATTGGAGTACCGCGTGATGGCGTGGTAGATCGTGGTGATGTGGTTCCCTGCGAGGTAGCCGAGACTGACCCAGGTCCCCACCCAGAGGGCGGCGCCGAGCGCGTTGAAGGCGAGGAAGCGCAGCCACCGCATGCCGGTGATGCCGGCGATGATCCCGTTGGCCTGCCTCAGCCCTTCGATGAAGCGGGCGACCACGATGATCTTGCCGCCGTGGTGGTCAAAGAAGTACTCAGCCTTATTCAGCCGCTCCTCGGTCAGGAAGATGTACTTGCCCCACCGCAGGGCCAGCGCGCGACCGCCGAAATGGCCGATGGCGAAGCCGATGTTATCCCCGGCCACGGCCGCGATAAATCCCACCAGGCCGACCGCCACCACGTTGAGCCTGCCCGCGCCCGCGTATATCGCGGCGGCGATCAGTATGGTCTCGCCGGGCACAGGGATCCCGAAATCCTCGACCATGACCAGGAACAGTACGGCCCAGTAGCCATGCCTGAGGTAGGGCTCCACGACGTTGAGGAAGCCCGGCAGGTTCGGCGGCGGATTGCTTGCCAGCGCGGCAGTGACGGCTGTGAGCACCAGTGCGATCATCCCTCGGCGTCGGCGATGACCTACAGGGTATCCGTTTCGCTCTCCTGCGCACTTCGCAGCGCGCTGGCGATGGGGCCCGCAGTGAGCTGGATCTGCCAGGGCCTGGCGCCGTATCCCGCCAGCACGTCCGCCACGGTCTGCTCGTCACATGGCTGCGGTGGATCCCAGCTGAGCCTGCGTAGCGCGTCGGGTGAGAGCAGGTTTTCTGTGGGCACCTTGCTGCCTTCGGCGATAGCCGTAATGGTCGCGCGCGCCGCCGCCAGGCGGTCCGCGGCGACCGGGTCGCGCTCAGCCCAGCGGTGCGCAGGCGGGGGCCCGCTCAGTATCGCACTGCCGGTGGGCTCCGGCAGTTCGTCGTCGGCACTGGCCCGCGCCCGCGCGACCGAGGCCAGCCAGTCCCTCTCGTGCCGCCGCGCCTGACGGCCGGCGAAACCGGTGATCCTGGCCAGCTGCGCGTGGTTGGCCGGGAAGGACCTGGCCGCCTCGACGATGGCCGTGTCGGGCAGGACGCGCCGCGGGGACAGGTCCGCGGCCTGGGCGGCCCTGTCCCTGGCCGTCCAGAGCTCGCGCACGACGGCGAGCCCGCGCCGGGACTGCACCCGGTGGATGCCCGAAGTACGCCGCCAGGGGTCGGTCCGCGGCGCGGCGGGTCTGGCCGCGAGCACCGCTTCGAATTCCTGCCTGGCCCACTCCATCTTGCCCGCGGCGGTGAGCTCCGCGGCGAGGGCGTCCCGCAGCTCGACCAGTACCTCCACGTCGAGTGCTGCGTAGCGGAGCAGTTCCTCGCGCAGCGGGCGGGTCGACCAGTCGGCGGCCGAATGCCCCTTTTCCAGGTGAAAGCCGAGCACCTCCTCGACCAGCGTGCCCAGTGCCACCCGCGGGTAGCCGAGCAGGCGGCCGGCTAGCTCGGTGTCGAAGAGCTTGTGCGGCCGGAAGCCGATTTCGGCCAGGCACGGCAGGTCCTGTGACGCCGCATGCAGTACGGCCTCGGCGTCGCCCACGGCGGCGTCGATGCCTGACAGGTCAGGGCAGGCGATCGGGTCGATGAGCATCGTGCCTGCCCCGGCACGGCGGAGCTGGACTAGGTACGCACGCTGGCCGTAGCGGTAACCGGACGCCCGTTCGGCATCGACCGCTACGGGTCCTTCGCCCTTGGCTAGCCTGGCGGTGCTCTCGGCCAGGGCCGCGTCATTTTCGACGACCGGCGGCAGCCCGTCCCGGGGCTCTAGCAGCGGGACAACCCCGTGGACCTCTTCGCCCCCGTCCACTCCTCCGAATGCCTCAGGTCCCCCGACCTCACTGCCTGCGCTCACCCGCACCCCGGCTGCCGCAGTGCCCGCGTCCCCGGCGGTTCCAGGCCCGCCGCCGCAGACAGGCAATCGCACCAGGCCGCGATGTGCGCTGACAGGTCGAGCGTATCGAGGTCACCCTGGTCCGGTCCCAGCCCCCCGGACGGGGTGGATCCTCCGGGACCAGCCGGAGACCAGGAGGCGCGCAGTTCGAAGCCGGTCAGCGGAAGCTCGTCTCGCTTGGCGCCGAAACCTTCTGTGATGACCCTGGTGACCGTGCCGCTCGGCACCGCGTACCCGGGCACGCGCGCGTCCAGGGCCTCGGAAAGCCAGCTCCAGCCCACCTCGCCGAGCAGCGGATCAGCCGCGATCTCCGGATCCACCTCGGCGCGGATGTAGGCCACCAGCCGGAAGAAGCCGTCCCAGCCTTGCTGGCCATCTGGATCGTAGAGCAGGACCAGCCGCCCCCAGGCTACGTCCGCGTCGTCCCGCTGGACGGTAGCGGCGATGGCCGTGGCGTACGGTGCGAGTCGTTTCGGGGCCGGCACGTCCTCGAACTGCAGGTCCCGCCGGACCTGGGTATCCCGGCCCGCCATGAACGCGGCCGCGGCGGCGGCGAACGTCTCTTCCGCCAGCGATCCCGGCGCCCGTACCGGTGCGCCCGGAGCAGCCTGCGCCGCCCGGGCAGGAACGCGCGCGGGCGGCACCGCCACCCGCAGCGGCGCGGCGGCACTGCCCAGCGGCGCTGGGGTCGCCTGGGCCGTCTTCGGCTCGCCTGCCGGCGTCTTCGACGCCCTCGGCCTCTTGGGCTTGCCCGCGGGAGTTCCGGGTACGGCGACCGCGCGGGCCCGGCCGGCGTGTCAGGCGCTGTCATCGCGTCAGCCGCGGTCGCGGTGCCGGGTACCGTACCCGATCGCCGGGGCGCGCGTGCCCGCGTGGCGCGCCGCTTCTCTGGCCCGTCAGCTGACCTCATAACCCGAGCGTACGTGTCTGTCATCCGCTTCTCACGCAGCGCCAATTAGTTTCATGCCGAAACACTGGTGTTTCATGCTATTCGCCGTGACTTAAACTTCGGTCCAGACTTGACCAGGAACTCACGCCGCCCAAGCGCCGTCATTCCCGCTCGGGGCGCTGGTGCGCGCCGGATCGCCGAGGGGAAGGCCGATGATGAGCGCCTCGCCACATTGCGTGCAGCCCCATTCCTGGCAGTGGCCTTCCGGTGCGTCCGGGCAGCTGGCAGGCTCCGCATGGAACTGCTCGAATAGCCGCTCTTCGCTGCATCCGGTGCAGTACCTGCTCAGGTGCGTCATCCTGGCGACCTCCTTGTCGCGGTGCATCTATGGGATGCTAGAGGGGAGTTGATCGAGGTTGATGCCGATAGTGGCACGCTCTTGCGCTGATTCGTGGGATCTCAGACGGCGTGTCTCCCCTCGGCTACCGTGTGGTGATGTGAGACGATCCCTGACGTGACCGTGAGCCAGTTGAAGTCCCCTTTCCTGCTTGCCTGCCGGCGAGAGCCAGTTCCGCATACGCCCATCTGGTTCATGCGGCAAGCGGGCCGGTCGCTGCCCGAGTACCGGAAGCTTCGCGAGGGCATCTCGATGCTGGACTCGTGTACTCGTCCCGAGCTGATCACCGAGATCACCCTGCAGCCGCTGCGCCGGTACGACGTGGACGCGGCCATCTTGTTCAGCGACATCGTGGTACCGCTGCGTGCGGTGGGCATCGATGTCGACATCAAGACCGGAATCGGCCCGGTGGTCGCAAGTCCCCTGCGAACGCCGGCGGACCTGGCCCGGCTGCACCCGCTCGATCCTGATGACGTGCCCTACGTGACCGAGGCGGTGCGGTCGCTAGTGGCTGAGCTGGGCGACTGCCCGCTGATCGGCTTCGCGGGCGGGCCGTTCACCCTCGCGTCCTATCTGGTGGAGGGAGGCCCCTCCAAGAACCACGACAAGACCAAGGCGCTGATGTACGGCGATCCCGAGCTGTGGCACGCTCTGCTCGGCCGGCTCGCCGACATCGCTATCTCGTTCCTCCAGATCCAGGTGGCGGCGGGCGCCTCGGCGGTGCAGTTGTTCGATTCGTGGGTCGGCGCGGTCAGCCCGGACGACTACCGGCACGCGATCTTGCCGCACACCAGCCGGATTTTCGCCGCGCTTCGGTCGGCTGGGGTGCCGCGCATACACTTCGGGGTCGGCACGGGTGAGCTGCTCGGGCTGATGGGGGAGGCCGGCGCCAACGTGGTCGGGGTCGACTGGCGCATCCCGCTTGACGAGGCGGTCCGGCGGGTGGAGCCAGGGAAGGCACTGCAAGGCAACCTTGACCCGGCGGTCCTGCTCGCTCCCTGGGAGGTCGTCGAGGAGCGGGCCAGGGACGTGATCGCCCGGGGACGCACGGCCGAGGGACACGTGTTCAACCTGGGACATGGTGTTCTGCCGGAAACCGACCCTGCCGTCTTGGCCAGGCTCGCCGAGCTAGTACACGTCGAGTCGGCCCACGCGCCCGCCTGAGCCGCTCCGCCCGGGCGCCGGACCGGCAGGCTGTTCAGGGTGTCCAGCGAGCGACGAAGCCCAGGTAACGTTCGGTGATCCTCTTCCGTGCCTCGGTGCGCGCGGCGTCGTCCTTATCGGACGCCTCGTACTTGCTCACCACGTATTCCCAGATGCTGCGCCCGATCGCGAAGCCGACGAACGCCTCGACCTGGCTGGCCACCTCGAGCCAG
Organism: uncultured Actinomycetes bacterium; assembly: GCA_963739615.1. Classification (GTDB taxonomy): domain Bacteria; phylum Actinomycetota; class Actinomycetes; order Streptosporangiales; family Streptosporangiaceae; genus Palsa-504. Next base: position 229,508 of record CAVUBD010000027.1, read on the forward strand.
CGGTCGAGCCGCTCGGCGGGGGCATCGCGGCCCAGCACGATCAAGTCAGCGGCACGGCCGTCTGCCTGGGCCTGCTCGGCTACCTGCTGCGCCGCGTCGACCGTCTCCAGGCCTTCGACCTTCCATAGCGCGGGCTCGATACCGTATGCTTGATTGTCGGCGATAACCTGCGCGACGAGGCCGGGACGGATGTCACGGTCATAGGCGGCGCTGTCATGGCCCGCCCGATCGAGCTGAGTGTCAGTGGCGGGCACGAGCAGTTCGTAGAGCAGCGGCACGCCCGCATCCCGCAAGCCGGCGCCGACGTGCGCGAGCCCGGCGAACTGCTCCTTACGCCGGGCGGCGTCGAATTCAGGGTTATCGCGGACAAGCACCTTGGCGTAGTCGGGCTTGACGGCTTCGACATGCTCGAGCCACTGATCGCCCCATTCCAGCGTGAACCAGTCGTGCCCGCTGGCTTCGACCGGCACCGCGAGCACCATCGGCTGCCCGCTCCTTCGGGCCGCTTCGGTGACCTCCTGGCCGTACCGCTCGTCCACGAGCACTCCGATGCGCCCGGAGGTTACCGACGGAACGGCCGCCTGCAGGCCTTCGAAGATGAGCTGCTTAGCGGCCTTCATCGCCGCGACCTGACTGGGGTTGGGGCGATCGTCCTTGACGTTGAACAAGGTCTTGCCGAACGATTCGCGGTGATCCATGGCCAAGATGCACAGCGGATCATCGTGCCGCGGCTGCCAACCCGAATTGCCTGTCATGCCCGGCACGGTACCCGACCCTGGCCATGGCCAGTACCAGCCGGGGCGGGCGGGCCGCTAGTTTTCTGGCGCGGCGGGCCGGGAGGCGGGCCTGCGGCGCAGCACCCAGCGCCTGCCGCGGTAGATCACGAACAGCGCGATGGCCGCGATGGCGGCGAACGGCGCCACCGCCCCTAGGAAGGCAAGCGTCCAGGACACGGTGATCCGCAGCGCGCGCCAGCCCGCGCTGAGACCGCCCGCCAGGCTGGGCGGGGCCTTGGGACGATGCACAAGCGGCCTGGCCTTAGGGCCGAGGATGGTGAGCGTCACGGTCGCGTAGCTGGTCTGGTGGCTGAGTACGCGCTGCTGGGCCTGCATCGCCTCCAGGCTGGATTCCTCGGCATTGATCTGGTTCTGCACGCTGAGCAGATCGCCGACCGAGCCCGCGTGTGACAGCAGGGTACGAAGCTGGGCGATCGCGGCCTCGTCCGAGGTGACCTGACTGTTCACGTCGGCCACCTGCTGGGTGACATCCTGGGCCTGCTGCTGCAACCCCAGTTGCGTGCCGAGGCTGGCCGAGAGCTGGCTGAGCGTGGCCGGGTACGACGCGACCGGGATCTTAAGCTGCACGCTGGCCGTCGATTCTGACGGGTGGTCCGGATCCGCCGAGGTCGTCTCGTTCGAGACGTATCCGCCTGCGCTCTCGGCGATCTGGGCGGCTCTGGCGGCGGCCGAGCTCACGCTCTGCGCCCGCACCGTCAGCTGTGCGGTGTAGATGATGTCACTGGCGGGCGCCAGCCGGGCCGTGGTGCCCTGTTGCCCTGCCGCATTTTTTTCTGCGGCGGCACTGCCCGCCGCGCTGCTCAAGGGCGCGCCCGCGGGCACAGCCTCTGCGCCGGCGGCGGACTGCGCCGAAGCCGCCGCCGAGGAACTCGCGCTGGTCCCCGAGCATCCCGCCAGCAGCAGTCCCCCGCCGAGCATGGCGCTGCCGATCGCGATGGCCGCGACGGCCTGATATCTGGTGTGCCCGCTCCGCGCGTAGCGGCGGGTCAAGCCCCGTGTGTTCAGCATGCGGGTGTGACGAAGGGAACGAACCCGGCGGTTCCGCCGCCAGGGTCACGATCACGCAGCGGCCTGGCCGCGCCCAGGTTACGAGTTGCACCCGTACCCGCGGGGGAGATGATCGCACGGTGTCTGCCAGGCTGGTAGCTATGAACCCTGCGAACGCGCAGCCGCACGTGGTGATCGTGGGCGGCGGGATCTCCGGGCTGGCGGCCGCGTTTTTCCTCAGGGATGAGGCGGTGCGGGTCACCGTGCTTGAGGGATCGCCGCGGCTCGGCGGCAAGCTCTCCGTGTCCGAGATCGCCGGCCTGGCCGTCGACGAGGGGGCCGAGGCGCTCCTCGTCACCCGGCCGGAAGGAACCGGATTGATCGCCGAGGTCGGGCTCGCGGATCAGCGCGTGGCAACGGGCACCACGTCCTCCGCGATCTGGACGCTGGGCGCGCTGCGGCCGTTGCCGCGACGCCAGTTCATGGGCGTGCCGTCAGACCTGGCCGAGCTGGCCACGTCCGGCGTGCTGTCCGACGAAGGCGTCGCCCGGGCCAGCCAGGACCTCGAGCTGCCGCCGACCGCTCGCGAAGGCGACGTGGCGGTAGCACGGTACGTCGGTGCCCGGTTCGGCGAAGAGGTCGTGGACCGGCTCGTCGACCCGCTGCTCGGCGGCGTCTATGCGGGACGCTCGGAGGAGCTGTCGTTCGACGCGACCCTGCCCGCGCTGGCGGCGGCCTCCCGGCGGCACCGGTCGCTGGCCGAGGCGGCACGGTCCCTGCTGCCGGCCCCGGTCCCTGGCGGCGACGCGAACGGGAAGCCAGGCGCCGGCACGCGAGCGGGTGGCTCAGTGTTCACCACCCTCGCCGCGGGACTAGGCACGCTCCCCGCGTTCCTGGCGAAGGCATCGGGCGCGGCGGTACGGACGACGTCGATGGCTCGGGAGCTGTCGCGTGCCGAGACGGGCTGGCGGCTTACCCTGGGGTCGGCGGCGGCACCAGAGCTTGTCGATGCTGACGCGGTGATACTCGCCATCCCGGCCCGGCCCGCTGGCCGTCTGCTCGCGGCGCTGCCCGGTGCGTCCGCCGCAGCCGCGGGGTTCGGCGAGATCAGCTACGCGAGCATGGCGATCGTCACCCTCGCCTACCCGCGCTCTGCCTTCCCCGGGCCTGAGCGCGGGCCTGAGCGCGGGCTCAGCTCGCTCGGGTGGAGCGGGTACCTGGTGCCCGCCGTGGACGGGCGGGCCGTCAAGGCGGCCACCTTCTCCACCGTGAAGTGGCCGCACCTGGCCGAGGCGGGGCCCCCCGGTGCCGAGCCCATGGAGATCGTGCGGTGCTCGGTGGGCCGCATTGGCGAGGAAGAGCTCCTGCAACGGGCCGACGATGATCTTGCCGTGCTAGCCGCCGCGGAACTCGCGGAGGCTACCGGGGTGCGCGGCACGCCGGCCGCGGCCCGCGTTACCCGCTGGGGCGGCGCGCTACCCCAGTACACGGTCGGGCACCTGGACCGGGTGGCGCGGATACGCGCGGCGGTAGCGGCGCAGCCGGGGCTAGCGGTCTGCGGTGCCGCCTATGACGGTATCGGCATACCTGCCTGTGTCGCGACGGCCCGCGCCGCCGTCACCCAGGTGCTGGCGTTCCTCGCGAGCCGCCCATGACGGACGTGCGGCCGGGCCGTGCGCCGCGGTGGCACCGTGGCCGACAATAGTGACATGGCTGACGAACGCGAGATGATCAAACCGAAGGCGCGCGACCTCAATGAGCTGGTCAGGTACACGATGTGGTCGGTGTTCCGGGTGGCTGACCGGAGCGCGCTTGAAGCCGGCGGCATCGGGAACACCGCGGCCGAGGTATCGGACCTGCTTGACCAGGCCGATGCCAAGGGCATTGTCACCCGTGGCGGCTACGACCTTCAGGGGCTCAGGTCCGACGCTGACTTCATGTTCTGGTGGGTGGCGCCGACCCCAGACGAGCTGCAGGACACCTACGCGAGCTTCCGCCGGACCCGGCTGGGCCGCTGCAGCGAGCCGGTCTGGTCGGTCATGGCGCTGCACCGGCCGGCGGAGTTCAACAAGAGCCATATTCCCGCCTTCCTGGCCGGGGAAGAGCCGCGCGCCTACGTGAGCGTGTACCCGTTCGTGCGCTCGTATCAGTGGTACCTGCTCGACCCCGCCGAACGCCGCAGGCTGCTCGCCGAGCACGGAATGATGGCGCGCGAATACCCGGACGTCAGGGCGAACACGGTCGCGTGCTTCTCGCTCAACGACTACGAGTGGATACTCGCCTTCGAGGCCGATGAGCTGCACCGGATCGTGGACCTGATGCGCCACCTGCGCGGCGCAGAAGCCCGGCTGCACACCCGGGTCGAGATCCCGTTCTACACCGGCCGGCGTAAGCCCGTGCATGACCTCGTAGCCAGCCTGGCGTAATCCGCAGGCTGACGTCGAGGGATGCCTGACGACCTGCGGGTGAACGCCTGGCTGCTGATACCGGACAGCGAGCTCCGTGAGCGCTTCTCGCGTTCGTCGGGCCCCGGCGGCCAGTCGGTTAACACCGCCGATAGCCGGGTCGAGCTGTCCTTCGATGTCGGGCGCTCACCCGCTCTGCCCGAATGGGCGCGGACCAGGGCGCTTGAGCGCCTGGCCGGAAGGCTGACCGGCGGCGTGCTCACCGTGGCCGCCTCCGAGCAGCGCAGCCAGCTCGCCAACCGCCAGGCCGCCCGGGCCAGGCTGGCCGCGCTGCTGCGGGCCGCGGTCGCGCCGCCGCAGCGCGCGCGTGTCCCGACCAGGCCCGGCCGCGGCGCGAACGAACGGCGCCTGGAGGCCAAGCGCAACCGCGCCGCGATCAAGCGCGCCCGCCGGTATGACCGCAGGGACCCGGACTTAGCTGTTGGACGTGAGGTTTACGCAAGAGCGCCCGGCCACGCCCGGCCAGGACCAGCGCTGGCTGGTCCTGGTCGTGGTCGCCATTGCCCAGCTCATGGTGGTCCTGGACTCTAGCGTGGTGAACATCGCGCTGCCGTCCGCGCAGCGTGCGCTGGGGTTTTCTAATGACGGCCGCCAGTGGGTGGTGACCGCCTACTCGCTGGCCTTCGGCAGCCTGCTGCTTGTGGGCGGCCGGCTTGGCGACATGTACAGCCGCAAGCGGGTGTTCATCGCCGGCCTGATCGGCTGTTCCTGATCGTCTTCGGCTTCTCTCACGCCGAGACCGCCGGCTGGACCGCGGCGCTGACTGTCGGCTCGCTGGTGCTCGGCGTGGTCCTGCTGGCCGCGTTCGTCTTCGCGGAGCAGCATGTCAGTCACCCGCTGCTGCCGCTCCGGGTGATCCTCGACCGCGCCCGCGGCGGGTCCTATGTCGCCGTCTTCCTGGTGGGAATCGCGATCTTCGGCGTGTTCCTTTTCCTCACCTATTACCTGCAGACCATCAAGGGATACAGCCCGCTGACCAGCGGGCTGCTGTTCCTGCCGATGGTCGGCTGCATCCTGCTCAGCTCTAACTTCTCCAGCATCGTGGCCTTGCCCCGGGTCGGGCCGCGCGTGCTGATCGCGATCGGCATGGTGCTGGGCGCCTGCGGGACGGCCTACCTGAGCCGGCTCACCGGCACCGCAGCTAGAGCTCAAGGCGATTCCCGCGGCCCTGATGTGCTGTTCGCCGGTCACCAAGACGTTTTCCGGATCGGCGGCCGCCCCGCCCATGTAGCCTCCGCCTGGATCAGCCGCAGGCTCACGGGGCGGCCGGGCCAGCAGGCTCCAGGTGCAGCGACACCGAGTTAATGCACCACCGCTGGTCGGTAGGCACGTCGTAGCCCTCGCCGGTGAACACGTGACCCAGGTGGGAATCGCACGCGGCGCAGCGCACCTCGGTGCGGACGGCTCCGAGCGACCGGTCCTCGATGAGCACGATCGCGTCGGATTCGGACGGCTGGTAGAACGACGGCCAGCCGCAGTGCGACTCGAACTTAGCGTCGGAGCGGAACAGTTCGGCGCCGCAGGCCCGGCAGCGGTAGACACCCTCGGTCTTGGTGTCGGTGTACTCCCCGGTGAACGGGGCCTCGGTCCGGCCTGGCGCAGCACGGCGTACTCCTGCGGCGTCAGCTTCTCCCGCCACTCGGCGTCCGTCCGATTCACCTTGTCCATGGAACGCAGATTAGCAGCCGGCAGTTTAACGAATCGGAATCGCAGGCACCTGATGGGATACTCGTGCACATGGTTCTCCAGGTGTCAGCCGGGCGGATGGTGGGGCGGGACGCCGAACTCGGCCGCCTCCTCACGCTGCTCGACGACGCCGAAGCCGGCCGATCGGTCGTCGCGCTGGTCAGCGGCGACGCGGGGGTGGGAAAGTCCCGCCTGGTCAGCGAGGTGACCCGGCTGGCCGCCGGACGCGGCTTCACCGTCTTGTCCGGCCAGTGCGCCGAGCTCGGCGACAGCGTGCCCTACCTGCCCCTGGCTGACGCGCTCCGGGGCGCCGCCCAGTCCACCGGGGTGCGCGACGCGCTCAGCTCGCGTCCCGCCCTGGGTCGCCTGCTGCCAGAAGGCGGCGACGGCCACGTGGTGACCGAGGACCGCTCCGGCCTGGCCAGGCAGCAGATGTTCGGGGCCGTGCTCGGCCTGCTCACCGAGCTCGCGGCCGTGGCCCCGGTGCTGCTTGTGCTGGAAGACCTGCACTGGGCCGACGCCTCGACCAGGGACCTGGTCACGTTCCTGTCCCGCATGCTGCACCGCGAACGGGTCGCGCTTGTCGGCACCTACCGGACCGACGACCTGCACCGCCGGCATCCGCTGCGGCCCGTGGTGGCCGAACTGCTCCGGCTGCCGAGCGTCATCGCGGTCGATCTCGCCCCGCTGGCTCCCTCGGCGCTGGCCGAGCACCTGACGGCGGCGCTGGCCGAGCGCCGGACCACGGCGGCCCCTGACCGCATCGACGCGATCGAGCTCAATGACATCGTGGCCCGGGCCGAAGGCAACGCCTACTACGCCGAGGAACTGCTCGCCGCCTCCGTCGGCGGCGATCCGGGCGAGCGCCGCGCCCTGCCCGCAGGACTGGCCGCCCTGCTGCTCAGCCGGGTGGAACAGCTGTCCGACGCCGCGCAGCGGGTGCTCCGCGCGGCCGCGGTGGCCGGGCGCAAGGCCGACGACGAGCTGGTCCTTGCGACGTCGGGGCTGGCCGCCGACGAATACGAGGCGGCCGTGCGTGAGGCGGTCACCCACCAGCTGCTCGTGCCCGACGGAAACGAAGGGTACGTTTTCCGGCACGCCCTGCTGCGCGAGGCCGTCTACGGAGACCTGCTGCCGGGGGAGCGGACCAGGCTGCACGGCACGATGAGCTCGCTGCTTTCCGGCGAGCAGCGGCTGGCGGTGCCTGGGACCGCCGCCGAACTCGCCCAGCACTGCCTGGCCAGCCATGACATTCCCGGCGCGTTCGCCGCTTCGGTGCGGGCCGGGGAGGAGGCGGAGCGCCTCGGCGCGCCCGCCGAGGCACACCGCCACTACGACCAGGCGCTCGCGTCGTGGGAACGGGTGGCCGAACCGGAGAAGACGGCCGGCATGGCCCGCGGCAAGCTCGGCCTGCTGTCCGCGACCACCGCCGCGGACAGCGGCGACTACGAGCGCGCCGTCCACCTGCTCCGGCGCCTGCGCCATGCACTCGCCGCCCAGGCCGAACGGGACAACACCGCCCAGGACGTCCTCCTGGCCAGCCGGATCGGCGAGCGCCTGGCCTCCTACCTGATGCTGATGGAGGACCGCAAGGCCATCGAGGAGGCCGTCGAGGTGGCCCGGACGACGGTCCAGGCCACTCCCGCCGAGCCGCCGACATGGCAGCACGCCCGGGTGATCTCCACCTACGCCAACACCTTGCTGTTCAAGAACGACTTCACCCTGGCCAGGGAACAGGCCGAGCGCGGACTCGCCGCGGCCCGGGCCGCAGGCGCGCCGTGGGTGCAGGCCGACGCACTGGTCACGCTGGGATACATCAGCAACCGCGAAGGCCGCAACGACGAGGCCATCAAGCTGCTGACGCAGGCGCACAGGCAAGCCCGCGAGGCCAAGGTCCTCGGCGTGGAGCTGCGGGCCGCCTACCACCTGGCCGTGGCCCACCTGGAGCTTGGTGACCTGGCCATCGGCGCGGCCGTGGCGCACGAGGGAACCAACCGCGCCAACCAGACCGGGCTCAACATGGCGCCGTTCGGCCTTGATGTGCAGCACCTGCATTTCCAGTGCCACTTCGCCGACGGCAAGTGGGACCACGCCCAGGAGATCGCGGACGGGTTCCCGGTCCGGGTGACCAACGTGCCCGAGGCGTACCTGTCCTCGATGGCCCTGTTCATCGACGTGGCACGGGACAACCCGGTCGCGGCGGAACGGCTGGCCTGGATCGAGCCGTTCTGGTCCGCCCACGGGTTCGACGAGTTCATCGCGCGCGGTCTGCTCGCCGAGTACGTCCTGTGGCAAGGCGACACCGAGCGGGCGCTGGCCGAGGCCAGGACCGCGATCGGGCTGGCCCATGAGCCGCCCTGGGGTTACAGCCCATCCGCCATCCGGCCGGCCGCGGTGGCCCTGAGCGCCCGGGCCGACCGGACGCTGCGGGCCCGTGCCGCCGGTGACGGCGAAACCGCGGCCGCCGAACTCACGGCGGCGGCCGCACTGCGCGACATCGCCCGGGAGGGCGCGGCCTTCCCCAAGCGGCCCAAGTTCATCCTCGGCCCGGAGGCCCGCGGCTGGCTGGCGCGGGCCGAAGCGGAGTACCGCCGGGCCAGCGGCGACAACGACCCGCAGGCGTGGCAGTCGGTCCTCGACGAGTTCGGTCCGGACTACATCTACGAGATCGCCAGGACCCGGTGGCGGCTGGCCGAGGCGCTCGCCGCGGCGGGCCGCCGGGACGAGGCCGCGGAACAGTGGCGCGAGGCAGCGCGCACAGCGGACACGCTCGGGGCCAGGCCGCTGCGCCGGGCTCTGGACGACCTAGCGCGCCGGGCCCGGATCGGAACCGCGGAACAGCACGGCGACGGCGCGGTCCTGGCCGCGCTGACCAGCCGGGAACGCGAGGTGCTGCGGCTCATCGCCGCGGGCCGCAGCAACAGGGAGATCGCCTCCATGCTGTTCATCGCGCCGAAGACCGCGAGCGTGCACGTGTCCAACATCCTCGGCAAGCTCGGTGCCGCCAGCCGCACCGAAGCCGCCGCCATCGCCCACCGTGAGGGCCTGACCAGCCAGCCGTCGCCGCGCTGAGTCGCGCTGCAGATCAACGGGGCGCGAGCTCGCCCAGGATCTCCTCCGCCCGTTCCGCCGCGGCTTGCGGCGCGACCGCGGGGTTGCCGACCCGCGGATCCCAGTTCAGGTCGTAGAACAGCTCGGTGACGCCCTGCTCGGCGAGCCAGCCGGCGTCCGCGCGGATCTGGTCATAGCGGCCAGAAAGCAGCCGGCGGGCGCCGTCGGGTCCTTTCGCCTCCTCCCCGGCCAGCACCACGCCCCGGCAGATGATGCGTACCGCCTCGGGATCGCGCCCCGCCGCCGCGGCCGCCGCCCTGATCACGCCGGCCGCTTCGCTGATCTTCGTCAGGTCGGCGCGGCTGGAGGTGATCCAGCCTTCGGCGATCCGCCCGGCTCGCTCCATGGCCGGCCGGGACATGCCGCCGAGCAGCACCGGCGGCCCGGGCTGCTGCACCGGCCGGGGGTCCTGCCGGCCGGCCGGGACCGTATAGAACTCGCCGCTGAACGAGCTGACCTCATCGGCCCACAGCGTCCGCAGCACGGCCAGGTACTCCTCGGTACGGGCGCCGCGCCTGGCGGTGGACGCGCCGGTGGCGGCGAATTCCTCGGGCATCCAGCCGATGCCCAGGCCCAGGTCGAGCCGGCCGCCGGACAGCACGTCGACGGTCGTCGCCTGCTTGGCCAGGTAGGCGGGGGAGACGAACGGCAGGTTGAGGATCGCCACCCCGAGCCTGATCCGCGACGTCCGGGCGGCCACGTACCCCAGCGCCACCATCGGGTCGAGCACGCTGCGGTAAACCGGCTCCATGCCCGAGCCTTCGGGCACCAGCAGGCGCTGGAAGGTCCACAGCGACGCGTACCCGGCCTCCTCGGCCCGCCCGGACAGGGCGGCGAGATACTCCGGGGTGGCCCAGGCGCCCGCGATCGGGGCACCGAATCCGATCTTCATACCCCCACCGTAGACTCCAGCCATGCCCGGAACGTCCCAGCTGGCCGTCACCGAACGCACCAGGCACGGCGATGATGACCGGGACCAGCCAGCCTATGCCGGGTGAGGGCTAACCCGCGATGGCGGCGGTGATCTCGGCGGCGCAGCCCCAGGACAGGGAGACGCCGGCGCCGCCGTGGCCGTAGTTGTGCCACAGCACGCCGCCGTCCAGCGGCTCAGATCCCAGCCGTACCTCAGGGCAGCACGGGCGGAAGCCGACCCGGTGTCCCAGGATCTCCACCCCGCGCAGGCGAGGATCGATCGCGGCGCAACTAGCGACGATCCGTTCGGCAATATCGTCTTGAGGGTCTTGCTCTGAGTTGCTCTCGTCGTTCGTGCCCCCGAGCAGGATCTCCTCACCGTGCGGGAACATGTACGTGATCCAGGGCGGCTCCGGATCCCGGTCGATGAGGAACTCCTCGATGCCCGGGTTCGCGGCGATCACCACCTGACCCCGCACCGGCACCACGGCCGGGTCGGGGACCAGTTCGCGGGCGGCGGCCCCAGAGCAGTTGACCACCACCGGAGCCGCGCCCGCCAGTTCGGCCAGCGAGCCCGTCGGCGACACCTCGAGCCTGCCGCCGGCCTGCTCGAACCGGGCGCTCAGGTAGCCGAGGTAGACCGGCATGGTGGCGAGCGGGGCGGAGTAATGCCAGCCGTGGGTGAAGCCGCCCGGCAGCTCGGCCTGCTCGCACCTCCGCAGGTCGGCGATCAGCCTGGTCCAGTAGTAGGGCTCAAGCGGGGCACGGGAGACCTCCCAGCCGCTGGCCATCCGCACGCCGGTGCCTGGTTCGGTGGCCAGTTTGGCCAGGGTCTCGAGTCCGGCCCGTCCCCATTCAAGGACCCGGTCGGGCGGACCGACGCGCGCCGCTCCCCAGACCGCTCCAGCTGCCGCCGACGTCGTTTGCCCGGGCCGGGCCGCGGTCCTGATCGTCACCCTGAGCCCGGCCTCTGCCAGGCAGATTCCGGTGGTCAGGCCGCTGACTCCGGCCCCAATCACGAGAACGTCCATAACCGACCGTACCTCGCGCCCTGGCCTGTCCCTGCACCCGGACTACCGGCGGCGGACCAGGGTAAAGGTCTCGAACTTGGTGTAGTCAGGGGTAGGCGCGCCCTTGGCGCCAGTGCCGGGATTGACCGGGTCCGCGCCCACGGCGTGATACTGCGTGACGGTGATGCTGGTCTGGCTCCCGTTCTCGGGACCAGGATCGACGTCGAAAACCGCGATCCCGTAGCCGGTGGACGTGTCTCGCCGGGCCGACCAGATGGCGTCCTCCACCGCGTCGGCCGCGGCGCGGGCATAGACGTCCGGCGTCGAGGTGAGGGCGGGGCGGTCGGACCGCGTGAACACCTTGGCCTGCTTCTGTCCGTCGCCGGTATCGGTCCCGTATTCGTCCAGCGGAGCGTCCGTGCCACCGCAGCCCAGGATGAGGTGCACCGTGCCCAGGCTGGTGTCGAATACCCCGTTGTCCGTCGTCGTCACCGGGTGCGGCCGGAGCGTGTTGACCGCGGCGCCGGTGGCCACCTCGCGGCCGACGTCGCGGTCGGCGCCGCGCACCGGGAAGGACCGCTCGTAGTCGTGGTCGTGACCCGATAGCACCAGGTCCACCTGGTACCGGTCGAACAGCGGCAGCCATTCGGCCCGGATCCCCAGGTCGGAGCCGTTTCCGGTGACCGAGGAAGACGCCGCGCACTGGTGCATCTGGACGATGACCCAGTCGACCGACTTATCGTCGCGGCCGGCCGCCAGGGTCCGATCCAGCCACGCGGTCTGCGCGCCGCCCGAGTATTCCCTGATGTAGAACGACGTGCCGGGCTGGATGGGCGGATGACCTGTGTTCGCCGCCGGCGTCAGCGGCTTGGGGCCGGCCACGAACGCGCCCGCGTCCTGGTAGACGACGTCGTCGGCGTCGAGGGAGACGAACAGGACCGAGCCGATGCGAAAGGAATACCAGCGCCCGCGGAAACCAGGTACGTGGTTGTCCGGCAGTTCGTAGCGGGTCAGGTACGAGGTGAACCCCTGCGGCCCGTTGCCGAACTCTATTTCATGGTTGCCCGGGCACGGCATCCACGGCCGGTTAGCGGCCGACGCCTGGTTGTTGTTGCCGAAGTCGCGCCACACCTCGGGCTGGACGGCGGGGTTCAGGTCGGCATAGCACAGGTCGCCGTTCAGCAGGTGAAACAGCGGCTGGAAGGATTCGACGGCCTCGACCGCGTAGGCGCTCTGGCCATAGGAGAGCACCCAGTCGGCGTTCGGCGTCGACAGGTCGCCGAAACTGGTGAAGCGGAACGGCGCGCGCCCGGGCGGCGCGGTGCGGAAGGTGGCGCTGAACGGGTCCGCCGCGTTGGCGTCGTTGTCCGCGGTGACCGCGTACCCGTAGGTAGCGCCCGGCCGCAGCCCGCCGACCTGCGCGTGATAGGTCCAGACCGTCTCGCCGTTGATGCCGTCGGTGTACTGGCGGAGTTCGGCGGGGATGACCCGCTGCCCGATGCGGACCCGCGGCCTGGCCGCCTGGCCGGGCGAGGCCCACGAGACAACGACGCTGGTGGCCGGGTTCTCACCCCAGGTGAGATGGATCTGCTCGGGGGTTCCGTCGCCGGCCCCGGTGCGAGCACCGCCGCGCGCCTTGCGCGCCCGCGTGATCGCCGCCTTCGCGGGGTTCACGGGTCCGGCGGCGGCCGCGAGCAGGCCCGTGCCGCCCGCGCCGGCCAGCACCTGACGGCGCGACATGGCGGAGCGAGACGGCCGCGAGCTAGCTGAGTTCTCCGGCATATCGCAGAACGTAACGCCGGCCGGTGAACGTCAGATGGCGTGACGGAATGTCACGCCGCCCCATCCGATGAACAGTGTTGCAAGGGGGGTCCGGGGGGATGGGTCCCCCCGGTCGCGGGGGTTCCAGGAGGTCGCCCGCCTGGGCCAGCACTGCCTAACACTCCTAGCACCGCGCCCAGGCCTCGGTGAGCACGGCGCGCAGGATCCGCTCGATCTCGTCGAAGTGCTCCGGCCCGCAGATGAGCGGCGGGGCGAGTTGGACGACGGGGTCACCGCGGTCGTCGCAGCGGCAGGGCAGCCCCGCGTCGAACAGCGCCGGGGAAAGGAAGCCGCGCAGCAGCCGCTCGGATTCGTCGTCATCGAACGTCTCGCGGGTGGCCTTGTCCTTGACCAGCTCGATGCCGTAGAAGTAACCGGCCCCGCGGATGTCCCCGACGATGGGCAGGTCGTAGAGCTTCTCCAGGGCGGCGCGGAACGCGGCCTCGTTCGCCCGGACGTTCTCCAGCAGGTTCTCCTTCTCGAAGATGTCCAGGTTGGCCAGCGCCACCGCGGCGGACACCGGGTGGCCGGCGAACGTGATGCCGTGCAGGAACGTGGCCGTGCCCGAGCTGAACGGCTCCATCAGCGCGTCGCTGACCAGCATGCCGCCGAGCGGCGCATAGCCGGAGGTGACCCCCTTGGCGAAGGTGACGATGTCCGGCTGGTACCCGTAACGCTCGGCGCCGAAGTAGTAGCCGAGCCGGCCGAACGCGCAGATCACCTCGTCGGAAACGAGCAGCACGCCGTACCGGTCGCAGATCTCCCTGACCCGCTGGAAGTAGCCGGGCGGCGGCGGGAAGCAGCCCCCGGAGTTCTGCACCGGCTCCAGGAACACCGCGGCGACCGACTGCGGTCCCTCACGCAGGATCGCCCGCTCGATCTCATCGGCGGCCCACTGGCCGAACGCCCCGATATCATCGCGCACGAACGCCGGAGCCCGGTAGAAGTTGGTGTTCGGCACCCGGACGCCACCCGGCGTCAGCGGCTCGAACGGGTACTTGATGTCGGCCAGGCCGGTGATCGCGAGCGCGCCCATGGACGACCCGTGGTAGGCGATGTCGCGGCTGATCACCTTGTAGCGTTCCGGCTGGCCGATCAGCTTGAAGTACTGCTTGGCGAGCTTCCACGCCGACTCGACGGCCTCCGAGCCGCTGGTCGTGAAGAACACCCGGTTCAGGTCTCCCGGGGCCAGTTCGGCCAGCCGGGCGGCCAGTTCGATGGCCTTCGGATGGGCGTACGACCACAGCGGGAAGTACGCCAGCTCCGCGGCCTGCCGCGCACCCGCCTCGGCGATCTCGGCACGGCCGTGGCCGACCTGGCTGACGAACAGGCCGGACAGCCCGTCCAGGTAGCGCTTGCCGCGGGCGTCGAAGACGTAGGGCCCGGAGCCGCGCACGATCACCGGGACGTCGTTGTCCGCGTAGGCGGACATCCTGGTGAAATGCAGCCAGAGGTTGCGCTTGGCGGCTTCCTGTACTCTGCTGATTTCCTGCGCTGGTCCGATGGCGTCGAAGGAGGATGTCATCTCGTTCCCCATGAGTAGGTTTGCTTGCGAAGTCGCAGGTACACGAACGTCTCGGTGCTGGTGACGCACGGCACTGCGCGCACCCGCCCCAGGATCTCGAGCAGGTGATCGTCGTTCTCGCAGACGACCTCCGCCAGCACGTCGAACGAGCCGGCGGTGATGACGACGTAATCGATTTCTTCCATGTCGGCGAGCTGGCCGGCCACCTTCTCCAGGTCGCCGTCGGTCTTGATCGCGATCATCGCCTGACGCCGGAAACCCAGCGTCAGCGGATCCGTGACCGCGACGATCTGCATCACGCCGGCGTCCTGAAGGCGCTGCACGCGCTGCCGGACGGCGGCCTCGGAAAGCCCCACGGCCTTGCCGATCGCGGCATAGGACCGCCGGCCGTCCTGCTGGAGCTGCTCGATGATTTGCTTAGAGACGGCGTCGGGTACTGCACTGCCGGGACTATGGATCGGGAGAGCTTTCGGGCTGCGCGCCATGCGGTCCTCCTGCACCCGGCCGAGCACGTACCTGGTCAACTGATTTCGTAGGTATATGTAAAGATAGCAACTGAATCACTTGTGGAGATAGTCCATCTCTGCGAAGCTCGTATTCGGGCTCACACAGGACTCATGGCCCTCCGTGGGATTCAGGACTCTCCGGCGGATGGAGGCTCGGGATGTCAGACCGCACGCTGCAGAACTTCGTGAACGGCAAGTTCGCCGACGCCAGCGACGGGCGCACTAGCGATGTAATCGATCCAAGTACCGGCGAGGTCTACGCTCAGGCGCCGGTATCCAGTCGTCAGGACGTGGACGCCGCCATGAAGGCCGCGGCGAACGCCTTCGAAGGGTGGCGGGACAGCACCCCGTCCGAGCGCAGCCTCGCCATGTTCAGGTTCGCCGACGCGATGGGGAAGCGCGCCGACGAGATCGTCGAGGCCGAGACCCGCAATACCGGCAAGCCGGTCGCGCTGACTTCTTCGGAGGAGATCCCGCCCGCGGTGGACCAGATCAGGTTCTTCGCCGGCGCCGCGCGGGTCCTCGAAGGCCGCAGCGCGGGCGAGTACATGCGGGACCACACCTCGATGATCAGGCGCGAGCCGATCGGCGTCTGCGCCCAGGTGACGCCGTGGAACTACCCGATGATGATGGCCGTGTGGAAGTTCGCGCCCGCCATCGCAGCCGGCAACGC
Organism: uncultured Actinomycetes bacterium; assembly: GCA_963739615.1. Lineage (GTDB taxonomy): Bacteria > Actinomycetota > Actinomycetes > Streptosporangiales > Streptosporangiaceae > Palsa-504. The sequence goes on from CAVUBD010000027.1 coordinate 245,001, forward strand.
CGTCGTGCTCAAGCCGTCCGACACGACCCCGGTGTCCACGCTGCTGATGGCCGAGATCGCCGCCGAGTTCTTCCCGCCCGGCGTGTTCAACGTCATCTGCGGCGACCGCGACACGGGCCGGGAACTGATCGCGCACAAGACGCCGAGCATGGTGTCGATCACCGGCTCGGTCCGGGCTGGCATGGAGGTCGCGCGGTCGGCCGCGGACGACCTCAAGCGCGTCCACCTCGAGCTCGGCGGCAAGGCGCCGGTCATCGTCTTCGACGACGCCGATGTCGCGGCCACGGCGGAGGGGATTGCCGGCGCGGGCTACTTCAACGCCGGGCAGGACTGCACGGCCGCGACCCGGGTGCTGGCCGGCCCGGGTGTCGCCGCCGACCTGACCGCGGCGCTGGCCGAGCAGGCGAACAGCACCACGACCGGCGGCCTGGACGTGCCCGACGCCTACTTCGGCCCGCTGAACAACCCGAACCAGCTGGCCCGGGTGGAGGGCATGATCGAGCGCAGACCCGGTCATTCCGAGGTCGTCGCCGGCGGCCACCGGGTCGGGTCGCGCGGTTACCTTTACGCTCCTACCGTCGTGGCCGGCCTGAACCAGGACGACGAGATGATCCAGGACGAGATCTTCGGCCCGGTCATCACCGTCCAGCGGTTCACCGACGAAGAAGAGGCACTGCGCTGGGCGAACGGCGTCAAGTACGGGCTCGCCTCAAGCGTGTGGACCAAGGACCACGGCCGTGCGATGCGGATGGCCAGGCGGCTTGACTTCGGCGCGGTGTGGATCAACACGCATATCCCGATCGTGGCCGAGATGCCGCACGGCGGCTTCAAGCACTCCGGCTACGGCAAGGACCTGTCCATGTACGGCTTCGAGGACTACACCCGCATCAAGCACGTCATGAGCTACATCGGCAGCTGAGTAGCCAGCGACCGCGGCGGGTCACCCGCGCTGCTGGGCCTCGGCTCGCCGCTTTATGGCTTGGTTGATCGTCTCGAAGCTGACCTGGATGCGGCTGATGGTCTTCGGCGGGAAGCGGGTGAAGAATCCCTGGTAACTGCCGGATTGGGTCAGCCAGGTGCCGCCGTCGGCGGGGCTCAGGGTGAAGCTCCGCTTGCTCGTCATGAGGCCCAATACGCTCGACTCCCACCGCAGTTCGGTCGCTGGCTCCGCCGCCACCACTTTGACCTTGACGGTCATGGTGTGGCCCGTCACCGGCTGGGTGCTGGTCAAGGCGATCCGGTTTCCCGGGGCGAGCTGCCCGGATACCTCGCGGAACACCGGGTTCCACTCAGGGTAACTGGCCAGGTCAGCCAGGACCGCCCAGACGCGTTCCGGGGTGGCGGCGATCGCAATCGCGGCGGAAATCTCTTCCCTCATGGCTGCCTGGCCTCCTGCGTGGATCATACGACCGGGTGAACGGTACGCCGTCGCAAGCACTACCGCTCGTTCGGCCAGGTGATTGTTCGCACGGCACGCAGTGGTCGTCATCCACGGGGTCCGCCGCGACGGCCGAGTGACGCCTGTGCCCAGCAAGTCCTGATTGTGACGAAATGCTTACATGGGACAGCTTTTTTCGATCCATATCCGCATTCAGGCCGTTCCTCTGGGTAGGAACAGGCCGGTTGAGAGTTTTTCGGCCCGGTGCCCGGCGGAACCCTGCGCCGCCGGGCACCCCCATGCACATGAGTTCCAGGCATCCCGTTCGCGCTGTAGTCCTCGCGGACCGTTCCCCACTGGCGTTCGCTCACATAGGGCCTGGCGCGTCCTGCCGGACCAGGACGCCGGCCGTCCGCCAGCTGCCCTCCATCGGGAACGCCAGCTCAAGCGCGGTATCCGCGCCCGGACGCGGCCCGGTGTACGCCGCAGGGGTGAACCCCTCGAGGAACCTGACGCTAGCCGCCAGCGAGAACGGCCCGCGCGGGGCCAAGGTGAACGTCTCCATACCGCCCATCACATCACCGCCCCCCGACATTTCCGCGGTTCATCCTGGCCTCGCAGGGCCCGGCGGTTTGACAGCTCGGCGCGGCCTGGCGTAGCGTCCAAACATCGAGTCATATATGAGATGCAATACATGATGCCGACGCCCAGTGCTTCCAAGCCCAGTGCTTCCACGCCGAGCGCCGCCGACGGGCCGGGGTTCGCGTTCCTGGCCGGTGCCGCGGGCGCGCTGCCGTCCCGGACGGTCGCCGTGCTCGAGGCGATCAAGCACGCGATCCTGACCGGCGAGCTCAAGGCCGGGCAGCCCCTGGTCGAGACCGACCTGGCCGAAGTGCTCGGCGTATCGAAGACCCCGGTGCGCGAGGCGCTCAAGACCCTGGCCGGAGCTGGCCTGGTCACGATGAACCCCTACAAGGGTGCGGCCGTCCGCGTCGTCGACGACGAGCAGGCCAGGCACGTGTACGACGCCCGGCTGCTGCTTGAGCCGGAGGCGCTCGCCCGCGCGGTGGCGGCCAGGTACGACTGGCCCTCAGCGCATGAAGCCCTGGCCCGCGCCGATGCCGCCCGCGACCAGGCCGAACGCAGCCTGGCCAACCGCGACTTCCACCGCGAGCTCTACCGGGGCTGCGGCAACCCGCTGCTTGTCCGGATGCTCGACGACCTCCGGGACCAGACCGCGCTGGTCAGCGCGGCGGCCTGGCGGCACGAGCCGGACTGGCCCGACACGCCGAGCTGGCAGCACGAGGCGGCCGAGCACCGGGCCATCCTGCAAGCCGCAGAAGACCGCGATCCCAGCCGGGCCGCCGGCCTGCTCCGCACCCACATCACCTCCTTTGCCGAACGAAATTTCCCGGAAACGCAGGAGAACCACTGATGAGCCTCACCCCGGCCGCGGCCCAGACGCTGCGCCACGCCCTCGCCGCCGAGCCGCCCCCTGCCCCGGGAGATCAAGCAGGAAATCAGCGCCATCCTGGCCTCATGGGGCCTCAAGTGACCGGAAAGAAGCCCGAGGACCTGCGCAGCTTCCGCTGGTTCGGCGGCGAGCGCACATCCGGCCTGCGAGCGTTCGGCCATAGATCCCGGATGCGCCAGCTCGGCGTCGAGGCCGAGGAGCACCTAGGCAAGCCGCTCATCCTCATCCTGAATACCTGGTCGGAGATCAACCCCTGCCACATGCACCTGCGCCAGCGGGCCGAGCAGGTCAAGCGCGGCGTGCTTGAGGGCGGCGGTTTCCCGATTGAGATGCCCGTCGCTACTCTCAGCGAGACGTTCTGCAAACCGACGCCGATGATGTACCGGAACCTGCTCGCGATGGAGACCGAGGAACTGCTCCGCTCCTACCCGGCTGACGGCGCGGTGCTGATGGGCGGCTGCGACAAGACCACGCCCGCGCTGCTGATGGGCGCGGCCAGCGCCAACATCCCGGCCATCTACCTGACCGCGGGCCCGATGCTGCGCGGCAACTTCCGCGACCAGCCACTGGGCAGCGGCACCGACGTGTGGAAGTTCTGGGACGACGCGAGGGCCGGCCTGATCGGCGAGTGCGAGCTGGCCGAGCTCGAATGCGGCATCGCCCGCTCACCCGGTCACTGCATGACGATGGGCACCGCCTCGACGATGACGTCGGCGGCCGAGGCCCTCGGCATGACGCTGCCAGGGATGGCCTCGATCCCGGCGGTCGATTCGGCCCATTACCGGATGGCGGCCGCCACCGGCCGGCGCGTCGTGGACATGGTCTGGGAGGACCTCACCCCGGATAAGATCCTGACCCGCGAGGCGTTCGAGGACGCGGTGGCCACGGTGCTCGCGCTCGGCGGCTCCACCAACGCGTTCATCCACCTGATCGCGATGGCCGGCCGCGCCGGGGTCGACCTGACCCTGGACGACTTCGACGCGATCTCGCGCCGGGTGCCGTGGCTGGCCAACGTCAGGCCGAGCGGGAAGTACCTGATGGAGGACTTCTACTACGCCGGCGGCCTGCTGGCGCTGCTTGGCCAGCTGGCCAAGGTCCCGGGCGCGCTTCACCTTGACCGGATCACTGTCACCGGCGGCCCGTTCGGCCAGAAAATTGCCGAAGCACCCTGCTATAACGAGGACGTGATCCGCTCGCCAGGCACGGCGCTGGCCGCCGAGGGCGGGGTAGCGGTGCTGCGCGGCAACCTGGCGCCGGACGGCGCGGTCATCAAGCACATCGCGGCCGAGCCGCGGCTGGTCAAGCACACCGGCCCCGCGGTCGTCTTCGACTCCTACGCCGACATGCAGGCCCGGATCAACGACCCGGCGCTGAACATCACGCCCGACTCGGTGCTGGTGCTGCGCAACGCCGGTCCCAAGGGCGGCCCCGGCATGCCCGAGTACGGCATGCTGCCCATTCCCGACTACCTGCTGGCCCAGGGCGTCCGCGACATGGTGCGCATCTCTGATGCCCGGATGAGCGGCACCAGCTACGGCGCCTGCGTCCTGCACGTGGCCCCAGAATCGTTCGTGGGCGGCCCGCTGGCTTTCGTATCGACGGGGGATCTCATTACCCTTGACGTGGCCGCCCGCCAGCTCTCTTTTGATATTTCCGAACGGTCCATGGTGCTCAGGCGCGAACAGTGGCAGCCCCCGGGGCCTAAGTTCGAGCGTGGCTACGGCGCCCTGTACAGCGAGCACATCACCCAGGCCAACGAGGGCTGCGACTTTGGTTTCCTGGCCCGCCGCGGCCGTAACCCGGAGCCCGACCCCAGATAGGAGAGCTGATGATTCAGGGGTATGACCCGCGCACCGGTAAGCCCGTGGGGCAGCCCGTTCCGGAGACCTCCGACGCCGAACTCGACGCGATCGTCGCCGCCGCGGCCCCGGCGGCCCCGGCCTGGCCTGCGCCGGGGCGCCCAGCCACGGCGGCCCTGGACGGGCTGGTACACGGGGTACAGGCGGGGCTTCGGCTGCTCCGGCACCCGGCGATCGCGGCGGCCGGGTTCACCGGTTCGACGGCCGGGGGGCTGGCGCTGGCCAGGAAGCGGCCGTAGAAGCGCAGGTGAACCCCGCCGATCAAAAATAATCACCGGTGGCAAAGTTTAAGAAAAAAGAACGTTTTAAGAAACGACAAGAGTGTGCGTCGCTAACCAAATTAGCGTGATAGCTGATTACTTATCCCAGGTGGTTGTCTGCGGGGACGCTCACGGGTGTGAACGTACGGTCACGGTCCGGTCCATAATGTCCGGAGGTAACGATGCACCCGTGGAAACTTCGTAAGGCGCTGCTTGTCGCGGCGATGATCACGGTCCTGGCCGCCGGGTGCAGCTCAGCACCAGGCACCTCGGCCTTTACCTCGGCGCTGGCCAGTCCCGAGGAGCCAGATGTCACGGTCGCTGCCATACCGGCTACCGACCTGGGTGCCCTGTACGTGGCGCAGGCCGACGGGCTCTTCGCCGCGCAAGGGCTGCATGTCACGATCGAGAAGATAGCCAGCAGCCAGGCGATACTCGCTGACCAGCTGAAGGGCCAGGTCGACATCAGTGCGGGAAGCTACGTCGCTTACCTTTCGGCCCAGGCGGCGGGCGCCAGATTCCGTATCCTCTCCCAGGCGTCCACCCTGCAACCGCATACCCGCGTGCTCGTCACCACCGCGGGCTCGCCGGTCACGAACATCGCCGCGCTGGCGGGCGCGAAGATCGGGCTCAACGGAACCAATAGCATCGGCACCCTGCTGGTCAGCATGGTGCTTCAGGAGCACGGGATCTCGCCAAGGAGGGTGGACTTCATCACGGATCCGGAAGGGTTCCCCGCGATGCCGGGGAAGCTCCAGGGCGGCGATTGGGACGCGGCGTTTCTCGCTGAGCCCTACATCACCGTCGCGGCCGAGGAGTACGGCGAGAAGGAGGTAGTCGACCTCGACCAGGGCGCCACCATGAACTTTCCCATCGACGGGTATGTCGCCACCCAGGCCTGGGCCAAGCAGCACCCGAAGACGGCGGCCGCGTTCGTGCGGGCGATCGAGGCGGGACAGGCCCTGGCCAACAGCGAACCCGTCACCGTCCAGGCGGCCCTGGGGAAGTTCGACCAGCTGCCGCCCGAGGTGACGGCGCTCATGGCGCTGCCCGGTTTTCCCGCGGGCCCGGTTAGCGCCAAGCAGATCCAGCGCGTGGCCACCGCCATGCTGCAGTTCGGCCTGCTCGGCCACGAATACACCGCCGAAGTTCAGCGCGGGACCCTGGTCGGATCGATGATCGACCCCGGCGCGTGAGACTACGGTCCGGCTACGGCTTGACCGTCATCGCGGTGACCCGCCACGCTCCCGACTCCGAGCTCATGTCCAGGTTCACGGTCTTGACTTCCCCGTCGGCCCGGCGAAGGGTCAGCGTCTCCTCATCGCCAGCGGGCTTCATCGATGTGCAGGTGGCCTTGCCGCCGTCCCCGAGGAGGAGGCATTACGCGAAAAGCCGCAGCTATATCGGGTACGGCACGGCTGGTCTTTGCATACAGAAATGACAAGACCACCCCGGCGACCCCGGTGCTCGGGCAGGTGGGGCGGCGGCCCATTGCTACGGTGGTGTCGTGAGTCCCCAGATCGCGGTCAACACCGCAGTTAGCCTAGATGAGCTGCTTGACTTCATCCGGCCGCGGCATCATGCCATCGTGATCACCACCCGGGCCGACGGGCGACCGCAGGCGTCACCGGTCACCTGCGGGGTCGACGGGGACGCGATCGTGGTGGCGACCTACCCGGAACGGGCCAAGGTGCGCAATGCCCGCCGTGATCCGCAGGTCAGCGTGGTGGTACTGTCCGACGATTTCGGCGGCCCCTGGGTTCAGGTCGACGGCACCGCCGAGGTGCTCGATGTGCCCGAGGCAGTCGAATCGCTGGTCGGGTACTTCCGGTCGATCTCGGGGGAGCATCCCGACTGGGACGAATACCGGCAGGCCATGCTGCGGCAGGGCAAGTCACTGCTGCGCATCACGCCGGTGCGCTGGGGTCCCGTGGCCACAGGCGGCTTCCCGCCCCGGCTGGCGTGAACCCGTCAGGCTCGAGCCCGGCCAGGCGAACGATGGAGGATTCAAGAAATTTCGGGTGCCCGCGTCGGGATGGCAGACTGGCGGCATGACCGGATCAGATCCAAAGGCGGACCTACACCGTTACCTGCAGGACGCGCGCGAGGCTCTGCTTTGGAAGCTCGACGGGCTCTCGGAGTACAACATCCGCCGCCCGATGGTGCCCACCGGTACCAACCTGCTCGGACTGATCAAGCACGCGGCCAGCGTCGAGCTCGGCTACTTCGGCGACTGCTTCGGCCGGCCGTTCGGTGAGCCGCTGCCTTGGCTGGAGGACGATGCCGAGCCCAACGCGGACATGTGGGCCGCGGTCGGCGAGTCACGCAGCCAGATCGTCGGCCTGTACCAGCGAGCCTGGGCGCACTCAGATGCCACGATCGGCACGCTGGCCCTGGACGCGATGGGGCACGTCCCGTGGTGGCCACGGGAGCGCAGCGAGGTGACGCTGCACAAGATCCTGGTCCACATGATCGCCGAGACCGATCGTCACGCCGGGCAGGCCGATATCGTCCGTGAGCTCATTGACGGGGGCGCCGGGCTGCGCCGGGGCAACGACAGCATGGCGCAGGGCGACCAGGAATGGTGGGAGAGCTACCGGATGCGGCTCGAGCTCGCGGCGCGCGAGGCCGACCAGCGCACGGCGCTCGAAGCCGGCTAAGCGCACCATAAACCAGCCGAACCCCGGTCGGCCGCACCGGGTGGTCTGATTGCTGTGCACAGTTCGGCCGCGTGGCACGATGAGGTCATGGACGACGAGCGTGAAAGTCTCAGCTGGCAGGCGTTCGGTGAAGCGTCTCGGGAACTTGCCAAGGCCATCGCCGCCGATGGGTTTGAGCCGGACCTGATCTTGTCAATCGCCCGCGGTGGTCTTTTCCTGGCGGGCTCCCTCGGCTACGCGCTCGCGGTGAAGAACCTGCACGTGATGAACGTCGAGTTCTACGACGGAGTCGGCACCACCCTGGATATGCCGGTCATGCTGCCGCCCGTACCGAGCGCGGTGGACTTCTCGGCCAAGAAGGTGCTCATCGCAGATGATGTCGCCGACTCCGGAAAGACGATCGAGCTCGTCCACTCCTTCATCAAGGATCACGTCGAGGATGTGCGCACGGCAGTGATCTACGAAAAGGCCCGGTCACTGATCAGGTGCGATTACGTCTGGAAGCATACCGACCGCTGGATCAACTTCCCGTGGAGCTCGGAGGACCCGGTCGTCCAGCGCGTAGGCCAGGTCTTCGACGCCTGACCGGTTTCCGCAATCTCCCCGCGATCGGCTATATCGGGTACCGGGTGGGTTCGGTGGTGTACTGGCGTCCGGATGGGGTGGTCCACCGGAAGGTGCCCGGGGTGGGCTGTTCGACCTTCCACCTGGGGTCTTGCTTGAGCCGGTGCTCATGCCGGCATTTAGGTCCGCCGTTGCACATGCACGTCCGGCCGCCGGCCTCGTACGGGGTGTTGTGCTCGAAGTCGCAGCGGGCGGCGGGGCGCCGACAGGTCGGGCCGGTGCAGGTAGCGTGCCGGATCTCGGTGAGGTGCCGGAGCTTGACGCCGGGGTCGTGGCCGGCGCCCTCGTACCGGTGGTCGCAGGTGTCAAGGGGGATCGGGTCGAGCGCCAGGAGCAAGCCGGGTTGCCCGGGGGTGCCGGTGGTGAACCGCCAGGCGCCGTATCCTCCGGCCGGTCCGGGCTGGTCCTGGGGAGTGAAGCTGAACCCTGGCCCGGGCGGCCTGGCGGTTCCGCCGGGCGGGTCATTCCCGCCGGGCGGGGGATCGCTGCCGCCGGGCGGTCGCGGTCCGGGCCGGCCGGGGACGTGCGGGCTGCGGTCTCTGGGTCCGGGCCGGGCGCAGCCGTGGCCGATGGCGTGGCCGTCCTGGTCGGTAACGATCAGGCACCAGGTGGTCTTGGGGTTGGCGGCGGCGGCGCGGGCCAGGTCGCGGGCGAGCCACGGGTCGAGGGGGCCCAGGGCGGGGATCTCGCCGGGCCGGTCGGCCAGGCCGAGCAGGGTGGTCAGCGGGACGGTGAGGTTGACGCGGCCGATGAACCCGGCGGGGATCACCCCGGCTCCGGGCGGGGCCGGGGGCCCGGCGGGATGCGGCGGGCCTGACCTGCCATCTCCCGGTCCCTGCGGCCCCTCGCCGGTCATGCCGCCGTTGCCGTCCTTGCTGTCGCTGGCCTGCTCGGCGGGCGGGGCGGGGCGGGAGTCGGTGTTCAGGAGCAGGTCCAGGTAGGCCTGGGCGCGGAGCTGGTCCATGCTCCCCTCGGCCCCGGCCTGTTTCAGCTGCGTCGCCCACCAGGTGATCCGCTGGTCCGCCGCCAGGACCTGCGCCGGGGGGAGCTCGCGGCCGGCCAGGGCGGCGTTGCCCGAGTACTCCGGGCGGCGTTCCACCCGGGCCCTGCGGGCCGCGTCCTCCCGCCGTTTCCTGGCTTTGCCGGGGGCGACCTGCATGACGGCGCGGGTGATCGCGGACCGCAGCCCGGCCGGGGTCAGCTGCCCGGCCCGCCCCAGCACCATCTCCTCCGCCGCGCGGGCTTCGTCCGCGTCCAGCAGGGCGGTGGCCCGGCAGATGATCTCCACCTTGGACAGCCGCAGGACCCCGGCCCGGAACGCGGCCCTGGTGCCGGGGAGCCTGGTTTCCAGGTCGTGGGCGCGGCCGAGCAGGTCCTGCGCGGTGCCGCGGTACTCCGCCAGCGCGTACGACACCTCGGCCTCGGCGGAGGGGTCCCACCCGGCGGGCAGCCGCGCCGGGCCCTCGGGGGCGGCGCCGGGGGCGGGCCGCCGCCGGATCAGCTCCGCGACGGCGGCGTGCTTGAGTGAGCAGGCGGCGGCCTCGGCCCGGTCCAGCCCGGCGATGATCCCGGTCAGCTCATCGTCGGAGGCGCCGGCGAACCGGTCGTCGTCCCCGGCGGCGTACTCGGCCAGGCCGAGCAGCACCGAGCCGCCGGGGGCGGTGTCCAGCGGCTGGCCGGCGGCGAACCCGCCGGCCGGGCCGGCGTACTCGCCGGGGAACCGGTGCGCGGAGCCGGGCTGGCCCGGGCCGCGGCGGCCCAGCGCCCCGGCCGCTCCGGCGGCCAGCTCCGCGGTGTACCCGAGCCGGGCGATATGCTCCGCCGCGGCGGCCTGCTCCGCGGCGATCCGCCTCGACTGCGCCCGCAGCTCGTCCGGGTCGATGCCGGACGGCAGCGCGGGATCGTCCGGGTCGGGGAACCAGCCAGGATCCAGCTCGGGGTCCGGCGGCGGGCCCTCGGCCGCCACCACCTCCAGCCACGCCTCCCGGTCCGCCTCCGTCATCCAGGCTGCCCGCGACGGCACCGGACGCCACCCGTCCGCCGCATCGACCGGATGACCGGTGGCGTCCCACCCCCAGGTGGGATCATCCACCGCCCAGGCGCCCCGCCCGTACGGCTCATGGGAGGGCGTTGATGGCATAGCTCCTCCGGTGCGTTTCCCCAGCCTACAATCGTTCCTGTATTCGAAATTATACCCGTTCCGTACCGGCCAAGCAACCAGCTTGTTGCCAGAGCGCAGTAGAAAAGATTATGTTAATAAAGAAATTCAAATAGATAAGCTAGAAATGATGATGCTGAGATTCTTCTCGCCGCAGGTACGCTTCCGCACCAGCTCGTCAACCGGGCTGACCGGAGGACGCGCGCGCCGCGTTCAACGCGAGCAGCGCCACATGCAGTGAGGTCCGCGACTCAGCCGCACTCAGGTCAGTGCCGAGGATCCGCTCGATCCGGTGCAGCCGCTCATAGAACGTGGGCCGGGCCAGGTGCGAGTTCTTCGCCGCCTCCGCCTTGTTGCCGCCGGCGGCCAGGTATGCGGCGAGCACGTCGAGCAGCGAAATGTCCTGTTCGGAGGCGAGCAGGGCGCCGAGTTCGCGCTCCACGAAGGTCTGCAGCCGCGGGTCGTCGCGGAGCAGATGAAGCAGGCCACGCAGGCGCAGGTCGGGCAGCCGGTAGAACAACGGCCGGTCCGCAGGGTCGGCTGGGTGGCCTCTCCCGCTCGGATCGGCCGCGCCGCCCCGAGCGCCTGAGTCGGCCGAGCCGGCCGGGCGCGAAGCCGCCACGTCGGCGACCTGGCTGGCCTCGAGGAACGAGCGGCGCACGTCACGAATCGATCCGACGGTGCCGCCGACCCCGATCACCAGGCCGTCCGGATCGGCTCCGATCCGGTCCCTGATCCGGGTCACGACGCTGGTGAGCACGCGATCGGAGTCGGCGCGCGGGCTGAGCGAGAGCATGGCCCCCGCGCGAGCATCGTCCAGCGTTCCGACCAGCGAGGGGATCCGCTCGGCCCGGCACGCGGCGGCGGTGATGTCGGCCATGTCGAGCACCCGCGCGTGAGCCGAAAGTCCGAGCATGCCCAACGCACCGGAACCGGATCCCGCCAGCCGCAGCACCATGGCGATGAGCTGGCGCCCGTCGACCGGCACCCCGAGCGCTCGTGCCCGGACCGCGGCTTCGGCCGGGTCGGCATGCGCCTGGCTGATGATGCCGCTGATCAAGGTCCGGTGCGCCTGGCGGTCCAGGCTTTCGGCGTGCCGGGTCAGCAGGCGCCCGAGCGCGAGCGTGGTGGCGGCCCGTTCGATGAGCACGGTGTCCGTGGCGGCGGGCGGGCCGTCGCAGACCAAGATCACGCGTCCCCAGTCCTCGCCCCGCGCCCCGACCGGTGTGAACAGCCACCCCGCCGCCTTATCAAACGCCGTCCGGCCGGCCAACCCCGAGGTACCGACCGCCCGGCTGCGCCGGGCGAAATCGGCCAGCAGCCGCGCGGGATCGGCGCTGCCGGGTTCGCACGCGAGCACCCGGTGGGACAGGTCGGCCAGGATCACCGGGCGCCCGGCGAGGGCGGCGGCCTGCCGCACGATCTCGTCGGATGACGCGCCCGCGACGGACAGCTCGGTGAACACCTCGTGCAGGCGCTCCGACGCGCGCAGTTGCTCCAGTTGGGCGTCGATGATGCGGGCGTGTACCGCCTCGGTGATCTCGACGAACGGGACCTCGCGCTCGAAGACGATCAGCGTCAGCCCGCGGTCAGCGGCCGCCCGGACGAGCGCAGAAGGCAGCGCCCCGACGTACCTGCGGCCCAGCTCCACCGCTAGCGCGCTCACGCCCGCCGCGGCGAGGTCGGCCGCGTAACGGGCCAGAAGCGCGGGCTCGGCCGGCAGCGCGATCCCGGTCGTGAGCACGAATTCGCCGCCCTGCAGCAAGTGCGCCGCGTCCGCCAGCTCCAGGACATGAACCCAGCGAACCGAAGCAGCCAGACCGGAGGAGCCCGCGACTACCCGCGGACTGCCCCGGCGGATGACGTCGAGGTCGAGGAGGTCACCCACCGTGGGGAGCATGGGCGAAACTATATGTGTAAAATCACAGCCAAAGAGCCTTACATGATGTCGGTTCCGCCACTCCCGCGGAACGAGGAGACTGGGCAGCATGTCTGAGCTTCTCGCCCGCCACCGCGCGGTCATCCCAAACTGGGTCGGCCTCTATTACGACGACCCGATCGAAATCGTCAGCGGCCAGGGCTGCCGGGTCACCGACGCCGGGGGACACACCTACCTCGACTTCTTCGCCGGCATCCTGACCAACATGCTCGGCTACGACGTGCCCGAGGTCCGCGACGCCGTCGAGCGGCAGATCGCCAGCGGCATCATGCACACCTCGACGCTTTACCTGATCCGCAATCAGGTCGAGCTCGCGGAGAAGATCGCGAGGCTGTCCGGCATCGAGAACGCCAAGGTGTTCTTCACCAACTCGGGCACCGAGGCGAACGAGGTCGCGCTGCTGGCCGCGCTCACCGCGCGCAAGGCCGGTGAGGTTCTCGCCATGCGCGGCAGCTATCACGGCCGCTCGTTCGGCGCAGTCAGCGTGACGGGCAACGCGGCCTGGAAAATGTCGAGCCACAGCCCGTTCGGCACCCATTACCTGCATGGTGCGGACCGCCAGCTGGCCGCCTACGCCAGCCTGTCCGACGCCGGCTACATCAAGGCCTGCGTGGAGGATCTCCGTGCGCTGCTGGCCGGCGGCATCCATCCCGCCGACGTCGCGTGCCTGCTGGCCGAGCCGGTCCAGGGGGTGGGGGGCTTCACGATGGCGCCCGATGGCCTGTTCGCGGCGTACAAGGAAGTCCTCGACGAGCACGGCATCCTGCTGATCTCCGACGAGGTGCAGACCGGCTGGGGCCGCACCGGCGAGCATTTCTGGGGCATCAGCGCGCACGGGGTCACCCCGGATGCGATGACGTTCGCCAAGGGACTTGGGAACGGCTTCGCGATCGGCGGTGTGGTGGCCCGCGGCGACCTGCTCGACGGGATCCGCGGCAACGGCATCTCCACCTTCGGCGGCAACCCGATCGCCACCGCCGCGGGCAACGCCACCCTTGATTACGTGCTCTCCCACGACCTGCAGCACAACGCCGCCGTCACCGGCCGGATCATCATCGACGGCCTGAAAGAGGCTACGGCCAGCACGGAAATCGTCGGCGAGGTACGCGGCAAGGGCCTGATGTTCGCCGTGGACCTAGTCGACCCGGCCACCAGGAAGCCAAGCCCGCCGCTGGCCGGCCAGCTGCTCGAGGCGACCAGGGAACGCGGGCTGCTGGTCGGCAAGGGCGGCCTGTACGGGCACACGCTGCGGATGGCGCCGCCGCTGACGCTGAGCGAAGCCGAGGCGAAGGAAGGACTCGGCATCCTCACCGACGCCCTGCAAGCCATAAACGAAGACGCCCTGCAAGCCATAAACGAAGAGGCCACCGCCAGATGACGAAGCACATCACCCACTGGATCGCCGGGCAAGCCCTGGGACGGCGAGGCCGAACGTCACGGCGACGTCTACGACCCGGCTACCGGCCAGGTCAGCGGTCAGGTCGACTTCGCCGCCCCGGCCGAGGTAGACCTCGCGGTCGCAGCCGCCGCCGACGCGTTCCAGGCCTGGCGGCGCGTCTCGCTGGCCAGGCGCGCCACGGTGCTTTTCGCCTTCCGCGAGCTGGTGAGGACCCACGCCAGCGAAATAGCGCAGCTGATCACCGAAGAGCACGGCAAGGTGGCCTCGGACGCCGCGGGTGAGGTGGCGCGCGGCCTGGAGGTCGTCGAGTTCGCCTGCGGCATCCCGCACCTGCTCAAGGGCGGGTTCTCGGAGAACGTGTCCACCGGCGTCGACTCCTACTCGATCAGGCAGCCGGTCGGCGTGGTCGCGGGCATCACGCCGTTCAACTTCCCTGCCATGGTGCCGATGTGGATGTTCCCGCTCGCGATCGCGTGCGGCAACACCTTCGTGCTCAAGCCGTCGGAGAAGGCCCCTTCGGCGTCGCTGCTGCTGGCCTCGCTGTGGGCCGAGGCGGGCCTGCCGGACGGCGTGTTCAACGTGGTGCATGGCGACAAGGTGGCGGTCGACGCCATCCTCAGCCACGAAGGCATCAAGGCCGTCAGCTTCGTCGGCTCCACGCCCATCGCCAGGTACGTGTACGAAAACGGCACCAAAGCGGGCAAGCGCGTGCAGGCCCTCGGCGGCGCCAAGAACCACATGGTGGTGCTGCCCGACGCCGACCTCGACCTGGCCGCCGACGCCGCGGTCTCGGCCGGCTTCGGCTCGGCCGGCGAGCGTTGCATGGCGGTCTCCGCGCTGGTAGCCATCGACCCGATCGGCGAAGAACTGGTCAGCAGGATCAGGGACCGGGTTGCCCGCCTGCGGGTCGGGCCTGGGACCGACGAACGGTCCGAGATGGGGCCGCTTGTCACCGGACCGCACCGGGACAAGGTCACGTCCTACCTGGACAGCGGCGTCCGCGAGGGCGCCACGCTGGCCGTGGACGGCCGGGTCCACCCGGTGATCGGCGGCGGTAGAAACGAGGGCTTCTGGCTCGGTCCCAGCGTCCTTGACCATGTGACGACAGGAATGAGCTGCTACACCGACGAGATCTTCGGCCCGGTGCTCAGCGTGCTCCGCGCCCCGACCTACGAAGCCGCCGTCCAGATGGTGAACGACAGCCCCTACGGCAACGGCGTGGCCATCTTCACCAGCGACGGGGGAGCGGCCCGCCGCTTCGTATCCGAGGCCGAGATCGGCATGGTCGGCGTGAACGTGCCGATCCCGGTCCCGATGGCGTACTACTCGTTCGGCGGCTGGAAGGCCTCGCTGTTCGGTGACACGCACGTGCACGGCACCGAAGGCATCCACTTCTACACCCGCGGCAAGGTGGTCACGTCCCGCTGGCTCGACCCGAGCCACGGCGGTGTCAACCTCGGCTTCCCTGTCAACACGTAACTGGTCAGCCGGCCCGGTCGAGCAAGCGCAGGAGAGCTGCCGCCGACCGGGCCCGGTCAGCCGAGGGAGCCAGGCCGCCGTATCCCGCGGCCTCGATGATCTCCGCGTCGGGGGCTCGCCTGGCGATCGTGGCGGCGATCGCCCGGGCGCGGTCAGGCACCACCACCGTCACCGGCACGGTCAAGCTGGCGAGGCGGTCGATCCAGGGTCTCCCGGCCCACGGCGGATCCGGAACCGCAGGGCCGTCGGCCGCCGCGGCGACGGCTTGCAAATCCGCGAAGAACTCCTCGGCGTGATCCCCGAGCATGCTCAGCGAAAGCTGGAGTTCCGCCGGCTGAAGATCGCTCCCGGCGGTATCGCGAAGGACGTTCAGCAGGACGTCTCGCTGCCGGCCGGGATCTGGCTCGCTCACGGCGCTGACTATCGGCAGATAAGGATCTGTCTCTGCCGGGATAAGCGAGAAGTCGATGTCAACGTCATCAGGAAGACGATCAAGCCACGGCTGGAAGAACACCACGCCTTTAGCCAGCCCGGCTGCCGCCACCGCGAATGCGTAACGTGCCGCCTGGCCTGCCGCAATCACGATGTCAAAGCTGCCCGTGATGACCAGCCGGCGCACGGCCGCGACAAATTCGTCCTCGGCCGAGTCCCAGGAAATTTCCTCGTGCTGTTCATAATAAATGATCTCAGTCCGGTCCCTGATCCGGTCCGGAATATCGCTCCACAACCGGTAGTCGGTAAATCTATCCGGAATGAAAAGAGTACTGGGCTGGGTCATTCTTTTAGTGTACAACGACCGGTTAGAGCAGGCTGTTCACCTCGTGCACCTCGCCGCACGGGACGTCGAGCGCGGCGTGGTGCTTGCGGACGGCCTCTTCGTCCGGGCCTTCGAGCAGGCAGTAAACCTTGCCGTCGGCGTTGTGGAAAAGCTCGATCTGCCGTACGCCGAACTCATCGGCTGTACCGTCCCTCGTGCCCTGAGCGATCTGCTCGATCGCTTCGGCGGGCAGTTTCAGGTCATCGTGGTAGTCCATGAACCGAGGCACGTCGTTGTCCCTCCCGTTTCGGGGCTTTCTCGTCACTATGCACGCGCGGCCAGTACCTTGTCCACCGCGGGCGGGGCGGCCCGCCGGGATCCGCGCGACCAGGCCCGGTCGCCGAGCAGGGCCAGTCCGGCCGGCAGCAGGACGCCGCGGACGGTGGTGGCATCGATGACCACCGCCACGGCCATGGCCACGCCGAACATCTTGAACTCGATCATGGACAGCGTGGCGAAGATCGAGAATACTGCCGGTCGCCCGGTCCAGGCTGGCCGTGCCCGCTTCTTCGACGGTCAGCCCGGGATGGCGGGCCTGGATGGCGGCGACCGCGTTCAGCGCGGGCACGACCGCCTGGTCGTCGTTACCCGGGTTGCCACTCGTTCCACCATCGGGCATTCGTTTTAGTCATGCCGCAAACACTCCGTTACCCCGGCCCGCGGGGACCATGGTGCGATCTGCCTAAGGTGAGGTGGGGTTAACCTCCCCCCGTTCCGGGGGGTCCGGCTCATGGGCAACCTGGACGGTCATGCCATAGCGTCGGAGCCATGTTCCTCCTCCGCGACCTGGTGTCACCGCGCACCTGGCTCGCCCTTATTCATCATCTGGCCGGCTTCTTCATGGGGATCGCGGCCATCACGGTTTTCAGCGCCGGTCTCAGCGTCGGCGCCAGCCTGCTGGTGATCGCGCTGGTCGGCCTGCCCATCCTGGGCGTGATGCTGCGGCTGGCCGACTATTTCGCCCGGGCCGAGCGGGCCAGGTTCGCCTTCCTGCTCGGGGTTCGGATCCCGGCCTGGCCCAGCGGAGTCCGGGCCGGGTACCGGTGGGGCATCGTGCCGCGCTGGCGGACGCTCGCCGAGCGCGCTACCTGGGGCGAAATCGGCTACGCGCTGCTGCGGCTGCCGGTCAGCGCGGCCACGGCGACGATCAGCATCATGGCCTGGTCCGCGGGCCTGGTCCTGCTGACGCTGCCGCTGTACGCCTCGGCCCTGCCCGGCGGCGGCCTCCAGCTGGGGGACACGGTGCTGCGCGGGACGTCCACGATGGCGATATCGGTGGCCCTGGGCCTCATCGTGCTTTTCGCCGCGCCGCAGCTGACCCGTTGCCTCGCGATCGCGGATACGGCCATGTCCCGCCGCCTGCTCGGTCCGCCGAGCGACCTGGCCGCCCGGGTGACCGAGCTCGAGCTCAGCCGCGAGCGGGTGGTAGGCGCGGCCGAGGCGGAGCGGCGGCGGATCGAGCGTGACCTGCACGACGGCGCGCAGCAGCGGCTGGTCGCGCTGGCCATGGAACTCGGCCGGGCCAAGGCGAAGTTCGCTGACGACGTTGACGCCGCCAGGGACCTGGTCGACCAGGCCCACGCGCAGGCCAAGGAGGCCCTCACCGAGCTGCGTAACCTGGTCCGGGGGGTGCACCCGCCGGTGCTCACCGACCGAGGCCTCGACGCGGCGCTGTCCGGCCTGGCCGCGCTGTGCCCGGTGCCGGTCGAGGTGCAGGTCGACGTGCCGGTCCGGCCGAAGTCCGCCGTGGAGGCGGTCGCCTACTTCATGGTGGCCGAGGCGCTCACCAACGTGGCCAAGCACTCCCGGGCCAGCCACGCCAAGGTCGTGGTCGAAGGCCACGGCTATCCGGGCACGCTGACCGTCATGGTCAGTGACGACGGGATCGGCGGCGCGACGGCCGACAGCCCGGGCCTGTCCGGGCTGGCCGACCGGGTGTCCGGGGTGGACGGGCGGCTGTCGGTGGAGTCCCCGGCCGGGGGCCCCACGATCATCGCGGCGGAACTGCCATGCGGGTAATCATCGCCGAGGACTCCGTCCTGCTGCGCGAGGGTCTGACGCGGCTGCTTTCCGAGGCCGGTCATGAAGTCGCCGCCGCCGAGGGCGACGCCGAGAAGTTCCTGCGCGCGGTGGCCGCGCACCCCCCGGACGCGGTGGTGGTGGACGTCCGGATGCCGCCCACCTTCACCGACGAGGGGCTGCGCGCGGCCCTGGTGGTCCGTGACCGCTGGCCGGATGTCGGCGTCCTCGTCCTGTCCCAGTGGGTCGAGGAGCGGTACGCCACCGAACTGATCTCCGGCCGCCCGCACGGGGTCGGCTACCTGCTGAAAGACCGGGTCGCAGACGTGAGCGAGTTCCTCGACGCGCTGCACCGGGTGGCTGAGGGCGGCAGTGCGCTCGACCCCGAAGTCGTCGCGCAGCTGCTCGCCCGCAGCCGCCACCCGCTCGGCGAGCTCACTCCCCGCGAGCGTGAGGTGCTCGCGCTGATGGCCGAAGGCCGGTCCAACTCCGCCATCGCCGCCGCCCTCGTAGTGGGGGGCGGAGCGGTGGAAAAGCACATCAACAACATCTTCACCAAGCTCGGGCTGGCGCCCGGTGATCGCGACCACCGTCGCGTGCTCGCCGTGCTGCGCTACCTCGGCACGGGATGAAACGGGGATACCGCCATGACTACTGTCCTGCCCTCGTCCGGCCTGTCATCGCCCGGCGGCTTCCGCATGACACCCGCCCGCTGGGTCACCCTCGCCATCGGCGTGCCGGTGCTCCTCACCCTCATCGGCTGGATCGGCTTCACCGTCGTCGACCAGTCCGCCCACGGGAGTTTCCCCGTCAACTACGCCGGCATCCCCGTTCAGCACGGCCAGCTGTCGGTGAGCGTCAACAGCGGCGACGTTACCGTGCGCCAGGCTCAGGGAGCTACGGCCCGCCTGACCGGCACCGTTCGGTACGGCCTGTTCCGCCCGAGCCTGAGCACCAGCACCACGGCCAGCGGCACCGAAGTGGACGTCAACTGCTCAGATGTCAACTCAGGCAACTGCGGGCTGAGCGGGACCCTCGACGTCCCGCCGCTGACCAGCCTCACGCTGTCGAGCGGCGGCGGCAACCTGACTGTCCCCGACGTCGCCCGCAGCGTCAGCCTCACCAGCGACGGCGGTGACGTCGCGGTTTCCGGCATCCCGGGCCTGGCCGCGGTGTCAACCGGCGGTGGCAACCTGACCGCCGGCGACCTGGCCGGCCCGATGCAGTTCACCACCGACGGCGGCGACATCAACGGCAGCGACCTGACCGCGCCGTCGCTCAACGCCGGCTCGGGCGGCGGGAACGTCACCGTGGTGTTCACCAGCGTCCCGGCCAACCTGGCCATCACCAGCGACGGGGGAGACATCACCATCGAGCTGCCGCAAGGCCCCACCGCCTACTACGTCACGAGCAGCTCGGACGGCGGCGACGACAGCGTGTCGGTACCGACCAGCCCCAATCCGAAGGCCGCGAACAAGATCAACGTTGACAGCGGGGGCGGGAACATCAGCATCACCGATGCTAGCTGACGGCTAGTGAGCTGATGAGCACGTCGACGGCGCTGGCCCCGACGTTGGCCGGCGCCGAGACGTAGAACACGGCGGGCGCCTGCCCATCGCCGCGGTCAACGAGCACGACACCGCCGAGCTCGCTGGTCCAGCCCAGCCCCTCGGCCGCGGCGTCGGGATAGCTGATCAAGAACTTGACCACCCAGGCCTGATGCCCGCTGACCTGCATCGCGGAGCTGCCCTCGACCGCACGGGAATGCATCAGGGGGTTGTAGTACGCGGGGTCCATCGCGCCGACCATGCTCATCGCGGTCGCTTCGAGGTCCGCGGCGCCTGAGTAAGGGAACTGCTGCTGCAGCTGGCCCGAGCAGGCGACGCCATGCCAGTCAAAAGTGGACCCGCCCATGGTGACCTGCCCGGCCACGGCGTTCTCGCCCGCGCTCCAGCTGAACATCGGCGCGTTGAGCGTCGACGGGCAGCCGAGCCGCCACGGCGAAGAAAGCAGCTGGTAGGAGAGACCGGACGAGGTGTCGGTCACCCGCGGGCCCGATACCGGGGACGTCGGCTTCGCCCGCGGCGTGACCCGGTGCGCCGCCGCCGAAGCGCGGGCGGCGGTCCGCGCCGAGCTGGACAGCGCCGCCGGCTTGGCCGCCGTCGGCGTCCTGGCCATGTCCCTGACCAGGACGGCGATGACCAGCAGCGCCGCGGTCGTGGCCAAGGTCAGCAGCCAGAGCATCAGCCGCTGCCGGCGACGACGCCTGCGGCGCCGGACGGCGACCCTGCTCTGCCGTACCAGCAAATCCCAGCCTGGCGAGGGCGTCCCCATGCTGCCAGGGTAAACGGCGCATGTCCGGCAAAGAAGGTCCTAACCGGACATGATTTGCCGGCTCGTTCGCGCCCAGGCGGCCGCGGTCTCTACGAGGCGACGCTACGGCGGGTCAGGCGGGCCTTTGAGTTGGGGTGTTCCCGCCAGTGGATCGCACCGGCGGCCGCCGAGCTCTTGGCCTGTTCCCACCTGAGCTTCGCAAGCTCGCCAGGTGGTACCTCAAGCTCCCTGACCCAGGTGCGAGTCGCGGCGGCCACGTGCAGGCCGACAACGGCCATTCCCGCCGTGGCCACTGCGACGCCGATCCCGACCAGGATCGCACCGGTGATGAGCGGCCCCGACTGCAGCTCGGGCCATGTTCCGGCTGACTGAGTATTGGTGGCAGCATTGGCCATTGCATCCGTCCCGGTGTTTTCATGTAATGCCCGGACCTACGAGATAACAAGGTTAACTCCGCGCGAAGGTGAGGGAATAGGCACCCCTGCCGACTACCGGGAATAGTCCCTAGAGTCCGTTCTCGTCGAGGATCTTGATCAGGTTTCGCTTTCGTTTCTGTTCCGCGCGCAAGGCGGTGACGTACCCTCTGAACTGGTCTGTAGTGCCTAGGGTCTGGTGGCAACCGCGTGCGGAAAGCAGCAGGCTCGCGATCCGCCGGTAGACCGGATCGCCCGTGTCCCTCTTCAGCGATCCGATCGCCCGCAGGTACAACGCCAGCGCATCAGCCGGACGGCTGGCGGCCGAGGCGTCGGCCAGCCGCAGCCACTGCTCTTCGGTAGCGGTGTCCTTGGCGGCGGCCCAGGCGGCGTCCAGATCCCCGTCGTCCAGCAGTGCGTCCACCAGGACCGGACCACCCCAGGCCCACGGGACCCGGGCCCGCTGATGACGCGCGTCCTCAGTCAGCAGGGCGAGTGCCTGGCCGTGCTCGGCAGGCCAGGTGCCGAGGTCCGTCGCGGCGGCTCGCAGCGCCTGATAGTGAGCCAGCGTCCGTTCGGCCTGAAAGCGGGTCCGGCGCAAGCCGAGCACATCGCCAGTGCGGCCTGCGGCCGCGTAGCGGCCGGAAAGGTACTCGACGAGTTGCTGATCCGGACGCGTCGCCTCACGCAAGCCGCGCTCCGCCCAGCCGAGTGCCTCATCGCCGCGGCCGGCTTCGTCGAGTTCGCGGACGATACGAAGATGGCTCCGGCCGTAATCATCAAGATCGGCGGCGATGATCGCGATGAGAGCGTCTACGTCCCCTTCGGCCCTGGCGACCGACTCCATCAGGCGCCTGGCCCGCCCGTCCTCCGGATTCTCCTCATAAGTGGTCCTGATGCGCTCGCGCACCGTGGCGATCCCCTCGTCGCCGAGCAGGTCGGCGTAGTCGCCGAGGTCGGGTGCGAATCCGTAGTCGTCGTAAAGCAGCAGTCCGGCGAGGTAGCCGCCCAGCGAGACCGGCTCGGGTGGCGCGGCCTCGCAGGCCCGGAGGTGTACAGCCAGCAGTTCGTGCTCGGCGTCAGCGACGGAGCCCGAAGAGTCGTCGACGGATTCATAAGCCTGAGCGACAAGGCCGATCGCCTCGCGCGCGATCCCGATCGCCTCTGCCGCTCCGCCGGCCTGGATCAGATCGTCGATTGCCCCGGCTGCCTCGAGCACGTCGCTGGCATACCGGTAGGACTCGTCGTATTCGACGTAGCCGCGGCGAGGCAGCGCGACCAGCCCTGCGACGGCACGCCGGACCATCGCGGCGTCCAGGTTCACGGACGCCGCCCGCAGCTCAAAGCGCCGCCGCAGCTCCAGGTCCCCGTCAAGCAGCCCGGAAAGCTCGGCGAGCAGTTCCTCCTTCGATAGCGACTCGAGCCACGAGTCGAGCAGCTGCCGCTGGGCCCGTGCCGTCTCGATATGCCGCGGCAGGTCCTCGCCCATCTTCAGCACGGACAGCCCGACCGCGACGCAGTGCTTGCAGAAGAAACCGTCCCGGCCCTGCGGGCACGTGCAGTGCCCGCCGAGCCCGCCGCCCCCGAATGCCAGCGAGACTCTGTACTCACTGCTGCCATATACGGTCGCAGTGATCTCCTTACTGGCGATCTCCAGGTCCGCTACCTCATCGAGATATTCCAGGCCGCGCTCGAACGACCTGGGTCCCGCGGCCAGCTTGATATCGGCTTCGGTAAATGCCGCGAATACTGCCATGCGCACATTGAACACCCGCGGGGGCCTATCTCAGCTCGCTGCGGACGATCTTGCCGAGCTGGTTGCGCGGCAAGGCCGTCACCTGGAACACCCGCTTGGGGCACTTGTATGCGGCCAGCAGCGTGCGGGCGTGCACGATCAGCTCGGCCTCGTCGAACCGGTGCTCATCGCGGATTACCACCCAGGCTGTCACCCGCTCGCCCCACCGGTCATCGGGAACGCCGGCCACGGCGGCCTCCGCCACCGACGGATGCGCCTCGAGCGCTATTTCCACCTCGCGCGGGTAGACGTTCAGGCCGCCGGTGATGATCATCTCCTTGGTCCGGCCGCGGATCATCAGGTGCCCGGTGGCCGGGTCCACGGTCCCTATGTCGCCGGTGCGGAACCAGCCGTCCGGGCTGAATGCGGCCTCGGTGGCGGCCGGGTCGTTCCAGTAGCCCGCGAAGACCTGCGGTCCGCTGACCTGGATCTCGCCGTCCTGGCCAGCCGCCTGCGGACCACCTTCCGGAGCCCAGATCCTGGTCAGCACGCCGGGTAGCGGTACCCCGAGCGTGTCCCCGCGGGGCTCGTCGAGAGGATTGGAGACGTCCAGCCCGCTCTCGGTCGTGCCGTACCTGATCAGCGGCAGCCGCCCGAGTATGGCTGGCAGCCGTCCGGCGACCGCCGGGCTCAGCGGGGCCGAGCCGCAGACGGCGAGCCGCAGGCCAGCCGCGGGAGCCACCTGGGCGTCAAGGAGCGCCTGGTAGATCGCCGGAACCGCGAACAGCACGCTGGCCCGGTCGTCCGCGATCGTTCGCATCAGGTCGGCCGGGGTGAACTTGGAGCGGATGTGCGCCGTGCCGCCCGCGATCAGCGCGGTGTGCAGGCCGCCCAGGCCGTGCTGGTGGTAAAGCGGCAAGGCGTGCGCGAGCACGTCCTCTCCGCTCCACCGCCAGGCCGCCATCACGGACCGGATCGAGACGGCCAACTGGCGGTGGGTCAGCGGCACGCCCTTCGGCTTGCCCGTCGTACCCGAGGTATACGCGAGCAGCGCGGCGTCGTCCGGGCGCGCCACGATCCCGGCGCTGCGCCCCGGGCCGTCGGGTACCTCCCGGACGTCAACCGTGAGCGGCGGCGCGAAGCCCGGCCCCAGCTCGGCCAGGCGCCTCGCGGGCTCACGGTCGGCGAAAGCCAGCACCGCGCCCGAGTCAGCGACCAGGTGCCCGAGCTCGGCGGCCGTATAGCCCGGGTTAGCCAGCACCAGCACGGCGCCGGCCCGGAGCGCGCCAAGATAACAGCGCACGAAGCCGACGCTCGAGCCCGCCGCGAGCAGTACCCGGTCACCGGGGCGCACCAGTTTCGCCAGCCAGGCCGCCACCCGGCCCGCCGCGTCGTCCAGCCCGGCGTGGGTGACAGGCTCGCCGTCGACGGTGACCGCGATCCGGTCGGGTACCCTGTCCGCGGCCGCGGCCGCCAGCTCGGGGATCGTCTGCTCGCCCAGTCCAGAGGCATAATCGCGCACGTCGGCCACGCCCGGCAGGTGCTCCTGCCAGCCGTTCAGGCTCCAGTCCAGGTAGCCGTTCATGACTCAGCCGTACCCTGGGCGAAACCGGTAACGCGCGCCCGCGCCGACCGGCTGGCGCAGATCCGGTAAAGAAGAAACTGAATCAGGCCATAGACCCCAGGGAGCCGCCCATGCCCGCGATCGTGACCGACGACGGAGTCACGCTGCACGCCGAGGAAACGGGCGCCGGCGAGCCGCTCCTGTTCATCCACGAGTTCGCCGGCGATCACCGCAGCTGGGAGCCGCAGGTCCGGTTCTTCTCCGGCGCTTACCGCTGCGTCACCTACGCCGCCCGCGGGTACCCGCCGTCCGGCGTGCCCACCGATCTGGAGGCGTACTCGCAGGCCCGGGCCGTCGCCGACGCGATCGCCGTGCTCGACGGCCTCGGCATCGCCCGGGCCCACGTGGCCGGGCTGTCGATGGGCGGCTTCACCGCGCTGTACCTGGCCCTCAACCACCCGGACCGGGTCATGTCGGCGGTGGTCGCCGGGGCCGGGCACGGCGCCCAGCCCGAGCGCGCCGAGGCCTTCCGCATCGAGTCCATGCTCACCGCGGCCGCGTTCGCGGCCGAGGGCGCGGCGAAGGTCGCCGAGCGCTACGCGGTCGGTCCGGCCCGGGTCCAGTTCCAGAACAAGAACCCGCGTGGCTGGGCCGAGTTCGCCACCGCCCTGGCCGGGCATTCCTCGCTGGGCAGCGCGCTGACCATGCGCGGAGTCCAGGCCGCCCGCCCGTCCCTCTACGAGCTCACCGACGAGCTGGCCAAGGTGCGCACTCCGGTCCTGGTGCTGGTCGGCGACGAGGACGAGGGATGCCTGGAACCCGCGCTGATGCTCAAGCGCACCATCCCCACCGCGGGCCTGGTCGTCCTGCCGCGCACCGGTCACACCGCCAACCTGGAGGAACCGGACGTGTTCAACCAGGCCGTCGACAGGTTCCTGACCACGCTGGCCCGCGGCGCCTGGCGCGAGCGCGACCCGCGCTCGGTGTCCGCCTCGGCCACCGGCATGAGCTGACCCGCCGTCACCGGCAAAAGGCTGGGCTAGGAGTCGTAGCCCAGGCCGGCTGCGTCCAGGGCCCGGAGCCACAGGTTCCGGCGGCCGGATCTCTGGTCCGCCTGGGCCAGGGACCAGCGGGTGGCCTGGACACCCAGGTAGGCGAACGGCTCGGGCGGGAAAGGGATCGGCTTGCTGCGGACCAGTTGCAGCTCGGTCAGCTCGGTCCGCTCACCGCTCAGCAGGTCGAGCATGACCCGGGCGCCGAACCTGCTGGCGCCCACGCCGAGCCCGGTGTACCCGAGGGAATAGGCGGCGCGGCCATGGTGCGCGGTGCCGAAGAATGCGCAGAACCGGCTGCTGGCATCGATCGCGCCGCCCCAGCGATGGCTGAAACCGATGCCTTCCAGCTGCGGGAACGTGGTGAAGAAGTGGTCGGCGAGCCTGACGAAGGTGGCGGGCCGCTGATCGTAGGTCATGCGCATGTGGTGGCCGAAATGGTAGATCGCGTCGTAGCCGCCCCACAGGATCCTGTTGTCCGGGGTGAGCCGGTAGTAGTGGAACTGGTTGCCAAGATCGCCGATGCCCTGCCGGTTCGCCCAGCCGATTCCGGTGAGCTGCGCCTGGCTGAGCGGTTCGGTCACCAGCACGTAGTCGTAGACCGGCACGATGTACGGGCGCAGCCGGCGGATCAGCGAAGGGAACGCGTTGGTGCCGAGTGCCACCCGCTTGGCCCGCAGCACGCCATCCCTGGTCTTCACGGTCACGCCGTCCGCATCGCTGGCCAGGCCGGTAGCTGGCGTGCGCTCGGCGATGCGGACGCCGATCCGCTCGCAGGCCGCGGCCAGCCCCCAGGCGAGCCTGGCCGGGTCGACCATCGCGGCGCCTTCCTTGTCCCACCCGCCGGCCAGGTAGGTGGGGGAGTTCACCTCGGCCCGTACCGCCGCGGCGTCAAGGAAAGTCACGCCGTCGGTTTCTGCGGCCTCGCGGAGCCCGGCGACCTGGTATTCCTCGGTGGCCACTTCGATGGTGCCGGTCTGCTCGAATCCGCAGTCGATGCCGAGCCGGCCGATGGCGGTCTCGATCGCGGTGAGGTTCTCTGCGCCGAGACGCTGCAGGGTGGCGTATTCGGCCGGGAACCGCTCCCGCCCGTTAGCGGTGCCGTGGGTCAGGCTGGCGTCGCAGAACCCGCCGTTGCGGCCGCTGGCGGCCCACCCGACGCGGTTGCCTTCGACCAGGACCACGGATCGTCCGGGGTTGGCCTGCTTGGCCAGCAGGGCGGTCCACAATCCGGTAAACCCGCCGCCGATCACCACCAGGTCGCAGGCCACGTCGCCGCGGACCGGCTCGCGGGCCGGCGGAGCATCGGCCCGGTCGAGCCAGAACGCCTTCGGCTTCGCCGCCGCGACCAGCCGGCCGAGCTCTTCCGTCCGGCGGGCCGCCGGCCGCCCTGCTCTGTGGGCCATCGCCGTCAGGCCCTGGCGAAGGCGTCCTCGAGAATGGACAGCCCTTCGTCGATGAGGTCCTCGCCGATCACGAGCGGCGGCAGGAAACGGATCACGTTGCCGAACGTCCCGCAGGTCAGCGTCACGAGCCCGGCCTGGTGGCAGGCGCGGGCGACCGCCCCGGTGGTAGCGGCGTCTGGCTCGAGGGTCCCCGGCCTGGTCAGCTCGATGGCGAGCATCGCGCCGCGGCCGCGCACGTCCGCGATCACCGGATAGGTTTCTGCGAGTTTGTGCAGCCGGGGCAGCATGACCTCGCCGATGCGGCGCGCGCGCCCGGCGAGGTCTTCGGCCGCCATGGTCTCGATCGCGCCGAGCGCGGCCGCGCAGGCCACCGGGTTACCGCCGTACGTGCCGCCCAGGCCGCCCGCGTGCACCGAGTCCATGATCTCGGCGCGCCCGGTCACCGCGGCCAGCGGCAGCCCGCCCGCGATGCCCTTGGCCGTCGTGACCAGGTCGGGCACGACCCCCTCGTGCTCGCAGGCGAACCAGTCGCCGGTGCGGCAGAAGCCGGTCTGGATCTCATCAGCGATGAATACGATCCCGTGCTCGCGGCAGAATTCGGCCAGCCCGGGCAGGAACCCGTCGGGCGGCACCACGAACCCGCCCTCGCCCTGGATCGGCTCGATGATCACGGCGGCCACGTTGTCCTCGCCCACCTGGGTGTGAATCAGGCTCTTGACCACCTCGAGCGCGCCTCGCTGGCACGCCTCGCGGCCGCCGGGCCAGCGCAGCGGGTAGGCCATCGGCATCCGGTAGATCTCGCCCGCGAACGGCCCGAACTTGTCTTTATAGGGCATGTTCTTCGCGGTGAGCGCCATGGTCAGGTTGGTTCGCCCGTGGTACGCGTGGTCGAACGCGACGATGGCCTGCCGCCCGGTGGCATGCCTGGCGATCTTCACCGCGTTCTCGACCGCCTCCGCGCCCGAGTTGAACAGTCCGGAGCGTTTCTCGAAGGTACCCGGCGTCCGGCGGGCCAGCTCTTCGCAGACCTCGACGTAGCCTTCGTACGGGGTCACCATGAAGCAGGTGTGGGTGAACCGGGCCGCCTGCTCGGCTACCCGCGCGGTCACCCGGGGCGCCGCGTTGCCCACCGAGACCACCGCGATGCCGGCCCCGAAGTCGATCAGGGAGTTGCCGTCGGCGTCCACGAGGACGCCGCCGCCGGCGTCCGTGACGAACACCGGCAGCACGGTACTGACCCCGCGGGCCACCGCGCGCTCGCGCCTGGCCTGCAGCTCCCGTGAAACGGGTCCTGGGATCTCGGTGACGAGGTGTCGGCGCTGGAGAAGACGGGATTCGCCCGCTGCGTGCTCGGTCATGATCCGACCATAAATCATCAGACGTGGCGGCTGAAGCTTTGGCGGCGATACGCACGAGGAAGGGGAGATCGGAAGACAGGCGGGTCTATCGTGGTGAGCCGGACACGGGAGAGGACTGATTGCGGTTATGCCTGACCAGAAGCAGCCGGACGGGCGGGGGCTGTTCGGCGGGGTTTTCGCCCGGGGCGGCGTCGAGGTCGGCGACACGGCGTGGCTGCAGGCATTGCTGGACGCCGAGGCCGGGCTCGCCCGGGCCCTCGAGCGTGCCGGGATGGCGCCCGGGGGCTCGGGGGCGGCGGTAACGGCGGCGGCGCGGGCGGCGAACTTCGACGTTGACGAGCTGGGGGAGCTCGCGGCGCTGACCGGCAACCCCGTCCCTGGGCTGGCCAGGGAACTGGCCCGGCGGGTCCCGCCGTCGGCGGTCAGCGCCGTGCACCAGGGCGCCACCAGCCAGGACATCATGGACACGGCCGCGATGCTGCTCGCTCGCCGCGCGATCGACGTCATCCTGGCCGACCTGGCGCGGGCCGCTGACGCCACGGCCAGGCTGGCCGGGGACCACCGGTCAACGCTCATGATCGGCCGGACGCTGCTGCAGCAGGCCGTGCCCGTGACCTTCGGCCTGGTCGCCGCCGGCTGGCTGACCAGCGTGGACGAGGCGCGGGAGGGGCTGGCGGCGGTCAGCTCGCAACGGCTGGCCGTGCAGTTCGGCGGGGCGGCGGGCACCCTCGCCTCGCTCGGCGACCACGGCGGCCAGGTCGCGGCGCTGCTGGCGGAGGAGCTCGGCCTTGCGCTGCCCCTGCTGCCCTGGCACACCGGGCGGCTGCGGGTCATCGACCTAGCCGCCGCACTGGCTAAGACCACGGCGGCCCTCGGCAAGATCGCCAGGGACGTGACGCTGCTGGCGCAGCCGGAGATCGGCGAGGTCAGCGAGGGCGCCGCGGCCCTGGGGACGCGAAGCGCCCACGGTACGGCGGGCGGCCCGGCGGCGGCGCCGCGCCGCGGCGGCTCATCGGCAATGCCGAATAAGCACAATCCGGTTGCTTCGATCGCCATCCTCGGCTGTACCAGGCAGGTTCCCGGACTGCTCGCCACCCTCGTCGCCTCCGGCGAGCAGGAGCATCAGCGCGCAGCCGGATCGTGGCACGCGGAATGGGAGCCGCTGACGGCCCTGCTGCGGCTGGCCGGCTCGGCTTCGAGCTGGGCGGCCGAACTGCTGCCCGGGCTCACCGTGGACACCTCGCGGATGGCCGCCAACCTCGCCGCGACCAAGGGCCTGCCGCTGGCCGAGCACGTGACCTCGCTGCTGGCCGGCGTGCTGGGCGGAGCCCAAGCGCATGACCTGATCGCCGAGGCCGCCGAGCGGGCCGTCGGCGCGGGCCTGCCGCTGCGCGACGTGCTGCTGGCCGTGCCGAAGCTGGAGGAACGGATGGCCTCGGCCGGCATCACCGCGGAGCAGATCGATGCCGCGCTTGAGCCGGCCGGCTACCTCGGGGTCACGGATGCCTTTATTACCGCGGCCCTCGACGCCCATGACCATCACGGATCGCAGCACCACGAATCGCGGGAGCCCCAGCATGGATGATGCCGAGCGCGCCGAGAACGGAATGAGGGTCCGGCGTGAGGTGCTCGGCGACGAGCACGTCGACCGGGCGGTGGCGGGAACCACGGCGTTCACCGCGCCGTTCCAGGAGTTCATCACGCGCTACGCCTGGGGGGATATCTGGTCCAGGCCCGGGCTTTCCCGTTCCGAACGCAGCATCGTCACGCTGGCCGTGCTCGCGGCCCTGCACCATGAGCAGGAACTGGCCATGCACGTCAAGGCCGCCCTGCGCAACGGCCTCACGCCCGAGCAGATCCAGGAGATCCTGCTGCAGGTCGCGGTGTACGCGGGCGTGCCGGCCGCCAACCGGGCCTTCCCGATCGCGCAGCGCGCGCTCGCCGAGGCTACGGTGCCCCCGATCGCGAATGACGCAGGGTAGCTGCTTAGGCTGGATAAGTCCCGGACGGCCAGACCGTCGGCGCCCAGCACTGCGGCCCAGCTAGCTGGGGTGTTACTTTCACGTTATGAGCCCTTGTCCGACATGCGAACATCTGTACTCATGGCGGCCGCTAAGGAGTTATCGTTAGCGTAGGCAACAGACGGGAGAGAAATGGCGGAGATCGTCTCACTTGCCGAAGCCGTGGAGCGGGCGATCCATGACGGCGACACCGTGGCCATGGAAGGCTTCACCCACCTGATCCCGTTCGCGGCCGGGCACGAGGTAATCAGGCAGCGGCGCCGTGACCTGACCTTGATCAGGATGACACCTGACCTGATTTACGACCAGCTCATCGGCGCCGGCTGCGCGCGCAAGCTCATCTTCTCCTGGGGCGGCAATCCTGGCGTCGGCTCGCTGCACCGGTTCCGGGACGCGGTGGAGCGTTCCTGGCCTGTCCCGCTCGAGCTTGAGGAACACAGCCACGCGGGGATGGCGAACCGCTACGTCGCCGGCGCGTCCGGCCTGCCCTTCGCCGTGCTGCGGGGCTACAACGGCACGGGCCTGGAAACGCTCAGCGCAGGCCACGGCTCGGCGCCGACCATCAGGCCGATCACCTGCCCCTTCACCGGCGAGGTACTGACCGCGGTCGCGGCTATCCGGCCCGATGTGGCCGTCGTGCACGCCCAGCGTGCCGACCGGTCGGGAAACGTCCAGCTGTGGGGAATCACCGGGGTGCAGAAAGAAGCCGTGCTCGCGTCCCGGCGGTCCGTAGTCACGGTGGAGGAGATCGTCGGCGAACTCGACCCGCGCCCGGGGGCGCTGGTCCTGCCCGGCTGGACGGTGAGTTACGTGGCGCCGGTGCCTGGCGGGTCGCACCCGTCCTACGCGCTCGGTTACTCGGCCCGCGACAACGACTACTACCTGGCCTGGGACGCCATCGCCCGGGATCGCGCCGCGTTTACCCGGTGGCTGGACGAGCAGGTCTACGCCGTTCCGGCGGGGCAGCTATGACCTACTCCTCCGACGAGATGATGACGGTGTCCGCCGCCCGCGCGCTGCGGAACGGCATGACGTGCTTCGTCGGTATCGGGCTGCCCAGTGCCGCCGCGAACCTGGCGCGGGCCACCCACGCGCCGGAGCTCGTGCTGATCTATGAGTCGGGCACCATCGGGGCCAAGCCCGCTCAGCTGCCGCTGTCGATCGGCGACGGCATCCTGGCCGAGACGGCCGACGCGGTCGTGAGCGTGCCCGAGATCTTCAACTACTGGCTCCAGCCCGGCCGCATCGGCGTCGGCTTCCTCAGCGCGGCTCAGATCGACAAGTTCGGCAACATCAACACGACCGCCATTGGCGGCGACTACCGTAATCCGAAGGTGCGCCTGCCGGGCGCGGGTGGCGCGCCGGAGATCGCCGCCTCGTGCCGTGAGGTGATCGTCGTGGTCAGGCAGAGCAGCCGGTCGTTCGTCGAGCGGGTGGACTTCGTCACCTCGGTCGGATACGGATCAGGCCCGGGTGACCGCGAGCGGCTCGGACTCACCGGCGCCGGCCCCCAGAAGATCATCACCGACCTGGGCGTCCTCGAGCCCGACCCGCGGACGCTCGAGTTCACCCTGACCGGGATGTACCCGGGCATCTCCGCCTCGGCGGCAAAAGAGCGAACCGGCTGGGACCTGGCCGTCGCGGCGGACCCGGAGATCCTCGCCCCGCCTACCGATGCGGAGCTCGGCGCGCTGCGCTCGTTTCAAGACTCGCCACCGAGGAGTCACCAATGACCGCCGACGTAACGACGACGACGTCCCTGAGCGCACCCGACACGGGCAACCTGGTCCTGCCGTCCTACGAGCGCCCCTCGGGCCTGCATCCGCCGCTCGACTTCGACGGGTACCGCTCGACCGCGCTGCGGCATCCGAAGCAGCCGCTGGTGCTGCTGCCGCACCGGCTTACCGAGGTGACGGGTCCGCTGCTCGGTGACAGCCTGATCACGGCCACGGATGCCGACCTGACTAGTCAGCACGCCGGGGAGCCGCAAGGGCAGCGGATCATCCTGACCGGGCGGGTACTCGACTCCGACGGGCGCCCGGTGCCCGATACGCTGATCGAGATCTGGCAGACCAACGCGGCCGGCCGCTACCGGCACTCGCGCGAGCACCATCCGGCGCCGCTTGACCCGAACTTCGACGGGATCGGGCGCGCGATCACCGACTCGGCCGGGAAGTTCCGGTTCGTCACCATCTCACCTGGCGCCTACCCGTGGGGAAACCACTACAATGCATGGCGTCCGGCGCACATCCATTTCTCGCTGTTCGGCCGCGCGTTCACGCAGCGGCTCGTCACCCAGATGTACTTCCCCGGTGATCCGCTGCTGCCCCTCGACCCGATCTTCAACTCGGTGCCTGACGAGAAGGCCAGGCCGCGGATGATCGCCAGCTTCGACATCGAGGTGACCCAGCCCGAATGGGCGCTCGGCTACACCTGGGACATCGTGCTGCGCGGCCGCGGCGCCAGCGTTTTCGAATAGGCCAGAGAGGGCGGAACGGCAAAGTGGCAGGGATGACTCCTTCCCAGACGGTGGGCCCGTACTTCGCGATGAGGCTGCCGTGGCCTGATGGGCCGTTCGTGGTGCCCGAGGGAACGCCCGGTGCGGTCACGATCACCGGCCGGCTCTACGACGGCGCAGGGAACGTCATCCCTGACGGGCTGATCGAGACGTGGCAGGCCGACCCGGACGGGCGCTTCGCGCACCCGGATGACCCGCGCGGCGCCGTGCCGGGCGGTTACCAGAGCTTCCGCGGCTTCGGCCGGTGCCAGACCGCGCCGGACGGCTCGTACCGCATCGTCACGCTGAAACCTGGGCCGCTGCCCACCCCCGACGGCAGTATCGAGGCGCCGCACCTGGACGTGTCGGTCTTCGCGCGCGGCCTGCTCGACCGGGTGGTCACCAGGGTGTACTTCCCCGACGAGCTGACCGCCAACGCCGGCGACCCGGTGCTGAGCTCCATCGCAGAACCGTCCCGGCGGGCCACGCTCATCGCCGTGCCCGAGCCGGAGGGCCACCTTAGCTTCGACATCAGGCTGCAGGGCGATCGCGAGACCGTTTTCTTCGATGTCTGAAGTACGCCTGGCGTCCTCCGCGGAGGGGCCCGACGGCGCGCCAGCGGTCATCCTGGCGAACCCGATCGGCACCAGCCGGGCGATCTGGGACGCTCAGGCCCGGGTGCTGCGCGAGAACTACCGGTTGCTCAGGTTCGAGCTGCGCGGGCACGGCGAGCCCGGCGCGCGGTCCGACGCCCCGCCCGGGCCATACTCCATCGCCGAACTCGGCACCGACGTGCTCGGCCTCATGCGCGAATACGGCGTTACCGCCGCCGCCTACTGCGGCATCTCCATCGGCGGGATGATCGGGCTGTGGCTGGCCGCGAACGTCCCGGAGCGGATCTCCTCCCTCGTCGTGTGCTGTACAGCGATCAGCGCGATGCCGTCAAGGCAAGCCTGGCTCGACCGGGCCGCGCTGGTGCGTTCGGGCGGGATGACGGCGATCAGCGAAATGATCCCGCCGCGCTGGTTCACGGCGGACTTCATCGCGCGCGAGCCCGCGGCCGTCGCGTTCGTCATGGACATGCTGCACGGCACCGATCCCAGCGGCTACGCGGGCTGCGGCGAAGCGATCGCGGACGTCGACCTGCGTCCCGCCCTCGGCTCGATCAAGGCGCCCACGCTGGTTATCGCGGGAGCCGAAGACCCGGCCGCGCCGCCGTGGCACGGTGCGGCCACGGCCATCGGCATCCCCGATTCCCGGCTGGCGGTCATCCGGGGCACCTCGCACCTGGCGCCCTACCAGACTCCGGGTCCTGTCACGAACGCCATCCTCGCGCACCTGGCCGCGTCGTAGGCTGAGGCTCCTACTCACAGGAGGAGCCGTGCTGCCCTGGTCCGCCGATCTCGCCGGCCGCATCGACGAGCATGTCATCAGCAGCGAACTGCTGAGGGGCAACCCGCTCGGCGACCCCTGCGAGCGCCCGCTGTCCGTCTACCTTCCGCCGGGGTACGACCAGGAGCCGGAACGCAGGTACCCGGCCGTGTACGTGATCCAGGGTTATACCGGGCACCTGGCCATGTGGCGTAACAGGTCGCCCTTCCGGCTGCCCTTCCCCGAGGCCGCCAACGCGGTCTTCGCCGGCGGCGCGGTCCCCGCGGCCATCGTGGTGTACGTCGACGCGTGGACCGGATACGGCGGCAGCCAGTTCGTCGACTCGCCGGGTACCGGCCGGTACCACTCTTACCTGTGCGACGAGATCGTGCCCTGGGTGGACGCGCGGTACCGCACCCTGCCGGACGCGCCGCACCGTGCGATCATGGGCAAGTCGAGCGGCGGGTTCGGCGCGATGATCACCCCGATGCTCCGGCCTGACCTGTTCGGCGCCCTGGCCACCCACGCCGGCGACACGCTGTACGAGTACTGCTACATACCCGAGTTCGCCACCGCCGCCAGGCACCTGCGCCGCTACGACGGCGATATCTGGCGCTGGTGGGCGGACTTCTCCTCGCGGGCGGCTTTCACCAGGGAAGAGGACATGTCGCTGCTCAGCCTCCTCGGCGTGGCCGCGTGCTTCTCCGCCCGCGAGGACGGTACGGTGGATCTGCCGTTCGATCCGGTGACCGGGGTCATCCGTCCCGAGGTGTGGCAGCGGTGGCTGGACTGGGATCCGGTACGCATGGTGCCGGCGCACGCGGAGGCGTTGCGGGGGCTGCGGGCGATCTGGATCAATGCCGGC
Source organism: uncultured Actinomycetes bacterium (assembly GCA_963739615.1). Lineage (GTDB taxonomy): Bacteria > Actinomycetota > Actinomycetes > Streptosporangiales > Streptosporangiaceae > Palsa-504. The sequence goes on from CAVUBD010000027.1 coordinate 279,683, forward strand.
ACGAGGGACGAGTATCACCTCGACCTTGGCGCCGGGGCCTTCCGGGCCGCGCTCAGGGACATCGGTATCGACGGCAGCCTGGTACATTTTGAGCTCTTCGACGCCGGGCACATGGGCATTGACTACCGGTACCCGATGTCTCTCGCCTGGCTCTGCGGCCGCATGGCTCCGGATGACTAAGTAGCGGCTAAGTACCCGTCGGCCCGGCCGGCAGTCTGGTACGTTTCCGGCGTATCGGGATCGGGTCAAGCCTTGAAAACTTTGAATGGAGAGACGTTATGCGCAAGAGCGGGTGGGCAGCGGCTGCCGGGCTCGGATCGCTAGTACTGCTGCTAACCGCGTGCGGGGGATCGTCGGGATCGTCGTCAGCAAGTTCGGGTTCGACCCCGACGACGTCCTCGACCACGACCGGTCAGGCGGCGGGACAGCCGAGTAGCGCGGCCTTGGGACTGCCTCAGCCCGGGAGCACGGTGCTGATGGTAGAGAAGTCGGCTATCGGCTATGTGCTGGCCGAGGCCAACGGGCAGGTCGTCTACATGTACGGGAAAGACACCAAGGGCGGTTCTCCGGCTTGCAGCGGCTCCTGCGCCGTGGTCTGGCCGGCGGTGACGGGTAAGCCGCTGCCGAGCACGGCTGTAACTCTGCCGGGCACGCTCGGCACGGTCTCCGAGGCGAACGGCGCCAAGCAGGTCACCTACAACGGCATGCCGCTTTACACCTTCAAGGGCGCGAAGCCGTTCACCACCGTCGGCGATGGCGTCGGCGGTCAGTGGCACGTGATCAAGCTCTCCGCGAGCGCCGTCACGGGCGGCTGAGTTCCCGCCCAGCCTCAAGCGTTCCCGGGCCGGTCCGCGCCGGCCCGGGAGCGTTCTTTAGTATCTCGGCTCGGCTGGCGACCAGCCCGAGCCGGGGCATCCCTTGCGAAGGAGACATGTACATGCGTAAGAGCGGATGGGCCGCAGCTACCGGGCTCGGATCACTGGTACTGCTACTAGCCGCGTGCGGGGGATCGTCGAGTTCGACGAACTCGGCCTCGGCCTCGGGCGCGGCCCAGGCCCAGGGGTCGGGCACGGCGTCCGTTTCGGCGGCGGCCACGGCCACTAAGAAGGCGGGTTCGTCGCCGACGCCTCATCAGTCGGTCGGTCCGCAGCCCAGCAGCGGCGATGTGTCGTTCCCGCCGGCAGGCACGACCGTCCTGATCGTGCAGCGGTCTTCACTCGGCTATGTGCTGGCCGAGGCCAACGGGCAGGTCGTCTACACCTACAGCAAGGACTCCAAGGGCGGCTCGCCGACCTGCACGGGGTCCTGCGCGACGGCCTGGCCCGCGGTCACCGGCGTGCCTAAGGCCGGCCCGGCTGACACCTTCCCGGCCGCGTTCGGCGTAGTGAAGGGGGCAGGCGGGGTGGAGCAGATCACCTACGACGGCTACCCGCTCTACCGTTTCGCGGGCGCGAAGCCCCTGTCGACGGCGGGCAACGGCATCGGCGGCGTGTGGCACGTGGTTCAGCTATCCCAAAGCGACATCCAAGGCGCTTAATCCGGGGGACCCGTTCCCGGGCTGGTCCGCAGGATCAGCCCGGGAACGGTTTCATTGCGGTAGCGATCCGCTCAGGCTCAGCCGTCGCCGGTGCCAAGGAGGTGGCGGGAGACGCGGGCGAGATGGTTCCGCATCGCCGCCGAAGCGCTGTCGGCGTCGCGCTCGGCGTGTTCCCGCGGCTCGGTGAGATGCTGACCAGGCGGGTCGGCCGGCTCAGGTGCCGATGACAGGCACCCCCGCCGGGGTCCTCAGCCGGAGGCCGACTCGGTGTCCGGAGCCTGATCCGCCGCCGGGGTCCAGCGCTGGTCGAGGCCGCCGAGTTTCCAGTAGGCGATGGCGAGGGCCCAGACCACGACGAACAGCCCGGCGATGACGAACCCGGCGCGGTTGATGTCAAAATTGGCCATGAAGTCCCAGAACCCGCCGTGGATGTGCAGTTCGCTGGACAGCAGGCCGGTGATCTCGATGGTGCCGATGAGGAACGCCACCGCGATGGACAGGCCCGTGATGACCAGGTTGTAATACACCTTGCGGACCGGGCGGGCGAACGCCCAGCCGTAGGCGAAGTTCATGAAGCACCCGTCGGCGGTGTCGAACAGGGTCATCCCGCCGGAGAACAGCAGGGGCAGGGCCAGTACCGCGTACCACGGCAGGCCCTGGGCGGCGGCTGCGGCGGTGGCGGCGAGCAGCAGGACTTCGGTGGCGGTGTCGAAGCCGATCCCGAAGACCAGCCCGACGAAGTACATGTGCCAGGTCTTGGTGATCGCGCGCATGAACCGGCCGAAGAACCGCCACATCAGCCCGCGCGCCTGGAGCTGGCGTTCCAGCTCGTCCTCATCGAACGCGCCGGCCCGCAGGCCCCGGAACACCTTGAGGATCCCGGCGAGCACGACGAGGTTCAGCGCGGCGATCAGGTAGAGGAATCCGGCGGCCAGCGAGGTGCCGATTATCCCGCCGATGGTCTCATACCCGGACTTGGGGTCGACCACGGCGCCGAAGACGGCCTTGGCGGCGAACCCCAGGCCCACCCCGACTATGACGATAATGCTTGAGTGGCCGAGGGCGAAGAACAACCCGGTGCCCAGCGGCCGTTTCCCGTCGGCCATCAGCTTGCGGGTGGTGTTGTCGATAGCCGAGATGTGATCGGCGTCGAAGGCGTGCCGCGCCCCCAGCGTCCACGCCGTCAGCGCCACCCCGAGCCCCAGGCCCAGGCCCTGGTAGCGGAAGTGGTGCGGGGCGATGGCGAAGACGAAGATCCCCCACCCGGCCGCGTTCAGCGCCGCGACCACCCCCGCCATGGCACCGAACCGCCCCCATTCCGCCGGGGTCAGCGCCGCCCGTACCGCCCGCAGGCGTCCCGCGTGTTCCATCGGGCTCATCCTCCTGATAGCCGGAGGACGAAGAGAGTTCTTGCAGGGGACCGGAGCCGGCCGCCGCGCGAACCGCCCTTCCTCCGAGGACTGGTCTCGCCGGGCCGGCCGACCCAGGCGGCCGGACTCATCCCCTCCAGGGGCTTTACCGTTGCGGGACAGTGCCGGGATCTCACCGGACTTCGCTGTGCTGCCAGCCGCCCCAGCCAGGCGGCCAGGGCAACAGCCAAGTTACCGACCAGCCCGCTGCCTGTCAAGTCTGATCAGATAATCAGCTATTGAGCCGGGAACGTGGTGTCATACTCGGCGCGGCCGCCGGGTAACCCACCTGGTTGACGCGGAGCTCAGCCGAACGTTCGGCAGTTTTGGCTGTTATAGCGACCAAACGGACGAACGATCCTGGGTTGCCGCTGCGCAAACATTCAGCTGTCTAACCTCGAGCCGACTCTGGCGTTGGTGTAAAGCTCCCTGGGAGTTCTGCTCGCTGGCTCAGCGTGTCGTGTTGCTTACGGAGGGCTGACCCCGATGTAGTCCCGGTGTGCCCGATACGGCCGGGACTCCCGGTGTGCCCGGTGATGAGGTGGCCGCGCTGGGCGCGGAGAACGGGCGGCCGGGGGAGGCGAACGAGCGGCTGCGGATGCTGCTGGCGGACAAGGACGCGCAGATCGCGGCGCTGACGACGCAGAACTCAGGGCTGGCGGAGCGGGTCGCGCGGCTGGAGCGGCTGGTCTCCCGCAACCCGGGCAGCTCGCCGGGAACCCCCGGATGCCGTCCATCCCGGACGCCGCCTGAACCCCGTCCCGAAACCATTACGCAACGCAGCTCCTCCGTAACTCAGGCACGTGAATGTTTGCGCCGCTGCGACCGTAAAGCGAGAGCGGGGCGAATCGGGGGAGGCCTGACGGCTGGATAGTAAAAACTGCCGAGAGCGCGTTCTGGTCAGGGAACATCACCACGTGCCTGATCATGGGCCGACGTTACCAACCCCGGGCGAGCATCCGGGCTGGGCCCTTGAGCATGGAGCCGACGCCGCATAGGACGTCGGAACAGCGATGCAAAGCAGATGCGGCGTGAGCCTGGCGGTGCCAGCGCATGCTGCGCGAGCACGACGAAAGGGTGCCGTGGCGTCCGTAACCATCCCCGGCCGCACCTCTTGACCTGCGGGAAACGTCGCAGATGGCGGCTGCTGGTAGCTACCTTACCGATATTCGGAAGGCTGTTTCGGGAGCTCCCCAGGTCGGTCCCCGGCGAGCCTGCCCGGGGCGCACGGGGACTCCCAGCAAGGCACCAGCGCCTTTCACGCTGACGCGCCCGAGATGGCCCTATTTACGCGGTGGATTGTGGTTAGGTCGGCGACGGTAAACGGCAATGCCAACGCTGGTCCCGCTAGCGCCAGCCACGATCCCCGCAGCCCAGCCGGGCCAGTCGGTCCATCCATGGGCCGCCCAGGCGACAGTCGCCAGCGAGCCGACGACGACCATGAGCAGAAGGGCAACCTGCCCGGTCTTGCTCCAAGTCCAGCTGCCTGAAGCGATCCGGCCGATCAGCCGGTCCGCGAAGTCCCAGCCGCCCTGAACGGACGGGCTGCCACCCTCCCTCTGGTCGGACGTGCTCACCCCAAGTCTCCTGACTGTTGGCCGCGCTTGAGTGCGCGGGCAGGTACCAGCGGAAACGGTCCTGGAGCGTGCCCCGAGGCCCGGCGGCAATCTCCCTGCCGTGAACTGAGCCATGGGGACACGGCCAGGCGATTCTGCGTCCCAGCGCCGGCTCGCCTCCCTTGGCAGCGCCGACACGAGGAGCCTACTGCAAACTTATGCTGTCCAACAGCACTGCTGGAATACTTTTATCGCTAAGCTGTATCCATGGATAAGGTAGAAATCGAGGCCGACGGCATCGGCGAGCAAGATGACGACCGTCCGCGGGCGACCGCCGTACGCCTGCTAGGCACCCGGATCGTCGCTGCCGGGCCAGGCTACCGGCCTGGCGACACCCTTCGCCTGGATGCCGTGATGGACCAGATCGGCGGAAGCCGGGCGCTGGCCAGGGAGGTGCTGCAGGCACTTCAGCACAAGGGCCTGGTTACGCTCAGGACCCGGGTCGGCGCCACGGTGCAGCCAGTGCAGGAGTGGAACGTCTTCGACCCCGACGTAGTCGAGTGGCGGCTGCGGGCCGCCCCGCGGTTTCCCATGCGGTCGATGACCGAGCTGCGTGAGGCGGTCGAGCCCCGGGCGGCGTTCCTCGCAGCCCAGCGGGCATCCGGCGACGTGTGCCGCGACCTGGTCAGCCTCGCCGTACAGCTGAAGGAACTGGCCGAGGACGACCGGTTCGACAGGCTGGACGACAGCGGCGAGGCATGCCGCGGAGAGTTCTGCGCTGTCGACGCGGAGCTTCATTACTTGATCCTGGAAGGATCGAACAACGAGATGTTCCGGTCCCTCGCCGTCCCCGTGAAAGCGGCCCTGAATTACCGCATCAAGAGCGACTGGGAGGGCGCGGAACGCGAGGAGAAGTGGGCGGAAAGGCTCGCCGACGGCAACCCCCCGGTGAACAGCCAGCCCGGACGGATAAAGAAGTTCCCCTCCCGGCCCGAGCGGCTGGCGATGTGGCTCCACTACGGGGTGGTCTACGCCATCGACCAGGGCCACCCGCAAGCCGCGGAGACGTTCTCTCGGGCGCTCATCGCGGAGTACCGCAACGGGCTCAACGCCCCCTTCTTCCAGGACACCCTCCAACTCGCGCTACGGGAGCTGGACCTGAGAGGCTTCAGCGAAGCCGACCGTGAACCCTTCTTCGAGGCCATTGCGGAGGTGGCGGCCCCCGGTTACAGCGCCCCCGCCGGGCCGCCAGCGACAGGCCAGAGGTAGCCACACATGGATAACCCCACCGTGCCGATCGTCGTCATGGGAGTGACCGGCTGCGGCAAGACCACCGTCGGCACGCTGCTCGCCCAGCGCCTGGGTGTGCCCTACCTCGAGGCCGACGACTTCCACCCGGCCGCCAACGTGGCGAAGATGCAGGCCGGACATCCGCTCACCGATGAGGACCGGCAACCGTGGCTCGCCGCGATCGCCGAACGGATCAAGGACACCACCGGCCCGGGGCCGGTGGTGTCCTGCTCGGCGCTCAAACGGCAGTACCGGAATCTCTTGCGCCAGGCCAACCCACGGACCTGGTTCCTGCACCTCGTCATCGACGAGGCGGCCGCTTCCCAGCGGGTGGCGGCGCGCCCCGGCCACTTCATGCCCGCGTCCCTGGTCCCCTCCCAGCTCGCCGACCTCGAGCCGCTCCAGGCCGAGGCCGGCCTCGCCGTCGATGCCACCCAGCCGCCGAAAGACATCATTACCGCAGCGATACGCCAGTTGCTCCCGCGGGGACTGCTCGCGGTCCCCGCGTAAGCAGCAGATTGCCGGGCTACCACGTCGCAGCTGCCCTGGTCCGGCAGTGCAAACGACTTCAGCCATCAGTGCTGTCCTGTCTCGTTGATCATGAGGTACGGGCAGCGCGCTGAGCTGCGGTGCCTCAAGTACCTGAGACGGCCGAAGGCGTCGGTTGTCTCGCTGATCATGAGGCAAATCGATGCGCTGTCGGTGCTGTTTCACCAGGTCAAGGAGCCGGTGCCTCATCTTGGTGAGACGCCGACCCGGATGCCTCACATTCGCGCCTCTTGCCTCGGTCTGGATGAGACAGGACAAGTGCAGACGACTTCGGAACCTGACACGCGCGGCAGGGCGCCGCGCACATAACAGTGTCGGGAAGCAATGTCGGTAAAACTATGTAGCCAAGCTAGGCAGGCCTAACCGTTTTTGCTACAGTCGGAGGTCATGGCATCTACCCGTCTCGTCGGCGCGGCCGGATACCGGCGCAGGCAGCTCCGGCCCGGCCGGACGAACGCGCCGCGCACCCGGCGGGCCGGGGCCGGGTGATGGCGAAGATCGGGTACGCGCGAGTGTCCACCCGCAGCCAGAACGACGACAGCCAGCTCGATGAGCTGACCGCCTGCGGATGCGGCAAGATCTTCACCGACAAGGTGTCCGGCAAGCTCGCCGAGCGCCCCGAGCTCGACAAGGCCCTGGCCTACCTGCGCGAGGGCGACGTGTTCGTCATCACCCGCCTGTCCCGCGCGATGCGGTCGCTGAAGCACCTGCTCGCACTCGCCGACGAGCTGCGCGAGCGCGGCGTCGGCCTGGTGGTCCTCAGGCAGCACATCGACACGACCACGCCGACCGGGCGGCTGGTCTTCCATATCCTCGGCGCGATCGACGAGTTCCAGCGCGAGCTGATCGTCGAGGGCACCCGCGAGGGCCTCGACGCCGCCCGGGCCCGCGGCCGCACCGGGGGCCGCAAGCCCAAGCTGAACGCCCGGCAGTCCGCCACGGTGCGCCGCATGTACCAAGCCGCCGGCCCGGACGGCAAGCGGCAGCACACCGTCGCCGAGATCGCCGAGGCCGTCGGCGTGCACCGCACCACCGTCTATGACTACCTCAAGAAGGAGGGCTGATATGGCCAGCGACCCGCAGGACGCGCCCCGGCACGCCGGGCAGGTCGTCCGCCGCGTGCTGCTCCGCCGGAATATCGTCATCGACGCGGAGACCGCGCAGCTCGTGGCCGCCGCCGTCCAGGCCGCGCTCCAGGCCGGTACGCCCTCCCGGCCACCACGCCGAGGCCCACGCGTTCCCGCCGACTGCGAGCCGCTGTTCTGACCCAGCCAGGCGACCGGGCGTCGACACCGGGCTTGTTTGGGGCTAGTGACACGTTCGTTGTTCATAACTCCGGGCGGTATCGCCGAGATGATCAGCTTCTTGGAGCTTTATCGAGACCTGATGACAAGCGGGACGGGAAACAGGACCATGTTGACTCTGCTCGAAAGTGTGTACGTTCAGCCCGCAAACATTAGATCAGGCTTTCGCCTACCGCGACAACGGGATACCCTGGTGCATATGGAAACCGCGCAGCCTTCGGTGACCAGGAGCCGGCATCAGGCCCGGCCTGGTCGCCGCGCGCTCGTCGCCCGGGACCTGGACGTGCTGCGCGGCCCGGATACCGGCCAGGTTGAGTTGCCGGTGCGGCTGTTCTGGTGCAGCCCGGATCGGCATTTCGACCTTGACGACGATGACCAGCGAGCGTGGCTGTATGAGACCGTCCTCCGCGAGGCCAGTCGTCCTGAAGACCTCACGATTTACCTGAACTCCGCCGTCCTGCTCTCTATATGGCCGCAGATCCGGAGCCGGCTGCCGCGAGGCGTCCGGCAGGCATGGGAAGAAGAGCACCCGCAACTGCGGGCCGCGGCGGACAGCAGGCAGAACCACGCCACCGCCCCGGGTGCTGCCGTCAGCGCAGCTTGATCCCATGCCCGTCAACGAATTCCACCACCAGGTGGCAACCATCGTCTTGCGAGTGGCTGCCGAGTACGGGTTTGCGGTCGGGGGCGGGACGGCCTTGATCGCGCACGGCATCGTGGACCGCTACACCGCTGACCTTGACCTCGTCTCACCCCAGGAGGGAGCCGTCGAGGCCGCGGCCGCCCTGGTAGAGGCCGCGCTGCGCGCTGAGGGCTTGCAAGCAGAACGGCAGGACCGGACAGACGGCCTGATCGACGAATGGCCCGAATGGCAAAACGACCTCGGCGGGGGACTGGGGGAGTGGGTCATCACAGCGCCCGGAGGCGAACAGATGGTCCTGCAGATGGCCTGCTTCGATCGTTCCCGCTCCCCAGTGATCATCGACGCTGTCCCCGTGCTGGACGTCGAGGATGCCGTTGGCTGGAAAGTCCACGCGTTCGTCACTCGCGTAGAGCCACGCGATGCGTATGACGTCGCCATGGCGCTGGACCGCTACAGCGTCGAGCAGCTGGTCGGCTTCGCCCTCCGCGTCGAGCCCAGCCTGCTCCCGGAAGAGTTCGCCGACGCGGCCCGGAACCTGGACGCCACAGCTGACGCCAGGTTCGCCCGCATCGGGCTGACCCCGGACGTCATCGCGCTAATACGCCGCCGCTTGGCCACCTGGCCCCGTGACCCGTCTCAACTGCCTGGCGCTACAGGGAACCAGCCCCGGCCACACGCCGGTTTGCGTTCCGAGCGGTATGCGTCAAGGCCCCAAAGGTATCCGTCCGGCGGCGGCTCACCACGCCGCGGCCCTGGCTTTTAGCATCGGGGCATTCCACGTCCGGATCCCCGACGCCGATATGTCAGGCTGGAATCTACGACCCTGACGGGCGGGTGTCGGTCATTCCTGAACGGACCCTAGATGGACATAATCCGGGGTACTGGCTGACGTCTGGCTGGGGTGCACCCCAGCACGACACCAGAGCCAGCCCGGGCGTCGGCGGGCGGAGCCCTCTCCCGCTTTGTCCCGCTCTCCTACATCAGTCGGAGACCTTCCCAATCTGGGAGGGGGTAGCCGGTCTCGAATGTCCCGCGAAGACAGGACGTAGTTCCCCTGCCATCCGGCACTGGCGCGCGTACCGTCACCCGTCAAGCGCCCGGTGTATCGGCCTGCGCCTGGTCTGTCCAGGCGGTCGCCGGGCGGGAGGGAGGGCACAATGCGATTCTTCATTGGGCTGAGCATGGCCGGATGGGTGTCCGGAGCGCGGCGGGCGGCGACAGTCGGAGCCGGGGTAGCGCTGGCCGCGGGGATGGTCGCGGTGGCTGCAGGCACGGCCGCGGCCAGCCAGGGGGGCCGGTGCTGGCGTTCACCCCGTCCCCGTATGACTACGGGCATATCTCGCCCGGCCAGCGTGCGTCGCAGACGTTCATCTTGACCAATTCGGGCGGGTCAGCGACCGGTGCGCTGACTGCCGAGCTGGCGGGGTCGGCCGAGTTCACGATCACCGCCGACAACTGCACGGGGACCAGCCTCGGGCCGGGCAAGTCGTGCACGGTCGCGGTGCAGTTCGCCCCGGCCAGCGCGGGCACCGTCACCGCGACGCTGACCGCGGCGGGCAAGAAACAGGCCGCCAAGGCCACCGACTCGCTGACCGGCACCGGCGCGTCCGCCAGCCATATCTACTGGGGCAGCTATACCGGCATTCCCGACACCGGCTCGATTATGGAGGCCAACCTGGACGGCATCAGCCCGCAGACCATCATCACCGGGCAGAACCCGTCCTTGATGGCAATCGACAGCAGCCACATCTACTGGGCCGAGGCCAACGGCAGCGTCGGCAGCGCGATCAAGCGGGCCAACCTGGACGGTACCGGGGTGACGATCCTCGCTAATCCTGCTGACGCGTCTGGGGTGGCGGTGGACAGCAGCCACATCTACTGGACCGAGGAAACCAGCGGCACGATCATGGAGGCCAACCTGGACGGCACCGGAGTGACGACCCTCATCCCCGGCCAGAACAGCCCAGTCGGGGTGGCGGTGAACAGCAGCCACATCTACTGGACCAACAGCGCCGATTCCTCTGGGAATGCTGCCGATGGCTCGGTCATGGAGGCCAACCTGGACGGCACCGGAGTGACGACCCTCATCTCCGGCCAGACCGCAGTGGCCGGGGTGACGGTCGGGCCGTAGTGCCCAGCGACCTGGGTGTGCTGCTGCGCCGTCAGCGCCGGGCACCGTCACGCTGACCGTGTTCAGCCCGTGCAGCGGGCCGTACGTGGGAGCGCTACCCGCGCGGGGGAGGCCGTCTCCGCCGCGTTCACCGAGTCCGCGGTCAACCAGGTCATCAGCAGGCGCATGGTCAAGAAGCAGCAGATGCGCTGGACCCCCGCGCGGCGCTCACCTCCTGCTGCAGGTCCGCACTCGCGCCCTCAACGACCAGCTCGCTGGCGACTTCCGTCGCTGGTGCCCCGGCCTCCGGCGGACACTGGACCCCATGCCGCTCGCCGCGTAGCCTCCCCCGATTTGTCCCGCTCTCCTATGTGGGCCGGACCTGTATCAGGCGCGTGCTGCGGACCTCCGCAACGATATGGGAGCGCTGACGCATGACGCCGCCGTCCCCGGCCGGTCGTTCCCCCCGCAGGCCGCTCTTCCCGGCCGATCTCAACTCGACAGAAGGAGAACCTCAGATGGTGCTTCATGCCAGCTGGATTCACGGCAACGCGCTGACCGTCGAGACCCCCGAGCACCTCGCCAGGGTCGGCCATTTTGGCTGGGGGGCGGATATGGCCATCTCGCCCGGCCAGGGGAGCTGGTTCCACATCCCGCTCGCGACGCCTGTGATCGTGGCCGATGTCCGCACGCAGGTTCAAAGGCTATTCCTGATGTTCGAGTCCGACCCGGGCGCCGGTGAAATCCGCAACGTCCACATCTACGACGGCTCGGGCAAGATCCAGGAGTTCAATAATCTGAATCTTTCCGGCGAGCACCGCACGGCGCTCGATGGCGAGAATACGTTCACTCTCTCCGCTCCGCACACGGTCGTGTGGGGTATGGGTATCAGCTTCTTTTTTCAGGCGGCGATCGGGATTGACTCTCCCATTCCGCCGTCTCGCCTGATCGTGGCTTCAGCGGGCGGCGACTTCACGGTCTGACGAGCCACTCAGAAGCCTGTCGGTGCCGGGCCGGCCACGCTTGCGGCGTACGGAGTCAGCGAACACGCCCGCAGCGGCCGTCCGCAGGGAACGCCGACCCCTGGGTAAGCAGCCGCGGCGCCGGGCGGACCGCTACTGCTGGGGATGCCGGTAACAATCGAGCCGTCAGCACCGCTACGGCGTCCAGTTTCCTGAACAGCCCTGGTGTGCGCTGTAGCACGGGGGTGGTCGTTAGCGTGGCCGGAACGGGTTGTCCGTGTAGCCCGGCCGCTGGCTGATCTCGCCGCGCTGGTATCGCTCGGCCTGCCATGCGTCCCAGGCCCGCTCCAGCTGCGGGGTTGAGGACGCGGGCAGCCGCCGTCGGGTACAGAAGGCCCGGAACTCCAGGTCCGGCTCGGCCAGCCGCCGGCGGCGCTCCGCCCGCGGGTCGGCCAGCACCGCGGCGGTGTCCAGGTCCTGGACCCGCCGGGCCCGGGCGAGCTCGTCCACGTCAGCAGCGATGCGGTCGATGACCGCCCGCACCCGCGCCAGGTCCACGGCCACGGCGGCCCGGTCCGGCCAGTCGGCGGACGGGCGCAGGTTGACCGCTGGCGGGTAGCTGTCAGCGTCCAGGTGCGCGAGCCAGTCCGCGCACTGCCGCAGCCAGCTCACCTCATCGGATAGTCGGTCGGCGATGCTGTCGCGGCCGTCCAGTTCGGTGTCCTCCCCGGAGTCTGGATCCTCGGGGGCTGGCCAGCCTGCTGCCCGTAGCTCGCCGAGCGCCGCGTCTAGCACATCCAGGTCGGCATCGGCTACGAGCTGGTGCACCCGTGACGGCGACAAGCTGGCCGCCGTGGCCAGCTTGCGAATCGAAATCCCCTCGGCGTGAGCCGAGACCAGCGCCCACACCCGTTCCCGCTCGGCCTGCTCCAGCCGCCACGCGGCGCGGCAGACTCGCGCCAGCACCCGCTGCTCCCTTCGGCCCGCCTCGATTCGCTCGCTGATCGTCACCCGCCCAACCTTGCCAGCAGTGTTCAGGAAACTGGACGCCGTAGCGGTGCTGACGGCTCGATTGTTACCGGCACCCCTTTACGGTGTGATGTCTTGCGACACGCCGAGGCGTTCGACCCGTAATGACCTGTCAATGACCTGTCCGTGCCTTAAGTTGGACTTGGGCCTATCCGGGCTTTGGCTCTCTCTTACCTGTTTCGGTGCCTTGCAGCTGGCGGCACCAACAGGTGCCGTTCCGTCACGGGGCTTGCCTCGTATGGACAGCAAAGGGGGGGCATTGTGAGTCGTAAGACTCCCGATCCACCCGGTTGGCTCAAGATGGTTGTCGGCCTGGTCATCGCCACGAGTGTGGCGGCCGGGGGCGGACACGTTCTGACCGTGCCCGCCGCACCGCCGACTACCGGATGTGTCAGCTACTAGCTTCAAGGCCTGGAGCGATTTCGTAGCACGACACTCAGGGCGGTTAGGTCCGGAACAGCCAGTTCCGGCCTTCCGTCCTGGTTTTGCTTTTCTGACCGTGGACAGTATTAGTCAGTATCTCGACGGTACTACACCTTGACACAAATTATGCATACATGCTGCGGGTTCTACAGCGTGTCGGCCGTGTCATGGCTTACCGTCAGGCTCATCTAGGCGTAGCTGTGCAAGCACAGCGGCTTCTGCCGATCTGTCCCGTATTCCAGCTTTTACCATGGCTCGTAGCGCGTCCTGGATGGATACACGTGGTAGGCCGAGCGCGTCGGCCCGCGTCCTTGGTCCAGCGGTACAGCTCGGGGCGGCGCTTTTCTGTCTGACCCGAATCCGCGAGTAGAGCGCCGCAGGTTATCCACAACCGAGTAGATGATCTTGGAACGGCCGGCCCCTGCCTGGGGGCATGATGATGGCCCGGGTGTCGCGCCGGGCTCGCGGGTTCGGGGGTCTTTCTGCGGGTGCGGGCCGTGGTGGCCGGGGCCTGGGGACGGTGTGCCTGTGGCGGCTGCGGGGTGCGGGTGGTGCTGGCCTGCGGCCGGCTAGCCGGGGGCTGGCAGGGCGCGGATCGTGGCCAGGACGGCGGGCAGCAGGTCCGCGCCGGGCGCCAGCCGCATGATCAGCTGCCCGCCGTGGCGGACCAGCCGGGCGGGGGTGGCGATCAGGGTCCGGCGCAAGGTGGCGATCATGGCCTTGCCGCCGCGGACCCCGTGGCCTTCTACCAGCTCGCCGCCGGATATCAGGCCGGTGAGCTGGTGCAGCCAGGCGGCGATCGCGGCGGCGATCAGCGACGCCCACATCCATGCAGTGTTGATCTCGGTGGAGCCCGACGGCAGGTGCCGCAGCGCGGCGCCGTGCTTGCTGTCACGGAAGATGTTCTCGATGCTGGTGCGGTGCCGGTACCAGTGCTCCACCGCGGCCGCCTTGGCCGGGGTGGACACATCCATGTTGGTGCAGATGAAACTGTAGGCGTAGATGACCGGCTCTAGCTCCAGTTCCGGGATCGGCAGCGCCCGCTGGTCCGGGTGCAGGGTGCGGCGGCGCCGGGACCGGGGGTCGGCGGAGACCTGATCGGGGTCCAGCTTGACCCGGCGGACCAGCAGCACCGTGCCGTCCGGCCAGTCCGCGGGATGGTAGGGCGAGACCGCGACCTGGGCGCCCTGCATCTGTATCGCATCCCGCCAGGCGTCCTCGGCGATGCCGGCCAGCGCCTTCCACATGCTGGTGATCCGCTTGGCGCCGATGGCGAAGGCCATGTCCGCGGCGGCGGCGGCGCGGGCCAGGTCCCCGGCGAAGTAGCCGGCGTCGGCGCGCAGCGCGATCTTCCGCCCGGCCGCCGCCGCCCCGTCCCGGACCGCCTGCGGCAGCGCGGCCAGCGCCCGGCCCAGCAGGGCCACCACGGACGAGCGGGGGTCCTGGTCGCCGGCCAGCAGGTCGGCGGCCAGCGGGATCTCGGTCTCCGCCCAGGCCGCCACGTGCGGCCGCCCGGCCCGCTGCCCCTGGCAGGTGCAGGCCACGCCGCGCTTCTTGCTGCCGTACACCTCCACGTCGGTGGCGTCGATGTCGATGGTCACCGGCCCTTCGGCCAGCTCCGCCGTGCGCTCGGCGGGCAGCAGGCCCGTCATCCGGGCGGTCGCCGCGGCCAGCCCGGCCTCGGCGCCGCGCCAGTGCTTCCCGGTGAACCGGCGCGCGATCCCGGCCGCGGTCGAGGTGGCCAGCCCCGGCACCAGCGTGACCTGCTGCCCCGCCGCGTCGGCGCGCACCCGGTCCAGGCCCACCAGGAAGTCCTCCCCGGCCAGCTGGGCGGCGGCCATCCCGGCCAGCACCTGCCCGCCGGTGAACCCCCGCGCCCGCTGCTTGACCGGCCCCATCGCCTCATCGAGGGCCTCGATCAGGCCGAGCCTGCCGCACAGCTCGGTGACCGCGAGCATCCCGCCCGCGGCGGTCAGCGACGGGTCCGCCGCGCCGATCTTGATCTTGCCGCGGGTCCGTCCCTGACCGCCTGACGTCATAACCATCCGGGTGACCTGCCTCCTGAGAGATTCCGGCGCTGTCACGCCCAATCATCCCAGCGGGAGACCCTGATCTCAGGCATCTGCTACGGCGTGTCACCGTGCTACTCGTTGATTCGGGTCAGTGCTTAGAGCTAATACCCGGACGGATAGTCCCAGCCCCCCATCACCATCGCGGGCCACCCCCAGCGGCTCGGCGACCTCAGCCACAAGGCGCTGCGGGCCTGGCTTGACCACCGACGCGCCACCTGGCCGCACACCCCCAGCCGGCATGTCCTGATCTCGAAGAGGACCGCCCTCGGGGACGGGCCCGTCAGCAGGGGCTACGTGAACTTCCACCTCAAGCCCCGCGGCGTCAGCGTCGAGCGCATCCGCCGGGACCGGATCCTGCACGAGGCGCTGACCGGCCGACCCGACCCGCTGCACCTGTCCCTGATGTTCGGCATCTCCGAGCGCCCCGCCAGCCAGTACGCGCGCATCGCCCGCGACCTCCTGGCCGAGCCACCCGGCCCGGGGGAAGACGCCCAGCCACACGATCGAGGAGAACGCGAGTGACCAGCCAGCTCAGCGCCGCGCTGCGCGCCGCAGCCGCGGGCATCCACCCCGACGAGGCCGCAGCGGGGCTGATCATCAGCCACGGGTCCTTCCTTACTCGCGGCGACTTCGCCTTGCATATTGAGACTGCGGCCGGCATCAGCGACGGCACCCCGATGGCGTGGACCGACTGGGACGCCGTCGTTGCCGCCCTCGACGGCGGCCGCCTCCCGGCCAGCGGCGGAGAGAGGCGCATCGTCCGGATCGCGGCCAGCCTCGCCGCCGGCCACCCCGTCAGCCTCCGCGACGCCATCCCCGGCCTCGACCAGCGCAACCTGGAGCTGGTCACCACCGCCATCCGCCACGCCGCCGGGCAGCGCCGGTGAACCTCAGCCTGGACGACGCCATGGAACTCGGCCAGCTCCTGCAGTTCCTAGATGACTGGCTCGGGACCGACCACGAGCTCAGCACGTCCCTGGCCCGGTTCATCAGCATCGACGGCTACGGTGTCGGGACTCTGCGCGACGACCTCGCCCGGTTCATGTTCCTCCTTGGCGAGACCGACGGGAACGGCCTGTTCACGCCGCGGACCGCCGAGTTAAGCGCTCGCGCAGAAACTAAAGGGAGTTGTCCGAATAATCCCCTGGTCGTTTGTGGTATGTCGAATGGATGCTGACTGACGCGGAGATAGCCGCCCGGTATGTCAAGATCCGTCCTTATCTCGATGAGCGCCAGCGGCGGCTGTGGCTGGGCGTGGAGGCTCAGGCGCTCGGCAGCGGCGGCGTGGCCGTGATTGCCCGCGCCACCGGCGCGGACGTGAAGACGGTGCGCCGGGGCACGGCCGAGATCGAGTCCGGCGCGGAGCCGGGCGGGAGGGTGCGCGGTCCGGGCGGCGGGCGGCCTGGCCTGGCGGAGCTGGACGCCGGGCTGGTGCCCGCGCTGGAGGCGCTGGTTGATCCGGCCACGCGGGGTGACCCGATGTCGCCGCTGCGCTGGACGACGAAGTCGACCGCGAATCTGGCCGGGGAGCTAACCGGTCAGGGCCACGCGGTGACGGCGCGGACCGTGGCCAGCCTGCTGGCCGGGGCCGGGTACAGCCTGCAGGGCAACGCCAAGACCATCGAGGGGAAGCAGCACCCCGACCGTGACGCCCAGTTCAGGTACATTAACGCCCAGGTCACAGCGTTCCAGGCCGACGGCAGCCCGGTGATCAGCGTGGACGCCAAGAAGAAGGAGAATGTCGGGAACTTCAGGAACGGCGGGGCGGAATGGGCGCCGGCCGGGCAGCCCGAGCGGGTCAGCGTCCACGACTTCCCCGACGAGGAGCTGGGCAAGGTCACCCCGTACGGGATCTACGACCTGACCGCGAACGCCGGCTGGGTCAACGTGGGCACCGATCACGACACCGGCGCGTTCGCCGTCGCCTCGATCCGTTCCTGGTGGAACGGACCCGGCCGGGCCGCCTACCCCGGCGCCCGGCGGCTGCTGGTCACCGCCGACTCCGGCGGGTCCAACGGCGCCCGGCTGCGGCTGTGGAAGACCGAGCTGGCCGCGTTCGCCGCCGAGGCCGGCCTGGACATCACCGTGCTGCACCTGCCGCCGGGAACCCAATGCCGTTGCTTGTCAGCTGCGAAGTATCGTTTCGTGAACGGGCAGCCGCAGGCGCATGATGCTGGGTATGCATCCGTGGACCGGGTTAGCTGATGACGTGCGGCTGGGAGTGCTCACCGAGTGGGTGACTGCCGAGCTGGTAGATGAGGTCCTGGCTGAGTGCGGCAGGCGGGACAGCAGGCCCGGGGCGCTTCCTGCCCGGTTCATGGTCTATTACGTGCTCGCTCTTGCCCTGTTCCAGCAGGACTCCTATGACGATGTCGCGGAGAACCTGGTGGGAGCGCTGGAGGGGATGGATGAGGCGATCCCGAACAGGTCCTCGTTCACCCGGGCCCGGCAGCGGCTAGGCGCGGGAGTGATCGAGGCGGTGTTCCGCAGGCTGGCCGGGCCGGTGGCCCCGCCCGGCCTGGACGGCGCGTTCTGGCGGGGGATGCGGGTGGCCGCGGTGGACGGGTTCGTGCTTGACGTACCCGATACGCCGGCTGAACCGGGCCGCGTTCGGCGGCCCGGTAGACGCCAAAGGCCAGCCAGCGGGGTTCCCCCAGGTCAGGGTGGTGACGTTGACCGAGACCGGGACGCACTCCTCGATCGATGCCAAGGTGGGCGGGTTCGGCGGCGGGGAGCCGGGACTGGCGATCGCGATGGCGAGCAGCGCGGCCGGGATGCTGGTGATCATGGACCGGGGCTTTCCCGGGGTGGCGCTGTGGAAGGCGTATACGCAGGCCAGGGCGCATCTGCTGATCCGGGCACGGTCGAGCGTGGCCCGCCGCCCGGTCAAGGTCCTGGACGACGGGACGTACCTGGCGCGGATGAACCTGGCCGGGCAGAAGGGCGCGCATCCCGGCGGGGTCCTGGTGAGGGTGATCGAGTACCGCGTCGACGGGGGCGAGGTCATCAGGCTGCTGACCGACCTGATGGACCCCGTGGCCTTCCCCGCCGGGGAGCTCGCCGCCCTCTACCATCAGCGCTGGG
Organism: uncultured Actinomycetes bacterium; assembly: GCA_963739615.1. Lineage (GTDB taxonomy): Bacteria > Actinomycetota > Actinomycetes > Streptosporangiales > Streptosporangiaceae > Palsa-504. Next base: position 297,651 of record CAVUBD010000027.1, read on the forward strand.
AAAGTGAAGCGTCATTCCGGCAGGTCAAGACGTTTCAGCGCGGCCCGCAGGAGATCTTGCGGTCAGCGGACCCGGAGCTGGTGCGTCAGGAGGCCTGGGCGCATCTGGCGGTGCACCACTGCCTGACCCGGATCATCATGCGGCTGGCCGCCGGGGAGCGGATCGACCCGGACCGCGTCTCCTTCGTCAAGGTCCTCAAGCACGTGCGACGCAGTGTCATCCGTCAGTCCGCGCAGACATCCGCGCAGATCAGACAGTTCATGGTGATGCTGGCCGCGAAGGTCCGCCGCAAGCTCGACAACGGCGTCAGGCGCCTGCGGGAGGCCGACCGGTGCCTCAAGCGCCCGGCCTCGAAGTACTCCTTCCGCATGGCAGGCCAGGTCCGCCGTCCTACCCGCCGGGTGGCCGCTAGGGTGCTCACGCTACATCCCGCGATAGTTCAGTTAGTCAAGCAACGGCATTGGCCGGGAACCAGCAAGTGGAACAAAATAGAGCACCGGCTGTTCTCCGCGATCACCATGAACTGGCGGGGCCGGCCGCTGGTCTCCCACGAGGTCATCATCGAGACGATCAGCGCGGTCACCACCAGGACCGGCCTGAAGGTCACCGCCGTCCTGGACACCGGAATCTACCCCAAGGGCATCAGGATCCAGGACAAGGACATGAAGGCATTCGAGGCCCGGCACCTCCAGCGCCACCAGTTCCACGGCAACTGGAACTACACCATCCCAGCAGACCCGCCCGGCGACACGACACGCCCGAATGAAGGGAATTAATTATTGCGCGAGCGCTAAATCGAACCCACCGCGCTTCCGGCCCCGACACCCGCTAACTCCCGTGAGTTCAGCGTGACGGACCTTCAGTCCGGCTGAACTTGCGGAGTTTTACGCGGTAAGGAACGAACCACCAGCCGCGCCAGCGTGTCCACTTTGCTGAACATCGCTGGCAGGGCACGCTTCATGCGTGACGATCACGGAACGGATGGCTGCGTGGCATCGGCAACGGCGGGTGCTGCTGCGAGTGTCGCGGGCGGCGTGGCGCCTGGAACAAGCCGAACGGGAACGTAGCTGGGCGCTGGCTTCGGCACGCGCCGAAGGAATCTCGATCCGCACGCTGGCGAGTGCGGCGGGGCTCTCACCAGCGCGGGTACACCAGATCACTGCTGCGGCGGACACGGACGAGCTGGATGCCGCGCTGGGAGGATTGCGGGCGGCGGGATGCCGGCCCCGGAAGACCCCGACGGGGATGACGACGCCGGGCTGGACGGCCGCGACCTGATCTGCGATCGCCTGCTCGATGAGGTCGGCTGGCTGCGCCAGTGCGCCGGGTGGCTGACCCACCTGCACACCGAGGGGTTCCCGTCGGCGGTCAACCTGCGCCCAGAGGGCGACCACCCCGAGAGGGCGCACGTGGTGGCCGGCCTGCCCCGGTGGCGGCGATCCTGAACCGGATTGCTGCCGATGTAGATGAGCTGGCCCGCGCCCGCCGCGTGGCCGGCCTGGATGCTCCGGCGGTGCTGGGTGACCGGCGCGCCGAACGACGGCGCCAGGCAGCAGAACCGGACCTGGACTTCCGGGAGTTCTGCCGTCGCAGCAAGCTGCCCCAGTCCGAGCGCTCCTGGGACCTGTTCGCCGCTGAACGCTACCGGCGCGGCGAAACCGGCATCCCCTCCTATCAGGCGTACAACCCGTTCCGTCACCGCCAGCCGGGCCCGTTACGCATAGCACCCTGCCGGGAGGCCGTGTTCAGCAAACTGGACGCTTTAACGCGGTTCCTGACACCGTTCTTACCGGCACCCCCACGTCGTACCGCCATGGCGCTGATCCTCCCGCACCCTGAAACAGATTCCGGGGATGCGGGCCTAGCCGGCGTGTCTCAGCGGTGCCCAGCTACGAGCGGGGGAGAGGGCGGAAAGCTGATCCAACGTAAGGCGCCAGCGGCGACATCATCCCCGGCGACGGCATCCTCACCGTCCGCCTCGACCCGCTGTCCGCACCACGCCGCACCCGGGCGATCGCCGCGCTCTGCCGCCAGCTCAACGCCACCGCCACTGTTCAGCCACCTGAGCATCCAGCCCGGTCCAGCCGCGGCATAAAAGCCTCCGCAAAACCAAACTTTTGGAGATCATGGAATCTCAAGCGGCTAGGCGCGGAACTCAGCGAGCATGCGTTCGGCGTCGGCGCGGACCCGCTCGGTTTCGGCCCAGGCGGCACGTGCCTGTGCAATCGCGGCATCACGGTCAGCCTCGGCGGCGGCCGCCCGCGCTTCAGCGGCCACGGCGCGCTGCTCAGCGGCGGTCCGCACGGCCTCCACCTCTATGCGCCGCACCGCGACGAGTCGGTCTCCGCAATCGAGCTTGCGGTACGCGTTTTCCAGGTGTTTGCTGACGGTCCGGTCGCTGATGCGCAGCAGTCGGCCAATCGCCGAAGCGGTAAGCCCGCGCGCGAGGTAGCCCAGGATCTCGGCCTCGCGCAGAGTCAGGCCGGCGCGGCGCCGGTTCTCCTCAAAGATCGCCCTTTCGCCTTCCGTGGCTCCTAGCCCGATCGGCCGGCTGACGTTCAAGAAAATGGACGGCATCGCCACGTCTGAGTCCCCTCCATCGTCGTCCGTAGACGTCGGTCAGAGCGGTGCCGAAACCAGCCGATCGCTGACTCCGTCCACAGCCTCAATCGACATCTCTAAGACGGCAGAGGGTGGCGAGCGCCATTCAGATACATTCGGCGCGATTCCTTGACTTGTCGCTTAGAACTCCTAACAGCAATAGTGGCGGTCACGAGGCGGTTGAGGGTGCCCGTGAGGAAGGGACAGTAGCCATCGTGTGTGGTTTACGAGATCTGTGGACACGGATCGATCCACTGTTACCGGTGGTTCCCCGCTGGGCTGATCATCCCGGCCGCGGGCAGTGGGAAGTGGTGCGCCAGGTCGGTGTGGGGCCAATGCGCTGGTGTGGGACTCTTGCGCCTCGCCCTATCGGAGCGGCGCGTTGCTCAACTGGGGTGTGGTGCGATGTATCAGGCGGGCGTGGCGGGCCTCTGTAAGGACATGCGGCTCTGTTTCGCGCGGCGGCCCGCCGACGGAGGGGAATTCCAAGCCTGCAGCGGCGCTTGCGGCAGAGCCCATGTGAGGAGTGGAAATGACCCAGCCACGTTTGACGTAGAACGTTACGGCCGTAACGCGGCAAACTTGAATGACGCCCGGACCGTCTAGGGGTGTTCGATGGCCCGATTGTATGTTAATTCTCTCGCCTATTCGCTGGGCGAGCGGAAACTCCATGTAGGGGAATCGGCGGCGGCGGGCCGCCTGCTGTCCACCGCAGCTGACCTGGAGTCGGCCGGGTTCCAGTGGCACCACATCTGTGAGCCTTCCACGAGCGCCTACGACCTGGCGGCGACGACGACGGCCCAGCTGGCCGAGGCCGGCCAGCTGGGCCAGATCGACGCGATCGTCTACGCCACGTGTCTTCCGGCCAACGGCAACGCCGGAGATCTGACGGCGTGGGAACGCACGCGCGACGTGAAGTATCTGATGGACTTTCCTGTTAGCCGGTTGCAGGCCGACTTCGGCCTGAACCGTTCGGTGGTCTTGGGCCTTAACCAGCAGGCTTGTACGGCCATGCTCGGCTCGATCCGCGTGGCCGCGGCCATGCTCGCGGCCGAGGAGCAATGGCAGCGCGTGTTGTGCGTGACTGCGGACCGGTTTCCGGCCGGCGCCATCTACGAGCAGGCCTACAACCTGATCTCCGATGGTGCCGCGGCGTGTGTGGTCGGTCGGCAGCCCACCGGGTTCCGCCTCATCACGGTCCACCAGATCACGAACGGCGGGCTGGGCCAAGGCACCGACGACGAGACCGTGGGCAGCTACTTCGCCTACACCCAGCGCCTGGTGCTCGAGACGCTAGCCCGCGCCGGAATGACGTCCGACGACTTGGACTGGGTGGTCACCCAGAACACGAACGACAAGGCGTGGCAGATCCTGTGCCGACTGCTCCGGATCGACTTCGGCAAGGTCTGGTTCCCTTCGATGCCCGACATCGGCCACGTGATCTCGGCCGACAACATCATCAACCTGGAGCAGCTCGTCGCCGCCGACCGGGTGCGCCCCGGCCAGCGGATCGCGCTGATTATGGCCGGCTTCGGCCTCAACTGGCAGTGCGTGATCATGGAAGCGGTGGGGTCATGGGGCAGGCCAAGCTGAAGGAGGCCGTTGCTTCGCTCGGCGTCACGGCCGCGCGATTGAGCCACCTGTCACAGCGGTCATACCAGAATCCATATGAGGCGCTGAAGTGGCCGGATACGGTTGACCCGGACTCGGAGTGGTTCGGCTCGCCCGAGCTGCTCAGCCTCTATGGCACGCCGCTGTGGGAGAGCCTCGGCGCGCGCACCCGCTGCCGACTTGCTTTCTTCGAAGCGGCCAACTTCTACAGCCTCAACATCCATGGCGAGAAGAGCCTCATACAGGGGCTGGCCGCGCGCCTGTACCGCAAGGACCTGGTGGAGGTCGCGGACTACCTGCATCACTTCCTCGACGAGGAGAACAAACACAGCATCTTCTTCGGCGGATTTTGCACGCGGTACGCCCGCGTGTACCGCACTAGGCAACTCGCCGGGACCGAATCGCATCCGCGTGACGTGGAGGATTTCCTTTTCTTCGCCAAGACCATGATCTTTGAGGAGATCGTGGATCGCTACAACTGGATTCAGGGGCGTGACGCCCGGTTGCATCCAGTGGCGCGGTTCATCAACAACAATCACCACTTCGAAGAAGCACGCCATCTGATCTTCGGCCGGCGCCTGGTCGCCGCCCTGTGGGACGCGTGCGCGCCGGAATGGGACGACTTGCGGGTGGCGGGCATCCGCAGCTATCTCGAGCTGTTCTTCGTGGCCAGCTGGCGCGAGTACTACAACCCCGACGTGTACGCCGACGTCGGGGTATCCGACCCCTGGGGGCTGGCCGAGGAGGCGTGGGCGGCGCCCGGGCAGCGCGAGCACCGGCGCCAGATGTCGGCGAAGTGCACGAACTTCTTGATCACGACAGGGATCCTCACAAAGGAGCCAGCTGATGCGTTCTGAGCAGGAGATCCGGGAGATCCTGCGCTCCTGGGTCCTGACCAAGGCCAAGGATCGGGGCAGCGCCGCACTTACCGATACAACTCCCCTATTCGAGGAGCGGCGGCTGCGTTCCCTGCACGTGCCCGAGCTGCTCCTGCTCCTCGAACGGCTGCGCGGCGCGCCAATCGACGTGGAGGACCTGCGGCCGGGCGACTTGCGCGACATCGACACGCTGGTGCTCCGCTTCGGCCACGTGCCGGAGTCCCCATGACCGCCCCGGCCTCCACCTCGCTAGAAGCGCTGCAGCGCCTCGGCCTCCTCTGGCACCCGTCGGGGCAGGCTGGGCTGCGCGGCCCCCTTCTGGCGCTGGCGAACCGCTGTGACCATGCCTTCTTGTTGCTAGCCGCGATCTGGGGCGCCGACGAGGAGAATCATCCGGCGTCCCTACCGGCCGACAAGCTGCAGCGGATCGACTACCTCCGTTCTTTCCCCCACCAGGCGACCTTCCCCACGCGCCTCGACCCGGCCGAGCTCACCGGTTTTCTCGCCGGTGAGGTCGTCGGCGACCACGGTGAGATCGCGCTGACCCGGCTGTCGCCGGTATCGGAAGTCCTCACCCCGGCTGCCTGCTACCACCTATATTGCAGCCGAGAGGGCGAGTCGTTCGACCGGCCGCGGTACCTGACCACCCGCGCCACCTGTTTCCGGCACGAGGGCCGCTACGAGCCCCTGCGGCGGTTGTGGAGCTTCACCATGCGGGAGATCGTCTGTCTGGGCACGAAGGCAGAGACCGTCGCGTTCCTGCAGCGGGCGCAAGCGGCGGTCGACGACTTCCTGCACCTGATGGATCTGCCCGTCGAATGGCTGACCGCAACCGATCCATTCTTCCAGCCCCAGTCCAATCCGAAATATCTGCTGCAGCGGGTGCAGCCGACCAAACACGAGGCTACTTACGGCGGCGATCTCGCGATCGCCTCGACGAACCTGCATCATGACCATTTCGGCACGGCCTTCGGCCTCACCCGCGACGGCGAGCCCGCGCACAGCGCCTGCCTCGCCTTCGGCATCGAGCGATGGCTGTTTGCGATCATCGACAGGTACGGGCTGGACAGCGAATCCTGGCCCCGGCCCGAAGAGGCGGCACAGAAGGCGCAGGCCCGGCGGTGATGGCAGCGACGCTCATCACCGGAGCCGATGGCTACCTTGGCCGCCGCGTGGCCGCCGCGCTGCTGCAAGCAGGAGACGACCGGCTCGTACTTGCCCTGCGGGCTCGGGATGCTGCCGAACTCGCCGCCAAACGCGACGGACTGGAGCGCGCGCTCCCGCCAGCGGCGCCCGGCCGGATCAGCTTCGTCGCGGCGGACCTGAGCCATGACGGAGCCCTGGACCAGATCGATCGGCGGACGGTAACGCGAATCGTGCACGCCGCCGCCGTCACCCGCTTCAACGTTGAGCGGAACGTGGCCCGTCGCATCAACGTGGAGGGCACCATCCGGCTGGCTTCCTTCGCGCGCAGGTGCGACAACCTGCAACGCCTCGCCCTGCTGTCGACTCTCTACAGCGCTGGACGGCTGAGCGGTGAGGTGGCCGAGCGCAGGCACCGCGATGCCGGGTTCGTCAACCACTACGAGTGGTCGAAGTGGGCGGCGGAAGAGGAGGTGCTGACCGCCGGAGATCTGCCGGTATCAGTGCTGCGCCTGCCCACGGTCGTCGCCGACGATGATGCCGGGCAGGTTGTGCAGTACAACGCCTTCCACAACACGATGAAGCTTTTCTTCTACGGCCTGCTGTCGCTTGTGCCAGGAAACCCGTGGACACCGGTGAGCCTGGCCACGGCGGCGTTCACCACGTCGGCGGTCATCCACCTAATGGATCCGGCGCGCGCGCACGGGATCTACCACGTCTGCCCGGACCCGGCGCACACGCCAACCCTCGCCCAGGTGATAAAAACCTCGTTCGCCGTCTTCGCCCGGGACGACCACTTCCGCCGACGTCAGGTGCTGTCGCCGGTCTTCTGCGACGAGGACAGCTTCAACAGCCTGGTCGCCGCGGCCAGCCACTTCCGCGGCGGTCCCATCGCGGAGTCCCTGGCGTCCGTCGCCCCGTTCGGTGCCCAGCTGTACCTGGCGAAGACATTCCGCAACGACGCGCTGCGTGCCTCGTGGCCCGGCTACCAGGCTCCCGACCCGGTCGCGCTGGTGGAAGCCGTATGCCAGCGCCTGGTCGCGTCGCGTTGGGGCCGGCAGCAAACACCGGCACCCCATGAGGAGGCACGTGAACATGCGTGACGAGGACCACCCGCCGGTGATTCGGGCGCAAACCGGCGCCGACTCGCCAGCACGGCCGATAGCCGAAAACGAGCTTTGGCTGTTGAGCTACTACCGCTCGTCCGAGATCAACGGAGCGCTATTCTTCGGCCGGGTCGCCCGCACCGTACGCGGCCCACTGCAGGTTGACGTGACGCACCATTTCGCTGACGAGGCCAACCACGCCAGCTACTGGACACACTGCATCAGCAACCTCGGCCACACCGCCATCAAGCAGAACCGCAGCTATCAGGACCAGTACCTCGACGCCGTCGGCGTACCCGCAAACCTGATGGAGGTCATGGCGATCACTCAGGTCTTCGAGAAGCGTGTCATCGGCCAGTACCACCAGCACCTCCGCTTCCCCGGTACGCATCCGGAGATCCAGCAGACGATCAAGCGAATCATGCTCGACGAGCGGTGGCACGTGAAGTACGTCAAGGACGCGCTCCTTGCGATGGCCGACCGGTACGGCAGGGACATGATCGACGAGACCCTCGCGCGGTATACCGCGGCGGACAAGGAAGTCTACGCCAAAACCCTGGCCGAGTACGGCGAGCGGATCGCCTTCCTGGCGCAGACCACGGCGCGGCGGGTCGAATGAGAACTCCGGTACTCGCGGTGTGGACCGGCCAGCCGGCCCCGGTCAGGTCCCTCACGGCGCAGGAGCGCACGCAGCTTTCCGGTCTGGCCGGAAGCGAGCGCCGTCGGCAGTGGCTGACGTCGCGGCACGCGCTGCGAGTGCTTCTCGGGCTGCTGGGATTGCCTCGCGACACCGCCACGTGCGGCTTCCCCCATCCGAGGGTGTCGCTCACGCACACCGACCGCGGGGCGGTCGCCGCCGGGTCGATCACGCCGCTGTCGGCTGGCCTTGGTGTCGACGTGGAGACCCACCGCCTGGTCAATCCGCTAACCGCGCGGTTCTTTCTTGATGACACCGAACAGGCGTGGCTGGCTACCGTTCGGTCCGCCGCCCGCGCCGCCGAGCACCTGCGCATGTGGACGGTTAAGGAGGCCCTGTTCAAGGCCGACCTGGCCAACCAGGACGCCGTCCTGCGCGATTACACCACCCAGCCAGCCGGTGCCCGGGCGGGCCAGGCCCGCCGTCGCGGCACCGGACAGCTGTTCGGTTTCTCCTCTGCCCGCTTCAAGGGCGGTTACCTGTCGATTGCGGTTGCCCGGAGCACCACCCACCCTGATCCCGTTGACGGGAGGAGCGCCATGCCCATCACCTTCGAGCACGTCGCCGAGCGAATCAGCGCGACGCTGAACGTCCCGGTCACGAAACTCACGCCCGAGACCACCCTGCGGGAACTCGCCGCCGACAGCTTCCTGCTGGTCGAGATGGCCGTCGACCTCCAGGAGGAGTTCGACGCCTTCTTCACCCAATCCGCGCTGCGCGAGGTGGCCAACCTGGGACAGCTCGTTGAGCTGCTGCAGGCACCGAGGGAACGGTTCGTCGCCAGATAGAAGGGGAACGGCCCTATGTGCCCGCTCACCGGATGGCTCACCGATCCCAGCCCGGACTCGGGGGTGTACCTCGCGCACGCGTCCGACGGATGGCAGTACATGCCGTACCCGGAACTCGCGGGCGCCGCCCGCCGGGTCGCTGCCGCCCTGGCCGCCGGCGGAGCCCGCCCGGGCGACACGGTATGCGTACTCATGCCCACCGGCTACCCCGTACTCTCCGCTATCTACGGCGTATGGGCGGCCGGCGCAACGGTCTGCCCGATCGTGCCGCCATCGTTCCAGCCCACCGAGGAGTACGTCAGCCACGTCTCGGCCATCATCGAGCAGGCGGCGCCGATCCTGACGATCACCTCGGATAAGTTCGCGCCACTGCTCGGCGCAGCGCTAGCCCGGTCACACCAGCCGGGCGCGCCGTGGGTACTGCGCGAAGGCAGCGAGGAACTCGAGCCCCAGCCCGCGGGGGAGCTGGCACTGCTGCAGTTCACCTCGGGCTCTACCAGCCGCCCACGGGGAGTGCGGGTGTCCTGGGACAACCTGAGGGCCAACCTTGCCGTGCTGAGGAGATGGGCGGACTTGCGAACCGGGGACGGTATCGCGTCGTGGCTACCGCTTCACCACGACATGGGGCTCATCGGCTGTCTCTTCTTTGCGGTGGCGAACCAGGCCGACCTCTGGCTGATGCGTCCCGAGCAGTTCATCCAGAACCCGCTGCGATGGCTTGAGTGCTTCGGCCCGGGCAAAGCCAATGTCTCCGCGTCGCCCTCGTTCGCGTTCGCCTACGCGGCGCGCCGGGTGCCGCCCGAAAGGCTCGCCGAGCTGGACCTCTCCGGCTGGCGCACCGTCTGCGTGGGTGCCGAAACGACCGACGTGTCGGCGTTGGACTCGTTTGCCCGCCTCGCCGCGCCCGCCGGGTTCTCGGCGACTGTATTCCTGCCCGCCTATGGTCTAGCGGAAAACACGCTGGGGGTTACCTCCTCCCCGCGGTCCGCGCCACCGCGCATCATCCGGCCCGAGTGGAGCGGACTGCGATTCGGCGAGGCAGTGCCAATCGTGGAGGTGGCCCGGGTCGGCGACGCACCGGTCGCACCCGGCTCCGGCTGGCTCATCGGCCACGGCCGCCCCGCGGCCGAGGACGACGTTGGTGTCTGGATCGCCGATGAGGACGGCAAACCGCTGCCCGATGGGCACCTCGGGGAGATCGTGGTGACCGGCACCTCGGTGGCCGCAGGCTACCACGGTGGGCGGGCGAGCGGCGCGACCCGGTTCTCCGGCGGCGAGCTGTGGACCGGAGACGGCGGGTTTTTCGACGGCGGCGAACTGTACGTCCTCGGGCGTATGGGTGACAGCCTCAAGCTGCGGGGACGCAGCGTATACGTCGAGGATCTCGACGCTAAGGTGGCGGCCGCCGCCGGACTCCCCAAGGGCAGCGCCCTCGCGGTCAGCGGCATGGACCGCGGCCGGGCTGCCGTCGCGGTCTTCGCCGAGGCTCCTCCGGGCCCCTGGCGTGACGAGGTGATGAGGGCGCTGCGCGAAGAACTCGGCCCCGAACCAGTGCTCACCGTTGCTTGCGGGGCGCGCGGGCTTATCCGCCGCACCTCCAGCGGCAAGCCGCGGCGCCGGCACATGTGGCAGCTGCTGCAAGCCAGCACCCTGGCCAACGTGGACGTGCGATCGGACGGCTGAGGTAACCAAGGCGGTGGTAGCCCAGCCGCCCCCGGGATGTATCAGCGCCTCGCGGTCGTCCTCTGTAATCAATGAGGCATTACATCACTGAACATCAGTGGCATTGTGACCGTTGGCTCTGGAGTAGCCATGGCTGAAGAACCAGATATGATGGCCGCCATTTCCGCGGCGGGACTCGCACGGTCTTTCGGCGGCAAGTCTGCCGTGGCCGGAATCGACCTCGCGGTGACCGAAGGGCAGATATTCGGGCTGCTCGGCCCGAACGGTGCAGGCAAAACGACCGTCGTGCGCATGCTTACTACCTTGCTCGCTCCGAGCAGCGGATCGGCGCGCATCAGCGGGCTCGACGTAGTGCGCCAGGCTGCTCAGGTGCGGCGGGTCATCGGTGCGGCCATGCAGGAAACCGCCCTTGACCCGCTCATGACGGGCAATGAGCTGATCCAGATGCAGGCCGCCCTGCACGGGCTGCCGGGTAAGGTAGCCCGGCGGCGTGCCGCGGCGCTGCTCGACAGGTTCGAGCTCGCTGCGGTGGCGGCCGACCGGACCAAGACCTACTCGGGTGGCACACGGCGTCGGCTTGACCTCGCGCTCGCCTTGATCCACGAGCCGAAGGTTCTGTTTCTCGATGAACCGACCACTGGAGTTGACCCCGCAAGCCGGCAGGCGATCTGGAGGCATATCAGGGCGCTGAGCCGGGAGCGCGGCACCACCGTGTTCCTCACCACCCAGTACCTGGAAGAAGCTGACCGGCTCTGCGACCACCTCGCGATCATGGATCGCGGGTCGGTTGTCCGCGGCGGCGCTCCCGAGACGCTCAAGAGTGCGGTCGATCTACTGACCCTGCGGGTGACCGTGCCAGCGGGCCAGCGCGAACGTGCGGCGGTCGTCCTCAGCGGATTTGGTACTGCCCGGCCTGGGCCGCCGGGCGCTGTCGGCATCGGGCTGGACGGAGGGACACGGTCGGTGGCCGCGGCGATTCGCGCGCTTGACGACGCCCAGTTGGTCATCGAGCATCTGCATCTCGACCCGCCCACCCTCGAAGACGTTTTCGCCGACGCCACCGGCCGCCATATGCGGCCAGGAGGACCGGACCAGCCTGGTAGCCGTGTTGGTGTCGCTGCCGGGCCGCAGGAGGGGCCATGGCCGCCGCGGCCCGAGCGCGACTAGTGGCCGCCGGGCTCGGCAGCTGGGGTGAGGTCGCGGCGCTCGCTGGGCGGGCGGCACGGCGCACGGCCCGGCAGCCTGCCGCGTGGCTACCGGGCATCCTTGTGCCATTGGTCGTGGCTGCGGTGTTCACCGCCGACTACGGCCGGGTCGCCGATATGATCGGCTTCCCATCGTCGGCTTCCTACCTGCGATACGTCTTGCCAGCGACGTTGCTCGTCGGCTCGGTGTATGTCGGCATCGTGGCCGGAACGGAAGCGACGACAGACGTGGAGAACGGCTTCATCTACCGCGTGCTGCTCACACCGGCTTGGCGGCCAGGTATTGCCGCGGGCGTGCTGTCTGTGGCCGCAGCCCAGGCGGCCGTGCAGAGTTGCGCGATCATTGCGATCTTCGGGGCGTTCGGCGCCGGAATCGGCGGCGGCGCCGTGGGTGGTCTCGCCGTCCTCGCAGCAGCAGTGTTGGTCGCGGTCGCGGTTGCAGGCGTCGCGGTCGCCATCGGCCTTCGCACCGGGGACAGCGAGGTTATGCAGAGCCTGTTCGGCGTGCTGCTCATCCTGCTGTTCGTCAGCTCAGCGTTCTTCCCGCCGACGGACATGCGCGGCTGGTTCCGCACCGTTGCCGAACACAGTCCGCTGACCACGATTGCCGATGGTATGCGCGCCGAGGTGCTCGGCCACCACGCCGGGGCGCGCGCTCCGGTCGGGGCTATCGGCGTCGCCGCGCTGTTGTGCGCCGTGGCGGCGATGCTGGCACTTGGCGCGCTCCGCGCGAGAGGCGGATGGTATGCGCGCCGAGGTGCTCGGCCACCACGCCGGGGCGCGCGCTCCGGTCGGGGCTATCGGCGTCGCCGCGCTGTTGTGCGCCGTGACGGCGATGCTGGCACTTGGCGCGCTCCGCGCGAGAGGCAGGTCGGCGGCGTCATGATGGCCGCGATCCGGGTCGCGTTCCTCATCGGCTGCCGCAATGTCCTCAATGTGTTCAGGATTCCTGGGAACGTCGTCACCGTCATCGGCCTGCCGGTGCTCGTGCTGATCATATTCAGCGGCGCTTTCGGCGGGGTTGCGAGCTTGGCGGGTTTCCCGGCCCCCAACTCGCTTAGCTGGGTCGCCCCTTACGCCGTGGTGATGGGCGCAGCGTTCGCCGGGCTCGGGTCCGCCTACGACGTCGCGCGCGACGTCCAGAGCGGATTCATGGACCGGCTGCTCATCGCGCCAGCCGCCCGGGTAACGCTCGTCTTTGGCGAGGTGCTCGGCTCAGTTGGGCGTGCCTGGATGCAGCTGGCGGCGGTCCTTGCGATCGCGATTCCCTCAGGTGCCATTGTCGGCGCCGGTATGGCCGGTGCCATCCCGTTGCTCGTACTCGCCTCAGCAGGCATCGCTACGTGGTCCGGCTTGTGGGCGCTGGCCGTGTTGTACCGGTTTCCGGCTGCACAGTCCATCGGCCTGGTCACGGCGGGCATTGTCGCGGCCAGCCTGCTGACGACCGGCCAGGTGCCGCTGCACTATCAGACGGCCTGGCTCCGCGCGGTCGCCTCGGCGAACCCCATGACCCCGGTTCTCGAGATGAGCCGTCAGGGATTCGCAGGCCCCGTGACGTGGTCCGGCACGTGGCCCGGCCTCGTCGCGTTGATCGCCGCGACGGTCGTGCTCGTCCCGCTGACATGGGCCAGCCTGCGGCGGCTCGGTCGCGGCGCCCGTTAAAAGGGCGCCGCAGGTGACTGGACGGAGGGCTCGGATGGATATGGTCCCGTCGGCTTTGACGAATGTCACGCCACGGCTCACGCTTCCCGATGCGCGGGATGATCGCCTCTTCTTCGCTCAGGTCCGGGAGGATCCCTTGCTCGAGCTCGAGGCTTTCGCCCGCCATCTGGATGGCCCGCTCGTGGTGGTCAGCTCAGGCGGCTGCACGGCACTGTCTCTGGTCGCTGCAGGTGCGAGCCAGGTTGTCGCGGTGGACGTCAACCGCACCCAGAACCACGTCGTTGAACTCAAGGCAGCCGCAGCCGCAGCCGCTCCGGAGCGGGCGATTGCCTTCCTCGGCGGAACACCCGCCACGGCCGCGGAGCGGCTCACCCTGTACAGGATCTACAGGGAGGCCCTCAGCGAGGACGCGGTCCGCTACTGGGACAGGCATTCGCGTGCGGTCGAGAGGGGCGTGCTCAATGCCGGAGTGACCGAGATGCTCCTGCGGGCGATCGCGGGTGCTGTGCGCCGCGGCGTACACCCCCGGCGCCGCATCGAGCGGTTCCTGCGCTGCACGACGCTGGACCAGCAACGCCGCTTCTATGCGCAGGAATGGGACAGCGTCCGCTGGCGGGCGCTCATCCACCTGATGGCGAACCGCATGGTACTCAAAAAGGCGTACGATCCGGAGTTCTTTCGGCGCGTGCAAAATCCGAGCTTCGCCCGCCATTTCCTGCGCACCATCGAAACGGCTCTCACCCGTTCGCCGATCCGTGACAATTACTTCTTCCACCAGATGTTCTTTGGATACTACCGGACCCGGCTCGGCGGAGGCACTCCCCCATACCTGGCTGCGGAGAACTGGGCCGCGATGGCCGACGTCACGCGGCGGCTCACTCTGGTGGACGGCTCGATCTCCCGGTACCTGCGCGGCTGCCCCAGCGGTAGTATCGCGGGATTCTCCATCTCGAATATCTGCGAGTGGCTTTCAGCCGCCGAGATCGAGGAACTGTTCGGCGAGATTGTCCGTGCGGCGAGGCCAGGCGCGCGGCTGTGCTTCAGGAACTTCCTTGGCTATACCGACATACCTGGCCGGTGGCGGGAGCTTGTCCGCGAGGATCGGCCGCGTGGTGATGACATGATCAAAAGAGACCGCAGCATGCTTCAATACAGAATCGCGCTGTGCAGCATCGGCTTGTGAGGTCCAGTCGGCCGCCTGACGGTACTGCGAAACGGATCAGCTGACGTGTCCATGCTGAACGGACGCTGTTATGCCGACAGAATCCAGGGCGCTTTCTACACTCTTGACGAGCAAATTCCAGTCGGTTACCAGCCCCGCGTCGGCATTGACGACTATATGGAAACGGTCACGATAGCGTACAAGCGCCAACGCAAATGGGGTGGCCGTGCAGAGCGGGTAACCGAATAGCTTGGTCACGGGAACTGAAGCCACCTCGATGCCCGCAGGCGCAGACACGTTGGTGGCGGCCACATCAATCCAGCTGTACTGCCGAAGGGTAAGCTCAGCCCGTATCCGTCCGGGTAGCAGCTGATGGCCGAGGTCAAGCAGCGTTGGTTGGCTCCCCAAGAGCTGCTGGCGAGCGTGCCGAGCGGCCTCACGGACCCGGGAAAGGTCCTTGAGGATGGGTTCACTGGTGTCGATCAGCACCGTTGCCACGCCGATCTGATTGCCGCCCTCCTGCTCGGTGGTATTTCCACGACGGTCGACCACCATGTTGACCCGAACCAGTGTCCGATTCCCTCCCAGGGCGGCGAAGTAGTCTGACCAGATGGCAGCACTGAAAGCAAGATAAAGGTCGTAGGTTCCCCCGCCCCGCTGGCGGGCGGCCGCCTGCCATGTCGACGCGGGAACCTCAAAGAGGCACGATTTCCTCTCACGGCTCGGGCGGCCCGGCTGCTCGGGGGTCCGTAGCGTGGACTGTAGGCCCTTTATGAGGGCTCGCCATTCTCCGGCGCGGGGCGTGATCACCATCTTCGGCCATGTCTGACGAATGACGGTGGCAGTGGTCTTGGCCGCCGTCCCGAAGGCGGCGATAAGGGGTGATCTCGCAGCGCTTCGCGCGTCGATCGAGATCTCGCTCCCCGCGGTGAAGAGCGCCATCGCGGTCATGCCATCGGCGAGCGCGTGATGGACCTTCAGTACCCCCACAGCCGCATCATCTGGCAGGCTGAGCACCGTGAAGGACCAAGGAGGCCTGCAGGGGTTCCACGGCTCGCTCTGAATTTGATCAATCGTGCGCATGATCTCCGCCGCACCGCTGCCGACAGGCAACTCCTTCCGGAAGACGTGGTTGGTGACTTGGAAGTCCTTCGCGTCCACCCAGGTAGGCGCGACCAAGTTAAAGGGGGCCGGCCGAATCCGCTGACGGAGGCGTCCGATGCCAGCGCTCAGCTTGGATACGTGGCGAACGATCTCGTCGAAGTCCAGTTCGCGCTCCAAATAGACAACACCAAGCATAGCGACGTTGCCATAGGGTAGGCGTCCCATGAAATAGAAGTTAGCGTCCCAGGAGTTACACTCCTCGCTGAAAACAATTCGCTCCATCACGTCTCCTATCGTTCGCGCTCGTGTGATTGCCAGGACATAACGCGCCGTCATCGCCTGACCAAGGTCTAGCCCAACGACGGTCGGTGGTAATCCCGCGGAGAGCGAAGCGTACGTCCACTGAGACCCGCATGCTCCCGGTAGTGGTGTCCAGGGACGCGTGGACGATCCGAGGGTCATGGATGCAGATGTCCCCGGCGGAGTAGTCGGCCCATAGCCACCTGCTCTTTAGGCTGCGCGCCGTCCATTCCAGATCGTGACTGATCGGGCGATCGTCGAACGGCCGATCGGAGTGTGATCGGGCCGGCGCCAAGTCCGAAGGGGCCATCCTGTGGGAGTCTTTGAGGTAGATTAGCCCGCCGGTGTCCAGTGGGCAGTCCCCTACAGGGATCCAAATCGTAACCACTTCCAAGGAGCCCTCGTCCATATAGGCAGCGTCAACGTGCGCCCGCGAGGACCGCTGCGAACCCTGATAGAAATGCCGGAGAATGCTTCGGCGCAGTCGCATGGGTGGTCCACCGAGCAGCACCTCGGCCAATTGGGCGAGCTTCGGCTGGCTCAGGAACCGTTCGAAAACCGGCGACCTGACGAAGCCGTACGCCGGATGTCCGCGCATACCGTGGGGCGGAAGGCCTGTCGGCACCCTTCCGGAGAAGATACCGTCAGCGGGCGAGGTCCCGGGCTTCAGCATTTCAGATGGAAAGGTTGACAGGTACGCGCTGCGCAGGTCCATCACGCTCTGCCGGTCGAGCGCCCCCCGAAGATATACATATCCCTCTTCCTGAAAGCGCCTCCGCAGCGCGACCGGGTCGGACAGCATCGAGCTGCTGTCTTGAAGAGGTGAGAAAAGGTCATTGTAGAATGGGATGGGGACGCCGTTGGATGACAGTACCCTACATGCGGTCATGGGGTTGGCCGGTGACTGCATCAGTAAACCCCCTCAATCATCCCGTCTGACCGGGCTTCCTGGAAGATCTCGATTCGGGCCATACCCTCCCAGGGAAACCAGGCATGCGGGCCGGTCCGAACCGCGCTGTCGCGCTCAAGTAGATTCGGGATGAAGAGATCTTCCAGAAGCGTCGTTACCCGTACGCGGCCGCGTGCGCCGCGGGGCACCGACTGCCAGGGATCGGTGGGATCTACGATCTCCGCGACCGCAAGGGGCGGCGGCAGGTGGTAGCTGGGCGAATCTTGCGGCGACGGGGGATCCGCCTGCAGGGCGTGGCCCATCAGCGTGTTGCCGTAGGTGTCTATCCACTGGACCTGGGAGAGATACTGCTCGCGCACGTAGCACGCCTCTTCCGGAGTGCAGGACGTGCCCCCTGTGCAGGCCGCCCGCACGCCGTATTCGGTGAGCGGCTTGTCCAGCGCCGGCGCGAGAGCAAGCAGCAACTTGGAGGTGGTGAAGAGCAGAGACGGCCGTTCGTCGTGTAGAAGCATTTGGGCCTGATCGATCAGATGACCGAGGTAGTCGTCCACCCGGGCCGACGAGCGTAGCCGGGTCTTCACCCATCTCGGGTCGAAGTCGATGAAGAACGTGGCTCCGTTCCAGCTGTCGGCAAGGCGCTTGACGAAGTGCCCGTATGCGTGCGGGCCGCTCGGTGTCATCGCCAGGACGTCACCGCCGGCCAATCCGCGTGCCTCCAGCATGACGCGGTATATCCGGATGTCGTAGTCACCGCGGGTAACATCGACGACCCGGCATGGTGGACCTGAGGTACCGCCGGTCTCGACAACACGGAAAGGCCGGCCGCGGAAACCGCGTGGCAGCAGGTCGCGTGCTCGCGAAGACCGGAGCGTGGATTTGTCGAACAAGCCGAACAGTTTCAGGGATTCGAAGTCGCGGATCTCGCGGAGCGGATCGAAAGGAAGCTGGTTCTTGCGTTCCAGCCAGAACGGCGACCCCGTCTGCTCAGAGAAGTGCCAGTGCATCATGCGCTCGGTCCACTCATCGAGGGAGTAGCGCAGTTCTGGCACCCGTTCCAGCATGATGTCAGCGACGGACGCAACTCCGTCGTCCGAGGATTGGCGGATGGCGTTCAGGATTCCGCTCCTATCTCGCGAAGGGATAGGCCCGAGTGGGCGAGGTGCACGTCTTCAGGGCAGCCGGGTCGATGGCCAGGATGGTGGCAAGGGCGAACGGTGGCTCCCAGCCGGCGAGGGGGTGGTGGGGGTTGTCGATGTACACCAGCGTTGGGGTAAGAAAGGCCGATCCGTCTGCCTCCAGTAGCGGAGGGCGTCGCGTCATGACCCGGCTGCCCGGAAGGAGCAACCGCTCGAGCTGCGCCACTATCCGCCGCCCGTCGCTCTGCGCACAACATGCCTGGGGCCAGCGGCTGTCCGGTGGGCTGAGCGAAATCCCGTCGAGGACCTCGGCGAGTTTCTCGGCAAGGGGCAGGGGGTTTCCCAGGCATGCGATGGTGCGGATGTTCGTGCAGAAACGTCCCGCATTGGACGCGACAAGATCCGCAAGCCGTGCCGCAAGCAGGTCTGGCGACGCCAGTGACTTCTCGTCTACGATCACGCGACCCTGCCCAGGACCTCGAAGGTCGAGCCCGCCATCTCCGGTGACGTGGGCCACAACACCGTCGCCGCCGTACACGACCTGCCGGTCGGTCACCTGGAGCAAGGCGGGCAGGACCTCCGGTGTACTCGGATAGAAGCCCAGACGTTCGGTCGGCCAGCCCACCTGGATGAGTGCCCCGAGGAGGCGCGCCGACGACAGAGGTTCGCGTCGGCTCGGTCTGATCCAGACGGCTGCGCTGGACATCGTGGCTTCGAGCACGGCTTCCAGGCAGGTGAAGGTATTGCTGGGCAACGAAACCAGCGCCAATGCGCCGTCCGGCCGTTTCGGCGCGAGCCAGTCGAGCCGGTCGAGGTGGCCGCGGAGCATCGAGCACCAGCGGTCCACAAGCGTGGGCGGCAGTCCGGCGATGGCGTGCATGGCCGTCGCGAACTCAGCGGGTCCCTGCGTGTCGGCTCCTGTGACCGTGATCTGCCCGTACCGGAACAGGTCGACGGCCTCACGAAGCAGGCGAAGGCGGTCGTCCAACCCAAACGATGGCCAGTGATCTCGCGAACTCAGGCGCGTCGCGTCGTCGCGGATGAGGATCTCGGGTGCCAGTGACAGCCGAGGGCCCGGAGCGAGTACTCCCTCCACGACGTGCACGTCCTGTGATGAATACCACCGGCCGCCACGGAAGAGCGGCAAGGTCCAATCTTCAAGAGCCACCGTCGTTCGTGAATTCATTGGGTCAGGCACCGAAGCTCGCTTTCAAGGGCAGCGGCCACTCGTTCCTGCTGACGCCGCGTCATCCCGGGAAAGATCGGAAGGCACACGTGATGGGCGGCAAACCACTCGGCGTTCTTGAACGTGCGGCCCGCGAACGCATGGGCGAAGAAAGGCTGGTCGGGAAGCAGTGTGTCGTAAACCTCGCCGGAGAGCGCGACGCTGTGATGCTTCCGCAACCGGCGCCTCAATTCGGCGCGGTCTACCCCATCGGGCAGGTAAGCGACGTACTTGTAGTAGTTGGTGAAGGTCCTGGGTGGCACGACATAGGCAGTGAGAGGGAAGTCGACGCCGCCGAGCCTGTCGTCGTACCAGGTGGCAAGCTGTTGTCGTTCTGCCAGGAGTCGGTCCAGCATGGCAAGGTGTGTCACGCCGACCGCGGCGTGGAGTTCACTCATCCGCCAGTTGCTACCGAGGCTTGCGTGCAGGTTCTCGGTGAAGGATCGTTTGCCCTGGTCGCGTAGGCCACGGGCGAGCTGGAGATCCTGGCCCGGGCCTACGACCAAGCCACCCTCGGCAGTCGTGATGACCTTCGTCGGATAGAAAGAGAAGGCCGCGAGTCGGCCGAACGCTCCGGCAGGTCGCCCGTCGAGGGAAGAGCCGAGCGCGTGTGCGGCATCTTCAACGACAGCAATGCCGCCCTCGTCACATGCTTTGAGCACGTCGGCGAGCGCGGGAGAGACGACACCGGCGATGTGCACGGGGATCACGGCCGCCACATCGTCGTGCACGGCGATGGCGGCCCGCAATGAGCTGGGGTCCATGCCGAGACCATCCAGCTCCATGTCGACGAAGTCGACTCGGGCGCCCGCTCGGATGGCGCTGGCAGCGGTGGCGAAGAAGGTGTTCGCCGGGACCAGGACTGTCCGGCCTTCGACGCCGACAATCCGCAGAGCAATTTCCAGCGCGGCCGATCCGGAACTTACTGTGGCGGTTTCCCGTCCGATCCGATCCTGGGCTAGTTGCTCCAGTTGTGCGCCGATGGGGCCCAATGTCAGGATGCCAGAGGCCAGAGAGGTGTCGACGAGCTCCAGGATCCGCCTGCGGGCCGGACCATCGAAGCCGATTCGGGCTGCGGGGACTTCGGTCACCTGGGGGGATGCGGTGGCCAGGGCATCACGGAAGAAGCGAACCGCATGCTCTACCGCGGTTCCGTGCCCCATTGGCAGTTCGAGCACTTCAGCGGCGCCTGCCGCTCGCGAGGCTATGTACGCGGCTTGGACGCGACATCCAGCGGCGCGCGCGTCAACACGATCAAGGTATGGATCGTCTGTGCCATGCTGCAGCTGGAGACGGGCAGGCGCCAGAGCGCCGTACAGGTCCGCCAGATCGGCATGGCACAGAATGCCGGGAAGCGCCGCGGACTGGTCCCACGTGGACAAGCGTTCGTACATCGTCGCGTAGCTGCCGAGGTGACTCGTGGCGCAGACCGGCACTGGGCTCTCATAGAGCAGCGCCGTATGCAGCGCGACAGCGGCCCCAAGGCTGTGACCGAAGAGTCCCAGGCGGTCGTGGTGGACGTCCGGGTGCGAGGCCAGCCAGTCGAGGGCCATCAGCCCGTCCTCCACAAGATCCCCCAGGACCGATCTGCCGTGCAGGCGCAGCACGCAATCGAGGACCTCGACTGGGTCGCGGCCACGAAGTCTCGCTTTCTCCGAGCGGTCGTCGAACCCGTAGTCCATCGTGAGAGTGAGATGGCCGGCGCGAGCCAGGTGCACGGCCACATCGCGATCCGGATAATCGGGAGGGGCACCCCCGGTAACTTTGTCCAGGCTTGCGTTACGGCCCGGGCAGACGAGTATCGCGGGCCACGGCCCGTGACCGCGAGGACTGAGTAGAACTGCTCTGATCTCGTCTCGCCCCTCATGCCGGAGGACGTACGTCTCTCTGCGCAACTCCGGGTGCTGTCCGGATTGCCTTGCTCGGGCCTGAAGCGCTGTACGGCGAGGCGCGATCAACCGTGAGACAACTGCCCGGAGCGGGCCGCCAGTGATCTGCTCAGTGGTCTGGTGTCTGCATGTAGAGCTCAGCTGCTGCGCAAACATCGGGTGCGGACCTCACACGAAATCTGCATGGAGTGTTTTCGGCACCTCGATCTGATACTGCATCAGAGCCTCGTCGAGTTTGATGCGCCCCCGGCGGACCCACTCCAGCAGCTCGTTCTGTGGCCGGTAAAAGCACGACTTGCACAGGTCGGTACGGAGCGGATTTGACGCCTCCCACTCTTCCCTCGGACCGCTTTCGAGGACTTTGAGGTAACCGTCCTTCAGTACGTTCCCGATCCGGTATCGACTATTGAGATGCACTTGAGGACACGGGTAGAGATAGCCATCCGCTCCGACGGCGGTGACGAAGCGGCTGTAGTGGCAGTGATCGAAGTCTCCCTCGACGGCTTCGACCTGGTCCATCGGCCCGCGGTCGAGCTTGGGAATGGAGACCTCAAATTCCCTCGTCGAAAGCTTGGCCACCTCGGCAAGTTCTGCGGAGATCTCGGGCATTACCGACTCGATCGTCTCGTGCCCGAGGGCGCTGTAGAACTCTGGCTCAAAGCGGACGTAGTGGGCGCCGGAATCCAGAGCCACCTGCGCCGCTTGCCGGATCTCACGGTAATTCTGCATGGTGATCACGAAGTTGAAGCCGATTCGGAACTCCGGATCGACCGCGGACTCCCGCAACCTGCCCACCGAGGTCATGAACTTTTTAAAGGTGTGTTCGCGATCACGGGTAATGGAGTTGAATGTCTCCTCAGTACCTGCGTTGAGTCCGATTCTTACCCAGGTGTGAGTATCGATCACACAGTTAGCCAGCTCCTCACGGTGCAGCCGGGAGCCGTTGGTGATGAGGCCGATCCGCAGGCTCGCAGCATGCGCCTCGCGGCAGATGTCAGCATAGCCGGGGTGGATCGTGCATTCACCACTTCCGCAGAACGTGACCGCTCGCCCACCGGATCGAGCGAACTCGGTAAGGAGCTCAATGCACTTGCAGGCCGGGATCGAGTCTTTGAAGGAGAAGAGATCGTAGAAGTTGTCCTCATTCGGGGAGTGGAAGTTGCAGAAGTTGCAGCGCATATTACAGGCGCCCATGATTCCGATGCGCATATGGATCGGGCGGAAAGGCTCTCCGTTGACGAACTTTCGTAGCTGGGCTTCATGGGCGAGCACTTTGGATGGCGAGTGGGCCTCGTCCAGGGAAACGTCCGCCAGCCCCTGGTTGTTGGTCGGCTTGGCCGCGGCGTACTTTACCTGATCAGTCACGTGAGAAACCCCCCGAGCAGCTAAGTCGTTTTCAGGATCTGGAGGCGGGCACCTTCGCCGGTCGGCGTACGGCCCCGCCGCTGGCGGCGTGGTTCTCGACCGGCACGGTGCACCAGACCTGATGCAGTCTTATGGCTCCGGACCCCTGCAACCATCATCACCGACGCGACCAGGGATCGGAATACGTACAAGTACGTAGTGGGTTCCTGGTTCGGTTCGTGACAAACTGTGGTTCTCACATGACGGTAGGAGCCTTAATATCATGCGCTCATTTCAACTGATCGGCAGAAGGCGTATTGAGTTGACCGAAGTGCCACCTCCGCAAATTGGCCGGTCCGAGGTGCTGATAAGAGTCGGGGCGTGCACGGTCTGCAATCGAAGCGACCTCGTCTATTACCATTATCTGGGTTTGCGTGATCATTGCGCCATGGGGTGCTTCGGGCATGAGGTCGCTGGGGTTGTTGAAGATATAGGAGCCGAGGTCACTCGAGTAAAGCCCGGGCAGCGTGTGTTTGTCCGCACCCCCCTCACGTCCGGATTCGCAGAGTTTGCGGCGGCCAGAGAAATTGCGGTCGGAGCGCTTCCCGACAATATCGATTTTGAGCACGGAGCTATTCTGCAACTGTTGCCGCTGGCCGTTCATGCCACTCGGGGCGTTCGACTCGGAGACCGGGTCGCCATCGTGGGCCAGGGCCCGGTCGGATTGATGGCTCTTCAGGTGGCACGCTTGCGGGGTGCAGCCGAAATAGCGGTAGCCGATCTGGACCCGTGGCGTATCGAGCGTTCGACGCGGATCGGCGCGGATCGGGCCGTTGTGGCAGATGGATCGGCTGTCTCCGTTCGTGCGTTGGGCGACACTTTCGACGTGGCCATTGAGGCGGTCGGCACCCCGGTGACCGCTAACGCATGCGTGGACCTAGTGAGGCAGAACGGGCTCGTGGTGTTCGTCGGTACGCATCATGTGGACACACATGTGACGTTTAACTTGGTCAAATGGGAGAAGAAGGGCCTGCGCGTGCACAGTTCGGCCGAGCCGACGGACATAGCACGGGCGGAGGCCATGCGCGTTGCTGAGCGGCTTGTCGCGACGGGAGCCGACCGCCTCCACCTGAGCGACCTGCTCACCCACCGGTACCCCCTTCAAGAGCTCCCGCACGCCATCGACCTTCTCTCCGAGAGCCGGACGCTGTACCCTTGGGAAGGCGATTCGCCCTTCTCCAGGCCACCAGCGAACGTGCTCAAGGTCGCCATATGTCCGTAATAGCCGGTCGCGACTCCGGTATGAAGTGGGGCGTGGCCGGTTACGGCGACGTAGTGCGGCGGCGGGTCATGCCGGCATTGCAGTCCCTGTCGCAGCCGGTGACGTGCTTGTGGGGCCGGGATCCGGTGCGGGGACAGGCGGTGGCAAAGCAGCACGGTGTTGGGAGTGCGACCTCAGAGTTCGCTTCGATGCTGCGGCTGGTCGATGTCGTCTACATTGCCACTCCCGTCGCCACCCACATTCCGTTCGCGTCGGACGCAATCAGGGCTGGCTGTCATGTGCTGATCGAAAAACCGCTCAGCGGAGCGTTGCCGGATGGAATCGCCGAGCTCGAAGAGCAGGCCGCTCAGTCGGATCTTTGCGTCGGTGTGGCCTACTACCGGAGGCTGGCCCCGGCTCTGGTGTGGCTTCGCGAAGTGGTCTGCGGACTTTCCGTGCTACGGTTCACTATCAACTTCGGGAGCCTGTTCGATCCTGCCCCCGATGACCCGATGTACTGGCGAACAGTCCCAGCATTGGCCGGGGGCGGCGTGCTAGCGGATGCTGGCAGCCATCGAATCGACCTGCTCTGCTGGCTTCTGGGCGAACCAGTGACCGTCAGCGCCGACATAGCCCAGAGGTTCGACGGCAAGACCGAACGTCGTGCGCGGTTGTGGCTTGGCTGGGCCACCGGGGCTACAGCGGATATCGCACTGGACTGGAGCGCCGACATCCCTCATGATCGCCTAGAAGTCACCTTTGACGGGGGATACCTATTTATCGAGCCTCTGGACTCGGGGTACGTCCGGGGAATCATCGATGGTGTTCCCATTGACAAACACATGCCGCCATCGGCGAATCCACATGTTCCACTCATAACTGATTTCATCGGTGCGGTCGCCGCGCGTGTCGATCCTGTCTGTCCGCTGGCAGAAGCCTTGGTGGTGGACCGCGTGATCGCGAAAGCCTCCGGACGTTGACGCCCGGTGTGGCCAGGCGATGTCAGTCAGCGCACCCCGAGAACGCGGCTTCGGCCAGTTGGGGCGCCGGGATCTCCGCGGGCGGCCTGGAGGCGAGCCGCGAGTGCATGGCCGTCCTGAACGGCTGGCTGGCGGCTGTCCGATGAGACCGCTTTTCCTCGTCGGGGCGCAGCGCAGCGGCGCGACCGCTCTGGGCCATCTGCTCTCGGCCGCCGGGATGGGCTCGGCCGCGGCGCTGATCTGGGCCAGGCTCCGGTCCGAGGAGAATTTGGGCGGCGACGACCGGGGACCGGTCCGCCATGACACAAGGAAAGACGACGGCAATGTCACGAGTGCTCACTGAGCCTGAGGTAATCCAAGTACTGAAGAACGCTGTGACGGAAATGCAGCTGGACTTCAGTGAAGCCACTGAGGAAACCCTGCTTGAGTCTTTGGGGATGGACTCGCTCGACAGGCTCGAGTTGGTCAGCATCCTAGAAGACGCGCTGTCGGTCCGCATACCCGATGAGACGCTGAAAGCAATCCAGACCGTGGGGCAGCTTGCCGCGTGCCTCATCCAGCTTCAAATTTCCCAGCTTGGCCAAGGCGACTAGCGCCGATAACGAGAAATTGACAGCAGGCTGGAGGCCAGCATGAAAGCAGTCGACGACGAACTTGTCGTGACCGGCATCGGTATTGTTTCACCCGTCGGGAATGATGCCCAGGCGACAATGAAAGCGCTGCTCCGTGGCGAATCGGGAGTCGAACTCCTGCCCCGGGAGCAACGGCATCTCACCCCGGTGTACCTGCACGCCCCAGTTGACGAAGGGGCTCTGACTAGGATTAGCGAGCGGGAATCCCGGCGCTTTGATCGCTCGGTCCAGTTCGCCCTCCAGGCGGCACGGGACGCCTGGGCAGACGCGGGCAGCCCGGACGTCGAACCGGCCCGGCTGGCCGCCATCGTCTCGACGGGCATGGGCGGATTGCTCACTGTGCTCCATGAGCATGCCCGTTACCTGGACCGTGGTCATGTGGGTTTTCCTGCTCACGTCATCCCGGCGATTATGGCCAACGCGAGCTCGGCGGTGATCGCGATCGAGCTGGGGGCGCACGCCGGTGCGCTGACCACAGCGACCGCGTGTGCCTCCGGCGCGGACGCGATCGCGCAAGCGCTGCAGCTTTTCCGTGATGACGAGATCGACGTCGCGGTGGTGGGCGGCACGGAAGCCGTCATTCACCCGGTGACCCTGACCAGCTTCGCCGCCTTGCGGGCCCTGTCGGCCCGGCATGACAATCCGGCCGCCGCCTCGCGGCCGTTCGACCGGGACAGAGACGGATTCGTCCTGGGCGAGGGAGCCGGAGTCCTGGTGGTGGAGCGCCGCCGGCATGCCGCCGCCCGCGCCGCTCGCGTCTGGGGCAGGCTGTTGGCGGCGGGCAGGA
This sequence comes from uncultured Actinomycetes bacterium, assembly GCA_963739615.1. Taxonomy (GTDB): domain Bacteria; phylum Actinomycetota; class Actinomycetes; order Streptosporangiales; family Streptosporangiaceae; genus Palsa-504. The sequence continues at coordinate 323,755 of CAVUBD010000027.1, forward strand.
CCTGCGACGCCTCTCATATCGTCGCGCCAGAGCCAACCGGCCATTGGAGTGCGGAAGCGACGGCGAAGGCGCTGCGCTCGGCGGGAGTCGGCCAGTCTGACGTGACTTTCATAAGCGCCCACGCGACTGCTACCCCCCATGGCGACCTGGCGGAGTTCAGGGCATTGCAAAGAGCGTTCGGAAGCTCTTTGCCCGCCATCTGCGTGACCGCGGTGAAGTCCGCCCTGGGCCATCTCATCGGGGCCTCTGGTGCCGTGGCCGCGGCCCTGGCGGTCATGTCACTTCACGACCGGGTGGTTCCGCCCACGCTGAACCTCGACAACCTGGATCCGGAAATCGAACTCGATGTTGTCCGGGGCACGCCGCGGACAATCGGTGGAAGCGGCGCCGCGCTCATCAACTCTTTCGGATTCGGTGGTCACAACGTGGCTATTGTGGTGGCCGCTGCGTGAGGCGGGCCTGCGGCACCGGGCGGCCGCACTGGCGTTCGGTTGTGAATCGGTCCTGGCGAGGGTTCCTCGTGGTGTCCTCGCATCCGGGTGACGTTGCGTGGTTGCTCTGGCGGTGTTGGGCGGGCTTTTGCGGCGGCAGATTCGTTACGTTCGGTGAGATCGGCATGTGATGCCTGGGGTCAGCGGCCGGCAGCGCCCGGGACCGGCCGGGCCGGACGGGGCCGCGGCGGCTGTGCGCATGCCGGGGTCCCCGCGCGGCGCTTGCAGGGCCGGGAGGGTCGGCGCGGGCGTGCGGGGACTGGCGGAACGCGCTCGGCCCGGAGCCGCTGGAGGAGCTGCGGGACATCGTGCTGCGCGCCTCGTGGCGGGAGCATGAGGACCGGGACTGGCGGGCGGTGATCATCGGGCGGGCGAGGCCGCTGAAAACAGGGTCGCTGGACGGGACGCTGGTCCGGGTGCCGGACACGCGCGCGAACCGGGCCGTGTTCGGCTCGGTCGGCACCGGGGATGACTCGTCCCCGTTCCCGCAGAGCAGCTGCGGGCGCTGCCGCTGACCGATGCCTCCACCCGTGCGCTGCTGCGCCGGGCGTAGGCGTTCTTGCCCGCCTCGACGAACCAGATGGGGACCGTCTGGCATGCTCGCCGGGGTGTTCCGGGTGGAGGTGGTGGCGTCCCCGGCGGGGGAGGCGTCGGCGGCGGTGGAGCTGGATGCTGATGCGCTGCTGGCGCGGCGGGGGCTGCTGCAGCAGGCGGTGCTGGCCTCGGCGGTGCCCAGCCGCCGGGTGCTGCCGGAGACTGAGCAGCCGGTCCGCGCGGTGGGCGAGGTGCTGTTCGCCGGGCTGCTGGGGGCCGGGGAGGTGGCCGGGCGGTACCGGGCCGCCGCGGCGGTGGCCGCTGAGCGGGGTGAGGGGTTGCGGGTGGTGCTGCGGATCGATGACCCGGTGCTGGCGGGGCTGCCGTGGGAGGCGATGTATGACCAGGCGGCGGGGGCGTACGTGTGCCGGCAGGACCAGCTGGTCCGGCACGTCCCGGTCGCCTCAGCGCCGGCGCCGCTGCGGGTCAAGCCGCCGCTGCGGATCCTGGGCGTGGTCTCCTCCCCCCGCGGCCTGCCCGCCCTCGACGTGGACAAGGAACAAGACCAGCTGGCCCGGGCGCTGGCCCGGCCGGCCGGGCTGGACCTGGCCGAGCTGCACTGGGCTCCCAGTGCGACGTGGGCGGACCTGCAGGACCTGCTGCTGGACCGGGAGTGGCACGTGCTGCACTTCATCGGGCACGGCGACTTCGACCCCGAGCGGGACGAGGGGGTGCTGGCGCTGACCCGGGAGGACGGCCGCGCGGACCTGGTGGCCGCGCACCGGCTGGTCGACCTGCTGCGCCAGGCCCGGCCGATGCCGCGCCTGGTGGTGCTGAACTCCTGCTCGGGAGCGGCGGCCGGGGCCAGTGACCTGTTCTCCGGCACCGCCGCGGCCCTGGTCCGCGGCGGGATCAGCGCGGTGGCCGCGATGCAGTACGAGATCTCCGACCCCGCCGCGGTGGCGTTCGCCCGCGGCTTTTACGCCGCGATCGCCCGCGGCCGCGGCGTCGATGATGCGGTCTCCAGCGGCCGGGTGGCGATCCTGGGGACTGGCGACCGCACCCTGGAATGGGTCACCCCGGTGCTGTACCTGCGCGGGCACGACACCCGGCTGTTCACCCTCCCGGCCGCCGTCGGCGACGCCGAGGACACTGGCCGCGAGGGCACCGGCAGCAGCCGCGGCGGCCAGCCCGGCGGCACCGTCAGCCTCGGCGCGGCAGGCCGCGGCCCGCACCGCGACAGCCCCGCTGACCGGGCGGGCGCACGGGCACCGCAGCCCACCTGCTTCGGTCCTGCCATCACGCCCGGCCCGCACCCTGACCGGCCACACCGACTGGGTCTACGGGGTGGCGTTCAGCCCGGACGGGCGGCTGCTCGCCACCACCAGCGGCGACAAGACCGCGCGGGTGTGGGACCCGGCCACCGGCCGCTGCCTGCGCACCCTGACCGGCCACACCAGCGGGGTCTACGGGGTGGCGTTCAGCCCGGACGGCCGGCTGCTCGCCACCGCCAGCAGCGACGAGACCGCGCGGGTGTGGGACCCGGCCACCGGCCGCTGCCTGCGCACCCTGACCGGCCAGCCGGCGGGTCTCGGGGTGGCGTTCAGCCCGGACGGGCGGCTGCTCGCCACCGCCAGCGGCGACGAGACGGCGCGGCTGTGGGACCCGGCCACCGGCGAGCACCTGCGCACCCTGACCGGCCACACCAGCTCGGTCCGCGGGGTGGCGTTCAGCCCGGACGGGCGGCTGCTCGCCACCGCCAGCGCCGACAAGACCGCGCGGCTGTGGGACCCGGCCACCGGCGAGCACCTGCGCACCCTGACCGGCCACACCGACTCGGTCCGCGGGGTGGCGTTCAGCCCGGACGGGCGGCTGCTCGCCACCGCCAGCAGCGACGAGACCGCGCGGCTGTGGGACCCGGCCACCGGCGAGCACCTGCGCACCCTGACCGGCCACACCGATCGGTCCGCGGGGTGGCGTTCAGCCCGGACGGGCGGCTGCTCGCCACCGCCAGCGCCGACAAGACGGCGCGGGTGTGGGACCCGGCCACCGGCCGCTGCCTGCGCACCCTGACCGGCCACACCGGTTGGGTCCGCCGCGCCGGCTGGGTCCGCGGGGTGGCGTTCAGCCCGGACGGGCGGCTGCTCGCCACCGCCAGCGCCGACAAAACGGCGCGGGTGTGGGGCTGACCTGGCGTCCGCAGGGTGTGGGGAATCGAGCGTTACCCCGACACCGCCGCCCGGCGCCGCGCCGCGCCGCGCCCCGCAGGTCACGATGTCGGGAAACCATGTCGGGAAAACTATGCCGCCTGACCAGGCTGGCATCACCGTTTACGCTACAGTCAGGGGCATGGCAGCGGCCCGGCTCCTCACCCCGGCGTGATGGCGAAGATCGGGTACGCGCGGGTGTCCACCCGCGGCCAGAACGACGACAGCCAGGCCGATGACCTGACCGCCTACGGGTGCGAGAAGATCTTCACCGACACCGCCTCCGGCAAGCACGCCGCCCGCCCCGAGCTCGACAAAGCACTCGCCTACCTGCGCGCCGGCGACGTCTTCGTCATCACCCGGCTGTCCCGCGCATGCGGTCCCTGAAGCACCTGCTCACCCTCGCCGACGAGCTGCGCGACCGCGGCGCCTGCCGTCGCCCGAAGCAGCAGATCGACACCACCACCCCGCAGGGACGGCTGGTGTTCCATCTCCTCGGCGCGATCGATGAGTTCCAGCGGGAGCTGATCGTCGAGGGCACCCGCGAGGGCCTGGCCGCGGCCCGGGCCCGCGGCCGCACCGGGGGGCGCAAGCCCAAGCTGAACGCCCGGCAGGCCGCCACCGTCCGCCGCATGTACGCCGCCACCGGCCCGGACGGCAAGCGGCAGCACGCCGTCGCCGAGATCGCCGAGGCCGTCGGCGTCCACCGCACCACCGTCTATGACTACCTCAACAAGGAGCGCTGACATGACCGCCGACCTGCAGGACCCGCCTCCGCACGCCGGGCAGGTCGTCCGCCGCGTGCTGCTCCGCCGGAACATCGTCATCGACGCGGAGACCGCGCAGCTCGTCGCCGCCGCGGTCCAGGCAGCACTGCAAGCCGATGCACCCTCGAGGACGGCACTGAATAACTCGTGACTACGTTGGCGTTCTGCTGGCAGGGTGTTCGATCCTCTGCGATGATCTTCTCATGCAGGGCATTTCACGGGCTGAGCGTGATCTTTGGGATGCCGGCGAGGTCACCGGGCACCTGGTGGCGCCAGGCAGCGTGTTCGCGTTCCTGGCGGAGCACCGCACCGAGCTGTTCCCGGGCAGCTTCATCGCGGAACTGTTCCCGTCCCGGACGGGCCGGCCGTTGCTTCCGGCGGACCTGGTGGGCTCGGTGCTGGTGCTCAAGGAGCTGTATGACCTGTCCGATACCCAGACCGCTGACGCGCTGAAGTATGACCTGCGGTGGAAGGTGGCCTGCGGCCGGTCGCTGCTGGCGATGAGCTTTGACCCGTCCGTCCTGGTGTACTGGCGCAAGTGGATCGCCGCCTCTGACCGTCCGGACCGGGTGTTTGACGCGGTCGCGGAGCTCATCGCGCAGACCGGGATCTTGCGGGGCCGGCGGAAGCGGTGCGTGGACTCGACGGTGTTCGATGACGCGGTTGCCACCCAGGACACCGTCACCCAGCTGGTGGCGGCGATCCGGAAGGTGGCCCGGGTGGTGCCCGGCGCGGGCGAGGTGATCAGCCGGGTCTGCAAGCTGGACTACGGCAAGCCGGGCAAGCCTGACATTGACTGGGACGACCGGGCCGCGAAGGAGGCACTGGTCAGTGACCTGGTCAACGATGCGCTGGCGGTGCTGGCGGAGCTGGCCGGGGACGGCTCGCCGGAGCGGGACGCCGTTGCGGCGGACGCGCTGGGGCTGCTGGCGCTGGGGCCGGGCAGGACGTGGAGCCCGCCGATGGCTCCGACGGGACGGACGGGCGGTGGCGGATCGCCCGGAAGGTCGCCCCGGACCGGGTGATCTCCACGGTGGATACCCAGGCGCGGCATACCCGCAAATCGAAGTCGAAGCTGCGGGACGGGTTCCGCGGGCATGTGGCGGCCGAGCCGGAGACCGGGCTGATCACTGACTGCGAGATGACGATGGCCGCCGGGGACGGCAGCACCGATGCGGAGAACGGGGTGAAGATGGCCGCCCGCGACCGGTCCGGCGGCGGCCCGGCGGCCCGGGACCAGCCGGCGGCACTGCGCAGACTGCGCCCGCGGACTGCGGTGATCCCGCCGGGCCTGCTGCGGCTGAGGGCCAGGCGGCCAGGCTGGCGGAGCCCGGGCACCGGCACGCCAGGCAACGCCGGCCCAGAGACGCTGCTGGCCAGACGGCCGGTACCGCTGACCCGCGGCACGCGCAGGCACCCGCCGCGCCCGGCGATGCCCGGGCCGGCGCGGATCCGCAGGACACGAGCGAGCAGGAGCAGCCGCTACCGGGCCCGGCAGCCAGGCGCTGGAGATCTACGGCGACTCGGCCTACGGCAGCGGGGAGGCCCGCGCCGCCTACCGCGACGCCGGGACGGCACCGTCATCAAGCCCAAGCCGGTGCAGCCGCTCGTCCCGGGCGGGTTCACCGTGGATGATTTCACCGTCAGCGAGGACGACGGCACCGTGACCTGCCCGGCCGGGGTCACCCGGCCGATGAGCCCGGCCCGCACCGTGACCTTCGGCGCCGCCTGCGCCGGCTGCCCGCTGCGCAGCAAGTGCACCACCGCCAAAGACGGCCGGTCCATGACCATCCACCCGCACGAGCAGCTGCTGCGCGAAGCCCGCGCCCAGGCCCGCACCCCCGAATTCAGGCAGGCCTACCCCACCCGGTCAGCGATCGAGCGGATCATCCCTGGACCGCCACCCAGAACGGGCGGCGGGTAAGGCTCCGCTACCTTGGCACCGCCAGGAATGACGCCTGGCTGCACAACCGGTGCGCCGCGATCAACCTGCGCACCCTGCTGCGGCACGGGCTGACCCGCCGCAACGGCGCCTGGGTTCTGGCCTGACCCCTGAACGGCACCGCCAGGCGCTTCCCGGGCTCGCATAGGCCCTTCCCGGGCGCCACCGGGCCGGTGACCGGGCCCAGCCGGAAGCCAGGACACCACCGGTCAACCAGAGACGACAGGGGTATCACCCTGACAGATCCCGTGATCGGCGTTGTTCAGTGGCGTCCTAGGCCGCCGCGGCGGGGCCCGCCTGTTCCCGCCGCCGACTGCGAGCCGTGTTCGAATGGCACCGGCTATCCGCCCGTGTGCCTGCAGTTGCCCGATAACCGGAACCAGGCCGCGTCGGCGCGGCGGCATTCGCGCAGGTGCCATCCCGCCATGGTGGGCGATGTTGCCCGAAAACGTCAGTTGGGGGCTTCCACTTTGGCGGAGTTGGCACCCGCAGGCCTAAGATGCTGGGATCGAGCAAGGCCCGGCCCCCAGGATCTCGCGGCGACTCCGGTCAGAAGAAACCCCTGACGTCAGTTATCACGCAACAACCCGGGTGCCTGCGACGGAACCGATCGCGGAACGTGACTGCGCGCTAGTTCCGGCTGCGCCTGATCCGCCGTTCGGCGCGGTTACGGGGTCTGGGCCGGTTCTGCCCTCACCCGCGCATAACGCGCTGGCCCCCTGGGCGGCGGCTGCCTGTTCGCGGGCGTCGCGGAGCGCGGCGGCGGCGGTCTCGGCGGCCTGCTCGGCGGCGCGGCGGCCTGCAGCGCCTCGGCGAGGCGTCCGCCTCGGCGGCGGCGGGCGGCGGCGCGTGGCGGGTGACCTGGCGCGGGCGCTGGGCTTCGGGACCAGGACCGGTCCGGTTGTCGAGCGCGCCGGGCATCGTGCGGCGGCGCGGCCAGGAAGCTGCTGATCAGGGGCGTGAGCAGGCTCGGGCGGGTCACCAGCTCGACGTGGCCGCCGTGGTAGACGTGCAGCGTGGCGTGGGGGATGCCCGCGGCCAGGATGCGGCCGTTGGCCACCGGGATGATCGGG
>CAVUBD010000028.1:0-320551 GCA_963739615.1 uncultured Actinomycetes bacterium
ACTGGGCTGAACTTCATGATGGTGCCCTCCCTCTCTCCTGGCGCCGGGGCCGAGGGCCCGTCAGCGCCTGACCTGACTGTCTGGGCCCAACGGTCAGCCGCCGCCCGGGGAGAGCAACACACATGAAGGCGCACAGGACAGCCCACAGAAAATCACCGCGCAGGTCAGCGACTGGAAGCAGGCCCAGCGCGCGTTCCATCCCGAAGTCGGGCGGCAGCCCGTCCGGGGCGGGGGCTGCGGCCGAGATCCGCGACCCCGGCCCGCTCCTCTACCGCCTTTCCGTGAGAAGCCGTTTTGTAAACGGCCGCGCGATCCATGCTTGCGAATCTTTGACCTGCGGACATATACGTGATGAACGGTGCCACAGCACGGTCTGGACACGTATTCGGGCTCCCCAGACATGAGTTCGGCGACCTGCAGGCCCATAAGTCCGGTGCGCCTGCGCAAACGCTATGCCGATCATCACCGTCAGGTGCAGTATGGCCGCGTATCTTCCGTAATCATGTCCGGAGAGCCCGAGCCAGCGGCCACGTGTCGTTAGGCGCTCCATCGTGGCGTTTGCGCTCGAGGCGGTCACACAGACCGCTGTCGTCATACCTTCGTGACTAGGCGCTGCTGGTTCGGGCTGCTGAACTTCGCCGCGCATTCGCCAGCAGATAGCGAGAACGCGACAGAAGATTCCGTTCTGCGCACCTTCAGCGGACCGGACCGAAGGGACTGTTCTATGACAGATCGGCGGGTCGGCGTGCGGTTATCAAAGGGATTTTCGCGATGTCGGCGACCCAGCGGACCCGCGGTCGGCTCAACATGCAGCCGCCCGGCCTGAATATTTATACACCGCAGTCCAGCCCTGAGAACGCGCGCATCTGCCGCATGGCGAGCGTGCGTCGTGAGCACCGCGCAAGATCACTCCGGCGGGCCTGGCATCATAGAGACAAATGAGCGAGCCGCCTTCCCGCCGCTTCCCCGTGACGGTTACCCAGCTTCCGGCCACCCGTTGCCAGATCTGCCACCGCACCGTTGCGTACCGGCCCGGTACCCTCACCGAGGTCCTGACCGAGCACTACCGTCGGGCCCATCCCGAAGCATTCGAACTCGAATACCGGTTGCCGGTCACGGAGACCCTCGGCACTACCCTGCAGTAATCGTCGCCGACGTCGGTCGGCTCGGGACGACTTTACCCTTGGGTGAGCTCGTAGATCGAAACGGTGACACAGCGTGGCCAACCCTCTGTAGGGCCCGCGCAAAGAGCCGCCGCCGTTCGGTACGCCGCGGACGATGACTGTCCGGCTGGTTGCGGACATCCAGAACTGGCTGTTCTGGCGCGTCTGGCGCGTCGGCACTGGTCGGGCTTCTGAGTGCTGCGTTCCCTCTGCGGGTGGAGCCAGGCATCCCGAGATGGGCAGAGATGTGCCGGCTGAACAGCGCCTGCAGGGCTTTGAGCCTCTGCGTTGCTGCGGACAGGGTGGTCTCGATCGCGGCGACTTTCCCGAGCCAGCAGAAGGCAGATGTGTGGTTCGAACTAACGTGGGCTCAGCCGACGGTTCTACAGGCCCCCGGGCCCGCCGGACGGATGCGGATCGAGTTGCCCGACGACATCCGGCAACAGGCGGAGCGCGGCGGAACCTGACCAGCGAATCGAGGCTAGATCCGCCGACGGCGCCCCGGTGTGACGGCCGCGGCCACGACCGCGGTCTTCGCTACGGGCGCGGGGCCTGGTGTGACGGCTTTGGCCACGACCGCGGTTTTCGCTACGGGCGCGCCGATGACACCGACTCTTCCTACGCGTGCTGGTCTGACGGGCATTGTCAGTCTCCTTCCGTTAGTGCTTCATCAGCCTCGATCGAGGCGATGATCGCCTGGATCGGAATCCGCCCGTTGGCGATCAGCTGGCCACCTGAGCGCCGCGCCGCTGCTGCGAAGGGCGCCGCCCACAGGTTCTCCCAGATCAGGACGCCGGCAGTGGTTCCCGGCTCCATCGCGGCGGCGAGGTGCTCGACGTCTTCCTCGGCCAATAGCTCCGCGAGCTGGGCCTCGAGTGCCTGTAGCTCTCCGAGCTCGCCGACGTCGGAAAGCTCTGTCGCCTCGACGGCACCATCGTCGTCCTTGGTGAGGATCAGGATGTCGATCACGCGGATCGTTCCGGCGTTGACCAGTGCGAGCAGCTCTTTCACCATCTCGCCGGTGAAGTTGCTGGCGCCCGCCGGAAACTCGACGACGACGTAATCAACGGGGCCGAGTTCATCTAGGGATGTGCCTGTCATCGATTCTTGCCTTTTCCGTTGGCCTGCTGACTGGTGTTACTTCAAAGCCGGTGCCCGTCCCGCGGTTGTGCCGCGTGGGACGAGTCGCGCCTTGATCGGGTCGCGGGCCATGAACTCGGGCGTCTCGATAGCCGTCGGCTTGACGGCGCAGGTACGAGAATCGTCGCCGAGCGCCCGACTTCATGCTATGCCCGCCTGGCCCCACACTGGTGCCAGAATCGTCATGACCTGCCAGGAGATCGCGCAGCCAGGGTTACTCGTTCATCCCGGTGCATTGATGGCCCGCAGGATGCAGCGGAAGCCCAGATGCGAGGTGGAAGTGTCGATCGCCTCACCCTGCCGCGCCGCGGGGCGGTAACGCAGGCAGTAGTTCGGCGCGCACAGGTGAGAGCCGCCCTTGATCACGCGGCGCGGGATGTCCTCGCCCGGCACCAGGCTCGCCTGCGCCGAGGTGACCCGCGGGTTGCGCGGGATGCAGCAAGCGTGCTGGACCCCGGCGGCGGGACGGGTGATGAAGTAGTCGCTGGTCCACTCCCAGACATTTCCCGCCATGTCGAACAGCCCGTAGCCATTGGCCGGGAAGCTCTTGACCGGGGACGTCCGGTCCCATCCGTCCGTTTGGAGATTCTGCCAGGGGAACTGCCCCTGCCAGGTGTTGGCCATCATCGTGCCGTGCGGGGCGAACTCGTCGCCCCAGCAGAAAACCGCCCCGTGCAGGCCGCCGCGGGCGGCGAACTCCCATTCCGCCTCGGCGGGCAGCTCCCGGCCAGCCCATGCCGCGTACGCCCCGGCGTCCTCGGCAGCGACGTGCGTGACTGGATGGCCGTCCAGGCCGGCCACGGTGCTGCCCGGGCCCTGGGGATGGCGCCACTGGGCGCCGGGTACATACCGCCACCACTGGCTGACGTCCCGCAGGTCCACTGGCCCGCCGGCGGGGTGGAACACGAGCGAACCCGGCCGCAGCAAGGCCGGGTCAGCATCGGGATATTGCGCCGGGTCGAGCGGGCGTTCGGCGACCGTCACGTACCGGGTCGCCTTCACGAAACGGCGGAACTCGGCGACGGTGACCGGGTGGTCGTCCATCCAGAACCCGTCGACCTCGACGCGGCGTACCGGCCGCTCCTCCGGGTAAAAATCCTCCGAGCCCATCACGAAGCTGCCACCGGGCACCCACACCATTTGTCCGGTGGGCGCCCGGCCCGGGGCCCGAGCCCCGGGAACTATCTCCTCGCGCACCAGCGATCACCCGTTCTCATGTGCCCAGCGGCTATCCGCTGGCCCCATCGCCGAAGGCCCGACGTCGTCGAGCACGATGTAAAGCACGCTCGGGCTGCCCTCAGGGGCGATCGGCTGGGTGTAGGGCCCCCAGTCCGGCACGGACTGAGTTATCTCGGCGTTGATCACTCCGCGGAAGGGCGCGGCCATGCCTAGACCTCCATAATCGGCGACTGAGACCAGATGCCATACCCCTCCAGGCAGACGACCACGACGCGACGCAGTTGTCAACGGAGAAGGAGCGTGGACCTGGCCGAGGACTACCTGCGGGCATGGGTCGCCGCACCAACCCGCCAGACAATCGTGGACTTCGTGGCCGCCCTAACTGATATCGACCTGCGCCACCCGCGCCCTAGTTCTAGGCGGCCAGGCCGCTGATTCCGTCGCCGATGAGCTTGGCTGCGATGATCAAGCACAAGACGGTCATGATGACGGCGTTGTGCTGGCTCATCCAGTCCTTCAGCCTGGCGAGTGGTTCCTGCGAGCGCTCGCCCAGGACGAAGTAGATGCCCACCGGGATGCCCACGCCGAGCGTGCCGATGACCGCGAAAACCACGTAGGCGATGGCTTGCTGGGCGCCGGAGATGCCGGTCTGGGCGATCGCCGCGGCACCGGCGGCGGCCAGCAGCAGGTTCTTGGGGTTGGCGCCGGCCAGGGCAGCAGCCAGGCCGAGCGCGGCGAGGGGGGTGGTCTTGTCGATCGTGGTCATCCACTTGGGCATCTGCGGCTCATCACTGCCGTGGGGACGGCCGCGGAACTGGCGGACCGCGACCAGCAGCAGCAGGATGCCGAGCACGATCTTGAGCCAGCTCAGCCACGTGGCCGGGGCACCGGACTTGCTGGCCCCGCCCGCGCCGGCGAGAGACAAGACGATGGCTCCGACGATGCCCAGGCCGGCCAGCCATCCCAGGACGAACGCGGGGCCGTTGACCCTGGCCCGGGGGCTGGTGAGCATGAGCACTACGGCGATGATCGGGATCGGGCTCAGTGCGATCCCGACTGCCAGCGGCAGCGATCCTCCGATGGCCTGCCCCATCACCCCTCCTCAGTCGAGACGATGCTGGCCCAGGCTACGGCTGAGCCCAGGTTGGGGAAGATCCGGTCTGGTCCGGGTTTTCCGTCGACGGCCGATCGCCGGATTATGTCAGCGGTGGTGGCGTGCACGTGGGCCAGGGCGACGCGTACGTCGCGGCGGGCGAGTTCCCCGGTGAGTTTGGCCGGTGCTCCGGTGCTGGTGATGTTGAGTTCGTCGTCGGCGTCGCGGTCGAGGATCAGGGTGCGGATGGTGTCCTGCGATGAGCGGACCATTTCGGTCACCGTATCGCGCAGCGACCGGGCATTGGCGTAGAACAGCGGCGCGTCTGGGCGGATCATGAGCGCGCCCGCGATCGGCCTGGCGCCGGGGTGGCGGTGAATGTCCTCGTAGGCGCCGGGCACGTGCGTGTCGCTGTCCATCACGGAGAAGTCCGGCCGGCTCGCCCGGTACACCAGCGGGAGAATCGAGGTGAGGACGCCGATGATGAGCCCGGGCAGGACGTCGAGCGTGATGACGCCGGGGAGGGTGATTATCCCGAGCCAGAACTCGCGCGGGGTTGCCAGACGGGAATGGGCGGGAATCCCGCGGGTGTAACACTCGCTCGGGCGCGGGGCCATCATCTCGCTCACTGGGCGTCGGTCCGCCAGCCGGCCGGTTGGCCTCAATCCAGGCCACCGCCTCGGTGTGGGCGCGTTTCAGGGTTGCGCCCACGCGCTCATCGGCGGCGTAAACGTTCTCGGGGCCGATCAGGTCGGTAATCCCGCTCACGCGGAGCTGCTCTTGGATGCGTTCGCTAGCCGAGACGATGACCAGTTTGGAGCCGACAGCAGCCAGGCCTGTCGCGTACCGGCGGAGCACGTCCATGAAGGTGACGCCGAGGTCGGTGCGGCCGCGTAGCCGCAGGATCACGACCGAATCGCGCGAGGCATCGGTCAGGGCGGGGAGCCCGGATTCGAAGGCCGGCGCGGCGGCGAAGAACAGGCTCCCGTACGGCTGGAGAACGACCACTTCGCCGGCCGGGAGCTGGGCCGGCGGGTCGGTCTCGATGTGGTACCCGTAGGGGTCGATCTGCCACCGTTTGATGGTGATCTGGTTCGACTGGCGCACGACGTGCAGGATCACCGACATGCCCACTCCGATGAGCACCGCGTACTGCAGCGGGATCACCATGGTGAGCACGAAGGTGGTCACGAGCACGACCTTCTGCGTGGTGCCGGTCTTCCAGACCGACTTCAGGTTCTCCGGCTTGATGGTGCGGAAGCCGATGAGAATCAGCAGGCCGGCCAGGGCGGGCATGGCGATCTTGCCGACTAGGCCCGCGAAGGCCACGATCACGATCGCCATCACCACGCCGGCGATGATCAGCGATTGGCGCGACCGGGCACCAGCCGCCTTATTCAGCGCCGTCGCCGACATGGACCCGCCGACGGGCATGCCCCGGAACACCCCGGCGATGATGTTCGCGGCCCCCTGCCCGATGAAGTCACGGGACGCGTCGGGGAAGCTGCCGTCCGGGTTGGGGAAGCTGGCCGAAATGGCCGCCCCCTGGATCAGGCCCACGAACGTGAGCGACAGCGCCGGGAGCAGAAGGTCAGGGATGAGCCGGAGCACCGGGACCGTGGGCAGGGGGAGCGAGCGGGGAACGACACTGAGATCGTCGAGGGTGGCGACGTGGGTCCACCCCAGGAGTGCCGCGCCGGCCGAGGTGATGATGACCGCTAGCACCAGTCCCAGCGGGCCGAGCTTGGTGCGCTCGAGGAGGAGGATCAGCGCGATCGTGGCAATTCCGACGGCGACCGTCTGCCAGTGGAACTGGCCGGGATGCAGGAACGTGTTGACGGCGCGGACGACACGGTTGGGTCCGCTGGCCTTGTAGCCGGTGAGGTTGGCCAGCTGCCCGAGGATGATGTTGACGCCGACCGCGCTGATAAATCCGACGATGACGGAGTGCGACACGAACCGCAGGACCGAACCGAGCCGGAGAAACCCGGCCGCCAGCATGATGACGCCGGTCAGCATCGAGAGCGTGAACAAGGCACGCCCAGGATCGGTGGCGGTGCGCACGGCCGGGACGTCGGCCACGACGATCGCCATGGCTCCGGTGGCCTGGACGGCCATGAATGATGAGCTGGTGAAGGCACCGCCGGCGATCGTGCCGAACAGGTAGGCGTATAGGCCCGACAGAGGGTTGACACCAGCGAGCAGGCCGGCCGCCAGGCCGTCGGGAACGCTTTCGACGCCGAGCACCAGGCCCGCGACGGTGTCCTGTCGCAGCGTGTCTCGCCTGATCGGGAAGCGGAGTCTCATCTGCAGGAACCTCGCCCGGTAGGAGTCACGGCCTCGCCACTGACTGGCCTCAGATCCAGAACGCTGCCGGAGCCGTCAGATGCGCTTGGGCAACAGGACCAGCGTGATCGAGCCCGGCGCCTAGTTCGTTCTCGTTCCTTCTCGTCCTCCTCCGACAGCCAGGTCTTGGGAACCCGACCGCCGAACGGCCCCGTCGCGTCGGCGAACTTGTCCTCCGGGATCTTCTCAGGCATGATCCCCACTGCGGCGGCGCCCGGCTTGAGCATGTCCTGGACCTGGGACCTGGACTGGTCATTGACCCCGCGCTTGCCCAGCTTTCCGGATAGCGCGCTCCTCGTGGCCCCCGGCAGCAGCATCACGCTCGGGACGAAGAACAGCAAGCCCGGCATCTCCCCAAAGCCCCCGATGCCGCCGACACCCCGACGATCTTCGGCGAGGTCTCGAGGTGGCTCTTGCCCTCCGCGTCGACGGTGACGATGGCCAGGCCGGTGAGCTTGACCACGAGGTCCTTATTGAGCGCCAGCACCTGGTTGCAGGCCTGGGTAGCACTGGCCTGGTCGCCGTAGCCGATCACAATCAGTTCAGACATGGTTATCCCTTGTTGCAGGCAGCAGCCTGCCGCTCCCGCAGATCTTCCGCCCCGAACGTTAACGCCCGGTGAAATGCCTCGGAACCTAAGCCTCGCTCCACCGAATAAATTTGAACGCTCGTCTTGCTGTGCCGGCTGGCGGATAAATGATCTTGACAGTTTTCCGGGCCGGGCTTTCCCGCCGCTGGCCTGTTCTGCGGCTTGTCCGGGTCTTTGCTGGGGACGAGGCTGGTGGCCGCTGGGCCCTGGGTTTTCCCTGTCTGCCAGTCCGGTGTCAGGGCGGAGTCCGGGACTTCAGCGCGCTAGCCGAGGCCCGGCGGATCGTCCCGGCGCCGCTCATCATGGCCCGCCGCCACGGCGCCACGCCCTCGATCTCGGTTTCCAGCGAGAAGCTCAGGAACGTCCTGATCACCACGATCAGTCCGAGCACGTAGACATTTTGGAGGGTGGGCGCGACCGCGACGGTGCGAAGCAGGTCGGCGGCGACCAGGACCTCCAGCCCGAGCATCAGGGTCCCGCCGAATGCCTGGCGCAGTACCACGTAGGCCCTTTCCGACCAGCCGAACCGCCGCGCGGCCACCGCCGCGAGCACGAACGACCAGATCACGCCGACTACCAGGATCGCGGCTCCGAGCGCCTCGAAACCCTGGGCAACGTGATCCATCAGCGTAGTGAACGCCTCGGCGGCAACCGCGGCGAGGATCATCTGGCCCTGCCCCGCATGGCGTCCCCTCAGCTAACCCAGTGATACCCCCCGTCGTGCCGGTGAAAGAAGGAGGAAGTGACCGCGCACGGCGCGCGGCCTCAGCCGCCGTTCATCAGCATCGAAGTGATGCTGAAGTTCTTGTCGAACCCGAGGAACTGCTGCATGACGTCGACCACCCGCTGCAGGCTGCTCTGGTCGACGGTACCCGCCGGGCCCTTGGTGACCGGATACTGGTCCAGGGCCATCAGCGCCGCGGTGCCCTTGGACACGCCCAGCGGTGCCGACAGGTCTGCCATGGCGGCTTCGACCGCGGCCCGGTTGGCGTCCGCGATCTGCTGGCCCTGTTCCAGCGCCTGGTAGAACGCCGCCAGCGTCAGCGGGTACCTGTGCGCCCATTGCTTGGTGACCACATAGCCCTCAACAGGGAAGCTGGTCGTCGCGCCCTGGTTCAGGTCGGCCAGCGGCACGGCGCCGTCAGTTTCCTCCGCGACGCTGGCGAACGGCTCGGGCAGGACGGCCGCGTTAACCGCGCCGGCGATGAGCGCGCCGGGCATCTGGGGGAGGCCGTAGCTGGTGACGAAGTGCACCTCGCCGGGCGATAGCCCGTGCTCGGCCAGGACCGACGCGGCCAGCAGGTACAAGATGTTGTCCGGCGCGTTGATGCCGATGGTCTTGCCCTTGAGCTGGGCGATGCTCTTGATAGGCGATCCGGGCATCGTGTAGATGCTCTGATCCCCGCGCTCCATCACCGAGCCTTCGGCGAAGATGTCCAGGTTGGCCTGACCCGCCTGCTGCGCCTGGATGTAGGAGACGTAATTGCCGCCTGTGATGTCGTAACCGCCCTTGACCTGCTCCGCGATCGCGGTCTCGCTGCTGGTGGCGGGAACGAAACGGACATGCAGTCCCTGGGCCGCGAACAGCCCCTGGTGCAGCGCGACGAAGAAGCCGGCCGAATCAAGCGCCGGGACCACCGCCACGGTCAGGTCCGGCTTCTCTACCCGGGGCGCGCCCGGCCCGCCGCTGCTCGAGCATCCGGCGGCCAGCACCAAAGTCACGGCCGTGACCAGCAGCGCGGTACCCCGCAGACGCCTGGGTCTCATATGGTGGCTAACCCTTCCTCAAGGCGGGCGGACGCTACGTGCCGGGGGCATGCGGTTCCCCGCCGCAGTCCTCCGGCAGCATAAAGCAGAGCCAGTGATCCATTCGCGGAATTGCCTAAAGTCGCACTTAACCGGCTATCGAGTTCGACAGCGGACGATGAAGTGAGTCCAGGCGTGATAGGGGCACAAGAAGTGCCTCCGGTGACAGCTGGTGCGATAAGTTTCGCGTGCGGGGCCGACGTGCCCGGACCGCCTCCGGCTGGATAAGTTCAGTCACCATGAGGGCGATGAGCGTCATCCCGGGCCGCGTGGGCTCGGGGCTGACGGCTGAGTTGCCCGATCCGCTCCCGGCCGAGGGGTCGGTCCTCGCCGAAGGCCTGCTGGTCGGCATCTGCGGGACCGACGGCGAGGTCCTGCGCGGTCACGGGCAGCCGCCGGACGGGGACCAGCGCCTGGTGCTCGGTCACGAGTCGCTCGGCCGGGTGCTTGCGGCCCCGCCCGGCGCCCCGGTCCGGCCAGGCGACCTGGTGGTCGGCGTGGTCCGGCGACCGGACCCGGTGCCGTGTGCGGCCTGCGCGGCCGGTCAGTGGGATTTCTGCGCGAACGGGCGGTACACCGAGCGGGGCATCAAGGGCCTCAACGGGTACGGTGCGACCCGCTGGCGGGTCGACCCGGAGTTCGCCGTCAAGATCCCGGACGCCCTCGATGAGCGAGGCGTGTTCACCGAGCCCGGCAGCATCGTGGCGAAGGCCTGGGAGCAGATCGAGGCGATCTCGGCCCGCGGCCCCCGATCGGGAAAGGTCGCGCTGGTGGTCGGGGCGGGGCCGATCGGCATGCTGGCGGCGCTGCTCGGCGCGACTTACCATCACGGCCCGATCGCCGGGATCGGCCTGCGGCCGGACGTCATCCTCGAATGCGCCGGGGCCGGCGAGCTCGTGGTCGAACTGGCCAGCCGGGTGACTCAGGCCGGCATGATCTGCCTGATCGGCATTTCCTCGGAGCAGCACCGCGTGCCAGTGAACGTCAACCGCATTAACGCCTCAATGGTGCTGGGAAATTCGGTGGTGTTCGGGACGGTGAGCGCGGGCCGCCGCCATTACGAGCAGGCCGTCGCGGCGCTGGCCCGCGCCGACCCCGCCTGGCTCGACGGCCTGATCAGCCGCCGGATCCCGCTGTCATCATGGCAACACGGGCTTATCAGGCAGCCGGGTGATGTAAAGGTCACCGTGGACCTGACAAAATAAACCCTCTATACCGAACGGGCAGTGGTGCGCGCGCCAGGCCAGCTCCACGCGGGCTGGCCAGGAAAGGGAGACGCAGTGGATTCATGGGCCGGGCCAGGAAACGGAGCACGGAATGGCTGACGCGGAGATCGAATCGAATCCCGTCAACCAGGACGCGCTGGTGGCCGACATCGACCGTACCCGCGCCGAGCTGGCGCGCACCATCAACGCCATATCGGACCGGGTGAGCCCGAAGAAGAACGTCGACCGGGTGACGGAGCAGATGCGGCTGCGGCAGGCCAGATCGACCCGCTCGTGGCCGGCGCCGCCGCCGCGGCGGTCGTTGTCGGCGTCAGTGTCCTGTTCCTGTGGCGCCGCCGGAGGCGCTGACGGCACAGCGCAGACGCTGACGGCACAGCGCAGACGCTGACCGCACAGCGCGGCCGCCGCCGCGGTGCTCAGGCGGCCAGCATGGCCTGCAGGAACTGGCCGGTGTAGCTGTCCTCGGTGGCGGCGATCTTCTCGGGCGGGCCGGCGGCGATTACCGAGCCGCCGCCTGCGCCGCCTTCGGGGCCGAGGTCGATGACCCAGTCGGCGGTCTTGATGACGTCGAGGTTGTGCTCGATCACGATGACGGTGTTGCCGGTCTCGACCAGGCGGTTCAGTACGCCGAGGAGCTTGCGGATGTCCTCGAAGTGCAGGCCGGTGGTCGGCTCGTCCAGCACGTAGATGGTCCGGCCGGTGGCGCGGCGCTGCAGTTCGGCGGCGAGCTTGACCCGCTGCGCCTCACCGCCGGACAGGGTGGGCGCGGGCTGGCCCAGCCGGACGTAGCCCAGGCCGACGTCGGCGAGCGTCTGGAGGTGGCGGTGGATGGCGGGTACCGGCGCGAAGAAGCCGGCTGCGTCGGCGATCGGCATGTCCAGGACCTCGGCGATGGTCTTGCCCTTGTAGTGCACGGCCAGGGTGTCGGTGTTGTAGCGGGCGCCGTGGCAGACCTCGCAGGGCACGTAGACGTCGGGCAGGAACTGCATCTCGATCTTGATCGTGCCGTCGCCGGAGCAGGCCTCGCACCGGCCGCCCTTGACGTTGAAGGAGAACCGGCCCGGCTGGTAGCCGCGGATCCTGGCCTCGGCGGTCGCCGCGAACAGCTTCCGGACGTGGTCGAGCACGCCGGTGTAGGTGGCCGGGTTGGACCGCGGGGTGCGCCCGATCGGGCCCTGGTCGACGTGCACGACCTTGTCCAGGTGCTGGATCCCGGTGATCCGGGCGTGCCGGCCCGGGACCGTCCGGGCGCCGTTGAGCTCGCGGGCCAGCGCCTTGTACAAGATGTCGTTGACCAGCGTGGACTTGCCCGACCCCGACACCCCGGTGACCGCGACCAGGCAGCCCAGCGGGAACGTCACGTCCACCCCGCGCAGGTTATGCTCGGCCGCGCCCTTGACCGTGACCTCCCGGCCGCGGTCCCGCCTGCGGCGGCTGGCCGGCACCGCGATGGACTCGCGGCCGGACAGGTAGGCGCCGGTCAGCGACTCGGGGCTGGCCAGGAGGTCCCCGACGGTGCCGGAGACCACGATGCGGCCGCCGTGCTCCCCGGCCCGCGGGCCGATGTCCACGACCCAGTCCGCGGCCCGGATGGTGTCCTCGTCATGCTCGACCACGATCAGGGTGTTGCCCAGGTCCCGCAGCCGCAGCAGCGTCTCCAGCAGCCGGCGGTTGTCCCGCTGGTGCAGCCCGATGGACGGCTCGTCGAGCACGTACAGCACTCCCGTCAGGCCGGAGCCGATCTGGGTGGCCAGCCGGATCCGCTGCGCCTCCCCGCCGGCCAGCGTGGCCGAGGCCCGGTCCAGGCTCAGGTAATCCAGCCCGACGTCGAGCAGGAAGCCCATCCTGGCGTTGACTTCCTTGACGATCCGCTGCGCGATCTGCTGGTCGCGGTCGGACAGTTCCAGGGTGAGCAGGAGCTTGGCCAGCTCGCCGATGGGCAGGGCGCACAGCTCGGCGATGGACTTGCCGTTCACGGTCACGGCCAGCGACACCGGCTTGAGCCGGGATCCGTGGCACGACGGGCACGGCACCTCGCGCATGTACCCGGCGAACTTCTCCCGGCTCGAGTCCGACTCCGCCTCGGCGTGCCGCCGCTCCACCCACGGGATCACGCCCTCGAAGTTCGTGTAATACGAGCGCTGCCGGCCGTAGCGGTTCTTGTACCGGACGTGGACCTGCAGGTCATACCCGCGCAGCAGCGCCGTGCGGGCCTTGGCGGGCAGCTTGGCCCACGGCGTGTCCATCCGGAACCCGAGGGTGTCGCCGAGGGCTTCGACCAGCCGGACGAAGTAGTCGCTGATGTGCCCGCCGCTCCACGGGGCGATCGCGCCGTCCGCCAGCGACCTGGACTCATCCGGCACGATCAGCTCCGGGTCGACCTCCAGCCTGGTGCCCAGCCCGGTGCAGTCCGGGCAGGCCCCCCACGGCGAGTTGAACGAGAACGACCGCGGCTCCAGCTCATCGAACGACAGGTCATCGTAGAGGCAGGCCAGGTGCTCGGAATACATCCGCTCCCGGTGCGGGTCATCCTCGGGCAGGTCGATGAAGTCGAGCACGACCACCCCGGCGGACAGGCCCAGCGCCGTCTCCACCGAATCGGTCAGCCGCCGCCGGGCGGACTCCTTCACCGCCAGCCGGTCCACGACCACCTCGATGTCATGCTTCTCGTACTTCTTCAGCGCGGGCAGCCGACCCGCCAGGGCCTCGTCCAGCCGCACGACCACCCCGTCGACCCGGGCCCGGGAGTACCCCTTGACCTGCAGCTCCCGCAGCAGCTCCCCGTACTCCCCCTTCCGGCCCCGCACCACCGGCGCCAGCACCGCGAACCTCGTGCCCTCCGTCAGCAGATCCAGCGAGACATCCTTCAAGTTATGCTCGCGCGCACCGCGAACCACAAGCCGGTCAGCCACGTTTCTCCAGGCACCAGATCGAAGAAGAACTAGAACCTTCAACAAAATGGGCAGGCCGCGGATTCCCGGCGCAGGCGCTCCGGCGCCTAGCCGGCGCTCTTGGTCAGCTCTTCGTACTCGGCCGCGGACAGCAGGTCGGTCGGCAGGGCGGCGTCGCCGTCAGCGTCGGTGGCCACGCGCACCCGGAACATCCAGCCGGCCGTGTAGGGCTCGGCGTTGACCAGTGAGGGGTCGTCTTCCAGTTCGCCGTTGACCTCGATGACCTCGCCGTCGACGGGGGAGTAGAGGTCGCTGACGGATTTGACGGATTCGACCTCGCCGCACGGCTCGCCGGCGGTGACGGTCGCGCCGGGAGCGGGCAGCGATACGTAAACCACGTCACCGAGTTGCTGGGCCGCGTACTCGGTGATGCCGATCGATGCCGAAGTGCCCTCGACTGACACCCATTCGTGCTCGGGGGTGTAGTGCAGTTCGGCTGGAACGCTCATGATTGTTGTCTCCTCCGGTAAAACGGCAGGTCCGTCAGGTGCGCGGGGACCGCTTCGCCCCTGATGCCGACGTTGAGTACACGATCATCCTGGCCTGTGCCAAGGTTCAGGTACGCCATGGCAATCGGCACGCCGAGCGTAGGGGACGGCGCGCCGCTCGTGACGGCGCCAATCGCCTGCCCGTCCGCGAGGACCGGGTAGCCGTGCCTGGCTATCCGCCGGGAAGCAATCCTCAGCCCGGCGAGCCGCTTGACGGGTCCGGAAGCAGCGCGGGCGGCCAGGGCCTCCCGGCCGACGAACTCGCCCGGCTTGTCGAACTTCACCACCCGTCCTAGGCCCGCTTCAAACGGTGTCACATCGGGGCCGAGTTCGTTGCCGTACAGCGGCATCCCGGCCTCCAGCCGGAGCGTATCGCGGGCCGCCAGGCCCGCGGGGACCAGGCCGGCTGGAGCGCCCTGCGACGCCAGCGCGGTCCATACATGCTCGGCGTCCTCCGGGCGGCAGAACAGCTCGAAGCCGTCCTCGCCGGTGTACCCGGTACGCGCAACCCAGCCGGCCGGCCCGCGACCTCGCCGAATGCCCCGGTGTAATACTTCATGCCGCCGAGTTCCACCTCAGTCAGCGGCGCCAAGATCCCGGCCGCCTGCGGTCCCTGGACCGCGATAAGCGCATAGTCGCTGGTCGCATCCGCGACCGTGGCGTCATACCCGGCCGAACGCTCGGCCAGCTGCGCCAGCACCACCCCGGTGTTGGAGGCGTTGGCGATGACCAGGTAGTCCTGCTCGCCCTGCCGGTACACCACCAGGTCGTCGAGCACGCCGCCGTCCGGCGCGCATATCATCGTGTACCTGGCGCGGCCCGGCGGGACCACGGACAGGTGCCCGGTCAGCGCGTAGTCCAGCGCCGCTCCTGCGCCCGGCCCGGTCACCATGATCTCGCCCATGTGCGAGAGGTCGAACAGGCCGGCCGCGCGCCGCACCGCGTGATGCTCGGCCGTCTCGCTGGCGTAACGCAGCGGCATCTGCCACCCGGCGAACGAGGTCATGGTCGCGCCCAGCCGTTCGTGGATCACATGCAGCGGGGTCTGTCTCGGTGATGTCACGTGCGAATGGTATGCCGTAGCCATGGACCTTCTGACCGAGCCCCAGATCAGTTCCGAACTCGCCACCGTCCCCGCCTGGACCCGCCAGGGGGATGAGATCACGACGGTGACCCGGCGGGCCGACTTCCGCGATGCCCTGCTGTACCTTGGCGCCGTCGCCTACCTGGCCGAAGCCGCCAACCACCACCCCGACGTGGCGATCAGCTGGAACAAGGTGACGCTGACGCTCAGCACCCATTCCAAGGGCGGCCTGACCGCCGCCGACTTCGCCCTGGCCCGCCAGATCTCGGCCCTGTAGAAAACTCACGCGTGCTGCGCCTCGTCGTAGAGCGTGCGGGCCACTGAGCCAAGGTCGGCCGAGTACAGCGTGCGGCTGGCGCCTGAGTACCTGAACGTGGTCACGCCGGTGATGACGCCCAGGCCGGTGCGCGGGTCGAAACCGGAAAACCACGGGCCGCCGCTGCCGCCCTCGGTCATCGTGCAGTCGATGCCCGCGTCGGCCGAGCCGTACGGATCCGGGCTCAGCGGCCCGGCGCAGTAGTCGAGATACCAGCCCTGGTAGGGCGGCTCCGACGGGTAGCCGAACAGCGTCTCGGCCGCGGCCCGGGAGCCGAACCTGATCCGCTGGCCGCCCACGGCGTCGGCGACGTGCTGCCGGACGCCGTCGACCCGCGCCGTGCCGACCGCCACGAAGGCAACGTCGTCGTCTTCGTCCGCGCCGTGCTGCCACGCCGGGGCGGCGAAGTACGCCCGCGCCGGGTACCGGCCGTACGGCGCGCGGCCGTCGCGGTAGCCGGGCACGAAGATCCACCTGGACGCCCAGTGGCCGCGGCCGTCCGACACGCAGTGCGCGGCGGTCATCACCACGTCCGCGTTGGCGCTGGCCACGGTCGAGCCGGAGCAGGAGTAGTCGGTGCCGTCCAGGGTGAAGAACACCCGGCCGGCGGTCCGCAGCACCGCCCCGCCGCCGGTCCACCGCCCCCCGCGAGCCCGGCGTACCCCCCGAGCCTGCCGTACCCCGCGAGTCCGCCGTACCCCCCGAGCCTGCCGTACCCCGCTGAGCTCTAGCCTGCTGATCGGGCTGCGGGCGCTCAGGTTCCGCGCGGCGGGCATCCGGGCCCTGGTCAAGTAACGTGCCGCGGTTACGGGCGCCCGTTCGGCCCGATTGACGGCGGGAGGCCGCGGCGGCGCGATCGCTACGGCAGACACCAGGGCCCGCGACGGCCAGGATCGTCATCCAGCGAATGGTCGTCACATCGCGGTTCTATTCCCCTACTGAAAGTTACTGAACATCGGGGCGCAACTGCGCACCGTACGCGACGGCTGTTTCACCAAATTTGCACAAAAAGGCACCTTGAAACCTCTTCTGAGCCGCCTGAACGGTGGCATCGTGGGCTGGCGCGGCCCCGGCTTGGGCGGGCCGCGCATCTCCTTGAGAGGAAGGCTCATGAACAGACGTCGGGGTGCGCGGGGACCGCGTGCCGGCCTGGCCCGCAGCGGGGCGACCTGGGTACGCGTCACCGCGGCGGCTAGCTCGGCCGCGGTAATCGGCACGCTGGGCCTGACGGGAACCTCAATGGCCGCGACCGGCAGTGCCGCGCACGCCGCGAAGGCCGCCAGGCCCGCGGACGGCGCCGCGTCGTCGTGCCACCTGGGTAACGGGGTCAAGCACGTGGTGGATCTCACGTTCGACAATGTGCATTAGGCCGGCGCGAACGTCGGCCGGGCCATCCAGCCCACGCCGGCCGGCTGCAACGGCGTGACCGTGGCCTGCACCTACCCGGCGGGCTCGTTCGGCGAGCTGGACGGCAACCTCACCGGCCTGCTCGCCACCCAGAAGAACGACACCACGCCGTTCAGCCTGGAATCGGACACGGCACCGGAGTTCTACGTCACCGGCGACCCGGCCGCGAACGCGCCGCAGGTCCGCACGCTGGAACGCGACGTCTCCAGCCTGACGGCCGCCAACCCGTACGCGGGCGGCACCCAGAAGATCGCGAACTACATCGCGGACCCGACAGAAGAGGCGATCCTGCACATGGTCAACGCCGACCCGGCCCGCACGCCGACGTTCGCGCTCTTCGCCAAGCCGGATTACTACCTGACGCCAGGGTCGGCCAGCTGCGGCACGTCGTGCGTGTCGGTGAACAGCGGGTTCGCCTGGGACCACGGCGACTACGCGGCGGAGATCAACACGAATTACGCCGCCTTCGCCGGCCCAGGCGTCAAGCACCTCGGCCTGGACGGCCAGGCGCCTGGCACCGGCCCGAACTCGGCCGGGCCGAACAGCGGCCAGACGGTCGCCGCCAGCAGCGGCACCACCGGCACCTGGATGGACGAGACCGACATCCGGCCCACGCTGATGTACCTGACCGGCCTGAAGGACGACTACGAGCACGACGGCCGGGTCGTCACCCAGATCCTCGCCGACCCGAACCACGCGCTCGGCGGTCCGGCCGTGGCCGCCCTGGGGGCCTGCTACAAGCAGCTCAACTCCAGCGTCGGCCAGTTCGGCCACTGCACCCTGCAGGCCGCGA
The DNA here is from genome assembly GCA_963739615.1 of uncultured Actinomycetes bacterium. GTDB lineage: Bacteria > Actinomycetota > Actinomycetes > Streptosporangiales > Streptosporangiaceae > Palsa-504. The sequence continues at coordinate 17,582 of CAVUBD010000028.1, forward strand.
CGGCCGCCGCCGAGTCGGATACCCAGGGCGACGGCGAGTTCAAGGCCGTCAACGGCGCGCTGTCCGGGCTCGAGAAGGCGCGTGACGTGCTGGCCCTGAAGATCAAGGGCGAGCTGGCAGCGGCCGCGTTCGACGGCGCGCCGGTCTACGGCGCGCACGGCCAGACGTTCGCCTGCCAGGCGGTGATCGCCGCCGCCAAGGGGCTGGCGCACCACCTCTGACTCTCCCCTCCGCACCCAGACCGCGGGCCGTTACCCTCACGCCACGGGGGTAACGGCCCGCGGCATGCCGCCGGTAGAGGAGAATGGACCGGTGGAATCCCAGGCGCCCGCCGCGCGCGAGATCGTGATCCTCGGCTCGACCGGCTCGATCGGCACCCAGGCGCTCGACATCATCAGGCGCAACACCGACCGCTTCCGGGTGGTGGCGCTGGCCGCTGGCGGCGGCAACCCCGCCGTCCTGGCTAGGCAGGCCGCCGAGTTCGGCGTAGCGGCGGTGGCGGTGGCCAGCCCGGCCGCCGCGGGCGAGGTGCAGGCCGCACTTCGCGCCGCCGCCCCTGCTCACCTCCCCGCCGTCCTGGCGGGACCGGACGCCGTGTGCGAGGTGGCAGCCTGGCCCTGCGACGTGGTCCTCAACGGCGTCACCGGGGCGGTAGGGCTGCGGGCCACGCTCGCGGCGCTTGACGCGGGCCGGGTGCTGGCCCTGGCCAACAAGGAGTCGCTGATCATCGGCGGCCAGCTGGTGACCAGCCGGGCCAAGCCCGGCCAGATCGTGCCGGTGGACTCCGAGCACTCCACGATCGCGCAGTGCCTGCGGGCCGGGCGCGATGCCGAGGTGCGCCGGCTGGTGCTGACCGCGAGCGGCGGCCCGTTCCGCGGCTGGACTCCTGCCCGGCTGGCGAGCGTCACGCCGCAGCAGGCCCTGGCCCATCCGACCTGGCGCATGGGCCCGCTGGTCACGATCAATTCCGCGACGCTCGTGAACAAGGGCCTGGAGGTGATCGAGGCCCATCTGCTGTTCGGCTTCGGCCTGGACCGGATCGACGTGGTGGTGCACCCGCAGTCGATCGTCCATTCCATGGTGGAGTTCTCCGACGGGGCGACGATCATCCAGGCGTCCCCGCCGGACATGCGGCTGCCGATCTCGCTCGGGCTGGCCTGGCCCGACCGGGTGCCCGAGGCCGCGCCCGGGCTCGACTGGACCGGCGCGGTCTCCTGGACGTTCGAGCCGCTCGACCACGAGGCGTTTCCCGCGGTCGCGCTGGCCCGCGAGGCGGCGGCGGCCGGCGGCACCGCGCCGGCCGTCTACAACGCCGCGAACGAGGCGTGCGTGGCCGGTTTCCTGGCCGGCCAGATCAGCTTCCCCCGGATAGTTGACACCGTGGCCCGGATACTCTCAGAACATGACGTCGCACGCGCGGACGTCACCACGGTGGCGGACGTGCTGGCGGTCGACGGCTGGGCGCGGCGCCGGGCGCAGGAGCTCAACGCCTAGCCACTCCTAGAAAGGGCTCAGCAACTTGAAGGGGGCTGGATGGACCTGATCGGCTGGGTCATCTTCATCGTCGCCCTGCTCTTCTCCGTCATGCTGCACGAGACCGGGCACTTCGTGATGGCGAAGAAGTTCGGCATGAAGGTCACCAGGTACTTCGTCGGCTTCGGGCCGACGCTGTGGTCGACCTGGCGGGGCGAGACCGAGTACGGGATCAAGGCGCTGCCTTTCGGCGGTTTCGTCAAGATCGTCGGCATGCACTCCCTCGACGAGGTGGACCCCGAAGACGAGCCGAGGTCGTTCCGCCGCCAGCCGGCCTGGCAGCGGATCGTGGTGCTCTGCGCCGGCTCGTTCATGCACTTCGTGCTGGCCTTCGTGCTGATCTTCGGCCTGGCCCTGGGCGTCGGCATCGAGAACCCCAACTCCACCCAGCTGGGCACGATCAGCTCGTGCGTGCCCGCGAACCTCACGCAGCTCAACAACGCCACCTGCACTGCCTCGGACCAGGCCTCCCCGTCTAAGCTGGCCGGGCTGCGGGCCGGGGACCAGGTGAAGTCCTTCGACGGCACGCCGGTCAGCAACTGGACCCAGCTCGGCGACGCCATCCGCCGCGCCCCGGCCGGGGCGCCCGTCACCCTCACCGTGCTGCGCGACGGCCAGCCGGTGACCCTGCATGCGACGCTGGCCACCGTCAGCGGCCGCAGCGGCTCCTACCTGGGCATCGCGCCCACCCTGGTGTTCTCGCCGGCCAGCCCGGTGCGCGCCGTCACCTACGCGGGCTCGGCGTTCGGGCAGGTGCTGGCTGGCTCGGCCAAGGCGGTGGGGGCCCTGCCCGCCGCGCTGCCCAAGCTGTTCAGCAAGGACCGGGCGAACACCGCCGCCGGGCAGGTCAGCAGCGTGGTCGGCGCGGCCGAGGCGACAGGGACCGCAGTCGCCGCGAACGTCGGCTGGCAGTACAAGGTCAGCTTCGTGCTGCTGCTGATCGCGTCGCTGAACATCTTCGTCGGCGCGTTCAACCTGCTGCCGCTGCTGCCGCTGGACGGCGGCCACGTGGCCGTGGTCATCTGGGAGCGGATCCGGGCCGCCTTCGCCCGGCTGCGCGGGCGTCCCGATCCCGGCATGGTTGACATGGCCAAGCTGCTGCCGGTCAGCTTCAGCATCTTCATGATCCTGATCTTCTTCGGCGTGGCGCTGATCTTGGCCGATATCGTGAACCCGGTGAATATCGCAGGTTAACGGCAGGGGTGTTACCCGACGCTCCCGTCAGCGTCGGTCCGCGTCCAGTCCGCGGGTGGTGGAACAATGGCCGGGTATGCCAGCGCGTTACGAAACCGATCGGATGGGAGCTATGAGTACTGACCTGGGGATGCCTTCGGCGCCGCCGGCGCCGCTGGCCGAGCGCAGGCGGTCCCGCCAGATCATGGTGGGTCCGGTGCCGGTCGGCGGGGGAGCGCCGGTGTCGGTCCAGTCGATGACGACCACGCTCACCGCCAACGTGAACGCCACGCTGCAGCAGATCGCCGAGCTGACCGCCTCGGGCTGCCAGATCGTCCGGGTCGCGGTGCCGTCCCAGGACGACGCCGACGCGCTGCCCGCGATCGCGAAGAAGTCCCAGATCCCGGTCATCGCCGACATCCACTTCCAGCCGAAGTACGTGTTCGCGGCCATCGACGCCGGCTGCGCGGCGGTCCGCGTGAACCCGGGCAACATCAAGCAGTTCGACGACAAGATCGCCGAGATCGCCCGCTCGGCCACCGACGCCGGGATCCCGATCAGGATCGGCGTCAACGCGGGCTCCCTGGACAAGCGACTGCTGGCCAAGTACGGCAAGGCGACCCCGGAGGCGCTGGTCGAGTCGGCGCTGTGGGAATGCTCGCTGTTCGAGGAGCACGGGTTCCGCGACATCAAGATCTCGGTGAAGCACCACGACCCGGTCGTGATGATCAACGCCTACCGGCAGCTAGCCCGCCAGTGCGACTACCCGCTGCACCTCGGCGTGACCGAGGCCGGGCCGACCTTCCAGGGCACGGTCAAGTCCGCGGTCGCCTTCGGTGCCCTGCTGGCCGAGGGCATCGGCGACACGATCAGGGTCTCCCTGTCCGCGCCGCCGGTGGAGGAAGTCAAGGTCGGCATCTCGATCCTGGAATCGCTGGGCATGCGGCAGCGGCGCCTGGAGATCGTGTCCTGCCCGTCCTGCGGCCGGGCCCAGGTCGACGTGTACAAGCTCGCAGAAGAGGTGACCGCCGGGCTGGAGGGCATGGAGGTCCCGCTGCGCGTCGCGGTCATGGGCTGCGTGGTCAACGGCCCGGGCGAAGCCCGCGAGGCGGACCTCGGCGTCGCCTCGGGCAACGGCAAGGGCCAGATCTTCGTCCGCGGCAAGGTGATCGCCACCGTGCCCGAGTCCCAGATCGTGGAGACGCTGATCGAGGAGGCCATGCGCCTCGCCGAGCAGCTTACCGGCGAAGGGGGCGCAGCGGCCGGCGATGAACCCGGTCAGCCCGTCGTCACGACGTACTGATCACCCGGTTTCCGCGCCGTTTCCCTGTCACCCTCGTTTCCTGTTACCCCGTCCTCCTCAGCACGGGCGTGCTGTTCTCGGCCAGGATGACCTCGCCGACCTGATCGGCCACCTGGGCCCGCGCGTCGAGCGGCAGCCCATCGTCGGTGATCAGCACGTCCACCTCGCTCAGCCGGGCGAACGAGCTCAGGCTGACCAGGCCCCACTTGGTGTGGTCGGCCAGCACGACCACGCGCCGCGCGACCCGCATGAAGGCCCGGTTGGTCTCCGCCTCGGCGAGGTTCGGCGTGGTCAGCCCGGCCTCGGGGTCGAAGCCGTAGCAGCCGAGGAAGAGCAGGTCGAAGTGGAGCGACCGGATGGTCAGGTCGGCGACCGGGCCGACCAGCGCGTCGGAAGGGGTGCGGACGCCGCCGGTGAGGACCACCGAGTCGGTCGTGCCGTCCAGCCCGCGGGTCCCGCTGAACATGTTGGTCACCCGCAGCGAGTTCGTGACGATCGTCAGTCCTGGCACGTCGAGCAGGCACTGGGCCAGCTCGAACGTGGTCGTCCCCGAGGCCAGCGCGATTGCGGTACCCGGCGTGACCAGGTTCGCGGCGGCCCGGGCGATGGCGGTCTTCTCCGGCCGCTCGAGCACGAGCTTGGCCTCGAAGCCCGGCTCGTGGCTGGCGGGTGTGCCCGGCAGCACCGCGCCGCCGTGGACCTTCTCGATCAGGCCATCCCTGGCCAGCACCTCGAGGTCTCTGCGGATCGTCATGTCCGAGACGCCGAGGCGCTGGGTGAGATCGCTGACCCGCGCGCTGCCATCACTCCTGATGGCTTGCAGGATGAGCGACTGACGGTGTTTGGCAAGCATAACTGCTTCCCCTCCTTGTCACTGGATGGCGCCGGGGTCGGGCGGTCGTCCCCGGTTTGCACCATCCGTCCAAGGTGAGACGTTTGCCGAGCGTGTTGGGTTCCGCGCCCCGATGTCGGAACCAGCCGTAATTTCCGCCGTTTCGCCCCGCGTCCCCCCAGCCCGCCCAACCCCGCCCGCCCAACCCCGCCCGCCCAACCCCGCCCGCCCAACCCAGCCCAGCCCAACCCAGCCCAGCCCAACCCAACCCAACCCCGCCCGACCCGGCTCGGCCGTCCGGCTCCGCTCCGCTCGGGGTGTTCGCACCTGGCCAGGGCGCCGACCGGCGGTTAGCGTGTCGAGGGTGTTTCGCGTTCGTTGCCGTTTAGTGACTTGTTAGCGTTAACATCGTGACGTTCTTGCGGTGATGGAACTGACTACTGTGGTGTGGGTGATGTTCTGGTTTCGTTGAGTTACCTGTGAGGCAAGATCCTCTGAGGCGGGAACGAGTGCGGCCAGCACCGGGAAGGCCGCGCGAGGTAACGACCGGACCGGATCGTCCGGCTGGGCGGCGAGGGGGGATGCGGCACACCGAGGCTCACGCTAACGAAATGCCATTTGCTAAACGGCATGTATGTGCTCGTACTGAGACCGATAACTGAATGAACTCGTTCGATTATCGGGACTGCGTGGTGCCTTGACAGGTGATCATGAACAGACTTAACGTCAGCGACGGTTAGCCGGTTGCGGTGAATACCGGTCGCATTATGACAACAGAACGGTTACGCCAGGCGAACTGCTGGAGCGGACATCGGAATATCAGTGCCTTCGCGTTATCTCTCTCGCGACGAAGTCGACGGGACTCGCCGCGCACGCTGCGGGCTTGGCTCGGGAGAGCATCCCGTCCAGGCAAAACTTCCATGGAGGTCCTTAGATGAGGAAAAAGATCGACCCGGTAGTCGACGAAGCGATTGAGACCCTGAACATGAAGGACGGGCCTTCTCGCCGGCGGCTGCTCGAGGGAGCCGGCCTGTTCAGCGCGACGGCCGCGGCCTCGGCGCTTATCGCGGCCTGCAGCAGCTCATCAAGCAGTTCCGCGCAGGCGACGAATACCGCGAATGCAGCCGCGGGTAACTTCCCCAGCACGCCCAAGTGGAAGTTCACGTTCGTGAACCACGTCACGGACAACGCGTTCTTCACCCCGACCCAGTACGGCTTCCAGGATGCCGCCGCGCTGCTCGGCCTGCCCACCCCGGCCTGGACCGGCGCTCTGTCCACCCAGCCGACGAACTCCACCATGCTGTCGGCCTTCAACGCCGCGGTCACGGCGGGTTCTCCCGGCATCGCGACCACCGTGGTCTCGGCCACCGCGTTCGTCGCACCCATCAACAGCGCGCTGCAGGCAGGCATCCCGGTGGTCACCTACAACGCGAACGGTGCCACCAGTAGCCCCACCAACGGCCTGGCCTACATCGGCCAGGAGCTGTACATATCGGGGCAGGCGGTCGGCGCGCGGCTCGCCTCGCTGATGAAGAAGGGCGACACCGCGGTCGGCTTCATCGCCCAGCCCGGCTCGCTGAACATCCAGCCGCGCATGGACGGCGCGACGCAGGCCCTGGAGGCCGCGGGCATGAAGGTGATGTTCGGCAACAAGGGCGTCAACGCGGGCGCCTCGGCGACGCAGGAAGCCCAGGTGATCCCGCAGTTCCTCCAGTCGCACGGGTCCAGCCTCCAGGGCGTCTTCGCGGTCGATGGCGGCGACACCGCCCTGCTCGGCACCTCGCTGGCGAAGTACAACCTGGTCGGCAAGGTCGCGGCGGGCGGCTTCGACCTCGAGCCGCAGACCCTGTCGGCGATCACGGCCGGCCAGATCAACTTCACCGTTGACCAGTCGCCGTACCTGCAGGGTTTCCTGCCCACGCTGTACCTCTACCTCTGGCAGCTGTCCGGCGGGCTGGTGGCGCCGCCGGTGACAAACACCGGCCTGAAGTTCGTGGTCAAGGGCAACGTCGGCGCGTACACCGCGCAGACGACCCGGTTCGAGGGGTCCACCGCACAGCAGAAGTACATCAAGCACACCGGGCCCATCTCGACCTGATCGTCAAGTCGCGCGACACTGGGAATTGCAGGTCTGCGGCGGCTCACCGTCGGCGAAAGCGGCGTGTGAGCCGCCGCGGTACCTGGGTATCACTTCAGAACACAGGCATCCGGCGACGTAGCAGGATTGGGATGAGCGACGTGAGTGAGACCGCCGAACGCAGCCCGGAGATCATCGCCGCGCCTGGCGGGCGAAAAGGCCCGAGTGTCCTGAGCCGCGCCGCCACTGTCTTCCTGAAGCAGCGCGAGGCCAGCGTCCTGGCCATCGCCATGATCTTGTTCATCTACTTCGCGGTAACCACCCCGGCCTTCGTCAGCCACGGCAGCTTCGTCAACATCGCGCAGTATATGGCCCCGTACGTGATCATCGGCATCGGCCTGGTCCTGCTGATGGTCTGCGGCGAGATCGACCTGTCGGTCGGGTTCGTCTGGACGCTGTCGCCGTACGTCATGCGGTTCTTCATCGACTCCGGCATCCCCGCCCTCCTCGCCATCGTGTTCGCGGTGCTGCTGCTGGCGGTCGTCATCGGCGGGATCAACGGCATCGTCACGACCGTCTTCGGCGTCCCGTCCCTGATCACCACGCTCGCCACCGGCTTCATCATCTTCGGCTACACGCTGACGATCTCCGCGGCGCAGCAGGTGAACATTCCCCCCAGCGCGCTGGGACTCGGTCACTGGTTCGGTTTCGAGGCGTGGTCGGAGATCATCTGGGCCAGCGTCCTGGTCCTGATCTTCCACATCATCCTGACCAGGACCCGGTGGGGCCTGTACACGGTCTCGGTCGGCGGCAACATGCTCGGCGCCAGGGAATCCGGGATCAGGGTGAACCGGATCAAGATCGGCAACTTCATGATGTGCAGCGGGTTCGGCGCGCTGGCCGGGATCATCGAAGCCTTCAAGAACAACATCATCGACCCGAGCGCCGGCCAGCTCAACGTGCTGCTGATCGCGTTGGCCGGGGCGGTAATCGGCGGCACCGCCATGATGGGCGGCTCCGGCACGATGATCGGGATGTGGCTCGGCATGCTCGTGCTCGGCATCCTGAATGACGGGTTCAACCTGCGCGGCATCAGCTCGAACAAGCTCCTGATCATCCTGGGCGCCGCGATCCTGCTCGCCATGATCGCCAACACCTATCTCACCCGGCTGCGCAGCGCCGGCCGATTGCAGTCCAAGTCGTGACGCGGCGCGTCAGGTCCAGCACGGAGGCAGCGAAGTGAGCACACAGGAAACCGGCAGCGCCCCGACGTCGGCCGGCGATGACATCCTGCGGGTGGAGCACATCTCCAAGCGTTACGGCGCGGTGACGGCGCTGGTCGACGTGAGCCTGCGGCTGGAGCGCGGCGAGGTGCTCGCCCTGGTCGGCGACAACGGCGCGGGCAAGTCCACCCTGCTGAAGATCATCTGCGGCTTCCAGCCGCCGACCAGCGGGCGGATCCTGCTCAACGGCGAGGAGGTTCACTTCACCTCGGTGACGCAAGCCCGCTCGGCCGGCATCGACATCGTCTACCAGGACCTCGCGCTGGTCCCCCAGCTCACCGTGTACCACAACATGTTCCTCAACCGCGAGATGGTGCGCTGGCCGCTGCTACGCAATAGGGCCATGCGCAAGGAGGCCCAGGAGCACCTGGACTCCATGGGGATAAAGACCCTGAAGTCCGTGGACCTCGAGGTGGCCAGCCTGTCCGGCGGCCAGCGGCAGGCCATCGCGGTGGCCCGCTCGGTGTTCTCCGACGCCAAGGTCCTGCTGCTCGACGAGCCGCTGGCCGCCATGGGCGTCAAGGAAGGCGCGATGATCCTGGACCTGGTCCGCGACCTCAAGCAGCAGGGCATGTCGATCATCATCATCGCGCACAACTACGGCCAGGTGTTCCCGGTGGTCGACCGGGTGAACCTGCTGCAGGGCGGCAAGATCACCTTCGACAAGTACAGCCGGGACACCTCGGTCGAGGAGCTGACCGAGATAGTCGTCGCCGAGTACCGCAAGGCCCTCGAGGAGCGTCACCGCGCCGGTGCATCGTAACCGCTACGCGACGTAACCAGTCCGGCCGCGCCAGGACCAGGCACCGGATCGCTTCGGGCATGATGGGGGGCATGTCGATGTCACGCCCGGGCGGGCGGGCGAGGGCGGGCGTGGCGGCGCTGGTCGCGCTGGCCGGCCTGACCGCCTGCAGCGGCTCAGGTTCCCCGGCCGTCACCCAGTCGCGCTCGGCCGCCGGGAGCGCGACGGCCTGCCCGGCAACGCCGGGGAGCATAACGGCGCGGAGCGCTGGCTCCGTCGTCCCCGTGCACAGCACGCTGCGGTGGCATCCCTGCTCCGGGCAGCTGGCGCAGGAGGGGATACCCGACTGCACCACGCTGAGCGTACCGCTGAACTACGCCGATCCCGGCGGCAGGCACATCAGCCTCGCCCTGGACATGGTCCCAGCCACCGCGCCGCGCAGCCAGCAGCAGGGGATCATGCTGTTTAACCCGGGCGGCCCCGGCGGCAGCGGGCTGCCGTGGCCGGCCGCCGTAGCGAGCGGCCTGAGCCGGGGCGTGGCCGCGGACTACGACATCGTGGGCTTCGACCCGCGCGGCGTGGGATCTTCCGTGCCCGCGCTGAGCTGCGATCCGAGCTTTTTCTCCGGCGTCCGCCCGAACTACGTCCCGGCCAGCGCCACGGCCGAGCAGGTTCTCATCAACCGGGCGAAAATGTACGCCAGCGACTGCGAGCAACGGTTCGGCTGGCTGCTGCCTTACATGACCACCCAGGACGTGGCCCGCGACATGGACTCGATCCGGGCGGCGTTCGGCGTGTCGGAAATCAACTACTACGCGTTCTCTTACGGCACGTATATCGGCCAGGTTTACGCCACGCTTTTCCCCGCCCGGGTCCGCCGTATGGTCCTGGATAGCACCGTCGATCCCACCGGGGCCTGGTACGCCGACAACATCGGCCAGGATTACGCTTTCCAGGGCTCTATCGAGGCGTTCTACGCCTGGGTCGCCAGATACGACGGCGTCTACCATCTCGGCCATACGGCCGCGCAGGTGCAGGCGTCCTGGTATAAGGCCCGCAACCAGTTGCTCGCGCATCCGGTCGACCAGATGATCGGCGCCGACGAGTTCGATGACACGTTCCTGCAGGGCGGCTACTCCGAACAGATCTGGCCGGGCCTGGCCCAGGCGCTCTCGTCCTACCTGAACTCCGGGCAGACCGCCGGCCTGATCACCCAGTACCACGGGGCCGGGACGCAGAGCGAGAACGGGTTCGCCGTCTACAACGCGGTGCAGTGCTCGGACGTGAACTGGCCGCGTAACTGGGCCTTCTGGACCTCGGACACGGAGCGGGTCTACAAGACCGCCCCGTTCCAGGCGTGGGACAACGCCTGGTTCAACGCCGCCTGCGCGTTCTGGCCGGTAACGGGGCCGGCGAAGCCGATGCAGATCAAGGGCACGGGGCTGCCCGGCATCTTGATGCTGCAGGGCACGCTGGACCCGGCCACCCCGTACGCGGGCGCTCAGGACGCGCACAAGCTGCTGCCGTCGGCGCGGATGGTCGTGGTCGAGGGCGGCCGGAACCACGGGCAATCGCTCAGTCAGCCGTCGAACGCCTGTGTCCAGGGCTACCTGAACGCCTACCTCGCCACCGGAGCCCTGCCGGAGGCGCCGGGGCAGGTCAACGCCACCTGCGCGACGGTGCCCGACCCTACCCCCGGGACCTCGAATGGGTAACGCGACCGGGTCGCGGATGACAATTGCCACGGCATGTCCGTAATGAGCAACATCGCCCCGTGTACGCTGGGGCTATGTTGCGGGTAAAGCCGCCGTGGTCCGCCTCGGTGCGGCAGCTCGACGAACGGGACCGCGGTGCCGTGCTCGCGATCTGCGACCGCGATCCGGTGACGAACGTATTCGTGAGCTCGCGGGTGCGGGCCCTCGGCCTGGAGCCCGGCCGGCTCGGCGCGCAGCTGTGGGGACACGCGCCCGCGGGCCGGCTGGGGTCGCTGTGCTACTCCGGCGCCAACCTGGTTCCCGTGGCCGCCACGCCAGACGCCGTTGTCGCGTTCGCGGACCGGGCGCTGCGACAGGGACGGCGCTGCTCGTCCGTTGTCGGGGCGGCCGCGGAAGTCCAGGCCCTGTGGGCCCTGCTGCGCCCGCACTGGGGACCGGCCAGGGAGATCCGCCCGGTTCAGCCCGTGATGGTCACATCGGGACCGCCGCTGGTGCCTCCCGATCCGCTGGTGCGGCGGGTGCGACCGGATGAGATCGACATCCTGTGGCCGGCCTGCGTCGCGATGTTCACCGAGGAGGTGGGCGTCTCGCCGGTCACCGGGGATGGCGGCGCCTCCTACCGCGCCCGGCTGGAACAGCTCATCCGCGGCGGCCGGGCGTTCGCCCGGATCGAAGGCGGCCGGGTGATCTTCAAAGCGGAGATCGGGGCGGTCACGCCGCAGGTGTGCCAGGTGCAGGGGGTGTGGGTGCGGCCAGAATGCCGCGGCCAGGGCATCGCCGCACCAGGCATGGCCGCCGTCGTGGTCGAGGCGTCGCGGTCGATCTCGCCGCTGGTGTCGCTCTACGTCAACGACTTCAACGCGCCCGCGCGCGCGGCGTACCGACGGGTCGGGTTCGCCGAGACCGGGCGGCTCATGTCCGTGTTGTTCTAGTCGCGGTCGCGGATCTTGCGGAGGTAGTCGACGATCGGGCCGAAGGCGTCCGCGACTTCCTCCAGCTGGCGTGGCGTCAGCCGGTCGATGAAATGGCGCCGGACGTTTTCCACGTGGTCGGGCGCGACTCGCCCGATCGCGTCGACGCCCTGATCCGTCAGCACCGCGAAAGTACCCCGCTTGTCGCCCTCGCAGTTGTCCCGGCGAACGAGCCCGCGGTTCTCCATTCGCGAAATCTGGTGTGACAGCCGGCTTCGCGACTGGCTGGTGGCATCGGCGAGTTCGGTCATCCGCAGGCGGTTATCCGGTGCCTCGGACAGCTCGACCAAGATCTCGTAGTCGTGGCCGTTCAGCCCGTGCGTGTTCAGGTCACGGTCGAGCTGGCGGATGAGCAGCTGCGCCAGGTGAACGGTCGCCCGCCACGCCTGCTGCTCGTCCTGGGTCAGCCAGCGTGGCTCACCTTTTGTCACGGGCATAGCAAGAATCTACCCTTGTCCTCCGGCCGAGGCGACAGTGTTAGCGCGGGGTTAATGCCCGCCGAGCAGGACGGCAGCGGTTCCGGCGACCGCGGGCCGACCCGCCCCTCCCCAGGTAAGCGCGCCTCGGCCAGGGCGGCCTGGCACGCGTCCAGCTGACGCCGGGCCAGGCTCTCGTACCTGGCTAGACCCAGCTCGCGCAACAACGGCACGCATGCCTCCAGATAGCCGACGGCGTGCCAGGGCTCACCCAGGCAAAGATGGTTCTCCGCTATCTTGAGCAGGCACAATGCGTATGAGCAGTGTGCTTCCTGTGCCTTGAATGCCTGCGACGCCTGCTGGTAGGCCTCGATGGCCGCAGCGTAACTGCCCAGGCCATTGTGGCTATCGCCGAGCAAGTCGAGGAAGTAGGCCTTGTCATGCAGCTGCCGTACGGCAGGCCCGCCCCTCAACCCCCACAAACCTTCCTGCATTGTCATGGCGGCCCTTCTGGCTGTGCGATGTCCCCCTCATCCGCCCGACGTATGAAATTAATTTGCCTAACCTGTTCTCGCCCCTCCGCGAGAACAGGCATACGATAGCTGGCAAATGTCGCGCTTAGTTCTCAGCCCGCGGGAATTGCCCTGTGAATCAGCACCGAGTGAATCAACATCGAGGAGACCGTGGCCCAGGTAACGCCAGGAGATTCCGCTGCCCCGACTGGCGCGCAGGCGGCCGCCGCGTACATATGCGAGCTGCTGCTGCGCCCAGGCAGGTACCGGCGAAAGTGGGAACAGTATGCCGAACGCAGCCGGGCAGGACAGGTTAATCAGCTCGCCGTGGCCGAAGTGCTCGCCCATTACCTGTGGGAGCACCCGAGGACCAAGGGCGACACCGACATCCTGGCCAGGCAGCTGAAGGACACCGCCTCGCGCGCGCTCTCCGGCAAGCTTCTCAGCCAGGCCACGCTCTCCCTTTTCATGGAGGCGTTCGGGTTCGGCCCGATGGAGCGGGAGCAGCTGCTGAAGCTGTGGGAAGGCTCCGCTCACGTCCGCGTGCTTTCCGGCCCGCGAGCGATCCGCGAAGACAAGGCGGCCGCGCTCGGCCGCCCGCGGCTCAAGACCCTCTCCCTGCATGATCATCACTACCTCGGCCCGGATGGCAGGCCGGCCCGCCATCGCGTGATCCATGTCATCGAAGCGGTCGTCGACGGGCTTGACCGGGTGCCCTACCGCGCCGACACCAATGCGCTGACCATTGAGGTCGGACAGGGATTCAGCGGGCTCGCGGGTCCCTTCTACCAGCCGATGGCCGAATTGTTCGTGGTAGACATGCTGCTCGCCAAGCCCCTGGCGCTAGGGGAAACGGCCACGCTGGAGTATTCGACGAGTTTCCGTTACCCGTTGCCGCCCCCGCCCGAGTTCCGTCGCATCGTGCAGTACTTCGCCGAGAACCTCGATATACGCGTGGAGTTCCATCCGGACAAGTTGCCGAAAGAGGTTGTCTGGGCGGTGTGGGACGGGATGGAAGGGCCTATCGTCGAGCGCGAGCAGGTGGCCCTGGACAGTCAATTCGCCGTCCATCGCTACCTGCGGCTCGCCGAGAAGACCGCCGTTGGCTTCCACTGGGACTGGTAGCCTTCCTGCGTCCGGGGGCACCGCCGGGCACCGGAGCGGGACCCGGGCATGGCACGATCGGATTGTGCGTAAGGACGAGGGCGCGGCGACCACTAGCGCCGAGTTGCGCGCGCACAATCTCGCGCGACTGCTGCGCGCGGTCCACGACAGCGGCGGCCAGCTCACCCGGGCCGAACTCACCAGGCAGCTCAGCCTGGCCAGGGGAACCGCCACAGTGCTGGTCAGGGACCTAGCCGGACGTGAACTCATCGAAGAGCTGAGCGGACCAGCCGAAGCGCCAGCCAATGTCACGGTGCAGCGCGCCCGGGGACGGCCGACCGGCGTGCCCTCGGCGCATCCGCGCGGGCCGGTCGCGCTCGCCGTCGACCTGCGCGATGACTCCTTTACCCTGGCCGCCTTCGAGCTCACTGGGCGCAGCGCCGTGCTCGACCGCCAGGAGCGGGACGCTGGCTCAGGGACCGGGGTGCTGGCCGACGTCGCGGCCCGGCTGACTGTTCACCGCCGCCAGTTCGGTGACCGCGTGGTCGGCATCGGCGTCGCGGTCCCTTCCCCGCTGAGCGGCGGCAAGATGGTGCAGCCAATGCTGGCCGACTGGCAGGGCGTGGACGTGGCCAGTATCCTCAGCGGCTTCGCGGCCGATGGAGCCGCCAGTGGAGCGCAGGGCGCGGAGGGTGATCTAGGGCCGGTACTTGTCGGCAACGACGCAACGCTCGCCGGGCTCGCCGAGGCCCGCCGGGGCGTGCTGCGGGGAGTCTCTGTCGCCTTGCACCTGCATGTCGCGACCGGTATCGGCGGGGTGCTGCTGACCGGGAGCCTGCCGGTGAAGGGCGCGCACGGCTCGGCGGGCGAATTCGGGCACATGCCGCTGGCGGGTGGCGACGAACCCTGCCGGTGCGGTTCGACAGGCTGCTGGGAACTCGACGCCGGTGCTCGCGGGCTGCTCCGCGCGGCGGGCCTGGCCGAGCAGGGAGACCGGATGCTCCAGGCCGAGGAGGTCATCGCCGCGGCGGGGACCGATCCAGGCTGCGGCCGGGCCCTGGCGGAGGTAGCCGGGGCGCTCGGCCGTGGCATCGGCGCCCTCGTGAACGCGCAGGATCCGGCGGTGGTGGGCCTGTCCGGGCTGGCCGCCGAGGTGTACGAGGCCGCGCCCGCCGCGGTAAGGACCGCCTACCTCGCCGCGCTGATGCGGTTCCGCCGGCCGCAGCCGCCTGCCCTGCTGCCGTCGACGCTCGGCGACCTTGGCGTGCTGACCGGGGCGTCCGAGCTCGTCTTCGACGCCTTCCTCACCGCGCGCGGCCTCGGCACCTGGCGTGCGTCCGCCCAGAAAACCGCGTGACTTCCGCGCGGTTAGCTGGTAGGTTCCCGTCCTCGTGGCGGCGGCAAATTCACGATCAGAAGATACCGAACGGCCCGGCCGTGATCCCGTTCTGGACTCCGAACGCGAGCAGTTGCGCCGTTCCAGGGAATTCCTCCGCCTGATGCGCGAGGACGTACTGTCACTCAAGGCCATGGGCGGGGACCCGGTTCCACGAGGAATTCCTCAAGGCGGACCTGTACCACCGGGCCGAAGCGCTGAAAGACATCCCGGACGCGCCCTTGTTCTTCGGCCGGCTGGACTACGCGGACGGCGTCCCGGGACCTAGCTTCCACATCGGCCGCCGCCACGTGCACGCGCCCGACGGCACGCCCGCGGTAATCGACTGGCGGGCACCGGTGTCGAGGCCGTTCTACCGGGCCAGCGGCGCCGATCCGATGAACCTCGCGCTGCGGCGCCGCTTCGGCTTCGCCGGCGGTGAGCTGACGGCCTATGAAGACGAGCGCTTCCCGGCGACGCCGCGGCCGCGGCCGCGAAAGGCCAGCCCGGGGCACGCACCCCGGACCGTTCGGAAAAAGAAGAAGAAGGACCCAGACCCAGCAAGATCCTCATTGACGAGATCGAACGGCCGCGGTCGGGACCGATGCGGGACATCGTCGCCACCATTGCGCCCGACCAGGACGATATCGTCCGGGCCGGAGCCGCCGAGACGGTCTGCGTGCAGGGCGCGCCGGGTACCGGCAAGACCGCCGTCGGGCTGCACCGGGTCGCTTACCTGCTGTACGCGTACCGGGAGCAGGTGCGGCGGCGCGGGGTCGTGATGGTCGGGCCGAATCGGGCCTTCCTTTCCTACATCCGCAACGTGCTGCCTGCGCTCGGCGAGGTGGACGTCACCCAGACCACCGTCGGCGAGCTGGTCGGCTCGGTGCAGGTCCGGGGCGCCGACGCGGAGGCCGCCGCGATCGTCAAGACCGACGCGCGGATGGCGGAGGTGCTCAGGCGGGCGCTGTGGGCCTGCGTCCGGCGGCCGTCGGCGGCCGTGGTCCTGCCCCGCGGGTCGCGGCGATGGCGGGTGGCCGCTTACGAGCTCGAGGAACTTACCCACGAGCTGCGGCACCGGGGCGTGCGCTACGGCGCGGCCCGCGAGCTGCTCGAGCACAGGATCGCGCACGTGATCCTGACCCAGCTGGAGGCTGCGGGGGAGGCCTGCGACGACCGGACGCACGAGGCGGTGCGGCGGTCCCGGCCGGTGCGCGCGGCCGTGGACGCGATCTGGCCGAAGGTCGATCCGGTCCGGCTGGTATTCGGGCTGCTGTCAAACGGGCCGTTGCTCGCGGCGGCGGCCGAGGGCATCCTCACCGCCGCGGAGCAGGCCGCGATCGTGTGGTCGCCGGCGCCGCGCGGGCCTGGCTCGGCGCGCTGGTCCGCGGCGGATGTCGTGCTCATCGACGAGGCCCGCGACCTGATCACCCGGACGCCCAGCCTGGCCCACGTGGTCATCGACGAGGCGCAGGATCTCTCGCCGATGGAAATCCGCGCCCTCGGCCGCAGGTGCGCCACGGGCGCGGCCACCGTGCTCGGTGATCTCGCCCAGGGCACCACGCCGTGGGCGGCCCCCACCTGGGAATCGCTGCTTTCGAACCTGGGCAAGCCGGACACCGGCGTACGCGAACTGTCCGTGGGCTACCGCGTGCCCAGGCAGATCCTGGACTTCGCCTCGGCGCTGCTCGCCGTTATCGCTCCCGAGCTGAGGCCGGCGTCCTCGCTGCGCACCGATCCCGGCGCCCTTGACCTGGTCCGGGTGACCGCCGCCGGGCTGGGCCCGGCCCTGGCGCGGGCCTGTGAGCAGGCCTGCGCCTGGCCCGGCTCGGTCGCCGTCATCGGGGCGGACCCGCAGGTTCCTGCGCTGGCGAGCGCGCTGGATGGCGCCGGCCTCGAGCACGGCGCGCCTGGCGGCGACGCCAGGCTGACGCTGGTGCCCGTGACGCTGGCCAAAGGACTCGAGTACAACCACGTCATCGTGGTGGAGCCCGCGCGGATCGCCGCCGCCGAGGCCAGGGGCCTGCAGCGGCTGTACGTGGCGTTCACCCGGGCCGTGTCGCGGCTGACCGTCTTGTACAGTGAACCGTTGCCCGGCGCGCTGCGTGTGTCTGAGTAGGTTGCGCAGACGCCGCGGCGGCGGCATCCTGGATGAGGCGGCGACAATAAGTCCTCGACTGACTCCCAAAAGTTACTATGGTGATAACGGTGGAAGCCAAAGGGACCCGGAAGCCCGACCAGGTTCAGGCTGTTTATCTTGAGAAGCTAGCTGATGAGCTGACCCATCGCGGGCTGGAAGCATGGCTGATGGCGCCGCCAGGGCGTGTCCCCAGCCTTTACGTGGTGAACCCGGGGGCACGGGCCCTCGAGGAGAACGTGTACGCCGGCTGCGGCAAGGACGGCCTGTGGTGGTTCTGGTGGTCATGGGCGGAGCGGATAGCCGTCGCCGATGACGTTGACCTGGCCGCGACCACGATCGTCCGGGTGCTTGCGTCCCTTCGGCACCGCGACTGACACCGGCGGTGGTCAGGGCCGCAGGGCGCTGGCGGCCAGGCCGGGGAAGGCCTGGGTGCGGCCGCGCCAGTACGCGGCGCGTTCGGCCGGGTGCTGCATGGCCAGGGCGCCGAAGGCGCGCAGCCGCGGATCGCTGACCGCGACGATGCCGAGGTAGGCGCGGGTCACGCCGTCCTCCAGGTAGGCCGCGAGCGCCATCGCGCTGGCCGCGTCGTGCACCGGGAAGGGGAGCCGGTAGAAGGCCGCCGCGGCGACGGGTGCCGCACCAAGCCCGGAGATCATGGCGGCGAGCGCGTCGCGGGCCTGGTTGTGTCCGGTCCAGTCCTGCTCGGCCGTTGCGAGCTTGCTCCCGGACAGGTGGGCGCCTGCTACCCCGTAACCGAAGATGGCCGCGTCCTCGGCCGCGAGAGCCGCCTGCAGCGCGGGCACCGGCCCGGTCCCGCCCGCAGGTCCCGCCGACCCGGTGGCGATCGCCGCCATCAGATGAGCCCTTACTTTGGCCGAACGATCCCCGGTCATCGCATCCCTATCCGCCTAGCGCGGTCACGTGGGTGGCGTCAGCGGCCGCGATGCTCGCGAACAGCTGCGCCAGGGCGGGCTCCACCGTGGCCAACCGGCGCACCAGGCCGGCCGCGGAGGCGCGTTCGGCCGCGCGCAGCCTGGCGATCGTCACGTGGCCGGGGGCCTGGCTCGTCGCGCTCGCCGACGGGCCCGCGCCCGAAGTCCCCGGCGGCAGGATGAGCCTGGCCCGGAGCTGGGTGAGGTGCTGTTCGTGCTGGGCGAGCAGCTGATCCAGATCCTGCGCCCCGGCCGCCCCTGAATCGCCGGAGATAGCCGTCCGGTACAGGAAGATGAGGTTTTCTTCCGCGGCGATGACGGCCTGGAGCGTGACCACATCGGGCGCCGGGCGAGGCCGTCCGGCCAGCGGATCGGGTCCGGCGAACGCGTCCGAGGACCGGCAGCCGGCGGCGGCGAGCAGCAGCGGCAGCGTTGTCACCGAGGCGAGCAGCATCCGGCGCCGCGGCAGGATGTCGGGCACACCGGCAAGCTACCACGGACGGTTTAGCGGGTCCGGCCGGTCCTATCCGCGTGATGGCCAACTGCAAGCTAGGCTAGGTCCCAATCCCGCAGGTCGTGGACGAGGAGGTCGTGATGGGCGGAGGTTCGCGACACGCGCCCAGGCCGCGCCAGGCCGACGACAACGGGTCAGTCGACGAGGGCAGGATCGCGGCTGCCATCCGCCCTGTGGTCACCGCAGCCGGCCTGGACCTGGAGTCGGTCCGGGTCACCGCGGCGGGACGGCGCAGGCTGCTGCGCGTGGTGGTAGACCGCGACGGCGGCGTGAGCCTGGACGATGCCGCGGCGATCAGCCGTCAGCTGTCCGCCGCGCTCGACGAGGCGGCGGTGATGGGTGACTTCCCGTATACCCTCGAAGTCTCCTCACCCGGTGTCGACCGCCCGCTGACCGACCCGAGGCACTGGCGGCGCGCGGTGGGGCGCCTGGTCCGGGTCACGGCCGCCGATTCGGGCGCCGTGTCCGGCCGGATCGTGGCGGCCGACCCGGATGGCGTGACCCTGGACGTCGAGGGGGCCCGCCGCCGCTTCGGTTACGCCGCGCTGGGCGCGGGCGCCATCCAGGTGGAGTTCGGGCACCCGCAAACGGAGCTGGGAGCGACTGGCGATGGACATTGACCTGAGCGTGCTGCGGAGCCTGGAGAGCGAGAAAGACATCTCGCTCGACCTCGCGATCAAGGCTATCGAGGACGCCTTGCTCGTCGCTTACCACAAGTCGCAGGGCGCGTCGGCGTCCGCGCGCGTCGAGGTGGACCGCAAGAGCGGGCACGTCACGGTCTGGGCCGTCCAGGCCAGCCCGGACGGCACCACCGTGCGCGAGTATGACGACACCCCGGCAGGGTTCGGCCGTATCGCGGCGACCACGGCCAGGAACGTGATCTTGCAGCGGCTCCGCGACGTCGAAGACGAGCTGACCTTCGGTGAGTACGCGGGCCGTGAGGGCGACATCGTGGCCGGGGTGATCCAGCAGGGCAAGGACCCGAGGACGGTGCTAGTCGACCTGGGCAAGCTGGAGGCCGTGCTGCCGCCCGCCGAGCAGGTCCCCGGCGAGCGGTACATCCACGGCGAGCGAATCCGCTGCTACGTCCTGCACGTGCGCAAGGGGCACCGCGGCCCTTCCGTCACCCTGTCGCGCACTCACCCGGGCCTGGTGAAGAAGCTGTTCGCGCTGGAAGTCCCCGAGATCGCGGCGGGCGCGGTGGAGATCGTCGCGATCGCCCGTGAAGCGGGCCACCGCACCAAGATCGCGGTTCGTTCCCACCAGCCGGGCGTCAACGCCAAGGGCGCCTGCATCGGGCCCGTGGGCAGCCGGGTGCGGAACGTGATGAGCGAACTGCACGGCGAGAAGATCGACATCGTGGACTACTCCGACGATCCGGCCGGCTTCGTGGCTAATGCCTTGTCGCCCGCCCGGGTGACCCGGGTTAACGTGGTCGATCTCGCCGCCCGCGAGGCGCAGGTCATCGTGCCCGACTACCAGCTGTCGCTGGCGATCGGCAAGGAGGGGCAGAACGCCCGGCTGGCCGCCAGGCTCACCGGCTGGCGGATCGACATCAGGTCCGACGCCGCGCCCGAGCCTTCAGAACCGCTACCGGAACCCGCGTCCGCGTCCGCCTACAGCGCGCCCGCGTCGGCCGCCGACAGCGCGCCCGCCGCCGGTAGCGCAGCCGGATCGCCCGGCGGAACCGGCAGACCTCTCGCCCCCGGCTGCCGCGAGCCCCGCCAGCCCGGAGAGCCTGGAGCACGCTTAGCGCTGGTGCCCCTCGCCGGGGCTGCGGGAGCGGTTCTCACCCGTTATCCGGGGAGCACGCGGACGCGGTAGACTAGATACCGGAATGCCCACACGAACCGAGCAGCGTGCTTCAGGTATGCCCGTGATGCGTACCTGTGTAGGCTGCAAGGAGCGTGCGGTCAAGTCCAGTCTGCTTCGTCTCATAGCGGTTGGGGACGTTATCCGGCCCGACCCGCAAGCCCGGCTGCCTGGCCGGGGTGCTTACCTGCATCCCAGCCCGGCGTGCCTGGAGCTTGCGCGGCGGCGCCGGTCGTTCCCCCGGGCACTGCGCACCACGGGATCGCTCAGCCTTAACTCACTGGCTGAGTATCTTTGCGGCGCGGAGTCCCCGGCGTAGCATTACGGCGGAACAGTCTGGCTGGGCAGCAGGTTTAAGCAAGAAGGAACACCTGTCGGAAAGCAGGTCGAGATGATGAGCGCTCGATGAGCACGCGGCGATGATCACCATAGGCTGAGGCCGGCCCGGAGCACGCTCTGCCCGGGCCATGGTCCGGTAGAAGGTCCGGGGAAACGGGCCGAGAAGGAGCGTAGTGGCGAAGGTCCGGGTTTACGAACTCGCGAAGGAGTTCGGGGTAGAGAGCAGGGCCGTCATGGTCAAGCTCCAGGAGATGGGCGAATTCGTAAGATCAGCGTCCTCGACGATCGAGGCGCCCGTAGTCAGGCGGCTGAAGGAGGCGTTTGCCTCCAACGCGGCCGAGTCGCCGGGTCAGGGGTCGCCGGGTCAGGGGTCGCCGGGTCAGGGGTCGCCGGGTCAGGGGTCCAGGCCCCGGCCAGCGGCACCATCAGCTTCGCGCGGCGCAGCAGCGCCCGCGGGTTCACCGGCCCCGGCGGGCCAGCGGGATTCTGGCGGCCTGAGGGACTCGGGCGGCAGCGTCCGCCCGGGCGCCGGACCGCGACCTGACATCGGCGCCGGTACGGCGTCCCGCGATGATCACGCGGCGGCCGCGGCCGCCGGGACCACCGGGACGGTATCAGGCCCCCCGCCGGCACCGAGCAGCGCGCCAGGCCCTGCGACAGGAGTGGCCAACGGCACGGCCGACCGGGCTAGCGCGGTGGCCCCCGATGCCGCCGTCGCGGACGGCGCCCCGGCAGGCCCGGCCGACGCGGCGCGCCGGCTGCCGCCGGTTCCGCCGTCCCCCGCGTCCCGGCCCGGCCCGGGCGAGCCGAGGACTCAGGGAGCTCCGGGCAGCCCGGGCGCTCCGAGGGTTCCAGGACCGCCGCGGACCCCGGTTACCCCGGCAGACTTCAGGGGCCCGGGGACCAGCCATGCTCGTCCCTCCGCCCCGCGGCCCGGCGCGCCGTCGGGTCCGGGCGGATCACCGGGGTCCCCGGGTCCTTCCGGGTCCCCGGGTCCTTCCGGGTCCCCGGGTCCTTCCGGGTCCCCGGGTCCTTCCGGGTCCCCGGGTCCTTCCGGGTCCCCGGGTCAGCGTCCAGGCGGCCCCGCAGGCCGGCCTGACCAGCAGGCCCAGGGATCTCAGGCCAGGCCGGCTGACGCCGAGGACCCCAGGCCCGGGTGCGCCCCGGCCTGGCGCGCCCCGGCAAGGCGGATCCGGTCCCCGTCCCGGTGGCCCGCGCCCCGGTCCCAGGCCGGGCAATAACCCGTTCAGCTCGACCGCGACCGGCATGGGGTCAGCCCCGCCTGCCAGGCCCCAGGGGCCTGGCGCGCCTGGTCAGCCCACCCACACCGGCCGCCAGGGACAGCCCGCGGGCGCGCCAGCCGGCACCGGGGGTCCTGGTGGCCCGCGTCCGGCCGGACGCGGGCCAGGCCGGCCAGGCGGCATGTCCGACGGCGGGCCTCGCCCGGGCGGGCCTCGTCCCGGCGGCCCGCGGCCGAGCCCGATGAACATGCCCTCTAGGCCGGCGCCGTCAGGCACTGGCCGCAGCGGTCCCGGCGGCCCTGGCCGCGGCGGTCCCGGCGCCGGGGCTGGTACCCGGCCCGGTGGCGGCGGTGGCGGTGGCGGCGGCGGTGGCCGCGGTCCCGGTGCGGGCGGTCCGCGGACCGGCGGCGCCCCGGGTGCCGGCGGCGGCGCTCCCCGCGCCGGAGCCGGCGGCGGTCCGCCTCGCCCGGGTGGCGGCCGCGGCCGCAGCGGTACCGCGGGTGCCTTCGGGCGGCCCGGCGGGCGGCCTTCGCGCGGCCGGAAGTCGAAGAAGCAGCGGCGTCAGGAATTCGACAACATGCAGGCGCCGTCGATCGGCGGCGTCCAGGTTCCTCGCGGCAACGGCCGGGTGGTCCGGCTGTCCCGGGGCGCGTCGCTGAGCGACTTCGCCGACAAGATCGGCGCGAACCCCGCGTCGCTTGTCCAGGTCATGCTTCATCTCGGCGAGATGGTGACCGCGACCCAGTTGGTCAACGACGAGACGCTCCAGGTGCTGGGGAACGAGCTGAACTACGTCATTCAGGTCGTCTCGCCCGAGGAAGAGGACCGGGAGCTGCTCGAGTCCTTCGACATCGAGTTCGGCGAGGACGAGGGCGACGAGACCGATCTGATCGCCCGCCCGCCGGTCGTCACCGTGATGGGCCATGTCGACCACGGCAAGACCAAGCTGCTCGACGCGATCAGGCACACCAACGTGGTCGCGCGCGAGGCCGGCGGCATCACCCAGCACATCGGCGCGTACCAGGTGGCCACCGAGGTGGACGGCGAAGAGCGGAAGATCACCTTCATCGACACCCCGGGTCACGAGGCCTTCACCGCCATGCGTGCCCGTGGGGCCGAGACCACTGACCTGGTGGTGCTCGTGGTCGCGGCCGACGATGGCGTGAAGCCGCAGACCACGGAGGCGCTGAACCACGCGCAGGCCGCGGGCGTGCCGATCGTGGTGGCCGTTAACAAGGTCGACAAGGAGGGCGCGGACCCGTCGCGGGTGCGGGCGCAGCTGACCGAGTACGGGCTCATCGCGGAGGAGTTCGGCGGTGACACGCAGTTCGTTGACGTGTCGGCCACCAAGCGGACCGGCCTCGCCGAGCTGCTCGAGGCGATCATCCTGACCGCCGACGCCTCGCTTGACCTGCGGGCCAACCCGCACCAGGACGGGCAGGGCGTCGCCATCGAGGCGCACCTGGACAAGGGCCGTGGCCCGGTGGCGACGGTGCTTGTGCAGCGCGGCACGCTGCATGTCGGCGACTCGATCGTCTGCGGTGAGGCGTACGGCCGGGTGCGGGCCATGCTCGACGAGAACGGCGAGCAGATCGCGGAGGCGTCGCCGTCGCGTCCGGTCCTGGTCCTCGGCCTGACCGCGGTCCCCGGCGCCGGCGACAACTTCCTTGTCGTCTCGGACGACCGGATGGCCAGGCAGATCGCCGAGCGCCGGGAGGCCCGCGAGCGCATCGCCCAGTTCGCCCAGGGACGGCGGCGGGTCACGCTCGAGGACCTGGAGTCGGCGTTCAAGGCCGGCGAGCGCGAGGAACTGCTGCTCATCATCAAGGGCGACGTGTCCGGCTCGGTGGAAGCACTCGAGGACGCGCTGCTCAAGCTCGATGTCGGCGAAGAGGTCAGCCTGCGGGTCATCGGCCGCGGTGTCGGCGCGATCACCCAGGACGACGTCAACCTGGCCATCGCCTCCGACGCGGTGATCATCGGCTTCAACGTCCGGCCGGCCGGCCGGGCGGGCGAGCTGGCTCAGCGCGAGGGCGTGGACATCCGCTACTACTCGATCATCTACCAGGCGATCGAGGAGGTCGAGGCCGCGCTCAAGGGCATGCTCAAGCCCGAGTTCGTGGAGGCCCAGCTCGGCACGGCGGAGATCAGGGAGGTCTTCCGGGTGCCGAGGATCGGCAACGTGGCCGGGTGCATCGTGCGCAGCGGCACGATCCACCGCGGCAGCAAGGCGCGGCTGATCCGGGACGGCGTGGTCATCTCCGACAACCTGACGGTGGATTCGCTGCGCAGGTTCAAGGAGGACGCGACCGATGTTCGCGAGGGCTACGAATGCGGTATCGGCATCGGCTACAACGATGTCAGGATCGGCGACACGATCGAGACCTTCGAGATGAGGGAGATTCCGAGGAGCTGACCGGATACCCGCCAGGCCCTTAGATAATCCCCAGCCATGAGCGGGGTGATGCGGTGTACGTTGCTGCGCTGACGCTAGACGTGCTGCTTGGCGACGTGCACTCGCTGAAGGCTAAGCGGGGCGTTGTCCGGCCGCTTGTCGCCGAACTGCGCCGGAGCTATCCAGGTGTCGCGGTCGCCGAGACCGGGCACCTGGATTTGCACCGGCGAGCCGAGATCGGCGTGGCCGTCGTATCCGCGACGGCCGCCAACGCGATGAGCGTGCTCTCCGACTGCGAGCGCCTCGTGGCCGGGCATCCTGAAATCGAGCTGCTGTCGGCGCGGCAGCGGCTGTTCAACGAGGAGGAGTGACGGCATGGACGCCGCGAGGGCGCGCAAGCTCGCCGACAGGATCAGCCAGATCGTCGCGGAAATGCTCGAGCGGCGGATCAAGGATCCCAGGCTCGGCTTCGTCACCGTCACCGAAGCCCGGCTGACCAACGACCTGCGCGAGGCCACCGTGTTCTACACGGTGTACGGCTCCGACCAGGAGCGGGCCGACACGGCGGCGGCGCTGCAGAGCGCGACGGGCATCATACGATCCGAGGTGGGGAGGCAGGTCGGCCTGCGTCACACCCCGTCGCTGGAGTTCGTGGCCGACGTGCTGCCCGACAGCGCCAAGCGGATCGAGGACCTGGTGGCCCAGGCCAGGCACGCGGACGCCGAGCTCGCCCGCGGCCGCGAGGGCGCTCAGCACGCCGGGGACCCCGACCCTTACCGCAAGCCCGCCGAGGACGACGACGATGACGACGAGGACGAATGAGCGTCCCTAGCGGCCTGGTCGTCGTAGACAAGCCCGGCGGCATGACGTCCCATGACGTCGTGGCGCGGATCCGGCGGCTGGCCGGAACCAGGAAAGTCGGGCACGCGGGCACCCTGGACCCGATGGCGACGGGCGTCCTGGTGGTCGGCCTGGAGAAGGCGACCCGGCTGCTCGGCTACCTGACCCTGACCGAGAAGGAATACGCCGCCACGATCAGGCTCGGCCAGTCATCGAGCACAGATGACGCCGAGGGCGAGATCACCGCCGCCCCGGCCGCGGCAGCGCTCACCGAAGACCAGCTCACCGAAGACCAGCTACGCCCGGGCGGTAGCCGGCCTCACCGGCGAGATCCAGCAGGTCCCTCCCGCGGTCAGCGCGATCAAGGTCGGGGGCCAGCGTGCCTACCGCCTGACCAGGGCCGGCGCGGCCCCGGAGCTGCCACCCAGGCCGGTGACGGTGCACGAGTTCACGGTCACGGCGCTGCGCCGCGAAGGCGGGCTGCTGGATCTGGACGTGGTCGTCCGCTGCTCGAGCGGTACGTACATCCGGGCGCTGGCTCGTGATCTCGGCGCGGCCCTGGGCGCCGGCGGGCACCTGACCCGCTTGCGCCGCACCCGGGTGGGCGGGTACGGCCTGGATCAGGCCCGGACCCTGGATCAGCTGGCCGAGCGGTTCGAGGTACTGCCGCTCGCCCAGGCTGCCTCGGCGGCGTTCCCCGGCCGGAACCTGACCGTCGACGAGGCCCGGCGCCTGGCCCACGGCGGCCGCCTCGCCACGGCGGGCGCCAGCGGCGGTGCCAGCGATGGGGGCGGCGCCGGCGATGGGGGCGGCGCCGGCTTGCGGACTCCGGTGGCCGCCTACGCACCTGACGGCACGCTCGTCGCCCTGGTCACGGAGGAGTCGGGGCAGGCTCGTCCGCTCGTAGTCTTCGCGTAAGGTTTTGCCGCGTTGCTGCGGTCACGCGCCGTTAACGTGGCCGCCGTAACCTGATCGCGGCCCGTCGCTCGGCGTGGTTAGGCTTGTGGTCTGCGACCAAGGAGGAACGGAGATCGTGTACCGCTGGTACGGCTTGGCTGAAGTGCCTTCCGACTGGGGCGAGTGCGTCGCGACGATCGGCGTGTTTGACGGCGTGCACCGCGGTCACCAGCGCATCATCGGGCGAGCCACCCAGATCGGGCAGGCCAGGAACCTGCCGGTTGTGGTCATCACCTTCGACCCGCACCCGGACGAGGTCGTCAGGCCGGGCTCGCACCCGTTGCTGCTCACCACCTCGCGGCGGCAGGCGGAGCTGCTGGCCGGCCTCGGCGCCGACGCGGTATTCGTGCTCCCGTTCAGCCTGGAATTCTCCCGGCTCAGCCCGGACGAGTTCGTCCGGGTCGTGCTGTCAGAACGGCTGCATGCCGCGGCCGTGGTGGTGGGTGACAACTTCCGGTTCGGCCACAAAGCCGTCGGCGACGTCCCCCTGCTCGCGCAGCTGGGCGAGAAGTACGACTTCACCGCCGAAGGCATCCCGCTGCTCGTCGTCGACGGCGTGACCATTTCCTCGTCCTACATCCGGGAGCGCCTAGCCGTCGGCGACGTGATCGCCGCCGCCGACGCGCTCGGCCGCCCGCACCGGGTCGAGGGCGTCGTCGTCCGCGGTCATATGCGCGGCCGGGGGCTGGGCTTCCCGACCGCGAACCTGGAGACTCCGCCGTACACCGCCACTCCCGCCGATGGTGTCTACGCCGGCTGGCTGACCAGCCTGGACCTGGATGGATCGCCGGCCAGCCGCTGGCCGGCGGCGATCTCGGTCGGCACCAACCCGACCTTCGGTGAGGGGATGCGGACCGTGGAGGCGTATGCGCTCGATCGCGACGACCTGGATCTCTACGGGACTCACGCCGCGATCGATTTCGCGGTCAGGCTCCGCGGCAATGAGCGGTTCGATTCAGTCGACAACCTCGTCACCCAGATGCACCAGGACGTAGCCCAGGCCCGCGAGGTGACGGCCGGCTGAGTGTCGCCTTCATGTGACCGTCACGTTCCTCTCATAGCGTTCATACCGTGGGCGTCTACGACCAAAGCACAAGCAGGCCGCGCGAGGGTGAACGCCGGGCCGATGCCGGCGTGGCAGGCAACGCCCGCCTGACGGCGGCCAACGCCGCCGTGCTGCTGGTGCTGCTGGCGGCCGAGGGCGTCACGATCTTGAGCGTCCGCCAGCTGATCTCACTGCACGTCTTCCTCGGCATGGTGCTCATACCGCCGGTGCTGGTCAAGGTGGGGAGCACCTCCTGGCGTTTCGTTCGCTATTACCAGGGCGCCCCCGCTTACCGGCGCAAAGGACCGCCGCCGGCCTTGCTGCGCCTGCTGGGCCCGGCCGTGGTGGTCCTCACCCTGGTGCTGCTGGCCAGCGGCGTAGCGCTGCTCCTGGCGGGGCCGTCCTGGCTGCCGCTGCTGATGAAGGTGCACAAAGCCAGCTTCATCCTGTGGTTCGCCGCCACCACCATTCACGTGCTCGGTCATCTGGGCGAGGTGTTCCGGCTGGCCCCGCGC
The DNA here is from genome assembly GCA_963739615.1 of uncultured Actinomycetes bacterium. Classification (GTDB taxonomy): domain Bacteria; phylum Actinomycetota; class Actinomycetes; order Streptosporangiales; family Streptosporangiaceae; genus Palsa-504. The sequence continues at coordinate 45,348 of CAVUBD010000028.1, forward strand.
GACTGGCTGCGCCGTACCCGCGGTGAGGTCACGGGAGCCAGCATCCGCCAGTGGCTGATCGCCGCCAGCCTGGTGGTCGGCGTTCTGCTCGGTTTCCTCCTGGTCAGCCGCGTCGGCCCCTGGCTAGCGTCCGCGCCCTACACCGGCCACTAGCGGCACCCGGTCACCTAGTAACGCTGGCCATCCTGGCTACCACGCCCGGGTGAACCGGCTCGTCTCATTCTGAACTCGGGGGACTACGGATTAGCGCCCAGGCGCCCGGCCGGGATAAGTCCGCCAGCACACCCTCAAGCGCAGACCTGAGCGGGACCAACCGGTCAGCCGCGGCTGCGCGGGCCGCGGCCAGCGGCCGTCCGGCGAGCGGCTCGACGATCTCGATGTAGCACTTGATCTTCGGCTCAGTACCGCTGGGACGGAGCACGATCCGGGCACCGGAAAGCCGGAAGATAAGCACATCCGCGCGCGGCACCGCCGTCCCGGCCGCGCTCCGCCCGCCCGCCGTCCCGCCCGCCGTCCCGGCCGCGTCTGTCCCACTCCCCGGCCCAGCCTCATCCTGCGAACTAACCGCCTCGCCGGCGAGGTCCGCGACGCCTGATACCGGCTGACCGCCGAACTCCGCCGGCAGCTCCGCCCTGAGCCGGCTCATGATACGCGCCGGGTCGGCGGTCCGCAGCGTGAGCTGGGACGTCAGGTGCACGCCGTGCGCCCGCTCCAGGTCGTCATAGCAATCGAGCACCGAACGGCCCGCGGCCTTCGCGCCGGTCACCAGCCAGAGCATCGCCAGCGCGGCCCCGATGCCGTCCTTGTCGCGCACCACGTCGCCGATTTCGTAGCCGAGCGCCTCCTCGTAGCCGAAGATGAACCGGCTCCCCGGCCGCCCGTCCGCCGCCCGGGCGATCCACTTGAACCCGGTCAGGGTCTCGGCGTAGCCCACGCCAGCGGCCGACGCGATCTTGGCGAGCAGCGTGGAGGAGACGATGGTGGACGCGACGACCCTCGTCTCCGGGGCATCGTCGCCTGCCGTCCGTTCCAGCAGGCTCGCCCCGAGCAGTGCGCCCGCCTGATCCCCGGTCAGCACGCGCCACCCGCCCGCCGGCTCCGGCGCGGCCACGGCGAGCCGGTCCCCGTCCGGGTCGCTGGCGACCACCAGATCGGCGTCGAGCCGCTGGGCGTCGGCCAGGGCCAGGTCCAGGGCACCCGGTTCCTCCGGATTGGGGAACGCGACCGTCGGGAAGTCGGGATCGGGTTCCGCCTGCGCCGCCACCACGTGCGGCCGCGCGAAACCCGCCTGTCCGATGGCCCGCAGCATGAGGTCCCCGGCCACCCCGTGCAGTGGCGTGTAGACGAACGTCAACTCAGCCCGCTGCGCCCCGGCGGCGCTCGTGGCGATCGCGGCCGGGCCCCCGGCGGCGATTGCGACGACCGCGTCCAGGTAAGCCTGGGCCACTTCGTCCCCGTGGCGGATGATCAGCGGGCTCCCGGCGTCGGCGGCCGGGACCAGCGCCAGCGGCCCGAGGCCGGCGATGCGTTTCTCGATCTCGGCGTCTACGGGCGGGATGACCTGGGCGCCGTCGCTCAGGTAGAGCTTGTACCCGTTGTCAGAGGCCGGGTTGTGGCTGGCGGTGATCATCACGCCGGCCGCCGCGGCCAGGTGCCGGACCGCGAACGCGAGCAGGGGAGTGGGACAGGGCAGCGGGAGCACGTGCACGGTGACGCCCGCGCCGGCCAGCACCCGGACCGCCTCGTCGGCGAAGTCCGCCGACCGGTGCCGCGCGTCGCAGCCCACGACCACGCTGACCGGGCCGGTGCCTCCGGCGCCGAGCAGCCAGCCCGCCACGGCCGCGGTGGTAGCCCTGACCACGGCGCGGTTCATCCGGTTCGGGCCCGCTGCGACCACGCCGCGCAGGCCAGCGGTCCCGAAGTGCAGTCGGTCCGCGAACCGGTCCCGCAAATCGGCGATCGCGCCGCCGTCGAGCAGCGCCTGCAGCTCGGCCCGGTCGCCCGAGTCCGGGTCGTCCGCGATCCAGGCCTCGGCCATGCCCCGGACCTCAGCCTCAGTGGTCACATGCCTCACAATCCCAACACCCCCCCACCCACCGCGACCACGCGCGAAATAGCGTGGGGGATCCGGCTTCTGAGGAGGATCGGGTACCCCATCGGGGCTTCGAACAAGTCCTCCATGGCGGCGGGTTCCCCGTTAACGCCTTCGGCAGTGTCATCGTATCCGTCCTGGCCGGGGTCCAGGATGCCGGGGAGGGCCTGGAGAGTGGCCTCGGTGATCTCGGCGAACACGGTGGCGGTCGCGGTGGCGGCGGCGTCGGTGGCGGGGAGCTGGGCGGCGCGGCCGGGGCCGAAGACGTGCCCGGCGAAGAACAGGGCGACGATCTGGTCGAGGCGGGTTTCGGGGGCTTTGACGGTGCGGGGGTGGCCGGGGCTGGCGGCGGCGTGCCGGGGGTTGGTGGGGCTGTGGGGGCACTGGTAGTACACGTTGAGGCGGGCGCGGCCGTAGGCCAGGCCGTTCATCCGGCGGCGGCAGTCCCGGCACCGGATGCGGCCGCGGTAGGTGTAGGTCCGGGTGGTGGCTGGGTGGGTGTTCTTGCTGTTGCCGTCGCGGCTGGTGCCGTGCCCGGCGCTGATCTCCTGCGCGGCTTCCCACGTCGGCCGGTCCACGATGGCGGGGTGGACCGGCTCGGGGGACCAGAGCCACTGGTCGGCCGGGACGGTGACGCGGCGGCCGTTGCGCTTGCGGATCCGGCCGTAGACCATGTGCCCGGTGTACTTGGGGTTGCCGAGCACGGCGAACACGGTCTGGGTGGTCCAGCCTTTGCCGGTGGGGGCGGGGTAGCGGGTCGGGTCGGCGTTGAGCCGCGCGGCGATGGTCGGCATGCCGAGCTTGCCGATGGTCCGCCAGGTGAAGATCTGTGCCACGACCGGGGCGCGGTCCGGGTCCAGCGCGAGGCGGGTCTTGGTGCGGCCCTGGCTGGCCTTGACCGGCACTGGGTGCGGGCGGCGGTCGGCGAGGTACCCGTAGGGGGCGGGGCCGATGTTCCACCCGTCCAGGGCGTGCTGGACGAGCCCTTTCCAGGTGTTTTCTTCAGCTGGAGCCGGAACCATTCCGCCACGCCCTGTTTCACCCGCCGGACCAGGACGGTGGTGGAATTCACCCCGTCGATGATGGCGGGCTCGTCGGTGGCGAATAGCGGGATCCCGTTCGGGACAGTTTCTTTTCCAGTTTCAGCGCGTTGAAGGTGTCGCGGCCGGAGCGTTCGATGTTCTCGCAGATGACCGCGGCGAATCCGGGGACGTCGCTGGCGGCTTCGGTGAGCAGGTCGGCCATTGCCGCCGTCGCGGGGGATCCCGGCGCCGGTGAAGGCCCGCCAGGCCTGGCCCTGATCACCCGCCCATTAACACCTATTCCCGGCGAATTACCGCGGCCATTTTCCGGGTTATCACGCGTGCCATCCGATGCCATTTCCTGCGCTCTCCTGTTAGCTGATATGCACGTGCATTTCCGGGGAGATCTTCGGATACGGGGTGCTTTGCTACGACATCTTCACCGTCATCAACGACCATGCGCTGCTGGTCTTTGAGCAGGCCCTGCGGGACCGCTTCATCGACTTCCACCAGGGCACGGTCACCTTCGTCGATCCGCAGACCGGGAATACGCAGGAACTGGCCGCGGATAGGTACGAGCAGGTCTACGAATTCGCGGCCCGCAACCGGACGTGGAAGCTCAGGCTGGGCGACGGCCCGGAGACGATGACGTTCAACGGCACGCTCGGGGGGTTGCGGGAATGGGCGCGCACGATGGGATTCTTGCGGGGTCAGCGTAACCGGGCGGTGGAACAGGCCATCGCGAGGCTGAGGAATCATGTCGCGCACCCAGCCTCATATCACCTCACCACGCCGGCCGACGCCGCGAACACGATCAGCGACCTGGCCGAGATCATCAACCACCTGTGGGGCTCGCCGACACCGGGAGGGCGCCTGTACCCGGCGCCCGTCCAGCGGACGATCGTCCACCTGATGTGGAACGACGAAACCGGCCAGGTCATGTCGGGCCTTTCGGCACCTGGCCCGGTTCCCGCCGGTCAGGAGCGCGACGGCGCCGAGGGCGGGCAGAGTGCCGAGCCGCAGAGTGACCAGGAGCAGGACGTCTGGACCCACGCGCTGGTGCGCGGTGTCCCTCACGACTGGGACCTGCTGCACTTCGACGCCAAGTACGAGACCGCCCGCAACCCGGCGGAATGGCTATGGGGCCCGGGCAGTGGCCGTGACGCGATGGCCTGGCTCGCTCGCGAGCACCCCCCCGACGACGAGGTAGACCTCCTGGACCGGATCTTCCTCCTCCGCTACCACGCTCCACTGCTCTACCTGCCCAGGAACCCAGATCTGGCCGCGAGCGTGACCGACGACGAGAAACCCGGCACCTGGTACCTGATCAAAGCGGACTCACCCGAGCATGCGTTCAACAACCAGCGCCAGGCTCTGGCAGGCGGTTTCGGCTGCGCCAAACGTGGGCTGTGCTCGCGGTGCCCCGTCCAGATGATCGGAGCCGGCTCCTGGCAGGACGCGATGAGCCTGCTGGCTGCACGCGGCGTACAGGTGAGCAGGCGGCACGTGCCCGACGTGAGGGTCCCGTCCAGGATGGGATGGCCGCGCTGCAACAGGATCCTCGGCAACGGAAGCTGGGATATCCCAGAGGAAGAACAGTGATGTCACCGCCAGGCCGTACGTCCCTGACGACGCCGCCTGCGGGTGAGCACGCCCCCGCCTGAGCTGGCGAGTGCCGCGGCTCCCGAACCGTTCCCTATCAATAATCCTCGGTACTGAAGTGTTGGCGGCGGACGCGCGGAGTGGGCCTCACCGCCGCCGTGCCGGGTCGTTGCGCTCCTGCCAGCGGGCCAGGGCCTCGGCGGACGGCCGCGCGTACCTGGCCAGCGAGGCGACCGACGTGTGGCCGCTCTTGGCCATCAGCATCGGAGTCGACGCGCCGGCTTCGGCGTCGTGGGTCAGCGCGCTGTGCCTGAGCTGGTGCAGGGTCGCGCCGCCGGACGCTGCCTTGAACAGGTCCTCGGCCTGCCGGTAGGACAGCCGCGCCCGGCCGCTCGCCGGGTCGATGTCGCATGGCGGCAGCTGGACGCGTGCCCGGCGGTCGGTCAGGAACACCGGGCCAGTCTTGCGGCCCTTGAGAAGCCGCGGCAAGAGCGCGTAGAAGGCGCGGTAGACGATCAGCTGCCGGCGACCCTCGAACAGGCCGGGAAGGCTCACCGGGCCCTCCGGGCCGTCGAAGCGGTACTCCTTCTCCACCGCCATCCACGGCATCCGGCGGCGCCTGGCGGCCAGCGCATCGCGGGCGCGGGTCAGCTTCTTCTCCTCGACCAGCAGCTCCTGGCGGACGGCATCCCACTCCTGCGGTGACACGATCGGCGGAGTCTTCATCGTGGCCTTGTCCTCCCTCAGGTACTCGTCGACGATGTCGAACAGGCGCCCCCGCAGGCGCGCCTGCGATCCATCCAGTCCGTCGCTTGGCTCAGCACACCGGGCGCGAGCGAGAGCCAGCGGGTCCGGCTCCGATCGTACGCCGCAGCACGCCGGTCTCCTCAAGCCAGGCGTTAGCGGCAACCTGCGCCGCTCGAGCGGAGTAGACGGAGCGGATCTGCAGAGCCTCGTCCTCGCGCGCCGATCAGGGTTCGTCCGCCGTCCCGCGGCAGGCTCGCGTCAGCCGATCTGTTCGGCCAGGGCGATGATGATGCCAGCGGGGCCGCGCAGGTAGCACAGCAGGAAGATGTTCTCGTACTGGGCCACCTCGCCGAGGAGTTCGGCGCCGTGGGCGCGCAGGCGGACAACGGTGTCATGGATGTCGTCGACGGCGAACATGACGCGATGCAGGCCCAGCGTGTTGGGCGGCGGGTTCTCCGGCCCGGCGCCGGGCGCCGCGGGGGTGTGGTACTTGGTCAGCTCCAGCTTGCTGTGGCCGTCCGGGGTCCGCATCATCGCGATCTCGCTCCGGACGCCGTCGAGTCCGACGGTGCGGTCCGCCCACAGGCCCTCGACCTGCCCCTTGCCTTCCAGTTCCATGCCGAGCTCGGTGAAGAATGCGATGGCAGCGTCCAGGTCGTCGACGACGACGGCGACGTTGTCCATCCGCTGAATGGTCATGTCTCCGACCCTAAACAGCCGCGAGTCGCCGGCCGCGTGTTACCGGCCTCTCTCTTTGGCGACAGATCGATGATCAACGGCAGCCCTCTTTGGTGACGGGGGTCAGTACTCGTTCTTGAAGTCGAAGTAGGAACCGCGAATGGTTCCGGCCAGCTTCGACTTCTGCCTTGCGAACTTGAACCGCGAGGCGAGCTCCGCGGGGACTTCCATCCCTTCGGAGAGCTTGAACCCGACCGCCCGCTTGTTGGGTTCATCGACGGTGTACATCACGTTGATCGACAGGCCGCTCTCGTAGAAGACGTAGGCGATTCGGATGTTCTCGACCTGGAAGGCCGTAGCCTCCAGAGGGCGAGACGAGATGACGATGTCCCGTTCTTCCCTGAGGATCCGGTGCACCCAGTCGATGGTCGTCTTCGCGTTGCTCGCAGGCTCCACCGTGAAGACGTGGTCGTACTTGTTCTTGAAGTAGCGGGCCTCGTTCGCCCGCAGGCCAGCGAGCGCGGCCGCGACCGGCGACGACTCCAGACGGACGGTCGAGACGGTGTTGAAATCCACGGTGTAGGGCATGACGCACTCCCGAACGACGCCAAGTATGTCCGTTTACGTCGGCCCGAATCTACCTCAGCCGTGAAGCCCGGCGGCCGATCTGGTGCTGGCCCGCGGCGATGACCCGCCGGACCTCCGACCCTCGCCGATGCGCTCGAGGAGTGGCTGACCGTGCCCGCCGCCGGTGGCTGGCGCTCGCACATCGGCGGCGTTCCAGCATGCAAGCACGTCAACGGCCGGGCGGCCAAAGACGCTCGCAGGCGACAGCTGCATTCTTCGGCCAGTCAGTAGGACCTTCGTCCTGGCGGGGCGGGACATCCGGCCCTTCGCCGGTCTGAGGGCACGTGCAGAGGGTGAGGTGCCATCGTCGCCTAGCAGTAAAGGGGTGATCGCGATGGCTGCCGCGCAGGTGCCCGATCCGCTCCAGCCGTCCCCGCAGGCACCCGGCGGCGCCAGGCCGGGCGGATGGACGGCCGGGCGGATTATCGCCGTGGTCGTCGGCGCGATCCTGGTCCTGTGCTCGCTGGGGCTGCTCGGCGGGAGCGGCGTCGCGTGGTGGGCGCAGACCAGCCGGCACGGCGGCTACGCCGATCTCGCCACCGCCACCTACAGCGTCCCCGGCTACGCGATCGCCAGCGACACGGTCAGCCTGCACCTGGGCAACGGCGCCGCGTCAGACCTGATCGGCACGGTGCGCATCCGGGTCACCCCCGTGGGCGGCACCACCGCGGCCTTCATCGGCATCGCCCCGGCCAGCGCGGCGGCCCGCTACCTGGCCGGCGTGGACCACGCGACGGTGAACGGCGCGACCGATCACCATGGCACCTACACCGAGCATCCGGGCTCCGCGCCCGCGGTCCCGCCGGGCCGGGCGGGCATCTGGACCGCGCACGCGGCCGGGCCGGGCACGCAGACCCTGACCTGGGCGGTGCGCAGCGGCGACTGGATGGTGGTCGCCATGAACGCCGACGGCTCACGGCCGGTGAACATGCAGGTCAACGTCGCTGCGACGCTGCCGGCGCTACCGTGGATCGCGACCGGCCTGCTGATCGGCGGCATCATCTTCCTCGTCGGCGGCATCCTGCTGATCGTGATACCGGTGCGGCGCGCGTCCTGGCATTGAGAAGTGCCACCCCAGGTTCCACGACGAGACCCACGGCTGCGCCGCCACAGACCTCCAGCGGAACGTGGGCGCCGGGCACGTTGGCGTCGATAGGGCAGCTCGTTCGCCGCCGCGTCAACCAGCCGAGAACGGTGTGAGCTCCGGAGGTGAAAAGGATGTACGTGATTCGCGAGCGCATGCTCCGCCTGGGTGAGGACTCCGACATCACCGACGGAGCCGGTCAGCCCGTCCTGCACGTGGACGGCAAGGTGCTCAGCCTGCACAACCGGCTCATCCTCCGCGACCCGGCTGGCCGCGAAGTCGGGCACGTACACCGCAAGCTGGCCGCGCTCCGCCCGACCTACGAGATCACCATTGACGGCAAGGACGTCGCCGAGGTGCGCAAGCACCTGTTCACCCCGTTCGGGGACCGGTTCACCATCGACGTCCCCGGCCCCGACGACATGCAGATCAGCGGCGACTTGTTCGGCCACGAGTTCACCATCGACCGGGACGGCCAGGTGGTCGCGACGGTCTCCAAGCGCTGGCTCACCCTGACCGCGAGCTACGCGGTCGAGGTCGCCCCCGGCGAGGACGACCTGCTGATCCTGGCCAGCGTCCTCGCCCTGGACCTGGCAATCGACGCCGAACACCACCACTGAGACCCGAACCCACGGCAGGAGAAAGGCAATGCGCGCCGACATCAAGACGGGGACCATATCCGGCGCCAGGCGCGGCAGCTACCTCCTCCAAGCGGCAAGGCGCGGGGTCCTCCTGCCGGCGAAGGGGAACAGCTCGTATGTTCGGCGTTCTTGTCGCTCTCACCGTCACCGCACTCGCCGTTGTTCTCACGTAGCTGGGGCGGCCCCGCTGACCTCGACGAGCAGACGCGCCGATGCCGCCGCCTCAGGGCTGGCGACCCTGAGTGCCTGGAGCGCGTCCGTTGTCAGCCGATAGCGGTTCGCGACGCCCGTCGCCGGTACGGACTACGTCGAGCAGACCGGCCTGAACCAACCGTCCGATCAGCGCCTCGGCGAGCCCGGCTCAAGAGGCCCCGCTGGGTCAGCCGAGTGAAGGACGCTGGGCCGAAGCGGCCCCACGCCACGAAGGCGGCCATGGCGAGATAGACCAGGTCGCCGATGTTCGTTGCCCTCTCGCCACGGCGGAGGCGCATGATCACCGCGCCGACAAACAGCAACACCGCGCCGGTCGCAGCCAGCGGCACCAAAACCGGCGCGATCAGCGCCGCACATAGGCACCCGAACCCCTCCTGCCTTCCCCATCTCCCCCCCTCCAAAAAAAACCCCCCCACCCAACCCCCCCACCCCCCCCCCCCCCCCCCCCCCCCCCCCCCCCCCCCCCCCCCCCCCCCCGCCAGCCCCCAGAAGAACACCCTCCCCGCGCGCAAAGTACCGCCTCCAAAGCCTTTTCCGGGCACGCCTGACAATGCCGCCATCGGCCGACACCAGAGACACGGCCCCGCCCAGGCCACTGAGCACTTTCATCTTGACCTTGGAGTAGCTCAGAGTTGAGCCGATCGCGGGCGGCGTGGCCGTTTGGGCGATGGCAGATGGCAGAACCCCTGGGAGATGGAGCGATCACCACAATCCCCGCCATCTGCCGCAGGCTCCGATGCTGTTCTACCCTTCCGCGCCGCCCGCTGTCGTCCGAAACCCTCAACTACGCCCCGCCGTCATCCGCCCCCGCACGGCCGATCGCGTGCCGGACCCATAGCCTCCAGGTCGCGAGAGAACTCCTTGGTGTCGCCGAACAGCAACACATACTTCATCTGGCATATCCGTTCCGGGCCTAGCCGTACAACTCGGCTATCCGCCGCGCCATCTCCTCGCGCGGCACATCCTCCACGTGCGACGCGACGGCCCACCCATGCCCGAACGGATCGATGATGTAGCCGTCTCGGTCACCGTAGAACTGGTCCTGCGCGGGGCGCTGCAGCGTCGCTCCGAATTCGACCGCGCGGGCGATGACCGTATCGACGTCCTCGACGTAGATGAACAGGTAGGCAGGAAAGCCGGGCAGGCCGTCGGCCGGCGGTGCCTTGGTGCGGCGCTGGGGGTCCTCGTCCTCGATCATCACTACGGAATCCCCGATCTGGACCTCGGCGTGCAGGATGGTCCCGCCCGGCCGGGGGAAGCGCATGCGCTCGGTCGCGCCGAACACGGCTGCGTAGAACTCAAGGGCCTTGGCGGCGTCTTGCACGGTGAGGCAAGGGGTGACACGGCGATACGAATCAGGGACCGGGCTGGGCCTTCCGGTGCGGTCATACGGTCCTCCTTCAGGATGTCCGTTATCCCTCGACCGCGAGATGCTGTGGTCATCGCGGTCGACCGCGCCAAGATCTTGTGGTTACTCCGGTTAGATGGATACCCCCGACGGTGATTATCCATGGGAAGGGACGCCCGGGGTTGGTCGGCCCCGCTGGCGGGTGAAATAGCAGATCTATTGGGTATGGACCGGACGCCTGGGCGTCAGCAGGCGCATTCCTCGCCACCCCAGGCTTCGAGGCCTTCGCGCACCGCGAGGCCGGCGATGAGCAGACCCACGGCGGGATCGACCCACCACAGACCGAAGGCGGTGTTCGCGACCAGGCCGGCCAGGACGGCTGCGGCCAGGTAGGCACAGAGCAGGTTCTGGTTGCCCTCGCCCCGGGTGGCGGCGGAGTCCAGGATGGCGCCGAGGCGCCGCTTGGCCCGGCCCAGCAGCGGCATCACGATCAGCGATGCAATCGACAGGCCGATGCCCAGCCAGCTCGTGGAGGGCTTCTCGCCAACGACCAGGGTGACGATAGCGTCGTAAGCGATGTATGGGGCGAGGAGGAAGAACGTGACCGCCACCGCCTTCCGCGCGCGGGCCTCGGCGGTCTCGGATAGGGTGCGCGAGCTCGTAAACCGCCACACGATGATCAGCGAGGCCAGGCCCTCGATGACCGAATCCAGGCCGAAGCCGAGCAGGGCCACCGAGCCGGCGACGACGGCGGCGAGGATGGCGACCGTCCCTTCGGCCGCCATGTAGCCCAATGAGAACCAGGCCAGCAGCTTGGCTTTGCGCGCCGCGGCTTGCCAGGTCGCGTCCCGCTGGACCGGGGCGGGACTGCGGGCGTTCGTGCAGCCGGGGCCGCACTGGCAGCCGGCCGGGTCGACGGGGGCCGTCTCGGCGGAGCCGGCCTGGCCAGTGCTCATGCGCCGGGTCGTGGTGCGGTGCCGTACGTCGGGCACAGCGCGACGGCGTCGCCGGTCGCCGCGAGCAGGTCCTCGGCCGCCGAGAGCAGCGTGACCAGGGACGGCTGGGTGAGTGAGAAGACCGACGCGCGGCCCACCGGGCGCGAGTCGACCAGGCCACACTCGCGCAGGCAGGCCAGGTGCTTCGACACCGTGGACTGGGCCAGCCCCAGCTGGTCGACCAGATCCACCACGCGCGCCTCCCCAGCCGCGAGCCGACGTACGATCGCCAGCCGCGCCGGGTCGGCCAGGGAACGGAACAGCGCCGCGGCGGGCGCGAGCTCCGCGCGGGCGCTCACCACCGGAGTTATCATCGTCATATCACGATGTTATCGACAATCTGCGACGTTGGCGAGACATGGCCTCCCCGACCCGATCGGCGCGGGGTGACGTTGGGCCATTCCGTACCGGTGCTCGACGAGAGCCATGCTCCGTGCACGTCCGGGTGAGGAGGATCCCGATGAAGTACACGATCGGCCAGACAGGCGACGAGGTCACGATCGATCTGTCCGGCACGGCCGGCCGCACCCCTCAGGTGCTCGAGGCGCTGCACGAGTGTCAGGAGGGCCGGTGTGCCTGCCCCACCGACCAGTACGAGCGGCTCGCCGGCATGGACATCGCCACGACGGACGATGAGATCCGCGTGACGCTCCGGCCGCGCGAAGGGGCAACGCTGGACACGGACGCAGTGCGCTTGTGTGTGGAGTACACGGTGCAGCAGGCCGAGACTGAGGCCTAACCTCGTGACTGAACCCGGGTTCGGGTGGGCGCGTTCGTGAGGCAGGCCGCGGAGGGAGGGCACAAAGTGCTGTCGTTGGCTGACCGGGTGGCGGTGGTGACCGGTGCATCGTCGGGGATCGGTGCCGGGCTGGCGGCCATGCTGGCAGCGGAGGGCGCTCGCGTGGCGCTTGCTGCACGGCGTGGTGAGGAACTCGAACGCGTAGCGGCAGAAATTCGCCAGGCTGGCGGCGTCGCGATGCCCATCGTCACGGATGTCGCGGACGACGATTCGCTGGCCCGCCTCCTCGGCTGCACCCGTGCCGAGTTCGGCCCGATCGACGTGCTCGTCAACAACGCCGGATTCGGGCTGTGGACGCCGTTGGAGGCGACGACCATCGCCGAATGGGATCACACGTTTGCGGTCAACGTGCGCGCCGCTGCCTATCTGTGCGCGGCTGTCCTGCCAGGCATGCAGGAACGCCGCTTCGGCCGCGTGATCAACATCGGCAGCGAGGCCGGTGTTGCCATCGTCCCGGGCTTGGCAGCCTACTGTGTCAGCAAGCACGCCCTCGGCGCCCTGACCGAGGTCATCCAGGACGCCAACCACGACAACGGGATCAAGGCCTGGGTCGTCTGCCCGGGCTTCGTCGACACTGAAATGGGCCAGGTAGTGCCGGGCGCGAATCGCGATAACTTCCTTCTCGTCGATGAGGTCGTGGATGTGGTCCGCTTCCTGGTTCGGCTGGGGGACAACGTCAAGATCGGCCCGGAGGTCCTTGTCCGCACCATGCGCAATCCGATGAAGGCCTGAGGCGACCCTATGGGTTAGGTTCGAGGCGCACCTCGATGGTATACACCGGGTCGCTGCCGATCGGCTGTCGTACTCCGGTAAGCACCGCCGCCACCGCGTCCGTCGTCGGTGGCATCAGTGATTGGGGCCACGCTGAATCTGTACACGGGGCGGGCAGGGGAGCCATCATCGTTATCCGACGGAGCCTGGCCAACGAGGGGAGCGTTCATGAATGTGCAGGGGGCTTCCGCTGCGAAGATCTCGGGGGTTGCCGTCGTGTCGATCCCGGTGTCGGATCCGGCACGGTCCAAGGCGTTCTACGTCGACCAGCTCGGGTTTCAGCTGGTCCGCGACGACGACTCCATTCCCTGCATCCGCTGGGTGCAGGTGGCACCACGCGAGAGCAGCACGTCGCTGACGCTGGTCACGTGGTTCGGCACCATGCCCCCGGGATCGCTGCAGGGGCTGGTCCTGCAGTCCGACGATCTCGACTCGGACTACAGGACGCTCATGGACCGTGGCGTGAGCTTCGACAGTCCGCCCACGCAACAGCCGCGGGGCCTCAACGCGGTCATGCTCGATCCCGACGGGAACAAGCTGGTCCTGCAGCGGCGCCCCTGACGTCCAAGGACTCGACCGCGGTGAGCCGCTTCGTGTTGATTCCCGGCGCAGGCGGAGAAGCCTCGTACTGGCATCGCGTCGTGCCTCTGCTCGAGGCGCGAGGGCACCAGGCCATTGCCGTGGACCTGCCAGGACCCGACCCTGCGGCCGGGCTCCCGGAGTACACCGAGATCGTCCTGGCCGCCATCGGTGATGGCCGCGATCACGTCCTCGTGGCACAGTCGCTCGGGGCGTTCACCGCGCCCGTCGTTTGCGCCCGAGCGCCCGTACGGCTGCTCGTGCTCGTCAACGCGATGATCCCGATCCCCGGAGAAACGCCCGGCGCGTGGTTCGTCAACACCGGCGCGGAGGACGCCCGCGTCTCACATGCGCGGGCAGGTGGCTACTCACCGGACTTCAACGTGGAGGAGTACTTCCTGCATGACGTCCCGGCGGAGGTGCTTGCGGAGGACGGGCCTCGCGGCCGGCCGGAGGATGACATCGCCTTCGGGCAGCCCTTCCCCATCGACCGGTGGCCGGACGTCCCCACCCGCATCCTGGTCGCAGCCGATGACCGGTTCTTCCCCGCTGGCTTCCAGCGCCGGGTAGCTCGGACGCGGCGGGGAAGGGACGTGGAGGTGATCCCTGGCGGGCACCTGGTGGCGCTGTCGCGCCCCGTCGAGCTGACCGAGCATCTCGTCGGTCTGCTCGACTCCCTGCCGCGAGACGATAGCGGAGGCACGGCTGCGTGAGCCTCGCCGAGAACACGCCACGCGCGGACGATGGTCGGCCCCTGACCTTGATACCGGCGGCCACTATCAAGGTCAGGGGTGGGTTTGGATTGCGGAAGCCCCTGAGCACGAACTCTGACCATCCGCCAACCTGCGGTGATCCGTCCCTGTTTGCGTAGGGTCAGCTGGCCGTGTCACCGACGGGCCGGTAGGTGCAGATGTGCACCCCCGTCTTGCTGACCGTGGTGGCGACGAGTTCGAGGGCATGCGCCCGGCCGTCGTCGGGGAACAGCCGCTTCCCGCCGCCGAGAATGACCGGCTCGATCATGAGCCGGTACTCGTCCACGAGGTCGTTGCTGATCAGCGTGCGGGCCAGGCTGAGGCTGCCCATGACCTGCAGGTCGCCACCGCTTTGCTCGCGCAGGCGCTGCACGGCGCCGACAAGGTCATCACCGGGAAGCAGTGTGGTGTTGCCCCACGACAGGTCAGCTTGCGTGAGGGTACGCGAGACGACGTACTTGTCGATCTCGTTCATCTGATCGGCGAAGGGGTCACCGGCGCGGGCAGGCCATGCGGCGGCCATCACCTGCCAGGTACGCCGGCCGAACAGGAGCGCACTCGTGGTGGCCATGGCCTCGCCGATGGCTGGGCCCATGGTTTCCGGATCGAAGAACGGCATCGACCATCCGCCGTTGGTGAAATCGCCGTCGGTGTCTTCCTCGGCTCCACCAGGGGCTTGTGCAACACCGTCCAGGCTCACGAAGTCACTGATGACCAGACGCACTGCTGTCCTCCGTTGCCGCGCTTGCCGTCCGCTTGCACCCTACAGACAGCCGCCCGGCTCCGGGGTCATCATGTCGCCGAAGGGCACAGGTCGTCGATCCACCACCCGTCGGTGGAACTACCCCTTGTCGAACGCTTCGGCCATCCGCACATCGAGAAGCTTCCTCACCAGCGCCTCCGGGAGAGGCTCGTCGACCGGGAAATGCAGCGATCCCTTGGTGGAGGTGTATGCCGCCGTCTCTTCGGCCAGCTGGGGGATGATCGATCCACTGTGTGGCAGGTAGCTGAGGTGGTTCTTGAAGGCCGCGAACCCCGCGATGGTCTTGCCTCGCAGCTTGAACGCGGGCATCCCGTAGGAGATGCACTGCTCCGCCTCCGGAACGATGGCCATGATGGTGTCCCGCAAGGATGTCAGCGTGGTCCGCTTCGGTTCGTCGAGGGTGGCGAGGTACTCGTCGATCGGGTTGGTCGTCGCCATCTGACTCATTCCTCCATCTGACACCACCGACGCGCGCCTCCCACCGCCACCTGCACGGGGTTTCTGGCCTTGTTGCCGGTCCTCGGCTACGCCACGGCGGCGCGACCGGGCGGTCGGTGGGATGCAGCACCAGTGAGCGGCTTGCTCATCACGCAGCGTCCCACCTGCTCCGGCGCTTGGGGAACCCCGCATCCCCGGAACGATCATGGCATGGCCGGGAACTCACGCGCTGATGGCGTTGAGCATCCGGCATATGGCGAGCCCGACCCACAGATCGCTGTGGGGACCCTTGGGCCGGTTGCGCCCGGTATTCCAGAGCCCGCTGGGTTCCTGGTTGCCGATGAACCAGGCCACGCCGCGGGCGATGTCGGGGTCGCCGGGCCGGAAGCCGATCTGGGTGAGGGAGTCGAGCGCGGACAGCAGGTCGGTCCACCAGAAGGGATAGGAGAAGACCAGCCAGTTCGACGGCGCGACACGGTCCGGGTACACGTCCCGGCGGAAGAACCGGGACGTGAGCAGCTCGGCGGCGCGGCGTGTGTGCGCCGAGTGCCGGTAGCCGGGATGCGCGGCCAGTGCCCGCAGCACAATCCCGGTGACCAGGTGGGACGACGGGCGGCTGCGGTCGGGTTCGAACGTTTCGCGGGCGGTGTACATGACATTGAGGGACATCCCCAGCGTTCTCGTCGGGATCGCCCAGCCGCCATCGTCCTGGCGAATGGTCAGGAGCCATCGCATGGTGTGCTCGACCTGCGCGGTGTGGCCGTATCCGGCCCGGATGAGGAGCTCGGTGATGGCCGCCGAGTAGTTCGGCGTGTACTGGTGGCCGTAGATCCCGCGGTAGTCCCCGGCCTCGGTCTGACACGACGACAAGAATCCCGCCGCGGCGGCGACCGCCGGATGCCGGCGGTCCAGGCCGAACTTGCAGACCAGCACGCCGAGCTGGCGGTAGGTCTCCAGCTGGTCATACGCCGCCCGGGAGCGGATGTCCGGGTTCCCGCCCGGGTACCTCCACCGGCCATCGGGCTGCTGCCGGGTGACAGCCCGGCGCACGGCGGGAAGCTCCGCCACGCTGATCCCGGGCGTGGTCTCGCCGAGCAGCTCACGCCGGGCCATCGACCGCAACGCCGCGTCGTCCGCGGCGACAAGGAGTCCAATGGGGTCGCGCCGCAACTGTTTCATCCGGTCAGCCTGCTCATTGCACGGCATCCTCGCCGGCTTGGGTCATGCCACCGCCGGTTCCGCCAGCCGGTCGCCGGCTGAGACCGGGCTGCTCCAGGCGGGCGAGGAGCTTGCGGCCGCGGCTGCGCATCGCCGGCGTGCCGGTACGGGTCAGCTCCGCCAGCAGCGGCAGCACCCACCCGCTCAAGCGCACCCCACGAAGCCCACGTTGCACATACTCGTCCCCGGTCCGCAGGGTCTCTTCAAACCACCGCCAGAAGTCAGCAAGGGTCTCGCGAGCGTAGAAGGCGTCATCCAGCAGCGGCTGCAGGAACTGGGGCTCGATCACATCACCGAACACGTTGTAGAACTGCAGCTCGTCGATGCCAGCGTAATCCTTACAGGTCTCAGCGTATTCGTCGATATCGTCGCTGACCTGGGGGAACTCCTCGCGAAAACTTCGTTCCCTGGCTGTGCTGTGTCGATTTCCCCGCCGGTCTCCGTGGTCTTGAGCACCCTGCACCCATCAGATCCGGCCCGCAAGGCGCCGGGCAGACTTTTCGCCCTTGGGAACGGCCTTGTCAGGCCTCGAAAACTCTCTCTGCTTGTTTCCTTGCAGGCAGTCTCCCGCTGGGTCCTGAACGGGTCCCGACCCGGAGAGGCTGGGAAAGCCTCTCCACAACCCAGAAGCAGGAGAACGCAATGAACGAGATCGGCTTCAACGCAGCGGCGAACATCACCAGGATGTCGGAACTCCGGCACACCGGTAACGGCCAGGTCCTGACCGTGGGCCTGGCCGTCAACCCCCGCCGGTTCGACGGGGCCGCACGCAAGTGGGTGGACGGAACCCCGACCTTCATCGACGCGAGCGTGTGGGGACCCCAGGCGGAGCATGCCGCCGCGAGCCTTTCCGTCGGCGACCGGGTGGTCATCCTCGGCCGACTGGTGACCCGGACCTGGACCCCGGCGGACGGCCCCAACGCTGGCAAGGAGCAGCGCCGCCTCGAGGTCGTGGCGGAAGAGATCGGCCCCAGCCTGCGGTGGGCCACCGCGGCGGTGACCAAGACCGCACAGCGGGACGACGCAGCGCCCGACACGGAAGACAGCCCGTGTAAGGGCCTCGCCAGCCCCGGGGGGCCCAGGGCCGGGCACGGCCCTGGGCTCCTCCGGCTTTTGGTCGACCCGCCTGACGGGCGAGGCTTTCGGGCCCATGGAATCCGACGATCGGGTGTCGGCCGATCTCCATGGCATGGCCGCAGCGATGTGGGCCTCGTCGCCACCTCCGCCGATCTGGCCCGGCCCCGCGTCAGGGCACTCTCGCCGTAGAGTGTCGACCGTGACGCACTCGATGACGGTGTCGCCGTCGGGGTGCCGTGTCCGGAACGGAGAAGAGAGACGGCGGTGACTCAGCGCCTAGAGGGAGCGACCATTCGCTGCGACGCCACGCTGTCCACGATCGGCACATCGACTGTGTTGCGGTTGCCTGAGACGGCGAGCAAGAACCTGCCCTCGCGCGGGCAGGTGGCCGTCCACGGAACGATCAATGGCGTCGAGTTCCAGACGGTGCTCGAACCAGACGGAAATTCTGGCCACTGGATGAGGGCCGATGACACGCTGCAACACGCTGCTGACATCAGCGCGGGTGACACTGCGACACTCGACATCGAGGTGACCAAGGATTGGCCAGAGCCGAACGTGCCCCAGGATCTTGCGACAGCTCTGGCAGCTGCCCCGCAGAAGATCCAGGACCTGTGGAACGAGATCACCCCGATGGCGCGTTGGGAATGGGTGCGTTGGATCAACGCCACGAAGAACCCTGACACGCGCAGACGACGGGTCGACGTGAGCATCTCGAAGATGAACAGCGGGAAGAGACGGCCCTGCTGTTTCAACCTCTCCGCATGCACCGACCCGGACCTGTCCAAGAACGGCAGGCTCCTCGAGCCAGGGGACGACCGCCCCTGATCGGCGATCCGACGAGCAGAGTCAGGGACGCTGCACGCGGCGGATCACCGTCTCCGCCTCACCACCACAACTGCGGTGTAACCAACGACGCAACCCAGGCCGTGATGGCCGGGACCAGGTGACCTTCGGCTCTGGCCCTTCCGGCTCAGCGCTCGTTGGCTGAAGCCATGACAGCCATGGCCGGCGAGTTCGTGCGGCAGGGCCAGCCGGTGATCGAGCGCGCGAGCCCGTCGGATCGAGCGTTCCTGGCGATGGACTCCGGGGAGGTGCCTGAGCAGTTCGGCGTCATCCTGATGCTCGATAAGGGCGGCGAACTCGACCTGGAACGTGCCCGCCGACTCCTTGCCGAGCGCGTCCCGGCTGCGCCGCGGCTGCGCCAGCAGCTGGTCAAGGTGCCGCTCGGCTGCGGCGGCCCGATCTGGGTCGACGAGCCGGAATTCGATATCCGCCGCCACGTCCGCGCAGTGGCCTGCCACGAGCCGGGCGACGAACCCGCGCTGCTGAACACCGCCCTGTCCGTGGTCATGAGCCCGCTGCCGCGGACCGGCGGCCGCGCGCCGGTACGGCGCGACCACCAACGACGCGGTCCTGGTCGCGGTGGCCGGCGCCCTGCACCAGGTGCTGGTCACCAGGGGGGAACCGCTCGGCACGTTGCTAATGACCGTGCCGGTCTCTGGCCGCCGCCCGGACGGCGAGCCGACGCTCGGCAACATGGTCAGCCCCATGCTGGTGTCCGTGTCGGCTACCGGTGGGGTGCCGGACCGCCTGCGGCGGGTCACTGCCCAGGTCCGCGCGCACAAGGAGGCCGCGACCGGGCCACCGCCGATCGCCCTCCTGGGGTGGCTGTTCCGTCCCCTGGCGGCGCTGGGCGGCTTCCGCTGGTACATGGATCACCAGCACCGGTTCCACACGCTGGTCTCCCACGTGCGGGGCCCGGCCGAACCGGTCGCCTTCGGGGGATGCCGGATCACCTCGGCCATCCCGGCCGGCGTGGGCCCGGGCGGGAACATCCCGGTGTACTTCGAGGTGCTCTCCTACGCGGGCACACTCACGGTGACCGCGATCGCCGACCCCGATCACTTCCCCGAGCTCGACACCCTGACCCATGTCCTGCGCGCCGAACTCGACGTCATTGTCGACCGGTCCCGGCACGGCGCTGCGAAGGATCCGCCGATCATGCAGCACCGTTCACCGGAGCATGCGGGCACCGGTCGTCGACGCAATCGGCGTGACCCCGGGGGGGGGCTTCGGCGGCGGATGGCCCCAGCGTTCGTCGGCCGCACATCGTTCGAGGGGCGGGAGTGATGTCTGGCGGTGAGCCGGTGACGGAGGTCGCCGATGGCGTGTACTGCGTTGGCGTCGGCCGCGGCGCGCTTGCGTCGAATGTCTACCTGATCCGGTCCGGTGCTTCCTGGGCGCTGGTCGACGCGGCCTGGCCGGGTCGCGGCCAGCTGATCACCGCAGCTGCGGAGTCGGTGTTCGGCGAGGGGACGCGTCCGGCGTCGATGCTCCTGACGCACATTCACCCCGACCACTCCGGCTCCGCCCGCGAGCTGGCCCGGTTCTGGGATCTGCCGGTGTGGGTGCATCCCGGCGAGATGCCGATGGCGGCCGGGACGTACCGCCCGGAGTACGGGAACCCGCTGGACCGCCGGCTGATCGTGCCGCTGATGCGCGTGCTGCCCCGGCGCAGGGTCGACTCGATGATCTCCGAGGCGAGCCTGGCCGGGGTGGCCCGCCCGATGGATCCGGCCGGGCCACCTCCCGGGCTGCCGGACTGGCGATGCGTCGCGGCCCCGGGTCACACGCCGGGACATGTCGCGTTCTTCCGCGCCCGTGACCGGGTGCTCATCGTCGGCGACGCCGTCCTGACCGTCGACCTGAATTCCGTGCGGGCCCTGCTGCCGGGCAGGCCGGGAGCGTGGGGCCCGCCGCGGTACACGACCTGGAACTGGCCTCTGGCGAAAGAGTCGGTGGCAGCGCTCGCGCGGCTCGAACCGCTCGTGCTCGCCGGCGGTCATGGACGGCCGATGACCGGGGCCGGAACCGCTGCGTGCCTGCATGCACTGGCGGAGACGTTGTGCGGCGCCACCGGTGCCGCAGGCCCTGGCCGTCAGCGCCACCCGGCAGCTCGCACGGCGGACCGGGGACCGCATCGAGCACCAGGCCGATGAGGACGGCGATCGTGCTGGTCCGCCATGGGTCAGATGGGCAGAACCACGGTATGGCCCGAGACGGCTGAACTCACCTCACCTCCTACCGCATCGCCGGCGACCTCTCGGCCAAGGTGCGCGATGGCAGGTGTACGTCCAGCATGCGGGCCACGTCGCCATCGCTGACCAACGCGAGATCACAGAGTTCGAGCAGGAGGCTCGCCGGACAGCGGCGACTCGGTGATCGGCGCGTGGGGCGGGCCCGATGGTCCTCCTGCCGGGTGGCTTTCTCCCCTGGCTGTCTGCTCGGCAGCGCGCTACCACGATAATGAGCGGGTGACGTCGGCGGGCCTTGGGCTCCGAGCCGGGGAAGGAGGCAAACATGGCCACGCAGGAGCGGCTGCTGCTGGATGTCCGGGGGACGTGGAAGCCGTACCGGGTGGCCTATGAGGTCATCAAGGCGCTGCGACCCCTGGACATCGGGTCGGTGGTCGAGGTGATCACCAAGGACGACCAGGGCCTGCTGAACGATCTTGGCATCTGGTGCTGGGCGACCGGCCACGAGCTCCTCGGCACCCAGCTGGGCCAGGGGGAGGCGCGCGTACTCATCCGCAAGGGCGAGCCGGTGCGGAACGACCGGACGATGACGGTGATCATGTCGACCGCGAGCCTCGAGGCCGCCGTGTACCCGCTGGACAAGGCGCTCGCCGGTGCGGTGCTGGGGATGGACGTGAGCGTGGTGTTCGAGGGCGCGGGCGTGCGGCTGCTGCAACGGGGCGCGCGTCGCGGGCTGACGGCTCGTGATAGCGGGTCCCGGAGATCTTCGCCAGGAAGACCAGCAGCGGCGTCGCGTCCGCCGGGTCAGGGTCGTTGAGGAATCCGTGGCCCGCGCCGGGATACACCTTGACATCATGGTCGACCCCGAGCGCGGTGAGCGCCTTCTCCAGCCGGGGCGCGGCGCTGCGGCCCATCGGCGAGCGGTCCCTGCCGCCGTAGCTGCCCACGATCGGGCACGCACCGGCCAGGGCCTGCTCGGCGCCCTTCGGGCAGCCGCCGTAGTTGACACTCGCGGCCGCGTAGCCATGGCCCGGGGCCAGCGCCACCGCATAGGCCCCGCCCATGCAAAAGCCGATCACGCCGATCTTGCCGGTGCACCGGTCATGGCGCGCCAGCCAGCCCCGCGCGCTGTCGATGTCGTCGAACGTCCGGCTCGCCCCGGCCGCGATCTCGCGCATGATCGTCCACAGGCAGCGCAGCCGGCTTCCCCAGTAGTACAGGTCGGGCGCCGCGGCCAGGTACCCCTCGCCGGCCAGCCAGTCCGCCTGGTTGCGCAGATCATGACTCATCCCGGCGAAGTCGTGCACGACCACCACACCGGGCCACAGGCCCGCAGCCGCGGGAGCGGCCACATACGTCGGCATCTCCCCGTGCGGAGTGCGGATCACCTCAACAGTCATCGCGGCGACCACCGAGCGCATCCGGGCACGATCTGATGCTGCCCGCCGCCCGGCCGGGCGGTCAACTGAAACACCAGGGGCCCGGCGTCCTCGCGTTCCATCAGGGCCGCCTGAGCGGGTGAGCGCCGGATAGCGGGTCGGCGAGCAGCCGGGTCCTGTCCGCCGCCCGCCTGGCCGGCCGCTTGTCAGTCAGCTCCCCGTCCTGGCCGTAGCCAGCCAGCGGCAGCGTGGCCGCTGGCAATGCGGCCGCTGCGGGCTCCTCTGGCCAGGCCTACCGCGGCTGGATCTGACCCGGTCGTGCCCTCGTCCGTTCGTGGCGTCCCAGGTATTACACGCCCCACATGAGCAGGGCGACACCAGCGAAGACAATCAGGTGCTCGGCCATCCAGGCCACAGCCGCGATCATGGCGAGCGCGCCGAGCAGCAGCACCAGGAGCATGATCAGCAGGTCGTGTCCGCGCCGCCCGGCGATCTCCCACGCCTGGCGGACGATGGAGGCCAGCCGATGCGCGCACTCATAGCCTGCCCTCCTTCCGCCCCGCGAGGCGGCAGCGCCACAGCAGCGACGCGATCGTGCGGCACGTCGGGTCATCCCAGCCGACCAGCCACTCGACCATGCGCTCGTCGTAGGCGCCCGTGTGGACGCCCTCCAGGACGGCGGCGAACGCCTCCCGCCTGATCTCAGGCCGGCAGTAGCCCGCCAGCGGCGCGGTCTCCACCGGGCCATCCGGGACGTACTCATGCGGCGCCGTCATCGCGTGCCTCCCGCCGTGCCAGTGGCCGGCTCCGCGGGGGCCAGCTCGTCGAAGATGGCGAGCAGGTTCCGCAGCTGGACGATCGCCGCGCCGAATCCGTCGGTCGCGTAGAACAACGCGGTGTCTTCCACGGCACCTGCGTCCAGGTGCGCGGCGAGGGTGCGCGGTCCTGCCGCCGCTGCCCGCATGAAGTCGCGGGCACGCTCGACCGCGCGCCGCTGGTCGCCGCTCAGTGGGGCAGAGTCGATCACGGCTTCTCCCTGTCGGGAGTGACGCTGAGGGTGCGCAACAGGTCTGAGGCCGTCTTCACGGCCTGGCGGCTGTTCTCGCCAATGACAGAGATCTTCTCGCAGTCGTCTGCCATGAGGGTGCGGATGTGAGCCTCTTCGCCGAGGTCTTCGGCGTCGATCTTGTCCGGGCGGGCGCTGATGGCTGTGGCGTCGCTGGCGCTGCAGATGCTGTGCGGGCTGGTCAGCTCCCAACGGGAACCTTCGGGCCGGGAATCGTGCCCGTGTTCGCGGATCAGGTCAGCGGCGCGGCGATAGATCGCGGCTAGCGCGGCGGGGATGTCCTCGCCCAGGCGGCGACTGCCAGATAGTGACCTCGGCGGGCGGGCAGGTTACCGTGGTGTGCATGGGGCTGGTCCTCTCAGCTCCGGACCCGCCCGCGTGCCCGCGTCGGCGGCTCCAGCTATCTGGACTGCCGGCAACCCATGTCGCTTATTTCGTGTGCGGGGTTCCCGCTGCCGGTCGCGCCCACGATGACCATGTGCCGCGCACAGGCGGCGGCCGGGATGCTGAACACCGGGTGCCAGCGGTGCCCGATGGCGCGGATGGTGCCACCGACCGGGATCCGCCCACCCCGGCCCAGCAGCGGCACCGCGCCGGGCGCCCCGGTCAGGCCCCGCGCCGTACGCACCTGCCGTTTCCACTGCCGGGCGTCGAAGGTAATCGGCGCCGAGGCCATGATGCCGCCCAGCCCGGCGGTGATGGCGTAGATCCGCCACGCCCACGCCAGGTCGGCCAGGAACAGCCCGGCCGGGACCGCGAACGGCGCCAGCAGCAGGAACGCCCGGGCCACGTCGATGGCGGCCAGGTGGGACCAGCTGCGGGACCAGGCGTGCACCGGTGCCAGCGCGACCGGCTGCCAGGCGTGCAGCCGGACCGCCTCGATGGTGAGCCAGGTCCCGGCGGGGAGCAGCGCCCAGGCCGCGGTCCGCCGCAGCCGCGCCGGCGGCCAGCCCCGCAGCCACGCCGCGAGATACCCCACGGCGGCGACCAGCGTCACCGGCCACGCCGCGATGACCAGGGCGGCGAGTATCAGTCAGCCGGTGGCCTTGAGCATCTTGCGGATCAGCCACAGGTACACGGTCAGCTTGATCCACGACCACACGCTCATGGCGCCGGCTCCGGGGCGAACGCGGCGAGCGGCAGCTCCCGGACCACCAGCCGGGGCTGCTCCCCGGCCGGAAGCGACGCTACGACGCGCATCACCACCGGGCGCGCGGCCGGGGCGGTCAGGTACACCACCTGGGCGTACCGCATCGGGGTCAGCAGCCCGGTCATGATCCGGGTGGTCCGGGCGATCGGCTTGGGGGTCAGCTCGACCTCGATGGCCCACACCTGCCCCGCGTACGGGCTGGCCGCGATGCTGGGCCAGTGGATCTCGGCGTCAGGGACGTGCTCGCGGCGTCCGGCCGCGGGGCTATCCTGCCCCTGCCGCAGCGGACGCTGTCCGCCGCAGGGGCAGGACAGGGAATCGTCATGAGCACAGCCGGGCTGGCGATCCGTCTAGAGGGTAGACGGTCAGCCCGGTAATCACCGTGGCCGTGTCGGCGGCAGGTGGCGCAGGCCCGGCAATGCCAGGCCGGGCGGGGAGGCGGGTGAGAGCGGGGCGCCCGGCAAGATGGCGGGGACGCGGAGTAGTGGCACACGAACCCAGTTCGTTCGGTATGAAATTTCTGGCCTGCGGGGACTTGTGCGCTGTCATTGGCAGGGGCACGGGACGGGCGGCCCGGGACTGTCGCGAGTGCTCTTTGCAGTCTCCGGTGACACCGCCACGATGTCAGGTCTGAGTGTGCCGGGGTTCGCTCGGCGTTCCTGGCATCAGGCCCTCGATGCGGCTGGCTTCGGCCTTTCCTGCTGGCTTGTCAGTGCTGCCGATACAGGGAGCGAGGGTGCGCAACTCGCGCATCTGGCGCATCACGCCGGAGCCGGCCACATCGTCCGGGCCGGCGCCATAAACCATTGCCGGCCACGCGAAGGCCTGATCTCACGATTGACATGATTGTGTCAGGACTGGCCAAAACGCAAGTCTAGCCACGCTGCACGCATATCCATCTACTCCCCGCGTCACTTTTCCCGGTCAGGCCGGCAATCTTTTCCGTCCCGGACCTTGACGGCCGGTCCGGCCTGAGCCAGCATCGGATCCAAGGTCCGAGCAAAATCGGGCAAGTTCGTAGACGGAAGGACGACCGATGCGGCTAACGTTCCTCGGCAAGGAAACGCAGGGCGGCAACTCTCCCACGCTGTGGGAGACCGATGACGGCCAGTACGTGATCCAGGGCTTCACCCTCGAAGCGGGTGCCCTGGGCCAGGTCGGAGCCGTACCGGAGGGGGAGGCTGTCATCCGTGTCCCCAAGAAGCTGATGCGCCACCTGAAGGAAGCCCATGGAGCCACTGAGCTATGAGGACTTTAAAGCGCTCGCCTGCACCAGTAAGCGAGCCTTCCACCTAGAGCAGCGAGACACTTACAACGTCGCGGCCGAGGACGAGCCGTTCGGCCGGTGGCTGCGCGGCGACCCGGACGATTACGCCTGGCACCAGGACTGGCTGGGTTTCCTGCGCCAGGCCGCGGCGGCAGGTGCCCGGGTGCAGCGGGTGCGGCTGGCATCCATCCCGCCCAGCGACTACATCCGCTGGGGCCTGGACGTCTCCCCGCTCAACATCAAGGCCGGCGAAGACATCCGCTACCTGCCGCGCCACCTCACCACCGGTATCGAACTGCCGGACGAGGACTACTGGCTGCTGGATGACGACACGCTCATCCTGAGCGTGTTTTCCGCGGACGGCAGGACCGGCGGCTTCGCCCTGGAGCCTGACCCGGGCCTGCTCAAGCAGTGCGTGGCTGTTCGTGACCAGGTGTGGGACCGGGCGACTCCCTACGCCCAGTACGCCCGCTAACGGGTACCGGCGGCCTTGACCACCTCCGCCGATCAGGCCCGGGCGTCCCTGGGGATACGCCTCCGTGATATCCGCAGGGACGCGGGCCTGTCCGCTACCACGCTCGCGCGCCTGTCGGGCTGGCTGCCGTCCAAGGTCTCCAAGATCGAGCACGGTAAGCAGACGCCGTCCGAGGAAGACCTGCGCGTCTGGTGCGAGCATTGCCAGGCACCTGACCAGTTCCCCGACCTGATCGCCGCCGCGCGGAGCATCGAGACGCAGTTTGCCGAGTGGCGGCGGATCATGCGGGGTGGCACCAGGCGCCGTCAGCAAGCCTCGGCGGCCGTGTATGAGCGGGCCAGGTTGTTCCGCATCTATGAGCCCGCCGTCGTCCCCGGCCTGCTGCAGACCCGCGAGTATGCGGTGGCGGTCCTGTCGACGTTCATTGACTTCGTGCGGGTGCCAGAGGATGCCGACGAGGGAGCAGCGGCGCGGCTGGAGCGCCAGCGGGTACTGACCCACGGCGACCGTCACTTTCACATGGTGCTCGGTGAGCAAGCCCTCCGTACCAACGTCGGCGGCACCGAGGTCATGGCAGGCCAGCTCGGGCATCTGCTGAGCGTGCTCAAGCTGCCGCGCCTGCGGCTTGGCGTCATCCCCCTGGACGCGCCGTACCGGGTGCCGCTCAACAACGGCTTCTGGATCCTGGATGACGCGCTCGTCCAGTTCGACACCTACAGCGCGGAGCTGTCGCTGGTGCGGCCCGAGGAGATCGCGCTGTACGGGCGGGCCTTCGAGCGGCTGGCAGCGCTGGCCGTCTACGGCGCCGAAGCCCGGACGATCCTGGCAGGTGCCCTCGGCCGGCTGGCAGCAAGAAAATCTTGAAGCAAAACCAAGCAAATCCCTTGGCCCGGAAACGGCCCGGTTCGTACTGTCTGGACCATGCCGGGCACCAGCCACAAAGAGTCCCGCGATATCGCGCGGCAAATTGAACAGGACAATCCCCGGCGGATCATCGTCTTTGGCGGTTGCACCAGGCAATTCGCTGGGTTCCCTCGGTTCCCCGCGCCGCCAGGCACTGTAGCCGCGGCGCTATATCCAGCTGCGATGTCCGGCCGTAGGCGCAAGACGGAACCGCCCGCAGTGCCGGGCGTCGCGGCCGGGGCGCCGGCGGGCCCGCCGGAACTGGCTGACGATGCGCTAAGGCCGGCCGCCGGGCCGCGCGGGCGGGGCGGGGAGATCTGGTGAGGGCGCCGCTGGTCCCCGGGCCTGCGGGTCACCGGGATACAGAGCGGGCCGGGCTGGGCGGAACCGGGCGGCTTGCCGATGACCTGTACCTGATGGCCCACCACGAGGTCAGCGGCAGGCCGCTGCTGCAGCCGCGGGCGCTGGGCACGGGGCTGGCCGCCGCGCTGCTGGCGGAGCTGATGCTGGGCGGCAGCATCGTCATGCGCCCCGGCGGCATGGTGGCCGCCTGCCGTCCCCGGCCCGCCGATGGCCTGGCTGGCCGGGTGCACGATCAGGTGGCCGGCGAGCCGGAGCTGCTTGCGGTGCCGGAGTGGCTGCTGTTCCTGGCCCGCACAGCCGCGCAGGACGTAGCGGCCCGCCTGGCGCGGTCCGGATACCTGACACGGGCTGGCGGCCGCGGCCGCCTGCCGTGACAGGCGCCGCGATGGGTGCCGGTGGATCCGGACTGGACGTTCGCGCCGCTGATCCGGGCGTACGGTGGCCAGGACCGGGCTGTGATCCGCGCCGGAGCGCCGGACCTGGATGTCCTGAGCCAGGTCATCGCCAGCGCGTTCCATGACCTGGCGCCGTCCCGGTGGCTGATCGGCGATCCGGACGGCCGCCGCCAGGTCTTCCCCGGCTACTTCCGGCTCCACCTCGAGCACGCCCTGGCCCGCGGAGTCGTCCACACTACCCCCGGCCGCACGGCCGCGGCACTGTGGATCCCCGTCAGCGCGGACGCGACCGGCCCGCCCGACGGCTATGACGCCCGGCTGGCCGCGGCGACGAGCCCGCGGGCCAGCCGGTTCCGCGCCTTCGACGCGGCGCTGGACCGTCACCACCCGGCCGGGACCGGCCACTGGCACCTGGCCATCTTGGCCGTCCGCCCGGACCGGCAGGGCCGGGGCACCGGGAGCGCGCTGCTGGCCGCCGGCCACGCGGTCCTGGACCAGGTCCCGGGCACGCCCGCCTACCTGGAAGCCTCCAGCCCGCGCGCCCGGGACCTGTACCTGGCCCACGGGTACGCCCTGCAACCGGGCGCCCCGTTTCACCTGCCCGGTGACGGGCCGCCGCTGTGGCCGATGTGGCGCCCGGCCGGTGCCCGCGCCGAGGCTGCCGCCCGGCGCCCGGGCGCGCCTGCGGCCGGGGAGCGGATGTGACCGCGGCGGCGGGCGCCGGTGACCCGGGCATGACGACCAGGAGGAGGAAGGGCGAGGTGATGGCGGCAACGGCGCATGCCAGCGGGCGGCGCGGGGTCTTCGAGGTGGACCCCGGGCGCGCGGCGGAGGCGCTGGCCCTGACCTGGGGTGAGCTGTATCAGGACATCGGGATGGACCCGGGCCGGTGGCAGGCCCGCAGCCGGGACGGCAACGGCCGCGTCCTGACCGGGAATACCCCGGACGAGCTGGCGGCCAGGATGCGGGCGGACTGGGCACGCCGGAGCACGCCGTGACCGGGCGGCGCGCCCCCCGGCGGGCCGCAGGAGATAGTCCCGCCGGGCGCCGGGTGCGGCTAGCGCCACGACACGCGGCCGGGGCCGGGCTGGCCCGGCGCAACGCCGGCGCGCCCGTGCTCGGCGCCGGACACCAAGGAGCGCAGATGCAGGACCCGGACGTGACGCCCAGATGCCTGGCCTGCCAGATGGCCGGCCCGCCGCCGTCCATGACGTGCCACCTGGGCCGCGATCACCGTGTCGGCCGGGCAGCAGGGTACCCGGCCTGCGGGCGGCTCAGGGCCGCATGCGCCCGGCGGCCGTGCTCGGCGATGCGCCCGACGCGGCGGCCCGCGGCCACCGCCAGGGCACGCCTGCGGCTGGTGATGCCGCGTGCGATGCCCTGGCAGCCGGGAACACGGCCCGGCCGGCCGCCCGGTGCCAGCCGACCAGGACAGGAGACCACATGACCGACGGCCCGGGGTTCGACGCCCGCACGCCGAACATGGCCCGGGTCTATGACTGCTGGCTCGGCGGCAAGGACAACTACGCTGCCGACCGGGCCGAGGCCAGGCGGCTGCTGCGCATCTACCCGCCGCTGCGCGCGATGGCCCGGGAGAACCGCGCATTCCTGGCCCGGGCGGTGACCTGGGCGGCAGAGCAGGGGATCAGCCAGTTCGTTGACCTGGGCGCGGGACTGCCGGCCGGGCAGAACACCCACCAGGGCGGCGCGGGCGGTGAACCCCGCCGCCGCGGTCGCCTACATCGACACCGACCCGGTGGTCCTCGCCCACGCCCGCGCGCTGCTGGCCACCGGCGACGGCGTGACCGCGGTCGCCGCCGACCTGCGCGACCCGGCCGCCGTGCTCGCCGACGCCGGGCTGCGGGCGGTCATCGACCCGGCCCGGCCGGTCGCCATCCTGCTCGCGGCCGTGCTGCATTTCATGGACCCCGGCGCCGCCCGGCAGGTCACCGCGGGCTACGCGCAGGCCATGGCGCCGGGCAGCTGCCTGGTCATCTCCGTGGCCCGCTACGACGACGAAACGCTGGCCAAGCAACTGGCCGCGGAATACACCGCCGCGCCCTTCACCAACCACGCCCCGGCCGACATCGCCTCGTTCTTCGCCGGCCTGGACATGACAGGACCGGGCCTGACCGAAGCGCAGACCTGGCGGCCCTGGATGCCCGGCCCCGTACTGCGCCGCCGCACCGGCCACATACTGGCCGGAATCGCATGCCGCACCTGACCGCCAGCCGCGAAAAACCGTGACAGCAGCCAGACATACACCCGGGCTTGCGTCCGGGGTCTTTGGTGCGTTCCTACATGCTGAGCACGTCGTGCATCGGCGCGGTGCTGCCGGCCGCCGGAACCCCGGCCACGGGGCCAGTGCTATTGGGCGCCGGGACCCCGGGGAAGTCAAGAGTGACCGTCAGGCCGCCGCCCGGCGTCTGGGCCAGGCTGGCGGTGCCGCCGTTCGAGGTGACCAGCCGGTGCACGATGGCCAGGCCGAGCCCGGTGCCGTTGGGATTGGAGGTACTGAAGCGCAGGAAGGCGCGCTCGCGGTCCTCGGCGGACATGCCCGGGCCGTTGTCGCTGACGATGACCTGCGCGCCGGCCGCGGTGGCCGCCGTGGTCACCACGACCTGGTTCCCCGCGCTCAGCGCCTCGAGCGCGTTGGCGATCAGGTTGTCGAGGATCTGCTCCAGGTGCCCTTCGCCGATCCAGGCCGGCGTCGGCGTGCCCGCGCCAGGCCCGCCGCCGGCCAGCCTCCCGCCGGTCAGCGCGATGCCCCGGTCGTCGGCCACCGGGTGCCATGCCGCGACGCGTTCGGTCGCCACCTCGCCCACGTCGACCGCGGCCGGCACCGGCACCACGTTCTCGGCGCGGGCCACCGCGAGCAGGCCGTCGACGAGCCTGGACAGCCGGGCCAGTTCCTCTAGCGCCCCGGCCAGCTCATGGGCGGTATCGGGGTCCGACTGGGACGTGTCCGCCGCGAGCAGGTCCAGCCGCAGCCGCAGCGCCGCCAGCGGGGTGCGCAGCTGGTGCGACACGTCCGCGATCACGGCCCGGTTCCCGTGCACCAGGGCCTCGAGCCGCCCGGCCATCGTGTTGAACGTGGTCGCGAGGCGGCGCAGCTCGGGTGGTCCGGATCCGACCACGGCCCTGATGGCCAGGTCACCATCGGCGAGCCTGGCCCGCGGCGGTGTCGAGTCCCTTCAGCGGCCTGCTCACCCAGCGGGCCAGGCCGAACGCCAGCACGGCGGCGCCGATCATCGCGATGGCGGCGATCGTCCCGAGGATGACCCAAAGCTCCACGATGTCGCGGTTCAGCGACCGGGTTGACCTGGCCACGATGACGGTGCCCACCTGCGGGCCGCGCAGGCCGCGCAGGTAGACCGGCAGCGCGGCGATGACCTGCGATCCTATCGTCTCGGTGACCGCCGGAACCTGCTGCCCCGGCTCGTCCGCGGCCCGGGGCTGCGCGTCCGCCTGCCGGGCGAGCTTGAGCCAGTGGCCCGGCGGCATGCCCTTTTCCCACAGCGTCGTGTCGTCGCTCTTGAGGATGAACAGGCCGTCGCCGGCCTGCTGCACCTGGCCGAGGACGGTGAGCAGGGGAGCGTCGGCCTGCGCCGTCGCGCTCGAACGGCCGTCCAGGTTGGCCTGGTAGATGTTGTCAAGCCGGGTCTGGGCGACTGCGACATCGATCCGGGCCGTGCCCACCGTGGCCTGGATGAAGGAGGTACGGTCGTGCCCGATCGCGTCGAGCGTCAGCGGGACCACGGCGCCGCCGAGCACGGCCGCGGTGAAGGCCAGCAGCACCAGGAGTATCCGCCTGGTCACGGCTGGCCGCCCTGGTCGGCGAGCCGGAAGCCGTGGCCGTAGACCGTCTCGATGAGGCCGGGGTCGCCGAGCTTCTTCCGCAGGGCCGCCATGTGCACGTCGAGCACCTTGGTGGGGCCGTACCAGTGCTCATCCCAGGCGCGCTCGAGCATCTCCTGCCGGCTGACCACCCGTCCAGGGTCGCTGGCGAGGCATTCCAGGATGGCGAATTCCTTCGGTGTCACCGCGATGTGGTTTGCGCCCACGGTGACCTTGTGCGTGCGCAGGTCGACGGTGAGCGGGCCATGCTGCAGCACCTGGCCGGCCGGCTGGCGGCTGCGGCGCAGCACGGCCCTGATCCTGGCCAGGAGCTCCTGCAGCCCGAACGGCTTGATCAGGTAGTCGTCGGCCCCCTCGTCGAGGGCCAGGCACCCGGTCCGATTCCTCGCCTCGCGCGGTGACGATGATGATGGCCGCGTCGCAGGACTGGCGAAGCCGCCGGCAGACCTCCACGCCGTCGATGTCGGGCAGCCCGAGGTCGAGCAGCACCACGTCGGGTACCGGCCAGTCGAGCGCGGCCTTGCCAGTGGTGACGCTGCCAGTTTCGTAACCGGCCCGGGTCAGCCCGCGGACTAGCTGGGTGGCGATGCCAGGGTCGTCTTCCACCACGAGGACCCGGCCAAGACGTGCGTTCACGGCCTCCACGTTAGGCACCAAACCTGCGCTGACCTAACCGGACGCAGATCTTAACCAAACCTGAACTTCTTCCAGGGCGGGTCCTAGCAAGTGCCCAGGCATGATTTCTATCAGAGTTACTTGCTCTAGCGCGGTCAGCTTCCCTGCCAGCTAACCGCGCAGGACGTGAGATGGTCCGCCTGGATAAGGCAACCCTGCAGCCTTATCCAGGCGGACCATAGTCGTTTCCGGGCCCGGCAGCCTCCTCCGGTCGGCAGCCTCCTCCGGCCGGCAGCGTCTTCCGCCGGCAGCGTCTTTCCGCCGGCACCGCCCCGCGACCTACCCCCGCACCGCTTAAAGTCATCAGGTGACCATTGACTGGCCCCGTTTGCGTGCCGCCGCCGTGACGGCCGCGGGACGGGCGTACGCGCCGTACTCCGGACTGCGCGTCGGCGCGGCCGGGCAGGCCGCCGACGGCCAGATCGTGCTGGGCTGCAACGTGGAGAACGCCTCCTACGGCCTGACCCTGTGCGCCGAGTGCGGCCTGGTCTGCGCCCTGCACGCAGCCGGGGCCGCGCGGCCGGACACGCCGCGGCTGCTGGCCGTCGCGGTCGTCGCGGGTGACGGGGAGCCGCTGCTTCCCTGCGGCCGCTGCCGGCAGCTCCTGCTCGAAGCGGGCGGCGGTGACCTGCTCATCGACACCGCGGACGGCCCGGTCGAGCTGAAGGTCCTGCTCCCCGCCGCCTTCAGCGGGACCGACCTGGCCCAGCGCCGGGATACGCAGCGCCGGGATACACAGGGCCCGGGTACACAGCGCCGGGAGCCCCTCCAGTGACCCACGCAGTCACGCTGATCCAGGCCAAACGAGACGGGGGCCGCCTCACGGACGAGGACATCAGGTGGCTGTTCGAGGCGTACGCGCGAGGCGAGGTCGCCGACGAGCAGATGTCCGCGCTGCTGATGGCGATCTATTTCCGCGGCCTCGACGGCGCGGAGCTCAGGACCTGGACCGCGGCGATGATCGACTCAGGCGACCGCCTCGACCTGTCCGCCATCGCCAGGCCGACCGTGGACAAGCACTCGACCGGCGGGGTGGGGGACAAGGTCAGCTTGATCCTCGCGCCCCTGGTGGCGAGCTGCGGGGCCGCGGTACCCCAGCTGTCCGGGCGCGGGCTCGGGCACACCGGCGGGACCCTGGATAAGCTCGAGTCGATCCCCGGCTTCCGCGCCGGGCTGACCCCGGCGGAGACGCTCGCCGTCCTGGCCCGCACCGGCTGCGTCATCTGCGCCGCCGGGTCCGGCCTCGCGCCCGCCGACCGCAGGCTCTACGCGCTGCGGGACGTCACAGGGACGGTCGAGTCCATCCCGCTCATCGCCAGCTCGATCATGTCCAAGAAGATCGCGGAGGGGACGAGCGCGCTCGTCCTCGACATCAAGGTCGGCACCGGCGCGTTCATGAAGGACTTGGACCGGGCGCGCGAGCTGGCCGAGACCATGGTCGCCCTCGGCGAGGAACACCATGTGCGCACCAGGGCCCTGCTGACGTCGATGGATACCCCGCTGGGGCGCGCGGTAGGCAACGCCGTCGAGGTGGAGGAGTCCGTTCGGGCCCTGCAGGGCGACGGGCCGCCTGACCTGATGGAGGTGACGCTGGCCCTGGCCCGGCAGATGCTGGCCCTGGCCGGCCTCGATGCCGATCCCGCTGCCGCCATCGCCGACGGCCGCGCCCTGGCCGCGTACCGGGCGATGGTCAGCGCGCAGGGCGGCGATCCGGACGCCCCGCTGCCGCAGGCGGCGCACACCCGGGTGCTGCCGGCGCCCGCCGATGGCTGGCTGGCCCGCCTGGACGCGCTCGCGGTCGGAACGGCGGCCTGGCGGCTCGGCGCGGGCCGGGCCCGCAAGGAAGACGACGTGAGCGCGGCCGCGGGCATCATCTGCCTGGCCAAGCCGGGCGACGAAGTGCGCGCGGGCCAGCCGGTGCTGCAGCTGCGCGCCGATGACCAGGAACGTTTCGGCCCCGCCCTGGCCGCGCTGGCCGGCGCCGTCACGGTCAGCGAGGCCGGCCCGCCAGCCGCGCTCGCGCCTGTCATCGAGTACGTATAGTCCGGGCGCACAATAGGGAGATGCTGACTCTCGCCGAGATCCGGGCTGTCCCGAAAGTTCTGCTGCACGACCACCTGGACGGCGGCCTGCGCCCGCAGACCGTCCTCGAGCTGGCCAGCGAGATCGGTTACACCGACCTGCCCGGCGACAACGTAGAAGAGCTGACGAAGAAGCTGACCGAAGGCGCGCACCGCGGTCACCTCGAGATCTACCTGGACGCGTTCCGGCACACGGTCGCCGTCATGCAGACCCCCGAGGCGCTGCGGCGGGTGGCCGCCGAGTGCGCCGCGGACCTGGCCGCCGACGGGGTTGTGTACGCGGAGGTCAGGTTCGCGCCGGAGTTGCACACCGAGCGCGGGCTTAGCCTGGACGAGGTGGTCGAGGCGGTCCTCGAAGGTTTCCGCCAGGGCAGCAACGGGCGGGGGATCAGGGTCTGCGCCCTGCTCACGGCGATGCGGACGGCGGCGAGGTCGCTGGAGATCGCCGAGCTTGCGGTGCGCTACCGCGACCGGGGCGTGGTCGGGTTCGATATCGCGGGCGCCGAGGCGGGCTGGCCGCCGAGCAGGCACCTCGACGCGTTCCAGTACGTGAAGCGGGAGAACTTCCACATCACGATCCACGCCGGCGAGGCGTTCGGGCTGCCGTCGATCTGGGAGGCCGTGCAGTACTGCGGCACCGAGCGGCTCGGCCACGGGGTCCGCATCGTGGACGACATCCAGATCAGCGCGGCCGGCAACGTCAGGCTGGGACGCCTGGCCGCCTACATCCGCGACCGCCGGATCCCGCTGGAGATGTGCCCGACCTCGAACGTCCAGACCGGCGCGGTGCCGTCGATCGCCGAGCACCCGCTCCGGCTGCTGCGCCAGCTGCAGTTCCGGGTGACGGTGAACACCGACAACCGGCTGATGAGCCAGGTCACGCTGAGTTCTGAGTTCCACCGGCTGGCGGCGGAATTCGGCTACGGCTGGTCCGACGTCGAATGGCTGACGGTAAACGCGATGAAGAGCGCGTTCGCGGGATTTGACGAGCGGCTGCACCTTATCAACACGGTCATAAAGCCAGGATTTGCCACCGCCCGCGCGATGAGTGATGCGGTGGTTCCTGCTGGCCTGCTAGGTGCTCAAAACCACACGTAATACCATATTTATCCCGAACGGGCATGGGTTTCTCCCCAGGATCACTGGCAACAGTCCCGGCGAAACGCACTGCGCAATCGTGTGCGTATTCGGCATGATAGAAGCTGACCACTGGTTTCTGGGCGGAGGGGGTCAGGAGGCCGGTGATGGCATCGCAGGCGGGGCAAAAACCGCTGCGCCGATGGGACCCGGAAAGGATCGGGCCGTACGCGGTACTCGGCCGCCTGGGGGCCGGGTCGATGGGGCAGGTGTACCTGGGACGGTCGACGACCGGGCGGCTGGTCGCGGTCAAGACGATCAAGCCCGAACTGGCCGAGGAAGCCGGCTTCCGCACCCGCTTCGCGCAGGAGGTGGCCGCGGCCAGGAAGGTGAGCGGTGTCTTCACCGCCGCGGTCGTCGAGGCCGATCCAGATGCCGACCTGCCCTGGCTGGCCACCGCTTTCGTGCCCGCGCCTTCGCTGAGCCGGATGGTCCTGGCCTGCGGTCCGATGCCGGTTCCCGCGGTCAGGTGGCTCGCGGCCGGGTGCGCCGAGGCACTCGAATCGATCCACGGGGTCGGCCTGGTCCACCGGGACCTGAAGCCGTCGAACGTGCTGGTCGCCCCCGACGGGCCGCGGGTCATCGACTTCGGCGTGGCCCGGGCCGCCGAGCGGATGGAGGTCACGGTGTCGCGCGGGGCCGTCGGCACCCCCGCGTATATGGCACCGGAGCAGGCCAGGGACCCGCATCAGGCCTCGGTGGCGAGCGACGTGTACTCGCTCGGCGCGACGCTGCTCTACGCGGCCACCGGGCACGCTCCCTACCAGGGCGCCTCGGTCATGGACGTGCTGGCCCGGCTGGCGACCGAGGAACCCGACCTGTCCGGCCTGCCCGCCGAACTCACCGACCTCATCATGGC
Organism: uncultured Actinomycetes bacterium; assembly: GCA_963739615.1. GTDB lineage: Bacteria > Actinomycetota > Actinomycetes > Streptosporangiales > Streptosporangiaceae > Palsa-504. The sequence goes on from CAVUBD010000028.1 coordinate 81,440, forward strand.
CTGCATGGCCCGTGTGCCCCGCGTGCGCCCGACGTCGACGGCGATCCTCGCGCGGCTCGGGCAGTTCACGCAGGCTCAGGCCGGCCCCGGCGAAGAGCACGCCTACCTGCCCGAACCGGCCATGGCCCTGATCGGGGAGTATCAGCGCAGTCCCCAGCTGCAGGCGCTGGAGTCCGGTGAAGACCGGACCCGCGAAGACCGGACTGACGAAGACCGGACGGGCGAAGACCAGGGTGAGGACGCCACGGCCGCCTCGTTCACCGAGCTTCCCGCCGCCTACAAGCCGCCCCACCGGCGCAAGCCCGAGCCTGGCCGGCCGCGCCGGGGGCTCGGCGCGGACGCCGGACCCGGCTGGTGGCAATGGTTCAGGACCCACCTGGCCTGGGTCGGCTGGGCCTCGGCCGGAGCGGCCCTGATCGTGGTCGGCATTGTCCTCGGCGCCGCGCTCAGCAGTTCAAGCGACCCCGCGCTCAGCCCGACGACAACCTCGAGCGCGCCCTTCCCGCAGACCGTGCCGCCGCCCCCCAACCCGCCGGCGATTCCGGACACCCGGTGCGGCGAGGTGAACGTCAACCGCGGGCCGGCCCTGTGCATGGTGCAGCCCGCCGGCAACCCCGATGACACTTTTTCCGTCAAGGGAAGCGGGTTTGCCCCGCAGGCGTCCGTCACGGTCTCGCTCCGCTGGGACGAGCCGCCGGCGATGGGTAACGAGAGTGTCTACCGCACGGCAGCGATCAAGCCGGTCGCCGACCGCAGCGGGACGCTCCGGTTCACGGTCAACCGGCTCTTCCCCGGTGCGATCCAGCTTGGGCATTTCTTCGTCGTGGTGACCGCCCCCGGCGGCCAGCAGAGCAAGACCGAGTTCATCGTGCTGCCGCAGTCGGCATACCCGAACTAGGTTTCAGCCCTGCGTCCACCAGAGATCCTCCTGGCGGGACCGCCAGGCCGGATCGTCCACCAAGCCCAGGTCGGAATTGGTGATGATGCCGTGATCGATCAGGATGCGGACGGCGACCTCGTCGGAGATGCGTACGTCCGCCCCGGCCAGGGCATGATCGGTGATCTTCCGCCGCAGCACCTTGATGTGCTCGGCCACCCGCGCCGATAGCAGGTCGCGAAACTCCGGGTCCGAATCGAACCGGTCAAGTTCGTGATACGCGCCGGTGACCTCCAAGGCGCTCCGGGCAATTTCCGGCGTTCGCGGCAGCGGCCTGGTGGCGCTGTGGTCGAGCAGCCACGGACGGCACCAGATCAACGCCACGAGGAAAAGCTTGGTCATCGGGTCGATGTAAAACGGCAGCAGCGTGCCCTCTCCGCCCGCCCGCCCAGCCTCGTCACCCAGCCCAGCCGCCCCAGCCATCCCCCCCGTGCGCACAGCGCCCCCCGCCCCGCCCGCGCCCGCCACCCCGCCCGCGTCGCGCATCCCGCCCCCGCTCGCGCCCGCCACCCCGCTCGCGTCCGCCACCCCGCCTGCGTCCGCCACCCCAGCCATCCCCGTACCACCCGCCATCCCAGTCCCGTCGGTCACCCCGCCCGCGCCGCCGATCCCGGTCACCCCGCCCGCGTCCGCCACCCTAGCCAGCCCGGTCACCCCGCCCGCGTCCGCCATCCCAGCCAGCCCGGCCCCATTGGCTGCGCCTTCCCCCTCCGGCAACCCAGGCCCGCTGCCTGGGCCCGGCCCACTGCTTTGCCCGGGCCCGCCAGCCATCCCAGCCCCGTTAGCCGCCCCGGCCCCTCCGGGTGCCCAGGCCCGGTAAGTGAGCCCCGCGGCCGGTACCGCCCCCTCCGCCGGAGGCGCTCCGCTGGACCAGCCCTCGAATTGACCGGCGACGGTCACGGTGAGCGGCTGTTCCTCATCGAGCATGGCTCGCGAGCCGACATAGGCCGTTCCCTTATGTACGAACCAGCCGTCGGCGGGCTCGCCGTCGTCCTCCATGCGCGGCAGCCTGACGCGGTACCCCTCGCCCTCGACGTACAGTGCGTGGGTGCGGCTGATGTTGGCGATCCATACGCCAGCCGGCATCGCGGTCACCACGCCAGCCCGCCGGGAGAGCCCGCGTCCGGCCGCGACGGCCAGGTCCACTCCCGGCCCGCGGCCGAAAACCAGCCGGTTCCCCTCGGCGATCGTCACTTTCTGGCCTGATCCCATGCTGACGAGTGCGTTCAGCGACATGAGGGGGTCCAGGGGGTTCGAGACAACATCGGTTTCCTGCCTGCGTTATGGCCTGACGGAGCGCGATCTGGTAAGTCTAAGCTGGATTCTCTTCGGCTGGCGTGCCTGACGGAACCCCGGACTCGGGGATACCCATGGCCGAAAGGTCCTGATTAGCTGCAAGTGGCAGGGTGTTGGGCTCTGAGGTGGGTATCGCCCACTGTGGACGCGGGGGGGCCAATCCCGGATCGGGCGGTGCCGTGAGGTCACCGCAGCAGAGTCCAGCGCCCTGCCCGTATAGCCGGGCCCGTATAGCCGGGCCCGTATAGCCGGGCCCGGTATCACCCGGGACCGTATCGTCGCTGGTCCAAGGGGCGCCGGTAAGCCGGTTCCGTCAGATCTTCCCGAACAGGCGGTCGCCGGCGTCGCCGAGCCCGGGCACAATGTAACCTCGGTCGTTCAGCCGCTCGTCGACGGCTGCGGTGACGACCCGCACCCACGGTGTCCCGTCGGCCGCGCCAGCCTCGTCGATGCCGAAGGCCCCCTCGACATTTCGCAGGCCTTCGGGCGCGGCGAGCAAGCAGATCGCGGTCACCGACGCGGCGCCGCGGTCGACCAGCATACGGATGACGGTGGCGAGGGTTCCGCCGGTCGCCAGCATAGGGTCAAGGACGTACGTGTCCCGCCCGGTGAGGTCGGTTGGCAGTCGGTCCGCGTAGGTCGACGCGACCAGCGACTCCTCATCCCGGCGTAGCCCGACGAAGCCAACGTCGGCCATCGGCAATAGCCGGGTCATGCCTTCCAGCATTCCGATGCCGGCCCGCAGTACGGGCACGATGAGCGGTACCGGCCTGGCCAGCTTGACGCCGCTGGCCAGGCCCACCGGCGTGGTGACCGACACCGGCTGCACCCGCATTTCGCGGGTCGCCTCGTAGGCGAGAAGCGTGACCAGTTCGGCGGTCAGGCTGCGGAAGGTCGCGGTGTCGCTGGCGGCATCGCGCAGCGCGGTGAGCTTGTGGGTGACCAGGGGATGGTCGACGACGAGCGTACGCATAGCAAGCTAGTGTGGCAGGCGAGTCCAGCCAGGGCTACAGGCACACCGTGATCCGCTCGATAAGCCGTCTCGGGTTCCCGTCCCCGCCCCGCACTCCTCGCCAGCGCCCGCATGACCGCTAAGTCAGCCGTTGGACCGGGCGCGGACCGATGCGCGGGAGCGGGCCAAGTCCAGCTCGATGCGGCGCGCGGTGGCGAGCAGTGGCTGCAGAAGTTCCTCCACGATGCTGTTCAGCGTCCGCCGGCCGGCGTGCGTGGAGACGTTGACGGCCGCGATGACCTGGCCATCGGCATCGCGGATCGGCGCGGCGATGGAACGCAACCCCTCTTCGAGTTCCTGGTCGACCAGCGCCCAGCCCTGGGTCCGGATCTTCCGCAGCTCACGACGGAGTGCGGGCGCGCTGGTGATCGTATGCCCGGTCAGGCCGCGCAGGCTGACGGATTCCAGGTACTCGTCGAGCCGTTCGTCGGACTGCGCGGCCAGCAGCACCCGGCCCATCGAGGTCGCATACGCGGGGAACCTGGTCCCGACGCTGATCGTCACGGTCATGATCCGCTTGGTCGGGACGCGGGCGATGTAGATCACCTCGTCCCCGTCAAGCTCGCAGACCGAGGACGACTCGTGTACCTGCTCGACCAGCTGCTCCAGGTGCGGCATGGCCACCTCAGGCAGGGTCAGGCTGGACAGGTACGCGTAGCCGAGTTCAAGGATCTTGGGACGCAGCGCGAACCTGTTCCCGTCGCTGCGCATATAACCGAGCTGTACCAGGGTGCGGAGAAACCGCCGGGCGGCGGCCCGGCTCAGGCCGGTGCTCGCGGCCACCTCACTCAGGGTCAGGTTCGGATGGTCCGCGTCGAAGGCGCGGATCACCGACAGGCCGCGCTCAAGCGACTGGACGAAATCCCCGTCATGACCCCGTTCCTGGCTATCAGCCACTGAGGACCTCCTGGCTCGGTCGATGACATCATAGACCTGGCACCAAGCGTTCGCTTTCTGAACTACCGTTCGTCTTACGTACACGTGAGCTCAAGGAGGCTGGTCATGGCGCTCATGGACGAGGGTGTCTGGCCCGGCCAGATCTACCCCTGGCGGCGGCCCGGTCACCCCGGTGCGGCGTCTCGCCGCGGCGCGGGCCGCGGTCACGCTCGTGGCCGAGAGCGGCGGAACGGCTAACCTGGAAGCGGCGATATTCCCCCATCCGTTCTAGACAGGTACCGCGGCATTCGAGATGACAGTTAGCTCACGTACCCAGGTCGGCATCGTCGGAGCCGGGCCTGCCGGCCTGCTGCTTTCCCACCTGCTAGCCCTGCGCGGCATCGACTCGATCGTGGTCGAGAACCGCAGCCGGGCTTACTGCGAGGCGCGGCAGCGGGCGGGCTTGCTCGAGGCCGGAACGGTCGAGTTGCTCCGGGCGATCGGCCTCGGGCAAAGGATGGACGCCGAAGGCCTCGAACACGGCGGGATCTACCTGCAGTTCGAGGGGGAGCGGCACCACCTCGATTTCCGCGACCTGACCGGCGGCCGCTGGGTGACGATTTACGCCCAGACCGAGATCGTCAAGGATCTGATCAAGGCCAGGCTGGCGGCCGGGGCGATGATCGAGTTCGAGGTCTGCGACACCGAGGTGGCCGAACTCGACGCGGATCAGCCCGTGCTCCGCTTTACCGATGCCGCCGGCGTGCGGCACGAGGTCACCTGCGACGCGATCGCCGGCTGCGACGGATTCCACGGCATCTGCCGTGATGCCATGCCGCCCGGCCTGGTCACGGTGGCCGAGCGCCTGTACCCGTACTCATGGCTGGGCATTCTGGCGACGGTACCGCCGTCCACCGACGAGCTCATATACGCCCGCCACGAGGACGGGTTCGCGCTGCACACCATGCGGACGCCGCAGGTGCGCCGGCTGTACCTGCAGGTAGCCGCCGACGAAGACATCGAGCGGTGGCCCGATGACAGGATCTGGAACGAGCTGGGGCACCGGCTGGCCGTGCCCGGATGGGACCTGAAGGAGGGTCTCATCACGGAGAAAGCCATCACGCCGATGCGCAGCTTCGTCGCCTCGCCCATGCGCTACCGCCGGCTGTTCCTCGCCGGGGACGCCGCGCACATCGTGCCGCCCACCGGGGCCAAGGGCCTCAACCTGGCCATAGCCGACGTGACCGTGCTGGCCACCGCGCTCACCCGCCTGCTGAGGGAAGGGACAGCCGAGCTCGCAGAGGCCTATTCCGATACCTGCCTGCGCCGGGTCTGGCGGGCCACGCATTTCTCCTGGTGGATGACCTCCATGCTGCATGTGGACCCAGACGCGGATCAGTTCGGGGCCACGCTGCAGCTGGCCCAGCTACGTTACGTCATCTCGTCCAGGGCGGCCGCGACGACGCTGGCCGAGAACTACACCGGCTACTTTCCGCTGACCTGGTAGCCGGGTCTCTTACCTGGTCGCTGGCCGGTCATCGGGGTTACCCCGGGCCGAGGTGATGCCGCGGCCGCAGGGCCCGGGCCAGCAGCGCGGACAGCGCCGCGGCCACCCCGGTGTCGGTGAGCGACAGGGGCGCGGTGAAACTGCGTTCGGCGCCGAGCAGGTGAAGCGCCCACAGCCGGTGCCGCAGGGTGTAAAGCTCGGTACGGACCGCGCTGGCCAGGCCGGTGCTGCCCGCGGCAGCCCAGCCCTCCACGCCGTGGATGTCGGTCAGCAGTCTCGTCAGCTCGTCGTACCCGGTCGGCCCGCTGGTCAAGATGACCATCAGCGCCGCCTCCCGGACTGCGACGGAGAAGTCAGGCTGCGGGCCGTCATCAGGTCCGATCAACGCGGCCGTCCCGATGTGCCATCTGGCCGCCGGGTCCGCCGTCATGAGCTTGCCCGTCTTGGTGAGCACAAGATTGGTTCGGCTGCGGCGGATCGCCCCCATCTCGCTTTGCGCCATGCTGCGCAGCGTATGCAGCGGGAACACGTCGAGTTCCTGGCGCAGGGTACCGACGAGCTGATCCCGCCAGCCGAACGTCTCCACCGCCTCTGTGACCAGGGCTGGCGCGATGTAATGGCGGGCGGTGAGCCTCAGCCCGACATCCGCGTGGCTGAGCAGCCAGTGCAGCGTAGGCAGCGGATCAGCGGGGAGGACGGGCGGCTCAAGCAGGCGCGGAATGAGTCCGCGCGCCAGCCGCGACCGCTCTCCCGGCCGCCCGTGCGCCCACGCGTCGATGCGTTCGGCGCTGATGCGGCCTAGCCAGGTGTCGGTCCCCGGCACGCCGTCCAAGCCCGAGGGCGAGGGCGAGGGGGGCATGGGGGGGCGAGTAGCCCCCCCATACTCGGGGGGGTCTGGGGGGGTCGTCCCCCCGAGGGGAAACTGCCCGGTCAGCCACCGGTTGACGATGTCCGCGCGCTTGGTCCGCCAGCCGCGCGCACCCACGGTCAGCTCGGCCGAGGCGAAGGCAAGTTCAAGAGCGGCCGCGCAGGCGTCGTAGGCGGCGCGCTCTTGCGCCCCCATCACCGAACCCCAGGCGAGCAGTTCGGTGTCCGGCGGCGCCGCGTGCGATTCCTCGATGGCCTCGGTGTAGGCCGCGATACCTTCCTCGTGCCCGTCGGCGTACGCGGTGATGACCCTCTCGGTACCGGTCGAGGAACATACCCCTGCGTAACGTTCCAGGCCGGCCAGGGTGAACAAGCGGCCGAGGGCCTTCGCCACGCCGACCCGTCCCGGTGTAGACATCGGCCACTTGACCGGGAGCGCGTACCACAGGAACTCCTGCAGGCGCAGCAGAGATATGGTCTCAAGTCCTTCGTCACCGGTAAGCCAGGCTAGAGCTGCCTTCGCGTCGCCGGCCGCCTCCGGGTCCTCGCGCGTCAGGGTTTCCAGCGCCTGGCTTTCTGTCATCATGCGGACAGTCTGCCGCAGCCCGATGCGCGAGGCTAGTGCACGTTACTTTGCCCGGACCGGCAATTCCGTCGGGCATCATGGTCGGGTGCCAGGAATCTATGACGAACCCGAGTTCTACGAGGCCGCTTGCGCCTACCGTGACATCCCGGCTGAGGTGGCTGCGCTGCTGCGGTGGTCAGGCCGCCACCGGAGCCCGGACGCGGGGCCGCCGCGCTCAGTGCTCGAGCTCGCCGCCGGCCCCGCGGAACACGCTCGTGGGCTGGTGCGCTGCGGCCTGGCGGCCACCGCGCTCGACCTTAACCCGGCGATGTGCGCGCGGGCCAGGGAGCTGGCGAAAGCGGCCGGGGTCAGCCTGGCCGTCGTCGAGGCGGACATGCGGGACTTCAGCATCGCGGGCGAGTTCGACCTCGCCGTCACGATGCTCAACTCGTTGTGCCACCTGATGTCTCTCGACGACATGCTGAGCCATCTGGCCGCCGTGGCCCGTCACGTCAGCCACCAGGGCCTTTACATCATGGAACTCGCACACCCGGCGGACTTCTTCGCGGCCGAGCGCCGGACAAGCAGCGAATGGAGTACCGAGGTCGCCGAGGGCACGGTCAGCGTGCGCTGGGGTGCGCAAGACCAGATCGACCCGGTCACGCAGGTCACCAGGGAGCACGTCAGCGTCACCTTCCTTAAGCGAGGCGGCTCGGTGCGCACGGTCACCGACGTCGTCCCGAACCGATTCTGGACTGCAACCGAACTAACCGCCGCGATCCGGCTGGCCAGCGGGTTCACCGTCGTGGCCAGCTACGGCGACTTCGATGCCGACCTGCCCGTCGACGCGGCGGAAGCGTGGCGCATGATCCTCGTGCTGCGCCGCCAGTAGGCCGCCTGCGCCGTCGCCGGGCCGGCCCCGCCAGCGGCTGCCCGCCGATACTGCGACACGGGCAACTGCGGCAACAGGCAGCATGTGGCGGCCTACCGCGAGCGCCTCGCCGGCCGGGAGGTCCGGGAGGTCCGGGAGGTCCGGGAGGTCCGGGAGGTCGGAGCGGCCCGGGACGCCCGGGACGCCTGATCCGCGTCGGTCAGGCCGTGCCTGAGGTAGCGGTCCAGGATGGCCTCGACTACCTGGGTAAGCGAATGGCCCTCGTCGGCCGCCGCCCGGTGCGCGGACGAGCGCAGCGTCTGGTCGATCTTGATCGTCAGGTGCGGGCGCATGCCTGCCGCAGTGGCCACCCGCCGGTGCGGGAACGGCGGCGGCGGTTCGCAGCTCGTCACGTGATCCCGCAGTTCGGCGGGCGCCCGGCGGCGGACACGCGCCTGCACCGCCTGCCGGCTGATGCCGAGCGCGTCCGCGAGCGGGCGCAGCGGCCAGCCGGCCTCGTTGAGTGCCGCCAGGGTCGCCGACAGTACCTCGCTGCGCCCGCTCGAGCGAAGCTCACGCAGACGAACGGCGATGCGCTCGGGCAGTACCAGCTTGTCCGCGCCCGGCGGGCGGGCGGGCGCCTTCGGATTCGCCGCGGCCCGCGTGCCGGGTGAGCCCGGGCCCTCCCCGTGCCGCGCGTGCTGCACGTACTGGCGCAGGCCCTGCGTCACGACCTCGGACATGGTCCGGCCCTCGCGGGCCAGTCGCGCCCGCAGGCGCTGCCGCTGCTCCTGGTCCAGCCGGAAGGTCAGCAGCCGCCGGTGGCCCTGCGATCCCCGGGAGCTCTTGGGGATCTTCTGGGCATCCCCGCTCATCCCGCGCTAGCGCTCGCGGCGAGGGCCGCCTCGCGCACCGGGGCCGCCTCTTCGGCGGTCATCGGCTGGCCGGCCGCGACGAGTTCGCAGTACCGCCGCGTCTCGGCGGCCCGCCTGCGCCGGCTCCAGCCGAGCAGGCGGCCCATGATGGCGCTCACGTCGGCCGCTACCCCGGTGCCCGAGTCGGCCGACTCGATGAACAGCCGCGTCCGCCGCATCAGCACGTCCTCGACGTGCAGCGCGTCCTCGTGGGTGACCGCGTAGGCAACCTCCGCGCGCAGGTAGGGGTGGCCTTCGGCCAGCGGCCGGGCCAGGCCGGGGTCCACGCGGGTCGGGCCGAGCACCTCCTCGGCCAGGGTTCCGTACCGGCCGAGCAGATGCTCCACGCATTCGCGAGGCACCCCGTAGTCTTCGGCGAGCCGGCCCGCCGCGGGCTGAACCGCGGCCAGGCCGTCGGCGCCGAGCAAGGGCACCTGATCCGTGACCGACGCGGGCACTTCACGGCCGAAGTCCGCCACCGCCGCGTCTATCACGTCGCGCGCCATCAGCCGGTAGGTGGTGAACTTGCCGCCCGCGATGCTGGCCAGGCCGGGCACCGGGACGTCGACCACGTGCTCACGGGAAATCTTCGTGGTGGGCTTGGACCCGTTGCTTTCGCCGGGTACGACCAGCGGCCGCAGGCCCGCGTACACCGCGATCACGTCGGCGCGGGTCAGCGGGCGGGCCAGCACGCGGTTCGCGGCGGACAGGATGTACTCGATGTCATCCTCGGTCGCGACGGGCTCGGCGCGGTCACCTGAGAAATCGGTATCGGTCGTGCCGACGATCCAGCGCTCGCCCCACGGGATGATGAACAGCACGCTCTTCTCGGTGCGCAGGATCAGCCCGGTGTCCGCGTCTACCGCCTCCCGCGGCACCACGATGTGCACGCCCTTGGACATCCGGACCCGGTAGCCGGCCTGCACCCCGGCCAGCTCGTATACCAGGTCGGTCCACACCCCGGCGCAGACCACGACGCTGTCGGCGGTCACGCTGATCTCGTGCCCGGACTCCTCGTCGCGCACCCGGGCGCCGGTGATCCGGATCCCGTCGGCGTCGCGCAGCAGCCCGACCGCGCTGACCCGGGTGGCGACCACCGCGCTGTGCGCGGCCGCGGTCCGGGCTACGGTGAGCGTGTGCCGCGCGTCGTCGACTTGTGCATCGTAATAGAGCATGGCGCCGGCCAGCCGGTCTGGGGACAGCGCGGGGGCGCGCCGCAGCGCGCCGCGGGCGGTCAGGTGCCGGTGGTGCGGCACCGGCCTGCGCGTCCCCTCCATGGCGTCATAGAGCACCAGGCCGGCCCCCACGTACGGTCGCTCCACCACCTTCTTATACAGCGGGTACAGGAAGGAGACCGGCTTGACCAGGTGCGGGGCGAGCTTGGATACGAGCAGGTCGCGCTCCCGCAGCGCCTCGTAGACCAGCTTGAAGTCGAGCTGCTCCAGATACCGCAGGCCGCCGTGGATAAGCTTGCTCGACCGGCTCGAGGTACCGGAGGCCAGGTCGCGGGCCTCGACCAAGGCGACCCGCAGCCCACGGGAAGCGGCGTCGAGCGCGGCCCCGGCGCCGGTGATGCCGCCGCCTATGACCAGCACGTCGAACCGTTCGGCCGCCAGCCGGCCGAGTACCGCGTCGCGGTCGCGGGCGTCCAGGACGCCGCTGCTCGTCATCACCATTCCCCCATAGGGCGTTGCCTTCCTTCGGATCATCCCTCCCCCCCTAGAGTATGTACATCGTCAACCTAGCCGCAAACTCCGACATAACCGTGAACTGGCGTGAACCAGGTGATGACAGGATCGGGATAACCCGGTGAGAAGGAGAAACAGTGGCAGATCTCGTCGCAGCGGTGGATCAGGGCACCACCAGCACCAGGTTCATGGTCTTCGATCACTCTGGCGCCGAAGTGGCCAGGCACCAGCTTGAGCACACCCAGATCCTGCCCCGCCCTGGCTGGGTCGAGCACAACCCGATCGAGATCTGGGAGCGGACCAGCGCCGTCATCATGACCGTGCTGAATTCGCGGAATCTCCAGGTTCGCGACCTCGCCGCGCTCGGCCTCACCAACCAGCGGGAGACCACGGTGGTCTGGAACCGGCGCACCGGCCGCCCCTACGCCAACGCGATCGTCTGGCAGGACACCAGGACCGACCGGATCGCCGCCGCCCTGGACAAGGACGGCCGGGGCGGCGTGATCAGGCACAGGGCCGGCCTGCCGCCCGCCACCTATTTCTCCGGCGGCAAGCTGCGCTGGCTGCTCGACCATGTGGACGGCCTGCGAGCTGACGCCGAGCGGGGCGACGCTCTCTTCGGCACCGTCGATACCTGGCTGCTGTGGAACCTCACAGGCGGCGCGGCCGGGGGCGTCCACGTCACCGACGTCACCAACGCCAGCCGCACCATGCTGATGAGTCTGCAGACCCTCGACTGGGACGATGAGCTGCTTGACTTCTTCACGGTGCCGCGCCTGATGCTGCCGCGGATCATGCCGTCCTCGACGCCGGAGCCGTATGGCGTGACGACACCGCAAGGCCCGTTCGCGGGCGAGCTGCCCATCACCGGCGCCCTCGGCGACCAGCAGGCCGCCACCGTCGGGCAGGTGTGCTTCGCTCCTGGCGAGGCTAAGAACACCTACGGCACAGGCAACTTCCTGCTGCTGAACACCGGGACGGAGATCGTCCGCTCCCAGAGCGGCCTGCTCACCACGGTGTGCTTCAAGTTCGGTGCGGCCCCGGCCGTCTTCGCGCTCGAAGGGTCGATCGCGGTGACCGGCGCCGCCGTGCAGTGGCTGCGTGACCAGCTCGGCATCATCAGCGGCGCGGCGGGGAGCGAGGCGCTGGCGGCGCAGGTCAGCGACACCGAAGGCATCTACTTCGTGCCCGCGTTCTCCGGGCTGTTCGCCCCTTACTGGCGAGCCGACGCGCGCGGCGCGATCGTCGGGCTGTCACGGTTCCACACCAGCGCGCACCTGGCCCGGGCCACCCTGGAAGCCATGGGCTACCAGAGCAAGGATGTGGTGACCGCAATGGAACATGATTCAAGTGTCCGGCTGGAGGTGCTCAAGGTGGACGGCGGCGTGACCGCCAACGACCTGTGCATGCAACTGCAGGCCGACATTCTCGGCGTCCCGGTCAGCCGCCCGGTCGTGGCCGAGACGACCGCGCTGGGCGCGGCCTACGCGGCCGGCCTGGCCACGGGTTTCTGGCGCGATACCGACGAGCTGCGCACCAACTGGCACGAGTCGAAACGCTGGTGGCCGTCATGGACGCCGCAGCGGCGGGCCGACGGCTACGCCGGCTGGCGCAAGGCCGTCCAGCGCACCCTGGACTGGGTCGACGTCGGCTAACGCCTGGGGCCGGAACCCGGCCCACGGATCGTAGTCGACTTCCAGCGGCTCCTGCGGCGGCCGCTCTGCTTCCGGGACGTGCTCGAGGTTCAGCCGGATCCGGTACCAGCTGGAGCTGCGGCCGCGCATCGAGTCGACCAGGACATCGGCGGGCTGGAGCTGGGGCCACACCGCGGCGTGCCTGGCCTTCCAGCGCTCGAGCCCCGCCATGGCCTCGTCCTTGCTGGCCGCGCGCGCCACCTCGATCAGCGGCTTGCTGCTCTGCCGCCGCCCCGTCCCAGGCGGGGTCCCAAGGGGGGCCGGGGGGGTACGGGGGGGCGGGTAGCCCTCCCGTACGCGGGGGGTTCCGGGGGGTCGCCCCCCCGAATCAGCTCTCCGCTTGGACGGCTGCACCCGCGGCGCCTCACCGGTCTGCTTCTCGTAGTGCGGCGGCCACGGCGCGTCAGGCAGCCCCGCCGCCTCGTCCCGCGAGGCCAGCTCGAGCAGCCCGTCCAGCGAACCAGCCGACTCATCCATCCCCGCCCACGGATCGCCCACCGCCGCGAACCGCGCCGGCATGGTCCCGATGGTGTACGCAGCCGCATCGCACGACGGCACCTCCGCCCAGGTCAGCGGCGCGGACACGCGGGCGTCCGGCACCGGCCTGATGGAGTACGCGGACGCGACCGTGCGGTCCTTGGCGTTCTGGTTGTAGTCCACGAAGACGCCGTGCCGCTCCTCCTTCCACCACTTGGACGTGGCCAGGTCGGGCGCCCGCCGCTCGATCTCCCGCGCCACCGCCACGGCCGCGCGCCGCACGTCGCCGAACGGCCATCGCGGAAAGATCCGCGCGTAGATGTGGATGCCGCGCGACCCGGACGTCTTCGGCCACCCGGTCAGCCCGAAGTCCGCCAGCACGCCAGCAGCCACCATGGCCACGTCCCTGATCTGCGGCCACTGCACCCCGGGCACGGGGTCGAGGTCGACCCGGAGCTCGTCCGGATGATCTAGATCGGAAGAACGCACCGGGTGCGGGTTCAGGTCGATGCAGCCGAGGTTGATCACCCAGGCCAGCGCGGCCTCGTCGGTGACCACCACCTCGTCCGCGGTGCGGCCGGAGGGAAAGCGCAGCTCGACGGTGCCGATCCAGTCCGGCCGCTTCTCCGGGGCCCGTTTCTGGAAGAACGGCTCGCTCTCGGCGCCGTTCACGTACCGCTTCAGCGCCATCGGCCGCGAGCGGACGCCGCCAAGCGCCCCGTCGGCCACGGCCAGGTAGTAGCGCACCATGTCCAGCTTGGTGACCCCGGCGTGCGGGAAGAACACCTTGCCCGGATTGCTGATCGCGACCTCGCGCCCCGCCAGCTCCAGCACCATCTTCGCCTCAGCCACGGCGCCCCCCGCAGGACCCGAGCAGCTCGGCCAGGTCGAAGCTCACCGGCTCCTCCAGCTGGGCGTAGGTGCACGAGCGCGGCTCACGGTCCGGGCGCCAGCGGACGAACTGGGCGGTGTGCCTGAAGCGCGCGCCTTCCATGTGGTCGTAGCGGACCTCGAGCACGCGCTCCGGGCGCAGCGGTATGAACGACAGGTCCTTGGCCGCGTTCCACCGGCTGCCCTCGGCCTTGCGCGGGGTGCGCTGGCCGGCCTCGTGCTCCGCCCAGTTCCACGGGTGCTGATCGAAGGTGGTCACCAGCGGCTGCAGTTCGTCGAACAGTTCCTTGCGCCGCGCCATCGGGAAGGCGCCGACCACGCCGACGCTGGCCAGCTTCCCGTCGTCTTGGTACAGGCCGAGCAGCAGCGAGCCGATGGCGCCGTCGCCGCTCTTGTGGATCCGGTAGCCGGCCACCACGCAGTCCGCGGTGCGCTCGTGCTTGATCTTCAGCATCACCCGCTTGTCCGGCTCGTAGGTCCCGCTGGCCGGCTTGGCGATCAGCCCGTCAAGACCCGCGCCCTCGAACTGGCTGAACCAGCCGACGGCCACCTCCCGGTCGGTCGTCACCGGGGTCAGGTGGATGGGGGAGCGAGCCCCCGCCAGCACGTCGCAAAGCGCGGCCCGCCGCGAAGTGAACGGCTGCTCCATCAAATCTGCATCGCCCAGCGCGAGCAGGTCGAACGCGACGAAGTGCGCCGGCGTCGCAGCCGAAAGCATCTCGACGCGGCTGGCCGCGGGGTGGATCCGCTGCAGCAGCGCCTCGAAGTCCAGCCGCTGACCCGGGGCGTCCGGGATCACGATCTCCCCGTCGATCACGCAGCGCTCGGGCAGCGACGCCTTGATCGCGGCCACCAGCTCGGGAAAGTAGCGCGTCATCGGGCGCTCGTTCCGGCTGCCGATCTCGACCTCGTCGCCGTCGCGGAACACGATCGACCGGAAACCGTCCCACTTCGGCTCGAACACGTAGTCCCCGCTCGGGATCGCGTCGGCTGGCCTGGCCAGCATCGGCGCCACCGGCGGGTTGACAGGAAGATCCATGCCCCCAGCCTCCCCAGTAGCTACGACGATCATGCCACCTGCGACGATGCCGTCCAGGCCGCGCTGCGCTCCCACAGCAGGCCGGCGAGTTCCGGGGTCGCGGCCGCGCTCGGCGCCCGTTCCGCGCACTTGTCATAGAACCGGCCGCTGGCGGCCGCCACGGCAGGCGACGACGCGCAGTACAGCGACGTCGCGGCGCCTTCGTCCACCGTCAGCATGCGCTGGGTGAGGAGCGGGCGGACCGGCCACGGCACCCGCCGCCAGATGTCCGACGCCACCACCCCGGGGTGCAGCGCGTACGTGGTCACCCCGGTGCCCGCGACCCGGCGGGCGAGTTCCGCGGAGAACAGCACGTTGCACAGCTTGGAGACCGCGTACTCGCGCATCCCGGTGAGGCCGCGCGCGGGCCGGCGCAGCGCGTCGAAGTCGACGCCCGGCGCCGAGAAGTGCGCGTCGCTGGACACCGTCACCACCCGGGACGGCGCGCTGCCGGTCAGCCGCCCGAGCAGCGCCTCCGTCAGCGCGAAGTGCCCCAGGTGGTTGACCCCGAACGTCAGCTCGAAGCCCTGCCTGGTCAGCCCGCGCCGCCCCGCCACCCCGGCGTTGTTCACCAGCACGTGCAGCGGCTCACCCAAAGCCAGGAAGGACAACGCGCACGCCCGCACCGAGTCCAGGTCGGCCAGGTCGAGCGGCAGGAAGAAGACCGAGTCGTTCCCCGCCGCCGCCTTGATCCCGGCGACAGCCGCCTCACCCTTGGACTGAGAACGGCACGCGACGAACACCCGGCCGCCCCGGGCCGCCAGCCCGGCCGCCGTCGCCCGCCCGATCCCGGTATTCCCCCCCGTCACCAGGAACGTCCGCCCCTGCACCTCACCCATCCCCGCCTCCACTCCAAGCCGTCAGAGATCAAGGAACGCCTTCCCACCAGCGGACCCGGTCGCCCACGTTGGCTCTCAGCTTCCACTTCAGGCCCTTGGGTACCGTGTCGGCGATTTCCTGCAACTGCTTGGCCTGCATCAAGACGTCGTAGCGCGGGTAGGGCGGCGCCAGGCCCGGCTGGGAGGACAGCAGGTCGGGCAGCTTGGCCAGGTTCGCGGTCACGGTCCGCCACCAGCCCCAGTCGGCGGCGAGCACGGCCCCGAACCGGCCGGGGTCGATGGCCGGCCGGGCGGAATCCCGGCCGACCCGCAGCCCCGACAGCAGGTGGAAGATGTCGTGCGCGTCCTTCGCGCTGAGCTCGACGATCTGCAGCTTGGACAGCAGCAGGTCGGCGGGGTCAAGCGCCGCCGACACGGAGCCGAACGACGGCCGGAAATCCAGCGTGTGGCACATCGTCAGCCGGTCCACCATGACGTCGACGGGCCGCCCGGACGGGGCGGCGAAGTGCATCTCCCGGTCCCCGTTCAGGTTGTTGAACCGGCGGTCGGGCTCGCAGCCCGCGCTTTCGAGATGGGCGGCGACCTGGCGGCGGGTCTTGCCGAGGCAGGCCAGGTCGATGTCCTGCCCCGGCCGCAGCCGGGGCGGGAAATCGGGGCAAAGCACCCGCACCCCGAGGCCGCCGAGGATCTTGAGCTTGTGGCCAGCCTCCGCCGCGCCCCGCACCAGCCCGACCGCCTCGGGCAGCGGGTCACCGCCGGCGCTTCCTCCTAGGGCCATACCCTCCTCGCCTCTCGGTGCAGTTAGATCATCGTGACGCGATAGCCGATCTGTCTAGTTTCAGGCCAAGAATCCCATGTTGTGGCGCAGGCGAGCACCATGGGCCGTTCGGCCGGAAAAGATCCTTTAATCCTCCGAACGGTCCTGGGTGTCACTAGCCGGAACCGGTGCACGGTCGCGGCGGTAGAACTCCACCGGCTCAGGCGGCAGCGGCGTATTTCCGAGAATCAGGTCGGCGGCCTTCTCCGCGGTCATCATGACCGGCGCGTAGATGTTGCCGTTGGTCACGTACGGCATGACCGAGGCGTCGACGACCCGCAGTCCCTCCAGGCCGTGCACGCGCAGGGACGCCGGGTCCGTCACCGCCATCGGATCGGTGCCCATCTTGGTCGTGCAGGACGGGTGCAGCGCCGTCTCGGCGTCCCTGGCCACCCAGGCCAGGATCTCCTCGTCCGTCTGCACCGAGGGACCCGGGGATAGCTCGCCCGCGTTGTAGTCGTCGAAGGCCGGCTGGGTCAAGATGGTCCGGGCTATCCTGATCGCCTCCGTCCATTCCCGCTGGTCGGTCGGCGTGGACAGGTAGTTGAACCGCAGCGCGGGGTGCACCTTGGGATCGATCGAGGTGATCTTGCAGGTGCCGCGCGAGTCGGAGTACATCGGCCCGATGTGCACCTGGTACCCGTGCCCGCCCGCGGGGGACGAACCGTCGTAGCGGATCGCGATCGGCAGGAAGTGGAACATGAGGTTGGGATAAACAACGTCGTCGTTGCTGCGGGCGAAGCCGCCGCCCTCGAAGTGGTTGGTGGCCCCCGGCCCGGTCCGCCCGAACAGCCACTTCGCCCCGACCATGGGCCGGTTGCGCCACTTCAGCGCGGGCGCGACCGAGACCGGCAGCTTGGAGCCGTACTGGACGTAGACCTCCAGGTGGTCCTGCATGTTCTCGCCCACGCCGGGCAGGTCGGCGACCACGTCGATGCCGAGGCCGGCCAGTTCGCCGGCGTTGCCGACGCCGGATAGCTGGAGCAGCTGCGGGGAGTTGATCGCCCCGCCGGACAAGATGAGCTCGGCGGACCGGACCCGCTTGACCTTGCCCTCGTGCCGGAACTCGACGCCGACCGCGCGCCGGCCGTCGAAGATGATCTTGGTGACGAAGGCGCGGGTGGCCACGGTGAGGTTGGCCCGGCTCATCACCGGATACAGGTAGGCGCGGGCCGCCGACAGCCGCCGGCCGCGGTGGATGTTGCGGTCGAAGGCGGCGAAGCCTTCCTGCCGGTAGCCGTTCACGTCGTCGGTGAGGTGGTAGCCGGCCTGGGCCACGGCCGCGAAGAACGCCTTGAACAGCAGGCCGTCGGCCGGGCCGCGCTCGAGCACCAGCGGGCCTTCCTTGCCGCGGAAGGGATCGTCGTCGTCCGCGGCCAGGCAGTTCTCCATCCGCTTGAAGTACGGCAGGCAGTGCGCGTAGTCCCAGTCGGCCATCCCGGGGTCGGCCGCCCAGCGCTCGTAGTCCAGCGGGTTGCCGCGCTGGAAGATCATCCCGTTGATGCTGCTCGACCCGCCGAGGACCTTGCCCCTGGCGTGGTAGACGCGCCGGTCGTTCAGGTACGGCTCCGGCTCGCTTTCGTACTTCCAGTCGTAGAAGCGGCTGCCGATCGGGAAGGTGAGCGCCGCGGGCATGTGGATGAACGGGTCCCAGCTGTAGTCGGGCAGGCCCGCTTCGAGCACCAGGACCCGCGTGCCCGGGTCGACGGAAAGCCGGTTCGCCAGCGCGCTGCCTGCGGATCCGCCGCCGACGATAACGAAGTCGTAAGGTGCCATGGTGCCTCCGGTGCTCTGTGTTGTCTCCGGCACCCCGTCAGGCCTGGGTCGCGGCGTCGAGGTTCTCGCGCACGGTCTGGGTCATCTGGTGATCCGGTCCTAGATATTTCTCGCAGTCGACGAGGGTTTTCCGCAAGACCATGACCACATCGGCGAGTCAGCGGGCTGCGCAACAGGCCCGGCGCGGAACAGCACCGGATGAGCCTGCGGCCGCCGCAATGCCCCGCCGTCGTGCGCCCGCAGCGTCGTGGCACAGTCCCGCAGCGCTTGATCGAGCTGGGCCTGATCGAGCTGGGCCTGATCGAGCTGGGCCTGATCGAGCTGGGCCCCGCCGTCGTCATCCGGCCAGGCCTCGACCAGCGCGTCCGCGGCAGCCAGTACGGCCTGCCCGAGGTCCGTGCGCGGCAGGAAGGCGCGCACGGCGGCCTGCACGCTGGCGTGCATCTGGACCGTGCGCGCGGGGCTGGCCGGGTCGATGGTGACCAGGCCAGCCTGCGCCAGGTTATTGATCGCGGCGCGCACCATGGCCTGATCCGCCGCGCCCGCGGCGCTCGGCCTGCCCGCGATGTAGCTGCAGGCGGCCGGGCTGGTCAGCACCGCGCCGGGCATCCCGTGATGGTCTCCCATGGCGGCCAGCACCAGGGCCGGCCAGGCCAGCCCGGCGGGCGGCAGTTCGTGGGCGCACTCCACGGCGAGGGACCATGTGGCCAGGACCGCCGCCGACACGCCCGGCACGGCGGGCATGTGCGGGCGCCGTCCGGCCAGCTGGGCGCGGTACTCCCGGCAGCTCAGCCCGCGAGCGCTCAGCACGGCGCTGGCCTGGGCCAGCGCGAGGGGCAGGCCGGCCAGGTCCACGCCGAGATCGAGCGCCTCGATCCGCTGGTCGGGATGGTCGTTGAGCCTGGCGCCGAGAAAGGACACCGCCTCGCGGCGGCTCAGCCCGCCCACCGGGATCACCGTCATGTCCTGGCCGCCGAAGGAGGAGGCCGGGCGCCTGGTGGTGATCACGATCCGGCCGGACGGCCCGGCCGGCCACAGCTCGTCCAGGCCGGCGACTTCGGCCAGGTCGTCCAGGATCAGCGCCCACGGCCGTGTGGTACGGGCCAGCCAGGAGACGAAGCGGACCGCCGCCGCCTCGGCGTCCTCGTCCGGGTCACCCGCGTCGATCATGTTCGCCGCGCGCGCGAAGCCGGTGACGAGCGATTCCCGGCTGGCCGCGTTCGCCCAGATCAGGACCTCGACCGCCTGGCTGTTCCACATCACGTGGGCGAACTCGACGGCGAGCTGCGTCTTGCCCGTGCCGCCCTGGGCGGCCGGGGCCGAGCCCGTCTCGTCGCCGTGCACCAGCGCAACCACGTCCCCGGGTTGCAGCCTGCTGGCGAGGCGTGCCCCGGTCTCCGGGCGCGAGAAGTAGCCGTCTGCCAGCGGCGGCACGGTCCCGGACAGCAGCACTCCCGGAGGGGGCGGTGGTCCGTCTCGCTGCGCGGCCATGTTGAAAGCCTTCGCCCGCTTTCTCCCCACCTCAGCTGAATACGGTGCTCGTCAGGTTCGCCGGCCTGATAATCACGTTCCTTGCCATGCCTAATATGTCGCTAGGTGCCAGGCTAACCGCATTCGTGACAATCCGTACACAATCGGCCCCGGACACCGCGCTGTGATTCTATGGCGGTTCGGCGATTTCTTCGCGGCTTTACCATGATCTGCGATGTTCCCGGGTTTGCGGCCGGCCGGATTGCGTTCAGGTCTTGGCGGTGTCCAGGTTCGCGCGGACCATCCTGGTCACCGGGTGGCCGGGGCCGAGGTAGCGCTCGCCGTCCGCCAGCGCCCGCTCGTACTGCTGGATGGCGTCGATGGGCCGGCAGGCGTGCAGGTACGCGGTCGCCAGGCTCGCGCGCGCCGCGATCGCGTCCGGGTGGTTCGGCCCGCTCGCCGCCTCGGTGTCGGCCAGCCGCCGCTGGTACTGCTCGATCGCCTCGCCCGGCCGCTGGCTCGCCATCAGCCCGGCGGCCAGGTTGTCCCGCGCGGTCAGCGTGGTCGGGTGGCTCGCGCCGAGGATCTGTTCGGCGTCGGTCGTCAGCATCTGGTAGCAGGCGAGCGATTCGGTGTCGCGGCCGGCCGCCAGATAGGCCCCGGCCAGGCCGGACCGCGCGGCCAGCGTGACCGGGTGCCCGAGGCCGAGCTGCCTGCCGGCCGCGGCGATCATCTGCTCGTAAAGCGCGACCGCATCCGCCGGGCGGCCAGGCGCTTGAGTACGCGTGGGCCAGATGCCCGCGCGCCCTGATCGTGTCCGGGTGCTCGAGGCCCAGGTTGCGTTCCCGGTCGGCCAGCCCGGTCTCGAACACGGCGATGGCGTCCACGAATCGCCCGGCCGACTCGTAGGCGGCGGCGAGCCTGTCCCTGGCCACCACCGTGTTGGCGTGCCCGGCTCCGAGCAGCCGGGTGCTGGTCATGAGCATGGCCTGCCAGTACGTGATGGCCGACCTGGTCAGCCCGCTGTCCTCCAGGCTCAGGCCCTGGCGGAACAGCAGCGGGTGTGCCTCCGGCGTCCAGAGCGGACGTCGCGGCGGGCTGGCGTGCCTCCCCGGCAGGTTCGGCCGGGCTCCGGCAAGATCTTGGCCGGGCTGCGGCCCGGTTCCGGCCGTCGTTCCGGCCGTGGTTCCGGTCGCGCCTGGGGCGGCGTCCCGGCCGCCGCCCCCCGGGGCGCGCGTGCGCTCCGGGGCCCAGAGCGCGCTGGCACCGTCGCGGAGCGCCTGGTCAAGCGGTGCCCCGCCGCCCGATTCCGGCCACGTCTGGATCAGGGCGTCGGCCGCGGCCAGCTGGGCCTGCTCGAGGTCCGCGGGCGGCAGGTACGCGCGCACGGCGGCCTGGACGCTGGGGTGCATGAGCACCGTGCGGACCGCGCTGGCCGGGTCGATGCTGACCAGGCCGACCCGGGCCAGGTTGGTGAAGGCGGCGCGGACCGCATCCTGGTCGGTCCCTACCGCGTTACTCGGCCGGCCCATGATGTAGCCGCACGCGGCTGAGCTGGTCAGGGCCGCACCTGGAATCCCGTGCGGGTCAAGCATGGCGGCCAGCGCGAGGGCCGGCCAGGCCAGCCCCGCCGGCGCGAGCGTGTGCGCGCATTCGGCCGCCAGTGACCAGGTGGCCAGCACGGCCGCCGATACGCCGTAGACCGGCACGCCGGACATGTGCCGGCGCCGTTCGGCCAGCTGCGCGCGGTACTCCCGGCAGCTCAGCCTGTTGACCTTCATCACGGCGGCCGCCTGGGCCAGGCCGAGCGGCAGGCCGTCGAGGTCCTCGCCTAGCTCAAGCGCCTCCATCCGCTGGTCGGGATAGTCGGTGAGCCGGGAGCTGAGGTAGGAAAGCGCCTCGCGCCGGTTGAACGCCTCGACCGGCGCGACCCGCAGGCCAGGCACCCAGGAGCCGGGTCCTGTCCCCAGGCCGGGTCCTGTCCCCAGGCCGGGTCCGGAGCCTGGTCCGCGGCCCGAGTTCCGGGCGGCCGCCGATCTCAGCACGTCGCCAGGCAGCCGCGTAGTGATCACGACCTGGCCGGCCGGGCCCGCGGGCCACAGGTTCTCCAGATCGTCCGGATCGCTCAGGTCGTCGACGACCAGCGCCCAGGGATGCCTGGTTTGCGCCAGCCAGCCGATGAGGCGGTCCGCGGCTGCCTCAGTGCCGGTACCGTGCTCGGCCGCGCCCACCGCGCCGGCCGCCTCGGCGTAGCCGGTGGTGATCGCGTCCCGGCCGGTCGCGGTGACCCAGATGAGAACCTCGACGGCGCGCAGGCTCCACAGGGCACGGGTGTAGGCTACGGCGAGCTGCGTCTTGCCGGTGCCGCCCTGGACCGCCGGGGCGAGCGCGCTCTCCTCGCCGTGCGTCAGTACGACGGTATCGCCCGGGTACAGGCCGCTCCGGAGGGCCAGCCCGGTTTCCGGGCGCTGGTAGTAGGAGTCCGCGAGCGGCGGGACGATCCCGGACAGCAGGACCGGAGCTGGCGGCGGCGTCCCGGCACGCTGCGCGACCACGTTAACAGCCTCTCCCGCGTTCCCCGTGGCCGGACGGGCGATCCCGCTCGGCCGCTGCATACTTCCTGGTGTTAGCCGGTCATCATCGCTAGCTTTCTGGCTAGCTTTCGGTGCTAGCTTCTGGGCTAGCCGTTCCCGAAGCCAGCCGGTGGGCTAGCTTGCGGGCAACCGTGCGGACTGGCTTCCTGCGCGCGGCAGCGCTTCCCGCCCGTCATGGCCGCCCGTCGTGGCCGCCCAGCTGAAACGCGCACCTGCCCGCTGGCTCCAGATCGACTCACTGAGTCCACTCCAGTCGCAGCGGACACAGCCTGCACGTGCATCACAGTCGATCTAGAGGCATGTTAGTGGCGATCCGTACGCGTCGCTATACGTTGAGAAAAGTTCGGATAAAGCCGTGGATTGGGATCCTGATAAGCGGCCGTAGCTGGTTACGATTCGGTCTTGCCGACCTCGGCGCCTGCCAGAAGTGCACCCTTTATGGCCCGGTTGCCTTAACCGCGGCGAGCTTTGCTCTGCCGTACATTATTCGCTATCCGTACGAATCTTCGTTATCCGGACCTGCGGCCATTGCCTGCAATCCGTTGCACAGTCACCCCTCGCTCCGGTCGCGCTGGTTCGCGCCGGAGTAGGCGGACACGACGAGCGCCGCTCCAGCTCGGGCCGCCGGGCGACGCTGGTCGTTGTCGTGTGTCATGCCACCCCCGATAGGGGGCATGATGTCACCCAAGGATCTGAAGTCAGGCTCCAGGCCGCCCTACGATCAGGCCATGATCGACCTCGAGATCAGCGAGGGTGTCGCGTTCATCACGCTGAACGCGCCCGCCACCAGGAACGCCCTCAACCACGAACTGGCGGATGCGTTCGTCGCGGCGCGCGACGCGGCGGACCGCCGCCGCAGCGGCGGAACGTTACCGCCCGGTTCGCGTGAGCGCCTGCCAGTTCTGTCGTTACCTTGAGTAACAAGCGTAAAGTTAC
Source organism: uncultured Actinomycetes bacterium (assembly GCA_963739615.1). Classification (GTDB taxonomy): domain Bacteria; phylum Actinomycetota; class Actinomycetes; order Streptosporangiales; family Streptosporangiaceae; genus Palsa-504. Next base: position 104,545 of record CAVUBD010000028.1, read on the forward strand.
CGTCGGAGGTTTTTCAACTATTCTCGGCCTGTGCTCGTCCACATGCGGGTCCGGTTCTCCACAGCCCGCGTGGCCTGCCGGGCCAGGCTCCCCCGCGATTGTGTCCACAGCCGGCTCGGGGCCGAGGCTCTCTCGTCCACAGGTTGACTGGCGTTGTGCACATGGCGATCCACAAGCGGCCGGAGGTAACGTGCTCTTTCCTGGGCAGTGCGTATGAAATCGATATGCGCCGGGCCGGGGCTCAGGTTGGGGTGGGTAGGGGCGCGATGAGGCGGTCACCATGGGCACAGCGGGCGACATCGCGATCCCTGTCGACGTTCATCAACGTCGCAGGGTCGTCGTGGACGTCATCCTCTTGCTGATAAGGAACGGGCGGATCCTGTTGCGGGAACGAGCTAATACCGGTTACGGCGATGGCGCCTACGAGCCGCCCACCGGCCAGCTCGCCGACAGGGAAACGATCGTCGAGACCGCGGTCCGGGTCGCCTGGACCGAGGCCGGGGTGGTGATCAGCGGGGAAAACGTGTCGCTCGCGCACGTCATGCAGGACGTCTCGGGCAACGGGCGCATCGCCTTCTTCCTGACCGTGGCCGGCTGGGAGGGCGAGTACACCTCGCCCGACGCGCGCTGGTTCGGCCTGGGCGCGCTGCCCACCAACATGCTCGATCGCTCCCGGGTGGCCATGCGGAACTACGCGGAGGGGATGCGCTTCTCCACCTACCCCGCGTTCGGCCCGGCCAGCGGCCGGCCCGCGCTGCTGACCGCGGGCGCGGCCCAGTGGCAGGATGCCTTCAGCGCCTGCCGGCCATTCAGCTCGGGATAGGCTGGCCCCTGGATAGGCTGGCCCTAGATAGGCTGGCAGGGATGGCCGAGATCCTGAACGCGCACGGCTCGAAGAACGACATCTTCGTGGCCGCCATGACGCCGCGCGACTTCGCGTCCCAGGCGGAGTTGCAGTCCTTCGTCAGGCGCCTGTGTGACCGGGACGGCCCGTTCGGCGGTGACGGCATCTACTTCTACAACGCGGTCCCGCGGGTGCCCGAGGCCTGGTTCTTCAATCCCGACGGCTCGGCCGCCGAGTTCTGCGGAAACGGCATGCGCTGCCTGGGCCGCGTCATCCTGGACCTGCGCGGGGCCGACGCGGCCACCGTACGCAGCGGTCAGCGCGAGTACACGGTGCGCCGCGCCGCGACCACCGCCGAGGGCGTGCGCCAGATCAGCCTCGAGCACCCGGCCGTCGACTTCGCCCCCGTAGTCCCCGTGGTGGCCGGCCGCAGCCCGCTGGACGCCGCCAGCGTGCCCGAGCTCGACCCGGCGCTTGAATTCACCGCCGTGACCATCCCGAACCCCCATCTGGTCGCCCTCGTCGAGAAGTACGTCGAATCCGACCTGATCGCGATGGGGGAGCGGGTGGCCGCTCGCCGCGATGTGTTCCCGGCCGGAGCTAACCTGTCGGTGCTGCTCCCGCTCGCCCCGGCCGAGGTCTTCGTCCGCACGTTTGAACGTGGTGCCGGGCTGACGGCCTCCTGCGGCTCGGGCATGGCTGCCTCCCGGGCGGTGTACTCGCGCCTGGGCCGGATCGGCCCGGAGCGCAGCGTGGTCGTCCGCAACGCCGGCGGGACGGCCGCGGTCTCGCTGCGGGTGCGGGACGGCCAGTGGTTCCCGGTCCTTGAAGGCAACGCGACGTTCGTCTACCGCGCCAGCATCGACCCGGCCGCGCTGGCCCGCGGCCTGCCGGCGGCCGCGGAACGCGAGACCTACCGCGACGAGCTGCGCGCCTATGCCGCCCTCGACCAGCGCAGCGCCGAGCGCCTCCGCGCGGCAGGCCTCGAGACCGCCGCTCAGCCAGGTGATTCCTGAGGCGCTGCCGTTATCCAGGCAGCGGGCCGCCCGCCACCGCGATGATCAGCCCCGTCGCGGCGGCGGTGAGCAGCGTCAGGACGACGCCGCGGCGCAGCGCGAACAGAAGCGCCGCCGCCCCGCCGAGCACCGCGAACTGCCAGCCAAGCTCCAGCACCCGGCCCAGCAGGATCGCCGAGCCGAAGATGGCGCCGATCGCGGCCGGGCCCGCGCCGTCCAGGAACGACTGCGCCGCCGGGTTCCCCCGCAGCCGGTCGAAGTACCTGCCGCCGCCGAGGATGAAGACGAACGACGGCGTGAAGGCCACGAACGAGGCCAGCAGCCCGCCGGGCAGTCCCGCGGCGGCGTAGCCCACGGCGGCGACCGTCTGCACGACCGGCCCGGGAGTGATCTGGCCGAGCGCGACGGCGTTCAGGAACTGGCCGTTGGTCATCCAGTGCCGCCCCACCGCGTCGGCCTGCATCAGCGGGATGATCACGAAGCCGCCGCCGAACGACAGCGCCCCCACCTTGAACGCCACCCAGGCGACCGAAGCTAGCACTCCGGCGCCGACGGCGGGGAACAGCGGCGCCAGCGCTGGCGCGACGGCGTGCCGGCGCCCGCGCCGCAGGCCCAGCTCGAACCCGCCGCAGCCGAGCAGCACCAGCACCAGCCAGGCCCCGATCGTGGCCGCCGCCGCCCCGCCGGCCAGCAGGTACAGCACCCACCGCCCCCGTGCCGCCCGCCCCGGCTCAGCGTCCCGCCCCGGCTCAGCGTCCCGCCCCCGCTCAGCGTCCCGCCCCCGCTCAGCGTCCCGGCCCGCCCCGCGATCCCGCGCGGACGCTCGTTTCCAGCTGGGCGCCAGCAGCGCCCAGCCGGCCGCGACGGCGACCGCCGCGACGGCGGCGCCTGCTCCCGCGCCCGCGCCCCGCACCCACCGGGGCGGCGCCCCGGCCAGGAACAGCGCAGAAAGCAGCAGGATGACGATCAGGCCGGGCACGATGAACGCCAGGCCGCCGGCCAGCGCGCCGAGGCGGCCGCGCACCCGCCAGGCGCAGAAGATCGCCAGCTCGGTCGACGCCGGCCCGGGCAGCAGGTTGCAGGCGGCGATCGCGTCCTCGAACTCGGCCGCCGCGAGCCAGCCCTCCCGCTCCACGCACAACTGCCGCAGCAGCGCGATGTGGGCCGGCGGCCCGCCGAAACCCGTGCAGCCGATCCGCCCCCACTCCCGCACCACCACGCCGAGGCCGGGCCGGTATCCCGCCTCGCGCGGATTCCGGCCGAAGATCTTTTTTATGCCGAACGGACCCGCCTGCGTGCTCCCCACCCCTTCACGCTAGCCGCCTGGTCGCCTGTCCGGCCTGGGAGCCCCATGGTCGGGCAGGTGCCAGCGGTACGGTGCGATCAGCTTGTCGGCTGACGGCGGGCCCCACGATCCGGGGTCGTACGGCTCGGCGGGCGGCGGGTTGTCCAGCAGCGGGGTGGAGATCTCCCACAGCCGTTCGATCCCGTCGGAGCGGGTGAACAGCGACTGGTCGCCGGTCATGGCGAGCAGGATGAGCCGTTCGTAGCCTTCGAGCGCGTTGGCGGCGGCGAATGAGTCCTTGTAGCTGAACGTCATCGTCGAGTGGCCCAGGCTCAGCTCGGGTCCGGGCACCTTGGCCAGGAACTCGGTGGTGATCGAGCCGGGATCGGCGAAGTCGATGACGATCTCGTTGACCCGGCCGGTGGGAATGTCGTGCCGGTGCGCGCGGAACATCCGCAGCGGCGGCTCGTGGAAGCCGAGCGTGACGACCTGGCGGCTGTCGCCCATGGCCTTGCCGGAGCGCAGGAAGAACGGCACGCCGTGCCAGCGCCAGTTCTCCACCTCGGCCCGCAGCGCCACCATGGTCTCGGTGTCCGAGTCCGCCGGCACGCCGGGTTCGGCGGTGTATCCCTGGTACTGGCCGCGGACGACGTGCCTGGTGTCGATCGGCCGCAGCGCTTCGAAAACCTTTTCCTTCTCGTCCCGCAGGTGCCTGGCGGACAGCGATAGCGGGGGTTCCATGGCCACGAACCCCATTACCTGGAACAGGTGGGTCACGACCATGTCCCGGTAGGCGCCTGTGGCGTCGTAGAACGCGGACCGGCCCTCGATGGTCAGCTTCTCCGGCACGTCGATCTGCACGTAGCGGATGTGCTCGCGGTTCCAGATCGGCTCGAACAGCCCGTTCGCGAACCGGAACGCGAGGATGTTGTCGACCGATTCCTTGCCCAGGAAGTGGTCGATGCGGAAGACCTGCGACTCGTCGAAGACCGCGTGCACCGCCTGGTTAAGCGCGCGGGCCGAGTCCAGGTCGGTGCCGAACGGCTTCTCGATGATGACCCGGGCGCCGGCGGCCAGGTCCGCGGCGCCCAGCATGGCGACCACCGACGTGAACGCGGCGGGCGGCACGGCCAGGTGGTACAGCCGGCCAGGCGACCCGCCGATCTCCTTCTCCGCCCGCTGGATCGCCTCTTCCAGGTCCGCGGTGTGACCGGGTTCGGCCGCCGCGAACGACAGGCGGCGGGCGAAATCCGGCCAGGACGGGTCATCGGGCTTGGTGATGCAGAAGTCAGCGCACGCCTGCTCGGCCCGCGCGAGGAACTGCTCATCGGTCAGCGCGAACGCCGGCGGCGATGATCCGATGACCCGGTAATCGTGCGGCAGCAAGCCCGCCGCGTGCAGGTGGAACAGCCCGGGCAGCAGCTTGCGCCTAGCCAGGTCACCCGGCGCGCCGAACAGCACGATGACATGATTGTCCGGCCGGGGTGACCCGCCCTTGGCGCTACTGGCCTTAGCCGCGGGGCTGACCGTGTTCATGAGGACGGATCAGGCCTTCTTCTCCGCGTGCCCGCCGAACTCCGAGCGCATCGCCGACAAGATCTTCCCGGTGAAGGCGCCGTTGTCCCTGGATTCGAAGCGCTCGTACAGCGAGGCGGCGATGACCGAGGCGGGCACGCCTTCGTCCACCGCGGCCAGCACGGTCCACCGGCCCTCGCCGGAATCCGAGACCCGGCCGCTGAAGTCACCCAGGTCAGGCGACTTGGCGAACGCGGCGGAGGTCAGGTCGATCAGCCAGGAGCTGATCACCGAGCCACGGCGCCACACCTCGGCGACCTCGCCGGCGGGGATCACGTACTGGTAGGCCTCGGGGTCGCGCAGCGGCGTGGTCTCGGCGTCGATCTCGTCCTGGTGCAGGCCCGCGTCGGCGTGCTTGATGATCGACAGGCCCTCGGCGATGGCGGCCATCATGCCGTACTCGATGCCGTTGTGCACCATCTTGACGAAGTGCCCGGCCCCGTTCGGGCCGCAGTGCAGGTACCCCTGCTCGGCGGTGCCGCCCTCGGTCCGCCCCGGCGTGGGCTCCGCGCTGCCCTGGCCCGGAGCGATGGTCAGGAACAGCGGGTTCAGCCGCGCCACCGGCTCGTCCTCGCCGCCGATCATCAGGCAGTAGCCGCGGTCCAGACCCCAGACACCACCGCTCGTTCCGCAGTCGATGTAATGGATGCCGTCCCGCTTGAGGTCCTTGGCGCGGGTGATGTCGTCCCGGTAGTAGGAGTTCCCGCCGTCGATCACGATGTCGCCGGCTTCGAGCAGCGGCCGCAGCTGGTTCAGGGTCTGCTCGACGATGCCGGCCGGGACCATGATCCAGATGGCCCGCGGCTTGTCCAGCTTGGCGACGAAGTCGGCCAGGCTCTCCGCCCCGGTCGCGCCCTCGGCGGCCAGCGACTTGACCGCGTCGGCGCTGACGTCGTAGGCGACGCAGCGGTGGCCGTCGCGCATCAGCCGCCGGACGAGGTTCGCCCCCATCCGGCCGAGCCCGATCATTCCCAGCTGCATCGGCGTGTCAGTTGGCATGGCTGTCAGTCCTCCGTTATGGTCACGCCGTCAGCGGGCCTTAAGCGAGCGGTACTTGCGGATGAGCGTGTTCGTCGACGAGTCGTGGTCGAGCGCGGGTTCGGACGCGCTTGTCAGTTCGGGGACGATCTCGACCGCCAGCACCTTGCCGAGTTCCACGCCCCACTGGTCGAACGAGTCGATGTCCCAGATCGCTCCCTGGGTGAACACGCTGTGCTCGTACAGGGCGATCAGCGCGCCGAGTACCCGGGGGGTGAGGATCTCGGCGAGGAGCACGTTGCTCGGCCGGTTGCCTTCCATCACCCGGTGCGGCACCACGTGCTCGGGCGTGCCCTCGGCCCTGACCTCCTCCTCGGTCTTGCCGAAGGCCAGCGCCTGAGCCTGGGCGAACACGTTGGAGGACAGGATGTCGTGGTGGTCGCGCAGCGGGTTCAGCGTCTTGCCGAAGCCGATCAGGTCGACAGGGATCAGCGTGGTCCCCTGGTGGATGAGCTGGTAGAAGCTGTGCTGGCCGTTGGTGCCCGGCTCGCCCCAGAAGACCGCGCCGGTGTCTGAGCCGACCGGTTCCCCGGTCAGCGTGACGTGCTTGCCGTTGGACTCCATGGTGAGCTGCTGCAGGTAGGCCGGGAACCGCTTCAGGTACTGCTCGTAGGGCATGACGCCGTACGTCTGGGCGCCGAAGAAGTCGCGGTACCACAGCGCGAGCAGGCCCATCAGCACGGGCAGGTTCTGCTGCAGCGGTGCGGTGCGGAAATGCTCGTCCATCTCGTGGGATCCGGCCAGCAGCTCGCCGAACCCCTCGGGCCCGATCGCGACCATCGTGGATAGGCCGATCGCCGACTCCATCGAGTACCGGCCGCCAACCCAGTCCCAGAACCCGAACATGTTGGCCACGTCGATGCCGAACTTCTTGACACGTTCCGCGTTGGTGGACACCGCGACGAAGTGCTTCGCCACGGCCTCCTCGGAGCCGAGCGCGCCGGTGATCCAGTCCCGGGCCGAGGTGGCGTTGGTCAGCGTCTCCAGCGTGCCGAACGTCTTGGACGAGATGATGAACAGCGTCTCTTCGGGATCCAGGTCACGGGTCGCCTCGACGAAGTCGGTGGAGTCCACGTTGGACACGAACCGGAACGTGATGTCGCGCGTGGCGTAGTGCCGCAGCGCCTCGTACGCCATCACCGGGCCCAGATCGGACCCGCCGATGCCGACGTTGATGACGTTCCTGATCGGCTTGCCCGTGTAGCCCTTCCAGTCGCCCGACCTGACCCGGCTGGCGAATTCCGTCATCCGGCCGAGCACCTCGTGCACCTGCGCCACCACGTCGGTGCCGTCCACGACCAGGTGCCCGGTGGCGGGCATGCGCAGCGCCACGTGCAGCACCGGGCGGTCTTCTGACACGTTGATGTGCTCGCCCCGGAACATCGCTTCCCGCTTGTCCGGCACGCCGGACTCCTCGGCCAGCGCCACGAGCAGCCGCATGGTCTCGACGGTGACGCGGTTCTTGGCGTAGTCCAGGTAGAGTCCGGCCGCCTCGGCGGTCAGCCGCTCCCCCCGGGCTGGGTCCGCGGCGAACAGCTCACGCAGGTGCAGGCCGGCTATCTCGTCGTAGTGGCGCTTAAGCGCCTGCCACGCCTTGCGCTCCGGCAATGGTGGAACCGCCATCTCCTGCCTCCTCGCGTCGGGCCTCACCACGGCATAGTGTCATGCCCGTGGCCCGGCCCGCCCCCGGCCCGGCGATAACGGTGAACCCGCCTGGGCCAGCAGTTCGGCGGCGTGGTCGGGGACGTAGGCCTGCATGTCCCGCGGCACGCGGACGTATCCCTGGCTGGGCGGCCGCGGCGGCAGCTTCAGCGATGGCGGCTGCACGTCGCGGTAGGGGATCGTGCTGAGCAGGTGCGCGATCATGTTGATCCGGGCCCGCCGCTTGTCGTCGCTCTCCACCACGTGCCACGGCGACTCGGGGATGTCGGTATGGACGAACATCTCGTCCTTGGCCCGGGAGTAGTCCTCCCACCGGGTGATCGATTCCAGGTCCATGGGCGAGAGCTTCCAGTTGCGCATCGGGTCGTGCAGCCGGGACCGGAAACGGCGCTGCTGCTCGTCGTCGCTGACTGAGAACCAGTACTTGCGCAGCACGATGCCGTCCTCCACGAGCAGCCGCTCGAAGATCGGGCACTGGTGCAGGAACCGGCTGTACTCCTCCTTGGTGCAGAACCCCATCACGTGCTCGACGCCGGCCCGGTTGTACCAGCTCCGGTCGAACAGGGCCAGCTCGCCCGCTGCGGGCAGGTATCCGGCGTAGCGCTGGAAGTACCACTGCGTCTGCTCCCGTTCCGTCGGCGCGGGCAAGGCCACGATCCGGGCCACGCGGGGGTTGAGGTACTCGGCGACCCGCTTGATCGTGCTCCCCTTGCCGGCCGCGTCGCGGCCCTCGAAGATGACCACGATCCTGGCGCCGGCCGAGCGCATCCACTCCTGCATCTTCACGAGCTCGCCCTGCAGGCGGTACAGCTCGGTCTCGTAGAGCTGCCGCGGCAGCTTCCCGTTCTGCCTGGCCTGCTCCCCGTTCTGCCGGGTCTGCTGCCCTGGCAGCTTCTTGCCCTGATCCTTGCCTGGCACCGCCTTGTTCTCCCTCGATCGGCCGGCCGCTGCTCCGCTGGGCTGGCCCGGGGGAAACGACCCCCGGGAACCCCTCGCGATAGCATGGCCGGCGTGAGTGACGATGAGCTTTACCGCCAGTATGAGACGATCAACCTCTACCGCCGAGGGCCGGGTGCGAAGGTCGAGCTGAACCGCCCGGAGCGAATGAACGCGTGGAGCCAGCAGTTCTCGGCCGACCTGCTCGCGGCGATCCGGGAGGTCACAGAAAATCCCGAGGTCCGGGCGGTCGTCATCACCGGCGCGGGGCGCGCCTTCTCCAGCGGCGCCGACCTGAAAGAGGCGACCGAGCAGGCGGCCGGCGGCGCCGTGGACGTCTACAAGATCCTGACTGAGCGGTACCATCCGCTGATCACGGGCATCAGGCGGATGCCCAAGCCGGTCATCGCCGGGGTGAACGGCGCCGCGGCCGGGATCGGCCTGTCCCTGGCGCTGGCCTGCGACCTGGTCGTCGCGGCCGAGTCGGCTTATTTCTCGCTCGCGTTCGTCAACATCGGGCTGGTGCCCGACGGGGGCTCGTCGCTGTTCGTGCCTTCCCGGGTCGGCTTCACCCGGGCGGCTGAGCTGGCCATGCTGGGGGAGCGGCTCGACGCCCGCAAGGCTGCCGACTGGGGCCTGATCAACCAGGTCTGGCCGGATGCCGAATTCGCCGCCCGCACCGACGCGCTGCTCGACCGGCTCGCCTCGGGCGCCACGAAGTCCTACGCCGGGACCAAACGCCAGCTGAACCAGTGGCTGTATCAGCACATGGACGACCAGCTGGAGTTCGAGGCCGGGATCCAGCGGGAGATGGCCGCCTCCGGTGACTTCGCCGAAGGGCTCGCCGCGTTCGCCGAGAAGCGCCCGCCGAAGTTCAGCGGCGCCTGAACCCGACGAACCCCAGCGGCCATCTTGGACGCGGCTCAGCTCGAGCGGATCTACCGGCAGGAGGCAGCCCGCATCACGGCCGCGCTCGCCGCCCGGATCGGCGACGTCGGGCTGGCCGCCGACGCGGTGCAGGACGCGTTCATCGAGGCGATCGAGCACTGGCACGACGGCGAGGTGCCGCCGAACTGCGGTGGCTGGCTAGCGACCACCGCCCGCCGCAAGGCTATCGACCGGCTGCGCCGGGCCCGGGCCGGGCAGGAGAAGCTGGCGCTGCTCGCGGCCACCATGACCGACAGCTGGGACGGCGCCGACTCCGCGGACGACGACCTCCTCGGCATGATCTTCGCCTGCTGCCATCCCGGGCTGCCGCGCGAGTCGCAGATCGCGCTCACGCTGCGCGCCGTCTGCGGCCTGACCACGACCGAGATCGCGGCCGCGTTCCTCGTCGCCGAGCCCGCGATGGCGCAGCGGCTGCTGCGGGCGCGCAAGGCGCTGCGCGCCACGCATGCGGACCTGCGCGTCCCCGACCCCGACCAGCTCGCGGACCGGCTGGCCGAGGTGCTGGCCGTGGTGTACCTGGTCTTCAACGAGGGTTACCTGGCCAGCGCGGGACGGCAGCCCGCCCGGCGGGACCTGGCCGCTCAGGCCGTGGCGCTGACCAGGCTGCTGCACCGGCTGATGCCGCGTGAGCCCGAAGTCCTCGGTCTGCTCGCCCTGCTCTTGCTGCACGAGTCCCGGGCCGCGACCCGGTTCGACGGGTGGGGGCGGCTAGTCAGGCTCGCTGACCAGGACCGCGCTCGCTGGAACCGCGCGCTGATCACCGAGGCCACCGGGCTGCTCGACGGCGCGCTCGCCATGCGCGGGCCCGGCCCCTATCAGGTTCAGGCGGCCATCGCCGCGCTGCACGCTGAGGCGCCCGACTACACCCGCACCGACTGGGCCCAGATCCGCCTGCTCTACGACCGGCTGCAGGCCCTGACGCCGTCGCCGGTCGTGCTGCTCAACCGGGCCGTCGCCACCCGTTACGTGGTCGGCCCCGAGGCCGCGCTGGCCGAGATCACGCCGCTCGCCGCGGAACTGGACGGCTACCGGCTGTTCCACGCGCTGCGGGCCGGCTTGCTGGCCGGGCTCGGCCGCGAGGACGAGGCCCGCGCCGCCAGCGAGCGGGCGCTCGCGCTGGCCGGGAACCCGGCCGAGCGCGAGCTGCTCGCCCGCCGCTTGTCCTTCTGAGTGCAGTTAACCCCGTCATGAAACTGCCGCAGGCGTCACATCTCCACGACGGGCCGGACCTCAACCGCCATCCAGCCGCGGTCCACCCCTGGCCAGGTCTTCGCGATCTCCACGGCCTCCTCGATGGTGTCGGTCTCGAGCACCGAGTAGCCGCCGAGCGCTTCCTTGGTCTCCATGAACGGGCCGTCGGTGACGCCGCCGACGCGCACCGTCTTGGCCTTGGCCGGCGGCGCGAGCTGGTGGCCGCCCTCGACCAGCTTCCCTGAGCCGCCCCCGCCCTTCTCGTACCAGGCCCCGATCTCGGCGTACCACGCCTGGCCTTCCTCCTGGGACATGTTCCTGGCCGCCTCGGTGTCCAGGAGCAAGATGACGTATTTCACTGTCGCCTCCGTTGGATGAGTGCCCTGATGGCATCGTTCACTGCTGCCACGAACGGGGCGATGGCGTTTCCGACATCACCGGGTCACGTGTTCTGCTTACTTCCGGCCAGCCGTGACTCCGCGGTCAAGATGGCCTCGTAACGCCGCTGGATATCGGCCCGGTCGGCGGCTTCAGGCACCGAGCGCTCGCAGGCCCGCTCGATCATGGCCGCCTGCTCGAGCAGCACCCGGCGCTGTCCCTCGGTCGTGGTCTCGGCCATGATCCTGGCCAGCGCCTCGAGCATGCGGATCATCACCGCCGGCATGCCGAGGCTGGATTGCCTGATCTTCTCGAACGAACGCTGGACGAGACGGTCGTAGGCCGGCTCGGCCGCGATAACCCGGATGAACCCCCGGGCGTCCCGGTGCACCCGGGCCGGGTGCCACCCGCTCACGATCTTGCACAGGTTTTCCCCGAGCCAGTCGATGCAGGTCATTGCCGTGAACGTGTCGTTTACCGCCGCGGAAAGCGCACGGATCGCGATCTCCACCAGCTGATCGATGCCGAACGATACGTCCTGGCTCAGGGTCCGGTACGGGCCGATCATGTGCGCGCGTCCCAGCGCCTGCCGTATCAGCGGCGCTGCCTCGGGCGGCCAGACGGTCGCGAACCTGTGCCCGCGCACGATGAAGTGCCCGGGCCGGTGCTCCAGGCTGATCACCGCGTCGGCTTCCGCCGCCAGCTTGACCAGGTTCTGATGCTGGATGAACTGCAGGTAACCGCTGGCCGGCGCGAGCAGCACCCCCCCGCCCGCCTCGGCCAGGCGCACCAGATCGCCCGCGGTCGAACCGCTCTTGAGGTGCGGCTCCTCGTTCCCGCTGCCCTGCTCCTTGATCGCCTTGGCCAGGTCGCCGGCGATGCTCGCGATCACCTGGGGCAGCTGGATCGAGAAGGCCGTGTGGTGGATGAAGTAGATGAGCACGCCCAGGTCGGCCACCATCAGCCCGAACGTGACCGTCACGCCGATGTGCGGCACGAAGTCCCCGTGCGATCCCGGGCCGATCGAGGCGAGCACCAGCACCGAGTAGACGAAGGTTGCGACGAACGTGCCCAGGGTCAGCTGGGTGCCGCGGTCGCGGATGAAGTTCCGCAGCATCCGCGGTCCGAACTGGGTCGACGCCAGGGTAAGGGTTACCAGGATGATCGAGAAGACGACGCCGACCACGGTGATGATGGCGGCGGCGATCGTGGTCAGGATCTGCCTGGCCGCGTCCGCGCTCCCGCTGATCACCCAGCCCGGCAGCGTGATATCGCCGCGGTAGGCGGCGCGGTCCGCGGTGAGCGTGCCGAGGAACAGCGCGACGGCGACCACGACCTCGATGGCGGGGACGAACCACAGGCTGGTCCGCAGGACTTCCCTGCGCCAGTGCGAGGCTAGTGCCGATGAGAAAACGCCACGGTACATGGCCGGCTCCCCGAGCTCGATCGCGCCGACCAGACTTCCCGGCTCACCTTGATGACCAGGCCCATTATGCCGCTTCCGGCCCGAAGCCGCACGTACCCGCGACCACCGCGACGATGGAGCATCGTGGTGGGTCCAAGCGGTTCAGATCGGCAGGCCGGCTCCGCCAGTTGGCAGCGTCAACCGAAATTGCCGGCCGTCCTGGCCCTCAGCCGGCCCAGGTCACGGCTGAAGCGGCTGCAGTCGCTTCAGCAAGGCGGTGCCGTCCGGGCTGCCGAGGCCGGTGCAGGCGTCCCAGCCGGGCCCGGCCGCGTAGGCTCCGTTGTCACCGCTGGTGATGTCGCGGAACCCGGCCACGTCGGCGCCCGGGGTCACGCCCGCGTACAGGGTCGGCTGCATGAGCCCGAACCGCTGGCCGGTCACCTCCGCGAGCCGGCTGATCAGCGCCGCCCACAACGGGGCGACCGCGCTGGTTCCGCCCACGACCTGCGCCTTGCCGGCCGCGTAGATCTGGTATCCGGTCATCGGGTCGGCGTTGCCCGCCACGTCGGGCACGCCGCGCCCGCCAGAACCCGAACCGCCAGAACCCGAACCGCCCGTACCACCCGAACGGCCCGCCTTGGCCGGGACTCCGGCGGTCGCCTGCCAGGACGGCAGCGCGAACTGGTCGCTGACTCCGCCGCCGCCGGCGCCGTGATTGGCGGCCGTCTCGTTCCACACCACCTCCGAGCTGATCACGCCGGTGGACGGGTCCGCGAGGAGCTTGGTACCGCCGCAGGCCAGCGCGTGCGGGCTGGAGGCCGGGAAGTCGACGTGCGCCGCGCCGTCCGTCACGCCGTCGCCGCTGCCGTTGTCGCCGGCGGCCGCGCATACGGTGATGCCGAGCGCGGCCGCGTCGGACATCGCCGCGTCCATCGCCGCTCGTCCCTGCGCGGTCCAGGCGTCCTCCGACTGGCCCCAGCTGATCGAGATGGCGATGGGAGCCGGGCTCGCGTGCGCGGCATCGGAGATGGCGTCGACGAAGCCCCGGTCGCCGTTGTTCGGCGCGAAGTACACCAGTTGCGCCGCGCCGGGCGCGGCGGCGCCGATGACATCGATGTCCAGCGATACCTCGACGTCGGCTCCGGTCGGATCCGAGCCGGGCGCGTTGGATGCCCCGTCCACGCTCACCGCGGTGATCGAGGGCACCGCGATGCCCAGGCCGCCGAAGTAGGTGCCGAGGTCGCCGGCCGAGAAGCCGCCGCCCAGTTCGATGACCGCGATCGTCTGGCCGGCGCCGGTGGTCCCGGCGGGAAACTGGTAGATGCCGGCCACCTGGTTCGGCGGGTAGGACCCGCCCGTCGCGGCGGCGGCCCGGGACCGGAAATGCGCCCGCGCCTGCGGCCGGGTGTCCAGGCCGAGGACGGCGAGCACGATGCCGTTCAGCGCCGCAGGCACGTACAGCGCGCCCTCGCGGTAGCGGTGCGTGACGACCTGGCCGCCCAGGTTCCTGCTCCTGACCAGTTCCAGCCGGGTGCCGAACGCGCCGGCCAGCTCGCCCAGGGTCCCCGTCAGCTTGACCCGCCGGGAGCCCGCGTGGACGTCGGTTATCTCCAGGCCAAGGCGGGTGAGCGTCTGCCGGACCAGGTCGATGTCGGCCGGGTCGGCGCCGTACCGCGCCGCCAGCTCATCGCTGGCCAGGACCGTGGGCCCCTCGACGATCTCGGCGGGCAGGCCGGCCCGGCGGCGCAGCACCAGCGTCAGTTCGGCTCGCTCGGAGGTGTCCAGCTGGCCGGCCGCCGCGACGTCGGGCAGCGGCGCGCGTTCGCTGCCGGATAGCTGCACCAGTGGTTCATTAGGCATTGCTCGCTCCCGCTCGGGTAGGTGCCGGGGGCAGCAGGTATTCAGGCCCCCCGGGCGGATTCTGCTCGTTCAAAGCGCGAGCCGCCGCCCGTTCTGATAATTATTTCATCCGAACGGGCAGTTGTGGCAGCCTTAGGAATGCTTTACCCCGGCCATGCCGTACCTTTGTCGCAAATGTACGGTATTACGGATAGTTATTTCCGGCCGGGCGGACGCCTAGAAAAAGGCGTGCACCATATCGGTCACGTGGTCGTCATCGTCCACCACGGGAATCACGCGCCACTTGTCCAGGGTGGTGCACGGGTGCGAGATGCCCAGGCCCACCAGGTCACCTGGTGCCAGCACGGCACCCTCGTGCATGCTCAGGTAAGCGTGCTGGTCGTTGAGCTCGGTCACCCGGCTCCCGGCGAGGTCGGTGCCCCCCGCCCGCCGGATGGCGCGCAGCGGCACCGGCAGGCCCTTGTCGAAGCCCGCGTCGCGCCGGCCCGCACCGAGCAGGGCCAGGCCGGGCTCGGGACAAGACAGCACCTGCGCCCACAGTTCGAGGGCCGGCCGCAGCGCGGGCGCGTCCGCCGAGCCGCGTGCGGCGGGAGAGACCGTGCCGTAGTACCCATGGTCGTAGGTGAGGTAAGCGCCGCTGCGCAGGATCGCCTTCATCCTGCCGCCGCCTGCGGTCAGCTCGCGGATGACCAGGTCGAAGTACGCGCTGCCGCCGGCCGTGACGATGGGCTCCGCCCCGTCCTCGCCCAGGTTCCCCACCCGGCCGGCCAGGAGCCTGAGCCGGCGGCAGAACGACGTGATCAAGCCGCGCGTCTGCGCCGCCGTGCTCTGTTCGCCGATGCTCCCCTCGTAGCCGGCCACACCCGCCACCGTCAAGGTGGCGGTCGCGGCGGCGGCCTTCGCCACGGCGAGCGCCTGATCATCGGTCCGGCAGCCGGTGCGCCCGTTCGGATACCCGATCTCTATCAGGACGGGGAGGCGGCGGCCGGCCGGGTGCCTGGTGAGCACCTGGTCCAGGATGGCCACGCCGTCCCGGCTATCGACGTAGCAGTACGCCTCGAAGCCGGGGTCGGCGCCGAGTTCGGCGGCCAGCCAGGCGATGCCCGCCTCGTCCACGAGCTCGTTGGCCAGCAGCAGGCGCGGGAAACCGAACGCCCGGTAGGCGCGCAGCTGGCCGATGGTGGCCACGGTGATGCCCCAGGCGCCGTGGGCCAGCTGGCGGGCGGCCAGTTCGGGGGACATGGCGGTCTT
This sequence comes from uncultured Actinomycetes bacterium, assembly GCA_963739615.1. Lineage (GTDB taxonomy): Bacteria > Actinomycetota > Actinomycetes > Streptosporangiales > Streptosporangiaceae > Palsa-504. Next base: position 119,934 of record CAVUBD010000028.1, read on the forward strand.
GCCGTGCGGGGCCAGTTCCACGCCCGCCCTGGCGCAGTAGGCGGCCATCGCCTCGAGGTTGCCCGTCAGCGCCGTCTCACGCAGGGTGAGCAGCGGGTAGGTGAAACCCGCCGCGTGCAGGGCCGGCCTGGCGGCGGCCACGGCGGCGGCGGTAAGACCCGAGACGAAGCCCTTCTCTACCGGCTCGATGGGTCGCTCGCGTAGCTCGCGCAGCCGCTCGGTCAGCCGCGGTGCCAGGGGATAGGGAATTTGCGGTTCACCGCCATCCGGCCGCGGATCCTGAGGGCGAGCAGCCGCCGGTACCGTTTTTCCAGGCGCTTTCGCCGGTGCTCCAGGCGCAGCCGCGCATGCCGGTCACACCAGCTGTCCTTGGCCTGGCCCGGGGTCATGCGGTCCCCCCGGCCACGCCCATGTCGATGAACGGCACGTATCAAACTTACCGGGCGGGCCTGGCCGGGAACCGGGGTTTGGCCGAGGACCCGGCGAGGACCATAGGTGACCGGTTCCGTACTACTTGTTGCGGTATCTGCCCGGGCTGGGTCATGATGAAGCTTAGTGACCATGACGGACCGCGGACATCGAGGCCTGGATGGAAGGGTCACAGTGAAAGCTGCTGTGCCGCCACGTGCCACTTTCCGTGACGTGTTCGCGGTACGCGAATTCCGGGCCCTGTGGCTTTCCGAGATCCTCTCCGTGGTGGGCGACCGTCTCGCCCTGGTCGCTCTTACCCTGCTGGTATATGAGCGGACGCGGTCCCCGCTGCTCACGGCCCTTGCGTACGCGAGCGGTTACCTGCCCTGGGTCATCGGCGGCTTGTTCCTGGCTGACACCGCTGACCGCTACCCGCGGCGTTCGGTGATGGTCGTCTGCGACCTGGTCCGTGCCGTCCTGGTCGCGGCCATGGTGATACCGGGCGTGCCGCTGCTGGCCCTGGTCGCGCTGCTGTTCGCGACCACGATGTTCGCGCCCCCGTTTGAATCAGCCCGGGCGTCCATCACCCCCGACATCTTGCCCGGCGAGCTCTACCCGCTGGGTACCGCGGTGACCCAGACGACCTTCCTGGCCGGCCAGGTCGTTGGTGCGGCCGGCGCGGGAGTCGCGGTCGCCATTATTCACGTGCGGCCCGCGCTCGCCGTTGACGCAGGGACGTTCGTGCTCTCCGGCTTGTTAATACTGCTTGGCACCCGGGCCAGGCCGGCCGCCGCCCAGCCGGAAACCGCCCGGATGCCGCCCTGGGTCCGGATGCGCGACGGGTTCGCGCTGGTATTCGGCGACCAGGCGCTGCGTACCCTGCTGCTGCTCGGCTGGCTGGTGGTCTTCTACACGGTTCCGGAGGGAGTCGCCGCCCCGTACGCGCATAACCTCGGCGGAGGGCCAGTCGCGACCGGCCTGGTGCTGGCGTCCACGGCGTTCAGCACGACGATCGCCACGCCCTTGTTCACCCGGTTCGTCCGCCCGCGCCGGCGAATCGACCTGATGGGGCCGCTGGCCGTGCTCACCTGCGCGACCCTGGTCCTGACGGCCCTCCGCCCGGGTCTTGCCATCTCACTGCTGATCTTCTCGCTGTCGGCCGCGTTCGGTATCTACCAGATCGCGGCCAACACCGCCTTCGTCGTCAGGGTTCCGAACGAACGGCGGGCGCAAGCCTTCGGCATCGCCAACATGGGGGTAATCGTTGGCCAGGGGGCCGCTTTTATCACGGCCGGTGCGGCGGCGGAATTCCTGGCCCCGGCGGTGGTGGTCGCCATATGGGGCGGGATCGGTACAGTTGCTGCTGTTGCGCTGGCCCTGCGGTGGCGCCACGTGTCACCACCTGGCGGGCGTCATGCGGCGGGACGCAGAACCGGTCACGCCGCCTCTAGGAGTTCGGTGCCGCTGCGCGGGTCTGGCTAGCAGCGGCTGCGGAATCCGCTTAGGTCCACGTATCACGCATTGCGTGCTCCCCTCTCGGGTCGTGCTGGCTGGGTGAAGCGCGAGTGCTCAGGTCCAGGCGACACGCATGTCTGGCCTCCCTCCGGCTGCGATATGTAGCTGTGAGAAAGCCCTTTTAGTGCCCGTCTGCCATGTAATAAGGGCACGTCAATCACTATTTAGCGCCTCTTTATGGCGTGATGCGGGCGAAACAGCCCTAATAGTGTCCAAGATGGCTACACATGGGTTAAGGTAGCTATACGGAGCTAGTCCTTTACGGTGAGCTGCCCACTAGGCAGGAGTCTGTCGCGTCCCATCTGGAACGGTGGAGCATGGAAGCCTCGTCCTTCACAGGCCGGCTGCTGGCGCGTGCAGTCGTGCGGGACTGGGCCTGGTGGCGGCTTCCCTGGCTGCTCCGGTGCTATGTCGGTGCGGTGCCGCTGGTGACCTTCACGCTGACCTGCTTCGCGGCCTCCCAGACGACCTGGCACGGCGCGGATCTGTGGAAGTTCGCCCTGCTGCTCGGCTGCAGCCTGGCCTCGGTCGCGGCGACGCCGCGGATCGCCTACCTCCAAGGCGGTATGACCAGGGATTTCATCACGGTGTGGGTACTGCCGATCGCGATCTTGCTGCCGCCCTTCTACGCCATGGTGACGCCGATCCCGCTCTACCTGCTCACGCAGTGGCGGGTGTACCGGGGCATCGTCCACCGCAGGGTGTTCACCGTCGCCGCGATGGGCCTGTGCTACGGCGCGGCGTCCGTCGTCTTCCGCGCCTTCCCCGCTTCCTTCGCCGGCAGCGCGATCGGCACCGGGACGCACGCGCTGACCTGGGCCGTGGCCGTCGCCATCTGCGAGATAGTGGGCGGCCGGGGGCACAACCTCCTGATCGCGATCGCGATTAAGCTCTCCGATCCGAGTATCAAGCTGGTTGACCAGGAGCTCAGCCGTGAGGCGCTGCAGGGCGATTTCGCCGAGTTCGACCTCGGCGTGCTGATCACCGTCGTCGTTGCCGTCAGCCCCGTCCTGGCGGTCTTCGCCGTGCCCACCGTGCTGCTGGCCCGGCGGTTCATGATGCACGCGCAGCTCGTCGCCCAGTCGAGAATTGACACCAAGACCGGGCTGCTCAACGCCTCCACCTGGGAACGAGAGGCGGCCACCGAGATCGCCCGTGCCGTCAGGACGGACAGCCCGCTGGCCCTCGCGCTCGTCGACATCGATCACTTCAAGATGGTCAACGACACCTATGGTCACCTGGTGGGTGACAAGGCGCTGCGCGCGGTTACCGACGGGCTGCGCGGCCAGCTCCGCAACTACGATCTCGCCGGGCGGTTCGGCGGTGAGGAATTCGTGGTCCTGCTGCCGCATGCCCGGGAGGCAGACGCGCTCAGCGTCGCCGAGCGCCTCCGCGCGCACATCGCCGCGCTGTCCATCCCCGTCGACGACGCCAACCCGTCAGGACCGGCGGTCAAGCTGACCATCTCGGTCGGCGTGACCGCGCTGGACGGCGCCGGCCGCGAGCTCACCGACATGATCGCCGCTGCCGACGCGGCCCTGTACCACGCCAAGCAGACCGGCCGCAACAAGACCCACGTGATCAGCGCGACCGCGCACGTCTCCTAACCCCGCAACTTTCCACAGGTCTCTGACCTGGCATAACGGTAATGCGTCGCTAATTGACAAGATTCCTGCCCGAAATCGGGCAGGAATCTTGCCTAAACTATGGGAAAGCTAGTAAGAATTATGCATGCCTGACCCTTTCCCGCAGGACCTCGCGGGTTACCTGGCGGCCTCCACGGGCCTGCCGCAGCCCACCGCGGTCCGGGTCATCGCCGACATCGCGACGTATTTCAACGAGACGATCGAGGAGTTCGTCCGCAGGCGCCATGGCGAGCTGCAGCAACGTCAGCGCAAGAACGATGAGATCTGGCCCATGATCGCGGCCGAGCTCAGGCAGCGCAGGTTCGCGGCGCCGGGGCTATCGGAGCGCCAGCTCCGGCGCATCGTGTACGGGTAAAACGCCAACCGCGAAGGGGGACTTTTCATGTGCGGAATCGTCGGGTATATCGGCCGCAGGGACGCCGTCCCTGTCCTGCTCGAGGGCCTGCGGAGCCTGGAGTACCGGGGCTACGACTCGGCCGGTCTAGCGGTCATCCACAGAAACAAGCTGCAGGTCACCAAGACCGCGGGCCGCGTACAGGACCTCAGGGAACGGGTCAGTGACCGGACCAAGGCGACGGTCGGCATCGGGCACACCAGATGGGCCACCCACGGTGAGCCGAACGACGTCAACGCCCATCCGCATACCGACACCCAGGGCCGGATCGCGCTCGTCCATAACGGCATCATCGAGAACGCCGAGCATCTCAGGGACGGCCTGACGGCCCGGGGCGTCAAGCTGGTCAGCGACACAGACACCGAGGCGCTGGCCCACCTGATCGCCGCCGAGGTGGACGACACCGCCGGCCCGGCGAGCCTGGAGGATGCGGTCCGCCGGGTGCTGCGCCGCGTGGAGGGCACCTACGGCCTGGTCGTGCTCGACGTCAGGCACCCCGATGAGCTCGTGGTGGCCCGCAACGGCAGCCCCATCGTGCTGGGCATCGGCGAGTCCGAGATGTTCGTCGCCTCCGACGTGGCCGCGCTCGTGCGCTACACCAAGCAGGTCGTTTACCTGGACGACGCCGAAATCGCGACGGTGCGCGCCGCCGACTACCGCACGTCGTCGCTCGACGAGAGGGACCGGCGCGGCCAGGATGCCAGCAAGGCGCCCACCACCGTGGAGGCCGAAGCCGACGACTACGAGCTCGGCGCGTACGAGGATTTCATGCGCAAGGAGATCCATGAGCAGCCGGAGGCGTTGCGCCGGGCCCTGCGCGGCCGGCTCGATGACCGGTTCTCGACCGCCAGGCTGGGCGGGATCAACCTGGACGCCCGCCAGCTCAGGTCGATCAGGCAGGTGAAGTTCCTCGGCTGCGGATCGGCTTACTACGCGGGCCAGATGGGCGCGGTCCTGACCGAGGAACTCGCCCGCATCCCCTCCGACGCCGAGCCGGCCTCGGAGTTCAGGTACCGCAACCCGGTGGTGGACCCCGACACCCTCTACGTGGCGGTCAGCCAGTCCGGCGAGACCCTGGACACGCTGATGGCGGTGCAGGAGCTGCTCCGCAAGGGCGGCCAGGTCATCGGGGCGGTCAACGTGGTGGGCAGCGCGATCGGGCGGGAGTGCGGCAGCGGTGTCTTCCTGCACGCCGGGCCGGAGATCGCGGTCGCGTCCACCAAGGCGCTGACCAACATGGCGGCGTCGTTCGCGATGCTCGCGCTGCTGCTCGGCCGGGTTCGCGACCTGTCCTCGGCGTCCGGCCAGCGGATCGTGGCCGGCCTGCGCGCGCTACCTGCCCAGATCGAGCAGATCCTGGCCGACGAGGAGCAGATCGCCGAGACCGCGCGCCGCTTCGCCGCTGCTGAGCACATGTTCTTCATCGGCCGTGTCCGGGGCTGGCCGGTGGCGCGCGAGGGCGCGCAGAAGCTGAAGGAAGTCTCCTATGTCCACGCCGAGGCCTACCAGGCCGCCGAGCTCAAGCACGGCCCGCTCGCGCTGATCAACCAGTCCATGCCGAGCGTGGTCGTCGTGCCCGCGGACGAACTGCTGGCGAAGAACATCTCCACGATCGAGCAGATCAAGGCCCGTGGCGGCCCGGTCATCGCGGTCACGAGCGCCGACCTGCCCGCGGGCCTGGCCGACGCGGTGATCCGTGTTCCCCGCGGCGAGCCAGAGCTCGAGCCGTTGCTGCTGAATGTCCCGCTGCAGCTGCTGGCCTACCATGTCGCGGCCAAGCTGGACCGGGACATAGATAAGCCCCGCAACCTGGCCAAGAGCGTCACCGTCGAGTAACCCCCGCGGGTACCGGACGGCACGGCGCCCCCGGTCAGCTCCAGACCCGAGCTGACCGGGGGCGCCGTGTTCATGGCCGCCATTTCGCGCATTACGGAGCAGCTCCGCTGCCCGGGTTAATTACGGACTCAGCTGAGTCCGCTCAGGTGCGCTTGATGAGTTCCCCGCCATGGTCGTGCTATCGGTTATTTATTGAGCTTAGCTCCAGGTGGTCCGCATGGTCCGCCACTCCTCTCACACGCTCGCGCAGTTGGGCGACAGCCTTTGAGATAGTTCGCCGTGTAATCGGGGCTAGCAGTTACCATTTAGCTCCTACTTGAGGCGCAATGGAGCTAAATCTGCCGTAATGGCTAACTGAATAGGCATAGATGAGTTAAGGTAGCTATGTCGAACTAGTTCCTAACGGTGAGCTTCTGGCCATCTACAGGCTCCTCGCGTCTCGTCCGGAACGGTGTTGCATGCGAACCTCGTCCGTCACACGTCGCCTGCTTGCGGGCGCTGATGTCCGGGACTGGGAGTGGTGGCGGCTTGACGGACTGCTGCGGGCCTACGTCGGCGCCGTCATTGCGACCGCGCTTGCGCTGACCGGCGTGGCGGCGTCGCAGACGTCATGGCGGACCGGCGACCTGGGGAAGTTCCTCCTGCTGCTCGGCTGCGGCATGATCTCGGTCGCGGCCACCCCCCGGATGACGTACGGGCGGGGCACCATGGTGCAGGATTTCCTCCCCGTGTGGGTGCTGCCCGTCGCCATCTTGCTCCCGCCGTTCTATGCCATGATCACGCCCATCCCGCTGCTGCTGCTGACCCACTGGAGAGTGGGTCAGGGTCTGGTCTACCGCCGGGTGTTCACCGGCGCGTCGATCGGCCTGATGTACGGCGCGGCGTCGCTCGTGTTCCGTGCCTTGCCCGCATCCTTCGCGGGCAGCGTGATCGGCGTCGGCGTGCACGCGCTTACCTGGACGGCGGCCGTCGCGGCCTGCGACCTCGTGGGCGGCTTGCACCGGGTCCTGCTGGCCGTCGCGGTGAAGCTTTCCGATACCGCGGCGCGCCTGACCGAAGTGGCGCTGAACCGAGAGGCGTTGCAAGCCGACTTCGTGCAGATCGACCTGGGCATCCTGATTACCGTCGTGGTGGCCGTCCAGCCGGTGCTGGCCGTCTTCGCCGTCCCCACGGTCCTGCTGGCCCGGCGCTTCATGATGCACGCGCAGCTGCTGGCCAAGGCCCGGATCGATACCAAGACCGGGCTGCTCAACGCGGCCACCTGGGAGAGCGAGGCGGCGGCGGAGATCTCCAGGGCCGGCCGGACCCGCAGCCCGCTGTCGGTCGCCCTGATCGACATCGATCACTTCAAGGCCGTCAACGACACTTACGGTCACCTGGCCGGGGACAAGGTCCTGGGGGCGCTTGGCGACGCGTTCCGCGAGCAACTGCGCGATTATGACGTGGCCGGCCGGTTCGGAGGTGAGGAGTTCGTCATCTTGCTGCCCCAGGCGGACGAGGCCGCTGCGCTGAGCATCGCGGAGCGGCTGCGCACGCACATCGCCGGGATGTCCGTCCCTGTCGGCGACGAGACCAGATCGGGTGCCTGCGTCAAGCTGACCGTCTCGGTCGGCGTGGCCGCGCTGGGCCCGGACGGCGGCGGGGTAACCGATCTGCTCGCCGCCGCGGATGCCGCCCTTTACTACGCCAAGCAAAACGGCCGCAACAAGACTCACGTAGCTACCGCTAACCGGCCGCTGAGTCAGATTGTCAGGCAGGCACCAAGGGGCCTCGATATCCCGGATTCATCACGGCGGTTATCAGCCGGGCTGCTCCGGCCCGGTCAGTCCGAAGCTAGTGCAGCGGCTGTATATCGTCCAGCAAACCGGGGCCGCCGGGTAGCGGCTGCTCACACCAGACCACCTTGCCGGTCGCGGTGCGGCGGGTGCCCCAGCGCTGGGAGAGCTGGCGGACGACCTGAAGGCCGCGGCCGTTCTCGTCGTCACCGCTGGCCTGACGGAGCCTCGGCAACGCGCCCGAGTTGTCAAGGACCTCGCAGACCAGAGCCTTCTCGTTCACGAGCCGCAGCGTGATGTCGCCACGTGAGTACTTGACCGCGTTGGTCACCAGCTCAGAGACGAGGAGTTCGGTCGTCGGGATCAGGTCTTCCAGTTCCCAGCGCTTCAACGGCTCGGCGATCAGCGAGCGTGCCTCGCCCACGGAGGTCAGCTTGGGAGTCAGGGTCCACGACGCGTAGGATTCCTCGGGCAGCCGCCGCAGCCGTGCGATGAGCACCGCGATGTCGTCGCGCTGGTGATCGGAGTACACCCCGTCCAGCGTGGCCTTGCACAGGTCCTCAAGCGGCTTGGTCGGCGAGCCGGGGCCGAAGATGCCGCGCAGCCGGGCGAGCCCGTCGCTGATGTCCTGGCCCTTGTTCTCCACCAGGCCGTCGGTGTACAGGACGAACAGGCTGCCGTCCTCGATCTTGAACAGGCGGCTTTCCACATCACCGTCTCCGATGCCGAGCGGCGGCGAGGGCGGGACGTCGAGCAGCTCGTTGGTGCCGTCCGGGTGGACAAGCAGCGGCGGCAGGTGGCCGGCCACGGCGACCTCGCACTCGCCGCTGACCGCGTCGTAGACCGCGTACGCGCAGGTCGCGAAGTGCGGCTCGCGCTCGCCCAGCGTGTGCATGAGCTCGTCAAGCTGCTGCAGCGATTCAGCGGGCGCCAGCTCAAGCATGGCCAGGGTCTGGATGGCGGTGCGCAGCCGGCCCATGGTGACGGCGGCGCGCACGCCGTGCCCGGCCACGTCGCCGACCACCAGCGCGACCCGGCCCCCGGGCAGCGCGATGGACTCGTACCAGTCGCCGCCGACCTCGATGAGCTTGCTGCCCGGCAGGTAGCGGTGCCTGACCTGGACCGAGGACGGGAAGGAGAGCCCGGTCGGCAGCATGCTCCGCTGCAGGGTCAGCGCGGTCGCGTGCTCCCGGCTGAAGCGGCGGGCGTTGTCGATGAAGATGGCGGCGCGGGAGGCGAAGTCCATGCCGATTTCGACGTCGTACGCGTCGAACCGCCGGAACCCCTCCTGCCGGGTACAGGCGAAGAAGCCGAGCACGGTGCCCCGCGCGATGAGCGGCAGCACCAGCATCGAAGCACCCGAAAGCAGCTTGGCGACCGGCTTTCGCCGCCAGGCCTTGGCGATCTCGCCCGCCTGGCTCTTGCTGATCGTCGTCTCGAGCACCGGCGCGCCGGTGTCCATGCACCGGAAGTACGGAGAGGGCGACGGGTAGCGGAGGATCTCACCAGTCGGGAAGGCCGCCTCCCAGGCGGGATCCTTCCGGTCGTGCAGGAGCGCGATCCGGCGCAGCGGCAGCGACCCGTCGAGCCCGGTCGAGGGGAGCTCGTCGTCGCCGATCAGGCTTTCAAGCAGCAGCAGGTCGCCGACGTTGCAGAAGTGCGGAACGAGCGCGTCGATAAGCTCGCGCGCCAGGTGATCGATGTCGAGGGTGTCGCCGATCCTGGTGAAGGTGTCGTCCAGCATCTGCCGGCGCATCAGCGCGGGGTCGACGAACCTTTCCGCTCTCGGCGCGGGGATGCGCAGCAGCGCGAGCGCCGCCAGGCTGGTCCCGCCCGCGCGCATCGGATGGACGGTCACCACCGCCTCGGCCTGGTAGCCATCGCGGGTCGAGATGGTGAGCATCGCGCTGCCCTCGCGATCGGAACGGATCGCTTCGAGCAGGCCGCTGACCGCGGCGAGGCCGTCGGCCGACCGGGCGGCAAGGGGGTTTTCCTGGGCCGAATTACCCGCAGGGCCGCGAGCGATCAGGTCGCTGAGCTGGGCGCCGAGCAGTTCCTCCGGCGCGCGCGCCAGGATCTGCGGCGCGTTCCTGTCGTGCTGGACGATTCGCCCGTCGTAGTCGATCCCGAGGATCAGGGTCCGCACGGAGGAGGCCAGGACCGGCTGAGAGCCTTCGGCGGCGACGCTGCGGGCGGGGGACTGCGGGGCTTCAGCGCTTCCGGGCTCCTGGGTGTTCTGGCCAGTCTTGGACCCATGGCCTCGCTTGGACCCGTTGCCTGCGGTCCCCGGGGCCCGGGGCGCCGAGGCCCGGGGCGCGGGGGCACGGCTGGATGGGACACCGCTCCCGGAAACGCTCGCCCCGAGAGCACTGCCCTTCGCCGACATGCCGGATGTCACGTGCTGTCTCCTGATGGCATCGCAGGCTGCGCTCCTGTCAATTATGAGCCACGTACGGCACGTTAAGACAGGAGTTCCGATGAGTCACCTTTATCCGAAAAAGACACATTTGTGCGCTCGTGACGTAATTCTAGTGGAGAAACGAGGCTGAAGTGACTAAAAGGTTCGACTGAAAGGCGGATCATACCGGCCTAGCGAACGCCCTAGGGCAAAGTTGCTGACTCAGTGAGAACAGCCGACTACATAACGACATGAACGAGAGCGGTCCCGGCTCACTGTCCCGGCTCACTGTCCCGGCTCACTGTCCCGGCTCACCGCTCCGGCGCGGCAGCTTCCGGCAGCGCGGCCCTGATCTTCTCCGCGAAGCCCCCGGCCGGATGGGCGGCGTCGTACGGATGCCGCGGCCCGAGCCAGAACCGCAGGCCATCTCGCTTGTTCCTGGGGATCACGTGCAGGTGCAGATGCGGGACCGACTGGCTGACCACGTTGTTGACCAGGATCATCGAGCCGTCAGCGCCGAGGCCGTCCTCGACCGCGCGCTCGAGCCGCTGCGCCGTCGTGAAGAACTCCTGCACCCTTGCGGCGGGCAGGTCGCTGAGCAGGGGGACGTGCAGCTTGGGCACTAGCAGCGTATGACCGTGGAACAGCGGACGATGATCGAGAAAAGCGATCAGCCGTTCGGTCTCGAGGATGGTCACCGCCTGCTCGGCGCCGCTGATGATGGCGCAGAAGGCGCATGTTGCTGGCATCAGCGGTGAGCATATCGCCGGCCCGCGCGGTGTGCTAAGAAGCGGCCAGCTCGAACCAGACGCAGGTGCCGGCCCGCTCGCGCAGGAAGCCCCAGCGCAGCGCGATCTCGTTGACCAGGTGGAACCCGCGTCCGCCCTCGTCCTGGCCGCCCGCTTCCCGCCAGTGGGGGAGCCCGGTCCTGCCGTCGTCGATGATGTCCACGTGCACGACCTGGCCGCGGCGCGTCACCGCGACGGTCACCCCGGCGGCGTCGGCCGCGTGCTGGACCGCGTTGGTGACCAGCTCGCACGTCAGCAGCTCGGCGTCGAAGCGGGCGGGATGGTCGGCCAGGATATCCCGGACGAACCTGCGGGCCAGCGGGACCTCTTCCGTGCACCGGGCGAAGGTGCGCGTGGCGGCCGCCGGAGTCGCGCATGCCGCGCCGCGCCAGCCTTGCCTATCGACGACAGAAAAGGGCGCACCGGGCATATTGGCCTCCGCATCCTGTGTTACTACTGTCCGTGCCAATAATGTAACTCTCAGCTGACAGTAGCTCACGCACGGCGCAGGCCATAGTGGCTAGAACATCGGCGACGTCTGCCCCGGTTACTGGCTGAGGGTGGTGTTATGGCCGGTAACCGTGATCCGGAGTCCCTGCTGCGTGACAGAGATGCTCTGTATCGTCACCCCCGCCGGGAGCTTCGGGATGCTGATCGTGAAGTCCGCCGCATTCCCGAGGACGTCCGCCGGTATCCCGCCGAAGTCAGTGATCTTGACGTTGATCTTGCTATTGCCTGTCTGCGTGACCTGGGCGGTGGCGGAGCTACTGAAGCCGAGGATGTCGATGTTCGCCTTGATCTGGTTCGGGCCGTCAGGGACCAGCGTGATGCCCTGCGGGATGCCGCCGGCGTGGGCCAGCGCCGTGAACGTGATCAGCGCCGAGGCGTTGAACTGATCGATCGTCACGCTGTTGAGCCCGTGAATGTGCATGCCGTTCAGCGTGGCGGTCAGGCTGGCGATCTCGAGCTGGCCGCCGGGCCCCGCGGTCTCATTGCTCGCATTGACATTGACGGTGCGGAAATCGCGGGCGGCCAGCTGCGTCAGGAACGGGAACCCCTGGATGGTCACGTGCGGCTTGCCGGACAGAGCCAGCGACGACTGGAACTGGCTGGCCATCTGGTTCTCGGTGTACGCGTTGGCGGCCCGGTCGCCGACCACCAGGACCACGATGATCACGATCAAGGTGATGAACGGCCACTTCCTGCGCCGCCGGCGGGTCCGGGGAGGTGGTCCCGCGTATCCCTGTGCTGCTGGATACCCCTGGTTCGTGGGAAGCCTCTGGGTCCCTTGAGGACCCTGGTAGTCCTGCTTCCCCTGGTAATCCTGCGGGGCTTGATACCCCTGATGGTCCTGCGGGGTCTGGTACCCCTGGGTTCCCTGCGGGGCCTGGTACCCCTGGGTTCCCTGCGGGGCCTGGTACCCCTGGGTTCCCTGCGGGGCCTGGTATCCCTGGGTTCCCTGCGGTGTGTCGTACCCCTGATACCCCTGGGCTCCCTGAGGCGCCTGAGAATCCTGAGGCTTCCACCACTCAGGGTTGGGCCGGTCCGGATCGGAGCTCACGACATCCCCTCCAGCGCACCGGACATGACGAACATATCCCCACGATTGGTATACACGATAATCATTTCCCACCCCTGAGGTGTCGCTTAGTTACGGGGGATAACGTTGAGTCACATGAGGCGTTCAGCTTAGGTGCGGCTCGGGTGTTTTGCCGAAGTGCCAGACGTTCCAGTATCAGGTTGTCCGCCACCCTATATGTCAAAACGCGCGGTCAACCTGAATGGTTCTCGCGATTCCCGTTTAGGGCGAGCGGCCCTACACTTTGTAAACATGCCACCCGAGCGTTTCGACTGGTCTGACCGGCAGCCGCCGCAGGCCCGTCCTTCCCAGGCCGGGCTCGCGCCCGCCGGGCTTGCCGAGGCCGCGCCGCCGCCGTCCGGGGTCCCCGTGCCCGGCGCAGCCGTAATACCTGATCTGGAGGTGCGCACCCGGCGCTCAGTGCACCAGTTCCAGCCCGGGGCCACGTACCGCATCGGCCGGGATCCGAGCTCCGACATCGTCATGATCGACTCGCGCGTCTCGTGGCGCCATGGCGTGCTCCGCACGGACGGGGACGCCTGGGTATTTGAGGACCTCGGCAGCACCAACGGGACATTCCTCGGGACGCAGCGGGTCGACCGGGCCGAGATCAGCAACGACTGCGTGGTGCGGCTCGGCAACCCGGACGACGGGCCGATCCTGCGCTGCACGCCTCAAACCGCGGCAGGCCAGACCCCCCAGGGCCAGACCTCCCAGGGCCAACCCCCCCAGGGCCAGACCCCCCAGGGGCGCGCCGCTGAGGCCCCGGCTGCCCCGCCGTCCGCCGAACCTCGTCGGCCCGGCTACGACGCTCCGCCCGCCGAACCCGCCCGGCCACGCCACGCCGCTCCGCCCGCCGAAGCGGCCTGGGCCGGCCATGCCCCGCCCGCTCGGCCGGCTCCGGAAGCCGGCCAGCGCCGCGATTCGGAGTCCTGGTGGCAGCCGCCACCGGACCACGAGCCCGTGCCGCCGCGCGAGCCTATCGCCCCGCGCGAGCCCGTCCGGCCCGCGGAGCCCGCCCCCTTCCTGGGCAGGCCGTCGGCTGATGCCCCGTCGTGGGCCGACACGGTCTCCAAACGTGAATCGCCGTCCCCGGCAGGCGCGCCGGTCAAGCCCGAACTGCTGCCGAGCGTGGACCGCCGCCCCACCGCGCGGATGCCGCTGCCCGCCAAGGCCATGCGCATTGGCCGCGTCCCGGAAAACGACCTGGTTCTTTCCGATCTTGATGTTTCACGGCACCACGCGGAATTGCGCAAATCGCCCACCGGAAGCTACGAAATCGTCGACCTGAACAGCCACAATGGCACGTTCGTCAATGGCCAGCGTGTCACTTCCAAACTGGTGACCGACGAGGACCTGGTCAGCATCGGGCACTCGACCTTCCGGCTCAAAGACGGCGACTTCGTGCAGTTCGTCGACGACGGGCACGTTACCTTCACCGCCCAGGATCTGGTCGTGAAGGTATCGGGCGGCAAGATCCTGCTTGATCACGTGACGTTCCCTATCCCGGAGAAATGCCTGCTCGGCGTCATCGGGCCCAGCGGCGCGGGCAAGTCGACGCTGCTCGGCGCGCTGACCGGGATGCGCCCGGCCGACACAGGCACCGTGCTCTACGACAACCGCGACCTGTACAAGGACTACGCCGAGCTGCGGTACCGGATCGGCCTGGTCCCGCAGGAAAGCGTCCTGCACACCCAGCTGACCGCCCGGCGCGCGCTGCAGTACTCCGGCGAGCTCCGCTTCCCCGCCGACACCACGGCCACCGAGCGGGATGTCCGGGTCGATGAGGTGATGGGCGAGCTCAGCCTGACCAAGCACGCGAACACCCGGGCGGACCGGCTGTCCGGCGGGCAGCTCAAACGCGTCAACGTGGCGCAGGAACTGCTGACCAAGCCGTCGCTGCTGTTCCTGGACGAGCCGACCTCGGGCCTGGACCCAGGCCTGGACAAGTCGGTCATGGAGCAGATGCGGGACCTGGCGCACGACGGCCGGACGGTCATCGTCGTCACGCACAGCGTCGCCAACCTCGACACCTGCGACCGGCTGCTCGTGCTGGTTCCCGGCGGCCGGATCGCCTTCTACGGGCCGCCCGACGAGGGGCTCAGCTACTTCCGGCTGCCCGGCTGGGCCGAGGTGTTCCAGGCGTTCGAGGCCTACCCGGACCGCGACTGGGCGGCCGAGTTCGCCAGCTCGCCCGCCCACGCGCAGTACGTGCTCGGCCAGCGTCCGAAGCCGCCGCCCCAAGACGGAGGGCTGGAGCTGCCGGCCGCCCCGCCGCCGCAGCGGCGCGGCGGGTTCCGGCAGATGACCACGCTGACCCGCCGCTACGTCCGGGTGATCTCGGCCGACCGCGGCTACCTGCTCTTCATGGGGCTGCTGCCCGTCATCCTCGGCACGCTGATCCACTTCGTGGGGTCAAGCGCCGGCCTGACCGGCCCCCCGCACAGCAACCAGAACGCAGAAGAACTGCTGCTGATGCTGACCATCTGCGCCTGCCTGTCCGGGGCCGCGAGCTCGGTCAGGGAGCTGGTCAAGGAACGCACGATCTACGTCAGGGAACGGGCCGCCGGGCTCTCATCCGGCGCCTACCTGTTCTCCAAGCTCATCGTGCTCGGCGTCATCAGCATCGTGCAGTCCGCGCTGCTGGTGCTGATCGGCTTGTTCGGCCAGAAGATGCCGCCCCACGGCGCGCTGCCCGGCATCCCCCCGCTGCTGGAGATCCTGATCGCCATCGCGGTGCTCTCGCTGGCCTCGATGTGCCTGGGGCTGCTCGTCTCGGCCATGGTCAGCACGTCGGAGAAGGCGATGCCCTTCCTCGTGCTGCTGACCATGGCCCAGGTCATATTGTCCGGCGGCGTGGTGTCGCTGGTCGGCAAGCCGGGACTGCAGCAGCTGGCCTATATCGCCCCGTCCCGCTGGGGTTTCGGTGCCGTGGCCTCCACGGTGAACCTCAACGTCATCGGCGTCTCCGTGCCCGGCAGCACGGACCCGCTGTGGGCGCAGACCTCAGCCAACTGGCTTCACGACATGGGCATGCTGATCGCGCTCGGAGTGGTCTTCACCCTGCTCGCCTGGCTCCGCATGCGCCGTCTCGGCCCGCGCCGCCGCAAGGGGTAACCGAGGCTAACGGAACCGGTCCGGGCCGTCCAGCAGGACCTCCCCTGGTGTCCTGAAGTCGACGACGGTGCGCAGCCCGAGCCGATCGAGCCCGGCCTGACGCCCGCCGCTGCGGGAGCGCGCGGACATAAGCTGGCCCCGTGACGGACCTTGAGCGGCGGGCGCGGGAACTGCTCCGCCGGTTCCCGCTGATCGACGGGCACAACGACCTGCCCTGGGCGCTGCGCGAACGGGCCGCTGGTGCGGCTCCTGACGATCCCGCCGAGGTCAACCTGGCCGCCAGGGTGGCGGGTACGCACACGGACCTGCCCCGGCTGGCGGCCGGCGGGGTCGGCGCGCAGTTCTGGTCGGTCTACGTGCCGGCCTCGCTCGCCGGCGACGCTGCGGTCACCGCCGTGCTCGAGCAGATCGACCTGGCGCGCCGGATGATCGCGCGCTACCCCGCGGCGCTCGAGCTCGCGCTGACCGCTGGCGACGTGGAGCGGATCTTCGCGGCCGGCCGGGTGGCGTCGCTGCTCGGCGCGGAAGGCGGCCACGCGATCGCGGGCTCGCTTGGCGTGCTGAGGATGCTGTACGCGCTCGGCGTCAGGTACCTGACGCTGACCCACAACGCCAACGTCGGCTGGGCCGACTCGGCCACCGACGAGGTGGCGGCCGGCGGCCTGACCGATTTCGGCCGGGACGTGGTCCGTGAGATGCAGCGACTGGGCATGCTCGTGGACCTCTCGCACGTGTCCCCTGACACGATGCGGGACACCCTCGACATCGCCGCCGCGCCGGTGATCTTCTCGCATTCCTCGGCCCTCGCGCTGTGTGACTACCCGCGCAACGTGCCCGACGACGTGCTCGCCCGGCTCGCGGGCAACGGCGGCGTGTGCATGGTGACGTTCGTGCCGGCGTTCGTTTCCCGGGAGTGCGCCGACTGGCTGGCCGGCCTCAAGGCCGAGGCCGCGGGCCGCGGCCTGGATCCGAAGGACTTCGAGCAGCTGTTCAGCCTCAAGGCCGAGTGGGAAGGCGCCCACCCGCCGCCCGACGCGACGCTGGCCCAGGTCGCGGACCACGTGGAGCACGTCCGCGAGGTCGCTGGCATCGACCACGTCGGCCTCGGCGGTGACTTCGACGGCACTCCCGACGTCACCGTCGGCCTGGAAGACGTGTCCCGCTACCCGGCCTTGCTGGCCGAGTTGCTGCGCCGCGGCTGGACAGAATCCGACTGTGCCGCCCTGGCCGGCGGCAACCTGCTGCGCGCCCTGCGTGACGCCGAGTCCTTCGCCGCGCACGCCGGCCCCGTCCCCGGCTAAGCTCTGATCCGATGATCTCCCACCCCCGGCCGCGGCCGGCCAGCGCGGTTTGCGCCGGCCCCGCCGTGCTGCGCGAGGTCGGCGCGCTCAGCCTGCTGACGTGGCCGGCGCTGGACGGGTCGGGCGCGGACGCCGCCGTGACGGCCCGCTCCGGCGGGGTATCGTCCGGGGCCTACGCCTCGCTGAACCTGAGCCTGAGCGTCGGCGACGATCCCGGCTGCGTGCTCGAGAACCGGCGGCGGCTAGCGGCCAGTTTCGGGGCGAGCCTGGCCGACTTCGTGTTCGCTCGGCAGGTGCACGGGGGCGCGGTCCGCATCGTCGGCGACGCGGACCGCGGCAAGGGCGCGTTCTCGCTCGGCGACGCCGTCGGTGATACCGACGCGCTGGTTACCGCGTCGCCCGGCACGGTGCTCGCCATCCTCACCGCCGACTGCGTGCCCATCGTGCTGCACGACCCGGTGGCCGGCGTGCTCGCCTGCGTGCACGCGGGCTGGCGCGGCACCGTCGCCGGCGTGTCCGCAGCGGCCGTCGCCGCCATGCGGACCCTGGGCTCCCGCCCGTCAGACGTGATCGCCGGGGTAGGCCCCGCCATCGCCCCGGCCCGCTACCAGGTCGGCCTCGACGTCCGTCAGGCCGTCACCCAGGCCTTCGGCTCGGCCGCGTCCGCCTTCTTCCACCCGGACCCGGCCCCCGGCCGCTGGCGTCTCGACCTATGGGCCGCGAACCGCTTCGCCCTCCGCGAGGCCGGCGTCCCCGACCCCCAGATCCACATAACCAGCCTCCCCACCGGCCCTGCCACCCCCGCCGCGCCTGGCCCCGCCGCCCCCTCAGGCCCCGCCGCCCCCTCAGGCCCCACAAGCCCCGGCTTCTTCTTCAGCGACCGCTCAGCCCGCCCCTGCGGCCGGGCTCGCCCTCGTCGCCCGCCTGCGCGCCGCCGCCTCAGCACCCATGGATGTGACAGCGTCATGGCTATAGCGGGTAGGCTGCCACATTCATTGGACCGCGGACAGGTGTTCCGGTACGGGGCATTCACCGTGGACGCGGATAGGGGAGAGCTGACCTGCCGCTACTGGCTGGACGGGCGGGAGTTCGCCGAACGCGTCACGCTGCCGCCCGGCCCGCGCTGGCACACGGAAACGGCCCGCGCCGCGGCGCGCCTGGTGTTCCTGCTCGCGGGCGTCTCCTACTACAAAGCGGCCGCGCCCCCGGTCATCGACCTCGGCGAGACCGCGGTGACAGACGCGGAGCTGGCCTTCCTGCGCGAGTTCTACCTGCAGGGCCTGGGCGAGTTCGCCTACCGCAACGCCCTGGACCTGACCTCGCTGCGTATCGAGGCGCGCTGTGTTGCCCCGGGGGGACGACCCCCCGGGATCCCCCCGATCCTGGGGGGATCCTCCCCCCAGACCCCCCTGGGGGGGACACGTCCCCCCGGACCGCCCCTGGGGGGGACACGTCCCCCCGGACCGCCCCTGGGGGGGACACGTCCCCCCGGACCGCCCCTGGCTGGGCGGCGGGCGCTGGTGCCGTTCGGCGGGGGGATCGACTCGATCGTCGTGGTGGAGCGGGTGCGAAAGCTGGCGGATGCGGCGCTGTTCATCGTGAACCGGCCGTCCGACCGGTTCGAGGCGATCGAGGCGCCGGCCGCGGTGACCGGGCTTCCCGTCGTGCGGGCCGAACGGGAGATCGATCCGCAACTGCTGCGCTCCGCCGAGCTTGGCTTCCTGAACGGCCACGTGCCGGTGACCGGGATCCTCTCCGCGATCGCGGTGCTGGCGGCGGTGCTTGAGGACAGGGACGCGGTGGTCATGTCCAACGAGTGGTCGGCGTCGATCCCGACGCTTGAGTACCAGGGACGCCCGGTGAACCACCAGTTCTCCAAGAGCGACGTATTCGAGGCGGCCTTCCGCAGCATCCTGGCCGCCAGCGGGCCGGCCGCCAGCGGGCCGGCCGCCAGCGTCCAGGCCGCCAGCGGACCGCGGCTGCCTGGGTACTTCTCCTGGCTCAGGGACCGGACCGAGCTCTGGGTCGGCCAGGAGTTCGCCGGGCTGGAGCAGTACCACGGCTCGTTCCGCAGCTGTAACAAGGCGTTTTACAGTGACCGGGCCCGGCGGCTCGATCACTGGTGCGGGCAGTGCGACAAGTGCTGTTTCATCGACTTGATCCTCGCGCCGTTCATGCCGGCCGCCGCGCTGCGGCGGATCTTCGCGGTGACGGGGGAGCCGCTCGATGACCCGGAGCTCGCCGGGAAGTTCCGGGCCCTGCTTGGCGCGGGCGCCAAGCCGTTCGAGTGCGTCGGGGAGGTCAACGAGTGCCGGGCCGCGGTTCTGCTGGCGGCGCGGCGAGACGACCGGGCCCGCTGCGGTCTGCTCCAGGAACTGGCCGTCGAGATCACCGGGTGGCCCGAAGCGCCGTCCGCGGCCGACGCCACGGCCATGCTGGCGCCGGTCGGTGAGAACTTCATCCCGGCCGGATACCGATGACCCCGCAAGCCCCGCCACCGAGGACGCCGGGGGCAGCGCCCAGGGTCAAGCTCTCCTGGCCCGAGCTGGCCGGGGCCAGGGTCGGCGTCTGGGGCCTGGGCCGTGAAGGCCACGCGAACCTGCGCAAGCTGCTGACGCTTGGAGTCGAGCCGGTCCTCGTAGATGACGCGCCGTCCGGTCCCGTCACTTTCCCTGACCGGACCCTGCCGGTGCTCGCCACCGGCGAGACAGGGCTCGCCGCCCTGGAACGGTGCGACGTGGTGGTGAAGACACCTGGGCTGAGCCGGTACCGGCCCGAGGTGGCCCGCCTGGCCGAGCTGGGCATCCCGGTGGTGGGCGGGCTGGGCCTGTGGCTCGCCGAAGCCGACCTGCGGCGCGTTCTGTGCGTGACCGGCACCAAGGGCAAGAGCACCACGTCGTCGGTCACCGGGCACCTGATCGCGCGCCTGGGTTACCGGTGCATGGTCGGCGGCAACATCGGCGCGTCGCCCTACGATCCCGCCGAGGCGGGCGACTTCGACTACTGGGTCATCGAGGTGTCCAGCTACCAGGCCACCGACCTGCCGTACTCCCCGCCGGTGGTCGCGGTGACCTCGCTGCACCCGGATCACCTCGACTGGCACGGCGGCGTGGATCAGTACTACCGGGACAAGCTGTCCGCGTGTTCCCAGCCCGGAGCCGAGCTCACCGTGGCCAACGGCGACAGCGACCTGCTCAGGGAACGGGCGGCGCTGCTCGGGCCGCGGGTGGAATGGGTGTGCGCTGACGATGACCCCGGCGCGGACTGGATGGAGCCACTCGGGCTGCTCGGACGGCACAACCGGCGTAATGCGCTTATCGCTCGCCGCTGCCTGGTGGCGCTCGGCGTGCCCGGCGCCGGCCATGACGCCAGGCTGCGCGCCGCGGCGACGGGCTACCAGTCGCTGCCGAGCCGGCCGCGTCGATCGGCACGGCCGACGGCGTCACCTTCGTCGACGACAGCCTGTCCACGAACGTGCTGCCCACCCTGGCCGCCCTCGACTCGTTCCCCGGCCGCCGGATCGCGCTTATCGCAGGCGGCCACGATCGCGGCATCGACTACGCTCCGCTGGCCGCCGGGGTACTGGCACGCTCGGCACCCACCATGGTCCTGACCCTCCCGGACAGCGGTTCCCGTATCGCCGCGGAGATCGTCAAGCAAGAACACGGCCAGTCAGCCGCCTTCGCGGGCGTGACCGCCTGCCCCGACCTGGAGGCCGCCGTCGTGGCGGGATGGAAGTGGGCGCGGCCGGACGGGATAGTGCTGCTGTCCCCGGCCGCGCCGAGCTTCGGCCAGTTCCGTGACTATCGCGACCGGGGGGAAGCCTTCGCCCGCGCCGTCCGCGGGATCCCCGGCAGCGGTGATCGACAGCCGGCGTCCCGCGCATAAGTACGAGGGCGAGATCGTGCCGGTAGTAGTACATGACCTTCAATCGGTGACGATGATGCCCAGGTGGCGGGCGAAAAGCGGTGCCAGGGTCACCAACTGGACGCTGTTGATCGTGGCGCCGCGCAGCGACTCATACCCGGCCGAGATACCGAGCGCGGCGCCGCGCAGGTCCACGTCGGTGCAGGTCACCCTGGCGAAGTCCGCGCGGGTCAGGGTGCAGCCACCGAAGCTGACCCGCAGCAGCGTGGCACCGCCGAACTCCGCGTCGCGCAACAGGCAGTTCTCGAACCTCACGTCGGTGAGGGTGCCGCTGCGGAAGTTCACCGAGTCGAGCTTGCAGTCGCGGAACGTGACGCGGCGCAGCGAGGCCGAGAACGCCTGCACCCCGGCCAGAGCGCAGCCGGCCAGGGTGGTGTCCAGCCAGCCGGTTTCCGCGAGGTCGCTGGAGACGAACCTGGTATCTCGCATCCTGGTGTCGGTGAACCGGGTCTTCCTCAGCCTGCCGCCGTCGAAGGACACATTGCCGAACGCGCAGTCAAGGAAGTGGCAGTTCCCGGCGGCAGCATCCGCGAACGAGGTGTCGGCGAACGCGAACCCGTCGTATTCCTCATCCGGCTCAAGCTCACCCTCATGCCGCGTGAGCGACTCATCCGGGGCGCCAGCCATGGACCGACTGTACCGGCAGCCGGGAGATGTGCCCGGCTGACCCTCGCCTATGATCCAGCTGAATAAGCCGGAACCCGTTGACCAGGAGAACAGGAGCCAGCCGTGGCTGACCATGAGGACTTCAACGCCAAGATCATCAATGACTTCCGCGCGAACGGCGGCAAGGTAGGCGGCATGTTCGAGGGAGCTCCCATGCTGCTGCTGCACCACGCGGGCGCCAAGAGCGGCGCCGAACGGGTGAACCCGCTGATGTACCAGCAGGTGGGTGACTGTTACGCGATCTTCGCCTCGGCGGCAGGGGCGCCGCGCAACCCTGACTGGTACTACAACCTGACCGCGCACCCGGACACCACCATCGAGCTAGGCGCCAGCACGATCAAGGTCAGGGCCCGGGTGGCGAACGCGGACGAGCGCGAGCCGATCTGGGACAAGCAGAAGGAAGTCGCCCCTGGCTTCGCCGAGTATGAGACGAACGCCGCCCCCCGCCAGATTCCCGTCATCCTGCTCGACCCAGTGGCGTAACCTCACTCCTGGCGGCCGTTACCCTTCACATCCTGATATTTCCCTCAAAGGACGTAAAGGCCCGAACCCTGAGGCCCGCCGGCGAGGGGTGCCGTTCATGGACACCGAACCCGTGGTCCGCACGGGCGGCGGGCTGGTTCGCGGTCAACGGGCCGCGGAATCCGGCGACATGGTCGCCGTGTTCCGCGGCCTTCCGTTCGCCCGGCCGCCAGTGGGCGACCTGCGGTTCGCCG
This sequence comes from uncultured Actinomycetes bacterium, assembly GCA_963739615.1. Taxonomy (GTDB): domain Bacteria; phylum Actinomycetota; class Actinomycetes; order Streptosporangiales; family Streptosporangiaceae; genus Palsa-504. Next base: position 142,003 of record CAVUBD010000028.1, read on the forward strand.
CCCCGCGCCCGGCGGAGCCCTGGGACGGCGTACGGGAGACGACGGCGTACGGGCCGCCGCCGCCGCAGTCCGGGCCGCAGCTCACGCCGCCGGCCCCGGCTGCTCCCGGCGCCGATCCCGATGACTGGCTTACCGTCAACGTGTTCTCGCCCGACCTAGGCGCGGCCGGGCTCCCGGTCATGGTCTGGATCTACGGCGGAGCGTACCGCGCTGGTGCCTCCAGCCAGCTCGGCTACGACGGACGGCCACTGGCCAGGCAGAACGTGGTCGTGGTCACCTTCAACTACCGGGTCGGGGTCGAGGGGTACGCCTACCTGCCCGGCGTTCCCGCCAACCGCGCGCTCCTCGATCAGGTCGCGGCGCTGCGCTGGGTCCGGGAGAACATCGCGGCGTTCGGCGGCGATCCGGACCGGGTGACGGTGTTCGGGGAATCGGCGGGGGCGGGCGCGATCGCGGCCCTGCTGGTCATGCCCGCCGCGGCCGGCCTGTTCCGCCGTGCGATCGTGCAGAGCATTCCCGGTACCTTCTTCTCGCCTGCCCTGGCCGCCGAGGTCACGGCGGCCATCGCCAAAGCGGCCGGGCTGCCCGCCACCGCGGAAGCCTTCGCGGCCGCCGACCCGGGCCGCCTCGCGGCCGCGGCCGACGCCGTGCGTCCCGCCGACCACCTAGGCCGATGGGGAGTCGTCGCGCACACGGACACGCCGTTCTCGCCGGTCGTGGACGGCGACGTGCTGCCCGCCGCGCCGTGGCGTGCGGTGGCCGCCGGCGCCGGCCGGAGCGTCGACGTGATCGCCGGGCATAACCGCGACGAGTTCCGGCTGTTCATCGAGCTGTCCGGGAGCCGTGGCCAGATCACCGCGGCCGCGGCCAGCTACGCGCTGCGCAGCCTGGCCCCAAAAGCCCCAAAAGCCCCAAAAGCCCTAAGAACCCCCGGCACACCCGGTACGGATGGCGAGATGGCTTACCGCCTGGCCTACCCGGATGCCGGCCCGGAGACGCTGTTCGAGCTTGTCCACTCGGACTGGCTGTTCCGGATGCCGACGCTGCACTTCGCGCAGGCGCACGCCGCGGCCGGCGGACGGACCTTCCTTTACGAGGTCAGCTACCCGGCTCCGGCGCAGGGGGACGGGGAGGCGGGTGCGGGCCTGGGCGCCTGCCACGCTATTGACGTGCCGCTGGTCTTCGGCGTCTACGGGGGGCTCGGGCAGATGCTGTTGGGCCAGCAGCCGCCGGCCAGCGCGGTCCGGCTCGGGGACCTGATGCGCTCGCACTGGGCGGCGTTCGCCGCGGACGGCGATCCTGGCTGGCCGCCTTACTCGGTGGGGAGCCGGACGACGCGCATCTTCGATGATCCACCCGACGTGGCGTCGTACCCGGAAACGGCGTCCATGCACATCTGGGACCAGCACCGCTTCGGTGTCCTCGACCTGACCAGCGCCCCCGACCCCGACCCCGGCTCCGGCTCCGGCTCCGGCGCCGGCGCCGGCCACGAGCTGGATCCGGAGCCCGAGGTCGACCTGGCGTGAGCGATAGTCTCGTGGCCTACCCGCAGGGAAGGACTGATGGTGCCGATATACGCGCTGGGCGAGTACGAGCCGGAGATTCACCCGTTTGCCTTCGTCCATCCCGATGCGGTCGTGATCGGACAGGTGCGGATCGGCCCGGAGGCGTCTGTGTGGCCTTGCGCGGTGCTGCGCGGCGACCACGGCCGGATCGAGATCGGGTCGCGGACTTCTGTCCAGGACGGGACCGTGATCCACTGCACCCACAACTGGCCGACCCTCATCGGGACCGAATGCGTGATCGGCCACAACGCGCATCTAGAGGGCTGCGTCGTGGCGGACAGGTGCCTGATCGGCTCGGGGTCGGTCACCCTCAACGGGGTCACGGTGGGGACAGGCGCGGTCGTGGCCGCCTCCTGCCTGGTGCCTGAGGGCTTCGAGGTGCCGCCGGGCGCCCTGGTGGCCGGGGTTCCCGCGAAGGTCAAGAAGACCGGGATGGCGGCCAACCTGGTCGACAGAGCGGTGAAGCACTACGTGGAGTCCGCCCGGGCTTACCGGAGCGGGCTCCGCCGGCTGGACCGGTAGCGGCCCGCCGATGATCGACGGCAGGACAGTCGTTGACGCCCACATGCACGTGCCGAGGCTCAGCACCGTGACGCCCGCATGGATGCAGTGGGCCGCCGACTTCGGCGGCGATTCGCCGTGGCGCAGCGTGTTCGGAGCGGACGGGGATCCGGTCCCGGCCCGGCTGGACGCGCTGCTCGAGGCCGAAGGCGTGGATGTGGCCCTGCTGTTCGCCGAGTACAGCCCGCGGGCCACCGGGATTCAGCCGGTCGAGGACCTGCTGCCGATCATCGCGCACAATCCCGGCCGGTTCCGGCTGGTAGCCAACGTCAACCCGGAAGTGCACCTGTCCCCGGTCGCCGAAGCGATGCGCCAGCTCAGCCTGGGCGCGGTCGCCCTGAAGGTGCATCCGGTGCACGGCGGCTTCCGTCCCGACAGCCAGGACATGTACGAGGTCTACGAGCTGTGCGCCGAACGGGGCGTGCCGGTGATCGTGCACACCGGCGGCAGCATCTTTCCCGGCTCGCGTCCCGAAGCGGGCGACCCCAGGCTCATCGGCCAGGTCGTCGCCGACTTCCCCGGCGTCCAGTTCGTGCTGGCCCACGGCGGGCGAGGGCAGTGGTACGCCGAAGCCGCCCGGATGGCGCTTGACCACGGCAACATCTGGTTCGACCTGGCCGGGCTGCCGCCCAAACGCCTGCCCGACTACTACGCCGGCTTCGACCTCGCCCAGCTGGCCAGAAAATGGATTTTCGGGACGGACTGGCCCGGTGTCCCCGGCGTGGCCCAGAACGCGCGCGCGGTAGCGACGCTCGGGCTCCCGGACGACGTCCTCGGCCACGTGCTCAGCGGCAACGCCTACCGCGTTTACCTCAATGCCGTTTAGCCACATATCCCCGGGCCGGGCGCCGCGCGGGCGCGAAATAGGGGCTCAGTGCGGGTTTGCGGGTGTGGGGTGCCAGAAGTCTGCATAACCTGTCAGCTGCAGCGATGGCCAGGGTCAGCCGTAGGGGATCATGATCATCCGTGTCCCTGCGCCTGCTCTATCTCGTCTTCGTCCGGCTCTGCGGCTGGCTGATTCTGCTCGGCCGGTCATCGGCCTCCAAGGACGCCGAGTTGCTCGTGCTGCGGCACGAGGTCGCCGTGCTGCGCCGCGCCAATTCCCGGCCCCGGCTCGACTGGGCCGACCGGGCGGTCCTCGCCGCGCTGATCCGGCTCCTACCGGGAAGGCTGCGGATGCACCGGCTGGTCACCCCCGGAACCGTCCTGCGCTGGCACCGCCGCCTGAAGGCGCTGAAGATCCCCCCGGCACCGCGACGGCGCACCGACACGACCTGGCGGAAGTTCCTGCACGCCCAGGCATCGACGATGCTCGCCACGGACTTCTTCCACGTGGACTGTGCGGTCACCTTGCGCCGCGTCTACGTCTTCTTCGTGATCGAAGTCGGCACCCGGTACGTCCACGTCCTGGGCGTGACCGCGCACCCGGACGGTCCCTGGACCGTGCAGCAGGCACGGAATCTGCTGATGGATCTGGGTGATCGCGCCGCAGACTTCCGGTTCCTGGTCCGTGATAGGGCCGGGCAGTTCACCGAGGCGTTCGACGCGGTACTTTCCGGCGCCGGGATGGAGGTCGTGAAGATCCCGCCCCGGAGCCCGCAGGCGAACGCTTATGCGGAAAGGTTCGTGCTCACCGCCCGGACCGAGGTCACCGACCGGATGCTCATCTTCGGCGGGCGGCATCTGCGGACGATCCTGGCCGAGTATGAGGCCCATTACAACGGGAGGCGACCTCATCGCAGCCGCCATCTCCGCCCGCCGCGGCCCGACCACCCCGTCGCTGATCTCTCCCGCAAGCGGATCCAGCGCCAGCCCCTCCTCGGCGGCCTCATCAACGAGTACAAGCGGGCCGCATAGAAGCCCAGGTCAGGACCGGTGGCCGAGTTCCGGAACCCCACAGGTCATCGCTGCAGCTCAAAGCCCAGGCAGACTTCTGGCACCCCGCAGGCCGGTGAGAGTTGTAATGGCCGGCATACTCGCCGAGGACCAGCCGCAGGTGCCGTTCGCCGGTGATGAGCATCCTGTCCAGGCACTCGCGCCGGGCACTGCCCACCAGCTAGGTCTCTGGCTTGGCTTTCCATACTTCCTTGATCCCCGGGCGCTGGTCATCCGGGTCTTCATACAACACGGTGCCCCAGATCTTCGCGGCGCGTCCGACGACCGTGATCATCTCCCCTGCCACGAACTTCGGCGATGGGACGGCGATCACGGTCACGAAGGAGCCGCCGTCCGGCTCGGCGTCCGGGAGGCTCTGGATGTCATAAAAGGTAGCGATGGCGCCATTGGTCTGGGTCGCGCTGCCGGATATCTCGACCGGTATACCGGCCTCAAACCCGAAGACCTCAATGGTAAGGGCGATACTGTCATCGTCCCTGAGTTCGATTTCTGTAACAGCGGTATGCGGCATGGAAGGAACCTTTCATGGGGGCGGATACTGGGCGACGTACCGGAGCGACTCCCGCACTCCCGGAAGGTTGCCTTTGCGCTGGTGCAGCTCAAGAGCCTGGCTGGCTGCGGCGTGCGCTCCGGTGGTACGGCCCGCCGCGGCGAGAACGTGAGCGAGGTCGAGCAGGGCGTCGGCGTGCTGGCTGAGCAGGTCTGTTTGTGCAGCGAGCTGCACGGCGGAATCGGCGAGCTCGTGTGCTTCGGCGTGGTGGCGGCGGTCGGCGAGGATCCTGGCCGTCAGTCCCTGGCCGATGATCTGCGCGGACAGGTCCTCGTCGGCGCCGGCTTGCCGGCTGATTGTGATCAGGTGGGTGGCTTCGTCGTACCGGTCCGGGCCTTGCGCCGCGATGGCTCTGGCCAGGAGCGCTGCGGTGGTGGCGAGGATGCCCCGCTCGCCCATCCGGTCGAGGGAGTCGTATTGCTGGCGAAGGTGCGTCTCGGCAGTGGCTGGATCGCCGGCGAGCATGGCGATGAAGGCGGCGGGTTCGGTAAGCGCCGCGGTCATCGTGGGGCCGAGGGTGTCAGCGAAGGTTTTCGCGCGGTTGAGCGTAGCGTGTGCCGTCGAGACATCATCATGCATCGCATACAGGCCCGCCATGTGAAGCAGGATCAGGACCTGCCCGCTGGGATGGTTGCCGATCTCAGCGAGGTAGTCCGCGCAGCGTCGTATCCCTTCCGGTACCGGTGTTGGACCCCACAGCGCGGCTGATGCGAGCCAGCCGAGTATCTCGGTCAGCTGCCTGCGGTCGTTTTCCTGCCGTGCGTATTGTGCAGCGCGCTGCCAGGCGTCTTCTGCGGCGGCCGACCTCGCGTGGTACCAGTGCATGGCGGCCTGCAGCTGCAGGATCTGGCAGAGTCCCACCTCGTCCCGGTTCCGGTCGAACTGGCGACGCAACTCGGGGAGCGCGCGGATAATCTCCGACGCTGCGCCATCCGGGTCCACCTTCAGGCCCAGCAGGAGGGCCTGAACCCGGGCGTGGGCGCGGCGGCCCTCGTCGCCGTGGGCGGCGGCGATGCGCTGAGCGCGGTCCAGCGTGGCTTCGGCCCTCTCAAGCTGCCCGGCTTCTGTGAGTGCCGCGCCAAGGCTGGTGCAAAGCCGTCCGAGCGCTGCGTCGTCCGGCGGCAGCAGCGCAGCCGCGCGGTCCAGTAGATTCACTGCCGCGAGCACGTCGCCGCGGTCATGCGCGGCGTACCCGGCCGTCTGGAGGTGTCCGGCCGCCCGGCGCGACAGCGCGGTCGATCGGGCTTCGGCGGGCCCTAGTTCGTTGCGGTAGCGGACGGACTGCTCGAGGTGATAGCCGAGGATCTCCGGGCGTTGGGTGGCCGGATCCCGGATCACGTACTCGAGCCAGTCGGCGTAGCGGTGGTGCAGCTCGGCGCGAGCCGACTTGGGGATCGCTCGGTAAGCCGCCTGCTGGATGAGGATGTGGTGGAAACTGTATTCCTCCCCGGGGCTTCTACCCGGCGGTCCGGGCTGCACGAGCCCCTTCGCGACGAGGGTCTGGAGGTTGCGGCTGAGCGGGCCGCGCGCCTCCGGCGGGAGCAGCTCGCACACTGCCTGTACTCCGAAGTCCTGGCCGACGATGGCCGCGCGGGCGAGGACGCTGGCTGCTCCCGGCCCAAGGCGCTGCAGGCGCGCCGCCAGCAGCGCCTCGATGGTGGGTGGCAGTATCAGTCGGGTCTCGCTCCCGGTCTGCTCGCTGAGCGCGACCGCCAGTTGCTCAAGGTAGAGCGGATTGCCGGCCGCCGTCTCAAGGATCCGTGCCCGGGTCAGCAGTGGGATGGGCTGATCCTTCGCCAGCGCGTCCAGCAGCGTGGCGGCTGAGTCTTCGGCGAGGGGCGTGAGATCGACGGAAACGGCCTTAGCTGCCCCGGCCGCCCAGGATGGGCGCTGTTCCAGTAGCTCCGGCCGGGCGAGGCAGACCAGGACAAGCGCCGATCGCCCTGGTTGTACGGCAAGGGATTCCACCAGGTCCAGGAAGGTCGGTTCGGCCCAGTGCAGGTCCTCGAACACGACAAGCAACGGCCGGGGCCGTGCAAGCGTTTCAAGCAGCCGGCGGGCCGCCCAGAAAAGTTCTGCGGCATCTGACCTGCCCTGGTTACCCGGGCCCAGTGCGCGACTCAGCCGCTCCGCAACGCCCGCCGCATCCGCCTCGCCCTCGACGAGGGCCTTGATGGCCTCTGGCGAGTCGCGGCCGTGCCCCGCCTGGCGAACAACTTCATGCAGCGGCCAGAAGGTAATGCCCTCCCCGTACGGAAGGCACCGGCCGGTGAGCACGTTCGCTTCACGGCCCAAACGCCCCGCAAGCTCATGAACCAGCCGCGTCTTGCCAAGGCCTGCCTCGCCCGTCACGGTCACCAGCATCGTCACTCGCTCGCGAGCAGCCAGGGTGTACGCGGCTTCCAGCCGGTGCATCTCCTCGTTCCGGCCCACCAAGGGCGCATCGAGACGGAGCGACAGCGGACGCATGCCTGCGTGCGCGCATCGCAGCAGGAACCGATCGGGACCGGCGGTTTCTGCTTCGATGGCTTCCGCAGCAAGCTCGTGCGTCTGCCGGCTGATCAGAACCTGGTCAGGCTCGGCGGCCTCCGCGAGCGTCACTGCCTGGGTACCCGCATCCCCGGCGAACCCGAGCGGCCCCGGCGTGCCCACCAGCGCCTCGCCCGTGGCAAGGCCGAAGCGGCAGGCCAGGCTCACGCCATGCCGCCGCAGCAGAATGCCCGCCTCAATGGCGAGCGCGCTTCGCGCCTCCAAACTCGCCCGCGCCGCCCGCAGGGCATCATCCTCGTGCACGGAAGCGACGCCGAAGACGCCCATCAAGCGCTCGCCGCCACTGATCGCCAGCTTTCCTCCGTACCGCTCGAGGACCGTCGTCAGGCCAGAAACTGAGTGCCCGTGCACGACCTCGTGCGTCTCCGGGTCCAGCGCGCCACCCGAGCTAGACGCCACCTGCAACACTACGCAGAGCACGGTCACGGGCCGACGCGCCAGCGGCGCCGCCATCGCGGCCGGTGCTGGCGAAAGAGCCGGGTCATGGCGCAGGATCGCGGCCTCAAGCTCCCGGAGGAGAGGCGACGTCTCCAACCCCAGCTCGTCCCGCAGCACGCCGCGGAACTCGTGATAGACCTCGAGGGCTTCGGTCTGCCGACCGCTGCGGTAAAGGGCGAGCATCAGCTGGCCGCGAAGACGCTCACGCACCGGATTCTCGCTGACCAGTCGCCGCAGCTCTGCCGTGAGTGCACCCTCTGAGCCGAGAGCCAGATCCGCCTCGATCCGCTCCTCCAGGCACGTCAGGTGCAGCTCCTCCAGCCGGGCGATCTCCGCCTGCGCGAACGGTTCGTAGCGGAAATCGGCCAGCGGCGGGCCCTGCCACAAGGACAGCGCCTGGCCCAACATCCGGGCCGCCTCGGCCGCGGCCCCGGCCGCGAGAGCATCACGGCCCTCGGCCAAAAGCCGCTCCAACTGCCTGACGTCCAGCTCGTCCGGGAAGATCCGTAGCACGTAACCCGGCGCCTTGGTGATAAGGCGACCCGGCGGAAGCACTCGCCGCAATCGTGAGATCGCCGCCTGAAGAGCGTTGGCCGCACCTTGCGGGGAGTCCTCGCCCCACAGATCCACCAGAAGCTGCTCACTCGGCACAACCTCGTTGGCCTGCAGCGACAGCCGGGCGAGCACAGCGCGCTGGCGGACACCGCCAATGGTCACCCGCCGGCCGCCGTCCTCAAGCTGGAACGGGCCGAGGATGCATACCTTCATCGCCCTCCCGCCGAGCTGTCAGCGGGGTGTCAGCGCCCCCGTTTCATCCTCGGACCATACACCTAAGAGCAAGTCTCGCATCCCGGGGAGAAGCGCACAGCCGCGGGCTCACGGACCGAGTCCGCTTAACCGGTGCGGCTCCTCGCGACACCGACCGACCGCACCATATCACCTGCCCGGCCGGGCATCGCCCCGCCGCTGCTGGTGAGAATCGAGGAACCATGCGAACGTTGACCTACGGGGCCGAGTACTCCGCGGGCGAGCTGTCACCGCCCGAACTGGACAGTTTCACCGACTACGACATCGGTTCCTACCCGGACACACCCTTGCCGCTATGAACACGTATGACGACGTGCGGCCAGGATTCTTCTGGGACAAGAGCAAAGGAGGGGGATCCTTATGGACAGGAGTAGTAGGACCGTCCGCGCTGGCCCGTTGGTCAATGACCTGGTGACGCGCGCGAAGAAAGGCGACAAGCAGGCCTGGGACGCCCTTGTCGAGCGGTACGCCCCGCTCATCTGGTCCATCTGCCGCAGGCACCAGCTGAACAGCGCCGACGCCGACGGTGTGGGCCAGACGGTCTGGCTGCGGCTGGTGAGCCAGCTTGACAAAGTCCGCGATCCCGCCGTACTTCCTGGCTGGCTGGCCACCACCACCCAGCGAGAATGCAGCCGGGTCCTGCGTGCCGGCCGCCGACAGCAGGCGCTCCAGCAGGAACTGAACGCCGGGAGCATCCAGGACGAGTGGACCGGGCTAGCCGAGCAGGAGGTGCTCATAGCGGAGCGCAACTCGGCGCTGCGCGAGGCGTTCGCCCGCCTGTCCCCTTTCTGCCAACGGCTGATCGCCTTGCTCATCGAGGACCCGCCCGTGTCGTGGGCCGAGATCAGCGCCGAGTTGGGTGTCTCGGTCGGGAGCATCGAGCCCACCCGCGATCGCTGCCTGGACAAGCTGCGCCGCGATCCGGCAATCGCTGCCCTGATGACCGCCGCCGCCGGAGCGCCGAATGGGTGAGATATCTGAACCAGGCAGCCGTGCGGTGAGCTGTCTCCGGAGTGCCGGTGTTCCGCCGGTGACACCCGGATCACCTGATCATCAGGCTCGTCCCCCGTCTGCTGTGGAGACTGCGTATGGTCTGCTGGGCCGCGGCCGTGACCTGGCTGCCAGTTTGGGCACCGTGGCGGTGGGCTTGGGGTGGCGTCGGCGCGGTGGGTGACTGGTGCGGCAGAAGACCGCCCAGCTGCCGATCCAGGCGCGGGCGGCGATGACGTGCGGGCGCTGGGCGTGGGCCCGCACTCGCGGTGGGTTGACCTGGACGGCCCGGTCCACTACCTCGACTTCGGCGGGCCGGCTAGCGGGCCGACGGTCGTGTGCGTCCACGGGCTGGCCGGCTCGGCGGTGAACTGGTCGGCGATCGCCCCGCTGCTGGCCGGCACCTGCCGCATGCTCGCGGTGGACCTGCCCGGGCATGGCCTCACTCGGTCACAACGACGCGGCACCGGCGTACCGGCCATGCATGCCCTCCTGCACCGGTTCATCGAAACGGTACCGATGGGCCGAGTGATACTGTGCGGGAACTCCATGGGCGGGATGATCTCGCTGCTGGAGGCCAGCGCCGCCCCCGCCGCCGTGGCCGGCGTGGTGCTGATCGACCCGGTCCTGCCGCTGGTGCCAGCAATCCCGGACCATTTCGTCACCCCGATGCTCGCCGCCTACGCCGCGCCGGTGCTGGGCCCGCTGCTGATGCGACGCCGCCGCCAGTCACCCGAAGACCTGGTGGACAGTATCCTGTCGCTGTGCTGCGTGGATACCTCCCGGGTACCCGCCGGCGTACTCGCCCAGCATGTCACGGTGGCCCGGCAGGCGCTGTCGCTGCGCAGGACCGAGCAGGAGATCTCCGCCTCCGCCCGTTCGATGATCGCCATCTTCGCCGGCGACCTGGCCAGCGAGGCGTACCGGCGGGCGATCGGCTCTATCACCTACCCGGTGCTGCTGCTGCACGGCAGACGCGACCGGCTGGTGCCGATCGCTGTTGCCCGGGCGGCTGTGCGCGCCAACCCGGCCTGGACGATGATCGAGATGCCGGGCGTGGGCCACGTACCCCAGCTCGAAGCCCCCGATGACACCGCCAGCGCCATCATCGGCTGGCTCGCCACCGGCGGCCAGTCCGCAGCCCAGGCAGCTAGCCCAGCGTCTCCCGGCCGACCCGCCTGAACCAGCATCACCCAAGCCGGCTGGCTGCATCACCACCGGGAGCGCGCGGCTTTCGGTGCGGCAACTAGGGGGCGGGTCGGCCTGGAGGGCGGCGACGGCCTGCGCGGTCTCGGCGTCGATGGCGATGTTGCGGCGGAGCAGCGCGCGGCGGACGACCTGCGCGGCGTGCCTGGGCGTGTCCTGCGGGCCGGCGTCGGCCATGTCAGCTCTCCCTGTTGAGGTAGTCCTACACGGTGATGCGGTGGATGACGACGGTCTGAGCGATCTCGGCGACGGTGTGCAGCCTCTTGCCGTCCGGTCCGGTGGCCTGGTACATGCGGCGCACGGTGGCCGCCCTGGCGTCATTCAGCTTGGGCCGACGGCCCCCGGAGCGGCCGCGGACCCGGCGGCGTCTAGGCCCTCGCGGGTGCCTTCCACGATCAGCTCGCGCTGGAACTCGTCGATCGCGCCAAGGATGTGGAAGACCAGCCGCCCGGTCGGGCTGGTGGTGTCGATCTGCTGCTTGAGGACCAGCAGGCCGACGCCGCGCTCACGCAGCTCGTCGGCGAGCGCGAGGAGGTGCTTCAGCGACCGCATCGCGCGAGAGAGGCAGGTGATGACGAACACGTCGCCCTCGCGCAGGTAGGCCAGCGCCTTGTCCAGCTCGGGGCGTTCGGCGAGCTTGCCGGTCACCTTGTCGGTGAAGATCTTCTCGCACCCGTAGGCGGTCAGCTCGTCATGCTGGCTGTCGGTGTTCTGCCCGCGGGTGGATACCCGCGGGTACCCGGTCTTGGCCATCAGCCAGTCTCGGCGTACCAGATGCGCCTGCCGCCGCGAGCTGGTGCACCCGGGATGATGACCGCCCGGCCGCCACGGCCAGGGCGCGGATCGAGATGCCCTCCGCGCGGGCTGATGTTGCACCCTGCGCCCCGGAAGGCCGATGGAGGGGGCAGAGTCTCTGCCCCCTCCATCGGATCGTCTGGCGTCAGTGGATCTGGCGCAGCGGACCGGCCTGGTCAGGGAAATTGCGGGTGCTCAGCGCCTGCACGCCCGCGTTGTGCTCACCGTTGAACGGCGTGGTCGCGCTCGGGCAGCCGGCTGCAGCGGCGTCCTTCGGCGAGTTGAACCACAGGCCCAGGTGGTACATCTGCACCGGGTTGAAGGCCGGGTTCTGGGAGGCGTCGGGGAAGGGGCCGTGGAATACCTGCGGAGCAGGCGCCACGCCCGGCGCCACGGCAAAGGTCTCGATGCTGAAGCGCCCGATGAACGTGCCGTGGGCGTGACCAGTGCTGTCGCTTTCCAGGTCTCCCTGGTACCAGGAGATCCCGAACGGTGCATTGGGCACCTGGATGACGAAGAAGTCGAAGTCCGTATTCTTTGGCAGGGCGGCCGCCGAGACGTTCATCACCTCGACCGGGCCCTGGGACTGGATGGTGACCTGGGCGTGCGCGCCCTTAAGGCAGCCGGCTCCGACCGCGGCAGCGGAACGGACCATCTGGAACGAGGTGTGTGTTACCGCCGCGTCAGCGCTGGCGCCGGTAACAGCGACGGCGGTGGCACCCGCGGCGGCTAGAAACGCCGCGCCCACTACCGCGCTGATCCGCCTGGATAGTTTGTGCATTGTACCCACTCCTTCGGTGAGGTCCCCCAGCCTCGCGAGGCCGGATCTGCTGGGCCAAGCCCACTCTGAGCCCGGCCGCCGGAGTTGCTAGCGATAACTAGCCAGCCCGGTAACTATCCAGAGGATGGGACAGGGGCGCTGACAGCCCGCTGACAGCTCGGCCGGGAGGAGGCGCGCGCTGGACCGGTTCGCCGAATTCAGCGGGGAAGTGGAGAAGCGCTACCCGGCTATCATCCGGCTCCGGGAAAACGCCTGGGCGAGTTTCGTGCCGTTCCTGCGGTTCGACCGGGAAATACAGGCGGCCGGGCAGGGCCGGGCGCTGCCAGGGCAGGCGCAGGTCTGCAGCCAGGCCGCGGGCGAGCCAGAGCTGGGCGTAGCAGGCGAGGATCAGCCAGGTCCGCCGGTCGGCGGCGGCGGGGTCGCGCAGTTTCGGCTTGGTCCAGCCGAGGACCTGCTTCAGGAACCCGAACGTATGTTCGCTAAAGGTTGTGATTTCCGGTCAGCCATAGCCTTAGCCGAGCATGCTGCGCGCCTCCTGGAGATCTTCCGCATCGCCGCCCGAGCCACCAGCACCGTCAGCACCGTCAGCGATACCAGCGATACCGGAAAAACCAGGAACACCAGCACCGGCAGGATCGCCAGGGCCGCCGGGGGAGAGCAGCCGCTGCAGCAGCACGACCTCGCTGCTGTCGAGGTCGGTGCTGACCGGCAGCCTGCGGACGCGCTCCCTGGCGAGCGCCAGCGACTCCTGCGCGGCCTTGAGCTGCTCCCGCAGCCTGACGTTCTCCTCGGCTAGCTTGCCGTGTTTGGTCCACGCGCTGGCCAGTTCATACTCCAGGCCGGTGACCGTTTCCTGCAGCGTCGACGAGTCCGCCGTTTCGTTGTCGGCCAGGCGCCGGACCACCTGCACCAGCAGGCGCCGCGCCAGCTCGTCGTAGTCGAAACCCGCCATCCCGGACCCGGCCCCATTAACTCCATTAACACCGCCCGCCCCAGCGCCCCCGCCAGACCTACTCGCCCCAGCGACCCCACCCACCCCAGCCAGACCCGGCGGCCCGCCCTGGCTTCCAGGCCCGGCAGGCCCGCCTCGCCCTTCCGCCTCAGCGACCGCGCGGGCCTGCGCCAGTCCCAGGCTGATCCGGTACGTTCGCTTGCCGCGCACTTCACGTTCGATCAGTCCCGAACGTTCCATCCCGGAAAGCAGCTGGGCGAACGCCACGCTAGAGCCCGGATAGCCGACCGCGGCGGCGAGCCGCGTGCTGGCCATCCCGTTGGCGTCGAAGAGCTCGCTGGCCTCCGCGAGGTACGCGATGATGTGCTCGCGCGTGCCCACGGCCCGCTTTCTAGACGTTCTTTTCCCGACCCCCACGTCAGCACCCTTTCCCATGGCAATCACGCCTGCCGACGGGTTCATGATAATACGGCCGGCTTGGTACCAGCATGATGAGCGTTTCCCTGGGTGCTCCGGGCAGATAACAGTTCAGTGGCTAATCACGTCTAGTGAGGCGCTATGAGGTTCAACCGAAGGCGCGGCGGCCGTAGTGAGCGAAGCGGCTGACGTACGATCGAGTTGCTGTCGCCGCAGAAGTGCGTCACGGCCGGGCCGAAACTAGCCGTCAGGTGTGCACGTTGGTTTTGATATCAGCACGCCTTTCCCCTGATGAAGACAGAGCACTGTGACACCGGACCTGGATGTGGACGTGGCCTACGCGACCACCCTTGCGGCCGCCGTGCTGCTCGGGATCGGCTTCGTCCTGCAGCAGTACGCCGCCAGCCAGGAACCCGAGTCCCGTTTCCTTAGCCTGGGCATCTTGACCGACCTGCTGCGCAAGCCCCGCTGGCTGCTCGGCATCGTGTGCATGGTGGCCGGGCAGCTGCTCGCGGCGTGGTCGATCGGTCATCTCGAACTGACGCTGGTCGAGCCGCTGCTGACCACTTACCTGCTGTTCGCGCTGGTCCTGGCCGTCCCGATGTCCAAACAGGCGGTCAAGTGGACCGAGGTAACCGGCGCCCTGATCTTGTGCGCCGGCGTCGCCCTGCTGTCGGTTTCCCGGTCCACCAAACCGATCGGCCTGTCGTTCGGCTCGTTCTCCAACTGGCCCGCGGCCGCGGTCATCGCCGGCATCGCGTTCGTCGCCGTGCAGGTCGGGCGGAGCCGGGGCGGGCCGTTGCGCGCGATCCTCACCGGCCTGGGGGCGGGCCTGGTCTTCGGCATCCAGGACGCGCTGACCAGGCAGACGCTGGAGATCGTGCAGGGGCAGTCATACACCGCCCTGTTCACCACCTGGGCACCATACTGCCTGCTCGCGACCGGGATAGTCGGCCTGTGGCTGATGCAGAACGCGTTCAGCGCGGGCCCGCTGCACGCCTCGCTGCCCACCATCGCCGCCGGCGAACCGGTAGCGGGCATCGTGCTCGGCATCGTGGTGTTCGGCGACCGGATCCAGGTTTCCCCTGGGCCGCTGGCGATCAAGGCCGGCGGGATCGCCGCGCTCATCGTCGGCGTGGTCATGGTGGCACGCTCGACCGCCTTCCGCGGCCTGCACAAGATAACCGACGTCATCCGGCCCGACGTCACGACCTCACCCGCCCCCGCCCGACCAGGAATCCCCGCCAAGCCGGCCAGCACCGCCAAGCCGGCCAGCACCGCCAAGCCGGCCAGCACCGCCAAGCCAGCGGCCAGCACCGCCAGCCGGCCAGCACCGCCAAGCGCCAGCACCGCCGCCGGCCAGCACCATCAAGCCGGCCAGCACCATCAAGCCCGTCGCCCACGCGCATCCCGCTGACCGCCGGGAGGACTCACCCGGCCGGGTCCCGGTCTCGCGAGGATGGCGAGCAGGCCGCGCATACCGGCGGAACGTTCACGGTCCCGCGTCCGGCGAGGAAGGCGGCTGAGCCCGCACGTCGGCGAGCGCATCCGGCTGCGGCCGCCCCCAGCCGCTCCGGCTCGAACCCGAGGACCCCCACCCGGTCCGGGTCGCGCCCCGGCTGAGCATCTTGTCCAGCGCCCCGGCTACGCTTCCGTCGGCGGCGATCATTTGCCTGACGATCGCGATCATCGACGGCATGGCCCAGAAATCCCCGCACACCCACAAGATGGCCGCGCCGATCTGCTGGTCGGCGAACGGCGGCAGGGTCACGCCGGGAACGTGCGCGTAGACCGAGTACACCGGGCCCGAGGCGAGGATGCTCAGCGACATCGCCAGCCCGATCATGATCACGTTGGTCAGCAGCAGCGCGCCTGCCTGGCTGAGCAGCGGCATCCGGCGGCGGAACGGCGGCGAAGGGATGAACTGCAGCCAGAACAGCACCCCGGCCGCGAAGAAGCTGCCGTGCATCAGCCAGATATGCACGGCCTCGTTCCGTTCTCCCAGGTCATAGTGCCCCGGCAGGTGCCAGAAGATCATCACGGCGTTAAAGAGAAAGACCGCCACCCACGGCCGCAGCACCAGAGCGCCCAGCGCGCGCAGCGGCCTGGACCAGCCTCCGGCCAGCACGCCGCGGGTCACGCTCCGGCCGGACCGGCCGGGCAGCGCGTCCAGCAGTGGCTGCCACGGGGCGCCCGCGACGATCAGCGACGAGGCGGCGAACATCAGCAGCAGGTGCTGCACCATGTGCACGAAGAAGTAGTCGCTGGCCCAGTAGTCGATCGGCGACTCAACCGCGAGCAGGAGCAACACCAGCCCGGCGTAGAACCACAGCGACCTCAGCCGCCGCTCCCTGGTGCGTTCCGGCCGGGACCGGTGCGCGAGCCGCCACAGCCCGATCTCGTGCCATCCGGTCACGATGAGCGCCACGATGCCGAACGGGTCGAAGGACCAGTGGTCCGCGAGATAGCTCACCGGCTGTCCTAGCTCGAGGATCCGTACTCGACCGGCACGTTGATCAGCTGTACGCTGGCCCAGGCCGCTGCGGTGAGCCGCCAGACGGTGAGCTTGGACCCGGCGACGGCCAGCGCATCGTACGAGCCGGGTCCGGGCGCGAGCGTCGCGGTCCCGGCCGGGACGGCAGGCAGTGCCCGCCACGAGCCGCCAGGACCGCCGATGGTTACCGCCGGCCGCCGGTCAGCAGCACCCACGCGCTCCCGCCGGACCCGAACCCGGATGCCCGCACGGGGCCAGCGGCGACCGGAGCGGAGACGGTCCAGCCAGTCCCGCTGGACCACGCGGCCAGCAGCTTGTTCCCGGCGAGCACCAGGGCCGCGTTGCCGCCGGCCACCTCAGCCAGCGCGACCACCTGCACCCGGTCGCCGCCGAACTCCGCAGGCAGCACCAGCCCCGCCGACTGCCATGTACCGCCCGCGTCAGTGAAAACGCCGGCCACCCCCCGCCGCAGGCAGCTTCCCGCCGCCATCGGCATTTTATTTGGGCCGAACGATACCGCGTTCACCTCAGCCAGCCCGCAATTGCGGCCCGGGGCAGACGCGGCCAGGGCGGGTAGCGTGGTCAGCCGCGACCACTGCCAGGCGGCCGCCGCGCTCGCGGTGGGCGCCGTCTCGATGCTGCCGTCTTGCAGCAGCGCGAGGGCCTGCCCGGAAGGCGCGGCAGCGATGGCGTCCGGGTCCTGCGCCAGCCGCGCGTCGAGCAGCCCGGGCGTCCAGTTGCCGCCCGTGTCGGTGCTGGCGGCCAGCGGCGAGAAGGTCAGGTTCTGGCTGGGCCGGAAGCCGACGAGCAGGGACGCGGGAGTGCCCGCGGCCACCAGCCCGCCGTTGTCGGCCACGCCCTCGGGCGTGACCAGGGACCACTTGCTGGCGCCCGCCGGCCGCACGAAGAGCTGCCAGAAGGCGTTGTCCGACCCGGCCGCCCCGCCCATCACGGCGACGGCCCAGGTGCCCTGCGCGGTGACCAGCGAGGTGCTGAGCGGCGCGGTCACCGGCGGCGGGCTGGGGGCGCTAACCGGGGCGGTCGGCGTGCCGCAGCCTGCCAGCAGGCCCAGGCCGGCCAGGCCGAGGCTGGCCAGGCTGAGGCTGGCCCTGACCCAGGCGCGCCGGGCGATCACGAGCCGCTCAGCGCCTGGCGGACGTACTGGCTGAGCAGCACGGAGAACGAGGACTTGGTGCTGGTGGTGCCCGGGCCCGGGTCGGCGCCCACCTCCTCCCGGATGACACCGGACCTGTCGATGACCACGGCCAGGTCGTTGTGCGCCGACATCGCCCCGGCCGGCAAGTTCGCGACGGTGACACCGTACTGTTCCCAGACCGCGCCCAGCTGGCTGAGCGAGCCGGTCAGGTACCGCCAGTTCGGCACCGTGGCGAGGCCTTCCTGCTGGTCGAACGCCTGGGTGAACGCGGTGGACCGGTAGGTCGGGTTGGCGACCACGGCGACCAGCGTGACGTCCTTGTCCTGGGCACCGAGCAGCTCTGCGGTCTGCTTGAACTCCTGCGCGATGATCGGGCAGTCGGTGGTGCACACCGGGTCGAGGAAGGTCATGAGCACGACCTTGCCGCGCAGGCTGGCCAGCGTGACCGGCTGGCCGTTCTGGTCGGTGAGCCGGAACCCCGGGGCCGGAAGGTCCAGGCTGGTGCTGCCGCCCGCGATGGAAGGGGCCAGGATCGGATCGGCGGTCCTGTTGGCTGCCGCCGACGCCATCGGTGCCGCCCCGAGCACGATGACGGCCAGCGCCGCCACCGCCGCCACCGACCGCGCACTGGCGGCCGCAAGCATCCCGCCCAGCGCCCGCGGCCTCAACCGCCGCACCCGCCAACCCACCCCGCCCGCCTCACCGGGCCCAGCCGCCACTGGAGCCTCCTCGGCCGCAGCCGCTTCTTGCGGCGCTGGCACGAGCGCCAGGTACCCGGCCGCCAGCAGCAGCAGCATGGGGATCATGCTGTTGGGGTCAGTCCCGAGCCCGCCCAGGAAACCGAGATCCTGGACCAGCACCCAGTCAGCCAGGCAGAACGGGACGGCGAACCACAACGCGTACCTGACCAGCCGGGACCTCCCGGTCAGGACGATGGCACCCAGCACGGCCAGCGCGATCACGACGACCAGGTTCACCGCGAAGCCATGGCCCGCCGTGACCGAGGCGAACCGGGAGAGCAGGACAGACAGGAACCGCGGCTGAGAGGTCGAGGCCATCGCCTGGACCATGCCGGTCAGGGTGCCCGGCCGACCGCGGACAGTGCCCAGCCAGAAGCCGCGACCGGGCCAGGCCTGCAGTACGGCCATCCCGATGAAGAAGGTCCCTAGCCCGGCCAGCATGATCCGGCCCAGCCTGGGGCCGCGCCAGCTGGCTTCCGGCAGCGTGATGAGGACGCCAGCGGCCACGTAGAGCAGGACGGCTCCCGGCGCGCCGGTCAGCCAGCTCAGGCCCGGGGCGAATATCCCGCCGAACGACTCGCCGAACACCCAGACGATGAGACCCCAGGCGACGCTGGCCAGCCCGGCCAGCCGGGACCATCGCCCGCGGGCCGCGACGATAAGCCAGGCGCCGAGGCCGACCTGGATCCACACCGAGGCGGCCCCGGCCTGGATGGGGTGGTACGACCAGGCGGTCCCGCCCCAGTTGACCAGGTGCTGTGCCCAGGCGGGCGAGTCGGCCGCGGTCGGCTGGATGACCAGCGTGGGCAAGCCCGCCGCCATCCTTGGCTGTGCCTGCAAGATCCCGTCCGCGATCCATAGCGTCCCGAACCCGACGCGAAGCAGCCACCGCCCTCTGGCTTCTCCCGGCCCGTTAGCCCCCGGCCCGTGCACTCCCGTCCCGTCAACCCGAGCCGCGCCCGGCCCGGCGCCCCCCGATCGCACGCCGGGGGCGGCGAAGGGCCAGGTCCGTGCGGTGGCCCAGCTGAGCCAGACGAACACGACGAGAAGGAGGGCAATCGCACCCTGGTGGAACAGCGCAGACCTGAACGCCGCGACCATCGTCGGGTCGCCGGGACTCAGGCCTGAGTTCATGCCGGGCACGAATCCGCTCCTCTCATTCCGGGCGGCCAGGCCTAGCTGCCAAGATTAGTGGTTTGCAGCCCGGCATGACCGGCACGGGAGGCAACATGATGATTATGTAATCCCGCCTAGAGTGTCGTCGCGGGCTGCCAGCAAGTGCCATCCGGCGTGTCGCTGACGTCGAGTCCGGCCACGGTCAGGGCTTGCCTGATGGCATCGGCGGCGGTGAAGTTACCCTGGCCGCGCAACATGTTCCGGAGGTCGAGCAGCGGCTCGACCACGGGCCGGAGCCGGTCTCCGGGGTCAGCCAGCCCGGCGGCCGAGCCGCAGCCGCTGGGGCCACGCCGCACCGGGCTTGAGCCCCCAGATGGCGGTCGCGAGCATGGTCAGCACGAACAACACGAACGTGATGACGTGCACGCTGGTGCAGTACAGGCAGATGCTGCCGATGATGAAAAGCTCCGCGTAGAGCAGGTAGAGCACGAAGCCGATGCCGGCCACGAGCGACGCTATCCGGAGCAGGTGAATCTCCCGCCTGGCCGCCCGCCAGGCCCACGGGCTCATGATCGCCACCGCGAAGACGTAGAACGCCAGCCCGAGTACGGCGACCGGGATGCCGAACACGTACGACTGCGCGCTCGTGGTCACCTTGGTGCAGTTCACCAGGCCCTTGGTCTCCGAGCATCCAGCCAGCGTCGACTCGGTGAAGTGGGCGATCGTCAGGTAGATCGACACGCCCAGGCCGGCCAGCGCCAGCGCGAACGTAGCGGCCTGCATCCAGAAGGCGGGCCCGGGCTCCGCCGTCTTAGCGGGGAAATCGTCCTGCCGGGCCGGCCGCCGCGAGCCGCCGCGGCCGGCTGCCCCGCTGCCCCGCGGCCCGGTTCGCACCTGGCTGGTCCCGGCCCCGCCGGTTCCTGTCGCGCCGTTCCGGCCCGCGTTGCCGTTCCTGGCCGCGGTGCCGTTCCGTGTCGCGCTGCCCGCCTTGGCCGCCGTCCCGGCCTTTACGGCCGCCCCGTTCCGGCCGGCGGCGCCCGCGCTGGCCTGGGCGCCACTGCGCGCGTTCCGGGCGCGGCTTGACTTCGAAGCGGTCATCCGAGCTTCGCCTCCGGTGGTTTCACGGCTGCTGTGCGCGCGGTCCCTGAGCTTCACGACGACCGGCACGTGACGCCAGATTGTACCGCGCCGGTGACTATTTCAGGCCTGAGGGCTAGCTGGCGATTAGCTGAGGGTCACAGGCTGCCTTCGAGCGACTGGACGGCCGAGGTGCAGGCACTGGCGGGCTGGTTGCCCGTCATCTTGCATATCGCGGCGGTGATGTAGTTCGCCGTGCCGTCGACGGCCTTGGCGACGGTGCCGCTGGGGTTGTGCAGGTCCGTCGCGATCGTGCTCCAGGAGAGCCCGGCGAGCACCCCGGTGTCATAGCTGGCCCCGATGCTCACGTACTTGTTCCCGAAGTCGAGGAACGGGATCGAGCCGGCGTACTGGGACGTGATGTACGGCGGGGCGTCGTACTTGGTGAGCAGCGCCTCTTGGGCCGAGGTAGGGGTTTGCAAGGGGGAGTAGCCCGAGGCGGAGCTGCTGTCAGGGACGTTGGTAAACCCCTCTACCGGAGTAAAGGTCAGGTAGCTGCTCGTATAGGTGGACTTGTAGAAGGTCCAGGTGGGCGTGTTGGGGTTGACGTCGGTGCTTGACGAGTGGACGGTGCTCAGCCCGGAGAACGTGCCGAACCGGCTCAGCGCCACGATCATCGCCCAGCGCTCAGCCGCGCAGTAGGGACAGTACTCGGCGCCTATATAGAGCAGCTCGGGCTTGCCGTTGGCGGTCAGCGCGTTCGCTCCCCCGGTGATGGTCTGGATCTTGCCGGTGAACTCGCCGCTGCCGCCCGCGACCGCGTCCAGGGTGCTCGCTGGCACGCTTGTGACCTTGGACACCACGCCGGTCAGCGCCGACCCGGTAGGACCGTTCGACGCGGAGGAGGCCGACGCCGGCGAGTGGTTCGAGTTGGCCTTGTACACGACGAAGGCCACCACGATCGCGATCACGGCGAGGATGCTGCCGGAGGCGATAAGGATCCGCCTGCGCTGCTCAGCCCGGCGTTCGGCCGCGCGCTGGGCCGCGATCTTCTCCCGGCGGCTCGTGTCGACCTTGGTCCTGCTTGCCTTGCCCATGCTCGCCTCGTCCAACCCTTGCCTCAGCCAGCCGGCGGTCAGGCCGCACCGTTGCTGGTTCCATGCCCGCGCCGGCGCGCAGGCCTAACCGTCGTCCCGGTTACCGGGCTCTATGTTAGGCGCTAAACCTTACCGGCGTGCCCGCTCGTGCGGGCTGCCCCGGAACATGGGCGGTAACCGCCTGACGTCATGGGATGCCGGGTGCGGGCGGCAGCCATGAAGGTCTCATCGCCCCGCTTTCGTCTCTTTCTTCCTCTTCTTCCTCCCACACGGCGGCGGTCACCGGATTCATCACGGCCTGTGCGACCCGCTCCGCGAAATCCCGGACGGTCGCCGTCGCTACCCGGTGCAAGGCCACCCGGTCCAGCACGGCGCCCACCTTGCCCAACGGCGGCCGGTAAGACCCGGCCAGCCTGAGCGTCGTCGTGGAGTCCGCGGTGGGCGTCAGCGTGATGTCGGCATCCAGCACCGGGAACAACCCCCCGCCCGATCCGGCCGCCTCCCATCGCAACGCCAGCACAGCCGAATCGCCATGCCTGACCAGGTCGCGGAAGCGCACCTCAACCAGCCGCGAAACCAGCGGCACGGATTCCGCAGGCCCCACCCGGGCCAGGCCCGCGCCCCACTCGTGATAGGCAGCGCCCGACGCGCTCTCCAGCCAGCCGCCGTGAGCCAGGGACGCCACCCGCGCGCAGGCCACGCCGAAGCTTACGTCTAGGACCACCTCAGAGCCGACGAACATCTCACCAGTAAACCAACCCGAGATCGCCGCGCTAGGTGACGTTGGTCCCGAAAGCCACGCTGATGGTCCTGGCGGGCGTTTCAGGGATGTCCGGGCCGGCCGTGGCCGCGGGCTGGGTGACCCGGAGCGAGCGGGATCCAGCTGTGACGGCCCGCCGCCGAGCGTCCCGTTTGCCCGCCCAAGGGGTAAAGCGAGATAAGTGAAGTAATGGCCAAGATAATCTGTCGATTCAATAAAGACCGCTCAGTGGATCATCCAGGCCGGGTACGGCTAGAGGGCTGCCATCACTTGCGGGCGGCGCCGAGGGTGCCGGCCCTCACGGCAGGTAGTGAGGGGGGTGCCGTGAGGGCCGGCGGCTCCGGGGCGCGCGGCGCCCGGAGGGCTTCGGTCGGCTATGAGAGGAGCACCGAGAACGCGGCGGTTCGACGAGCTAGCGCCACCCCGCACCTGCCTCCCGTGAAGTTGAGCATCTGGTGCGCCCTGCCGGCCGAGGATATGAGCGGCGAACCGCCCGGCCGGTGCCCCTAGGCGCCCGACTCACTATTAATTGCCGCTCTCCACGTGATCTAGATTTTTTCTGGATGAGCGCGGCAAATCGCTGTAGCCTCGGTAAAGACGCTCCGCCCGGGCGGGGGGGCGAACATTGGGGTGGGTCTCGCGAGCGGAAGGTCGGCGAAGCCGTGGCTCTGCGCGTCGGCGTGCTTGGTCCCGTCACGGCCTGGTATGGCGACCAGGAACTGCTGGTCGGGCAACCCAGGCAGCAAGCTGTCCTTGGCATCCTCGCGATGCGTGCGAACCGGGTGATCTCCCGTGGTGAGCTGGTCGACGCGGTCTGGGGACAGGATCCGCCCGCCAGTGCCGAGGGCGGGATCTATACCTATGTGGCCGGCCTGCGCCGCATCATCGAACCTAACCGGTCGCTGCGCGGGCCTGGCCGGGTCCTGGTCTCATCAGGGGCCGGATACGTGCTGCACCTGGTGCCCGGCCAGCCGGACGCCGTGTCCTTCGAGCAGCACCTGGGCCGGGAGCGCCAGCTGCGCAAGGGCGGAGATCTGGCTGGCGCGGTGGCCGCGCTCAACTCCGCGCTCGGGCTGTGGCGGGGTATCGCGTTCGCCGGAGTGCCCGGGCCGTTCGCGGAAACCGAACGGGCGCGGCTCGGCGAGCTGCGGTCCATGGCCGCGGAAGAACGGGCGGACGTCCTGCTCGCGCTGGGCCAGCACGAGGAAGTGGTGCCCGACCTGACCGCCATGGTGGCGGATCATCCGCTCCGGGAGCGGATGCGCGGGCTGCTGATGGTCGCGCTGTACCGCTGCGGACGGCCCGCCGAAGCGCTGCGGGTGTTCGCCGAAGGCAGGCGCGTGCTGGCTGAGGAACTCGGCATCGATCCCGGCAGTGAGCTTTCCCGCGTTCACCAGCAGATCCTGACCTCCGATCCGGCGCTCAAGCTGGCCTCCGACGGGCCCCCGGGCGCGGCTGGCTCGGACGCGGCTAGCGCGGCCAACGGGGTCAGCGCGGTCAACGGGGCTAATGGGTCCGGGCCGACGTGGGGGACGATCGCCGCCGTGGTATCCGGCGGGAAAGCCGCGTCCCCGGCGGCCGGTTCCGCGCCTGACCCGGCCCAGCCCGTGGCCGACAGTGGCGTGGTCATTCCCGTGCCGGCCCAGCTGCCGTTCGAGGCACCAGGGTTCTCCGGCCGCCACGACGAGCTCCGCATGCTGCAGACCCTGCTGCCCGCGAGGTCGGCCGGGTCCGATGAGCCGGTGCGGGTGGTCGTCATCTCGGGCACCGCTGGGATCGGCAAGACCGCGCTCGCCGTGCGTTTCGGCCGTCAGGTCGCCAAGCGCTTCCCCGACGGCCAGCTGTACGCGCACCTGCGCGGCCTGGGCCCGGCCGCGCCGCCGGTGGAACCGGGCGAAGTGCTGCGGTTCTTCCTGGACGCTCTGGACGTGGCCCCGCACCGGATCCCGGCCGACACCGAGGGACGGGCCGCGCTCTACCGCAGCCTGCTCGACGGCAAGCGAATGCTGATCGTGCTCGACAACGCGCGCAACGTGGCCCAGGTGCGCCCGCTGCTGCCTGGCTCGCCTGGCTGCCTGGTCCTGGTCACGAGCCGAAACGAGATGACCGGGCTGGTCGCCGCCGAAGGGGCGGTACTGCTCACGCTCGATGTGCTCAGCGACTCAGAGGCCCACGAGATGCTCTCCCGCAGGCTCGGGCCGGAGCGGGTCGCAGCTGAACCTCAGGCCGCCGGCGAGATCATCGAGGAGTGCGCGCGCCTTCCGCTGGCCCTCAGTATCGCCGTCGGCCGCGCGGCTGGCCGGCCGAAGCGCCCGCTAGCGGAACTTGCGGCCGAGTTGCGAGACGCCCGGGGCCGGCTGGACGCGCTCGAGGCGGACGACGCGGCCACCGACGTGCGGGCCGTGCTCTCCTGGTCCTACGACCAGCTCAGCGAGACCGCGGCCCGGATGTTCCGCCTGCTCGGCCTGCACCCGGGGCCGGACATTTCGCTATCAGCGGCGGCCAGCCTGGCCGGGGTGCCCCGGGCCAAGGCGGGTACCGCGCTACGCGAGCTGACCCGGGCCCATATGGTGGCCGAGTACCTGCCCGGCCGGTTCACGTTCCATGACCTGCTTCGCTTTTACGGCGTCGACCAGGCCGAGCGGTATGACTCGGCCGCCGATCGCCAGGCGGCCGTGCACCGCGTACTCGACCACTACCTGCACACGGCCATGGCGGCCTCGCAGCGGTTCAGCCCGTCCCGGTCGCCGCTGCGGCTGGTCCCGCCGCAGCCGGACGTGCTGCCCGCCGATGTCGCGGGCAAGGAACAGGCCATGTCCTGGTTCGACGCCGAGGTCCCGGTCCTGCTCGCCCTGATCAGCTACGCCGACGCCAACGGCTTTGATACCCACGCCTGGCAGCTCCCCTGGACCCTCGGCCCGTTCTTCAGCCGGCGCAGCCGGTGGCGCGACTACGCGGCCACCCAGGCCACCGCGCTCGCGGCGGCGCAGCGCCTCGGTGATGCCGTGGCCCTGGCGCACACCCACTACCTGCTCGGTAACGCCCAGTACCACATGAACGAGTACGAGGCGGCCAGCCCGAACATCCGGCGGGCGCTTGACCTGTTCCGGGAACTAGGCGACCGGGCCAACGAGGGAATGGTGCTGAACGGCCTGGCCAGCATGCTGGAGAAGCAGGAGCGTTACCCGGAGGCGCTGGCGGTGGCGCTGGACGCGCTGCGGATGCTCAAGGCCGCCGGGCACTGGTGGACGCAGGCCAGCCTCGAGAACGGGGTCGGCTGGCTTTATGCCCACCTGGGCCAGTATGACCAGGCCCTGACCCACTGCCAGCGGGCGCTGAGCCTGCACAGGGAATCCGGCTACCGCGGCGGCACCGCCGACACCATGGACAGCCTCGGCTATGTCTACCTTCACCTGCGTGACATCGCTCAGGCCAAGGCCAGTTACGCCAAGGCCATCGAGGCCTACCGTGAGATCGGCGCGAGGTCGGGCGAAGGCAACTCGCTGGTCGGCCTGGGCAACGCCCTCCTGGCCGGAGGCGACCCCGTCGCCGCCAGGGCGGCCTGGCGTGAGGCCGTGGCTATCCTGGAGAGCCTGCCGCACCCGCTGGCGGACGAGGTGCGCGCCAGGCTCGGCGCCCTGGATCCGGATGCGGGACCTGACCGCAAGGACGCGGCACCCCCGGACCCGGATCAGCTGGCGGGGGCAGTTACCACGGTTCGTTAGGTATAAAGGAAATGAGCTACGGGGGATCAGCCGGCCTGCGGCCGAGCCTGGGTAAATGCCCCCGAACCGCGCGAAAGGTGCGAACGCTGGTGACCACGAGGGTGCTGCTGCTCGAGAACATCCATCCCGACGCGTCGGCGCGACTGGCCAAAGAGGGTTACCAGGTCGACACGCTGCCGCGCGCGCTGGGCGAGGATGAGCTCATCGAGGCCATCGCTGACGTGAGCCTGCTCGGCGTCAGGTCAGGGACGCACATCACCGAGCGCGTCCTGGCGGCCGCGCCGCACCTGGTCGCGATCGGCGCGTTCTGCATCGGCGTCAACCAGGTCAACCTGGTCGCCGCGAGCAGGCGCGGCGTGGCGGTCTTCAATGCGCCGTTCTCCAATACCCGCAGCGTCGTCGAGCTCACGCTGGCCGAGATCATCGCGATGGCGCGGCGCCTGCCGGAGAAGAACGCCAAGATGCACGCGGGCGAATGGGATAAATCGGCCGCCGGCAGCCATGAGGTGCGCGGTCGCCGGCTGGGCATCGTCGGCTACGGCAATATCGGCACTCAGCTGTCGGTGCTGGCGGAGAGCCTGGGCATGACCGTCTGCTTCTATGACGTGGCCGACAAGCTGGCGATCGGCAACGCGCGCCGCTGCTCGACCCTGGCCGAGCTGCTTGAGTCGGTGGAGACCGTCACCCTGCACGTCGACGGGCGGGACGGCAACCGCGGCTTCTTCGGCGAGGCCGAGTTCGCCGCGATGCGGCCGCGGTCGCTGTTCCTCAACCTGTCCCGCGGCTTCGTGGTGGACCATGCGGCGCTGCGCCGCAGCATCGAGTCCGGGCACATCGCCGGCGCGGCCATCGACGTCTTCCCGTCCGAGCCGAAGGGCAGCGGTGATGAGTTCGTCTCCGAGCTGCGCGGGCTGCCGAACGTCATCCTCACCCCGCACATCGGCGGCTCGACCGAGGAGGCTCAGCAGGACATCGGCGAGTTCGTCGCGGGCAAGCTGGCCGACTACATGGCCTCCGGCGCCACCTCGCTCAGCGTGAACCTGCCGGGGGTGACGCTGCCGGTGATGAGCGGCACGCACCGGCTGGTGCACCTGCACCAGAACGTCCCCGGCGTGCTTGCCTCGATCAACCGGGTGCTCGCCGAGCACGGCGTCAACGTCGAAGGCCAGCTCCTGCGCACCAAGGACGAGTTCGGCTACGTGCTGACCGACATCGGCTCCGAGTACAGCGAGGACGTGCTCGCCGAGCTCCGCGCGATGCCCGTCACCATCAGCCTGCGCACGCTGCCTACCGTCTAGGCTTCTGGGGACCAGTCGTCGGCGAAGGTTTCCATCTGGTCCAGGACGCGCCTGATCGCGTCGGCCTCGGCGTCTGGGGGGTACCGTACTTGGCCAGCAGGTCGGGGCGGCCGATGCCGGCGGCCGCGTAGATGTCGGTGACACCGCCGGCCTTGATGGCGCTCGCGGTGAGGGACTTCAGGTACAGCTCGACGTCTGGCGGGACGGTCTCGCCGCGGGCCTTGCGCTCCTCGGCGTCGAACCGGCAGCTTGACTCAAAAATAAGTTCGAGAAAATGGTTATTTACTACATGATTATGATACTATAGTTCACACAGGGTGGTTCAGGTCTTTCTTCCGAACGGAGCGTGGTGCATGCGCCCGGACCCGTTCTGCGACCCAGGCGACGACGGCCAGGAGCCCGGCAGCTGCCCGCCGCCAGGCGAGCCAGGCGAGCCAGGCCGGCCCTGCGCAGCAGGGCCTGTTCTTGTGCCTGCCCGCTGGGTCCCTGGATACCGGCCAGTTCGCCCAGTCCGGCCCGGCCGCGGGCATGCCCCCGGACCCGCTGCTGGCCACGATCATCAACACCGTCACCGGCGAGGACGGGAAGGGCCTGGCCGGGCTGTCGGATGACCAGCTGATCGGGGTCATCGCCGCAGCCCGGCGGCTGGAATCCCGCTCCGCGTGGTACGTGATGGCCGCGGTCGGGGAGTTCACCGCCCGCAATACCGGCGAGGGCGGCGCGGCGGCGGAGTTCGCCGCCGACCAGCTGGGCCACGAGCTGCATCTGACCGTGACCTCCGCCGCCGCGCAGATGGACTACGCCAGCACTGTTACCAGCCGGCTGCCAGCCACCTTCGCCGCGCTGCACGCGGGCACGATCCACCCGGTGCACGCGCGGATCATCGAAGAGGAGACCCGGATCCTATCCGCCGAGGACGCGGCCAAGGCCGATGCCGTACTGGCCGAGGTCGCGGGATCGCTGACGTTCGGGAAGCTGCGCGCCGCCGCGCACCGGCTGGTCTTGGAGCTGGACCCGGAGGCGGCCCAGCGGCGCAAGGAGGCCGCCAGGCAGGACGCGCACGTGCGCCGGTTCCGGGAGGACTCCGGCAACGCCGGGATGGTCGCCCGCGAGCTCCCGCCGGATGAGGTCCTCGCGTCCTGGCAGCACGTCGAGCAGCGGGCGCTGGACCTGCGCGCCGCCGGCGTCCCCGGCACCCTGCAAGAACTCCGCGTCCGCGGCTACCTCGACCTCCTGCAGGAACGCGACTGCCGCTCTGCCCCGCCTGTCCCGGACAGCACCGGCAGCCCCGCGGCGGCCGGCCTGGATGACACCGGCGAGCGCGGCGGCCCGCAGCACGACGGCAACTGCGCGGACGGAAACGACGGCAGCGGCCCGGGAGACAGCGGCGGCCGCGGCCCGGACGGAAACGACGGCGGCAGCGGCGGCGGTCGCGGCGGACCCGCCCGCGGACCCGCCCGCGGACCCGCCCGCGGCCCTGACCGCAGCGACCGGGGTCGCCAGCCCGGCCAGGACGCCGGGCCCAGCTTCGCCGCGCTGGTGAACATCACCGTGCCCTGGTCCGCGCTGACCGGCCAGCCCGCCACCCCCGCCGACGTCGCCGGGTTCGGCCTGACCGACGCCGCCGACGCCCGCGACCTGGCCGCCGCCGCGGCCCGCGACCCCCGCACCCGATGGTGTGTCACCGTACTGCACCCCGACGGGACCGCGGCCGCTCACGGCTGCGCCGCCGGCCGTCACCCGCCGCCCGGCACCGGCAACCTCACCGCCGCCTCGGGGCCCGGCCCGCCGCCCGGCAGCCGCCCGCAGGACTGGATCAGCCGCCTGCGCATCCAGCTGACCCCGATCGCCCGCGGCACCTGCGGCCACGACCATGCCGAACCCGGCTACCGGCCCAGCCGCAAGCTCCAGCACCTGGTCCGCACCCGCAATGCCCGGTGCACCGCCCCCGGCTGCGGCCGGCCCGCGGCCCGCTGCGACCTGGACCATACCGTCGCCTGGGACCAGGGCGGGCTCACCTGCGAATGCGACCTGGCCCCGCTCTGCCGGCATCACCACAGGTGCAAGCAGGCCGAAGGGTGGCGGCTGGACCAGCCGGAACCGGGCGTCCTGATCTGGCGTACCCCGGCCGGCCGCACCTACGTCACCAGACCCACCCAGTACCCCGCATAGCCCCAACGCCCCGGGCAGGTACCCAGGGCTCCTGACGCGGGCGCACCACCACGCGGCCGGGGGGACCTGCAGGCCGAGCCGCCCGGCTGCGATCACCGAATCGGGCAGGCCGAACCCCCGACGAACTTCCGGCGCCCACTAGTGATCGGGCCCTAGGGCCCTCGATCCGGGGGGAAGCGGCACGGAGAACTCGGCGATGCCGCGCGAGGTAACCTGGTCCGCGGGCTCGTCCGCCTCGTTGATCAGGGCCGCGACCGGGCGGTTGTCGGCGAGGTACGTCCCGGTGAACGTATGTATGTCCCGTTCGCTGGCGGCCTGGGCGAGCATGCGGAGGAGTTCGGTGGCCAGGCCGACATCGCGCCAGCCCGGGGTGACCGCGATGGCGACGTCCGCGGTGCCGTCCTGTTCGGCTGGCTCGTAGCGGGCGATCGCGACGCCGCGCTGGCTGGCGGGTTCGACGGCGACGAGCGCGAGCCGGCTCGTGTAGTCGACGGTCGTGAGGTAATCGAGGAGTTCGGGCGTGACCTGCGGGTGGCCGCCGAGGTACCGGCGGCGGATGGTGTCGGCGTCGGCGGACTGGATCGCTTCGGCCAGCGCGGGCGCGTCACTGGGCTGGATGGGGCGGATGAGGACGCTGCGCCCATCGCGCAGCGTGACCAGCCGCAGGTACTCCTGCGGGTAGCCAGGTGGCAGATCCGCGGTCTGCCGCGCCGGGCGCACAGCCCCGGGATGAGCGCCCCGGCCTCCGAGGTCCGTCATAGCGCCAGGCTGCCGCCACCGATGCTGCCTACCCAGAGCCGAAGGTCCCTGATACGGGGCAGAGGACCTTCGAGGACACTCCCGACCGCGAACACCCCAGCGGCGCGGTCTTGCTGAGCTACGCCAGCGGATGACCTGACAGCGTCATGCGCGGTACGTCCGGCCCGCATCTCGCGGACGCGCAGAATACCCAGGTCCGGACGGTCAGCGTCTTGACCGACAAACAACCGATGTCCCCACAGAATAAGGCGGATATAGTGCGCACTCTGATTCCTGTGGTAATCACGCCAGGTAATGGCGCTGCAGTTGGGCTGACACGGCCGATCTCTGGGACTCGGCCGCCGGTTCCGTCGCCTGCCAGCGGGAACTACCAGAGGGCGCAACAAATCGCAACATCGTGGACCACGCACCTGCGCCCCTCCTACCATCGCAGGCATCGGTAACGGGAGCGGCGGCTAGTTCGTGGTCGAGGTCACCTGGTGGATGCAGATGACCCGGGTGGCCGTCTACGACGACCGGACGCTCCGTACCTCTTTAAAGCGGCGTCACGTACGCGCCGGAGATGCCGCCGTCGACCAGGAACGTCGAGGCGGTGATGAACGAGGCGTCGTCGCTGGCCAGGAAGGCCACCGCCGCCGCGATCTCCTCGGGCTCCGCGAACCGTCCCATCGGCACGTGCACCAGCCTGCGCTGAGCCCGTTCCGGGTCGGCCGCGAAAAGCTCCCGCAGCAACGGCGTGTTCACCGGCCCCGGGCACAGCGCGTTGACCCGGATACCCTCGCGCGCGAACTGCACGCCGAGCTCGCGCGACAGGGCCAGCACGCCGCCCTTGGAGGCGGTGTAGGAGATCTGCGAGGTGGCCGAGCCCAGCACCGCGACGAACGAGGCGGTGTTCACGATCGCGCCCTTGCCCTGCGCCCGCATGTAGCCGACCGCTTCCTTGCAGCACAGGTAGACCGAGGTCAGGTTGACCTCCTGGACCCGCCGCCAGGCGTCAAGGCCGGTGGAAAGGATCGAGTCGTCGTCGGGCGGCGAGATGCCGGCGTTGTTGAACGCGACGTCCACCGAGCCGTAGGTCTCATACGCCGTCCGGAACGCCGCGGCCACATCGGTCTCAGAGGTCACATCGGCATGAACGAACAGCCCGTTCGTCTCCGCCGCGGCCTTCTCGCCGGCGTCGTCGTCGATGTCGACCGCCACCACGCTGGCGCCGTCCGCCGCGAACCGCCGGGCCGCGGCCAGCCCGATCCCGCTGCCCGCACCGGTGATCACGACGGTCCTGCCCTCGAACCTCATGAGCCCTCCGTAGCAATGAAGACGTTCTTGACCTCGGTGAAAGCGTCCGGCGCATCCGGCCCGAGCTCGCGGCCGAGGCCGGACTGCTTGAAGCCGCCGAACGGCGTCCAGTACCGCACCGAGGAATGCGAGTTCACCGACAGGTTCCCGCTCTCCACCGCCCGGGCCACCCGGATCGCGCGGCCCACGTCCGAGGTCCAGATCGAGCCGGAAAGACCGTACGGCGTGTCGTTCGCAAGAGAAACCGCCTCGGCCTCGTCGGAGAACGGCGTCACGGTCACGACCGGGCCGAACACCTCCTCGGTATAGGCCGGGTCACCGGGGCGCACCGGCGCCAGCACGGTCGGCGGGAACCAGAACCCCGGCCCGGAAGGCGCGTGACCCCGGAAGGCCACCGGCGCGTCAGAAGGCACAAACGACGCGACGTGCGAGCGGTGCGCCGCCGAGATCAGCGGTCCCATCTCGGTCGTCACCGGAAGCCGGGTCGCCCACCGCGACCCCCTTGACCGCGGGTTCGAACAGCTCCATGAACCGGTCAAGCACGCTGGCCTGCACCAGGATCCGCGACCGGGCGCAGCAGTCCTGTCCCGCGTTGTCGAACACCGCGTAAGGCGCGGTCGCCGCGGCTCGCTCCAGGTCGGCGTCGGCGAACACGATGTTGGCGCTCTTGCCGCCCAGTTCCAGCGTGAGCCGCTTCACCTGCCGCGCGCAGCCCGCCATTATCGAACGGCCCACCTCGGTGGACCCGGTGAAGACGATCTTGCGCACCGAAGGGTGGTCGACCAGCCGCTGCCCGACCACGCTGCCCTTACCCGGCAGCACCTGGAACACGCCCTCAGGCAGCCCGGCCGCCAAGGCCAGCGACCCGATCCGCATCGCGGTCAGCGGGGTCGCCTCCGCGGGCTTCGCCACGACGGCACACCCCGCGGCCAGCGCGGGCGCCATGCCCCAGGCCAGGATCGGCATCGGGAAGTTCCACGGCACGATGAGGCCGACCACGCCGACCGGCTCATGGAAGGTGACGTTCAGCCCGCCGGGGACCGGAATCTGCTGGCCGCACAGTCGCTCCGGCGCCGCCGAGTAGTAAAGCAGCACGTCGCGGACGTGCCCGGCCTCCCAGCGGGCCTGCCCGACGGGATGGCCTGAGCCCGCCACCTCCAGGGTGGCCAGCTCCTCCGCAGCGGAATCGACGGCTGCGGCGAACGAGCGCAGCAGCCGGGCCCGGTCGCCGGGCGCCACGTCGCGCCAGGCGGCCTGGGCCGCCACCGCACGGGCGATCGCCGCATCAGCCTCCTCAGAAGAGGTCTGGGTCACCGTGGTGACCGGTTCCTCGGTCGCGGGATTGAGCACGGTGAAGGCAGACATGCGTGAAATCCCCTTTTACAGGCGTTCGAAGCAGCGCCGCAGTTCCCAGTCGGTTACCGCGGCGTCGTAGGCGGCCAGCTCCACCCGGGCGTAGTTGGCGTAATGCTCCACTACCTCCGCGCCGAACGCCTGCCTGGCCAGCTCGCTCTTCTCCCACAGTTCCAGCCCCTCGCGGAGCGTCTGCGGCACCTGGGCGGCGGTGTCGCTGTAGGCGTTGCCGGTCATCGGCGGTTCGAGGGGCAGCTCGTTGTCGATGCCGTGCAGGCCCGCCGCGATCATCGCCGCCACGGCCAGGTAGGGATTCACGTCGCCACCCGGCGTGCGGTTCTCCACCCGCAGCGATCCTCCGTGCCCGACCAGGCGCAGCGCGCAGGTGCGGTTGTCCGGTCCCCAGCGCACCGAGGTCGGCGCGAAACTGCCCGGCACGTAGCGCTTGTAGGAGTTGACGTTGGGTGCGTAGCACAACGCCAGCTCGCGCATCGAGGCCAGCAGGCCGGCCAGGAAGTGCTCGCCGAGCCTGGACAGGCCGTGCGGCTGGTCCCCGGCCATCACCGGGGTGCCGTCAGCCGCGCGCACCGACAGGTGGATGTGGCACGAGTTGCCCTCGCGGGCGTTCGGCTTGGCCATGAAGGTAAGGCTCATGTCCTCCTGCGCGGCGATCTCCTTGGACCCGGTCTTGTAGATCGAGTGGTTGTCGCAGGTGGCCACGGCCTCGGCGTACCGGAACGCGATCTCGTGCTGGCCGAGGTTGCATTCGCCCTTGGCCGACTCCACGTACAGGCCGGCCCCGGCCATCTCGTTGCGGATCCGGCGCAGCAGCGGCTCGACCCGGGACGTGCCCAGGATCGAGTAGTCCACGTTGTAGGTGTTGGCCGGCACCAGGTCGCGGTAGTCCTTCGCCGCCGCCTGCTCGTAGCTGTCTTTGTAGACGACGAACTCCAGCTCGGTCCCGGCCAGCGCGACCAATCCCCGCGAAGCCAGCCGCGCGGTCTGCGCCTTGAGTACCTGCCGCGGCGAGGCCATCACCGGCGCGCCATCGAGCCAGGTCAGGTCCGCGATCACCAGCGCCGTGCCCGGGTGCCACGGGACGCGGCGCAAGGTGGCCATGTCCGGCACGAACACGAAGTCGCCGTAGCCGCGCTCCCAGGACGACATCGCGTACCCGTCGACCGTGTTCATGTCCACGTCCACGGCGAGCAGGTAGTTGCAGCCCTCGGAGTAGCGCTCGGCCACCTCGTCGAGGAAGAACTCCGCCGAGAGCCGCTTGCCCTGCAGCCGGCCCTGCATGTCGGTGAAGGCGAGCACAACCGTGTCGATCTCGCCCTCACCGACCAGGACCCGCAGCTGCTCCAGCGTCAGCATCCCGTGCCGCATGCCGTGACCCCCCGTCTGCAGCGGCATCAGACGGAAAGCTCCCGCTCGATCGCGGCCAGCTCCTCGGGCGTGCCCTGTATCTTCGGCCCGGTGAACCACTTCCTGGCCGAGACCAGCCAGGAGATGCCGGCGTAGCCGATCACCACGGCCACCGCGATCGGTGCGTAGTTGAACGTGAGACGGCTGATGGGGCCGAACTGCGGGAGCATGAACAGGAAGAAGATGATCACAACCCAGGTCACGGCCGCCCAGCCGATCACGTAGCTCCACCGGCCCAGGTGCCACGGCCCGCGCTTGAAGTTGTCGCCCTGCCGTAGCCGCAAGAACGTCGGGATCACGTAGGCGACGTACAGGCCGATGGTGGCGATCGAGGTCACCGCGCCGTAGGCCGCAGAGTTCCACAGGTACGGCAGCCCGAGGATCAGCGCGCCGCCGGCCGCCAGCCAGATCGCGTTGGTCGGCGTCCTGGTCCGCTTGTTCACCCGGTGCCAGAAGGCCGACCCGGGCAGCGCGCCGTCGCGGGAGAACGCGTAGATCATCCGCGAGTTCGCCGTCACCGACGACATGCCGCAGAACAACTGGGCCCCGATCACCACCAGGAGCAGCAGCTCGGCGCCGGTCCGCCCGATCGAGTCGAGCCAGATCTGCGCCGGGGCGGCGAGCGTCGCCGCCTCGTTCGCGTAGTTCGCCTTCTGGATCGCGAACGTGATGCCGATCAGCAGCACCCACCCCGCGATCAGCGAGATCAGGATCGACATGACGATGCCGCGCGGGCCGCTGCGCGCGGCCCCGTGGGTTTCCTCGGTCATGTGCGCCGAGGCGTCGTACCCGGTGAACGTGTACTGGGCCATCAGCAGCCCGATCGGCAGGATGTACCACCAGCCGATGTGGAACCCGGACAGGTTCTCCAGGTCGGTGAACACGTACTTGGCCGAGGCGTGGTGCGCGCCCGCCTTCAGCCCGAAGATCATCGCGCCGACGATGATCAGCACGCCGGCGATGTGCCACCAGACGCTGACGTTGTTCAGCAGCGCCACCAGCCGGATGCCGAACTGGTTCATCAGGCCGTGCAGGAACAGGACGGCGGCATAGATCACGATCGTGTGCCAGTGCGTGCTCGTGCTGAAGCCGAACCACAGGCTGAACAGGAAGTTGATGAAGAACGCCGCGCCGAAGTCGATTCCGGCGGTGATCGCCACCTGGCCCAGGAAGTTGAACCAGCCGGTGAACCAGGACCAGGCCGGGCCGTGCCGGGGCGCGAGCTTGGCCGCCCAGTAGTACAGGCCGCCGGCGGTCGGGAAGCTGGAGCAGACCTCGGCCATGGACAGCCCCACGAGCAGGGTGAAGATCCCGACGATCGGCCAGCCCCAGACGATGATGGCCGGGCCGCCCTCGGCCATCCCGAAGTAGTACAGGGTCAGGCAGCCGGACAGGATCGAGATGATCGTGAACGACACGGCGAAGTTCGAGAACCCCGACATCCGCCGGTGAAGCTCCTGTGCATAACCAAGTTCGTGCAGCCGCTGCTCATCTGCGCCGGCCGCGTGGACTGCGGCGATGTCGTCGGCCATGCGATCTCCCTGGCTGAAACAGACACATATGGCTGGAAGTGATCCATTGAATGAAGGTATTGACCCACTGCGCCAGGGAGTGTGTCAAGTGGTCAGTCCTGACGGCCGCCGCCGTCCGGCTCAGGACTCGGCGAGGAAGCCGCGAAGCAGCGCCGCGGTGCCCGCGACGTGCTCTTCCATCGCGCGCCTGGCCCGGTCGGGGTCACCGGCCAGGATCGCCCGCATGATGGTCGCGTGCTGGACGTTCGCGTGCTCCAGGTTGGTGCCGAGCATGGGGATCGCGTTGAGCAGGTCGACCAGCCGCACCCGGGCCTCGACCACGCTCGCGGTCAGCAGCGGCGAGCCGGCCGCGTCGGCGATCGCCAGGTGCAGCCGCGTGTCCGCCTGCCGGTAATCGGCGGCGCCGCAGGCATGCACGGCCGCCAGGCACTCGGCCAGGCTCTCCCGCTGCTGCATGGTCAGGCTGGCCCGGGCCGCCATCTCGGCCGCGCCGCTCTCGACCACCCGGCGGAACGTCAGCGCGTCATCGAGCTGGCCGCCCATGTCCCGCGCGGTCCGGCTGAGCTCGTCAGGCACCATCGGTTCGGGCGGCCGGATGACGAACGTGCCGCCGAACCTGCCGCGCTTGGTCTCGACGTACCCGGCCGCGGCCAGCTCGTGCAGCGCCTCCCGCAGCGTGATGCGGCTGATCCCGAGCCTGCGGGTGAGCTCCCTCTCCGGCGGCAGCCGGTCGCCCGGCGCGTACACGCCCAGCTTGACGCCCTCGAGCAGGCGCTCGACGGTCTCCTCGAAGGCGTTCCCCGTCCTGACCGCGCGGAATACCGCGGCGGTGATGGCGGGCGAGCCTCCTGGCACGGTCTTGTCTCCTGATCGCCGACGCTGGCGAGGCAGTGCTGTCGCAGAACGACTAGGTACTGTCGCAGAAAGACTAGATCATGGGCGCAAGTTGCGTCGTCCGCGCGCCGGCCCGGTCGGTGGCCGCGGTCACGAGCGCGGTGAACAAACGCGGGTCGCTGCCCTGCTCAGGGTGCCACTGAACGCCGAGCACGAAGCCGGAAAAGCGGTCGAGTTCCGACGGGCCTGGCTCTACCGCCTCGATCGTGCCGTCCTCTTCCCACGCCACCGCCTTGAGCCCGTCGCCGAGCAGGTCGACGGCCTGATGATGGCGGGTCGGCACGTCGATATGACCGTCCTCGGGCAAGATGGCAGCCAGCGTGCTGTCCGGGCTGATCCGCACCTTGTGCAGCCCGAATCCGCCCGGCGACCCGTCGTGCCTGGTGTGGCCGACCTTGTCCGGTATGTGCTGGTGCAAGGTGCCGCCCCGGCAGATGTTCAGCACCTGCATGCCGCGGCAGATGGCCAGCAGGGGCACGCCGAGCCGCAGGGCATGGCCCGTGACGGCGAAATCCCAGGCGTCGCGCGCCGCTACGGGCGGCTGCGTCTGCGGGTGCCTGGGCGCGCTGTACCTGGTCGGGTCGATGTCCGGCCCGCCCGACACCACCAGGCCGTCCAGACCTGCGACGGTCGCCCTGGCCTCCTCCTCGTCGCCGCCGGGCGGGAGCATGACCGGCCGTCCGCCGTTGCGCCGCACCGCCTCGACATATACCCAGGGCAGCATGGCCGCCCGGGCTGACCAGCTGGGCCAGGAGGCGTGATCGTCATATGTGGTTATACCAATGACGGGCGTCATAAGTTCCCCTTTATGAGCTCTCCGTAGCCCCCGCTACCCGAGAAAACCTCGATCAATCAGAACGAGCGGTGGTTCTTGTCACCATCCGTATTGGCGCTGCGCGTGGTCGGCGAGGCGCTGGGCGGTGATGCTAAGAGCCAGGTTATCAGTGTTTCATCCGGCGTTTCGGAATATTATTTGAGTCACGTCCTGTGTTGACAGGATCATTAACTGTATAGCGGCGATCGTCCCTAGGTGGGCCGAACGGCAAAAACGGTGACGCAGCGTGTTTTGCGGCAGCTTAGGCGCTTCTGCCGCGGCCTGGGCCGGTAAACGCGGCCGCGTTCGCGGACCGCTAGACCTGCCGCTAGACCTGCTGCGGCACCAGGTCGCGGGCGCGGGCCTGATGGGCGGCCCGGCACGGGAAGTCATGCGCGGCCTCCTCGGCCGTGACCAGGTGCTCCATGGCCGCGCGGGTGGCGCTGTCGGCGGGGGTATAGACGACCATCCGGGTACCGGGCGCGGCCTGGACGGCAAAGCTGGTGGAGGTCATCTCCAGGCGCGGGTAGAGCGGATGCCGGAACACCTTGGCGTAGTGCGCGGGGTGCTGCTGGTGACCGGGGCCCGGCTCGGCGACATCCTCGGTTACCGGCGGATGTTCATGGCCGGGCTTGTCCTGTTCACGCTCGCCTCGCTCGGCTGCGGGCTGGCCGCCACGGCCGGGTTCCTGATCGCCCTGCGCTTCATCCAGGGGCCGGCGCGGCCGTGATGATCCCCCAGGTACTCAGCCTGATCCAGCGCACTCACGCCGGCCCGGCCCGTGCCCGCGCGATGAGCAGGTACGCCGCGGTACTGGCCGGCGGCGCGGTGGTCGGGCAGCTGGCCGCCGTCGGCGCCGTCCTCGCCCTCATCCACCTAGCCGAGCGCCGCGCCCCTGCCCCATAGCCCACCACTCCTAGCCCACAGGCAGATATCGAATCTTTGTGTGTCACCGTCCCCCCTATCAGGGGGACGGTGACACACAATGACGACAAATGCTCGGCGGAGCGCGACTTGACGTTGCGGGGACATCCGCGGCCGCGTCCCACCATCTTCGGCGCCCAGGTTGCTCAGGTAATTTGAGGCCTGCGGAAAGGAGTGACCATGGCTGTCGTGGTCCTAGTGCTGTGGCTATTCACCGCCGGTGCCGGGTTTTACCTGCTGGTGACGAGCAACCTCGGCCAGGCTCGCCTCGCATCCGCGCCCCGGGCCGCCCAGCCCGCTCAAGTCGGCGCCCAAACCGCCCCCGCCGCTCAGGTCCCCGCCGGTCAGGTCCCCGCCGGCCAGGCTCGCCCTGCCGCTCAGGCCGCGCCGCCCCCGCCGCCCGCGCGCCCCTCCCAAACGCCGCCCGCCTCGCCTCGCGAGACACGACGAGCCGCGCGGACCCGGTTCGATCCGCCTTCGCTCACGGCGGCCAGGACCGCGCCGGTGGTGCCGGGGGCACGCGCGCTGCTGGAGTTCGCCCATCCGGCGTGCGGGATCATCGGCCTCGGGTTCTGGCTCGGCTTCACGTTCGTGCACTACCTGCCGCTGGGCTGGATCGCGTTCGGGCTGGTCGCGGTCACCGCCAGCCTGGGCCTGGCCTGGTTCGCCGCCAGCACCCGGGCCGCCAGCACCCGGGCCGCCAATACCCGGGCCGCCGGAGCCAAGCGCCAAGCCGGGCCCGGACCTTCGTTCAGCTCCCGCATGATCGCCCTGCACGGCGGGGCCGCTGCGCTGACCCTGGTGCTGGCCGCGCTGACCGCCCTCATCCTGAGACGCTGAAGAAGCCAGGAAACACGCCGAAGTGGCCAGTGCACCCGACCGCCTGCACGGATAGGGGGAGACGGGCGACCATGAGCCTCGGGGGAGCGTTCGGATCGGTTGGCTCATGACCTGGCTGCCGTGTGCACTGACCACTACACCTAGGAGTACGCCCGTCCGCCTGCTCCGGCTCAGCTTCCGGCGCCCACGTAAGTAGTTGGTAAGACTTTCCTCCGAAAAGCCTTACGCCGAGGTCGGCGGCCGGTGCCTGGACGACGGCGCTGGGTACGATCTTGCCCGAGACGTTAGGCGGGCAAAGGGTCGGTGATGTGAACGAAACGGGCAGCCATCCGAGCGGTCTGAGCAGGCGGAAGGCGCTGACCGTCTTCGGCGTCGGCGCCGCGGCCCTGATCGCCGAGCAGGCGCTGGTCGCCGACGGATCCCCGAACGCCAACGCGAACCTGGCCCACAGTGCCAGCATGACGCCGGTGCCGGGCGGCTACGCGCTGGACGGCACGGCGGGACGCACCGCCGCGCTGCCGCTCACGGCGGTGACCCTGCTCGATAGCCCGTTCCGGGATAACCAGTCAAGGAACACGGCCTACCTGCTGTTCCTGGATCCAGAACGCATGCTGCGTTCCTTCCGGCTGAACTACGGCCAGCCCACCCAAGCCGAGCCGCTTGGCGGCTGGGAGAAGCCCCTGTCGCAGATACGCGGCCACATGACCGGGCACCTGCTGTCCGCGCTCGCGCTCACCTACGCCAGCACCGGGAACGCAGCGGCCAGGGACCGCGGCCGCTACCTGGTCAGCCAGCTGGCCGCGTTGCAGGCCCGCGCCGCAAACGCGGGCTTCCATCCCGGCTACCTGTCCGCGTTCCCCGAGTTCTACTTCGACTGGCTGGAGCGCGGCCTGGCGGTCTGGTCGCCGTATTACATGATCCACAAGTACCTGGCCGGGATGATCGACCAGTACCAGCTGGCCGGCGATGACCAGGCCCTCGATGTCGCGATGAAGCTGGCCGACTGGGTGGACTGGCGCACCTCGCGGCTGCCGTACGCGCAGATGCAGATGATCCTGGGTAACGAGTTCGGCGGGCTGCCGGAAGCCCTGGCCAACCTGTACACGATCACCGGCGCCGAACGTTACCTGGCCACCGCGCAGCGCTTCTACCACGCCGAGGTGCTCGACCCGCTGGCGGCCGGGGTGGACGCGCTGCCCGGGCTGCAGGCGAACGTGACCACGCCGAAGATCGTCGCCTGCGCCCGGATGTGGGAGGAGACCGGCAGCGGCAAGTATCACGACATCGCGCAGAATTTCTGGGACATCGTGACCGGGCATCACGTCTACGTCATCGGCGGCGTGGGCAACTACGAGCATTTCCAGGCCCCGGACACGGTGGCCGCGCAGCTGTCCAACTTCACCTGCGAGAACTGCGTCAGCTACAACATGCTCAAGCTGACCAGGCTGCTGCACTTCCACCAGCTCAGCCGCGTCGACATGATCGACTACTACGAGCGGACGCTGTTCAACCAGATGCTGGGGGAGCAGGACCCGGCCTCGCCGCACGGCTTCAACTGCTACTACACGGGCCTGTCGGCGGGCGCGTTCAAGCGCCAGCCGCTGAACTACTTCCCGCGCGGCGACCAGGGCATCTACGCCACCGACTGGGACACCTTCACCTGCGACACGGCCAGCGGCCTGGAGACGCAGGCCAAGTTCGCCGACACCATCTACACGCGCGACGCGGACGGCCTCTACGTCAACCTGTTCATCCCGTCGCAGGTCCGCCTCGACGGGCTCACCCTGCAGCAGGCGACGTCGTTCCCCGACGAGCCCGTGACCCGCCTGTCGGTGGTCTCGGGCGCGGCCACCATGACGCTGCGGGTGCGGGTACCCAAGTGGGTGGCGGGACTGCCCATGACCCGGCTCAACGGCGCGGCGCTGCCGGGGACCGCGGTGGTCCCGGGAACCCCGGGGATCCCTGGGACGCAGCCGGGCGGGTGGATCACCGTGCGGCGCCGGTGGGAGGCCGGCGACCTGCTCGAGGTCACGCTGCCGATGCAGTTGGCCTTCGAGCCCACCCCCGACCACCCGTCCGTCCAGGCCGTGACCTACGGCCCCGTCGTGCTCAGCGGCGTCTACCCGGCCGACCCCGGTCCGCTGACACCAGCGCTTGACGTCGCCTCGGTCCAGCGGACCGCCATGCAGCCGATGGCGTTCGAGGCCGCCGGCGCCCGAACCGGCGGCCAGCCGATCCGGCTGATCCCGGTCAGCCGCGCCGCCCACGAGTACTACACCGTCTACTGGCAGACCGCTTAGGGCCACCTGGTCGCCGAGGGCGGACGAACGTGAGGGGGATGGCCGTGAGATAGTACCTGTGGCTGGCCCGCAGCAAGCCGATCCTGCTGCTTCTGCTGGCCTGGGGCGTCTGCTACGCCAGGCGACCTGGCGGCATTCACGGTCGCGTCGGTATACGCGTACCGTGCGGGGGGTGCCGGGCTGGCCGGTTAACAGCGACTCACCTTTCCTCCGAACGGACCCCGGTGCGTGCCTCCGGCCACCTTCTCGCGGTCATCCCGGCCAGATCGTAGAGTGCGTGATGTGCATGACGGCTCTCATGATCCCGGCCCGGACGTGATCCGGCTGACGCCGTCTGCCCCGGTAACCTCGACCGGCGCCGCCGAAGCCGTCTGGGCCAGCTTCGGGCTGACCGGTGAGCTGGATCGCCTGCCCGGCGAAGCCGACGACAACTTCAAGCTCCGGATCGGCGACGGGCGGCGCTACGTGGTGAAGGTCGCGCACCAGCGGGCCGACCCCAGGGTCGTCGGCGTTCAGGCTCGGGTGCTGCGGCACCTCGAGGTCGTGGCCGGCGAGCTTCCCGTCCCGCGCGTCGTGCCCAGCGTGGACGGACAGTTGTGGGCCCTGGTCGCCGACGGTCCGCTGCGGGGGCGGCTAATGCACGTCATCACCTACCTGGACGGCCAGCCGCTCCGTTCGGTGCCTGCCTCGGCCGCCCTGCGGCGCGAGGTGGGGGCGACCCTGGCCTCGCTCGGCCGCGCCCTGCGCGGGTTCGATGACCCGCTCGTGCACCGGCCGCTGCTGTGGGACATCGCGCAGCTGCCGCGGTTGCGCCCGCTGGCCGCGGAGCTGCCGCCGGGGGCAGGCGCGGCCGGCTCGACGAGCTGATCGGCCGGTTCACCGCCGAGGTGGCGCCGCGGCTGGCGGCTCAGCGCACGCAGCTGGTGCACAACGACTTCAGCCCGGACAATGTGCTGATCTGTATCGACGCCAGCCGGGCCGACGCGAGCCGCGTCTGCGGGATCATCGACTTCGGCGACGTGACCGTGACCGCGCTGGTGAACGACGTCGCCGTCGCCGCCGCCAACCTGCTGTCCGCCGAGGCCGACTGCCTCCGGCCCGCCTTGGACATGATCAGCGGCTACCACGCCGTCACCCCGCTCACCGCCGGCGAGCTCGGCCTGCTGCCGGACCTGGTGCTGGCCCGTATCGTGGCCAGGCTCGTCATCAGCCAATGGCGGGCCGTCCGGTTTCCCGAGAACCGCGGCTACATCCTGCGCAATACGCCGGTCGCGCGGGAGCAGCTGAGCCAGCTGCTGACCATCGGAGTTGACGAGATAACCGCGCGCGTCCTCGACGCCTGCCGCCCGGAGGCGAGCCATGCCTGACACCGCGACCATGGTCAACGGTTTCGACATCGGCACCGTGGACACCCTCGATCCCGAGCTGCGCCGGATCGTCAAGCGGCGCGCCGCCCTGCTCGGCCCGGCCTACAAGCTGTTCTACCGGAACCCGGTGCGGATCGTCCGCGCCGAGGGCGTGCACCTCTACGACGCCGACGGCCAGGCCTACCTCGACGCGTACAACAACGTGCCGTCGGTCGGCCACTGCCACCCGCGGGTCGTCGAGGCGATCGCCCGCCAGGCGGCCACCCTCAACACCCACACCCGCTACGCCAGCGAGCTCATCCTCGACTACGCCGAGCGGCTGCTCGCGACGTACCCGGCCGGGATCGGCCACGTCATGTTCACCTGCACCGGCAGCGAGGCGGTCGATCTCGCCCTGCGCATAGCGCGCTTCCACACCGGCGGCGAGGGCACGATCATCACCGCCAACGCTTACCACGGCGTCACCACCGCCGCCGCCGAGATATCGCCGAGCCTCGGCCCGGCCGTCCCGCTGGGCCGGACGGTATGGACGGTCGCGCCCCCGGACGGGACTGACGCCGGCCGAGCAGTTCGCCGCCCGGGTCCGGGCCGCGATCGCCGACATGAGCAGGCACGGCGTCAGGCTCGCGGCCTTCATCGCCGACAGCATGTTCTCCTCCGACGGCCTGCGGCCCGGCCCGGCCGGCTTCCTGCGCCTCGTCGCCGAGGCCGTGCACCAGGCCGGCGGCCTCTACATCGCCGACGAGGTCCAGCCCGGCTTCGCCCGCACCGGCGAGGCCATGTGGGGCTTCCAGCGCCACGGCATCGTGCCCGACCTCGCCGTCATGGGCAAGCCCATGGGCAACGGCATGCCGATCGCCGGCGTCGCGGCCCGCCCCGAACTGCTCGAGGAGTTCGGCAGCAAGATCAGGTACTTCAACACCTTCGGCGGCAACTCCGTCTGCGTCGCCGCCGCGGCCGGCGGTGCTCGACGTGATCGAAGCCGAAGGCCTGCAAGAACACGCCAGGGACGTCGGCCGTTACCTGCTCGGCACGCTCACGGAGATCGCCTCGGGCGAGCCCGCCATCCGCGGTGTCCGCGGCGCCGGCCTGTACGCCG
Source organism: uncultured Actinomycetes bacterium (assembly GCA_963739615.1). Lineage (GTDB taxonomy): Bacteria > Actinomycetota > Actinomycetes > Streptosporangiales > Streptosporangiaceae > Palsa-504. Next base: position 185,749 of record CAVUBD010000028.1, read on the forward strand.
CCGTGGACTTCATCGACCCCGCCACCGGCGAGCCCGACGGCGACACCGCCCTCCGCGTCGTCAATGCCCTGCGCGAACGCCGCGTCCTCATCAGCGCCACCGGCCCGCACGGCCACACCCTGAAGATCCGCCCGCCCCTGCCCTTCGCCCGCCCCCACGTCGACCAGCTAGCCGCCGCCCTCTTCGCCACCCTCCCCACCCTCCGCTAGCCTCGCCCGCCGTTGTGTCCGGTGAACTACTGCGACTGCGCCGCGCCCGTCTGGACGGCCCGCCGCGGCAGCCAGAACGCCACATTGACCTCGGTCCCGCCGCCCTCGCAGCCGGGCCACCATCGAAACGATGTGACAGCGTGGCGGTTGTATCCGCCTCCATGTCACATCGTGTCGGCCGATCCGGGGCCGGGGTGGTGGTCTCGGATGCGCTGGGTCGCCCACTAACAAAGGGCTAAGGCGCCCGGCGGGCCCGGGCGCGCCGCTTGCCCTCGTGCATGGCCTGCACCCGGGCGATCGGGATCGCCCGTCCCTCCTCCACCAAGTCCGAAGGAAGGGCCTGCGGCTCCGGCAGCTCGCCGGCCCACGCCGCGTGCCCGGGAACAAGCGAAGGGACCGAACGCACGGTGAAGTCGCCCGGCGCGACATCGTCCAGGTCGTCCCAGCGCACCGGGAACGAGACCGGCACGCCCGGCCGCACCCGCGGACTGTACGCCGCCACCACGGTGGCGCCGCCGGCCCTGGTCGAGTCGAGGAAGACCTTCCCCTCCCGGTCCTGGACGATGAACGCGGTCGTCGCCAGGGCCGGATCGAGCAGCGCGGCCCGCGCGGCCAGCGCCCGGGTGGCCGCGGCGGCCTCTTCCCCGTGAGCATCGACCGGCACGTACACGTGCACCCCCTTGGACCCGCTGGTCTTGACCGCCCCGGACAGCCCCGCCCCGGCCAGCGCCTCCCTGACCAGCCGGGCGGCCGCCACCGCGTGCCCGAACGGCGCCCCGGCCGGCGGGTCGATGTCCATGATCAGGTATGTCGGCCGGTCCGGCTGGCCGGCCAGCGTCAGGGTCGGGTGGTACTCCACCGCCCGCTGGTTGGCGAACCACAGCAGCGTCGGCCAGTCGTCGCACAGCGCGTACCGCACCTCGCGGCGCGACGACTCGGCCCACAGCGTCACCGAGCCGATCCACGATGGCGCGTAGTCCGGCAGGTTCTTCTGCATGAACGGCTGCTGGCCGCCCCGGACCCTGATCACCGACAGCGGCCGCCCGCGCAGTTCGGGCAGGATGAGCCCGGAGACGGCGTCCAGGTAGTCCACCAGGTCCCGCTTGGTCGCGCCCGCCCCGTCGAACAGCGGCTCATCGAGGTGCGTGAGCGATACCGGCGTGGTCATGCGTCCCGTATACACGGTTCCGCGGGCAAGCACCACCGCCCGTTCGGGAAAATAGATCTTAAAAGCGGACGACGAGAGGAGCCGGGCGATGGCGTTCAGCGGCTGGCCGGAGGAAGCCCTGGATTTCTACGACGGGCTGATGGCCGACAATACCAAGTCCTACTGGACGGCGAACAAGGCCGTTTACGAGGAGAAGGTGCTCGGCCCGATGGCCGATCTGGCCGAGGAACTGGCGCCGGAGTTCGGCGAGCCCAAGATCTTCCGGCCCTACCGGGACGTCAGGTTCAGCCCGGACAAGACTCCCTACAAGACCCATATCGGGGTCGTCGTCGGCGGCACCGGCTACGTCCAGCTCTCCGCCGAGGGCCTGGCCGCGGGCGCCGGCATGTGGCAGCTGAACCCGGACCAGCTCGCCCGCTACCGTGCCGCGGTGGCCGGCGATCGCACCGGCGCCGAGCTCGAGCGGATCGCCGCCGAGATCGAGAAGGCCGGCCTCACGGTCCACGGCCACGGCGTGCTCAAATCCGCGCCCCGCGGCTACCCGGCCGATCACCCGCGCATCGGCCTGCTCAGGTACAAGGGCCTGACCACGTGGCGGCAATGGCCCGTCGAGCCCTGGCTGGAAACGGCCGCGGCCAAGGACCGCCTCGTTGATTTCTTCCGAACGAGCCTGCCTATCTGCACCTGGCTCACCGACCACGTTGGCCGGTGAGGGCGCCCGCGCGGGCGTGACCCGCCCCCGGCTCACGACCTGTCGCGGTCCCAGCTCGCCGGCCGGAACAGGCTGCCCGGCTCGTCCGGGCGCGGCGCCCCGGAGCCGCCGGACGCCGGGCCGCGTCCCGGCGGCGGCGTCGGCGCGTGCTTCGGGACCCGGCCGATCCGGCGCATCAGCTCGTGTTCCTCGACGATCTCCGCCGCGGTCGGCGACAGGGCGATCACCGCGCAGAAGATGAACCCGATGCTGCTCAGCCCCAGGATGAGCGGCATCAGGAAGGCCGCCGCGCTGGCCGTCCCCGAGGTGCTCACGAGCGCACCAGGGGCGGCGGCCACCCGCAGCGCCGCCATCCAGCGGCTGGCCGACCGGGTCGCCGCGTCTTCGTCCCGCTGGTGCTGGCCGCGGCGGCGCTGACCCTGGCCGGCTGGCTGCTGGCCGGCGCCCCCGCCGAGCAGGCCCTCAGCGCGGGGCTCGCGGTGCTGATCATCGCCTGCCCCTGCGCGCTCGGCCTGGCCACGCCCGCCGCGCTGGTGGCGGCCTGCGGCCGCGGCGCGCAGCTCGGCATCTTCATCAAGGGGCACCAGGCGCTCGAGTCGTCCGGCTCGATCGACACCGTCGTGTTCGACAAGACGGGGACCGTCACCACCGGCGCGATGTCGGTGACCGCGCTGGTCACCGCCGCCGGGACCAGCCCAGCCGAGCTGCTCGCCTGCGCGGCCGCCGTGGAGCACGCATCCGAGCACCCGATCGCCGCCGCGATCTGCGCCGCGGCCGCAGCCCAGGCCCCGGCCCCGGCCCAGGCCCCGGCCCAGGCCCCGGCCCAGGCCCCGGCCCAGGTGCAGGCCGCAGCGCAGGCCGGGCCGCTGCCGCTGGCCGGCGGCTTCCAGGCGCTGCCGGGCCTCGGCGCGCGCGGCGAGGTGGACGGCCGCCAGGTGATCGTCGGGCGCGAGAAGCTGCTGCGCGACACCGGCATCGAGATCCCGCCCGGGCAGGCGGCCCGGTGGGCCCCGTGGGAGCAAGCCGGCGCAGACCGCGGTCCTGGTCGGCTGGGACGGCCGGCTGCGGGGCGCCGTCGCCGTCGCCGACACGGTGAAGCCGTCGGCCATCAAGGACCTGCAGGCGCGCGGGCACCGGGTCGCGATGGTGGGCGACGGCGTGAACGACGGCCCCGCGCTGGCAGCCGCCGACCTGGGCCTGGCCATCGGCTCGGGCACCGACGTGGCGATCAAGGCGGCCGACCTGATCCTGCTCAGGCCGGACCTGATGGTGGTACCCGAGGCGGTCGCGCTGGCCCGGGCGGCGCTGCGGACGATCAGGCGCAATCTGGGCTGGGCGTTCGGCTACAACGGCGCGGCCGTGCCGCTCGCCGCCCTCGGCCTGCTGAACCCCCTGATCGCGGCGGCCGCGATGACGATTTCCTCGGTCCTGGTGGTGGCCAGCAGCCTGCGCCTGCGCCGTTTCCGCGTGCCCGCGCGGCGGTGAGGTGGCTTGGATCGCGGCCCGGACCGGGCGTACTCTTACTGCGCGGTACGCCGAGGATGCGAGGGGCTGTTGTGAGCGAACCTGACGATTCTCTTCGGGTCTCGGACGCCGAACGTGACGTCACGCTGCGGACGCTCGGGGACCATGCCGCGGTCGGGCGGCTCACCCTGGACGAGCTTGAGGAGCGGTCCGGCCGGGCGCTCGCCGCCAAGACCCGCGGTGAGCTCGCCACCTTGACCAGCGACCTGCCCGCGGATCCTGGCCAGGGCGGGTCCCTGGTGGCGCCGGCCCATCCCCGTAAGCCGGTGCGCTGGATGGTGGCCATCATGAGCGGGTCGCACCGCCGCGGCCGGTTCCGCGCGGTCGGCAGCATCAACGCCGTGGCGATCATGGGCGGCGACGAGATCGACCTGCGCGAGGCCGAGATCGAGGGCGGTGAGCTCACCGTCAACCTGATCGCGATCATGGGCGGCGCGAACGTTTACCTGCCCGACTCCGTCGAGACCGAGGTCGGCGGCTTCTCGCTGATGGGCGGTCACGAGGAGGTCGGCAGCCAGCGCCCGCCGCGCCCGGGCGCGCCCATCGTGCGGGTCCGCATCTACGCCCTGATGGGCGGCGCGACGATCTACCGGCTCCCGCCGCAGGCCCGCGGCCAGTCGCTGAGCGAGGCCCGCCGCATGGCCAGGCGGGCCGACCGCGGCGAGCTGCCGGCCCTGGACTTAGATCAGGAAGGCCGGCTGACCGCGAACCGCCTGGGACGGCGCCCGCCAGGGGACCCGCACGGGCTGCAACCTGACTGCAAACCCGGGCGGCCACCATGGCTGCCAACCCGGCCGTCAGGAGGCGACGATGGCAAGCACACCGGTGATTGAGAAGTTCCTTGACGCGATCGAGGGCGCGAGGATCCCCGCCTGCGACGCGTGGAGCGCGGACGCGACGCTCGACGCGACGGTGCCCAACTGGCGGTTCCACGCCGCAGGCGCCGACGCGATCCGCGCCGAGTACGCGCGCTGGTTCGCGGACCCCGGCCACTTCGACGAACTGCGGCGCTACCCGGTCGACGGCGGCGCGGCCGAGGTGGTGGAGTACACGCTCAGCTGGTCCGAGAACGGCGTGCCGCACGCGGCGCACCACATGCACCTGCTGACGGTGCGCGATGACCTCATCGTCGCCGACACCGTCATATGCGGCGGCCGCTGGCCGGCCACGCTGCTCGCCGAAATGGAGGCCGCAGATGGCTGAGCCGCACTCGCCAGGTGCCGCGCCCGGGCCCGGGCCCCGTGACGTGGCCGGACTGCTGGCCGGCGCGACCGAGCGGGCAGGCTTCGCCGAGGCCCCTGGTAAATCAGGGGCCCGGCTGGAGCGGGTGGTGATCGGCGGCGAGAGCTACGTGCTCAAGCACCTGGATCTGGCCGAAGACTGGACCATGCGGGCCTCCGGCTGCCTGCGCGGCGCGCCGCTGGTGCTGTGGGAACGCGGCATCCTGGACCGCCTGCCCGCCTGCTTCAACCAGCCGATCGTCGGCGCCGCCCTGGAGCAGCGGCCGGGGCCGGCCAGCCCGTCGGGCGGGTGCGTGCTGCTCATGCGCGATGTCGCGCGGTGGCTGGTCCCGGCCACCGACGCGCCGATCACGCCCGGCCAGCACGCGCGTTTCCTGCGTCACATGGCGGCGCTGCACGCGCAGTTCTGGGACTGCGGCCCCGAGTTCGACGTCGTCCCGGCCATGCACCGGTACCTGGAGCTTTCCCCTTGGACGGCGACGGCGGAGACCGCCGCGGGCTCGGCGCACCTGGTGCCGCAGCTGGTCGCGAAGGGCTGGCCGCTGCTGGCCGAGGTCGCGCCGGCCGCGGCCGAGGTCGTCACCCCGCTGGCGCGCGACCCGGGTCCGCTGGTCGAGGCCCTGGCCAGGACCCCGCATACGTTCGTGCACAGCAACTGGAAGCTCGACAACCTCGGCACCGACGACGCGGGCCGCACCGTGCTGCTGGACTGGGAACAGCCAGGGCACGGCGCCCCGCTCAGCGATCTGGCCTGGTACCTCGCGATCAACTGCCGCCGCCTGCCGCAGTCGAAGGAGGACTCGATCGCGGCCTACCGGCGCGATCTTGAGGCCTGCGGCATCGGCACCGAACCCTGGTGGGACCGGCAGCTGGCCCTGTGCCTGCTCGGTGCCCTGGTCCAGTTCGGCTGGGAGAAGGCTTTCGGCGGCTACGACGAGGAACTCGCATGGTGGGAGACGCACGCCGTGGCGGCGGCGGCGCTGCTGACCTGACCGCGGGCCTGCGGGCCGGATACGACGCCGCGGCGCAGGACTGGGCCGACGGCCCCGGGCCGATGTACGCGCTGCTGGCCCGCGCGCTGGTAGCGGCCGCGCCGGTGCCGCTGGCCGGCTGCCGGGTGCTCGACCTCGGCGCGGGCGCCGGCGTCGCCGGCCGGGCCGCGCTGGCCGCGGGCGCGCGCCAGGTGGTGGCGGCCGACCTGTCCGTGGCCATGCTCCGCCGCGGCGCCCCCCAGCACCCGGTTGGCGCCGACGCGACCTCGCTGCCGTTCCGCGACCGCAGCTTCGGCCTCGTGCTGGCCGCGTTCTGCCTCAACCACCTGCCCAGCCTGACGGCGGGCCTGTCCGAGGCCCGCCGGGTTGGCGCCGCGATCGCGGCCAGCACGTTCACGCCCGGCTGGACCCATCCCGCCAAGGACGCGGTCGATGCGGCCCTTCGCTCGGCGGGTTACCAGCCGCCGGCCTGGTACGCCGCGCTCACGCCAGGGTCACGGGCCGGCGACCCGGCCGAGCTCGCCGAGGGGGCGGCCGCGGCGGGCTTCACCCGGGTGCGGGTGCGCGCCGTGGACGTTCCCACTGGCCTCGCGGCCCCCGCCGAGCTCGTGTCGTGGCGGCTGGGCATGGCCCACTACGCCCCGTTCATGCGCTCCCTCGACCCGCCGCGCCGAGCCGAGGTCCGGCGGGCAGCGGAACATGCCGTGGCAGGCGCCGCGCCCCTGGTCGTGTCGATGACGATGCTCACTGCCACCTAACGGGCGTGAGCTAACCGGGGCCGCGAGCTGAACGGAACGCCGAGCCGCTGGTCCGCCTCCCGCCGCAGGACGTCCGCGTAGGGTCCGGCGTCCCGCGCCAGCCGGGCGGTGACAGCCGCGGCCCGGTCCCGCCAGGCGGGATGGCCGAAGTCGGCGGCCATGTCCCAGGTCCACCGCCACGCCTCGATGGCCACGCAGCTGTCCAGCAGGTCAAGGTCGGCGGCGACGGTACCGAGGTCCACGGGCAGGCCGAGCGCGTGGTTCGCCCGGTGCGCGAGCAGCCGGGCGACGCTGGTGTACCGGGGCACGCCCAGCGCCTTCGCGTCTGACTCGAGCTCGCAGGCCTCGGCGAGCGCGCCTTCGGCGTCGCCAAGCAGCAGAGCCGCGCGACCGGTGATGAGCCGGTGCTTGAGCCGCAGCCGCCACCCGAACACCAGGTCACCGTGGAGCAGCGCCGCGGCCTGCGCCAGCCGGACCTGCGCGCCGTCCGGATCGCCGGTTTCCAGCTGCTGCTCGGCGAGGTCCTCAAGCGCGGCGATGGTGACATCCGCGGTCCCCTGCCGCTGGCCGGCCTCAAGCGCCTCGTAGTGATGGTCGAGCGCTTCTGCCCAGGCGCCCAGGTTGCGCAGCACCCAGCCGGCGAAGTTGACGGCCCGGCCGGCGAACCGCGGGACCTGGCGCCGTTCCACCTCGGTGGTGTAGCGGGAGAACGCGGCCAGCGCCTCGGCCGGGCGCCCGGCCAGCGCGTGCGCGTGCCCGGTAAACAGCAGCGCGTGCAAGGTGGCGGCCGTGTGCTCGACCCCCACCTGCCCGCGGGCGGCCGGACGCAGCAGCGCCAGCGACTCGGTGACCCGGCTCTGATGGGCCCGCAGCACGCCCAGCCACCCGGCCGCGGTCACCCGGTCGGCCCCCTCGGCCAGGGCGAATGCCTCACCGAGGAGCAGCTCGGCTTGGGCCAGGTTCCCGGCGGCGTGCTGAGTGCGGCCGCCGGCCGCCAGGCACCGGGCCCGGGTGGCCGCGTCGGCCGCGGCGAGCGCGCCGTCCTCGGCGAACTGGGCGGCCTGGGCGAAGTCACGGCCGAAATACGACGCCCAGGCGCCTACCTCCAGGGCGGCCGCGCCGGCGTTCGCGGCCCGTTCGACGTCCTGCAGGGCCTCGGGGTAACGCATCCGCAGGGTGCGCACCCGGGCCCGCGCCAGCCACCCGTCCTGATCGGGGTACAGGCGCAGCGCGTCGTCGAGCAGCGCCTCCGCCGCCGCGTGGTCGAAGCGCTCCGCGGCCTGGGCCGACGCGTCGCGCAGGGCGCGGGCGGCCAGCATGAGGTCGCCGCCCAGCCGCGCGTGGTCCGCGACGGTCAGCGGGTCGGTGCCCGGCCGCCGGTCGAGCACGCGGCCGGCCTGCCGGTGCAGCAGCGCGGCGCGCCCGGCGGTCGCGCTGGCCGCCAGGGCCTCCCTGACCAGCTCGTGGCGGAACAGGAAGATGCCGTCGTCCTCCACGAGGAACTGCTTGGCGACGGCGCGTTCGGCGTCGTCGAGCAGCGCGATGACCGGACAGCCGAGCACGGCCGCGAGCAGGTCGACGTCCAGTTCGGGGCCGATGACGGCGGCGGTGCGCAGCAGCAGCCCCGCCGCGCCGAGCTCGTCGCACCGCGCGGATACCGACTTGACCAGTGAGGCCGGAAGCTCCGCGCCCGCGGCCTGCTGGGCCAGCTCGGTCAGGAACAGCGGGTGCCCCTTGGACCGCGCGTACAGCTCGTCGATCCGGCCTGGCCCGACCAGTTCGGCCGCCGCGTCCCGGTCGAGCGGTGCCAGGTGGATGCTCCCCGTCGCGGGCAGCGGCTCTCCCTCACCGGACCGGACCGCGGCCACGATGGTCAGCGCGGCCTGCTCGCGCCGGACGAAACGCAGCCAGTCCGTCAGCGCGAGCCCGGCCAGGTGCGCGTCGTCCACCACCGCTATCACCGGCGCCCGTTCCGCGAGCCGGCCCAGGACCCGGACCAGCGCCGCGTAAAGCACGGCCGGGCCCAGCATGCTGTCAGCCAGCATCGGCGCTGGCCGCCGGCCGGGGGCCACGCTGAGCAACGGCGCCAGCAGCGCGCCGTCGCCCTCGAGCAGGTCGGCGGTCATCTCGGGCCCGAGCTCACGCAGCCGGGCGGCCAGCGCGGTCAGCAGGGCGTCGAGCGGCAGGGCGCGGTCGAGCGGTCCGCACGAGGCCATCAGCACCGTATCCCCGGCCGCGGACCGCCGGTCGGCCCAGGCGCGAAGCAGCGTCGTCTTCCCGATGCCCGCCTCGCCGTCGACGACGATGACCTCGGCCGAGCCGCCGCGGGCCCGGGCCGCGCGCGTCTCCAGGTAGGCCAGTTCGCTATCCCGGCCGACCAGGCCCACCGCGGCGCCCGCAGACGGCCGGGCCCGGGCCGTCAGCTCGCCGCGCAGTATCGCGGTGTAGAGCGCGGCGGTCTCGGGCGAGGGGTCGGTGCCCAGCTCGTCCGCCATCCGCTCCCGGGCGCTGGCGTAGGTGGCCAGCGCCCCGGCCACCCGGCCGCCCATGACGTACGCGCGCAGCAGGACCCGCAGCGCCGCCTCGTCGTACGGATCGCGTTCCAGCGCGGCCGAGGCGGCGTCGGCGGCGGCCATCCAGTCGCCTGCCTCGACCAGGGCCGTGGCCGCCACCAGCCGGGTCCGGCCGATCAGCCGCTCGAGCTCGGCGTGTTTGAGCTGGGCCCACTCGCCGGGCAGCGGCTCCGGGCCCTCGCCGCGGATCAGCGAGAGCGCGACCCGGGCGGCGGCGACCGCGCCCATCGGGTGCCCCGCCTCCCGCCGGGATTCCACCTCGTCGGTGAGCACGGCCAGCTCGGCCGCGTCGAGCCAGTCGCAGCGCAGCAGGTAGCCGCGGTCACGATGGGTGATCCGGTCGTGCCCGAGCACCGAACGCAGCCGGCTCATCAGCACGGCCAGCTGGTCATCGGGCCGCGCGGGCGGGGTGCCTGGCCATAGGGCGTCGGTCAGCACCCCCGATGACACGGCCTGCCCGTCGGCCAGGGCGAGCAACTGCAGCGCGAGCCGGGCCTTCTTGCTGCCCAGCGCCTGCGGCTCGATCCCGTCCACGCCGAAATCGCTGAGCACCCGCACCGCCAGCGACTTCATGCTGGTATTAAATCCCGGTCGCGAACCCATGGCCAGGTCAGTGCAAGGTGGCTGCAACTGCCCCGGACCATGCTGGTCGCAACATTAGTTCCGACCAAGGGAGACCGCCATGACCGGCAAAGCGGAGCAGAAGAGCTTCCATACCCCCGACGAAACCCGCGCCTTCGACTACGGTGCCCTGGACCTGCTCCGGATCGGCGGAGCCGAGATCGGGCGGCTCACCCTGCAGCCCGGCTGGCGCTGGTCCAACCACGTCAAGCCGGTCGCGGGCACCGATCTTTGCGAGGCGCCGCATTTCCAGTACCACGTGCAGGGCACGCTGCACATCGTGATGGCCGACGGCGCCGAGTTCGACGCGCGGCCAGGAGATGTCACCGCGCTGCCGCAGGGTCATGACGCCTGGGTAGTGGGCGACCAGTCGGTCATCGTGGTCGACTGGTACGGCGCCAGCAACTACGCCCGCGGCTAGCAGGCCCCGGCCCTTCGGGACCGTCCGCGAGGATAATCATGCCCATGGAGCTTGGCCTGCACGGCAGCCGCGCGCTGATCACCGGGGGAAGCAAGGGCATCGGCTTCGCTATCGCCGAGGCGCTCGCCGCCGAGGGAGTCGCGCTCGGGCTCATCGCCCGTGACGCCGCGGGCCTGGCGGTCGCGGCCGAGCGGCTGGCCGGCTGGGACGTGCCGGTGACGACCGCGGCGGCTGATGTCACGGACACGCCAGCGCTTGACCGCGCCGTGGACGCCATCGCGACGGCGCTCGGCGGCCTTGATCACCTGGTGGCCAACGCGGGCGGCACGGTCGGCACCGGCAACCTCACCAGCTCAGGCCCCGGCGAGTTCACCGCGACCTTCGCGCTCAACGCGGGCCACGCCGCGGAGCTGATCCGGGCCGGGCTGCCGCACCTGCGGGCCGCGGGCGGGGGTTCGGTGGCGATCATCTCCTCGATTACAGGCCTGCGCCCGGCGCCGCGCACCGCCTACGCCGCCGCCAAGGCCGCGGAGATCCACCTCGCCGCGACCGCCGCGCAGGAACTGGCCCCGGCCGGCATCCGCGTGAACGCGGTCAGCCCCGGTTCGATCATGTTCCCTGGCGGCGGCTGGGACACGTTCGCCCGCGAGCACCGTGACGACTTCGACGCCTTCCTGGCCACCCAGTTCCCTCATCACCGCCTCGGCACCCCGCAGGAGGTCGCCAACGTGGTCGCCTTCCTGCTGTCCGAACGGGCGTCGTGGATCACCGGCGCGAACATCGTCGTCGACGGCGGCCAGCGCTACCCCAGCGCCCGCCGTTTCGACTGAGGCTCATCCGCGCCGCCCGTCATCGCGAACGCCACCGGGCCGCGCGAAAACCGCTTGTATCACGGGCGGTGGTGATCGCCAAAGGCTAGTCAGGCCCCGAACTCCGCCCGCACTCCCAGCAGCCGCACCGGCCGCCGCCCGGTGAACCGCCCGAGCGCCGTCGCGGCGGCCTGCGCGATCACCGGGGCGTCCGAACTGGGGGAGGCCAGCGTCACCCCGTGCGTCTCGGTGATGAACGGCGCGTACCGCACCTTCACGATGACCCGTACGGCGGGCCGCGGCTCGGCGGCCAGGTCCACGGCCAGCAGCCCGGCGATCCGCGTCACCTCGGCCTGGACCTGGGCCCAGTCCGCGATGTTCTGCTGGAAGGTCTCCTCCCGCCCGTGGCCGCGGGCCACGTACGGGCTGTCGTCGACATCGGCGTCGCCGCGGCCGCGGCCGAGCAGCACCAGCCACGGCCCCGTCATCGGGCCGAACTCCGCCGCGAGCGCCTCCGGGTCAGCCGCCGCCAGGTCGCTGACCGTGCCGATGCCGAGCGCGGCGAGCTTCCTGGCCGTCTTGGCGCCGATGCCCCACAGCGCGTCGGTCGGCCGGTGGCCGAGGACCTCGAACCAGTTCGCGTGCGTCAGCCGGAACACTCCGGCCGGCTTGCCGAACCCGGTGGCGATCTTGGCCTGCAGCTTGTTCTCCCCGATCCCTACCGTGCAGTCGAGCTGGGTCGCCTCCCGCACGCCGGCCGCCAGCGACCGGGCGAAATCTTCCGGGTCCGAAGTCTCCACCCCGAGGAACGCCTCGTCCCAGCCGAGCACCTCCACCACCGCGCCGGAGGCCCGCAGCACCGCCATCACCGATACCGACGCCTCGTCGTAGGCGGCCCGGTCCACCGGGAGGAAGACGGCACCGGGCAGCCGCCGCGCGGCCGTCCGCAGCGGCAGCCCGGAGTGCACTCCGTGCTCGCGGGCCTCGTAGGACGCCGTGCTCACCACGCCCCGCTTGGTCGGGTCGCCGTCCCCGCCCACCACGACCGGCCGCCCGCGCAGCTCAGGATGCCTCAGCACCTCGACCGCCGCGATGAACTGGTCCAGGTCCACATGCAGCACCCACCGCGTCACGCCCCACTCATACCCCGGCCGCCCGCACCTAACGGAGGCACTATGCCCACCAATGCGTTCCGGGCACGCTCACGGTCCGGCCCGGCGAGCAACAGCACCGGCTCGTCCCAGCTCCCTCCAGCGGACCGCCCGTCAGCCCAACAGGACTACAATCGACGCGTAGCCTCCCGGGGTTTGTCCGTTCCTGGTATTCCCGCGGCCCGAACATGATTCGGGCTGTTCACCCTAATTTGCGCCGAGGAGTAGATGACGTAAATCTGACTAGACTATGGCAATCGGCCGAATTCAATCTTCAGGCTAATAGGTGGTCGGCTTCTTTTTGCGCGCGGCCGTGACGCTAAATGGTGCGCATCCAGCCCCTCAGGTCAAGATCATTTTGTCACGTTTGTATCACAGGACGGCGCGGCTGGTAGTCGGAGATGTTGTATCGCGATAACTTCTCGTAAAAGATCTTACGTTCTTCTAAATGTTTGTGATTCCGCCACTGATCGGAGGCTAGGTGTGATGGATGGACTCTCGTCCGAGGAGCCGGGCCAGGGGGATGCCTCGCCGCTGATAGACCTTGGCCGGGTCTCCCTGGACGATGTGGCACGGCTTGATGATTCCGTGCTTGTTCATTCACTCAACCGGATTCTCGGGGATGCAAAGAACCCGGACGAAGTCGTTCTCGCTAGTTTCAGTGCTGTCATATAAGTCTGCGGCCCATCCCTCCGAGGGCCTGCCCGATAACCTGCTGAATCAATGGCAACCTTTCCCCTTTCATCAGTTCATTCTTAAGGTGGCGGGCCGCTGTAACCTTAAATGTGATTACTGTTATATGTTCGAGATGGCTGACGATAGCTGGCGTGGACAGCCAAAGATAATGTCCGTGGAAACGGTATCCGCTATCACGCGCCGCATCGCCGATCATGTCGAGGATCATCATCTATCGAACGTGCAGATTATTCTGCACGGCGGCGAGCCGCTGCTGGCCGGCCCGGGCTATATAGATACGATTGCCTCAACCCTGCGCGCTGCCATCGGTGCGACCGTTGATCTCCGGGTGCAGACCAACGGCACTTTAATGTCGGATTCGATGCTAGACGTCCTGGCCCTGCATAATGTCCGCGTCGGCGTCAGCCTAGACGGATCTCAGCAGGCCAACGACTTGCACAGGCGCTACGCGAGCGGCCGCGGCAGCTACCACGTGGTGGCCCGCTCGCTGCGCAAGCTGCGGGCACGCGCTCCCCACTTGCTGACCGGGATCCTGTGCACGATAGACCTCCGCAACGATCCGGTCGCAACCTACGAGGCACTTCAGGAATTCGAGCCGCCGCTCGTCGACTTCCTGCTGCCGCACGGCAACTGGAGCAGCCCTCCACCGGGTCGCGATCCGTCCGCGACCGATGCCCCCTACGGCACGTGGCTCGCCAAGGTATTCGATCACTGGTACTCGCTTTCGCCGCAACGCTGCCAGGTGAGGATGTTCAGCGAGATTATCCACGCGATGCTCGGGGGACAGGCCGCCGTGGAAACGGTCGGCCTCTCTCCAGCCAGCCTCATCGTTATTGACGCCGACGGCACTCTCGAGCAGGTTGACACGCTCAGGTCGGCCTACGGGGGGGCGATTGACACCGGCTTGAATGTGCACACGCACGATTTGAATGCCGCGATATTGCATCCGGCTATCGTGGCGCGTCAGCGCGGCCGGAATGGACTCTCTGCTACCTGTAAGAGTTGCGCGCTCCATGCGGTCTGCGGGGGCGGGCTTTACGCCCATCGCTACCGGGCAGGCACCGGATTCATGAACCCTTCTGTCTTCTGCCTGGATCTCTCGCATCTGATCCGGCACATTTATCATCGGGTCAGCAATGACGTGGCCAGGCTCAGTGCGGGAGTTCTATGACCGCGGCAGGCGGGATGCCCGGTCTCAAGCTCACTGGCGCGGATCTTACCGCCTTGGTATACGGCGGCGAAACCCAGCGACTACCGCTAGAGAAGGTGTATGCAGGTCAGCTGAGTAAGCATAAGCTCTTGATCTGTGCCGTCGTGCGCTTTGGTGCACGCGCCGTGCCCGTGGCCGGGCCTGCCCTTCACGAGCACTATGACTTGCTGACGGCGGTTGAGCGGAGAGCGCCGGATACCGTTACCGCTGTCCTTCGCCATCCTCACGTGGGCGCCTGGGCGGCGCGGTGCGTGCGCCGCATTTCCAAGGATCCCGGCTCGGCGGCGGCCGACCTCGATTACCTCGGGGCCATCGCCGCCAGCGCGGCGGTCCGGGCCGGGTATGCGTGCTCCGTCACCCTCAGGCTCCGGAACGGGATCCTGATGCTGCCCACGCTCGGCCGCGCGTTCCTGGCCGGCCAGGAAGCCACGATCACTGTCTCCGGGCCTGCCGCGGCGATCGTGACGGTAGGCGATCATACGATGACGCTCTCGTCCGACCCGGGTGCCCATGCTTCCGGCTGGCAGGCGGCGCGCATTCTGACCATGGGAGATCGCCCGCTGTTTCTTGACGACCTGGATCCGAACCGGAGCTACGATCCCTATCCGCTGCCCGAACGGCTCGACGCGCGTGACGTCGCTCGCTGGCAGCATGCGCTCGACGATGCCTGGCGGCTGCTCGCCGAATACCACCCCGGGTACGCGGTGGCGCTGCGTGACGGGCTGAGGTCGCTGGTACCCATCGGGCAGCGAGCCGACGACAGGAACGTGTCGGCCACGTCGGGCGACGCCTTCGGCGCGGTCGCCGCGTCGATGCCGTCGGACGGCGCGGCTCTCGCGGTCGCGCTCATGCATGAGTTCCAGCACGCCAAGCTGTGTGCCATTAACGATCTTGAGCCGCTCTTCGACCGTCATGCCAGATATCTCTTCTATGCACCGTGGCGTCCCGATCCGAGGCCGGCCTGCGCGCTCCTGCACGGCATTTTCGCGCACATGGCCGTCGCGGACTTCTGGCGGGTTCACCGCCGCGTCACCCCGGACCAGGAGCGGATGGTCGCCAACATCGAGTTTGCCCGCTGGCTGCGGCAGACACACCACGCGGCCACGCTGCTAGACGGGCACGATGCCCTGACGGGCGCCGGGCGCCAGCTGCTGGCGCAGGTGCGGGCACGGTTGACTGACTGGCTGGGGGAGCCGGTGCCCGGGCCGGCCCTGAAACTGGCGGAAGAAGCCTCAGCCGATCATCTGACCTGCTGGCGGATGCGCAACCTCGGGCCAGATCCCGGCGACATCGACCGGCTGGCCCGAGACTGGCGTGCGGGCCGGCCGGGACACGGCGTCGTACGGACCCGGGTACGCGAGCACCCGCTGACGGCCGACCACAACATCCGGACCGACCTGCTTTACCTGCGACTGCGTGATCCCGCGCGATTCGAGACAGCCAGCACCGCCGATGCGGCTTACGCCCGGGGTGATCACGCGCTGGCCGCTCGCGGTTACCTGGACGAGATCAGGACGGATCCGGCCCGGCTGCACGCCTGGACCGGCCTCGGCCTCACAACTGATCCGCGAGGCACCCTGAGTCGCTGCCCGGAAGTGGCGTACGCGCTGAACGACCGGATAACGCAGCTGTCGGAGACTCCCGCCGACCCGTTGCGCCTGGCCGACTGGCTGGACCGCGTCTCAACCTGCGACCTGGGGGTTCAGGTGTAGGGCGCGTCGGTGCTGCACTCGCTGCGGACGGTCAGCGTGCGGCCTGCGACCGCCTCGGGATGCATGGGGCCGAGTGCCTCGGCGTACCGGTCCATGGTCACCTCGGCCAGGCGGTCGGCGTCGTCATGCTGGCCGGTGGCGTGCAGATCCTGTACCAGGTTCACCGCGCAGGACAGCGTGTAAGGATGCAAGGCGCCGAGGACCCTCTTGAACGACGCGTATGTCGCCTCGAGCAGCTCCGTGGCCGCCGCCACCTCGCCGCTGGCACTCAGGTCATTCGCGTGCGTGGTCGCCGCCGACAGCGTGTAGGGGTGGTCTCTGCCGAGCGTACGACGGAATTCGTTAAAGGAATGCTCAGACAGGCTCCTTGCCTCGACCAGCCGCTTGGACTGCCGCAGCACGATCGCGTAGTTGTTTTCTGCCGAGAGCGTGAATGGATGGTTCACCCCGAGCAGCCCCCGGTACTGCTCGAGGGTCTCCGCCGCCAGCCTCGCGGCCACGCCGAGGTCTCCGTTAATACGCAGGTCGTTGACCAGGTTGTCGGCTGCTGACAATGTGGCCGGATGGGTAGGGCCGAGTCGGCTCTGATACGCGGCATATGCCTGTTCGCTTAGCCGCAGCGCCTCGCCGTAGGCTCCCGCCTTACGACAGGCTACTGCGAGTTGCTTCGCTGCGCGCAGCGTGCTCGGATGGGTCTCTCCCAGGGTAGTGACATAACGGCCGAGGGTATCCTCAAGCTGATTCTTCGCCTCCCGGTAGTGCCCCGCCTCACACAGGTCGCGGGCATAACCGTCTTCGGACTGGAGAGTAAACGGGTTCTCCTCGCCGAGCACCCGGCGACGTGCCTGCAAAACCCCTTCATCGAGGTCGGCCGCCTTATCATAATCACCGATGAGGAAGTAGTCGAGCGCGAGGTTGTTCGCCGACATAAGAGTGCGCGGATGTTCGGCCCCGAAGACGCGGGTGTGACGTTCGTGTAGATCCCGGTCGAGATCCAGGGCCTGCCTGAACTGGCCGAGGCCCCGATAGGTGCCGCCGACGATGTTGCCCGCGCTGAGCGCCTCTTCGTCGTCGTCGCTATAGATCTCGCGCAATTTCTCATAACATGCCACGCTTCTGTCCTTGGCCTGGCCATCTTGACCGAGCGCCCGCAGGATCGTGGCCAGGTGCCTGACCAGTACGAGGGTAGCCTGATCGTCAGCGAAGAGCTGCTCCCAGTGGCGCAGCGCCGTCTCCGCGAAGTTCTGTCCCGCCTCGTAGCTGCCCCGGACATAGAGATAGCGGGTCAGGTTGAGGACCATTTCGCGCACTTCCCGGTGGGTACATTCCACCGACCCGCTCGGCTCGACGTGCGGCCACAGGTCACGATAGCGTTCCCAGTTGTCGGGTACATCGGGGTCGCCCGGATCGGCGGCGGCAATCAGCATATGTGCTTGGTGCCGCACCATTTCGCGTTCCTCATCGCCGGAAAGCTGCTCGCGCAGCACAAGCTGCGTGAGCCGGTGCAGCTGAAGCCGGTTATTCCCGTAATCCACCTGGGCGAGCGCATATTTCTTGATCTCACGGATAATGCGATCGCGTTCCCGGTTGCTGCTGAGCGCCGTGCGCAGCCGCGCTGGGAGTGCCTGCACGAACCGGCCGACGGAAAGGACATTCCAGGGAATGGGTTCGGGTGCGAAGTAGGCACACAACTCGAGCAGCCGGACGACCTCGGGTTGCGTCTCCCTGAGCCGGTCGAGGGCCAGGCTCCAGGTCACCGCGACCGCCAGCGGGTAGTCCGTGCGCAGCGCCCCGGCGCGCACCGCCTCCACATCCTGAAGGCGCGCCAGCCGCTCGTCGAACAGACCGAGGTAGTCGCTGGCCGGCGTGTGCGTCTCCACCTGCCATGCCGCCGCCTGCTCCAACGCCAGCGGCAGATCGTCGAGGCGCTCGGCGAGCTGGTCAGCATCTTCCCTGCGGATATCAGAAAGGCGACCGCCGAGGAAGGCGATACTCTCCTCTCTGCGGAACACATTGACCTCTACGACCTGGGCTATCCCGGCCCAGACGTCGCTTCGTGAGGTCACGATGATGTGCCCGGACCCGATCCGCAAGAACTCGTCGATGTCTTCCGACGTATTGACGTTATCGAAAACGAGCAGCCACCGGTCGTAAGGCTGTCTGCGGCGCAGCGCCGTCACGACTTCACGGACCGCGTTGTCGGCGGGAAGCGCAGGAAGGTTCATCCGCTTGGCGAGGTCGGCGATCGTCGTCCGCACGATGGCAGGCTGCTCGGCGGAGATCCAGCAGACCAGGTTGTACTCCTGCTGGTACCGGTGTACGTACTCGATGGCCAGGTGTGTCTTGCCGACACCGCCGTAACCATGCAGCGCATGCGGAACCAGGGCCGTCGGTTTCCCGGTGAGCCGCTCGTGGATGTCGAGTAGGAGGTCTTCGCGACCGGTGAAATAAGGATTCTGCGGCGGAACGCCGATCAGGATGGCTGACTCGTCGCCGCGCCGCTCCCAGCCGGCGCGATCACTTGGCGGATAGGACACTTCGTCTCCTCGGACGGGTTGAGCAATGCGAGAAGGATGGTCTGCTGAGGTGGCTGACCGCGATCCGAATCGCGCCGCCGCCCGTCTTTTGGAGGCTTTCGCCGAGTCGTCCGGCGGCTGCGGCTCCGCGGCCGCGGCCTGCGTTCTCGCGCTGAACTCGGCGGTAGGGATTCGTTCGAGCTGGCTCTGTAGGCTTTGGGCCACGGCGGTATAGGTGCCGCCCAGCCCGCTCAGCGCGCTCCTCGCGATGCTGGCGAAACGCCGGTCAAGCTGCACCAGAGCCGCCAGGCTCGCATCGTCGGGGACATCGAACAGCGTCACGGCGTCGATCGGTCTTCCCGACCGGTTAGCCAGGTGGCGGGTCACCAGCCGCAGCACCGACAACCCCGTGCTTCGCTGCACCGACGAGCGCAGCAGATCGTCGACCCCGCGGTGAAACTCATAGAGAACGGGCGCATCGCCGACGGCTACCGGGCTCGCCGGATCGCGGGCCTGGGTGAGAAGGCCGCCGAAGAGCACCTCGGCCAGGTGGCTGGTCGAGGAAGACGGCAGCATCATGTCTTGAACGAAGCGGATGGCCGGGAGCGTCAGCGGCGCGAAGGCCAGGTAGCCGGCCAGCTGAAATGCCTCATGCGACGCGGCGGCGCGAAATCGGGTCACCCGTGCCCGGGCCGATATCGGTGTTTCGGCGTCGGGCTGCGACGGGATCGTGCGCCCGGTGAACATGGCCGGAACATCCGCCCACTCGGCGACGCCGCGAACGATCTGCGCCCAGCGCTTGAGCCAGCGCCCGTCGATCCTCAGAACCGGGATGGGGACGCCATCGGTAGCGGAAGGCTGTTCGCCGTAGGCATGACGGAAGCCCGGACCGGGATCAGCGACGTGCCGGTAACGGACACCGAAGCGGTCGTTTTCCATCGCAGGCTCGCGGGCCTGGATTTGCACTGAGGCCACGAGCGGCGCGCAGCGTGGCCAGAGCCGCTGCGGGAACATCTGCACGACCGACACGTGACTGGAGCGAGCCCAGCGTTCAAGCAACTGGCCGGCCCGCAGGTCGCGCCAGGCCGCACCGACGCAATCGGTCACGACGAGGATGACCCGGCGCCTGGCCGGGTCGAGGAGATCCTCCGGGTTGCGCGCCACCGACTGCAGCGGCGGCTCGCGGTCGCGCAGCACGAAGGATTCCCCGGCTGACGTATCCGTGTCCAGCCACCAGGCGTGCACGTGCCTGAAGACGCCCGCGGACTTGATCGCGGCCCGGAATTCGTGCACCGCATCCTGCCATATCGCCATCGAGGAACTAGCGTCGACGACGAGCGCCAGGTCGAGCCAGGGTTCAGCGGCTGATCGCAAGGCGGGCAGCGATACGCCGCCAGCTGCGGGTTCTGCCCAGGCGGACTCGCCGGAACTGGCCGCGCCCGGTGGTGGCAGTACATACCTGAGATCGCTTAAAGCCGGGGCGAGGTCCAGTTCCGCCTGGGCCCGGGGACGCCTCACGTCACGTGATCGCAACAGGTCACCTATGGCCCGCCCGTGCCGGAAGCTCCTGCTGTTCACCAGGGAGCCACTTACCGCGGGACCGTCCCTGCTGTCGGCCATCAGCGTCCTCTCGGTCACGTTGGCGTCTTGAGCAGGCTCCCCGGGTCGGGGATGCGGTCGGCGTCGTCGTAAAGCAACGTCAGATGCCGTCCGGGATGGTCTTCGCCGCGACCGGCCGCGCCGCGCCGGAACTCGAGCACCCGCCGCGGCAGGTCCGTCAACCGGAGCGGAGCGGCGCCTCTGAGAAGCTCGCTCAGGCCGCCACCGAGGTCGGTCTCCGGGTTCCGGGACCAGACCAGCACGGGTGTGCCGGTGGCAAGGGCCAGCCGCAGCGCCTGTCCACGATCGGGTGCGGGAGCATCAGCGAGCACCAGGCATACTGGCCCGTCCCCGTCAATCAGGCTGACGTATATCAGGTCATGATCGTGTTCGGCGGCTTCCTCGGTAAGCCAGGTGGTCCCGTCCGTCCCCCGGAATTCGACATCGGGGACGCCGGCTGCGCTAAAGAACTCGGTCTCGCGAACTCTAGGCCATTTGTCGTGCCAGTAAGGGCGATGGATGCCTGGCCAGGTCGAGGACCCGGGTCAGGCTGCGCACGACGACTTCGCACTGCACGCCGAGGAAGGTCGCACCAACCCGCCATTGGTCCACCGGCAGGTTAATCAGAAAGGTAGGCAAGAGGAACTCGATCCGCAGCTGGTCCGGGTGAACTCCGGTCAGCCGACGGGAATTCAGTGCTTTGCTAATGAGATCACAGACCTCTTCTTCTGTGTAAACGGCATCATCTGGCAACGGCAGGGGTTCGAGTGGACCTGAGCCTTCCTGAAAAGAGATCGACAGGCGAAACAGGTCAGCATCGACGCCGTCCGGATCGATCTTGACGAGGCAGTATCTCGGCTCCAGATCGTTTGACCCCCCTGGGCCGTCCCCGGTCCTGCGCAAGGCCGCTAGCTGCGGAGTCCGGGATCCTACGAAAGCTTCCGCCCAGGCGCGCAGGGTATCCCCGGCTTCCAGCGGCTGCGTGCGGGCGAGCTGATAGACGAAAATGACGATCGGGTGGAGCTTATCCGCAGCGCGTGCCGGAAATTCTTCCAGCTCGTTGAGGACGGCCCGCAGGTTCCGTGGATCGGACCGCAAGGCTCGCCTGACCGGGGCAATGCTCGACGCGAACAATTGCTGCACGTCAAGGACATCGAGGTTGTTGCATATCTTGTGCAGGGCGCGGCGCTGGTCGCGGTCGAGCAATGGCTGAACTACGTGCGGGCTGATCGCCGCACGCAAGGCAGCGGCTATCTCTTTTCCGTAGATATCGGTGACCGTGTATATAAACACCCACATTACCACGTCACGTGACAGCAGCTGATTCGCCAGCTCCAGCAGATCTGCATCATCATCTGCTATGTCCGCAGCGTCTTCCTGGGCTTGAAGGATAGGCTCCCCGATTTCCTCTTCGGAGAATTCTATACACATCTTGCGGCCCTTCGGGTCTCGCAACAGATCTACTGTGCGAAGCGCCTTGGCAATAGCCTGCGACCTAGCCCCGTCCGGATCATCACCGGAACTACCTGGCGAACCCAACCTCACCCCCTACTATAGGTATGATGACATAAGATAAGGATCCGGGCAATAGCTTGTCGTGAAATCCTTCTAGATCATTAGCAAGTGCCGCCGCCTCCCTAACGTCCGGCGAGCTTTCGCGGATCTTCCTGGCCAATTCAATGAGCGCGTCGGGCGCGCACGCGCAAGACCACAGCAACGCGGTGAGATCGGCGCGGTCCACGGAACTCCGCGGCGCCGTGAGCATGACATCAAGTGGCAGCTCACTGGCGATCAGGTGTCTGGACTGGGCCGCGGCGAGCGCCGGTATCTGCAGGCTCTTCTCTGCGAGCCGCAGGATATCCGCTCGGCTGAACGTACGTGCGCCAATGTGATTCGAAACACCGTGTTCGCCCTGCGCGGCAATGCGGCGCAGCAGCGGCCACTCGTCCGCGATCTTCCCGATCGGGGTCATCCACCAATCATCCCCCGAGCCACCCGAGGCAGTCACCGCGGCCATGCCGAGGATCTCCCCGGTTCGCTCATCAATCACATCGGAACCATGACACTCATTGGTGATATCTGGTGCGTTATCCGTGAGGCGGTCGAGCGGAACTGGTTCCTGGCCGTTCGCGCTATGGACCCGCAGAAGGGCCCAGACCGGAAGCCGGTCCTGGCCGTCGGCGGCGCCGGTGCAGGCCCGCAGCCGGACGGTCCGCCAGCTCGGACCCAGATCGAACCGCAACACGGGTTGCTCGATCCCGCGGATGGCCGGACCCACGATGCTGAGTCCCGCGAGGCCAGGACCCGCGGGAACGCCGCCGTCGGGGAGAGCGGGGCGCCACAAGATGATTTCCGCTCGCTGCACCTCCATCGCTGGCCTCGCGGGCACGTCAAAGAACACCTGACCCGGTGGCATGGCCGTAGCGCTTGGTGACGGCAGCCCGAGGGCCCGGGCTGCCACGTGCGCCGATGTGATCGCATAGCGCCCGCACACCATGATTCCCGGGCCGTATATTCTCCCGCCGGGATCCCGCAACCGGATGCGCCATGATTCATTCTGTGCTCGCAGTCCGGCCAGATCCAAACGGCCCGGCATGGTTATCCACGCCACCGTCCTGGTTTCCTTGACGGCAATCCAAACCGGAGAATATGCCCCCTCACGGAATGTCGGGCTGTTCCTTATTACGCTATCGTAAAACCATGAGGAAACAATGAGGGCAAGGGTGCCTGCGGAGTCCTGCAGCGCTTCCTTGAGTGGCGTGGAATCCACGAGCCGGAACGTATCGTTGAGGGCGCTTGATACCGCTCCGGCTTTGTCAAAGATAACCTCGCCAGCGTTCAGTGCCATCCGCAGGCGTATCCGTTCCTGTTCCGGGCAGGCTTCATTATGCCGGTGCAGCGCCTTGGCCAGCGGTCCTGGAATGTTATCAGAGAACAGGGCCTTAGGCACCTCCGGCGGGACTAGGACAAACGCGCCGTCGCCACGATCCTCGCGATAACAACTATCCCAGTCGACACCGGCTCGGCGGAGAACCCTTTGCAGCAGATTGTAGAGGTCGCCGCGAACCCTCACACGGTGTGAGTCCGTCCGGCTGTGGACGCCGAAGTGCTCCACGTCCACCACGAGAATGGTCCGGGGCACCGCCGGTGGCACAATCTGACCTCACGTCGTATACAAAGCTCGCGAAGGCTCTGCTATCGGAAGATAAGCCTAATCTTAAAACCCGCCCAGGGTACATATACCAGGTCGGCCCCCGGGACGGCAACCTGGTCCGGTTGGGGTCGCCGCGGCAATGATCATCCGGCCGCTCGTGTGAGCTAGACATGCACCTTTTATCCATGATTGTAAATCTTCCGCCCGCTGGCGACGCTGAAAAGCTGGTGCCTGCGGGTCCGCCGGGCGCTCCGGGGAATGGCCGGCTAGATACGGGGGCATTTCCGGCGCATGCCGGGGTCGCGCCTGGTGGCGGCCGACACCATCTGGGTCATCGCCAGCCCGGAGACCCACGACCTGCTGGTACGCCGCCGCGGCTACAGCTACGACGAGTACGAGCACTGGGTCAGGACCACGTCCGAGGCCGCCCTGTTCGCCTCGCCCGCCACCAAGCACGCCTGACAGAAAGCACGCATGACGCCCGTTCGGAAAAAAGGGGTTTTGATCATGGGCGGGGTCCGAAACAATGACGTGTGCTGCTGACGATCACCACCACGCGCGAACCAGCGACCGATCTGGGTTACCTGCTGCACAAGCACCCTGACCGGCTCCAGTCGTTCGGCGTTTGGGCCGGCACGGCGCACGTGTTCTACCCGGAGGCGACGCCGCGGCGATGCACGGCCGCACTGCTGCTCGAGGTCGACCCGGTGGCGCTCGTCCGCGGCCCGCAAAACACGCAAAGCAAGCAAAGCAAGCAGCAAGCAAGCAAAACCAGCCCGGCAGCGAACTCGGCCAGTACGTCAACGACCGCCCCTACGCCGCCTCGAGCCTGCTCGCGGTGGCGATCAAGGAGGCCTTCCGCACCGCGCTCACCGGCCGCTGCGACGCGCGGCCCGAACTGGCCGCGGCCCGCATCCCGCTGGCCGTCCACGTGCCGGCCCTGCGCTGCCGCGGCGGCGCCGCCCTGGCGCACGAGATCTTCGCGCCCCTCGGCTGGAGCGTCGACGCCCAGACGCAGCCGTTCCAGCCGCCAGAGTGGGGCGAATCAAGCTACGTGAACCTGCGGCTGACCGGCGAACTGCGGCTGGCGGACGCGCTCAATCACCTGTACGTGCTGCTGCCCGTGCTCGATGACGCCAAGCACTACTGGGTGTCCACCGACGAGGTGGACAAGCTGGTGCGGGCCGGCGGCGACTGGCTGGCCGGCCACCCAGGCAAGGAGCTCATCACCCGCCGGTACCTGTCGCACCAGCGCAGGCTCACCCAGTCCGCCCTGGCCCGGCTGGCCGAGGCCGACGACACCGACCCCGCCGAACTCGACAACGCCGTCAGCGACACAGAACCCCCGACGCCGCTGGCCGTCCAGCGCCGCCACGCCATCCTGGCCGTCCTGCGCGAGATCGCAGCCCGGCGGATCGGCGACTTCGGCTGCGGCGCGGGCGTCCTCATCAAGGACCTGCTGGGCCTGGAAGGCGTCCAGAGCGTGGTCGCGACCGACGTGTCCGCCCGGGCCCTGCAGCTGGCCGCGCGAACGCTCGACCGGATACCCGACCGGCAACGCGACCGGCTGAAGATCTTCCAGTCCTCGCTGCTCTACCGCGACGACCGGCTGGCCGGCCTTGACGCCGCCGTGCTGATGGAGGTGATCGAGCACGTCGACGAAGGCCGCCTGCCCGCCCTCGAGCGGGCCGTCTTCGGCTTCGCCGCCCCCAGGACCGTGCTGGTGACCACGCCCAACGCCGAGTACAACGTGCACTTCGAGGCGCTGGCCCCCGGCGCGATGCGGCACCGCGACCACCGGTTCGAGTGGACCCGCGCCGAGTTCGCGGCCTGGACCAGCCAGGTAGGCGAAGACTTCGGCTACCAGGTCCGCCTGCTCCCCGTCGGCCCGGACGACGCGCAGACCGGCCCGCCCACCCAGCTGGCCGTCTTCACCAGGCAGCAAGCGCCATGAACCTGACCATCCCCGAACTATCCCTGGTCCTCCTGGTCGGCATCACCGGCTCCGGCAAGTCGACGTTCGCCCGCGCCCACTTCAAGCCGACCGAGGTGATCTCCTCGGACTTCTGCCGCGGCCTGGTGGCCGACGACGAGACCGACCAGTCCGCTACCCCGGCCGCGTTCGACGTACTCAGGTACATCGCAGGCAAGCGCCTCGAAGCCGGCCGCCTCACCGTGGTGGACGCCACCAACGTGCAGCCGCAGGCCCGCCGCGACCTGGTCCTGCTGGCCCGCGAGCACGACGTGCTCCCGGTGGCGATCGTGCTTGACCTGCCGGAGAAGCTGTGCGCCGAGCGTAACGCCAGCCGCCCCGACCGCGACTTCGGCCCGCACGTGATCCGCCGCCAGCGCGATCAGCTGCGCCGCAACCTCAGGACCCTGCAGCGCGAGGGCTTCCGCACCGTGCACGTGCTGCGCACCCCGGACGACGTGGCGGCGGCCACGATCACCCGCGCGAAGCTGTACAACGACCTGCGCCACGAGCCGGGCCCGTTCGACGTCATCGGCGACGTGCACGGCTGCCGCGCCGAGCTCGAACGGCTGCTAGCAGCCCTCGGCTACGAGCTCGAGCGTGACCCCGAGGGCCGCCCGGTCAGCGCGCGCCACCCGCAACGGCGCGCCGTCTTCGTCGGCGACCTGGTCGACCGCGGCCCCGACACCCCCGGCGTGCTCCGCCTGGTGATGGGCATGGTGGCCGGCGGCGCCGCGTTCTGCGTGTCCGGCAATCACGAGGCCAAGCTGCTCCGCGCGCTGCGCGGCAAGAACGTGAAGGTCAACCACGGCCTGGCCGAGTCCCTGGCCCAGCTGGCCGCGGAGACCGAGGAGTTCCGGGCCGAGGCGGAGCGGTTCATCGACGGCCTGATCAGCCACTACGTGCTGGACGGCGGGCGGCTGGTAGTCGCCCACGCCGGCCTGGTCGAGCGCTACCACGGCCGCGCGTCCGGCCGGGTCCGCGAGTTCTGCCTGTACGGGCAGACGACCGGCGAGACCGACGAGTACGGCCTGCCCGTCCGCCACCCCTGGGCGCAGGAGTACCGCGGCCGCGCCGTGGTGGCGTACGGCCACACCCCGGTGCCGCAGGCCGAATGGCTGAACGACACCCTGTGCCTGGATACCGGGTGTGTCTTCGGCGGCGCTCTGACCGCACTCAATTATCCCGAACGGTCCCTGGTATCAGTCTCCGCGGCCCGCGTTTACTACACCCCGGCGAAGCCTTTCCCCGCGGTTTCGCCTGCCGGCGGACCAGCCCGCCGCGAGCCGGACGTCCTCGACATCGGCGACGTCAGCGGCGCCCGGGTCGTCGAGACGGCGTACCTGCCGCGGGTGGGCGTGCGCGAGGACCACGCCGCGGCCGCGCTCGAGGTGATGAGCCGGTTCGCGGTCGACCCGCGCTGGCTGCTCTACCTGCCGCCGACCATGAGCCCGGTCGCCACCTCGCCGCGGCCCGGCCTGCTCGAGCATCCCGAGCAGGCGTTCGCGGCGTACCGTTCGGATGGCGTGGCGTCGGTGCTGTGCGAGGAGAAGCACATGGGCTCGCGCGCGGTGCTGCTGGTGTGCGCCTCGCCCGACGCTCCGTCGTCGATCACCGGGCCGAGCCGGTTCGGCGTGCCCGGCCCCGGCGCGGTCTGGACCCGGACCGGCCTGCCGTTCTTCCCGCCGCCGCTCACCGAGTCGCTGCTCGGCCAGCTTCGCGCGGCCGCCGCGCGAGCCGGGCTTTTCGACGAGCTCGGCACCCCCTGGCTGCTCCTTGACGCCGAACTGCTGCCCTGGAACGTCAAGGCCGCCTCGCTGCTCCGCGATCAGTACGCCGCCGCCGGCGCCGCGGCCCAGGCGTCCCTGCCCGCCGCCGTCGCGGTGCTCGAGCAGGCCCGCGCCCGCGACCTGCCCGCCGAAGCCGGCCAGCTCGGCGCCCTGCTCGCCCGGACCCGGGCCCGGGCCGCCAACGCCGCCGCGTTCACGTCAGCCTACCTGCGCTACTGCTGGACCACCGACGGCCTGTACGGCGTGCACGTCGCCCCGTTCCAGCTGCTCGCCTCCGAAGGCGCCGTCTACCACGAACGCCCGCACCAGTGGCACCTCGACCTCGCCGACCGGCTCGCCGCGGCGAGCCCGGCCCTGATCACGACGACCCGCCGCCTCGCCGTCGAGGTCGGCGACCCCGCCTCGGTCGCCGCGGCGACCCAGTGGTGGGAGGACCTGACCGCCGCCGGGGGAGAGGGCATGGTGGTCAAGCCCGCCGCCAACCTGCCCCGCGACCCCGCCCAGCCCGCTCCCGCCCAGCCCGGCGCAGCCCAGCCCGCCCCCGCCCAGCCCGCCCCCGCCCAGCCCGCCCCCGTCCAGCCCGGCGCAGCCCAGCCCCGCCTGGTCCAGCCCGGCCTGAAGGTGCGCGGCCGGGAGTACCTGCGCCTGGTCTACGGCCCCGACTACACCGAGCCGCCCAACCTGGCCCGGCTGCGCCAGCGCGCACTCGGCCACAAGCGCTCGCTCGCGCTGCGCGAGTACGCCCTGGGCCTGGAGGCCCTGGACCGGGTGGCCCGCGGCGAGCCGCTGTGGCGGATCCACGAATGCGTCTTCGCCGTCCTGGCCCTGGAGTCCGAGCCCATCGACCCCCGGCTGTGAACCTCCCTCGGCTTCACCCACGTCACCGTCGGCTTCAGCTAGCCGCGAACCCCGTTTGCGTTAGAGCGCGCTCTAACTCATAGGCTCGGTACCGTGACGACCTGGAGCATCGGCGAGGCGGCGGATAAGTGCGGGCTGTCCCAGCACACCCTGCGCTGGTACGAGCGGATCGGCCTGCTCGGGGCCATCGAGCGGGGCGGCGACGGCCGCAGGAGGTTCAGCGACCGTGACCTGGACTGGCTGTCGCTGCTGACCAAGCTGCGCGCCACCGGGATGCCGGTCAGGGACATGCAGCGGTACGCCGAGCTGGTCAGGTCGGGCGCGGGCGAGGCCGAACGAATCGAGCTGCTCAAGCGGCACCGCGAGGAGGTGCGGCGGGCCCTCGCCATGCAGCGGGAGTGCCTGAAGCTGCTCGACGCGAAGATCACCCGCTACAGCAGCGCGCTGCCACCAGGCAATCTCTGAAGGAGACACATGCGCACCACCAAGCTAGCCGAGCTCGCCGTGTCCGCGCAGGGCCTGGGCTGCATGGGAATGAGCGAATGGTACGGCGCCACCGACTGGGACGAGTCGATCGCGACCATCGGTCGTGCGCTCGACCTCGGCGTGACGTTCATCGACACCGCGGATATCTACGGCGCCGGCCACAACGAGGTCCTGGTCGGCCGCGGCATCGCGCACCGGCGCGGTGAGGTGCAGCTGGCCACCAAGTTCGGCATCGACCGGTCGGCCGGCGACAGGAACCGCGTCGTCCGCGGCGAGCACGACTACGTCAAGCGGTCCTGCGAGGCGTCGCTGACCAGGCTCGGCGTCGACACTATTGACTTGTACTACCTGCACCGCCCGCCGCAGACGGCCGAGATCGAGGAGACGGTCGGCGCGATGGCCGAGCTCGTGGCCGAGGGCAAGGTCCGCTACCTGGGCCTGTCCGAGGTCAGCGGCGACCTGCTGAGGCGCGCGCACGCGGTGCACCCGATCACCGCGGTGCAGAGCGAGTACTCGCTGTGGACCCGCGACGTGGAGCAGGACGCGATCGGCGCCATGCGCGAGCTCGGCGTCGGCTTCGTGCCCTACTCGCCGCTCGGCCGCGGCTTCCTCACCGCCACCGTCGACCTGAGCACGCTGGACGACAAGGACTTCCGCCGCCGCAACCCGCGGTTCGCGGGCGAGGCCGGGCAAGCCAACCAGGCGATCGTCGAGGCGGTGCGCACGGTCGCCGACGCGAAGGGCGTGGCCCCCGCGCAGGTCGCCCTGGCCTGGGTGTACGCCCAGGCCGGCCTGCTCGGCGTCTCGCTGGCGCCGATCCCAGGCACCAAGCGGGTCAAGTGGCTCGAGCAGAACATCGCGGCCCTGGACGTCGCCCTGACAAAGGACGAACTGGCCGTCCTGGACCCCCTGGGCCGCCAGGTCGCGGGCGCCCGCTACTAACCAGCCCTAAGCCCAACACCGCCCTGGACCGCCCCCTAACGCCACCAGGGCAGGCGCCGCTGCTCGGCCACGTGCGTGGCTGGCTCGGCGATCGCCCCCGCGTGCGAACTGAGGTGCTGCAGGTGCTCCTGAACCCACAGCAGATGCGGGTGATGCGGTGCGGTAATAATGCGTACCAGGTCGGGAGCAGCCCCATCACCCGTCCCGCTGGCCTGATCCGCTCCGCTTCTCCTGCCCGTCCCCTCAGCCCCGCTGACCATGAGCGTCATTCCTGAATCGCCGGCCCCTTCGGCCGCACGCGCTTCGCCAGCCTGGTTCCCGTTCAGGCTGGCGAACGCCGGGACGGCGACCGGCATCAGCACCTGATGGGCGACGGGCCGCCCCACCAGCACCGCGACCCGCTCGTAGAAGCCGGTGAGGTCGGCCGTCGCCCGGGCCAGCGCGGCCCGGGCGTAAGCCGTTCCGCGGTGCGGGTGATGCCGGGCGGACTCCGGGGCCGGCATGCCGGCCAGCGAGAAGGCGGTGAGCCTGAGGCGCATGGCCGCCATGACCAGCATCCACAGTTCCTCTTTCGACAGCCGCTTGGCCCCTTGTTCGGCGAGGAAACCGCGTAGCGCCTCGTCGAGCCGGATCGACGCAGTGACTGCCGCGGCGCCCGCGTCCGGCGCGTCCTGGCGCGTGCCGAGGGCCCAGTCCACCGCCTGGGTCAGGTACGACGCGCCGCGCCTGAACGCGTCGGCGAGATCGTCCCCGACCACCGCGCTGGCTCCCCGCGGCCAGAACAGGACGCCGACCAGCACGCTCACCAGGCAGCCGATGCCCACGTCCTCGATACGCAGCAGGCCCACCTGCCAGCCGGCCGGGACGAGCAGGTTGAACAGGACGACTACGACGATGGTGAACGCCGCCTGCCCGAAGGCGAAGGGCAGTGTGCCCGGCGCGTAGGCGGCGATGGCGAGCGCGATGGGCAGCGCCGCCCACAGGGCCGGGGTGCTGGTTCCGATACCGAGCAGCAGCAGGGCGCCCAGGACGAAGCCGGCCACGGTGCCGCCGAGCGCGCGCAGCGCGGTGGACTCGGTGGACGCCGCGTTGGTACGCAGGACCGACAAGGTGCCGAGCACGACCCAGAACCCGTGCTGCACCCCGGACAGGTCGGCCACCAGAACCGCCGCGGCCAGGGCCAGCGAGCCTCGCAGGCTGTTCTGCATCCAGACCGAGCGGAAGCTCGCGTGCCTGGCTATGACGCCGAGCGCGCCGGACAGGGCGGCCGCCCGCCGTTCGGCTATCGTGCCCTCGGGCTGCGATCCGTACCAGCCGCGGCGCCGGGCGGCGATCGTCTCGGGATCGGCGCGCCTGGTGGCGATCAGGGTGTCGGCCGCGATGGCCTGCACGGCGACGGAGATCGCCCGCGCGTGGAAGGCGTGCCTGGCGATGACCTCCACCGAGTCGTAGTCCCCGCCCCCCTGCACCGCCGCGGCCCGGTGGTAGGCCGTGCAGACCTCGCGCTGCCGCTCAAGCTCATCCGCGCCGGGCAGCAGCGTGTCCGGCCCCGCTCCGGCCAGCAGGTCGCCGACCTGGCCGAGGACCGCGGCGGTCCGGCCCATCAGGTCGCGGTCGCACTGATCGGCCTGGTCCAGGTTCGGGTGCCCGTCGGTCGCGTCGGCGATCAGCGCGGTGCACCACTCGAGCAGCTGGACCACGCTGGCCAGTCCCTGGTCGGCCGTTGCCAGGCCGGTCGGCCGGTACGGCGTGCTGGCGAACGCGCTCATCAGCTCGCGCTTGGCGGCCTGGCAGCCGTCGCGGTCGGCGGTCGTGACGGTGCCGCGCACGGCCGCCTCCAGGTGCGCGGCCAGCGCACGGGCCGAGGCGGCCGCGGCCGCGCGCAGCCGGTCTCCCGGTGACGGCGGGGAAAGCAGCAGGACGGCCGCCGTCGAGACGACCGAGGCCAGCCACCAGCCCGCCAGCCGGTCCGGGATCATGCCCGTCGTGCCCGGCGTGGCGACGGAAAGGACGAAGGGGAGCAGCGCGGCGGTGACCCCGGAGGCCGCGTTGGGCCCGGCCACGCCGGCGAAGAAGATCCCGAAGGCCACCGGGATCGTGACCAGGACCGCCAGCCAGGTGATCCCGTTGACCGACGTGCCGATGATCAGCCCGATGCTCCCGATCACGGCCAGGCCGAGATGCGCCCTCACCTTGTCCCGTGCGGTACCGCCGAACGCGGCGAAGATCAGGTTCGCGAATCCGCCGAACGCGGCGAACAGGGCCATCTGCAGGTTGCCGAAACCCTCATAGGTGATGGCGAACAGCGAGGGGATCACGAGCACCGCGCGTAGCGTCCGCAACGCGGCCGGTCGCGACCACGTCGGCAGCCAGGCTGGTCTGGACCCCTTGGCCGCGGGCGCAGCCGATGAGGAACCAGGACCCGGCGGGCGGATCGCGGCGAAACGGCGCGCAATGCTCAGATCGGGCATTTTTCAAGTCTAGAGAACGCTCGGAGGACCCCGGATCGGCCCGTCAGGACGCGGCGCAACCGCCCTGCGGCGCGTGGTAACGTGGAACGCTGTCCGGGGACTAACCAGGACAGCTAGAGGCCCGCTGCACCCTCATGTGGCGGCCTCGCGGGGAATCAGCCCGTTGAACCCGTTCCGTGTCAAATCCTAAGGAGTCACGTGCCGCTCGACACCGCCGCCAAGCAGGAGATCCTGGCGGAGTATGCGACCAGTGAGGGTGACACCGGTTCGCCGGAAGTCCAGGTCGCGCTGCTGACCAGGCGGATCAACCACCTGACGGAGCACCTGAAGGTGCACAAGCACGACCACCACAGCCGCCGCGGGCTGCTGCTGCTGGTCGGCCGCCGCCGTCGGCTGCTCAAGTACCTGGCCAAGAAGGACATCAATCGCTACCGTGCGATCAGGGAGCGCCTCGGCATCCGCCGCTAGGCCCCGCCCGTCCCGGGCGCCAGGAATACTGCGCGCCGGGACCTACAACTGAACAACGACAACTGACATCCCGTAGCCCCCGGCCCCGAGCACCAGGGCCGGTCCTCGGTAGTGGTCCCCGGGTGGAACCCGAGGACTTCGATCGAAGACCGGCCGGCTGCCCTGAATTCAGGCTAACGCCGACAGGCAAGCCAGGCCACATGCGGCACGGCGGCGGGTGGGTGCGGGATCTACCGCAAGGAGGTCTCACCCGTGGAGGGTGCCCTAAGTGCCGAAGCCGTCATTGATAACGGCTCCTTCGGCGTACACACAGTCAGGTTCGAGACGGGCGGCTGGCCCGTCAGGCCGCCGGTTCCGCCCTGGTCACGCTCGACGGCGAGACCGTGGTGCTTTCCGCCACCACGGCGTCCAGGCATCCGAAGGAAAACCTGGACTTCTTCCCGCTCACCGTGGACGTGGAGGAGCGGATGTACGCGGTGGGCCGGATTCCCGGCTCGTTCTTCCGCCGGGAGGGCCGTCCGTCCGAGGACGCGATCCTTACCTGCCGGCTCATTGACCGCCCGCTGCGCCCGTCCTTCGTCAAGGGCCTGCGCAACGAGATCCAGATCGTCGCGACCATTCTGGCGCTCGACCCGCAGCACCTGTACGACGTGGTGGCGATCAACGCTGCGTCGATGTCCACGCAGCTGGCTGGCCTGCCCTTCTCGGGCCCCATCGGCGGGGTGCGGGTCGCGCTGATCGGTGGCCAGTGGGTGGCCTTCCCGACGCACGACCAGCTGGCGCACGCCACCTTCGACATGGTGGTGGCCGGCCGCATGCTGGAAGACGGTGACGTCGCCATCATGATGGTCGAGGCCGAGTCCACCCCGGAGACGCTCAAGCTCATCGCGGATGAGACCAGCGGCGCCGTCGCGCCGACCGAGGACACGGTGGCCGAGGGCCTGGAGGCCGCGAAGCCGTTCATCCGCGTGCTGGTCGAGGCGCAGCAGCGGCTCGCCGAGCAGGCGGGCGCCGGAGCTCCGTCGGCCGAGTACCCGGTGTTCGTCGACTACGCCGAGGACGTGTACGAGGCGGTCGCCCGCGAGGTCTCAGGCGAGCTCGCGAACGCGCTGACGATCGCGGGCAAGCACGACCGCGAGACGGAGACCGACCGGGTCAAGGCGCTGGCCCAGGCGCAGCTCGCGGAGCAGTTCGAGGGTCGCGAGAAGGAGATCAGCGCGGCCTTCCGCTCGCTCACCAAGAAGCTGGTGCGGGAGCGCGTCATCAGGGACGGGGTGCGCATCGACGGCCGTGGCCTGACCGACATCCGGCCGCTGACCGCGCAGACCCACGTCCTGCCCCGGGTGCACGGGTCCGCGCTTTTCGAACGCGGCGAGACCCAGATCCTGGGCGTGACCACGCTGAACATGCTCCGCATGGAGCAGATGATCGACACGCTCAACCCGGACCGGACCAAGCGCTACATGCACAACTACAACTTCCCGCCGTACTCGACCGGGGAGACGGGCCGGGTCGGCTCGCCGAAGCGCCGCGAGATCGGCCACGGCGCGCTGGCCGAGCGCGCCCTGCTTCCGGTGCTGCCGACGCGCGAGGAGTTCCCCTACGCGATCCGGCAGGTGTCCGAGGCGCTCGGCTCCAACGGCTCGACCTCGATGGGCTCGGTCTGCGCCTCGACGATGGCGCTGCTCAACGCCGGCGTGCCGCTGAAGGACATGGTGTCCGGCATCGCCATGGGCCTGATCTACGAGGGCGGCCAGTACGTGACGCTCACCGACATCCTCGGTGCCGAGGACGCCTTCGGCGACATGGACTTCAAGGTGGCAGGCACCGAGCAGGTGATTACCGCGCTGCAGCTGGACACCAAGCTCGACGGCATCCCCGCCTCGGTGCTCGGGGCCGCGCTGAAGCAGGCCCGCGCCGCTCGGCTGACCGTCCTGGGGGTCATGCGCGGCGCCATCACCGACCCGGGCGAGATGTCCCCCTTCGCGCCGCGGATCATCACGATCAAGGTCCCGGTGGACAAGATCGGCGAGGTCATCGGCCCGAAGGGCAAGATGATCAACTCGATCCAGGACGACACAGGTGCCGAGATCACGATCGAGGACGACGGCACGATCTACGTCGGGGCCACCGACGGACCCTCGGCCGAGGCGGCCCGGGCCGCGATCAACGCGATCGCCAACCCGCATATGCCCGAGGTCGGCGAGCGGTTCCTCGGCACGGTCGTGAAGACCACCACGTTCGGCGCGTTCGTGTCGCTGCTGCCAGGTAAGGACGGCCTGCTGCACATCACCCAGATCCGCAAGCTGCACGGCGGTAAGCGGATCGAGAACATCGACGAGGTGGTGCACATCGGCGACAAGATCCAGGTCGAGATCCGCGAGGTGGACGACCGCGGCAAGCTCTCGCTCGTCCCCGTCGAGGTGGTGGAGCGCGAGGCGGCGGGCGAGGACCTGTCCGGCGGCGACTCGCGCCCGGAGCGCCCCCGGGAGTCCAGCGGTCCCCGGGACCGGGCCGGCGACCGCGGCGACCGCGATGGCCAGGACGGACAGCGCCGGACCCGGCACCGCACCCGCGGGCACCACGAGTAGATGGCTACCGAACAAGTCGCAGGTGTCAGTCGCACCGTCCTTCCCGGCGGCCTGAGGGTCATTACCGAGTTCCTGCCCGCGGTTCGCTCCGTCGCGCTCGGCATCTGGGTGGGCGTCGGGTCCCGCGACGAGGACGAGACGCACGCGGGCGCCACCCACTACCTTGAGCACCTGCTGTTCAAGGGCACCGGGCGGCGCACCGCGCTGGAGATCTCATCGGAGATGGACGCGGTCGGCGGCGAGATGAACGCGTTCACCGCGAAGGAGTACACGTGCTACTACGCGCGGGTACTCGACGCGGACTTGCCGCTGGCCGTGGACGTGCTGTCCGACATGGTGACCAGTTCGCTGATCACGTCCAAGGACGTGGACGCCGAACGCAACGTGGTGCTCGAAGAGATCGCGATGAACGATGACGATCCCTCCGACACGGTGCACGAGGCGTTCACCGCCAAGCTGTTCGGCGACACCCCGCTGGGCCGGCCGATCCTGGGCACCGTGGACTCGATCAACGCGATCACCAGGGAGCACATTTTCGAGCACTACCAGGCCAGGTACACCCCGGAGCACCTGGTCGTGGCGGCGGCGGGCAACGTCGGCCACGACACGGTGCTGGAGCTGGTCGCGCAGTCCTTCGGCGCGGCGCTGGACCGGCCGGCCGAGCCCGCTCGGCCGAGGCTGACAGGAAGCTACCTGCCGGGTCAGGCTGGCGCCGGCCCCACGCTGGTCTCCCGCAGCATCGAGCAGGCCAACCTCGTGCTCGGCTGCGAGGCGCTGGCCAGGACCGACGAGCGCAGGTTCGCGCTGGGCGTGCTGAACGCCGCGTTCGGCGGCGGCATGTCGTCCCGGCTGTTCCAGGAGGTGCGCGAACGCCGCGGCCTGGCGTACTCGGTGTACAGCTTCTCCGGCCAGCACGCCGACACCGGGATGTGGGGCATCTACGTCGGCTGCCTGCCGTCCAAGGCCGACGAGGTGCTCGCCATCTGCACCGACGAGATCGCCAGGGTAGTCGAGGGCGGCCTGACCGACGCCGAGCTCGCGCGCGGCAAGGGCCAGGTGCGCGGTTCGATCGTGCTCGGCCTGGAGGACCCGTCGTCGCGGATGAGCCGGCTCGGCAAGTCCGAGCTTGTCTACCCCAGGCTGGAGCCGGTCGACGAGGTGATCGCCTCGATCGACGCCGTCACCCACGACGACATCCGCGCGATCGCCGCCGAGGTCCTCACCCGCCCCAAGACCCTGGCGGTCGTGGGCCCCTTCGACGACGCCAGCGCCTTCCAGCTCTAGCTCCAGCAGTATCACAATTATCGAAGCTCGGCGGAGGGCGGCATGGTCAAGGTCGGGGTGGTTGGGGCGCGGGGGCGGATGGGGCGTGAGGTGGTCCGGGTGGTCGCCGAGGCGTCTGACCTGGACGTCGCGGCGGAGGTGGACCAGGGCGACGATCTTGACGCGCTGACCGCAAGCGATGTGGTAGTCGACTTCACCCATCCCGGCGTCGTCATGGAGAACCTGCGCTGGTGCGTAGAGCATGACCTGGACGTGATCGTCGGGACGTCGGGGTTCGCCGAGGACCGGCTGGACGAGGTGCGCGGCTGGCTGCCCGACCATCCGGACGTGCGCCTCCTCATCGTGCCGAACTTCTCCGTCGGCGCCATCTTGATGATGCGTTTCGCCGCCCAGGCGGCGCGGTTCTTCGACTCCGCCGAGGTGATCGAACTGCACCACGCAGGCAAGGCCGACGCGCCGTCGGGCACGGCGCTGCGTACCGCGTCGCTGATCGCGGCGGCCCGCGCCGGGGCGGGCCTCGGCGCGCCGCCGGATGCCACCGCGTCGTCGCGGCCCGGAGCGCGCGGCGCCGTGGTCGACGACGTGCACGTGCATTCGGTGCGGGTCGCGGGACTGGTCGCCCACCAGGAGGTGCTGTTCGGCGGGAACGGGGAAACGCTGACGGTCAGGCATGACTCGCTGGACCGCTCGTCGTTCATGCCCGGCGTGCTGCTCGCGATCCGGCAGATCGGCATCGTCCCGGTCGGCCTCACCGTGGGCCTGGAGGTCCTGCTCGGACTCGAGTAACGCCGTCCGTTTGGTATAAGAAAACTTCCCCGGCCGGCCATGGCACGAGCATGGCGTACGGTCGAAGGCATGTGCCGAAGCATCAAGACCCTGCGCCCGCCCTACTCCGAGCAGGTGACCGACGACGATATCCGTGCCGCCGCGCTGCAGTACGTCCGGAAGATCAGCGGCTTCCGCACGCCTGCCGGGCACAACGCCGAGGCGTTCAGCCACGCGGTCGACGTCGTCGCGGCCGCCACGGCGACGCTGCTCGGCCAGCTGGAGGTAAGGTCGGCAGCCAAGTCGGGGTAGGCGCAAGCCGCGCCAGGTCAGGGATCGCCAGGCGCCTTCCAGGGGCTCACGGCTGTGCCTGCGGCAGGTAGATCGTCCCGCCGGTCAGGCGGCCGCGCAGCGCGGCGGCCACCCGCGTCACCAGGAACGGCGGCAGGTAGCTGCCCAGGTCGCCGGGTTCGGTGAACCGGTAATCGTCGAGTTCGTCCTCCTGCAGCCGGATGGGTACGTCGTCGTCGAGTTCGCCGCCCTCGAAGATAAAATGCACGATCGGCCGGGGACGGATGGCGTCCGGGGCAACCCAGTCGATGACGAGCAGCGGGCCCGGGGTGATCTGGAGGCCGATTTCTTCCTCGACCTCGCGGCGGCAGCCTTCGTGCGGCGGCTCCCCGTCGTCGAGCATCCCCCCCGGCACCGACCAGTGATTGCGGTAGTTCGGCTTGACCAGCAGGATCCGCCCGGCCGGGTTGGTGAACAGCGCGGCCGCCGCGCCGAACATGGTAGGCAGCGTGGCGAACCACGCGATATCTTCGGCGGCCGAATAGGTGCTCACGGTGCGGGCGGGGTCCGGGCTGTCGGGCACGGATACGACCTTAACGGGTGGGTCCCGCGTGAGGTGACGGTGCCTGTAACCTAAGCGCATGCACACACCGGGTGACCACGCTTCGGCGCTCGATACTGACGACAGCCGGGTCGAGGTGTACATCACCACCGACACCTCAGCCGCGCCGCACAAGGCCGGTGAGGCCAAGCTGTACGTCATGTACGACGCGGCCAAGCCGGACGGCGACAAGCTCTACTTCACCGAGGCGGAGTGGGACGCCTTCGTCCTCGGGGTCAAGGACGGCGAGTTCGACCTCGACGAGTCGGGCAACCTGCCGTAACTGCTTGTTCGGGCCGCCCGGGCTGACCTGCGGCGGCGGCCCGTACACCGAGGTTCTCGGCAACCCCATGGCCGCGGCCATGTCGGTTTCCAGATGCGGCGCGGCGCTGGCCGCCGGGCCCATCACCAGCGAGTGCCGGGACTTGCCCGCCGCGGTGACGGTCACCGTCTGGCATCCGCTGGCGCCGTAGACGAACGTGGCGAGCTCCCGGTTACCGGCGTAGAACGTGCCCGTGTAGCCGAGCCCGAATGCAGCCGGGCAGGGGACCGGCCCCTTCGGGACGTAGGGATGGGCGACGACCTTGCAGAAGTCGCCGAAGAGCGCCCGCACCAGCGCTGGCTTACGTTGCGTCATGGCCAGGCTGGCGGCCCGGACCGGTTCGACCGGGCGGATGGTCCGCCGGATGATGACCACGGTCGCTTGGCTAGCGCTGTCGCAGCCCACCGTGCTGCCCGGCCCCGTGCTGCCCGGCCCCGTGCTGCCCGGCCCCGTGCTGCCCGGCCCGGTGGTTTTCGCCGCGCTCACCGTGCCCGGCGACGCGGTGGCGCACCCAGCTACCGCCGTGCACAGCAGCCCCGCTACTACGATTCCGCGAAGTTGGCGTGGAGTCATCATGCTGCTATGACGCAGCCCGTGCGTGATCCGTTCCATCGCGTATCCACATGCGTCTCAGAACGCACCCGCCGCTATCGCGGCACCAACCGCGATCAGTATCACGCTGGCTATCAGTTCGCTCCGGTCGCCGGCGGCGATCCCGATCCGCGCGCCCAGCTCCAGCCCGGCCAGCGACATCGTCACGCTGACCAGGCCGAACACCACCGCGACCCGCACCCGGACGTTCCTGCTTACCCCGCTGACGCCGATCCCGATCGCGGCCGCGAAGTTGGACAGGCCGAGAGCGACGGCGAGCAGCAGGAGGGCAAGCACACGCCCACGCTACCCAGGCCGTTACCACAGGGTGTGCGGGCCCGCCCCTTCCAGCCGGAGCAGCAGTTCCTTTCGGTCCAGGCCGCCGCCGTAGCCGGTGAGGCTGCCGTCGCTGCCGATTACCCGGTGGCAGGGCACGATGACCGAGATCGGGTTGGCTCCGTTGGCCAGGCCCACCGCGCGCGAGGCGACCAGCCGCTTGCCGAGCGCGCGGGCGATATTGCCGTAGCTGACGGTGCTCCCGTAGGGGATCTTGGTCAGCTCGGTCCAGACCGCGAGCTGGAACGGGGTCCCGCGCGGGGCCAGCGGCAGGCTGAACTCCTTCAGGTCACCGCGGAAGTAGGCCTCCAGCTGCGCCGTGACCTCGCGGAAGGCCGCCGGGCTCGGCGTGAAGTCGTCCGCTCCCCTGGGCTCGTGCCGGTCCGCGTCGATCATGTACAGGCCGGTGAGGGCGTGCCCGTCGCCGGTCAGCAGCAGCCTGCCGATAGGCGAGCCGACGATGTGGCCAAGGCGTGGCGCGCCGGCGTCCGGCACCACGAACGGGCTGATCATGAGCAACCTTCCTTTCCCAGGCCAGCGCCTTCCAGGCCAGCGCCTTCCAGGCCAGCGCCTTCCAGGCCAGCGCTTTCCAGGCCAGCGCTTCCAGGCCAGCGCCTTCAGGTAGGCCCACAGGTGATGCACGGCGTAAGAGCGCCATGGCCGCCAGCTCTCGGCCAGCGCCGCCGCCGCCTTCGCGGCCCGGCTCCGGACCCCGCCGCCCCGGTTCCCGCGGGCCCGGTTCTCGCGGGCACGGCGCCAAGCCGGCCGAGCGCGTCGAGCACGCCCGTGTCATCCGGCAGGAACGCGTCGGGGTCGGACAGCGCGCGCATCCGGATGTAGGACGCGGTCCACGGCCCGATGCCAGGCAGCGCGAGCAGCTGGGCCGCGGCCCGGTCCCGTTCGGCGCCAGGATCCAGGCAAAGCTCGCCGGACGCGAGCGCCGCGGCGAGCCCGGTCAGCGCGCGGCCGCGTGCTCGCGGCATCGGCAGCGTGGCGGGATCAGCGCTGGCCAGCGTCTCGGCCGTGGGGAAGCAGTGCGTCAGCGCGCCGTCCGGCCGCTCCAGCGGCTTGCCGTAGGCGGCCACCAGCCGGGCCCCGAGCCGCCGCGCGGCGGCCACCGACACCTGCTGGCCGAGCACGGCGCGCAGCGCGAGCTCGTGGCCGTCGACATGGCCGGGGGAGCGCCGTCCCGGGTGGGCCCGCGCCAGCGGCCCAAGCACCGGGTCGCCGGCCAGGAAACCCGTGACCGCCTCGGGGTCCGCGTCAAGGTCGAGCAGGCGGCGGCAGCGCTGCACCGCGGCGGTCAGGTCACGCAGGTCCTCGAGCTGGAGCTCGCAGTCGATGTAACCAGGGTCCGCGCCGCCCGGCGAGACGAGCGACAAGATCCCTGTGCCGTTCGGCAGCCGTATCGTCCGCGCGTACCGGCCCGGGTCCGCCGATTCCACCCCAGGAATGGCCCGCGCCGCCAGGAACCCGAAC
Organism: uncultured Actinomycetes bacterium; assembly: GCA_963739615.1. Lineage (GTDB taxonomy): Bacteria > Actinomycetota > Actinomycetes > Streptosporangiales > Streptosporangiaceae > Palsa-504. The sequence goes on from CAVUBD010000028.1 coordinate 226,062, forward strand.
ATCCGGTCCGCATCGACCGGCGCCCGGTACGCCAGCCGCAGCCTGATAAGCCCAGGGGCGGAAGGGTCGGGCCCGGGCGGCACGCCCAGGCGCCGGGACCGCGGGGCCTGGGCCCGCCTGCCCCGCGCCTCGCGCAGCTGCGTGGGGGTCGCCGCGAAGACCTCGCGGATGGTCGCGTTGAACTGCCTGATGCTGGCGAAGCCGGCCGCGAAGGCGATCTCGGACAGCGGCAGCGCGGTCGTCTCGACCAGGATGCGCGCCGTCTGGGCCCGCTGCGAGCGGGCGATGGCGAGCGGGCCGGCCCCGAGTTCGGCGGTGACCAGGCGCCGTACCTGCCGCTGCTCGTAGCCGAGCCGGGCAGCCAGTCCCTCGACGCCGCCGCGGTCGACGATGCCGTCGGCGATGAGCCGCATCGCGCGCCCGACCACGTCGGCCCTGATGTTCCACTCCGGCGAGCCGGGAGAGGCGTCCGGGCGGCACCGCTTGCAGGCCCGGAAGCCGGCCTCCTGGGCCGCCGCGGCGCTGCGGTAGAAGCGCATGTTCTTGCGCTTGGGCGTGATCGCGGGGCACGACGGACGGCAGTAGATGCCCGTCGAGGTGACCGCGATGAAGAACACGCCGTCGAAGCGGGGATCCTTGCTGACCGCCGCCTGATATCGCTGATCGTCCTCAAGCCCCGGCGCCCCGCGACCGCGCGCCGGCGCAAAATTCTGCTTCACGCCTTCTACCATGCCAGCCCGGCGAGGCTGGGACTGGCGGAAATCGGACAGGGTAGGGTCCCAGGCATGCAAGCCGAAATCAAAGGCGCCTGGATCGAGCTTTCCGGTGAGCTCGTGCACTACACCCTGGCCCAGCAGGCTGCCCCGCAGGCGGCTGAGGCAGGCGCCGTCGGTGGCATTATCGACAACATCATGCGCGGACAGTAATCGCCCGGTCATCATTATTAGGCCGAACGGTCCTCGGTGCTTGCTCCGAGCACGTCTCCGCGTTCACGCGAGTTCTCCGGCGCCTCGGATTTCTCTCCAGCTTCAGGTTGCCACTCCCCGTAAACCCTAGCCGGGAAGATAGGTAACTATAACCTTGTTACCCGTTGCATTTGATACAGCACATATAGTTACATTACAAATGGTAGCGAAACAACTTCGTACCGTGTTCTAAAGAGGTCGGTGCCTCGTCGTCGGCCCCCAGAACCACAGATCAGATTCGTATTCGAGGTGTGCGTCGTGGCCAGCAATTTCCCAGACGAAGACAGATCAGCGAGCGACGGCGGAGACGAGCCCGCCCCGCTCCCGTCCCGCGCGGGCGGCGCCGATCAGCCGGCCTACACCGAAGCGCGCGCCGAACTCCGCGATCGCGAGACTTACTACGCAGAGCTACGTTTCGCCGTCCACTGCCAGAGCCGATCCATCCCCGCTCCGCGAACCCCCCCGGACGACCTGGGGCCGGACGCCTGGACCCATGGCGAGACCAGCCGCACCGACGATGAAAGCTGGGATGAGATGGTCGCGCGTTTCGGTGACACCTGGACCTGACCCTTCGATCCCGGACACAGGTCGATCCAGGACACGCGGTCTCTCCTAGACCCGCCAGAAGTCGAATCGGTCACGCCCGGCCCGGAAACCCGCCGCCTCGACCACATCGACCGCCAGCTTGAACTTGTCGCCGACCCGCCAGGGCTGGTGCGCGTCGCTCCCGAACGACACCGCCCGGCCGCCTGCTTCGCGCCACCACCGCACGAGTTCGGTCGAAACCAGCGGGCTCTTGGTGTTGACCTCCAGGATCCGGTCGCTGGCGGCCAGGGCGCGCAGGATGGCCCGGTACTCGGCCTCGAAGGCCCGCTCCTGGAAGGGGCCCGCCGACCACGGCCACATGCGCCGGGGGAAGTCGAGGTGCGCAAGCACCTGGAACAGGTCGCTGCCCTCGACCAGTTCGACGACCTCGCCGAGATACCGGCGCATCACCTCGTCGGCGGGCAGCAGCGTAAACAGCTCATCGGTGGCCGTCAGCCGTCCGTCGAACGGGATCGCGTGCAGCGAGCCGAGAATCCGGTCGAAGCCGGATGCGGCCACCATGGCGCCCGCGCTCGCGGCCCACATATGGGCCTCGCCGATCTCGGCACCGGAGAAGATCCGCAGGTCCGGATACCGCTGGCGGCACTCGTCGATGCACGCCAGGTAGTCGGCGACGTCGAGCACGTGCATCCGGGAGTACCGGTGCGGATCGAGGTTCGCGGTGCTGATCCGGTCGCCGTCGGTCCAGGTGGTGAAGTCCAGGTGGTCGGTGAAGGCGACGCTGGGCACTCCGGCCGCTAGGGCCTGCTCACAGCTGCGCGCCATCGACGCCTCGCCGGGAGTGTCCCACGACCATTCGGTATGTATGTGGTTGTCGGGCGGCAGCACGCTGCCAATTGTGTCATGCGGGCAGCTCTGCACGGCGCGCGCGGGTACTGGCTACCAGCCAGGCTGGCGCGGCTTGGCCGAGGTGATGACGTAGACCTCGCCGGAATCAGGATCCGGAGCCTGCGCGGCGGGTCCCGGAGCCGGCGCTTCGAGCGCCGGAAGACCCGCGGGTTCCAGCGGTTCCGCAGGCTCCTCGCCCTCGTTCTTACGCTTCTTCGCCGCCTCGGCGGTGATCTTGTCGGCCAGCTTCTGCCAGCGCTCTTCCCACTCGGCCACGTTCCCGCCGCAGGCGCGCACGTACGCGACGGCGACGGGAAGCGTGGGCAGCCGTAGCCCGCCGGCCGCCGAGGCCAGCGTCTTCATCTCGTAGTGCGAGCTTTCGGCCATCTGGGGGATGTCAAGGTCGGCCTGGACGCGCAGCGCGCGCAGGTCCCTGGCGAAGGCCTCGAGCCCGTCCGGTGCGATGCTGGCCACCGGCTGCGCTCCACCGGGTGGCCGCTCGTCGCGAACCCCGGTCTCCCGCTGCCTGATCACCGGCCCCGGCGGTTCCGGCGGCACCTGAGCCCCGCGGGATGCGTGTCCCCCCTGCGCCCCGGTCCCCCCAGCTCCCCCGTGTGCTCCAGCCCCCCCGTGTGCTCCAGCCCCCCGTGTGCCCCGGCCCCGTGCGACCCGGACGCGCCCGCAGGCGCAGCCGGTCCGTGTGCCCCAGGAACGTGCGGTCCCGGCGCTCCAACCGGCCCGTGTGTCCCGGCCAGGTGCGGTCCGGGGGTTCCGTGCGCTCCCGGGACGCCCTGAGAGGCAGGTGGTCCGTACGGTCCCGGGGGTCCGTATGGCCCCGGAGCCCCGTGCGGGGGCGCTCCGTTCCCCGCAGTCCCGTACGTCCCCGCAGTCCCGTACGGCCCCGCAGTCCCGTACGGCCCCGCAGTCCCGTGTTGCGGTCCCGGAACCGCAGCCCCGTGCGAACCAGGTGCCCTGTGCGTTTCAGCGGCTCCGTGCGGCCCTGGCGCCCCATACGTCCCTGGAGCTCTATGTGGCCCAGCTCCGTAGGCTCCCAGCGGCCCGGGGCCAGCGTGCGGCCCGGGAGTTGCGTACGCCCCAGGCGCTGCGTACGACCCGGGTGCTCCCTGGGAACCCGGTGCCGCGTACGGCCCGTAGGCGCCCTGAGATCCGGATCCCGCATGCGGATCTGGGACTCCGTATGATCCCTGGGGCGCGAAGGACCCGGGGGCGGCGTGCGGTGCTAGGCGCTCGCGGCCGTCGGGCGGGTCGAAGCGAACATCCGCGGGACCCGGCTGCTCGTGCGGCGGCAGAGGCCCGGCTGCCGCCCCAGGGAACCCTGCCGGCCCAGGGAACCCTGCCGGCCCAGTCGTGCTCCCATGTCGCTGCGAGCCGCCCCCGTGCGGGTCGTCGGCTGGAGGCGCCGGAGCAGGGCTATGGTGCCTGCCCCTGGTCGGGCCCGATGCGCCTGGTGCCTGAGAAGGGTAAAGGCGATCCGGGCGCCCCGGAACCCGGCGGCCATTCGGCAGCCGGTACTGGCGCCCGGGCATATAGTCATCGTTCGGGTCCTCGCCGTCGAACCCGCCGCCGTTCGCCTGTCCGCCGTTCACCAGGCCGACGCCGAAGGCGCCGCCGTCCGGCGGCCCGCCATCGGCCGGGCTGAGGCTCGGGCTGAGGTTGGGAGTGAAGCGGCCGGGCGGGCGTACGGGCGGGTTCCCCGGCTCGCGGAACGGCTGACGAGGCGGCATCTCGCCGGGGCGCCGCGGCGACTGGCCGTAGGTGCCGTACTCAGTCGCGGCCGGTTCGCCTGCTCCGGTCCCTTCGTTATCCTCGTCCTCGGAAAACGGAGGCAGGTAGCCGCCATCGGCCGGAAAGGGGGCGTCAGGTCCGTAGGCATGGTGGCTTTGCTCGCGCCTTGGCAGGCCGTACGCGTCACGGCCGAGGCCGGTGTCGCCACGTTCCACCCGATACCTCCTGGACCTTGGTGTCCAGCCGTGCCGCGGCCAGTTGCCCTTGTCTGAAGAGTGTAGGTCGCTAGAAATCCCCTGTAGGACCTAGACGGCTAATTGTCACCAATTGCACACAATCAGGTGGCGTTTGACCGATAACACCAAGTGCCGAGTCCGTCGCAGGTTAACCTGCGGGCCGTGATGCAGTGGCCGCCCGACGGGGTTACAGTCAAATCAGAAGCACTTTGCGGAGCCGCCAAGATGTCTTGGATCGTATGGCTGATCGTGGCAGCCGTGCTCGGCGTGGCCGAGATACTTACCACGACGCTCGCCTTCGGCCTGATCGCGGCGGCGGCGGTAGTGGCAGCCGTGGTCGGCACCTTCCATCTCGGCTTGCCGTTCCAGTTGGCCGCGTTCGTCGTCGCCGCGGGAGCCGGGCTTGGCTTTGTCCGTCCGATCGCGATCCGCCACATCAAGCAGCCGCCGGCGCTGCGCACCGGGACCGCCGCACTGGTCGGCCGTTCGGCCATCGTCCTCGAGGAAGTCACAGAACACGGCGGACGGATTCGCATCGGCGGCGAGGAGTGGTCCTCGCGGCCTTATGACGAGTCGCTGGTGATTCCGGTCGGCACCAAGGTCGATGTCATGCAGATCGACGGCGCCAACGCCCTTGTCTATCCACGGGAGTAGCCATGATCTTGGCGGAGGGTATTATCGCGGCGGTGGTCGCGCTGCTCGTTGTCATCACGGTGCTGCGGTCGGTGCGGATCGTCCCGCAGGCTCGTGCGCGGAACGTAGAGCGGTTCGGCCGGTACCGCAAGACGCTGGAACCCGGGATGAACTTCATCATCCCGGGCATCGACCGGGTCAAGAAGGAGATCGACCTGCGCGAGCAGGTGGTCTCGTTCATGGGCGCCCCGGTGATCACCGCGGACAACCTGAGCGTGCTCATCGACACGGTGCTGTTTTTCCAGGTCACGGATCCGCGGGCGGCCGACTACGAGATCGTCAACTACATCCAGGCGATCGAGCAGATCACCGCGACGATGCTGCGCAGCGTGATCGGGTCGATGGACCTGGAGAAGACGCTGACCTCGCGCGACCACATCAACAACATGCTCCGCGGCGTGCTCGATGACGCGTCGGGCAAGTGGGGCATCCGGGTCACCCGGGTGGAGATCAAGGCCATCGACCCGCCGAAGTCGGTCAAGGACGCGATGGAGAAGCAGATGCGCGCCGAGCGGGAGAAGCGCGCCGCGATCCTGACCGCCGAGGGCGTCAGGCAGTCCAGGATCCTCACCGCCGAAGGCGAGAAGCAGAGCGCGATCTTGACTGCGGAAGGCGCGAAGCAGAGCGCGATCCTGCGGGCCGAAGGCCAGGCGCAGGCCATCGGCGCTGTCTTCCAGGCGGTACACGAGAACGACCCGGACCCCAAACTGCTCGCCTACCAGTACCTGCAGACGCTGCCGCAGATCGCACAGGGCTCAGGCAGCACGTTCTGGGTCATCCCGAGCGAGGTGACGTCGGCGCTCAGGTCCGTCGCCAGCGCCTTCGGCGGTACGGAAGCGGCGCCTGCCCAGGCCGCCGAACCGAGCCAGGCCCGACGCCAGCCGCCCGCGGTACCCGCCTCCGGCAGCGCGGTCGCGATCGACCCCGCGCCGGCGACCGCCAGCCTGGCGGAAATCCCAGCCGGAGCCATCGGCGGGGCCGGTCCCGCGGCCAGTCCGGGTGTGTCCAGCACGATAGGCCCGGGGGCCGTTCCCGACCTGACCGACGCCGTGAGCGCCATGCTCGCCGCGGCGATCCCGGGCGGCACCTTCGGTGATCCGCTTGGTCCGGCCGTTCCGGCCGGTCCCGAAGGGGATAAGCCCGCCGCTACTGCGGAGACCGACCTGCCCATGGCCAACGGCACAGAAGCCGGCGGCTAATACGAGCCTGAGCTGCGGGCCAGGAGGCTTGCAGAGCCCTGCTAGTGGAGCAGAAGGACCAAGGCACTGCCGATAAGCGCGGCGATGATGATGATGATGATCAGCAATCTCGCCGGGAAGAACCGGTCCTTCTGATGACGGGCAGGCTCAGCCGAGGTCGTCTGCGCGGTGGCCGATCCGGTCGACGCCATGGACCGAGCGGATCCCGCGGACGCTGCGGATCCGGCGCTTGGCCCTGGACTAGAGGCGAACCCCTGGGCTAGTTCGGAGGTGCCACGCACGGGCAGGGTCTCGGCGCTCTCGGTGAACGCCGCCGCGGACGAGGCCTGCGTGAGCTTGTGCTCCTCAGTCCGGCGCGGGGGAGCGGCCGGCAACTGGAGGTCGGCTGAGGCCGCCGCCACGGAGGGCGCCCAGAAGTCCGTTCGCTCGGCCGGCTGGTGGACGTCATCGTGACGCTGCGGAGTCCATGGGCCCGCGGCGGGCGTGGCGTCGAGGTCCGGTGGCGCGGTCGCCTGCCCGTTGTCGGCCTGGCCAGACCACGAAAATTCGCTGTCATCCGGCTGCGGTTCCCGTTGGGAGTCTGGCAGCCAGCGGAACTGGTCGGTTTGCTTGGCGTGCTCGTCCGAATCGAGCATCTTGACGGTCGCGGGATCGAATGGCCTGCGGCTCTGATGCTGCGCGGGGTGGTTGCCGTTGGCCATCGTGACAGGCTGCTCGGCGGCCACGTCCCAGCTCGCGGAATTCCAGCCCGAGCCAGCCTCCGGGCTGCTATCCGTGTCCAGGTTCCCGGGGTTCGCGCCCGTATCCGGCCTGCCGTTCGTGTCCTGGCTCGGGTCGGCGTCCCATCCCGCCGGGCTGCGGTCCAGGAATTCAGAACCCCGGGCCGGAACCGATATGCCGGGGTCACCGGTTCCGCGGCCACCGTGATCCGAACGTCCGTGACCGCCCCTCAGCGCCGCCCTGATTCGTTCCGGGTCATACACGTCAGGCGGCGCGACGCTGACACCTGCGCGGGCTCCTGCGGCGGCGGCCGGACTGGCTCCGGCGGGCCTGACCGGGAGTTCGGGGTCCTCGGGTACCTCGGCGAGGCGGCGCCACCGCTCCTCCCAGTCGAGCACGTTCCCTTCGCAGGCACGGACGTAGGCGGTGAGGACAGGCAAGCCTGGCAGGAATGGCCCGTTTTCCGCTCCCTTCAGGACGTCGCTCGGGTAGTGCGCCCGGGCCGCGAGCTCGTCATATGCGATCGCCGCCGCATCGCGCAGCGCGCGCAGGTCGGCAAGAAAGCGTGCCTGATCGTCGCCTGGTCCGGCCGACCACATTCCCCGGATTTGCAACTGGGCGCCCTTCCCGCTGGATACGCATGGGCTCAGGCACCACCCGCGCCCGCACCTCATCACCTGGGATTACCGGGCAGGTTACCGCGCCCGCAGCCGCTACGTCGCAGATACCATGCATTTCCCAGCAAGTGTCTCTCGCCAGTCCCGCGAGCGGGCGAGAATCGCGCAGCACGCCCTCGCGCCGCCGCTTGACCCGCCAGCAGAGCCGAGCTCAGACGTGGATGGCCAGCCCGATCGTGAACGCGATGCCGAACGCCAGCTGCAGCCGCCCGGTCTCACCGAGCGCCTTGATCAGGGCCGGACCGCAGGCGCCCGCGCGCACCGACCTGATGGGAATCAGCGCCAGCGGCAGGGCCGCCAGCGCGACGAGCGTGAGCGGCCGGAAGAAGGCGAGCAGCGCGGCGAAGCCGAACGGCAGCAGCAGCGTCGCCGTGTACGTCACGCGGCTGCGCGCGTCCCCGAGCAGCACCGCGAGCGTGCGCTTGCCCGCCAGCGTGTCGCTGCGGATGTCACGCAGGTTGTTGACCATCAGCAAGGCGCAGGCCAGCAGGCCCGCAGGCACCGAGGCGGCCAGCCCGAGCCAGCTGAACGCCGACATCTGGACGTACGCGGTCCCGGCCACCGCGACCACGCCGAAGAACGCGAAGACGAAGACTTCGCCGAGCCCGATGTACCCGTAAGGCCGGGGGCCGCCGGTATAGAACCAGGCGGCGGCGACGCAGGCGGCGCCGACGGCCAGCAGCCACCACGACGTGACGGCGGCCAGCGCGAGCCCGGCCAGGCCAGCCACGACAAAGAAGCAGAAGGCGGCCGCCAGCACCTGGCGGGGCGGCGCGAGCCCGGAGGCGACCAGCCGGACCGGGCCGACCCGCCGCTCGTCTGAGCCGCGCACGCCGTCGCTGTAATCGTTGGCGAAGTTGACCCCCACCTGAAGCGCGAGCGCGACCAGGAGCGCGAGCAGCGCGCGCCACCAGGAGAACCGGCCGTAACCGAAGGCCACGCCCGAGCCGATGAGCACGGGGACGACGGCCGCCGGAAGCGTTCTCGGCCGCGTCCCGGCGAGCCATTCCCGAGCATCAGCCACGCATCGATCCTATGGCAAGCGCATTACTCGCTGATGGTCGTGTGCAGCCGCACGACCTGGACGCTCGTGCCCACGTCGAGTTCGCCCCTGGCGCCGTCGGCGGCCCAGCCCGACGACTCGAGGAAACTGCGCAGCGCCGTGTCCGCCTGCGGTGCCCACGCGCACACGGTGCGGAAGCCATCCTGCGCGAGCGTGTCCGCGGCCGCGTGCAAGAGCCTGCTGCCGTGGCCTCGCCCGGTCTGTTCCGGCACGACGCGCAGCTCGTAGAGTTCGCCGTCGGTCCCTGGCCAGCGGTCCCTATCGGTAGCAGGCCCGGCGGAGGCGAATCCCACCACCTCGCGGGACGCCACGGCGGCCAGCACATGGTGCCTGCTCGTCGGCGGGCTGGTGATTGCCTCCCGCCACCGGTCATGCCATAGGCCCATCGCCTCGTCGCCGGTCAGCTCCTCGAGCATGGCGTCCGGCACGATTCCGGCAAAAACCCGCCGCCAGCTCGCGACCTGGACGCGGGCCAGGCTGGCGGCATCGCGCGCGACGGCCGGCCGTACGAAACCCGCGGTCTCGTGCGAAGCCGGGGCCTCACTCAGCGCGGGCTCACTTGTCCGGGTGAGCGATGAGGCTGATGTCGCGGGCCGCGCCGGTGGCGGCCGACGTCGCCATCGCGGCGAAGACCTGCAGAGCCGCGCTGACCGGCCGCTGCCGGTCCGCAGGCCGGTACGACCCCAGCGAGGCCAGCACCCGCTCGCGGCGGGAAGCGAGCTCGTCGTCGGTCACGTCCAGCCTGAGTTCACGGCGCGGGATGTCGATCACCACGGTGTCGCCGCTCTCGACCAGCGCGATCGCGCCGCCCCCGGCCGCCTCCGGGGCGACGTGGCAGATCGACAGGCCGGAGGTCCCGCCGGAGAAACGCCCGTCGGTGATCAGCGCACAGGCCCGGCCGAGGCCCTTGCCCTTGAGGAAGCTGGTCGGGTACAGCATCTCCTGCATGCCGGGCCCGCCGCGCGGCCCCTCGTAGCGGATGATCACCACGTCGCCCGCGCTGACCGCGCCGCCGAGGATGCCGGCCACCGCGTCTTCCTGGCTCTCGAACACCACGGCCGGCCCGGAGAACTGCCAGATCTCTTCCGGCACCCCGGCGGTCTTGACGATCGCGCCGTCCGGCGCGAGGTTGCCGTGCAGCACCGCCAGCCCGCCGTCGGTGCTGTAGGCGTGCGCCGCGTCCCGGATGCAGCCGGCCACCCGGTCCGTGTCCAGCGTCTCCCACCGGGCCGACTGCGAATACGGCCGGGTGGTCCGCACGCCGCCCGGCGCGCCGTGGTAGAGCTCGACCGCCTCCTCGCGCACCGACGAAGATCCCAGGTCCCACGCGTCCAGGAACTCCCGCAGGGACGCGCTGTGCACCGTGCGCACCTCGCGGTTGAGCAGGCCGGCCCGGTCGAGCTCGCCGAGGATGGACGGGATGCCGCCGGCCCGGTGCACGTCCTCCACGTGGTAAGCGCTGCTCGGCGCGACCTTGCACAGGCAGGGCACCCGGCGGGAGAGCTCGTCGATCTCCTTCAGCCCGAAGTCGACGCCGCCCTCGTGCGCCGCCGCGAGCAGGTGCAGGATCGTGTTGGTCGATCCGCCCATGGCCACGTCGAGCGCCATCGCGTTCTCGAACGCGTCCCGGCTGGCGATCGACCGGGGCAGCACCGAGGAGTCCCCGTCGGCGTAGTACTGCCGGGTGATCTCGGCGATCAGCAGGCCGGCCCGCTCGAACAGGCCGCGCCGGTCCGCATGGGTGGCCAGCGTGGTCCCGTTGCCCGGCAGTGCCAGGCCGATCGCCTCGGTCAGGCAGTTCATCGAGTTGGCCGTGAACATGCCGGAGCACGAGCCGCAGGTCGGGCAGGCGGACTCCTCCATTTCCAGCAACTGCTCGTCGGAGACAGAAGGATCCGCCGAGGCCACCATCGAGTCGATCAGGTCCAGCTTGCGACCAGAACCGGCCGCCAGACCCGCGAGACCCGCAGGAGCGCCGGCTTCCATCGGGCCGCCGGACACGAACACGGTCGGGATGTTCAGCCGCATGGTGGCGATCAGCATGCCCGGCGTGATCTTGTCGCAGTTGGAGATGCAGATCATGGCGTCGGCGCAGTGCGCGTTCACCATGTACTCCACCGAGTCGGCGATCAGTTCCCGGCTCGGCAGCGAGTACAGCATGCCGCCATGGCCCATGGCGATGCCGTCGTCCACCGCGATCGTGTTGAATTCGCGCGGGATCGCCCCGGCCTCACGCACCGCAGCAGCCACCACCTGGCCGACCTCGCGCAGGTGCACGTGCCCGGGCACGAACTCGGTGAAGCTGTTGGCCACGGCGATGATCGGCTTGCCGATGTCTTCCCTGGCTACCCCGGTGGCGCGCAGCAGGGCGCGCGCACCCGCCATGTTCCTGCCGTGCGTGACCGTCCGGGACCGAAGCGGCGGCATACCGAACTCCCCTCAGCTTGTGCCGGAAAAGCACCAGCCTACCGGGCAACGGGTAACCCCCGGCCAAGGTCAGCCACGGTTCAGGTCGCCGAGGCCCCCGCGGTCAGGTGCGGGAACGCCTGGTGCGCGGCCCGGTATATCCGCTCGACCTCGGCCGCGGTCAGCAGGTGCGTGCCGCCCTGCCGCGCGCTGCGCCTGAGGTACTTGCGCAGCCGCGGACCGCTGAAGACATCGACCTCCCGGATCGTGACCACATCCCAGGGGATTCTCGGCCCGTAGACGGCCATCGCCGGGCGGACGGTGACCGGGCTGCCGACCGCGCCGGACAGCATCTCGGCGGCCCGCTCCGACTCCCAGCGGGCATGCTCGAGCCGCTCCTTCATGCTGAACGGGCCGTGCCACAGCTGCCGGGCGTTCTTCGTCCGCACGACCAGCTTCTTGTCCCAGGCCTCCGAGTCGATGGCGAACACGCCCGCGGGCCCGACCACCAGGTGGTCGATCTGCTCCTCGCTCTCCGGGATCAGGTTCCCGTTCATGGCGCGGTAGCCCGCGCGCCTGAGCTTGGCCAGTTGCCGCCGGGTCAGGCGCTGTGCCCTGGTCATCTTGACGCCGCGGGGGCCGGGCAGGCCCCTTCTGGACTGGTAGACGGTGTCCGCGATGGCGGCGATGACGGCCAGCGTCAGCCCGAGCCGCCAGGAGACCACGATCGTGAACGCCACGCCGACGACGACCGCGATGATGATCCGCCGCCACCACCCCCGCATCCGCGGGTCGGCGGCAAGGTGCGAGAGATTGCCCCGGGTCTGGCCGATCCCCGGCTGCTCCTCATCCCCGGCCGGCCGGACCGGGGTGACGACGGGCCCAGCGGACCTGGGCGGGTCGGTACCCGCCGCGGTGCCGGGGATCCCGTCATCCGGCGAGAAGATGGCTCCGGCACTGCCGGGTTCAGCCGGATCCTCGGCCGCCCACTCCCAGAACGGCACGTCCCCTGAAACACCCGAATCGGTCGCTGCCTCCTGCGGATCGGCAGAACTCTCCTGCACCGGAGCCGGACCACTGGCCGGCTGGGCAGGCGTCACTCCATGCGACCGCGCCCCGATCGGCGCTGTCCCGCTGTGATTGCTTACCGTCACCGACTGAGCAGGAGATTTGGGACTTCTCAGCTTCGGCCACGCCATCCGGTACTCACCTACCACCTCAGCGTAACTGCCCTAGGACCAAGCGCAGAGCACCGTTGCTCACCACGAGTGTGCCCGGCAACGGCTTGTTTTATAGCAAGACACCCGGTCGGAAAACGGTCAAACGTCTAGACCATGCGTGGCGTGCTACTGGCTACTATGAGGCAGCATGACCCAGATTCATGAGTTCACCATGATCGAGCTGGCCGCCGGGATCCGCGCGCGTGAGCTGTCGCCCGTCGCCGTCACCGATCATTATCTGCGTCGCGCGCAGGAGCTCAACGACCGGGTCGGTGCCTTCTTCACCATCACCGCCGAACTCGCGTCCGAGCAGGCCCAGACGTGCGAGAAGGCCGTCGCGACGGCGGATGATCCGGCCGGGCTGCCGCCGCTGACCGGCGTGCCCATCCCCATCAAGGACCTGAACATGGTCGCGGGCGTCCGGCAGACGCTCGGCTCGGCCGCGTTCGAGGCCAACGTCCCGAACGCCGACGACTACGTGGTGGCGGCCATCAGGAAGGCCGGCGCGGTCATCACCGGCAAGACGGCGACGCCGGAGTTCGGGCTGCCCTGCTACACCGAGACCAAGATCGGGCCGCCGGCCCGGACGCCGTGGGACCTGTCCAGGTCCGCGGGCGGGTCGAGCGGCGGCGCGGCGGCGGCGGTGGCGGCGGGACTGGCGCCCGCCGCCCAGGGCAGCGACGGCGGCGGATCTATCCGCATCCCGTCCAGCGTCTGCGGGCTGTTCGGGATCAAGCCGTCTCGCGGCCGGATCTCCGCAGGCCCGCTGATGCCGGACCTGGACGGCCTCGGCGTCAACGGGCCCATCGCCCGAACCGTGGCCGACGCCGCGCTGCTGCTCGACGTGATGACGGGGAACTACCCAGGCGACATGTACACCCAGCCGCCGCTGCCGCCCGGCGAGTCCTTCCTCGGCTACGCCAGCCGCCCGCCCGGCCGGCTGCGGATCGGCCGGACCCTGCAGAATCCGGTCGAGGGCGCCGGGGTGCATCCGGACTGCGTCATGGCCTACGAGGAAGCGAGCACGCTGCTGGCCAGCCTGGGTCACGAGGTCGAGGACATCGCCATGCCGTTCGGCCCCGACGTGGTGCCGTACTTCGAGGTCCTGTGGTACGTCCACGCCACGCTGGTCCCGGTCGCCCCGGAGCAGGAGGACGTGCTGCTCCCGCTCACCCGCTACCTGCGCGATCGCGGTCAGGTCGTCAGAGCGCCCGACCTCATCTTCGCCCAGGCCTACCTGCAGGCCGTGACGCGCGCGGCGGTCACCGCGCTGAACGCCTACGACGCCATCCTCACCCCGACGCTGGCCATGCCCCCGGTGCCCGTCGGCTGGTTCGAGGAGGTGGCGCCGGCCCAGAACTTCGAGCGGCAGAAGCGGTTCACGCCGTTCACCGCGCTCTACAACATGTCCGGCCAGCCGGCCGTCAGCCTGCCGCTGCACTGGAACGCCGACGGCCTCCCGATCGGCGTCATGCTGGCGGGCCGGATGGGCGATGAGGCGACGCTGATTTCCCTGTCCGCCCAGCTGGAACAGGCCCGCCCGTGGAAGCACAGGCATCCGCCGCTGTGGTGACAGAGCGTCCTTGATAGAACTGGCCCATGCGGGCGCGCCAGTTCCGGATCGGGCGTAGGCGCCCGGCCCGCCGGTTCGGCCGGGCGGTCAATATCGTCGCCGCACTCTGCGTGTCGGTCCTGCTGCTCGGCGTGCTGGGCTTCGGCTACGGCACGATCCCGGCGCTCGGCCCCGCGCTGGACCCCGGCCGCGGCGCCTGGACCTCGGCCGCGGGCGGCGAGCCCGTCCGCTCGCAGCCGCTGCACGTGCCCGGCCTGCGCAGCGCCGTCACGGTCTCGTTCACCAGGCAGGGTGTCGCCTCGGTCAGCGCCGCCACCGATCACGACCTGTTCCTCGCCCTCGGTTACCTGCACGGTCAGTTCCGGCTGTCGCAGCTGGACGAGGAGCGCCGCCTGGGGGAGGGCCGCCTGGCCCAGCTCGGCGGCCTCGCCGACCTGGCCTCCGAGCTCGAGCGCTCCCTCGGCGCCGCCCGCACCATGGACTGGTTCCCGGTCATTGCCAAGAACGCGCAGACCCCCTACGACCCCGGCCCCTACGCCAAGCCCGCCCTGGCCCCCCTCGCCTCCGCCGCGAGCACCACCGCCCGTTCGGCCATAACAGAGCCGGAAGCGGATGCGGCGGCCAGCCTGCTCGCCCAGCTCAGCCAGCTTCCGCCCGGCCGAGCTGCACGAGTACCCCGACAGCAACGCGTGGGCCGCCAACGGTCCCGCGGTCAAAGGCGGCGGCGCGCTGCTGGCCGGGGACCCGCACCTGCCGCAGACGCTGCCCTCGGTCTGGTACGAGGTCGCCCTGTCGGCGCCGGGGTTCGGCGTGGCCGGGGTCAGCGTGCCCGGCCTGCCCGGGATCCTGATCGGGCACAACGACCATATCGCCTGGTCGCTCACTGACACCCAGAACCAGGCCACCCTCTTCTACACGGAAAAGACCAGGCCAGGTGAGTACTACTGGCACGGCGCGTGGCGCAAGATGCAGGTCGCCAGCTACACGATCCCGGTGCGCGGCGCCGCGACCAGGCACCTGACCGTGGACATCACCGTGCACGGCCCGATCATGACCCAGGCCGGGCAGACGACGTCGGTCGACTGGATGGGCAACGTGCCCTCACCCGACCTGGCGGTCCTGCTCACGATCGACCAGGCCGCCAGCTACGCCCAGTTCAGGACCGCGCTGGCCGGCTGGTACGCCCCGTCCCAGAACTTCGTCTACGCCGACGCGGCCGGGAACATCGGCGCGATCTCGGCGGGCTATTACCCCCAGGTCGCCGCGGGCTGCCAGCCCTGGCTGCCGATGAGCGGCACCGCGTCGATCTGGTGGACCTTCTGGGGCGACTACCTGTCGGCCGTCTTCCAGCCGTGGTGGAACCAGGCCAAGGTGCCCGTGCACAAGGACAGCGCCGGGCTCAAGGTCTCCGCCGACCAGGCCAGCCTGGACGAGGACCTGGAGGCGTGGACGCTCGGCGACCCGGCCAATCCCGCGTTCACGCTCCCGTCCGGGCAGCCGCGGACCGCGCCGCAGGTCATGCGCCAGGCCTTCGCGACCGCGGTGGCGCATCTGTCCGCCACCCTCGGCGGCGCGCCCTCGTCCTGGGCGTGGGGACGGCTGCACGCCCGGGAGTTCCCGTCCCTGAGCGGCACGAACGGCCTGGGGTACGGCCCGCGAGCCGACGGCGGCGACCCGTTCACGCCGGACGCCGCCGACGGCGGCCTGACCGCGAGCACCGGCCCGAGCTGGCGGATGATCGTCTCGCTGTCCGCGGCGGGCCTGACCGCGCAGGGCGTGTACCCGGGCGGACAGAGCGAGAACCCCGCCTCGCCCTGGTACGACAACCTGGTCCCGCTGTGGTGGGACGGCCAGTACCTGCCGGTACCCCAGCCCGGCCGCCCTGTTGCCGGTAGCTGGGCCGCCCCCCTGGCCTGGACGCTGACCGGGGCGGCCGGGCATGGCTGACCCCCGCCGCCTCGGCAAGCGGGGCGCCTACCGCCTAGGCGAGCTGCGCACCACCGGGCCGAAATCCGCCCCCGGCTCCGTCCCCCGCGCGCCGTCCTTCCGGCCCAGGCGATCGCGCGGCCCGCTCCTGGCCTGGCTAGCCGCGTGCGCTGTGACCGCGGTGATCCTCGGCTTCGGAGCCGCCCTCGGCCTGTGGTTCCTGCCGTTCGCAGCCGGTCTCGCGGCCGGCCTCGCCCCCTGGCGGGCGCGCTCCGCGGTAGCCCTGGTCGTGCTGGCCGTGGCCGTCGGCTGGGGCGCCGCGCTGTGGTGGCCCGCCCTGTCCGGTGCCCCGGCCGGCGCGACCGCGCGGGTCATCGCCGCCCTGGCCGGCCTCCCGCCGCACGCCGCCGTCGGCGTGGCCGCCACCCTGCTCGTCGGCCTCGCCCAGGCCCTGGTCGCCCTCTGGCTCGCCCGCGCCCTGATCCGCCGTTCTTTAGCGCGGGTTTCCGCACCGGTTTTTCGCCCCCTGGATCAGGTGATTCCGGCGTCCTGCCGGCGCCCGGCCATTGGCGCCCGGTTTGCTCCTTTTATCCGCTTTGGCGGCGCCGCGGGAACCCATATCAATGCCGCGGGACGGGCAGCAGGCCGGCCCCGGCAGCTCCCGGGTCGGCGCAGGGCCGGGACAGCGGTCCTCCCTGCGACCGCCAGCAGGCCGTTTGTTGCGGATATCACCCGGTCAGGCAGTTCTTGTACCTGCCTGCGATCATCTGAGCTGATCCGGATCCGGCCTTTCACTCGCTCCGCGCGGTGCCGCCTGAATGACGATCGCCATCCAGGCAGGCCCATCGCCCCCGTACCAGCCAGGGCCAGGCTTGCCGCCAGCTCGCGCCGGGCACGCTCAAGCCCGCTGGCGGTGAGCCCGGCTACCTCGTGGTCACGCATGGGCGATGAGGTTCGCGCCGTCGTCCTGCTCGGCGATGACCTGGGCGAGTTTCTGCTGAAGTTGCGCGCGGACGGGCGCCTGGGCCGGGAGAGCCTTGAGGGCGCGGTCCAGTTCGCGGCGGTACCGGGCTAGCTCGTACGTTGTCAGGGCGTGGAGCGGGTGCCCGGGCTGAGCGGGCTGGGCTGCGGGTTCGGCGGTCATTGGTGACTGTTCCTTACGGCATCTGGCGACGTGTCATGGCGGGACTCAGCGCACCCGGACGAGCATCGCCCGGTGCAAGGTTCCCGCTACCCAAGGTTCCAGGCCCGGACTAGGTTGGGGAGTGGGTACAGGGCGGACGGAAAGGGCGTCCGTCCGCAGGTGATGCCTTGTATGGGTCAGCAGCAACCGTGTAGGAGTCCAGGTGCCGGATAGCGCGCTCGGGGACCTTCGCCTTTACGCTCGTGGACCTTCGCGTCTTACGGCGGTATGGACTCGGGCGCACGCTGTCGCCTGAAGGTGATTCAGATGCTGCCGTCATGGGTCAATCGCACGCCCCCGAAGATGTGGGCGATCTTCGTATTGATGTTCATCGTCGTGTTCATCGTGTTCTACATCGGCTACCACTAAGAGGAAGCCATGAACAAGCTGCGGCTGTTAAGCCGAGCCATGCCAACCAGTCGGCGCACTACGGCACGGTGCGGTGGCGTCGGGCCGCTGTTCTCGATGAGCCGCCGGAGGGATCCGGAAATGGTCATAGCTCTGGCCGCGATGGCGGCAGCGGCGCTCGTGCAGGCAATGGTCACTGACGGCTGGGCCACGTTGCCCTGTCCACCGGGGAGGCGGGGGATGAGGCGGGCCCGGGACCAGTACGCAGCGCTGCTGCCTATCCGCGAGCGGGTGCTGGGCCCCGAACACCCAGAGACCCAGGCCGCCCGAGAAAAGCTGGCCTACTGGGCAGACGAAGCGGAAGGTGACGTTAGCCGCGGCGAGAAGTAGCTTCCTGCTGTTTACCGCGCCTGGCTGGGTCAGACATGGACGAGGACCAGCCGGGGGTTGACTCCGGCGATGTCGGCGGCATCCGAGGTGAGGACAGCGTGGCCTCGCTCGGCCGCGGCCAGGGCCACGTGCACGTCGACGATATCCGGGTGTGAGGTCGCGCCGATCGTGATGCCGATCTGCTTGGCACGTTCGGCGGTCAGCTCATCGATAATCACCGGGCCGCCCCGGGCGCGGCCCGCGCTGATCAGCCGTCCCGTGTTGGCCAGGCGCGGACTGTCGCGCCAGACCTGGGCGATGACCGTGCGGGGCAGGACCACTTCCACCGTGCCGTGCCGTGCTTCGTTGAGGATACCCAGCAGGAGCGGCGACCTGCGCTCCAGAGCGATGAAGGCGCCCGTGTCGAAAACGAATCCCCTCACGCCGCGTGTCCGGCACTGCTGCTCCGGTGCCTGCGGTAGGCCTCGTCAGCGGCGGCGAGAGCTTCGGCCAGACGCGCCTTCGCCTCGCCGTCAAGCTCGCCGGCTTCGCGGTGCAACTCGGTAACGACCGCCTCGAGCTGGGCGCGGGCCTCCAGGAGTTCCAGGCCTTCGGCGATCAGCGCGGACACCGACTCGGCGCGGCCTTCCTCGACTTCGCGGGCGGCCCAGTCGTAGAGTTCCTGACGGATCGAGACGCCGATTTTTTTGGTCATACCTTGAATCATACTTCCGGTCAGCCCGCAGACCGGCGTTACCCGCTAGTTCGGTCTCTCGTGCGGAACCGGCGGCTGGGTGACCCGCCTGATAGAGACGAGGGACTCCAGGCCGGCAAAGCCAGAGCCGTATCGCGTCAGTCGCGGCTCCCGCGGCGTGATCGAGGTGCCAGCCCGCGTCAGCGAAAGGCCTGTACGCGGGCGATCAGTCGCAGCAGGGCGGTGGTCAGAGCCGACTTGGCCGCCGGCGCCTGGCCGGCGGCGTCCATCAGGAAGACGTCCGTCCCGGCCAGGGTGACCAGCGTGTCGTTGCCGGTCGCGGGCAGACCGGTCAGATAGACGGTCTGAACGGCGCGAAACGCCGGATAGCGGCCGGCCCTGGTTTTCCGCAGCGATTGCGTGGTCAAGCTCGCCGTCGCTTTACCGGCGGTGGCGGTGACCGACCGGCACCTGGAGGTAAACGCGTACAGCCGCTGGTAGAACCAGGCCGCCTGGCCGGAGCTAGAGAACTGGTAGACGGCCTGCTGGTATGACGTGACCCGGTCGCCGAGGGCATCGCCGGCCGCGGCGGTCTCCCCGAAGCCGGTGTCCGGGAGGCCGTGGAGAAGGTAGGTCGCGCAGCTGAAGGCGGCCAGATTGTATCTGGCCGCAGAATGCTCGAGGCGGCTGCCTGAGCTGTAAGCGCTCGACTTCTCGACCTTGTAACCGGACCAGAAATACGAGGCAGGCAGCAGAACGGACGCCAGCTGCCTCCCGGTGAGCTGGCCATTCTGGTACGTCGCCGCTTGGGCCGCAGGCACGATAAGCAATCCGGCGGCCAGCAGAACGGCCGCCGCGGCACCGGCCCTGGCGCGAAAGGACATGGCGCGAACGAACATGGCGCGAACGAACATCCTGCTACCCCGTTCCGGCACGGCTCGTTCTGCCAGACCCTCCGGCGCACCCCGTGCAGCGCCATCAGCGTAGGATGTAACGCGTCGTGATGGATAGGAAACCGTGAGTTATGTCTCGCACTCGTGCGGGCTGGGCGGCACGTCCAGGGCCGGGTTGCGGTCGAAGAACCCGAACGGCTTGAGCCAGAACGAGACGATGTCCGAGGGCATCACCGGCCAGTCCTCCGGCCGGGTGATGTGATGGATGCCGAACACGTACCACAGCACCACGTCGGTGTTCTCGATCGGCCGGTTCGCCGCGCTCCACGCCGGCAGGCCCTCGTCCCGCTCGCTCAGGTTCGGGAAGTCGCCGCAGGGCCAGCGCTCGTCCGGGCGGTACGGCGTCACCCACAGCGTGTGCCCGATCACCTCGGCCCGCCGGAACGCCGGCGACGCCGGGTCAAGCAACGGCGGGAACGCGGCCGAGGGCACCAGCTTGTACCCGACCGGGGTGCCCAGCCCGTTCCGCACGTTGTCGTTGACCACCTTCCAGCCGCGCTGGGTGTTCCAGTCGTAGTCCTGGCGCCCCTCGGCCTCGGTCCGCAACGGGGCACTCGACACCGTCAGGCCCAGCGCGTACGGGTCGTCCGGACCTGCCCGTGCAGGCACCGACTCGCTCATGTAGACGGTGTTGTCGGTGCCGTCCACGTCTAGGTCGAGCCGCGCCACGATGAAGTGCTGGTGGAATGGCGCGTAGGTGCCGTGGTCGACCAGCGTCCCGGTGCCCGGCGAACCGGCAGCGACGTGCGAAGTCACCAGGATCCCTGTAGCGCGGACCTCGCACTCGATGTTGCCGTCCTGGTAGAACCGCCAGTAGACCAGGTACTCGTAGTTGGCCACGGTGACGTGGAAGGAGACCACCAGCCGCCGGGCCCGCCGGACCTCGGCCCCGGCCCGCTCGTCCACGTGCTTCCACAGGACCCCGCTGTCCTCCTCGTGGATGCAGATCGCGTTCGCGATCGTGCGCGGCTCGCCGCGGGAGTCGTGCACCACCGCGTCCAGGTAGGTGATCTCGCCCAGGCAGTCGCAGCCGAGTTCCAGCGAGGTAGTCATGAAGCCCAGGCCCCACTCGCCGATGTCGAACGCGGTCCGGCGGTAGTGGTCCGGGCTGGCGTCGCGGTACGGCACAACCATCTCGGCGAACGAGAGCCGGTGCGCCACCGGCCGCAGCCGCCCGCCGTCGCGGAACCCCACCTGGTGCAGCACCAGGCCCTCGCGGTGGTTGAATCCCAGCCGCAGCTCCCAGCCCTGCCAGCAGAGCAGCCGGCCCTCCATCGTGAAGTCGGCGCCGGAAGGCTGGCGAACCTCCAAAGGCTTGACCGAGCGCAGCGGCATGGGGATCAGCCGCGGCAGGTACTCGCCCATCACGTCCGCCAGCGGGCCAGCATCGGCCGCAGCGCCGTCCTCCAGCTCGAGCAGCGTCATGGCGTTCAGGTCGACGACCGGATGCAGTCCGGTGACGTGATGGGCATAGGGGTTGCCCAGCGCGGATCCCGATACCACACGTCGCACCAGCCGAGCCGCAGGCCCCGGTAGCGTTCGGGCACCAGCGCGGCCCCGTAGGCCCACATGTCGGTCAGCACCAGGCTCATGTCGGTGATCCCGCGCCGCGCCAGCGCCTCGGCCAGCGCGGGGTGCTCGCGCAGCATCTGATCGCACTCGTGCCACTCGTCCACCGTCATGTTCGGCTGCCGGCCGGCCAGGTGCTCCCGCGAGACCACGCCGTCCTGCGTCAGCGACACCACCGCCCGGTAAGCCTGGCCGTCCGCGCGATCCCACCCGACCACGACCGCTTCCCGGCCGGCCACGACCGCTTCCCGGCCGCCGGCCGCCAGCGCCCCTTTAGCAGGCTCCGCGAGCTCGATCGAGGCGAACCGCCAGCTGTCCCCCGCACCGCGATCCCGTCGCACGATCGCAGCCGCCTGCCGGATCTCCGCGGCGGTCAGCGGATCCAGCGGATGATCAGCACCAGTATCAGCGGTCACGAACGCCTCCCATCAACGCGGCAAGCCCATCCTGGCCGATCATCAGCGGTGAAGCCAGATCCGCGGCCCCTTGCGGCGCGCGCGCCGCACGCTCTACGTTTCGGCCATGCACAGTGTGGATCCGACAACGGAGTCGATGATCAGGTCGGTGCTCGCGTACGCGGAGAACCGGCTGCGGCTGGACCCGGTTCCGCTGGGCGCCCGCCAGGTACGCGCAATGGGCGGACCGCCTGCTGCAGGACCAGGTGGCCTTCATCCCGCCGTCGGCCTGGGAGGGGGAGACCGTGGCCAGGTTCGCGTTCCTGCACCCGCACACCCCGATGGACCTGGTCCGCCAGATCCTCGACCGGATGGCCTGATGCGCCTGACGCTATAGTGGGATGTGGCTTCCAGCGGCGGTGCCCCCCGAACGGTCAGCGCGATCCTGCTCGACGCGGGCGGCGTCCTGGTCTTCCCCGAACCCGGCCGGGTCCTGCCCCCGCTGACCGCGGCAGGCGTCACGCCCGACCTGGCGACGCTCGAAAAAGCCCACTACCGGGCCATGGCGGTCCAGGACGCGGCCGCCTCGGCGCCGGTCCGTGACACCTGGTGGCACGAGTACCTGCGCACCTACGTCGTCGCCTGCGGCGTG
Organism: uncultured Actinomycetes bacterium; assembly: GCA_963739615.1. Classification (GTDB taxonomy): domain Bacteria; phylum Actinomycetota; class Actinomycetes; order Streptosporangiales; family Streptosporangiaceae; genus Palsa-504. The sequence goes on from CAVUBD010000028.1 coordinate 248,083, forward strand.
CCCCCGAACCGGTGCGAGAAACTGGTCCTGGAGATGGCCGAGGACAAGAGCAGTAGCTGGGCGCACGCCGGCCTCGGGGTCATGGACGGCCTGCGGGCCGTGGCCGCGCTCGGCGTGCCCCTCGGCGTGGTCTCCAACTCCGACGGCTCGGTCGAGGCCGACCTGCGCCGCCTCGGCATCTGCTACGTCCCGGTCGCCGAGTCCCCCGGCCAACAGGCGCCAGCCAGCAACTACCCGGGCGTCCCGGTGGGCGTCGTCATCGATTCCGAGGTGGTCGGCGTGGCCAAGCCCGATCCGGCCATCTTCCACATGGCGCTCAACCTGCTGGGCGTGCCGCCGGCCGGAACCGTCCTGCACGTCGGGGACAGCCTGCGGTATGACGTGGCCGGCGCCCTGGCCGCGGGCCTGCAGCCGGTCCACATGGACCCCTACGGTTTCTGCGCCGCGCCGGTCGGCCACCCGCACATCCGCCGCCTGGCCGACCTGCCGTCCCTGATCGGGGGCTGACGGGCCGTAACCTTATAGTCAGTCCCGCCGCGGGGGATAGAGCCGGGGATAGACTACGGCCTCACCGCGGCCACGGCCTGAAAGCAGGAGTCCGAAGAACATGCGCTGGTCCAAGATGCACATCCCCACGCTGCGCGACGACCCGGCGGACGCCGGGGCGCCGAGCCACCGCCTGCTGCTGCGGGCCGGCTACATCCGCCAGCTGATGGCCGGGCATTACTCGCTGCTGCCGCTGGCCCAGCGGGTCCGGCTGAAGGTCATCGGGATCATCCGCGAGGAAATGGACGGGATCGGCGCGCAGGAGATCCTGATGCCGGTCATGCACCCGGCCGAGCCGTGGCGCACTAGCGGCCGCTGGGAGCTGATGGGCGACGAGATGTTCCGGCTGAAGGACCGCCGGGGCGCCGACCTGGCCCTCGGCATGACCCACGAGGAGATCATCTCCACCCTCGCCACCGAGCTCGAGTCCTACCGCGAGCTGCCGCAGCTGTGGTACCAGTTCCAGACCAAGCTGCGCGACGAGCCGCGGCCCAAGGCCGGCCTGATGCGCACCCGCGAGTTCACGATGAAGGACTCCTACAGCTTCGACCTGGGCCCGGCCGAGCTCGACGTGTCCTTCAGCGCCCACCGCGACGCCTACGCACGCGCCTTCCGCCGCCTCGGTATCCCGGCCGTCCAGGCGCAGGCCTCCAACGGCACGATGGGCGGCTCGGACTCCATCGAGTTCGTCTGCCTGTCCCCGACCGGCGAGGACCTCATCATTCACTGCCCGGACTGCGATTATGCGGCCAATATAGAAAAGGCCACATCCCGTTTGGAAAACATCGATGATTCTTCCGAACGGACATCGGTACTCGCCGCCCCCGAGCCCTTCCCGACCCCGGGCGTACGCACGATCGAGGATCTCGCCTCCCGGTACGAGGCGCCCGCCGACCGCCAGATCAAGACCCTGGTGTACTTCCTTGACGGCACGCTCACCCTGGTCCTGCTGCGCGGCGACCACGCGCTGCACGAGCAGAAGCTCATCGACGCCACCGGGGCGGTCGCGGTCCGCCCGGCGCTGCCCGAGGAGATCCAGGCCGCGCTCGGCGCGCTGCCCGGCAGCCTCGGCGCGGTCGGCACTCTGTCTGCCAGTTTCGGTGATCACCCGGTGATCGCCGATGAGGCCCTGCGCGGCCGGCGCGGCATGTACACCGGCGCCAACGCCGACGACACCCACCTGCGCGGGGTCGACGTCGAGCGGGACATCAACGTCGGGCAGTGGGCTGACCTGCGCGAGGCCGCGGCCGGCGAGGCGTGCGTCAACTGCGGCCACCCGCTCGAGGTGGAGCGGGGCATCGAGGTCGGCCACATCTTCAAGCTCGGCTACAAGTTCAGCAACGCCATCGGGATCAGCGTGTCCGGCCCGGACGGCAAGCCCGTCCGGCCGATCATGGGCTCGTACGGCATCGGCGTGGAGCGGGCGATGGCCGCGATCGTCGAGGTCCATCACGACGAGAAGGGCATCGTCTGGCCCGTCTCGGTGGCGCCTTTCGAGGTCGACGTGGTGATCGCCCAGCAGGACGACGCGGCCGTGGCCGAGGCGGGGGAGAAGGTGTACCAGGCGCTGCTCAAGGCCGGCGTCGAGGTCATCGTGGACGACCGGCAGGTCCGGGCCGGCGTCAAGTTCAGCGACGCCGAACTGGTCGGCATCCCGTTCCGGGTCACGGTGGGCAAGCGCGGCCTGGCCTCGGGGACGGCGGAGCTGACCGAACGGGCCACCGGCACCACCGTCCAGGTCCCCTTGGACGAAGACCTGCCCAAGCACGTGCATGAGGCCATCGCGGGCCAGCGCTGAGCCCGCCGGTGACCGCGTCGGTGAAGTGGCTGCCGAAGCCGGAGAAGCACGACTACCAGGCGGCGGAGGACTACCTGTCGCTGCTCATGCCGCCCAAGCGGGCGGCTGAGTACCGGCGCAGGCTAGCCGCCGCGCGGGATGCCGTCACCCACCGCAAGGCCAAGGACATCCTGCGGGCCAGCCAGCTGCCCCTGCTGGGCGAGGACAACAAGCACGTCGCGTCCGACCTGCGCAAGGCCACGTCGGGCGCGGCCCTGTCGCCGATCCTGATGCTGCGCGGCACCGAGGCGCACCCGCTGATCGTCGCGGACGGCTACCACCGGGTCTGCGCGAGCTACTGGATCGACGAGAACACCGACATCCCCTGCATCCTGGTATAGCGCGAGCGCCCCTACGACGCCGCGGCCGCCTGGCGGTCGCGTTCCTGGCAGCGCAGCGCGCGGCGGACGTCGTCGCGGCCCTCGGTGAGCAGCCGGACCAGCGCGGCCGGCGGCTGCGCGGCCTCGATGTAGGCGTCGGTCGCCTCGATCGTCTCCGGAGAGATCGCGCTCACCGTGTAGGCGCCGCTGGCGAAGTCCTGCGCCATCGCCGACGACCACTGCCGCCACACGCCCCCCACGACGCCGAAGTACTTGTCGCGGTACCGCTCGACCAGCTGCGGCTGGTCCGGGTCGGCGAAACCGGACAGCGTGGCGCGGAACGTCGCGAGCGTCTGCTCGCCTGCGGTCATGGTGTCCCACGCCTCCCGCTTGGCGTCGGCGGTCGGGATCGCGGCCCGGCACGCCGCGGCGTGCCGTTCGCCCGCGTCGGTGGCATCGCGCGCTAGCTCCGCGTCGATCTCCCCGGTCCCGAAGCTCCACCGGCGGCCGGGCGTGCTGCGGCTCACCAGCCGCCCGAGCAGCGACCAGCGCAGGTCGGTGTCGACGGACAGGCCGTCGAGGGTCACCGAGCCGTCGAGCAGGCCGGCCAGCAGGGCCAGGTCGTCATCGGAGGTGGCCACGCCCGCGAAGGCGCGGACGTAGGCGAGCTGGGTGTCCGAGCCGGCCGGGGCCGCCTGCAGCAGGTCCCGCAGCGCGCCGGCCATCAGGGTCAGCCCGGTTTCCCGCCAGCTGGGGTCGGCAAAGCGCCGCACCGCCTGGCCCGCCTGCCGCAGCAGGGTCTGCACCACGCTGATGTCGGCCACCGAGGAGATGCCGGACAGGACGAGCCGGACGTAGTCCCGGGCCGCCATCTCGGCGTCGCGGGTCATGTCCCAGGCCGCCGACCAGCACAGCGCCGCCGCGAGCGAGTCCGAGAACGCCCCGATCGACCCGATCAGGGTCCCCAGCGAATGCTCGTCGAGCCGGATCTTGGCGTAGGTCAGGTCCTCGTCGTTGACCAGGACCAGGTCCGGCCGCGGCTGGCCCGCGAGCTCCGGGATCACCGTGCGCGGACCGGTCACGTCGGTCTCGATGCCGTGGCGGCGGGTGAGGCCGTCCTGCGTGCGGTCGTACAGGCCGATGGCGATGCGGTGCGAGCGGAGCACAGGGTGGCTGGCGGCTGCTTCCTGCTCTACCGCGAACTCGGTGAACCGGCCGTTCCCGTCGACCGAGTAGGACGGCCGCAGCGTGTTCACGCCTGCGGTCTCCAGCCATTCGCGGGACCACGAGGCCAGGTCGCGGCCCGAGGTGTCCTCGAGCGCGGCCAGCAGGTCCGCCAGCGTCGCGTTGCCGAATGCGTGTCCGGCGAAGTATTTCCGCACGCCCTCAAGGAAGTTTTCCCGCCCGACGTAGGCCACCAGTTGCTTGAGCACGGCCGCGCCCTTGGCGTAGGTGATCCCGTCGAAGTTCAATTCGACCGCGTCGATATCCGCGATGTCGGCCGCGATCGGGTGGGTGGAAGGCAGCTGATCCTGCCGGTACGCCCACGCCTTGTAGAGCTGCGCGAACGTGGTCCACGCCGACGTCCATCTGGTCGCCTCGGCCTGCGCGAGCGTGCCGGCCCAGGTGGCGAAGGACTCGTTCAGCCACAGGTCATCCCACCAGCGCATCGTGACCAGGTCGCCGAACCACATGTGCGCCATTTCGTGCAGGATGGTCTCGCCGCGTGCCTCGCGGGCGAAATCAGTGACCCGGGACCGGAAAATATAGGCTTCCACGAAGGTGACGCAGCCCGCGTTTTCCATCGCGCCTTCCTTGAACTCCGGCACGAACAGCTGGTCGTACTTCCCGAACGGGTACTTGATGCCGAACGAGCCGTGGAAGAAGTCCAGGCCCTGGCGCGTCACCTCCAGGATCTCGTCGGCGTCGAGGTACTCGGCCAGCGACTGCCGGCAGTACACCCCGAGCGGGATGCCGTCATGGCTGTCCCTGACCACGTGGTACGGGCCGGCCGCGACGGCCGTGATGTAGGTCGGCATGACCGGCGTAGGCGGGAAACGCCAGCGCAGCGCCTGACCGTCCTGGCCGGCCCCCGATGAGCTCGTGGACTCGGGGGCCATGTTCGACACCACCAGCCAGGGCGCGGGCGCGGTGACGGACAGTTCGTAGCTGGCCTTCATGTCCGGCTGGTCGAAGCAGGCGTAGACCCGGTGCGCGTCGAAGGTCTCCAGGTCCGAATACAGGTAGACGTGGCCGTCGGCGGGATCGGTGAACCGGTGCAGCCCCTCGCCGCTGCGCGAGTAGGCGCAGTCGGCCACGACCCGGAGTTCGTTGTCGGCCAGCAGGCCGGTCACCGTGATCCGGTCCCCGTCGAACGCGTCCAGGCCGACGGGCTCGGAGTTCAGGGTGATCTCGCGCACCGCGGGCGCGGTCAGGTCGACGAAGGTGGCGGAGCCGGGGGCGCCGCAGCCGAACCTGATCACGCTGACCGAGCCGAACGTGGCGTCGCCGGCCGTCAGGTCGAGATCGACCTCGTAGGAGGTGACCTGGATAAGCGCCGAACGCGTCATCGCCTCGTCGCGGGTCAGGTTGGATGTCACCGGGTTATCCCTTCCGTACGGAATTCACCGTCGTGCCGCGGGGTTGTCGCTCCCGAGAATTTACTCGTGATAAGGAGTGCGCATGACCCAGCAGGAGCCTACGCGTGTCGACTTCTGGTTCGACCCTATCTGCCCGTGGGCGTGGATCACTTCGCGCTGGATCCTCGAGGTCGAGAAGGTGCGCCCGGTCCAGGTCGTCTGGCACGTGATGAGCCTGGCCGTGCTGAACGAGGGCAAGCAGGACATGCCGGAGCAGTACCGGGAAGCGATGAAGGCGGCCTGGGGGCCGGTCCGGGTGGTCATCGCGGCGCAGCAGGCGTACGGTCCCGAAGTGCTCGGGCGGCTGTATACCGCGCTCGGCACGCGCATCCACAACGAGAAGGCGCCGAGGGAGCGGGCGACGATCGAGGCCGCGCTGGCCGACGCGGGACTGCCCGCCGACCTGGCCGGCGCGATGGACTCGACCGAGTACGACGAGGCGGTGCGCGCCTCGCACGCCGACGGCATCGACCGGGTCGGCTATGACGTCGGCACCCCCGTCATCTCGGTGAACGGCACGTCGGTCTTCGGGCCGGTGATGTCGCCGATCCCGCGCGGGGAGGCCGCGGCCAAGCTGTGGGACGGTGTCCTCCTGATCGCGGGAACCGATGGTTTCTTCGAGCTGAAGCGGTCTCGCACCCGCGACCCGATCTTCGACTGAGCTACCGGTTCCGGGCCGCTTTCCGCTAGGTAACGCTGAGTAGCGTACATGAGGCATGACAGTCAGCGGCCCGGAATTCAGCACGCTGGCGCATGCCGCCGCGCCAGCCGATCCTGGTCTGGCAGACTTGCCCTGTGCGCGTATACGTGGGATCAGATCATGCGGGATTCGAGCTGAAGACCCGCCTCGTCGAGTGGCTGGCCGAGACCGGACACGAGCCGGTGGACTGCGGGCCGCCCGTCTACGAATCAGACGACGACTACCCGCCGTACGTGATGCGGGCCGCGCACGGCGTGGTCAGCGACCCGGGCAGCCTCGGCATCGTGATCGGCGGCTCGGGCAACGGCGAGCAGATCGCCGCCAACAAGATCCCCGGCATCCGGGCCGCGGTGGCCTGGACCGGCGAGACCGCTCAGCTGGCCAGGCAGCACAACGACGCCAACGTGCTCAGCCTTGGCGCCCGGATGTACACCACGGACGAAGCGATCGGCTTCGCCGGCATCTTCCTGTCGACCCCGTTCTCCGGCGAGCCCCGTCATGCCCGCCGCATCGCGGAGATCGCCGGCTACGAGAAGACCGGCGAACTCCCGCCCCTGCCCGCCTCCTGACCGAGTCAGCGCGCGGACCGCCCCCGCCTGGCCGGGTCCCTCGGCATCCTGCGCCTGCGCGTCCCCTCCTGGCCGTCCCTCACCTCGTCCTGCCCCGGGACCGCCGCCGTCACATCCGCCCGCGGCTCGCTCGGCACGCCGGCCTCGGCCGCCTCGGCCTGGGCCACCTGCTCGTCCCGCGGCCGCGACACGTCCCTGGCCCGCATCGCGGCGCTTATCGTCACCTTCATCGCTGGCACGGCGTCATCCTCCCGCTCCCAGTGTCGCCCACTCAGCCGGCGGGCGTGAAGGTGCGCAGCAGCCCCTCCCATATGCTCGCGCGCACCGATGACCAGCCGGCGTCGGGGCCGTAAAGCTCGATCGCGTAGGCCAGGCTGCCTGGCGTGACGATGAAGCCGTGGTCGAGCACGTGAGTGAGCTGGCCCTGGTACATGTTGGTGAATTCCCAGTCGGCGGCGTCGTAGCCGCGGTAATACACCCGCTGGATGCGGATCTGCTGATAGCTGGAGTCGGACTCGGCTTTGATCGCGGCTTGCTGCCTCCAGTCCGCGAGCTGATCGGCCTGCGGATGGGTAGTCCGGCCGACGAGCACGACGAAACCGGTCTGCGGCCCGGTGAAGCGGACTTCCGTCGCGGTCTCGGAGCTGACAGCCCAGCCAGGCGGCAGCTTGACGGAGAATCCGCTCGGGTCCGCGTAGGCTTTCCACCCCGCGCCGGAACTCAGCGACGTGGCAGGCCCGGATCGTGCCGGTGCCGCGGCCGCGGGCTGCACCGTAACAGGCCGGCGGTGGATCGCCGCCACGGCGGCGATACTGAGCCCGGCGGCGACGATGACGGCCACGGCCGCCCAGGCCAGGGCGCGCCCCCGCCGCCCCGCCGCGCCCCAGGCCAGATGGGGTGGCGCCGGATAGGTTGACTGAGGGGGCCGGGTGATCGCGTGACCGGGGTCGTGCGCGTGGCCCGGGTCGTGCGGGTGCGCCGAGGTTAAGGTCGGCGCGAAGACAGGCCGCGTGCTGCGGGCCCCGGCAGGCTCGGTGCGCGGCGCGGTCAGGGCCGCCCCGTTCCCGGCGCCCGGCGGGACGGTGGCCACGCTGTCGCCGAGCGGGCTGGCCAGCGGCCAGGGCAGCCAGTCATCCGCGCGCGGCGAGGACCCAAGCTCGGCGACGATCTCGCCGGCGGCTGGCCGCTGCCGCGGATCCTTGGCCAGGCAGCGCTCCACCAGCGGCCGGATCTGGGGCGGCAGACCGCCGGTATCGGGCTGGCTATGGACTACGCGGTAGAGCAGCGCGGGTGCGGTCCCGGCACCGAATGGCTCTTGACCGCTGGCCGCGAAGGCAAGCACCGAGCCGAAGCTGAAGATATCGCTTGCGGGCCCGGCCGGGCGGCCCTCGGCCTGCTCGGGGGACATGAACCCGGGTGAGCCGGCCACCCAGCCGGTGCGCGTGAGCCCGGAGGCGTCCTCGACGTGGGAGATGCCGAAATCGATGATCCGCGGCCCGTCATCCGCGAGCAGGACATTGGAGGGCTTGAGGTCACGATGCACCACGCCCGCCGCGTGGATCACCTCCAGCCCCTCCGCCAGCCCGGCCGCCAGGGTCAGCGCCGAGCCGGGGGGCAGCGGGCCCTGGCTGGCCACCGCATCAGCGAGCGAAGGGCCGTCCACGAAGGCAGTCACCAGCCACGGCTGCGGGCCGTCCACATCGGCATCCACCACCGGAACGGTGAAGATGCCGCTGACCGTCCGCGCCGTCGCCACCTCCCGCGCAAACCGCGCCCGGAAGTCGGGATCACCGGCCAGTTCGGCGCGGATCAGCTTGACCGCCACCAGCCGCCCGCCCGGCGACTGGCCAAGGAACACCTGCCCCATACCGCCGTGGCCGAGCCGGCCGAGCAGCCGGTACTTTCCCACCTGCCCTGAATCCCCAGGCTCCAGCGCTTGGACCACCTAAACCCCCCACCCGTGCACCGATCAGGACAAGAAAGTACCTCGCTCCCATCCTCTTCGGACCTTTTCCGGAAAAGGTCCAGCACCGCCGCCCGCTGGGCCGCTGGGCCGCCGGAGCGGCGGGGTGGCCGTGCGGCGCCCCGTCGGCCACCCGTAAAGTGAGGTCGACTGTTAGCCTGCGGCCGCCGGGGGAGTGACGTTGACCGAGCCCATCACCGTCGAGCGCGATGGACACGTACTGCTCATCGGGGTCAACCGCCCGGCCAAGCGCAACGCCTTTGATCTGGCGGTTATCGACGCGCTTGGCACCGCGTACGAGACCCTCGGCACCGACGATGAGCTGCGCGCCGGAGTGCTCTTCGCGCACGGCGATCACTTTTCGGCGGGCCTGGACCTGGCCGAGGTCGGTCCGGCGGTGGCCGAGCACGGCCCCCGGGCGCTTTGCGGCTCGCACCGCTTCGACCCGTTCGGGGTATGGCGCGATCCGGTGCCCAAGCCGGTCGTGCTGGCGGTCAATGGCATCGCCTACACCTTGTCTATCGAGCTGGCGCTGGCCGCCGATATCGTGATCGCCGCCGATGACGTGCGCTTTCGCCAGCTGGAGATCGGCCGCGGGATCATGCCGTTCGGTGGCGCCACCTTCCGCGCGCCCGCCCAGCTTGGCTGGGGCAACGCGATGCGGTTCCTGCTTACCGCGGAGGAGTTCGGCGCCGCCGAGGCGCTGCGGATCGGGCTGGTACAGGAGGTCGTGCCGGCTGGGTCGCACGTCGGGCGGGCGCGGGAACTCGCCCAGCTGATCGCCCGTCAGGCGCCGCTGGGCGTCCAGGGCACGCTCGCCAGCGCGCGCGTCGGACGGAGCCAGGGCCCGGACGCGGCGCGCGAGCATATCGCCTCGCTGCTACCCCAGATCCTGCACAGCCAGGACGCCGCTGAAGGGCTGCGCAGCTTCACCGAGCGGCGTGCGGCCCGCTTCACCGGCCGCTGACTCGCCGCGGCTGACCGGCCGTGCTGCCGGCTGGTCGCGATGACCGCGATCCCGAGCCCGCTGACCGCAAGCGCCAGGCTGCCTCGCTCGCATGCTCAGTCCGGATAAAGATGGACAACCCAGCTCCGCAGCCGGTCTTGGTCGAGCGGGGTATCCAGTCCGCCCGCGGGCCCGGGGGACCTGGCATCAGTTGCGACTAGAAGACCGGGCCTAGAAGACCATCGGGCACCACGGAGCGGGATCCCAGCTCAGGGCGGCGGAAAGCTGCCGTACGGCGCCGGGCCGAAGCTCGGTGACGAGCCCGGCGCCGGCGAGCGCGCCGAGCCTGGTACCGCCCAGGTACGCCGCGCCGAGCTCAGTCACGTCAAGCGCCACGTCCGCCGCCGCGCCCGCGCCCGCCGGAACGCACGTCGCGACACCGTCCCCGCCGCCGGCCAGCCGCCACCGCCCGGCGTTGGACGGCATGAGTTCATCCCGCACCTGCAGAACCACGTCCACCGCAGCCGCGTACCTGCGCCCCGCCAGCGCGCCAGGCACGTCAACGAGACGGACCCACAGCCCGTCGGTCAGCTGCGGCCGAGACCGTCTCGGGTCGGCCAGCTGGTAGAGCAGCGGATCGTCGACCGGGCGCCGCCGGATGCGGAACTTGCTGGTCAGGTCCCGGCTGAGCAGGTCGGCGTAGAGCGCGGCGCTGGCGGCGGGGTCGGCGGCCATCAGCTCGGACACGGTCAGCACGTTCGAGGGAACGAAGTCCTCCCAGTGATCCACGCCCGAGTAGAGCGCGTAACCGCGCGGCCCGCTGGCGTCCTCGGCCAGCAGGCAGTGCACGGGGCTCGCGCCGTGCCGGCTGTCGGCTGGATCGTGAATCGCGGATTGCCACCACGCATCGTTTCGTGCGTACAGTCCGGGGCGGGCCTGCAGCACGCCGTCATAGACCTTGGCCAGCGCGCCGAGCACGGAAGGGGGCTCGGCGATCCGCAGCCGCAGGCCGTCGTCGGCCGGGGCCGTCTTGGCCAGTGCGGCTTCGCCCCGCTTGACGGTGAAGTCGAGGTACCAGCTGGCCCGGCCGTAGCCGTACCTGGAATAGATCGCCGACTCCGACGCCCACAGCACCGCCAGGGGCTCGCGGCGGTCACGGACATCGGCCAGCTGGCGGCGCATAAGGCTGGTCAGCACGCCGCGCCGCCGGTAGGTGGGCAGCACAGACACCCAGCTCACTCCGGCCGCGGGGAGCATCCCGCCGCCAGGCACGCTCAGCAGGAAGGTAAACGCCGCCGCGGTGCCGATGGGCGCGGTGCCGTCGAAGGCGGCGAGGCTGCGGTCGAATTCGAACTTTCCGAGCACCACCTGCCGGTCACTCTCGGACAGCGGTGAGCCGTGAAAGGCGTGCTCGTCGACGAGGCGGAAGCCGTCGAACTCATCCGGGCCGATCGGCCGGATCGGGTAGGGGCGATCGGCGCTGCCGCGGGCAGATTCTGTCATACCTGCCTTCGTACCCCGGCCCGCGCGCCAGCGCGACTGTTTTAGCCTGCCCGGCCCGCATCGAATACAGTGCGCCCATCATGGTTTCCGCGCCACCGCCGGCCACGCCCCAGCCGAGGGGACCTACGGGCTCCCCGCAGGCGCGGCCCGGCGCGGGCCGACGGCGGCTGCTCCGCGCCCTTGGATCATTCCGGACCCAGCTGACCAGGCAGTTCATCACCAGGAACCGCCGGATGGCCTTCGTGCTCTCGGCCGGGACGATCGCCATCGCGGTAGCCGCCGTGCATATCTCCGAGTGGTGGTTCTCGCCCGGCGTGATGATCTTGCCGATCCTGGCGGGCGGCCTGCTGCTCTGGCCCCGGGCGCTGCGCATTTACTTCGGCTTCGCCGCGGCGGCGCTGATCTATGACGTGGTGGACGGCAAGGCCGGGGCCGGCATCATCGCCACCATCGTGCTGACCGCGATCTTCGCCGATGTGCTGGCGCGAACCAGGGAGAAGCTCGGCGTCCAGGGCCTGCGCGGCGACCGGATGCTGGTCGAGCTGCGGGACCGCATCCGGGCCCAGGGCAAGCTCCCCGCGCTCGGCGAGGGGTGGGGATCCTCGCTCGTGCTCAAGCCGGCCGGCGGCTCGTCGTTCGGCGGCGACTTCGTGGTGTCGTTCTGCGACGGCAAGATCCTCGAGGTGGCGCTTGTCGATGTGTCGGGCAAGGGCATCGACGCCGGGACCAGGGCCCTGCTGCTTTCCGGGGCGTTCGGCGGGCTGCTCGGTTCCGTGCCGCGGGAGGAGTTCCTCCCCGCCTGCAACGCCTACATGCGCCGCGGTTCGGCCACCGAAGGCTTCGTCACCGCCGTGCACCTGTGGCTCGACCTGGCGTCGGGCGAGTACGTGATCTCCTCGGCCGGGCACCCCCCGGCCGCGCACTACGACGCGGCGAAGGGCCGCTGGGGCCTGACCCGCGCCCACGGCATCGTGCTCGGCGTGGTGTCGGACCTGCGCGGCGCCGCCAGTGTGTCCGAGCGCGGCGTCCTGCAGCGCGGCGACGCGCTGATGCTCTACACCGACGGCCTGGTCGAAGCGCCCGGCCGTGACATCGACGTGGGCACCGACCGACTGCTCGGCGAGGCCGAGCGCATGCTGGCGAGCGGGTTCAAGGTCGGCGCCCCTGCCCTGGTCACGGCCATGCAGCGGGAGATAGGCGGCTCAGACGACCGCGCCCTGGTCCTGATCTGGCGCACGTAGTGTCCGAGAGGACGCGACCCAGGCAGCCCGGGCCGGCGAGGCGGCCGCCCCGCGTACCCAAACGCCCGAAATCACCGTCTCAGGCGAGTCCAGAAAGATATTCCCGCGTAACATTCCCGAAACTGACGTATGTGTCAGGCGTATTGCATAGCATAACGTTGTTCGGTGATGCAAACTATTTTCCGCCCGTCTAACCTGTGCGAACAGTAGTGAACGTGTTGCGCAGCGGCGCTCGGGCCCGACGTCTAACCGGCGCTAGCCGACGCTCCTGTCATGTGACGCACGCGTCATTGTTTGCAATTATTTGCACATTCCCTGGAAAATGACGAGGTGGCTTGGGGAAGTCGCGGTGCGGAACGGACGGGTGTGCGTGAGCATGTCCGTCCGTCGGTCACCCGCGCCGAAGATGTGGTGGTGAACGCGTCCGGGGAGAACTTCCCCGTGGCGCTGCGCATGCTGCCCGCCAGGCACCGGCGGCACCTGACCAACCTGTACTTCTTCGCCCGGCTCACCGACGACCTGGGGGACGAGGCACGCAGCGACGACCCGGAGACCACGAACACCGACCTGCGCCTCAGCTTGCTCGACGAGCTGGCCGCCGACGTCGACCGCATCTACGACGGCGGCACCCCGCAATCCCCGGTCATGCGCGCGATGGCCCAGACCGTCGGCGAGTGCCGCGTCCCGGCCCAGCCGCTGCGCGACCTGATCCAGGCCAACCGCCAGGACCAGCAGGTCACCCGCTACGGCACGTACACCGGACTCGCCAGGTACTGCGAGCTGTCCGCCAATCCCGTTGGCCATATCGTGCTCTGCATCTTCGGTGTCGCTACCCCGGGACGCGTCGCGCTCTCCGATAGCATCTGCACGGCCCTGCAGTTGGCCGAGCACTGGCAGGACGTGGCCGAGGACCTGGGTAACGGGCGGATTTACCTACCCGCCGAGGACATGGAACGCTATGGCTGCACGGAAGCGGACCTGGCCGAACCCGTGGCCAGCGACTCCGTCCGCACGCTGATCGCCTTCGAGGTCAGCCGGGCCGAAGCACTACTGAACCAGGGCGCGCCGCTGGTCGGCACGCTGCGCGGGTCGGCCAGGCTGGCGGTCGCCGGCTACCTGGCCGGCGGCCGGGCCGCACTGGCCGCGATCAGGGCACAGCAGTACGACGTGCTCAGGGGAACCCCCAGGCCACGCAAGCAGAAGCTGGCGGCGGAGCTGGTCAAGGCATATGTGAGAGGGAGGTGAGCAAGCGCTAGTGGAACTCATCGACGCGTACCGCGAATGCGAGCGGATCACGTGGACCCAGGCGAGGAACTTCGCGTACGGCATCAGGCTGCTGCCGGCCGATAAGCGGCGCGGGCTCGCCGTCATCTACGCGTTCGCCCGCCGGATCGACGACATCGGCGACGGCACGCTGCCGCCGCAGGAGAAGATCGCCGCCCTCGAGGACGCCCGCCGCTCCCTCCTCGACCTCACCAGGGCCAGCGAGAACGACCCGGTCCTGCTCGCGCTGGCCGACGCGGAGCGCCGCTTTCCCGTGCCGATAGCAGCGTTCGGCGAGCTCATCGACGGGTGCGTGGCGGACGTCCGCGGCACGAGCTACCAGAGCTTCGAGGACCTGCTGCACTACTGCCGCTGCGTGGCCGGCTCGATCGGCCGCCTGTCCCTCGGCATCTTCGGCACCCGTGCCGACCCCGCCGAAGCCGCCCGCCTGTCCGACTCCCTCGGCGTCGCCCTCCAGTTGACGAACATCCTGCGCGATATACGCGAGGACCGCCAGAACGGGCGCGTCTACCTGCCAGCGGAAGACCTGAATAAATTCAGTGTTGACCTCGGGGGGGACGGTGCTGGCCTCGGGGGGGACGGTGCTGGCCTCGGGGGGGACGGCCCCCCCCAGACCCCCCCTGCTCCTGGGGGGACCCTTCCCCGCAGACCCCTCTTGGGGGGGACAAGCCCCCCTGGACCCGAGTTCACGAGGCTGATGGAGTTCGAGGTCGAGCGCGCCAGGGACTGGTACGCCACCGGGATGCGCCTGCTGCCGATGCTCGACCGCCGCAGCGCGGCCTGCACCGGCGCGATGGCGGGCATCTACCGCCGGCTGCTGGACCGCATCGCGGCCGAGCCCGCGGCGGTGCTGCGCGGCCGGGTCTCGCTGTCGGGCCGGGAGAAGGGCGTGGTCGCGGCGAAGGCGCTGGCCGGGAGGCTCGGATGAGCCCGGGGATCGTGGTGATTGGCGGCGGACTGGCCGGGATCACCGCCGCGATCGCGCTCGCCGAGACCGGCGCCGAGGTCACCCTGCTGGAGGCCAGGCCCAGGCTCGGCGGCGCGACCTGCTCGTTCACCCGCGACGGCCTGGTCGTGGACACCGGCCAGCACGTCTTCCTCGGCTGCTGCTCGGCCTACCGCGGCCTGCTCGCCAAGCTCGGCGTGACGGCCAGCGCCCCCGTGCAGGACCGGTTCGACGTGACCGTGCTCGCCCCGGGCGGCCGCGCCGGCAGGCTCCGCCGGACCGCGCTGCCTGGCCCCCTGCATATGCTGCCCGCGCTGGGCCGGTATCCCTTTCTTTCCCGGGCCGAACGGGCCTGCGTTTCACGCCCCGCCCTAGCGATGCGCCGCCTGGACCCGGCCGATCCGGCGGTCGACGCCCAGCGGTTCGGTGACTGGCTGGCGGCCAGGGGGCAAAGCGAGCGGTCCCGTCGCGCCCTGTGGGACCTGTTCACGGTCTCGGCCCTGAACATCGCCGGCGACGACGCCTCGCTGGCCCTGGCCGCCACCGTGGTGAAGACCGGCCTGCTCGGGAAGAACGACGCGGCCGACATCGGCGTCCCCGCCCTGCCGCTAGGCGAACTGCACGGCGACGCCGCCGCGACCCTGCTGGCCAAGCTGGGCGCCCGCGTCGCCCTGAACACCAAGGTCGCCGCGATCGAGGAAATCGCCCCCGGCGACTCCGGCCCCGGCGACTCCGGCCCCGGCCCCTCCGGCGGCCAGAACCCCCGGTTCCGCGTCCGGCTGGCCCGCCCCGCCGAGGACGCCGGCCTCGGGACCGAGATCATCGCCGACGCGGTGGTCCTGGCCGTGCCGCACGAGAAGGCCGCGCCCTTGGTCCCGCCGGGCGCGCTGC
Source organism: uncultured Actinomycetes bacterium (assembly GCA_963739615.1). Classification (GTDB taxonomy): domain Bacteria; phylum Actinomycetota; class Actinomycetes; order Streptosporangiales; family Streptosporangiaceae; genus Palsa-504. Next base: position 263,468 of record CAVUBD010000028.1, read on the forward strand.
CGGCCGCCACGGTCGCGGGCTGGGCCGGGCTGGGCGCCTCGCCGATCGTCAACGTGCACGTGATCTACGACCGTCAGGTGACCAGTCTCCCGTTCGCCGCCGCGATCGACTCCCCGGTCCAGTGGGTCTTCGACCGCACCCGCATCTCCGGCCTCGACCGCATCTCCGGCGCCCCGGAGCAGGACGGCCAGTCCCGGGACAAGCCGCAGTACCTGGCGATCTCGCTGTCGGCGGCGGACTCCTACGCCGACGTGCCAGCCTCCAGGCTGCGGGAACAGTTCGTGCCCGCGCTGGCCGAACTGTTCCCCGCGGCGCGCGACGCCAAGGTCATCGAGTTCTTCGTGACCCGCGAGCGGCGGGCGACGTTCCGGCAGGGGCCAGGCAGCGGCGCGCTGCGGCCGCCTGCTGCGACCCAGCGGCCCGGCCTGGTCCTCGCCGGGGCGTGGACGCAGACCGGCTGGCCGGACACGATGGAAGGCGCGGTGCGCAGTGGCCTGGCCGCGGCGATCGAGCTGCGCCGGACCGTACTGGCGGCCGTTACCGAACCGAACGCTTCTGCCTCAACGATAGGGGTACGTCAGTGACTGCTGTGATGCCTGAGGGTGTGGCCCTGGCCCGGGACCTGGTCGGACCCGCGATGGAGTCCGCGATCGCCCGGCTGACGCCGGACGTGCGCGCCGTCGCGGCCTATCACCTCGGCTTCGCGGACGCTGCGGGCCGTCCGACCAGCAACGGCAGCGGCAAGGCGCTGCGGCCGGCGCTGGCCCTGCTCTCCGCCCGCGCCGCCGGCGCGTCGCCCGAACGCGGCGTGCCCGCCGCGGTGGCGGTTGAGCTCGTCCATAACTTCTCCCTGCTGCACGACGACATCATGGACAACGACACCGAGCGCAGGCACAAGCCCACGGCCTGGACCGTGTTCGGCATCGGGCCGGCCATCCTGGCCGGTGACGCGCTGCTCGCCCTGGCTCAGGACCTGCTGCTCGAGGACGGCACCCCGCAGGGCGCATGGGCGGCCCGGTGCCTGTCCGCCGCGGTCCAGCGGCTGATCGGCGGGCAGGGCAGCGACCTCGCCTTCGAACGGCGCGACGACGTGACCCTGGCCGAGTGCCTGGAGATGGCCGGCGACAAGACCGCCGCGCTGATGGCGTGCGCCTGCAGCATCGGCGCGGTGCACCTCGGCGCGCCGCCCGCGCTGGCCATGGCGCTGGCCGGGTTCGGCGCGCACGTCGGGCTGGCGTTCCAGCTCACCGACGACCTGCTCGGCATCTGGGGGGCACCCGCGGTCACCGGCAAGCCGGTCCGCGCCGACCTGCGCGCCCGCAAGAAGTCGCTGCCGGTGGTGGCCGCGCTGAACAGCGGCACGCCCGAGGCCGCCGAACTGCGGACCATGCTCACCGACCCCAGCCCGCTGTCCGAGGACGACCTGGTCCGCGCGGCGGCCCTGGTGGTCGCGGCCGGCGGCAAGGACTGGGCCGAGAACGAGGCCGACCTGCAGCTCGCCGCGGCCAACGCGAGCCTTTCCGACACCGATCTCCCCGCCGACGTCCGCGCCGAGCTGACCGCCATCGCCGAGTTCATCACGGCCCGCCAGTGGTAGCCCTGAACCTGGCGCGAGAAACCCTGGACCGAGCCCGTGATCACCTGCTCGGCCTGCAGCAACCCGGCGGCTGGTGGCAGGGCGAGCTCGAGACCAACGTCACCATGGACGCCGAGGACCTGCTGCTGCGCGAGTTCCTCGGCCTGCACGACGACAAGCAGGTCGACGCCGCGGCGCGCTGGATCCGCTCCAAGCAGCGGGCCGACGGCACCTGGGCTAACTTCTACGGCGGTCCCGGTAACCTCTCGACCACCGTCGAGGCCTACGTAGCCCTGCGGCTGGCCGGCGACGAGCCCGACGCCGCGCACATGCGTGCCGCCCGCGGCTGGATCCTGGCCGAGGGCGGCGTCGAGGCCACCCGCGTGTTCACCCGGATCTGGCTGGCGCTGTCCGGGCTGTGGTCCTGGGACGAGCTGCCTGTCATCCCGCCCGAGCTGATCTACCTGCCGGCCTGGTTCCCGCTCAACATCTACGACTGGGGCTGCTGGGCGCGCCAGACCATCGTCGCCCTCGCCGTCGTCCAGTCCTTCCGCCCGTCCCGCCCCCTTCCCTTCACCATCGACGAGCTGCGGGCCGGCATAACGCCAAGCCGCCCCGCCGACGACGCCTGGGCGCGCGCCTTCAACGCCCTCGACAAGGCGCTCCACGTCTACGACGCTCGACTGAAGGATCGTTCGTCAGCTTTGGCTGCTATAACGACCAGAAGTGACGAACGTCCGGCGGCTCGCCGCAGGCGCGGACGGGCCGCCGCGGCGGTACGCCGGGCGGCGCTGCGGCGCTGCGCGGAGTGGATCATCGCCCGGCAGGAGCGTGACGGCTGCTGGGGCGGCATCCAGCCGCCCTGGGTGTACTCGCTGATGGCGCTGAACCTGCTCGGCTACTCCCTGGACCACCCGGTCATGGCCCGCGGGCTGGCCAGCCTGGACCGGTTCACGATCACCGAGGACTCACCGCAAGGCCCGGTGCGCCGCCTCGAGGCGTGCCAGTCGCCGGTCTGGGACACCGTGCTGACCATGATCGCGCTGGCCGACGCCGGCCTGCCGCCCGACCACCCGGCGCTGGTGAACTCCGCCCGCTGGGTGCTCGGCGAGGAGATCCGCGGGCCGGGCGACTGGCAGGTCCGCCGGCCGGACACCGCACCCGGCGGCTGGTCGTTCGAGTTCGACAACGACGTCTACCCCGACACCGACGACACCGCCGAGGTCGTCCTGGCGCTGCGCCGGGTGCACCCGGTCCCCGGCCAGGGAGTCCCCGGCCGGAGCCAGGCCGCCATCGACCGCGGGCTGCGCTGGCTGGCCGGGATGCAGTCCAAGGACGGCGGCTGGGGCGCCTTCGACGCCGACAACACCCGCCAGCTCATCAACAAGCTGCCGTTCTGCGACTTCGGCGCGGTCATCGACCCGCCGTCGGCGGACGTGACCGCGCATATCGTCGAGGCGTTCGCCGCCGAGGGGCGCGCCGGCGAGCCGGCCGTCCGCCGGGGCGTGGTCTGGCTGCTGCGTAACCAGGAACCCGACGGCTCCTGGTTCGGCCGGTGGGGCGCCAACTACATCTACGGCACCGGCGCGGTGCTGCCCGCGCTGATCGCGGCCGGCGTCAAGGCGTCTAAGCCCGCCATCCGCCGCGCCGTGGCCTGGCTGGAAGCACACCAGAACGACGACGGCGGCTGGGGCGAGGACCTGCGGTCCTACGGCGATCCCACGCTGGCCGGGCGCGGCCCCTCGACCGCCTCGCAGACCGCCTGGGCCCTGCTCGCCCTGCTCGCAGCCGGTGAGCACGGCAGCGAGGCGGCCGAACGCGGCGTCCGCTGGCTGGCGCAGACGCAGCGCCCCGACGGTTCCTGGGACGAGCCGCAGTACACCGGCACCGGGTTCCCCGGCGACTTCTACATCAACTATCACCTGTACCGCCTGGCCTTCCCGGTCAGCGCGCTCGGCCGCTACGTAGGGACCCAGTCACCCGGAGGCAGCGCATGACGGAGACGATCTCGCACCCTCGCGGCAGCGCCGCCGAGCCAGCGCCTATCCCGGTGAGCGATGTGGCCGGGCCGGAGCCGCTGCTCATCTGCGCCCCGATGCGGATCGAGGCCCGCGCTGTCCGGCAGGGCCTGGGCCGCCCCGGGGCCGCAGCTAATCCCGCCACGGTGCTCCGCACCGGCTATGGCACCGCCCGGGCGGCGCAAGCTGCGCAGGAGCTGAGCAAGCGCTCGTTCGGCCAGCTGGTCATCATGGGCGCCGGGGCCGGCCTGACCGCGGACCTGCGCCCGGGTGACCTCGTCGTCGGTACCGAGGTGGGCGCGGTCAGCTGCGCCTCGGCGCCGCTGCTGGCCGCCGAGCTGGCGCGCGCCGGGCTGCGGGCCCAGGCGGGCCCGATCACCACGGTGGACCACCTGGTCCGGCGGGCCGAACGCGCCGCGCTGGCCGCAGGAGGCATGCTGGCCGCCGACATGGAGTCGGCGCCGCTGGCCGCCGCGGCGGGCGGACGACCGCTGGCCGTGATCCGCGCGGTGTCCGACACCCCGGACCGTCCGCTGGCGGGCATCGTCTCGGGCGGGCTGGCCGCGCTGCGGTCCCTGCGCGCCGCCGTGCCGGTAGTCGAGCGGTGGGCCGCGGCGTGCGGCACGCGCCAGGTGCTGCTGGCCGGCCCGCGCTCGTTCTGCGCCGGCGTCGAGCGGGCCATCGAGATCGTCGAACGGGCCCTGGAGCGGCAGGGCCAGCCGGTTTACGTGCGCAAGCAGATCGTGCACAACACCCGGGTGGTGGGTGACCTGACCAGCCGCGGCGCGGTGTTCGTGGACGAACTCGACGAGGTGCCTGACGGCGCCACCGTCGTGTTCTCCGCGCACGGCGTATCGCCCGCGGTCCGCGCCGAGGCCTCAAGGCGCGGGCTTTCCGTGATCGACGGGACCTGCCCGCTGGTGTCCAAGGTGCACGCCGAGGCCCGCCGGTTCGCCGCCGACGGGTACACGGTCGCGCTGATCGGCCACGCCGGCCACGAAGAGGTCGAGGGCACGCTCGGCGAGGCGCCGGACTCGACGGTGCTGGTCCAGACGGCGCAGGACGTGGCGGCGTTGCGGCCGCGCGACGGCGAGCGGGTCGCCTACCTGATGCAGACCACGCTGTCGGTCGACGAGGCGACCGAGGTATCGGGCGCGCTGCGGGAACGCTTCCCCGCGGTGCGGGCCCCCGGCAGCGACGACATCTGCTACGCGACCACCAACCGGCAGGCCGCGGTGCGGGCGATCGCGGCCGAATCCGACCTGGTGCTGGTGGCGGGTTCGGCGAACTCGTCCAACTCGGTGCGGCTGGTGGAGACCTGCGAGCGCATCGGTACCCCCGCCCACCTGATCGACGGCGCGGCCGATATCGAGCTCGGCTGGCTCGCGGGGGTCTCGACGATCGGCCTGACGGCCGGCGCCTCCGCCCCTCCCGCCGTGGTGGAGGAGATCATTTCGGCGCTCTCGGGACTGGGTCCCCTGTCCGTCTCCGAGCGCGTGACGACCACGGAATCAATCCGGTTCGGCCTGCCCAAGGAGGTAAGGCAATAATGCCCATGCCCATTCGTCAGTCGATGCGCGTCGGGTCCTACCTGATGCGCCAGAAGCTGGCAGGAAATAAGAAGTTTCCGCTGCTCGTCGAGCTGGAGCCGCTGTTCGCCTGCAACTTGAAGTGCGCGGGCTGCGGCAAGATCCAGCAGCCGCACACCCTCCTCAAGCAGCGGATGCCGGTCGAGCAGGCGATCGGCGCGATCGAGGAGTGCGGCGCGCCGATGGTGTCCATCGCCGGCGGCGAGCCGCTGATGCACCCGCAGATCGACGTGATCGTGGCCAAGCTAATAGAGCGGAAGAAGTTCGTCTTCCTGTGCACGAACGCGCTGCTGCTGCCGAAGAAGCTGGATAAGTTCAAGCCGTCGCCGTACTTCGCCTGGGTGGTCCACATCGACGGGCTGCGCGAACGGCACGACGAGTCGGTCTGCAAGGAAGGCGTGTTCGACGAGGCCGTGGCCGCCATCAAGCTCGCCAAGTCGCGCGGGTTCAAGGTGAACACGAACACCACGTTCTTCAACACCGACACCCCGCAGACGATCATCGACGTGCTGACCTACCTGAACGACGACCTCGCCGTCGACGAGATGCAGATCTCGCCCGCCTACGCGTACGAGAAGGCGCCGGACCAGGAGCACTTCCTCGGCGTGACGGAGACGCGGGAGCTGTTCCGCAAGGCGTTCGCGGACGGACGGCGCAAGAAGTGGCGGCTGAACCACACGCCGCTGTTCCTCGACTTCCTCGAGGGCAAGACCGACTTCGGCTGCACCGCGTGGGGCATCCCGTCCTACTCGCTGCTCGGCTGGCAGAAGCCGTGCTACCTGATGTCGGACGGGTACGTGAAGACCTATAAGGAGCTCATCGAGACCACAGACTGGGACTCCTACGGGCGCGGCAAGGACCCCAGGTGCGCCAACTGCATGGCGCACTGCGGGTACGAGCCTTCGGCCGTCCTCGCCACGACCAGCTCGCTGCGCGAGTCGATCCGGGCCGTCCGCGGCCTGTGACATGTGCCTTAGCTGACCTGGCGGCAGCTAAGGCACCAGCCGGGAGGGGCTTGCCGCGCAAGCCCCTCCCGCGTTCCCGTGTTCGCGATCAACCTCTACGGCGGCGGCCTGACCATGAGCTAGCCGGCCCCTAGCCGAGCATCGCCTCCCGGCCGAGCAGCGCGCCGAGATCCCCCGGCTCCGGCCGGACGCCGGCCAGCCCGTGCGCGGCGAACCAGCGGCCGACGTTCTCCGCGTCACGGTTGAGGAAGAAGGCGCCGCGCGGGTTCGCGATCACGTCGACCACCTGGGGCAGGTCGATCATCACGATCCGCCCCTCGTGCACCAGCAGGTTGTACGCGGACAGGTCGCCGTGCGCTAGGCCGTCCCTGGCCAGGACGACGAGCGCCGGCACAAGCTGATCCCAGAGCCCGGCCAGTTCGGCCGGGCCGGGCCTGGTCTCGGCCAGCCGCGGCGCGGCGGTACCGTCCGCCGAGCCGATGAACTCCATCAGCAGCTCGGTGCCCAGGATCTGCGCCGGGTAGGGGACAGGCACCCCGGCCGCATGCAGCCGGGCCAGCGCGCTGAACTCGGCGGCCGCCCACTGGCCGGCGATGGCCTGCCGCCCGAACGCGCTCCGGCTCGACACGGCCCGGTTGACCCTGGACTCCCTGGTCCGCCGGCCCTCCAGGTAACCGCTGTCCCGGTGGAACATCCGGTGCCCGGCATCGCGGTAGCGCTTGGCGGCGAGCAGGCAGGACCTGCTCGTCTGCGGCACGCCCCGCCGGAGCAGGAAGACGTCGGCTTCCTTGCCGGTCTTCAGGATGCCGAGCTCGGTATCGACCGCGGCCAGTTCGGTCACCAGCCAGCTCGGATAGGGCCTCGGGCCGCGTTCGGTCGGGATGGACTGATCCCAGGTCGACCAGCGATCACCGGCCGGCAGCCCGTCGGTCGCGTCGAACTTCTCGATCGGCGGCAGCGCCCGGCGCCGCCGCACGCGCTTGGCCGTGGCAGGCTCGTCGTCGTCAAGACGCCGCTTACCGCGGCGGGAGGTGAACTCCGCGTCGGGGGCGGAGGAATAGTCGTGCAAGGGTGGTGCTCCTCGGCTGAGCGGTCAATGGGGCAGGCGACAGCGCACCCGCGACGGGCGTATACATCAGGCGCCTCCTTCCGCTCAGCCGGCCAGGCCGGCCCGGACTCGCTGCAGGTTGCCACACGCTCCCCGGCCGGCGCAACCGGTTTTCGGCCGTGAAACCCGGCGGCTACACCTGGACGAACTCGATCCCGGTGACCCCGCAGAAGGCCTTCCAGGCGGCGGCGTGGTGACCCAGGTTCATCACCTCGTGGTGCGGCCCCCCGTGCGAGAGCCAGCCGTTCAGGCAGTTGCGCAGCCCGGAGGCCGGCCGGAACTGCCCGTACGGCATCTCCAGGGCCGGCAGTTCCTGGCTGTCCAGGTTCTCGCCCTCGGCCACCACCAGCCGGAAGCGGTCCCCCTCCAGCGAGACCAGGGCGGCCAGCGTGGCCGGGCCCGGCTGGTACTGGAACAAGAACGTGGGCGGGTCGGCCAGCCGCCCGATGCCGAGCGGCCGCTTGATCAGCTTCACCGGCCGGTCGGACCGGGCGATCTTCCAGTTCCCCTCGCCCATGTGGCTCTGCAGGATCGAGTCGGAGGGGAAGTCCATCGCGTACATCTCGGTGAAGTGCGCGTCGCCGATCAGCGCGTGCCCGGCGGAAACCAGGCACGCGGTCAGCACGTCGCCCTCGGCGGCGTACCCGTAGCCCTTGGCCATCAGGGACGACGCCGCGGCCAGCGGCAGGCGGCTGAACCGGCCGTCCTCGCCGATGGCGTCGAAGTGCGCCGTGTAGGCGCCGAACCCCCGCCCGGCAAGTATCTGCTCGATCGCCACCTGCATCCGGGCGTGGTCGGTGCGCTCCTCGGCGGAGAGCCGCGGGTCGATCTCGAAGTGCTCGTCCTCGAAGTCGATAACGCATGCGACCGCCTCGGCGCTCGCCTCCTGCATGCCACGCCACATGTCGCCCTGCGCGACCGAGATGATCGCCGGGCCGAGGCTCCGGACCAGCGCGCTCTCATCGACGCGGATGTCACCCATCTCGTTCATCGCGTAGCCGAAGATCGCCACCTTGAGCCGCTTCCAGGCGGTGGCCGCGGCCGCCGCGCGGGCCCAGCGTCCCACGTCCGCGCGGAACGGCGCGCTCTTCCAGTCATCGGTGAGCACGGTGAACCGCTTGCCCGCCCTGACCATGGCGTTCGCCGTGTCCTGAGCGCCGTGCACGCCCTGGTTGTAGGTCATGTCCGCCATGTCCCAGGCCGGCGTCACCGCGGGTTCCGGCTGGATGTTGGCCAGCAGGACCGGCAGCCGGGACTCCGAGAGCAGCCGCGCCACCCGCATGGCCGGCCCGTAGGTGAGCATCACCACCATCACGCCGTCCAGGTCCGCGTTCTCGAACTCGCGCATGGCGCGCTCGGCGTCTTCGCGGTACTTGATGGCCTTGCCCGGGATGAACTCCGCCACGCCGGACAGGTGCGCGGCGAGTTCCGCGGCGTACCCTTCCTGCCGCTGCGCGATCCCGGGAATCATGTCGTCGTACAGGTCCTGCATGATCCCGAGGATGCCGATACGCGGCTCACGCCCGTTCAGAGCGCTCATAAGGCCTCCTTCTAGCCGTCAACGCTGGCCGTAGTAGTTCTTGTAGCGGGCGTGCAGCGCGTCCACCTGGTCGGCGGGCAGCGGCGCCAGCTCGCCGAAGGCGCGGGCGAGGTGAACGGTGCGCGCCACGTCCTCGCACATCACGGCCGCCTTCACCGCGTCCAGGCCGGTGCCGCCGATGGTGAAGACGCCGTGGCTGCGCATCAGCACGGCGGGGGAGCGGTGCCCGGTCAGCGTGGTGACCACGCCCCGTCCGATCTCATCGCTCCCGATCAGCGCGAACGGCCCGACAGGAACCTCGCCGCCGAACTCGTCCGCCATCGCGGTGATCACGCACGGGATGGGCTCTCCGCGCGCCGCCCACGCGGTGGCGTAGGTGGAGTGCGTGTGCACCACCCCGCCGACGCCGGGCATGTGCCGGTAGATGTAAGCGTGCGTGGCGGTGTCACTGGACGGGCTCAGGCCGTTCGCCGCGACGGGCTTGCCGTCCAGGTCGCAGACCACCATCGACTCCGGCGTGAGGTCGTCGTAGGACACGCCGCTCGGCTTGATCACCAGCAGATCCCCCGCCCGCGCGGACACGTTGCCCGAGGTCCACGCGACCAGGTTGTTGCGCACCAGCTCGGCGTGCAGCGCGCACACCGTCTCGCGCAACGCGGCGACCTCGCTGCTCTCCGCTCGGCTCATGCCCGTGCCTCCCTTCGAGCCCGGTCGCGGACGGCGCGGAGCCGGTGCATGACCTGGTTCTCGCCGCGGCCGAAGTAGTCGTGCAGCCGCACGTACTCGGCGTACAGCTCGTCGTAGACGTCGGCGCGGGCCGCGTCCGGCTGGTAGACGTCCCGGTTGAGCCGGCCCATGACGGTCGCCGCGGCCAGGACGTCCGGGTAGGCGCCCGCGGCGACCGCGGCGTGGATGGCCGAACCCAGGGCCGGTCCCTGCTCGGACCCGATCACGGCGAGCGGGCGCCGGGTGATGTCCGAGTAGATCTGCATGACCGGGGCGCTCTTGGTCAGCCCGCCCGCCACCACGAGCTCGGTGACAGGTACGCCCGCGGCACCGAACGTGTTGATGATCATCCTGGTGCCGAACGCGGTCGACTCCAGCAGCGCCCGGTAGATCTCCGGTGCCGTGGTCGCCAGCGTCAGCCCGACGATGGTGCCTGACAGCCGCCCGTCCACAAGCACCGACCGGTTGCCGCCTTCCCAGTCCAGCGCGATCAGGCCGTGCGCGCCTGGCGGCTCCGTGCTGGCCTGCTCGTCGAGCAGCCGCTGTACCGAGACCCCACGGCGCCGCGCCTGCTCGGCGAACTCGCCGGGCACCCCGTTGCGGGTGAACCAGGCGAAGATGTCCCCGACCCCGCTCTGCCCCGCCTCGTAGCCCCACAGCCCGGCGACGATGCCGCCGTCGACCGCGCCGCACATGCCCGGGACCTCGGCCAGCTCGTGCCCGTTAATGCTCTGCTGCCCATTGATGACATGACAGGTGGAGGTGCCCATGATCGCCACCATCTTGCCCGCCGAGACCGGCCCCGCCGCGGGCATCGTGACGTGCGCGTCCACGTTGCCGACGGCCACCGCGATGCCGGCCGGCAGTCCGGTCAGCGCGGCCGCGGCCGGGGTCAGCTCCCCGGCCCGCCCCCCGAGCGGCGAAATGGGATGGGCCAGCTTGTCGTCGCCGAAGCCGGCGAACCTCGGGTTGAGCGCGGCGAGGAAGTCCCGCGACGGGTAATGCCCGTCCTGGAAAATGCCCTTGTACCCAGCCGTGCAGGCGTTCCTGGTCTCGGTCCCGCACAGCTGCCAGATGATCCAGTCGGCGGCCTCGATCCACCGGTCGGCGCGCTGGTAGAGCTCGGGGTCCTCCTCAAGCAGCTGAAGCGCCTTGGCGAACTGCCACTCGGACGAGATCTTCCCCCCGTAGCGGTTGATCCACTTCTCGCTGCGCTGATGGGCGGCGGCGTTGATCCGGTCCGCGTGCGGCTGCGCGGCATGGTGCTTCCATAGCTTGGGATACGCGTGCGGCCGCGCGGCCAGGCCGGGCAGCTGGCACAGCGGCGTCCCGTCCGCCAGCACCGGCATGCACGTGGACGCGGTGAAGTCAGTGGCGATGCCGATCACCCGGGCCGGGTCGACACCGGCGTCCCTGAGAGCGGCCGGGACGGCGGCCCGCAGCGCGTCGGTGTAGTCGCCTGGGTCCTGCAGCGCCCAGTCGGGCGGCAGCTCGACCCGGGTCGGCCCGGCCAGCTCGCGGTCGATCACGCCGTGCGCGTACTCGCTGACCGCGGTACCGGCTTCGGCGCCGTCGCTGACCCGTACCACCAGGGCCCGGGCGGACAGCGTGCCGAAGTCCACGCCGACGACGAAATCGTCACCGCTGACGCTGGAATCATCACCGCTGACGCCTTTGTTAGCGCTAACAACCATCTGTCCGCCTTACCCTATGTTCCTTCAGTGCCTTCTTACCTGAATCCGCCGATCAGGCGTTGCGCGGTCCCGCGGCGCTGGCCCGCACGATCAGTTCGGGCGCCACGCGCACCCGCGGCCCGGCCGGGATCGCGCCGGACATCCGGTCCACAAGCGCACCGAGCGCATGCCTTCCCACCTCGCCGAAATCCTGCCGCACCGTGGTCAGCGGCGGCAAGTAGTACCCCGCCTCGGGGACATCATCGAAACCGACGATGCTCACGTCATCGGGAACCCGGAGCCCGCGTTCGGCCAGGGCGCGTATGACGCCGAGCGCCATCGGGTCGTTGCCGCAGAAAACGGCCGTGACCGCGGGCTCGCCCGCCAGCTCGCAGCCCAGCTCGTAGCCCGACGCCGACGACCAGTCGCCCGCGAGCACGGCGGGCTCGGGGACCCCGGCTTCGCGCAGCTCCTGGCGCCAGCCGTCGATGCGCTCCTGCGCGTCCAGGCAGGAGGCCTGCCCGGCGACGTGATAGACCGTCTTGTGCCCCAGGCCGAGCAGATAGCGGGTCGCGGCGGCCGCCCCGGCCGCGTTGTCGATCGCCACCGACGTGACCGGCGCCCGGGTGCCGCAGCCCACCGCGACCAGCGGTACTTCCTCGGGTACATGCGCCAGCGCGGCCACCGCGGTGTCCTGGGTCGCGATGACGATGATGCCCTCGACGCCCTGGCCGACGAACCGGTCCACCGCGTCCAGCATGAACCTGCGGTCGAGCGCGGGCAGGCTGGCGACGGACACGAAGTAGGCGTCGTGCGCCGCCCGCTCGAAGCCGTAGAGCATGGATGCCGGACCGTAGAGCATGGTGTCGAAGCTGATCACGCCCAGGGTGTGGGTGCGCCGGGTGACCAGCGTCCTGGCCGCCGCGTTGGGCCGGTAAGCGAGCTCGCGGATGGCGTCGAGCACCTTCTCCCGCGTCAGCGGACGGACGTTCGGGTGCTCGTTCAGGACCCGCGAGACGGTCTGGTGGGACACGCCGGCCAGCCTGGCCACATCGGCCATGACCGGCGGACGGGACAGGTTGCCCGGATCCCGCACGACTGACGTCCGCACCCGGCTGCTGGCCCGATCACCGGGTGACGCCGTCACGTCGCGTGCCTCCCTCTGCCGCGCGCTGGGTAGCTATGCGGTCAGCCGGGGCTGACGTTAGCGCTAACATCCGTGCAGGTCAAATAGCGTGATGTCACCACAAAGCCCGGCCGCGACATGTATTTAGCCGTCGCCACCAGGAACTTCATCTCCCAGCGTAGCCGCAGGATCGCCGCCACGGTAGCCCGCGACCCCGTCCGCGGCCGTCAGGAACCCGCCGGCGCCGCAGTGGCGGATCAGGACTTGCCGCTGCTCGCCGAGTTGTCGCGCAGGTCGCGGATCGCGGCCTTCGCTTTACGCCCGGCGTCGCTCGTCCGCAGGTCGTGCAGTGCGTCACGCGCCATGTCGCGGGCCTTGCCCACCACTTCGCTGTCGCGCAGGTCCTTCAGCGCCGCCTCGGCCTTGCGGCCGGCCTCGCTGGCCCGCATGTCCTGCAGGGCGGCCCTGGCCTTGGCCGCGGTGTCGGCGCGCTGTTCGCCGCGCAGCCAGGAGACCAGCTTGGACCACAAGCTCCGAAGCTGCTGTTCGATTTCGGCCATCACGGACTCTCCTTCACGCTCCGGGCACTGTCGCCCGCGCTTTGCCATTAACAAGATATAACGTGATACGCGGCCGAGCCAACTCGCGACGGCGTGGCCGAGCTCAGCGTGGCGGAACGCCAGGCGTGCAGCGGCAGCGCATCAGCGGGCATTCCCCCTACGAGCCGGTCTTCGGGTTCTCCCGCGCGCTGGTGGCCGGGGACCGGGCCGGGGATCCGGCGGGCCGGATCCCGTCCAGGATCACGTCCACGACCTGGCCGATGAAGTCATCGGTCATCGGCTGGTGGCCGAGCAGCAACCGGTGCTCGGCGGCACCGAAGAACAGGTCGAGGACGACATCGCGGTCGACAGAGGCCGGTATCTCGCCGCGGGCCACGGCCCGGTCCAGCATGATCCGGTGCTGGCCGCGCAGCGGCTCGATCACCCGATCCCGCCAGGCCCCGCGCAGTTCCGCGTCATGCTGGGCCTCGGCGATCAGGCCGGTGAGCATCGAGCCCATCGGGGTCTGCGTCACCGCCCGCACCCACGAGTGCAGCGCGGCGAGCAGGTCGCCGCGGAGCGTTCCGGTGTCTGGCAGCGGCTGCACCTCGCGGAACGACGCGACGAACGCATCAAGCGCGAGCAGGCCCTTGGACGGCCAGCGCCGGTAGATCGTCGTCTTGCCGACCCCGGCCCGCGCGGCGACCTCCTCGATCGACATCGCGGCCAGTCCCCGGTCGGCGAGCAGTTCCACGGCGGCCGTGAGGATGGCCCGGTCTGCCTCCGGACTCCGCGGCCGTCCCCGCTGCCCGCCGCTCGCGCCGGTTCCCGCGGATTGCGGCTCCGGCTCCGGAATATCCCGGTTCATTGCCCGGTTCTACCCTCTATAATTCCGAAACGATCCGTTACGTATCTGATTGGTATCATGTCAGCCACCACGCCTTTCGACCGTCGTGAGCCCCTGCCAGCTACCAGCCCCGTCAGAACCGCCACGCCCGCCAAAACCGCCGCCACCCCACCCCGGCCCGAAGACGCAGCCCTCAGCAAAAGACGCAGCCCTGGCAAAAGACGCAGCCCGGCCCGAAGACGCAGCCCGGCCGCGGACCCAGCCCGTCAACCGTCGCCATCCGCTCCAGCTGGCCCTGATTCTCGTCGCCGCGTTCATGGTCGTCCTTGATTTCAGCATCGTGAACGTCGCCCTGCCCTCGATTGAGCGCGAGCTCCATATGGCCGCCGACGCGGTGCAGTGGGTGGTGACCGGATACGCCATCGCCTTCGGCGGATTGCTCATTCTCGGCGGCCGGGCCGCGGACCTGTTCGGCCGGCGGCGCATGTTCGTCGCGGGCCTGATCGCGTTCTCGCTGGCCAGCCTGGCGGGCGGGCTGGCCCAAGACCCGGTGCTGCTGATTGCCGCCCGGGTGGTGCAGGGCGCGGGTGCGGCGATCGTCGCCCCGGCTGCGCTTTCCCTCATTACCACCGGCTTCCCAGAAGGCCCCGAACGTACTCGTGCCATCGGACTTTACGGTGCGGTTTCCTCGGTCGGCTTCGTGGCCGGCCAGGTTCTCGGCGGCGTGCTCGTGCAGTTCACCAGCTGGCGCGCCGTCTTCCTTGTCAACGTCCCGGTCGGCCTGATCGCCGCGGCCCTGTCCCCGGCCATCCTCGGCGCAACCAAAACCACCAAGACCGCAAAAACCACCAAGACCGCCGCGAAGCACCGCCTGGACCTGCGCGGCGCACTGCTCATCACGGCGGCCGTCACGCTGGTCGTGTTCGCCGTCTCCCAGGGAGTCGTGCTCGGCTGGACCTCACCCCTGGTCATCGCCGCCGTCCTGATCGCGGTCGCCGCCATGGCCGGCTTCGCTAAGGCGGAGACCCGCCACCCCGCACCCCTGATCCGGCTGTCCCTGCTGCACCGCCGCGGGCTGCGGGACGGGACCACGCTGGCGTTCCTGCTCGGCTTGTGGAACGGCGGCGAGATGCTCGTCCTCTCGCTCTACCTGCAGCAGGTGCTGCACGAGTCGCCGCTGTTCACCGGCCTGGTGATCGCCCCGCAGGGGGTGGTCGGGTTCGGCATGGGCATGCTCGGGCCCCGGCTCGCGGGCCGGATCGGGGTAAGGCGGCTGCTGGTAGTCACCGCCGCCGCGGCCGCGATCGGCTTCGCCGTGCTGACCCGGCTGCCCTCGGCCGGCTACAGCCCGGTCCTGTTCGTGGTCACGCTGATCGGCTTCGGCACGGCGGGCACCGCGCTTGGTTCGACCGTGATCGCCAGCCGCGGCATGGCCGACTCCGACCAGGGCCTGGTCGGCGGCCTGATCAACACCAGCCGCCAGATCGGCGCCGCGGTGGGCGCCGCCCTGCTGCCGGCCGTGGCCCACGCCGTCAGCGGCGGGACAGGGGTGGCCGGCGACCGCGCCGCGATGCTGGCCGCCGCGGTGGCCGCGGTGGCCGCCACCGCCGTCGCCTGGCACGCCGCCTACCCGCTGTCGGCGCGCGCCCGCACGGCCGCCTGAAGATCCCGAGGCTGGTAGCGTCGGGTTGGGAGCCAGGGGGCTCCCGCTCACGCCTGAACTGGCGCGCCCGCAATCGCGTACAACCTTCCAAAGATGCAAGGAGAAGACCATGGCCTCTCGGCTGAATCCCTACCTCAACTTCAACGGCAACGCCCGGCAGGCGCTGGAGTTCTACGCCAGCGTGTTCGGCGGCACTCCCGTCCTCAGCACGTTCGCTGATTTCGGTGCCCAGGGCTCACCCGACGCCGACCGGATCATGCACGGGATGCTGGAGACCCCGGCCGGTTACACGATCATGGCCGCCGATGTCACCAGCGAGATGGAGTACCACGCGCCAGGCCGGGTTCTCGATCAGCCTCAGCGGCGACGACGAGGACCTGCGCCGCTACTGGGAGAAGCTGTCCGCCAGCGGGACCACGACCATGCCGCTGGACAAGCAGGCCTGGGGTGACGAGTTCGGCATGTGCGTCGACCAGTTCGGCGTCCCGTGGCTGGTCGACATCATGCCGTCGCAGGCCTAGCGCCCTACCCGGGCGACTCGGCCAGGTATGTCCTGATCGACCGAGTCGAAGTCCGGGTCCGGGGTCAGCCCGAGCCGGGCCGCCCGCCCGGCGTGGACCCGGGCGGGCCAGCTCGACACCATCCGCGCCACCGCCGGGTCGGGGGTCCAGTCGATCAGCGCGCTGACCTCCGGCCCGGCGATCCGGGCCAGCGCGGCGGCCATGTCCGCGACCGTCACCGTGAGCGCGGGCATGGTGACCGCGGTGCGGCCGCCCCAGGCCGGGTCGCTGGACGTGGCCGCGCACCGCAGCGCGGCGATGGCCTTGGGCGGCGAGGCGAGCGCGACCTCGGTGCCCGGGTCGACCGGGCAGGTCGCGTGCTGCCCGGCCAGCGGCTCCCGGATGATCCCGGACATGAAGCCGGACGCCGCGGCGTTGGGCCGTCCCGGGCGCACGCTGATCGTCATCAGGCGAACCGCCCGCCCGTTCAGGAATCCCTTCCTGGTGTAGTCGGCCAGCAGTTGCTCGCCGATGACCTTCTGGGTGCCGTAGCTTGTCTGCGGGGTGGGCCAGGTACGGTCGTC
The DNA here is from genome assembly GCA_963739615.1 of uncultured Actinomycetes bacterium. Lineage (GTDB taxonomy): Bacteria > Actinomycetota > Actinomycetes > Streptosporangiales > Streptosporangiaceae > Palsa-504. The sequence continues at coordinate 279,922 of CAVUBD010000028.1, forward strand.
GATGACCGCCGGGAGCGGGTGCTCCTCGCACCCCCCGAACACCGCGAGCGAGCTGGCGAACACCACGACCGGGCGGGTGCCAAGCGCGCGGCAGGACGCGAGCAGCGCCTCGGTGGCCCGCAGGTTCGCCCGCATGCCCAGATCGAAGTCGGCCTCGCACTCCCCGCTGACCGCCGCGGCCAGGTGGAAGATCACCTCGGCCCCGGCCAGCGGGCCGTCCGCGCCGGCCAGACCAGGCGAGGCGCCCGGGTCGAGCAGCGCGTCGAGTTCGCCGCGGACCGCCGTCACCCGCTCGTCGGCGGCCAGGTCAGCCGGAACCGGCGCCCGGTCGATCAGCGTCACCCGGGTCAGCGGCCGGGCTCCCGCCGCCCGCCACGTCGAGCGAGCCCGCCGCCAGCAGGTCCCGCGCCAGGCGCGAACCGAGGAACCCGGCGCCCCCGGTGATCACTACGTCTACCACGGAGCCACGATATCCGGGCCGGCGGATCTGCTCCAGGTCGCTGCAGGCCCGCGACGCGGAGTACGAGCTGATCCCGCTGGCGGTGGATCAGGGGCTCGGCGTCCTGGTCTGGAGTCCGCTGGCCGGCGGCCTGCTGTCCGGCAAGTACCGCAGGAACCACGAGCCCCCGGCGGGCTCGCGCCAGCTCACCGACTGGGGCGAGCCGCCGGTCTACGAGACCGAACGCCTGCACGACACCGTCGAGGTCCTCGTCAGCATCGGTGCGCAGCGCGGCGTCTCGGCCGCGCAGGTCGCCCTGGCCTACCTGCTGGCCAAGCCGGCCGTCACCTCCCTGGTCATCGGCGCGCGGACCAGCGAGCAGCTGGCCGACAACCTGGCGGCCGCGTCGCTGAACCTGTCAGAGGCCGAACGAGCCGAGCTCGAACAAGGTCAGCGCGCCCCGGCTGCTCTACCCCTACTGGCACCAGGCCAAGACCGCCCGCGACCGCCTGTCCCCAGCCGACCTGACGCTCCTGGCCCCGTACCTGTAGTCCGCTAACCCCACGCCACACACCAGTACGCAGCCGGACCGTCCGGTTGCGGCGGCCTGCACACTTTCACGTACACGCTGCCGCCACCATGAACGGCCGCCTCTCCCGCGAAAGCCGCCGTTCCCGCGAGAGCCGCCGCTCCCGCTGCGGGCGCCACCTCGGCCGCGGGCGCCGCCACGGCCGGCCCGGAACGGCCGCCCGCCAGCAGCGGCAGGCTGCTCAGCGCGATGCCGATCATGATGGCCGCGCCCCCGGCGAGCTGCCCGGGACCGAACGGGTTACCGAAGACGACCACGCCCGCGATCGCGCCGATCAGCGGTTCGAGGTTGAGGAAGGCGCCGGCGACCTCGGCGGACACCCGGCTCTGCCCGAACGCGAACAGCGTGAACGGCAGCAGCGTGCCGCCCGCCGCCAGCGCGGCGACGGCCAGCACCGGACCCGGCCCGGCCGGGACCGCGGGTACGCCTTCTGTGCCCGCCGCGAACGCCAGCCCGGCGAGCGCGGCGCCGAGGAACTGCACCGCGGTGACCGCGACCGGGTCGCGGCCGGCCAGCAGCCGGCCTTGCGCGACGGTGACCGTGGCCGAGATCAGCAGCGAGGCCAGCACCAGCTCATCGCCGCCAAGCGCGGCGCCGCCGCCTCCGCCGCCGGCGATGAGGCCGACGCCGATCAGCGACACCAGGAAGCCCGCCCAGGCCACCGGCCGGGCCACGGTGTGGTGCCACAGCGCGGCGATGACCGCGACCAGCATGGGCACGGCTCCGATCAGCAGGGCGGCGTGGGTGACGCTGGTCCGGGTGATGCCGGCGTTCTGCACCACGACGGACCCGCCGTACCCGAGCGCGCCCGAGATCAGGATCCGGGGCGTGAGCGCGGCCCGCAGCCCGGACCTCCGGGATGCCACGGCCAGCAGGACCGCGGCGGCGAGGCCGAAGCGGCTGGCGGTGAGCCAGCCCGGCGACAGCCACTCCAGGGCCAGCTTGGAAAGCGGCACGGTGGTGCCCCAAAGCAGCCCGGCCGCGGTGAGGGCTGCAACGGCGTTACGGCGGCTGATGTTCATGTAACAATTTTCGCCGATCAGCGCTTAGTATTCGTGTCTAAGCGATTAGAACCAAATATTATTAAGCACTATGGCCATTCAGCTTGATGATGTTGACATACAGCTGCTCAACGAGCTGCAGATCGACGCGGACCGGACCAATGTCGAACTGGCGCGCGCTGTCGGGCTGTCACCTGCGGCGACCCTGTACAGGGTCCGGCGGCTTAAGGAGTCGGGCGTCATCCGCATCATCTGCGCCCAGCTGGACCCGGACGCCGCCGGCTTCCCGCTGCGGGTCTTCGTGACGGCCACCCTGGCCCGCCATGACCCGCGGTCCACCCGCGTGTTCGACGACCTGATCCGGGCCATGCCGCAGATCATCTCGGCCGACAACGTGGCGGGCGAGATGGATTACCTCATGTCCGTGGTCGCCCGCGACGTGGCCGAACTGCAGGAGGTGCTTGTCGCCCTGTCCACCCGCGGCGGCCAGCGCCTGGTCACCTACCTGCGGCTGGCCGAGATCAAGCCCCCGTCCCGGCTGCCGCTTATCCCGACCGTGCCAGCTCCCGACCGTCCGGCCCGCCGGGCCCGTAACCGCCGCAAGTGAAAACGGCCCTCGCCGCCGGGAATGAGATCGCCGTCACATCGGTTGCGGGCGGCATGAAGATTGCGGTGATCGGAACGGGCAACATCGGCGGGACGCTCGGCACCAAGTGGCGCGCGGCCGGATACGACGTGGTTTTCGGGGCCACGAGCGCCCGCGGCGACGGGCCGGGCGGGGCGCCGGTGCTGACGGTCGGCGACGCACTGGCCGGTGCGGACGTGGCGGTGCTGGCGGTGCCGGGCAAGGCCGTGCCTGAGGTCATCAGCGGGCAGGCGGCGGCGCTGGCGGGCAAGATCGTGATCGACGCGGTGAACCGGATCGGCGAGGCCGAGTTCGACAGCCGGGCGCTGATCGCCAGCGCGGCGCCCGAGGCCTGGTACGTGCGCGCGTTCAACTCGCTGGGCTGGGAGAACTTCGCCAGCCCGCTGCCAGGCGCGAACATGTTCTTCGCCGCGGACCCCGCCGCCCGCCCGGTCGCCGAGGAGCTCATCGCGGCCATCGGGCTCGAGCCGGAGTTCGTCGGGGACGCCACCAAGACGCCCGTCGTCGACGGCCTGCTGCCGCTGTGGTTTGCCCTGGTTCAGGCCCACGGCGGGAACCGCAAGCTCGCGCTCCGCGTCATCACCGGAAGCTGACCCGGCCCACCGCGATGGCCGGCGTCGAGCGGCCGCCGGGGTCCGCCGCGGTCCGGATCGAGGTGCGTGACCCGGCCCATCCGGACGCCCGTTCTTGCCTGCGGGCCTACTTCGCGGAGCTGGCGAGCCGGTTCGACGGCGGCTTCGACCCGGCGCTGAGCATCTCCGCCGCCGATCGCGAACTGCGCCCGCCCGCGGGCCTGCTCGTGGTCGCGACCCTGCGCGCCGGGCCGGCCGGGTGCGGCGCGCTGAAGTTCCACCGCGACGCGCCGGCCGAGATCAAGCGGATGTGGGTCGCACCCGCGGCGCGCGGGCTCGGCCTGGGCCGCCGGATCCTGGCCGAGCTCGAGGCCCGCGCCGCGGCTCACGGCGTCCGAACCCTCCGGCTGGAAACCAACCGCGCCCTGGACGAGGCGATCGGCCTGTACCGCAGTGCGGGCTACCGGGAGGTCGCCGCGTTCAACGACGAGCCCTACGCCCACCACTGGTTCGAAAAGGACCTTACCGACGACGGGCGGTGATGATCCAGGCCCGGGCGTCGAAGAACACGCCCTGCCCGGTGTCGTGCGCTCTGTGCCTGGCCACGGTACTGCCGGGGGCTGCACCCCGGGCAGTGTCAAGCATCAGCCGCACGGCATCACGGGTGTCATGGCTCGATCAGGTCGGCCGCCGGGCGCCGTCCGGTGGGGTGAGTGGTATCGGACAGGCCCAGCTGCACGATCACCTGCGGGGCCCCGGACAGCGACAGCCGCTGCCGGATCAGGGCGCGGATCACGGCGTCCTCAAGCGGCTGGGTGTACATGCTCGCGAACACCCACTTGCCGGCCGCGTGGGCCAGCAGCCGGTGCAGGGCCTGGCCGGCCCGCAGCCAGTCGGCCCGGCCGTCACGGTCGGTGAGCAGGATCGCGGTGGCGGCCGGCGGCGGGCCTTCGATGTCGAGCAGTCCGAGGCCGCGGCCCATGTCGAAGTCCCGCTGCGGGAGCCGGCCCGGTCCGGCGGCGCCCCGCGTGGCGATCGCGCGCAACGGGACGCCGTTGCGCGCGAGGCTGGCCCGGCCCTGGCTCCAGCGGTACATATCGGCCCGGGCCGCCGGATCGCGATCCTGCTTGCGGCGGGCCGCGTCCATGATGTCCGCCAGCCGCTGGAAGGGCAGGCCCCGGTCGATGATCTCCAGCCTGGCGCCCTCGGTCAGCGCGTCGTGCTGGAGTCCGGCCAGCAGCCCGGCGGGCAGCGGGTCGGGGGAGAACGGGCCGCGGTGGGTGTGCCGGTGCGGCATGGCCGACAGCAGCTGGCGCTCCCAGGCGCTCAGCGGCTCCGCCGCGCCGATGCTGACCCGGGCCAGCAGCCGCGTCCTGTCCGGGTCGGGGAGCAGTTCGACGACGGGCTGGTACCCGAGCGACCGCACCGCCAGCCGCAGCCCGAACAGGGCCGCGCCGCAGCTGATGAGCATCTCCCGGCCGATCGGATCCACGCGCAGCTTGCGCTTCGGGTCGGAGAAGAGCTCGACCGCGTACTCTCCGACCCGGAACCGCCAGGGCTGGGTGTTGTGCACCGACGGGGCGCGGGCCGCGGTGGCGATCAGGTAGTCCGCCTGACCGGCCGAGATCGGCACCGTTGCGTGAATGGTATCTTGTTTCATGCTGCTCACCAGCTCTCCGGGAATGTCATCGTCCCCCGGCCCGAACGGCCAGGACAGGGCCGTTAGCCACGGCAGCTAGGGACCACAGTCCCTGCCGCCCACGCGCTACGGTGCGGGAATGGCGAAACGACCGCGGGTGACCGTCCTGGGCAGCCTGAACATGGATATCTCCGTTACCGTGCCCCGGCTGCCCGGCCCCGGCGCGACCGTGCTCGGTTCGGCCGCGGTTTTCACCCCCGGCGGTAAGGGCGCCAACCAGGCGGTGGCGGCGGCCCGGCTCGGCGCGGAGGTGCGCATGGCGGGCTGCGTCGGCGACGACGACTTCGGCCGGCGGCTGCTGGCCGCGCTCCGCGACGAGGGAGTAAACGCCGAAGCGGTCCGCGTCACGGCGGAGGTTCCCACCGGACTGGCCATGATCTCGGTCGACCACGCGGGAGAGAACCTCATCACGGTCGCGCCAGGCGCCAACCACGAGGTCGGCGAGCCGGAGGTGACCGCGGCGGTCAGCGGCCCCCGTGACGTGCTGATCATCAGCGCCGAGATCCCGGTATCCGCGATCAGGTCGGCGCTGGCCCGGGCGCGCGGGACGCTGTGCATACTCAACCTTGCGCCGGCCCCGGCTGAGGCGGCCGCCATCGTCGCGGACGGCGTGGACTGGCTGGTGGTGAACTCCTCGGAAGCGGGCGCCGTCCTCGGCGGGGGAGTGGACGGCCTGGCGGCAGCGGGCCGCGCCGCCGCCGCGCTGGCGGCCGCGGGCGCGCGCGCCGCCGTGGTCACCGCGGGCGCGCACGGCGCCGCCCTCGCCGCCCAGACCGGCCAGACCAGTCATCCGGACGAGATATGCTCCATCCCGGCATTTCCGGTCAAGTCGGTCGATACCGTCGGGGCCGGCGACACCTTTGTCGGTGCGCTCGCGGTCGCCCTGGCGGCGGGCGTGCCGGCCCCCAGCGCGGTGCGCGCGGCGGCCGCCGCGGGCGCCGCGGCCGCCACCCGCCCTGGCGCCCAGCCGGGGATGCCGCGCCCCGCCGACATCGTGGCCGCGACCGGCCTGACCTGGCCCGTAGCGTAGGGTAGCCGCGAGACTACTCCCGCGCCAGGCGGAGTCCGGCGGGGACCTAAGTCCCTGGCCGGCCGGGCCGGGTATGTACACGGAAGGTACCGGGCGGGCGGTAGCATTGCTCAAAGGAGAAACGTAACGTGATAACGCCTGGCCTGCGAGGATTCGTCCTGGAACCGGAGGCGTCCGCCGGGGACGACCCCGCTCAGGACCTCCTGCCCGCAGCCCTCGCCGCGCTGGCGCAGGCGTTCACGACCAGCTCAGAACCTGGCGTGCCCGGCGGTGACTCCGGACCCGGCGGCCCCGGCGTATGCCGGCGTAGCTGGCTCGACACGTTCGACTGGCGCCTGTACCGGGCCGGGCTCGTGCTCGAGCTCCGGCAGGCCCGGCGGGGCGGCCGCCTGCTGCTGGCCAGGGCCGACGGCACGCCGCAGGCCGAACAGCAGGTGACCGGCTGGCCGCCGCGGCGCCCCGGCCTGGCGCAGGACCTGCCCGCCGGGCCGGTCCGGGACCGCATCATGGTGCTGACTCACCCGCGGGCGCTGCTCCCGGTCGTCCGGGCGGTCAGTACGGTCAGCGTCACGCGCCTGCTCAACGAGGACGGCAAGACCGTCGCCCGGCTGGTCGCGGAGCGCTCCACCGTGACGGCCGCCCCGGTCACGGCCAGCCAGCCCGCGACGACCGCCGAACTGCCGCTGCGCCTGGCTATCACCGAGGTTCGCGGCTACCCCGGCCAGGCGCGTAAGGCCGCGGCGCTGCTGGCCGGCGTCCCCGGCGCGTCCCATCTCAGCCAGCCCGTGTTCGCCGCGGCCCTGGCCGCGTTGTCCGGCTCGTGGCTGGGGTGTCACCCGGCCGACTTCAGCGGCGGCGTGGACGCGGAGATCACGCCGCAGCTGCCCGCCTCCGTCGCGGTGGCCAGGGTGCTGCTGCGGCTGCTCGATACCCTGGAGCTCAACGTCGACGGAGTGCTCCGCGACATCGACACCGAGTTCCTGCATGACCTGCGCGTCGCGGTCCGCCGCACCCGGTCGGCGATCAAGCTGCTGGCTGGCGTGCTGCCGCCCGAGCTGGTCCGGCAGTACAGCGTCGAGTTCAAGTGGCTCGGCGACATGACCACGCCCGTCCGGGACCTCGACGTCCACCTGCTCGGCTTCGGCGCGATGACCGGTCAGCTGCTCGCCGCGGCGCCGGCCGACCTCGAGCCGTTCCGGGCCTTCCTGGTCCGGCGCCGTGCGCGCGAGTTCCGGCGGCTGGCCGCGGCGCTGCGCTCGCCGAGGTTCCGCGCGATCACCGATGACTGGCGCAAGGCGCTGCTCGCGGTCCGTGACCGCGGCGGCCCCCCCAAGCGGCGGCGCCGCGAGCCCACCACGGACCAGTTGGCGGTCAGCACCACCGAGCGGGCGTTCAGGCGCATCGCCGCCCACGGGGCGGCGATCACCCCGGACTCACCCCCCGAGTCACTGCATGACCTGCGTAAACGCAGCAAGGAGCTGCGTTACCTGCTGGAGTTCTTCGCCCCGCTGCACGATCCGGTCGCCTACCGGAAGGTCGTCGGCGACCTGAAGCAGCTGCAGGACTGTCTTGGCGCCTTCCAGGACAGCCAGGTCCAGCGCGAGGAGATCGGCGCGCTGGCCGACGCGATGCTGGCCGACCAGGCGGCCCCCGCCGCTACGCTGCTGGCCATGGGGGAGATCGCCGCCCGGCTCGCGGTCAGCCAGGCCGAAGCCCGCGCGGACTTCGCCAAGCGGTTCGCCAGGTTCGCGGGCCCCGAGGCCCAGCAGCGCATCCGTGTCCTGCTGGCCGAACCCGCCCCCGCCCCTCCCTCCGAGCCGGTGGCGGCCAGCCGGTGAAGATTTACGCCACCTACAACATCAAGGGCGGCGTCGGGAAGACGACCGCCGCGGTCAACCTCGCCCACCTAGCCGCCGCCGACGGCGCCAGGACCCTGCTGTGGGACCTTGACCCGCAGGGCGCGGCCAGCTTCCTTTTCCGGATCAAGCCACGGGTCAAAGGCGGCGGCGAGGCGCTGATCCGCGGCACCAGGACCCTGGACGGTGCCATCAAGGGCACCGACTTCGAACGCCTGGACCTGATCCCCGCCGATTTCACCTACCGCAACATGGACCTCCTGCTTGACGGCGCGGCTAAGAAACCGGCCCGCAAGCTCGCCCGGCTGCTCGAGCCGCTCGCGGCCGAGTACGACACCGTCTTCCTCGACTGCCCGCCCGGCATCTCGCTCGTCTCGGAAAACGTCATGCACGCCGCCGACGTGCTGCTGGTCCCGCTGATCCCGACCACCTTGTCGGTCCGCACGCTGAACCAGCTGACCGACTTCGTGGCCGGCTTCAACGGCGACCGCCCCGCGGTGCGGGCCTTCTTCTCGATGGTGGACCGCCGTAAGCGACTGCACACCGACACCATCAAAGACCTTCTGGCCGAACGGTCCGTGGTGACTGAGTTCCGCCATCCCGGCGCTATCCATGATCGAGCGGATGGCGGTGGAACGCGCCCCGGTTACCGCGTTCGCCCCCCGCAGCCAGGCCGCCCGCGCCTACCGCGCCCTGTGGTCAGAAATCCGGTAGCACGCACCCCGGTCCGTTCGGCCAGATCACGCTTTTATTTTTCCGGTGCCGGGAATCGCTATGTCATCGGATCCGCCAAACTGGAGTCGCGGTGCCTGGTGTCTCCTCCGTCCCTGGAGTTCCACGGTTGAAATTACCGTCCAGCTGGAAGTGATGTTTACCACGGCGGCGGTCTGGGGATGGCCGCGACAGGAACCAAGTAGCCGATGCGTGCACCTCGGGGCCCTGCGGCGATGATCTTCCGCTGGCGAACCGACTTAGCAGGCGTCACAGTGACCGGGCCCGGACTATGCGCAGTTGGGATGAGCTTCCTGCGCCCCGAGAGTCGTCGGGGCAGGTATGCCTCGGGCAGGCTGCCGTCGCTAGCTGGCGGACGGCAGCTTTCGCAGTGATTTCTATCACCGGATCGCGGGCTGGACGGTGCGGCTGCCCAGCCTCCGGGAACGTACCGAGGATATCCTCCCGCTGTTCGAGCATTTCTACCGGCAGCTTCGGCCGGGCGAGGAAGTTCCTGCCCTCGACATCGCGGTCAGGGACCTGTTCATGCGCAGGCAATACCCAGGCAATGTCAGGGATTTGCGCCGCCTTGTCTTCCGGGTGTGCCACCGGCACGTGGGGACCGGTCCGGTAACGGTAGGCGACGTCCCGCCGGGCGAGCGGCCGCCCGCCGGAGACGGGACCGATTCGTGGTGTGATGATGCATTCGAGCGGTGCATCCGCCGGGGGATAGCCCTCGGGGTGAGCTTGCGGGATATCAGTACTGCGGCCGCTGAGACCGCTATTCGGATCGCGGTCGCCGACGAGTCGGGAAACCTCCAGCGAGCAGCCCGCAGACTTGGCGTCACCGATCGGGCGCTCCAGATGCGGCGGGCCAAGGCGCCGTCGCGGCCGCTAGAACCAACCTGAGTCTGCGCCGGACGGCAGCCAGGGGTCTGCGTCCCGCGACACCGGTACGCCGTTGGCCGCCGCGCTTCGCGAGGCATGTGCCCCCGCCCGGCCGCGGCGTGCGGGCCGCCGGCGCGGACCAGGGAGCCCGGCGGCCTGCCCGGCGATGCGGAGGAAGTTTCCCGACAGGACGAGGGCTTCCTCTTGCGCCGCCAGACCGAGCAGGCGGACCTTGGCGAGTTCGACGCCGGGATGCAGCCAGGGCCCGTCCGACCCGAAGATGACCTTCCCGGGTCCGGCGCGCTTGACCGCCTGAAGCAGGAGATCGAAGCGCCGGACCCCCGCCGTGTCGGTGTGGATATTGGGATGCCGCGCCAGCTGGTCGATGAAGCTGAGCTGCGCCTTCCAGTCGTCGGCGAAGCTCCCGAGGTGAGGAATGATGAAGGGAACATCCGGATACTCGGTGGCGAGCAGTTCGACCACGGAGACCTCTCCCATGACGTCGTAAAGAACAGGCAACGAGGCGGCCCGCGCTACCTCGCAGACTTCACGGGTGATCCTGGCGTCGTGGCGGTGGACCTTGATCCCGCAGAAGCCGGACTCCTCGACGGCCGATGCCACCAGGTCGGCCACCCGCCCCCGGTCCCGCTCGGGATGAACGAACGCGTAGCCGTAGAACCGGTCGGGCGGCTTGCCACGATCCGTCCCACCTCACGGTTGGCGTGAGCGTAATTGGTGCTGAAGGCGGCGAAGAGAACGCTTTTGGTGATTCCTGCCCGCGTTGCTCTGCGGAGATAGCGGCCGAGGGGTGCCGCGGTATCCCACGGCCCCGTCAACCCGTCGCCGTGCCCGGCATGGCAATGGGCATCGACGATGAGCGGCGCCTCCGCTGGGCGCCGGCGGGCGCCGGCGGCGGCAGGGTTCAGCATGGTTTTAGGGACGCGGCCAGCGCATTGGTGGCACGGTCGATGTCGCAGGGACGGTGATCGGCAGTGATGACGAAGGTGATGGCGGCTACCGCTCGGCAGCCACTGGCCTGGAGGACAGTACGGATTCCGCAGGTCAGCAGACGGCGGTGCAGCCTGCGCGCTTCGCCGCCGGCGAGGAATACCGTCTGGACGGGAAAGGAACTCTCCATGGTCCGCAGGCCCAGGCCGGCCACCGAACGCCGGAAGCGTTCCACCAGCCGCCACAGCCTGCGGCGAAGGCCGTCTCCGTGCCGCCGGCTGGTGCCTAGAGCCGCCGCGGCGGCGTGAATGTCGGCCGCAGAGGGGGGACTGCCATGTTCCCGGGTCCCGCTGCGAGCCTCGAAGAGGCGAACCAGGCGGCTCGGCCCGGAGACGACCGCGACGGGAGCCCCCAGCCCCTTCGCCAGCGAGGCCACGACGACCAGCCGCGGTGAACGGATACCGGCGAAGGAAAGGGATCCCCCGCCTCCCCGGCCGTATGGCGCCGCTGCTGACGGGTCGCGGCCCAGGACTCCGAGCGCCTGGGTGTCGTCCACCACGACCAGCCCGCCGGTCGCCCGGGTTGCACCCAGGTAAGCGTCCAGCGGGGCAAGGTCACCGCAGCCGGGGCAGACCCCGTCAGTGACGATCAGCGGGCGGCGGCCGGTCAGGGCCGGCTGGCTCATCAGCGCCCGCAGCGCCGCGGCATCGTGGTGGGCAAAGCTTTGGGCGGGAACGCCCAGGCAGGCGGCCCGCTCGACTCCCCATCGCCCGATCGGGTACGACTGGGCGTCGATGAAGACGGCGGATCCCTGTCCCGCGAGCACCGGGATGAGGTCGATGAAGGCATGCAGGGTCGATCGGGCCAGTGTCGCGTCCTCACAGCCCTGGAGTTCGGCGAGGGCACCGGCCACCCAGTAGGCCGAGCCAGGAAGCCCCAGGGTGGCCGGGGCGCCCGTGGTGAGCTGGGACCATGGTTCCATGGCCCAGCTCGGATGCCGGAACCCCAGGTAGAGCGACGACGTGAAATCGATCATCGGACCAGCTCAGCGGCCGTTGGCCTGCCTGGCCATCCGGCGCCGGAGCAAGGCGGCCGGGACCGTCGCGTTGACCCGGGCCGTCAGGTCAACGCCCGTCGCCGCGCGGTACGAGTGGACGTAACCCTGGACCTCCGCTCTCCAGTACCGCGCCCAGTTGGCGGCGTGGTCGGGCTCGTTTACCTTCGTCCAGGCGCCGAAGCGGATCCCGAGCAGAAGCTGCTCCCCGAATTCACCCAGGGTGTGAAAGTGCATGATGGAGGTATCGGTCCAGCACTGCAGCGTCTTCATCGCCTCTACCCGGTCCATCCAGGGTTCGGGGTAGGCGACCATGATGCGGCCGGGCAGGAATTCGCGCATCTCGGGCCGGCCGATCAGCCACTGCTGCATGAGCATCTCCTGGCGCGCTGTCCACGGCAGGTCTCCGTACTGATTGTCCGCGCCCTGCGTGAGCAGGAGATGAACCTCCTTGAGCGCGTTCAGGACGGGAAACCCGTCGGCGATGACGGTGGTGTCGTCGTCCTGCATGTAGAAGATCGAGCAGAGGTAGAGCAGGTTGTGGAACGCGTCCACGAACCGGGACCGTGAGTCGGCCCCCCGGACCCGCGGAATGGCGTGGCCGGCCAGGGGCAGGCCGTAGTGGTGGTCGTATTCGTAAGCGCGGCGCATGACCCCGAGGCGGTGCTGCTCGTCCTGGATGTAGCCCCACAAGAGGTTGTTCAGCGGACGCAACGGGTCGATCTCGAGCGCCGCGAGAGGGTCATTGGGAGTGGAGGGGTTCCGCCGGTTCTGGAAGCGCCAGGCGATGGCGTTGAGCGTCTGCACCAGCATCCCCTCCTCGTGCCAGTAGGACCAGATCAGCTCGAGGAAGCACGGGCGGCTCAGCTTGTCGGCCAGGATGCCGTAGCACACCGCGGCCGCCTCGTCGTCCTTGTGCCGGGCCTCCACGATCGGCACATCGCGGAGCTTCATCCGGATCAGGCCCAGGTAGGGCAGTGTCTGGACCGGCTCCCCTTCGCGCCCGTATTCTGGCCGGAGGTACTGCTCCCAGTGGCTGCGGATCTCGCCTGGCTCGAGCGTGCGGTTGAACCGGCGCGACTCTGCGATGAGGTCGAAGTCGGGGTTGAGGTGGGCGAGGTCGGTGCCGCAGTGGACCATCATGAACACCTCGGTGGCGACCTTGAGCAGCCGGTACGCATCCACGTCGGGGAAAGGAAGGCTCTTGTAGCGTGCGAGTCCCCGGTACCGTTCGAGGCCTGCCTGAACGGCCCGGCTCATCTCCCCGGCACCCTCCTCGCCACACAAGACGCGCTCCATGAAGCGGCTGTAGTTCTCGAAGCCCAGGGACTTGGTCGTAGTCCGGATAATCGCCCAAAGCGCCTGGTCGGCGGTCGGGACGACGGCCGCGCGCTTCATCGTCACGGCGATATCGTCCCCGGCGGCCAAAGGCCGCGGCAGGATCTCGAACGGTTCCGTCCGCCCGGTCAAGGACGCCGCGGCCACTGCGGCGGCGGCGTCCTTGACCGGGCCGGCCTGGGGGATGAGCGTGACGCTGGCCGTCCAGGCGCCGGGGACTAGCTGGCTCGTGTCGAGCGTCGCCTTCAGCGGTTCGGCGCCGAAGGTGACCGGCCCGGTCACCGCGACCGCTTCTCCGAGCAGCGCGATCGCGGCGTCCCGGTGCGTGAGACGCCTGGGGCCCTCGATGACCCACTCGATCTCGTACGTGACGTCGCTGGGGGCGGTGATCTCGATCAGGAGGACGCCCCCTGCGGCGATCCTCTTCGGGTTCACATTGATGTCAATGCCGTTCGCTGGCATGGCGGTTCTCCTATCTCAACGCGGGGACGGGAGGTGTCCTCGCAACTGGCAGTTGTTCACGGGCCCAGATCACGGGCTGTCCCCCCGGCATGGGGACGCGTACCGTGGCGAAGCTCGCGTTGGTCGCGAGCGTGCTGCGCAGCGCCCACTCGCCGATGAGTTCCTCCAGCATCAGGCTCTCGAGCTCGGGAGTGATCAGGCCGGATGCCCTCGCCTGACCGAGCACCGCGAACACCAGCGTCGGGGCGGCCGACGACATCAGCTCCGGTGCCCGGCGCCATCGGCGGAATCTGCCGATGAGCGCCGGCGGCGTACGGTCAGGCAGCGGCAGGATCTCCCCGAGTGAGCTGCCTCGCAGCGCACGCGGGCGATGCTCGACCAGCAGCGAGACGAACGCCGGCATGGTCTCACGCAGGAGGGCGATCGTTCCGCGCAGTCGCGGATGCAGCCCGTAAAGCGGGTAGAGGCTCTCCCATACCGAAGCGATCCTCGCCCACTGCGGATCTGGATAGAGCGCGTCGCCGATGGCGCAGCTCAGCAGCACGCGGATCCAGGGAACCGGGTGCGGGTCGAACGGGTCCAGCCGGAAGACGAAGGACCGGGGCAGGCTGACTAGCCCGATCAAGCCCAGCGTCGAGCCGACCCCGATCTTGGCGATGGACCAGAAGTCGGCGACGACCTCCGAGACCCAGCGCTCCCACAGGTCCCAGGCGCGCCGTTCGTCGTGGTGGCCCGTCGCGCCGGCCGTCACGACGGCGGACCGCAGGGATTCCACCAGGCCCAGCAGTGCGGCGCCCTGATGGCCCACCTCATGGACGAGCGAAGATCCGATCCCGTACCCGATCATCCGCTCGCGCGGGATCCGCACGATCGAAACGGGACTCCGGCCGCCACCGGGGAGCCGGGTCCGGGCTCTGCGAATGGCCCCGCCCAGCCCGCGGTGCAGGAGGCAGACGATGGGCGGGGCTTCGAAGTAACGGCCGGGAAGAATCAGGGCCTCAGCCGCCGCCACGTCCAGCCCGGAAAGCCACAGGCCCGTCCCGTGTTCGCTGCGCTGTGTGATCACCTCCGAAAACAGGTCAAACTGCGAGAGCGCAGTGTTGAACTTGAGGCGCATGAGGGTGAATCGCCGTTGTTGCCGGGCCGGTGGCGCATGACGGCCATCCCCCTCGATCCAGCGCAGAAACCGGTGCACCTCCCCGCGGACCTCGCGACGCCCTGCCATGAGGTATTCCTCGATCGCCGCCAGCCCGCCGGGTGACACGGCGGCCGCAGGCAGCGTCGTCTCCTGGAGCACGAAAGGCTTCACTGCGTCCAGCCGTGTCAGCAGGGCCCGTGCCTCGTGTTCCAGAAGCCAGGAGGCCGTGGCGTCGCGAGTCATCGGGTCAGGCCCCGAAGATGACGATCTTGCGGCCGCGCCTGATCCAGCGCCCTTCCGCAGCGCCCAGGGACCCGGCTGCCTCGCCCTGGCTTGCGGGCGGGCAGTTGCCCGGGGCTGGTGGGCCATCATGACCGCCGGTCAAGGGCGGGGGCAGGACGGGCGGCGGCGGCGTGACATCGTTGGGGGGACCGAAGCCGGCCGAGGGGCCGTGCCAGCGGTCCGGCCGGCCGTGGTGGGCACGCCGGCCGTAGGAGCCCGGTCCGCCGTAGGAGCCCGGTCCGCCGTAGGAGCCCGGTCCGCCGTAGGAGCCCCGTCCGCCGTAGTGGCCCCTGCGGGCGTAGCCCCGCCGGCCGTAGGAGCCCCTTCGGCCGTAGCCCCGTCGGCCGTAGGAGCCCCTGCGGCCGTAGAAGCGCCGGGCGAAGGGCCGGGAGTGATGCAGGGCACTGCGGTAGATACCCGGGGCGTGGGTCCGGGAGGCCCGGACCAGCGCGGCGCCGGCCACCGCTCTGGGCGGTGCCGCGCCATGAGCATGCCCGGCGATGCTCGCGGTCCGCGCGACCGTCCGCACGACCTTGCGGGCGACCTCGAACTCGGCCTCCTGCGGACTCAGGCCACTGGTCTCGACTTCGAAACTGTCTGCGATGGCTTGCCCCGCGGCCCGGCCTGCTGCTCCTCCTGCAGGACCGCCGAACCTGGCGCCGAGTGCGCTGCCCACGATGGGGAGGGCGGCCTTCGCGACGGGCTTGACGACGTCGATGACGGCCTGCCCGGTCGGCGAGGCCGCGAAGTCGCGCACTCCATGGTAGGCGCGGCTGACCGTGTTGACGACGCCTTGGAGGAACTGATCAAGCTCCTCTTCGCTGGAGACCTCGAGGAGCTCGGATGCGAGCTTGGCCTCCTGGGCCGGGCTGAGCGGGCTCGGCGCTCGCTCGGCTTCCCCCAGCACGCCGCCCAGGAGATCGCCGAGGAACTGCTCCTCCGCCTCTCCGTAGCCGCCCTCGTACTCGCCCTCGGCCTCCTTCTTGAACAGGCCGCCAAGCAGGCTTCCGATGAGCGGGATAAGCATGGGAAGGAACTGCTCCTCGCCGTCGCCGTCGTCCTCGTCCTCGTCCTCATCCTCGTCCTCGCCGAACAGGCCTTCCGCCTCAGCGCCGTAACCGCCCTCGTCCTCCCCGTAGAGGCCGCCCTCGGCTTCCCCGTAGGGACCCTCTTCTTCCTCGGCTTCCCCGTAGGGACCCTCGTACTCAGCCTCCCGCCACCGTCGCCGCCGGCGCTGGCGCCAGTCATCGTCGCCGCCGCCGCGGAATCCCGGCCTGAAGCCGAACGGCCGGCCCGGACGGAACCGGAAGAACTGCTTCTCCGCTTCCCCGTACGGGCTTTCCTCCTCAGCCTCCCCGTAGGGAGCCTCGTACTCGTACTCGCCGAATCCGCCATGGGACACGCTCATTGCTCCTCCTTCAGCTGGTGTTCAGGCGCTGCCTGAACCGGGTGCGTAATGCGATCGCTGCCGGTCATCGGGTGTCGCAGCGCGTAAAGCGGCCGCTCTCGCGACGCCTGCCTGATCTGGGCCCGGGTGCAGCCACTGCCGCTTGCCTGCACATGGTCACGGCCAGGCGCACGAACTGCTTCGCCGACTCAAGCTCCTGGTCCTCGGGTGACAAGCCCTCCAGTTCCAGTCCCATGAGCGGGCTCGGCCGAGCCCCATTCCGCGCGGGCCGCCCGGCTGGTGCGGGGATCCCCTGGGCGACAGAGGCCACGATGGGAAGAGCCTGCCGGGCCATCCCCTTCAGCAGCCTGTGCAGTGCCCGGCGGATCTCGGGGCTGATGGGCCGGCCAGCATTCCGCGCTGTGGCGGACAAGATGGTCCCCACGGACCTGTCGAACTCTGATTCGGTCGCTGCATCCAAGAGCTCGAAGGCCAGCTCGGTCTCATCGGCACGGTCCTGTTGGCGCATCCCACCACTTCCTTCGGCCGGGCCAATCCCGTTGGCCCATCCCTACGCCCCCTGTCGTTGCATGAGTCGTGCCAGCCGCATATGAGCTGGGGGGGCGACGAAGTGAGGCTGCAAGCCCGAAGGCTGCTTCGGGCGTACCGCTGGGAGGCGAAACTTGCTTCGGGTCCGGCGGCTGGCCGGAGGTGGTTACCGCAGCGCCGTCACCGCAGCGCCGCCGCCGGGATGCCGGCCTGCTGGCGGTACTTTGTGACGGTCCGGCGCGCGACCTCATAGCCCCGGGCCCGCAGGCATGCCGCTAGCTGCTCATCCGAAAGTGCATGCGCCTCAGCGGCCACTATCGCTCGGATCTCCTCGGCGAGCCCTCCGCCGGAACTGAAGAAGTCAGCGAGGGCGATCACCTTGCGGCAGGGCAGCATCACGTACTTCCCGGTGACCGCGCGGCTGACGGTTGACTCATGCATCCGCAGCTCTCTGGCCACCTCCACCCGGGTGAGCGGGTGCAACCAGAGCGGTCCTCGCCGAAGGAAGTCGCCCTGGCGTTCGGCCGCAAGCTCAGATACCTGACGAAGCGTGCTCCACCGATCCTCGAGCCGGGTCAGGAATGACCGGGCTTCGGCCACGCTGGTACGGACGTGGCTCTGCTCGGCGGCGGGCAGTTGCCGGGCAGCGTCGAGGTAGAGCGGATTGATTCTGAGCCGGAACCGGCGAGGTTCGATGAGTTCGACGTCGAACCCGCCGGGACGCTTCCCCGGCTCGGTGACGACCACGTCGGGGACGCATCGATAGCTGAGGGGGCCTGGCCAGGGCCGCCCTTCGAAGGCCGGATATGGCCGAAGCCGGCTTCGTATCAGTTCCTGAGCATCGCCCAGCGCGGCCCGGCTGACCCCGAGCACCCGGCAGATCGCCGTGAAACGGCCCTTCGCCAAGGCCGGCAGGTGCTCCTCGATGACCGAGCGTGCCAGCGAGCGGACGTCCTCTTCAACCGGCAACTGGTCGAGCTGGAGGAGCAGGCATTCCCTGACGCCGCTGGCTCCGATCCCGGGCGGGCCTTCCTGCCGGATAGCGCACAGCACCTGCGTCACTCGCGCCATGCTCACCCCGAGGGCGCTGGCCACCTCGTCCGGTTCCTGGTCGAGGAAGCCGTGAACGTCAAGGCTCCCGATGAGATACTCCGCGATCGAGAAATCACTGTTCGGGATCACCAGGCGCACGTGCCGTAGGAGAGTCTCCGCATCGGTTTCCCGGTACGGCGTCCCCTGCATCGGGTCACCGTCAGGACCCATCCCGGATGCCCGCCCAGCGTTCCGTCCGGACCGGCACAACGCGCACACTGCGTCCCACGAAGACCCGCAAAGCGGGCATTCGCCCGGCTCGACGCGCTCGAGCGCCGGATTATCCGTCAACTCCGACTCCACCGCCGCCTCCAGGCCCATGGAGGGAAGCTGCAGCATCTCCCGCGCCGCGATCAGCTCGGGTGATGTCCGGAGGCTCAGGAGCTGTGACAGCCCGGCCATGACCTCTTGCGACGCCATCTGCCTTCGCCTCCTGCCAGAGCGGCCGATGCGAGAGTGACCTGCAAGTATCATGCCAAAGTCGGTCACCGCCCTAGCCGGCCCTCCGCCCTAGCGGGCAGGAGCAAGAACAGCGCCGAGGCCGCGAGCGCGGCCGGAAACCCGCGACCCGGCCCGGCCCGCGGCCCGCCCGCCGCCACCAGTGCCCCGGACTCGCCCGGCGCGAGATTCGTCAGTGGCGCTGCAGGAATTCCAGCGTCTGGGCGTTGAACCCTTCGACGTTCTCGTAAATGGGAGCGTGCGAGCAGTCCTCGAACACGAGGACCTCGGAGTCGGCGATGCCCTCGCTGAGCGGCGCGGCGAAGCGGGTCGAGGTCACCATGTCGTGCCGCCCGAACGTGATCAGGGTCGGCGCCTGCACCGAGCCGAGCGCGCTGGTCGCATCGTGCGCCAGCACGGCCCCGGACTGGCGGATGAAGGCGTCCACCGGCGGCATCGGGCGGCTGCGGACGAAGTCGGCCAGGGAGTCGACGTACTCAGGACGCGCGGCGTACATCTCCGGGGTGAAGCACCAGGGGAAGATCCCCTGGATGACCATCTCGGGCACGCTGGCCAGGGCCTGGGCCACGATCTGCCAGGTTTGCACGACGGCGCGCAGGAACGGGTCGCTAGCGGGCCAGGCGCTGTGCAGGGACAGCGACTTCACCCGCTCCGGGTACTTGGCGGCCAGCCAGATCCCGGTGGCCGCGCCCAGGGACAGCCCGGACACGTGCGCCTGGCCGATCCCGGCGGCCTGCATGAACGCGGCCACGTCGTCGGCGAACAGTTCGGTGGTGTAGATACCCTCCGGCTTGCCGGACAGGCCCGCGCCGCGCAGGTCCACGCTGAAGCAGGTGTAGTGCTTGGCGTACTCAGCCACCTGGAACGCGTAACACGCCTGGTCGGCGGCCAGGTAGGGGATGAGGACCAGCGGCTCGCCTTCGCCCTGCACCTCGTAGTTGACGTCGATCCCGTTCGCCTGCACCGTCGGCATCCCGCACCCCTTCCGGTTCGATTGTTGAGTCGATCCTAGGAGCAAGGCATGCGCCTGGTGTAGGTCTTGGCCGGGACGCAGGACGCAGGCCCCGCGCCCCGCCGAAGCTCCTCGTTTCAGGGAGCCGGGCTCTGCGGCTGCTAGGATCCGTGGCCGTCAAGTCTGAGAAAGTGGTTCAGCGTGGCCATCATGTGCTCGGCCTTCGGCTCATCGGCTGGATCATCCCAGCCGATGAGCCAGCGATGAGCAGGTGAGGTCCTCAGTCCCCCGCCTCGGCGTCGAGTTCCTCGTCAAGCTCGGCTTCGGCTAGGGCGATCATGAACCCCAGCCCTTCGGCGATGTTTATCGTCGCTGAGACGATGCGAGCTGTGCCCACCACGGGCGCGATCGCGATCAGGATGTCTTGGACGTCCTCGACGGTAACGCCAGAGCTGCTGGCCGGCAGGGCGTTGAGCGCGTAGGAAGTGGCGGGTGCGTCTATCGCGACGAGGGCGGCGATCCGGGCGATCATCAACTCGCGAGGCGGCAGATCACTGTTCTCCAGTGACGCGACGGTCATCACCAGGAGCGTTTCGCTGACGGAATTGTCATGCTCAGACATGGCGGCTCTCCTTTGAAGCGTTGAATGTTGAAAGTTGAAGCTTTGCGCCCATCAATGACGGCGGCTTGGCTTACACTACTCCGCCAGGTGCCCCCCGGGCGTCGTGGCCCCGGCGCCCGCCCCGCGACTCACGAAGCCGTCAGGCTCGCCAGTCCATTCAGGTCGACACAGGTGACGCCGCGCACCTGGACAAAGACCATGAGCACGCTGCTGCACCCACGGCACCGGACCACGGTGCCAAGCCTGGGCTGATAAACCGGCAGCTCGGCGACCTCGCTAACAGCCCCGCAGTTACCGCAGGTACCCCTGGCCGTGGTCATCTCCGTACCGAAAACCTCGATCAGCAACCCTCCGATCGCATTCCCGTCCAGCGCAGCCCCGTCCAGCGCATTCCCGTCCAGCGCATTCCCGTCCAGCGATCCCATCACCAGCCTCCATCCCACGAGGTCACTGCCCCGTCGCGCCGAACCGCTCGGTCTTGACCCGCCCCGGCGGATAGCCGAGCCCGACCAGCCCGGCCGCGACCGTCTCCACGAACGGCGTCGGACCGCACACGTACGCCAGCGGCGCCTGCGCCGCGGGCCAGGCCACCTCGGCCAGCATCTGCGTATCCGCCCTCCGGGCGTAGCCCGTCCATCCCGGCGGCTGCTTCCTGGTCAGCGTGTGGATCACCGCCACCCCGTCCGCAGCCGCGGAAAGCTCAGCGCGGTAGATCACGTCCTCCCAGCTGCGCGAGGAATATAGCAGTCGCACCGGCACCGAAGAAGCCGCCAGCTTCCGGTATCGCAGCATGGACCGCAGCGGCACGATGCCCGAGCCGCCGGCCACCAGCATGAGCGGCCCGCCGGAGGCGGGTTCCCAGACGAAGTACCCCCCGATCGGCCCGCGGACCTCCAGGACGTCCCCGGACGCCAGTTCGGCGGTCAGGTAGGGGGAGACCTCGCCGTCCTCCAGCCGCTCCACCGTGATCGCGAGCGGCTCGCCGGGGGCCGCGGCGATCGAATAGGCGCGCTCGGCCTGGTAACCGTCGTCGGCGGTGAGCCTGATGTCGACGTGCTGGCCCGCCTGGTGGCCCGGCCAGCCGGGTACGTCCAAGAGGATGGTGCGCGCCGAGGGCGTCTCGTCCGAGACCCGGCTTACGGTGGCGGTCTGCCAGGTCAGTCGCCCGCGTACCGCTGTTCCCGCCATGGATCTCCGTACATGTGGTATCCGTAGTTTTCCCAGAAGCCAGGCTCGTCGGTGTCGCGGAGCCGCAGCCCGCGCACCCATTTGGCGCTCTTCCAGAAGTACAGGTGCGGGACGAGGAGCCGGGCCGGGCCGCCGTGCTCGGGCCCGAGCGGGGCGCCGCCGTACCCGAACGCCACCCAGGCCCGCCCGCCGGTCAGGTCGGCGACCGGCAGGTTGGTGGTGTAGCCGCCGTCGCAGAACGCCAGCACGTACTCGGCCTCGTATTGGACCGCGGAGAGCAGCACGTCGAGCGACACGCCCTCCCAGGTCGTATCCAGCTTGGACCAGCGGGTCACGCAGTGGATATCGGTGGTCAGGGTCTCGGCGGGCAGCGCGCGGAACTCCTCCCACGTCCAGCTCTTGGGCTCGCGGCCACCCGCGATCGAGAACGTCCACTTCGCCAGGGCGGTGCGCGGCGTCGGGCCCGCCGACAGGACGGGGAAGTCGGCGGTGACGTACTGCCCAGGCGGGACCCGGCCCTCCGGCGCCTCCTGGCGCTTGCGGTGGAAGCCACGCGAAATCGGACTCACGGCAGCAGATTACGCCCTAAACGCTAGCAAGCAGGTATACGTTCAGCGCGATTATTACGCCGGTCACCAGGCCGACGGCCAGCATCGTCAGGCGCCGGTTCACGAGCGTCCCCATGAGATCGCGGTTCCCGGTGAAGAAAAACAGCGGGACCAGCGCGAACGGGATGCCGAAGGAGAGGAAGACCTGGCTGAGGACCAGCGCCTTGGTGGGGTTGAAGCCGATGCCGATCACGATCAGGGCCGGGATCATCGTGATGGCGCGGCGCACGAAGATCGGGATCTGCCGGTGCAGGAAGCCCTGCATCACGAGCTGACCCGACATCGTGCCCACGCATGAGGACGCGATCCCCGACGCCAGCAAGGCGACGCCGAAGAACGTCCCGGTGTGCCCGCCGACGTAGTGGTCCAGGCCGGTGAAGACCTGGCCCAGGTTATTGCCCACGCCGAACAGTCCGCGGGCGTGGAAGACGGCGGCTGCGGTGGCCAGCATGGCCAGGTTGATGATCCCCGCGGTCCCCATCGCGATCGTGATGTCGACGATCTCGAAGCGGAAGATCTTGCGCCGGGCGGCGGGGTTGGCGCCGACGATCCGCTTCTGGGTGAGCGAGGAATGAAGGTAGATGACGTGCGGCATCACGGTGGCGCCGACGATGCTGACGGCCAGCAGGGCCGAGCCGTGACCGGAGAACTGCGGCACGAACATGCCGTGTGCCACGCCCGACGCCGAGGGCCTGCTCTTCAGCAGATCCAGGCCGAACGCCAGGACGATCACCGCCACGAACCCGGTGATCGCCGCCTCGAGCCGGCGAAAGCCCCGCACTTGCAGGCCGAGGATGGTGAAGACCGCGAGGCCGGTCAGTATCGCGGAAGCCCAGAGCGAAAGCCCGAAGACCAGGTGCAGGCCGAGCGCGGCGCCCACGAATTCCGCCAGGTCGGTCGCCATCGCGATCGCCTCGGCCTGCAGCCAGAGCAGCACCACGACGCGAAAGGGGAAGCGGTCCCGGCACACCTCGGGCAGGCTGCGCCCGGTGGCGATGCCGAGCTTGGCGCTCATCGTCTGGACGAGCATCGCCATCAGGTTCGCCGCTAGCACGACCCAGAGCAGCGTATAGCCGAACTGCGATCCGCCCGCCACGTTGGTGGCGAAGTTGCCGGGATCGATGTAGGCGACGGCCGCGATGAACGCGGGGCCCAGGAACGGCAGTACCGCCCGGACCCCGCGCTGTTCACCGGACAGGGCCCGCTCGGCCGCGTCGGCGACACGGACTTCACCGGACAGGGCGCCGTCATCGACGACCACATGCCTGGTGAGCGGAACCGTGTCAGCCAACGAAAGACCTGCCGGAAGACCTGTCCGAAGACCCAAGCAACGGCCCTGCGTCAGCCAACCGAAGGCCCGAGCCCCAGGGACTGCGGCGTGCTCGAGTCGGGAGAGGGCTGGTGCAGGCCCTCGTCCAGCGAGCCGTACTCGGTCATCAGCGCCGCGCTGCCGCCCCACGGCGTCTGCTCCTCCGCGACCAGGGTGTTGGTCGTGAGCAGTAGGCCCGCCACCGACGCGCCGTTCTGCAGCGCCGAGCGGACCACACGGAGCGGATCGATGATGCCCATCTCGATCATGTTCCCATGGCAGCCCTGCAAGGCGTCAAATCCCTCATCCACGCCCATCTTTACGGTCTGGGCGACGACCTCGGTAGCATTATAGCCGGCGTTGGACGCGATGAGATGGGCCGGCTCGCTCAGCGCGCGCCTGACGATGCCCGCGCCGATGGCGTAGTCGCCGGTGACCTCCAGGTCATCGAGCGCGCTCACGGCGTGCAGCAGGGTGGCCCCGCCGCCGGCCACGATGCCCTCGGCCATGGCGGCCCTGGTGGCGGACAGCGCGTCCTCGACCCGGTGCCTGAGCTCACTCAGCTCGGCGTTGGTCGCGGCGCCGACCCTGATCACGGCGACCTTGCCGGACAGCGAGCCGATCCGCTCGGTCAGCACGTCCTCGTCGATGCCGAACTGGGCCCGGTCACGCTCGGCCCGCAGCTGGTCGACCCGGAACGTGATCGCCTCGGGCGAGCCGTGGCCGCCGATGATAGTGGTGTGATCCGCGGTCACCCGCACCTGCCGGGCCCGGCCGAGCTGCTCGACGGTCATCGTCTCCAGGGTGAATCCGGAGTGCTTGCTGTAGACGGCGCCGCCGGTCAGCGTGGCGATGTCCTCCAGCTTGTGCAGCCTGCGGTCGCCGAAGCCGGGCGCCCGCACCGCGACGCACTGGAAGATGCCGTTCACGTGGTTGTGCACCAGCATGGACAGCGCGGTGCCCTCGACGTTCTCGGCGATGATGATCAGCGGGCGCGGCGCGCGCATCACCTTGTCAAGCAGCGGCATCAGCTGCTGGACCTTGGTGATCTTCTCGCTGCACAGCAGGATGTACGGGTCGTCGACGATGGAGTCCATGCTGGCCGGCCTGGTCACCATGTAGGGCGACAGGAAGCCGTTGTCGAACTCGAAGCCCTCGACGAAGTCGACGCCCATCCCGGGCAGCGGCGCGTCTTCCACCGTAACGATGCCGCCGTCGCCGACCGTGTGCAGCGCCTTGGCGATGACCGCGCCGACGGTGTTGTCGTCGTTGGCCGAGATCGCCGCGACCCGGGTGTAGTCCTGCTCGGTGTTGATGGGGTGCGCCACCCCCTGCAGGTAGTCGACCAGATGGCCGACGGCCAGGTCGATGCCCCGCTTGACCAGCACCGGATTGGCGCCCTCGCCGATGGCCTCCATGCCCTCGTGGATGATGGCCTGGGCGATCACGGTGGCCGTGGTGGTGCCGTCGCCGACGATGTCGTTGGTCTTGATCGCGGCTTCCTTGACCAGCTGCGCGCCCATGTTCTCGAACTGGTTCTTCAGGTGGATTTCCCGCGCGATGGTGACGCCGTTGTTGGTCACCACCGGCGAGCCGGTGATCTTCTCGAGGATGACGTTGCGCCCCTTGGGGCCGAGAGTCGATTTGACGGCTTCGGCCAACTGGTCGACGCCAGCTAGCAGGAGGCCGCGAGCTTCGGCGCCGAAGCGCAGTTCTTTGGCCATCGTTGCTCCGTTTCTTACTGAGTTCGAGTCATGGTTGAGATCCGGCCACCTGCGAACCGAGCTCTACGGAATCAGGATCGCACGACCGCGGACCCGGCCCGCGTCGAGATCGGCCAGCGCCTCCGGGGCGGCGTCGAGCGGGTAGGCCTTGGTGTGCAGAGTGACCTTGCCCGCCTGCGCCAGCGCCATCAGCTCGGCCAGGTCGTTGTAGGTGCCGACGATGTTCCCGATGATGTTGCGCTCGGTCGAGATGATGTCCAGCGTCGGGATGTGCAGGGTGCCGCCGTAGCCGATGACGAAGTACGAGCCGGCCGGCGCGGTCATGTTCCAGCCGTCCATCTCGGCGCCCTGTTCGGCCACGAAGTCGAGCACCACGTGCGCGCCGGTCCCGCCGGTCAGGTCCTTCACCGCGTCGACGTGCCGGCCGTCGGCCACGACGGCGTGCTGTGCGCCGAGCTGCTCGGCCAGTTTCAGCGCCTCTGGGTTGCGGTCCACCACGATGATCGTGGTGGCGGTGAGCGTGGTCAGGCACTGGATGCCGATGTGGCCGAGCCCGCCCGCGCCGATTACCACGCAGGTGGTGCCGGGGTAGAGCAGCGGGATGGCCTTGCGGACCGCGTGATAGGCGGTGATGCCCGCATCGGCCAGCGCGGCCACGTCCTGCGGGCGGGTTTCCGGCTTGAGCTTGATGCAAGCCCGGGCCGAGGTCAGCAGGTACTCGGCCATCCCGCCGTCGGTGGAAAGGCCAGGGAACGAGTTGTTGATGCAGTGCATGTCGTCGCCAGCCCGGCAGGCGTGGCACAGGCCGCAGGTCGGCGTGGGGTGCAGGATCACCGTGTCGCCAACGGCCACGTTGGTGACCGCCGAGCCGACCTCGTGCACCCAGCCAGCGTTCTCGTGGCCGAGGATGTACGGCAGCGGGGTGCCCATCGCCGCGTCCCACTGGCCCTCGATGATGTGCAGGTCGGTGCGGCAGACGCCGGCCTCGCCGATCTTCACGATGACGTCGAGCGGCCCGCTGATCGTTGGCTCGGGTACCTCGTCGATAACTGGCGCACTATGAAATTTGTGCAAGCGGACGGCCTTCATTGGTCCTCCTCGCCCTGTCCTGGTGAGTCATATCGGTGCCGCAGCATGCCGCGGCAGATGCCGGAATTCGCCTCGATGCTCACCCGCGTGACCTGCGCCTTCCGCAGGTGTAGCGGCAAGGCCGCGAACCCCACGGCCGCACCGGTCGACGGGTCGATGAGCAGCGGGGCGTCGTCGCCCGCCGGCAGGCCCAGGTCGGCCCGGCGCTGGCGCAGCCGGTCGAGCGCACGAGAAGGCGGCAGCTCGCCAAGAGTCATCGCGAGCAATGCCGCCGGGTCCTGACCTGCCGCGAGCAGCGGCCTGCACACCTGATCAGTGCCTGCCATCACCGCCTTGCGCAGGAAATCGGCGCGTAGCTGGTGCAGCTCGCCGCCAGCTACGCCATCCCATGGCTCAGTCTCGCCGTCGAAAGACCGGGCGAAGCCGGCCTGGGCGGCCACGCCGTCGTTAATAGCGTCGGACGCGAAGTGATCCTCGAGTACCACCTCGGCGTGGCGCACCCCGGGCAGCGCCGACACCGCGTCGTAGGCGTCGGCGACCATCAGGTAGGCGAAGTTGGGTGCGCAGAAATAGGTAGGCAGCCGCAGCCGGACCTGCGCGTCTCCGTCCGCGGAGAGGGTGCACGCCGCGACGAAGCCGAGCGAGGTGATCGGCTCGTCGAGCTCGGGGTCGCGCACCCCCTCCAGCGCCCGGAGCAGCGCGCTCAGGGGCAGGGCCACCGGGGGTTCAGGGGCGGAAACCCCTGAACCCCCGGATCCGGCGGTTACGGAAGCGGTCATGCCCCCGCGACCAGCTGCGCGTCGTCCTGGGCGGCCGGCGCACCGGGGTCCTTCAGCTGGTACTCGGCCGGCACCTCGATGCCGTAGAGCCTGGCTGCGTTCAGGCCGAGGATCTTCTTCTTGCCCGCGGTGCCGAGCCTTGGGTAGTCGGCGAGCTCCTCACGGTCCGGCATCTCCCAGTTGACGAAGCCCTCGACCTGCCACTTCGGTTCCCAGATGCCGTAGTCGCTGCCGAACGTCATCTTGTCCTCGCCGACCCAGAACAGCAGCTCGCCCATGACCTTGGCGAAGAACTGCGGCCGCGCGTGCATCAGGCCGCCGATCACCACGGAAAGGCCGGCGTACACGTTCGGCTCCTGCGTGGCCATGAAGCAGAAGTCCTCGATCCGCGGCAGCCCCACGTGCTCGACGATGAAGTTGAGCTCGGGGAAGTCGGTCGCGCAGTGGTCGATGTCGGAGACGTCGAAGGCGTCCTTGTCCAGCGGCCAGATCGTCGGGCCCTTGTGCACGTGGATGTTCTTGATGCCGAGCTTCTGCGCGGCTTCCAGGTAGCGGTACGCGCCCGGGTCGCTCAGCTTGTACCCGCGCGAGCCGTTGTTCCACTCGGCCGTGTACAGCTTGACGCCCTTGGAGCCGAAGCGCTCGACGTTGGCCTTGAGCTGCTCCAGGCCCACATCGCCGTCCCGGGGGTCGAACCGGGTGTTGTAGACGAACTTGCCCGGGTGCTTCTCGCCCATCAGCGCGTTGCGCTCGGTGGTGTTGAAGCCCTCCTTGTACCACTCCTTGAGGTACGTGGGCTGGAAGACGGCCACGTCCACGTACCCGTCCTCGAAGACGTCCTTCATCAGGTCGTCCTCTGAGTACTTCTGGAAGTGCTCTATCGACCAGTGCGTTTCTGGCGGCCCGAGGCCCTGGTAAGCGTGGAAGCATTCGATCCAGCCCTTGGCGTACTGCTCGGCGCCCGGGACCCAGTTGTCCGGAGCGGCGTTCCAGTAGTGCATATGCGAGTCGACGATGAAGTACTTCTCGCCGTTGTGCTCGTACAAAGCGCCTCCTTCATTGAGCTGGTTGTGGCACTGAGCCGGTTATAACCACCTCAGTGCCACAACACAACATGCCCGGGAACATTTGTTTTTTCGGCGGCTACGAACGGACGGTGAGGTCGAAGTCGATGTACTCGGCCGCGTCCTCCGGGTTGGCGAACATGATCGTCTCGGTGTCGGTGTGGATCATCCGGCCGTAGTGCGTGGACATGTTCTCCTCGAACTCGGCGGCGTCGAAGAAGCCGGGCTCCTCGCCGAGCGCCTCGGAGATCTCGTCGTAGTCGAAGTCCATCCGGCCGACCGCGTCGACGCGGATCATGGACGGCAGGTACGTGACCTTCACGTTGGGCTTCTTCGCCATGACCTGGGCGACGACGGCCCCGACCTGGTTGTTCATCAGGGTGACGCCAGCCATGTTCGAGGCCGTGCTGTCCGACTTGTACGGGCTCTCGGCGGTCTTGAAGGTGGTCACTGGCCTAGCTCCTTCGGTGTGTCCAGGTTCAGATCGTTGAGAATGCCGGCGAAACGGCTCTTGGCCGCGTCCAGCCCGTCCTCGAAGCGCGGCGGCTTGAACTCGGGCTGCGACCACATCGGCTGCATCGTCCGGGCGGCGGCGATGGCGCGGCCGGTCCAGGTGGCCAGCCAGTCCTGCAGGAGGGCCTTGTTGTGGTCGGCGAACTCCCGGTCGTTGGTGAGCAGGTGGAACATCGGGACCGTGTAGCGCAGGTCCCGCTCGGCGAAGTCGTACTCCTCGGCGCCGATGACCGTCGGGGTGCAGAAGTCGCCGTTGCGCGGCGCCGCGTGCATCACCAGCTGGCTCCGGAACAGCTCGCCGACCAGCGGCTCGAACACGACGTTGGCGGCGAAGATGGCCTCGCACCAGTCGTCGATCCCGGTCAGCTGCTCCGCCACCTCGCGGACGCCCTGCCAGGCCGGGTCCTCGTTCCACGCGGTCAGGTGCGCGGCCCCGTCGAAGCCGTCGATCTCCTCGGTCAGGGTCAGGTTGTAAAGCGCCAGGTCCTGGGCCGAGCGGATCCGGTGCATGCTGTTCACCGAGATCGCGTTGTTGTGCATGTTGGTGGGCGCGCGCCGGTTGGCGTTGGCGAACAAGTAGAGGCCGAGCCCGTGGTCGACGTGCATCCAGGCGCCGACGTTCGTCTCCACGAAGTGCACCCAGTTCCGGTTCCACTGGTCGAAGGCCTTGGACTGCCTGGCCACGTCGACGTTCTGGTTGAGCTGCCGGACCACGTTGGAGTTGTACCGGTAGAACGTGAGCTCCCACTCCTCGTTCGGGTCCCGGAACTCGTGCCAGCCGGTCGCCGGCCAGTCGTAGCCCTTGCCGCCTGAGCCGGGGTAGCGCTCAGGCTCGGGCCGGTCCGAGCCCCAGGCCTTCAGGGCGGTCCAGTCCAGCGGGTAGCCGCCGCGCCCGTCGGAGAATCCGTACAGCCAGCCCTGGGCCAGGTAGTGCCGGGGGTCGGGCTGGACCTCGACGGTGACGTCCTCGTACCGCGACTGCTTGCGCTTGGCCGGCTTGTAGTAGTTGAATTCCCGCTTGGTGGAATCCGGGAAGGTCTTGGCGCCTGCCTCCGCGTCAGTGAAGACCGGCTTGGGGACACTGCGCTCCGAAGTCTCTGTCATGATTTCACTCCTGCGGGTTACCAGTGGTCGTGAACTTGTCGTAGTAGATGCGCTTTTCCTCCACGCCCAGCGTGGCGAGCAGCGGGAGCGCCGCCTCCACCATGGGCGGCGGCCCGCAGACGTAGGCATGTGCCCCGCGCAGGTCGCTGGCGTGCCGCTTGACCACATCCGTGATCAGGCCGGTCTCGCCGTCCCATTCCTCGTCGCCCGGCTCCGATAGGGCCGGGATATACCGGAAGCCGGGCAGCTTCTCCTCGAGAGCGTGCAGCTCAGCCTCGAAACACAGGTCCTTCTTCGTCCGCGCGCCGTAGAAGAAGGTGGCCTTGCGCTGCAGGCCGCGTTCGGCCATCGCGCGCAGCAGCGAAAGGATGGGGGCCATCCCCGCGCCGCCGCCGACGAACACCAGGTCGTTGTCGCCCTCGCGAAGGGTGAAGACGCCGAAGGGCCCGCTGATATCCAGCCGGTCCCCCTCGGCCAGCTTCTCCGCCAGGAACTTGGAGAAATGCCCGTCGGGATAGACCTTGATGACGAACTCCAGCAGCCCGCTCTCACGGCTGGAGGTGTTGGCCATCGAGAAGGACCGCACCGCGTCGGTGCCCGGGATGGCGATGTCCATGTACTGGCCGGGGAAGAACTTGATCTCGGCCGGCTCGAGCAGCCGCAGTACCAGGTGCCGCATGTCATGGGTGACCGCGTCCTTGGACACCACCTCCGCGACGCCCTGCTGGATCGGCAGGCCGGAGCGGATCATCTCCTCGTCGTAGTTGAGGAGCTCGATCGTGAGATCTTCGTAGGCGTGCGCCCGGCACAGCAGCGTGTAGCCTTCCTCGAGCTCGTAGTCGGGCAGGGCGAAGGTCGAGTACCTGTCATGCTCGATGTCTTCGCCTTCGAGGACGAACGACTTGCAGGAGGCGCACTGCCCCTCCTTGCAGCCGTGCATGAGCATGATTCCCTGCTCGGCCGCGGCCCGCAGGATGTTCTGGTCCTCGGACACCTCGATCTCGATGCCAACCGGCTCGAAGCGAACGACGTGCTTTTCGGCCATGGCCCCCTCGCGGGATGTTCTGGAATCGGGATGGTGCGGAATCGGGATGGTGCGGGATCGGGGATGGTGCGGACGGGCAGGCGGACCGGAGGGGGCCCCGGGAAACCCCGTGACCCCCTCCGTCGCCTTCCTAGCTGTCGGCCGGAGCCGGGCGGCCCGCCGGGCCCTGCCGGTTGTAGTCGGCCTGGAACGCAGCCCGCTGCTCGGCGGTCATCTCGTTGAGCAGCACGTTCGGGCTGAGGATCTCGGGCATCCTGCGCAGGTGATCCAGGGTCCACATCTTGCTGGGATCCAGGTTCAGGTGCGGCTGGGCGACGAGCGTCTTGCCGTCGTCCCGCACATAGCCCATGTCGGAAACGGCATCGGCCCAGTTCCAGCCGTGGTACAGCGTCTCCCATTCGCGCTTGCCGATGAGCTGGCCCATGTTCGGGGTCTCACGGCCCTGGTAGGTCGGCCGGAACGCCACGGCGTCGGTCCACCGGCATTCCTCGTGGCAGTAGGTCCGCCACTGCCCGTCGACCTCGGCCATCACCATGTCCTCGCGGACCAGGCACGGGACCATGCAGGTCCAGCACCGGTGCGGGTACACGTAGTCGACGCTCTCGGCCACGATCGGGTGGTGACCGTTCGGCGTGGACAGGCGGTTGTAGTTCTCCCACCACTTGCCGTACTTGTCGTACCAGCCCGGGTACTTGTACTCGAACCACTCGAAGTCGGCGTCCGTCATCGGGTCGATCCGCCAGTAGTTGGCGAGCCAGCCGGTGGCGAAGAACTGGGCGACTTCGTGTACGTAGCCCTTGTTCCAGATCTGGTTCCACGCTTCCTCGATGAGGTCGTGCGGAATGACCAGGCCGTACTTCTCGAGCGGTACGAGGTAGCTGCGGTAGTAGTCGTCGTAGATCCAGCGGCGCCACATCTCGGCGTAGGACTCGCGGTCCTTACGGCGGTCCTTGGTGCCGTACTCGATGAACGTGCCGATAGCGGCGTCCACCACGCGGTGGTTGTTCCACCACGCGTAGCGCAGGTCGCGCTCGAGCAGCTGGTGGTTGCTCTCGTCCGAGAGCGCCATCAGCAGCGTGGCGTAGCCGTTGGAGATGTGCCGCGACTCATCCGACTGGACCGAGTGGAACACGGTCGGCAGCAGGAAGTCGCCGTTGGCCGCGGCTTCGGCGGGCATGGCCACGAACAGGGTGTTCGTGAAGGCCGTCTCCGCGACGATCGTGAGATAGATCGAAGCGGCGGTGATGGCGTCACCGGTGATGAAGCCCTCGGCGAACTGCCGG
Organism: uncultured Actinomycetes bacterium; assembly: GCA_963739615.1. Lineage (GTDB taxonomy): Bacteria > Actinomycetota > Actinomycetes > Streptosporangiales > Streptosporangiaceae > Palsa-504. Next base: position 311,342 of record CAVUBD010000028.1, read on the forward strand.
CCGATGGTCCCGCAGTAGTCGTTCTGGAAGTTGCGGAGGCTGTTGTTGAAGCCGGCCGGGTCGATGTAGTTGTTCATGTACAGGCGCTTGAGGTTCTGCTGGATCGTCGAGTGACGTACCTCGTCGATCATCTGGATCGCCTGGCCATTGTGGAGTTCGGGGTTCGGGACCGTCCGGAACAGCAGCGGCATGGCGCGTGCCGCTGAGATCTCCGGCAACGGGATGATGGACAGGAACAGCTTCTGCCATTCCAGCCACCTCTCCTGCACCTGACGGAACATGTTGCCGCGGATGGCGCCGTCCTGCGCACCGTAGACGCGGTTGTCCTTCTCTTCCTGCATCGGGAAGTAGGACCGGAGGACCTGCTTCAGCGGGTCCTTCTTCTGTGCCTTGTGGAACGTGTAGTCCGTCCCGTACTGCGACACAGGCTCGTGGTACTGCGGCTCCCAGGCCAGTTCCTGGATCTTCTGGTGAGCTTTTGCCACACTCTGGCGACTCATCGTCACCCCTTTCTGCACGGGTTCCGGGTCCGGGGTCAAGCCCCCCGGGGAAGACTCCTCCCCGGGGCGAGCTCCGCCTGCCGGCTGCTCGGGCGGCCACGGTCCCGAAAGTCCTTGTGTGCTGCATCACATCCCGGTTGCCAAGGTCATGAGCTCTCAACATGAGACACGTCGAACGCGGCCCGGAGCTCGGCCAGCCGCTGCTTAGTTTGTTCGGAAGCTTGCCGGCTGCCTTCCGCGGCGGGTCTGATACCCAGCGCCCGCAGCAGGTCGGCGGCGGGCAGGCCGGGATCACCTGCTTCGCCGAGGACCGGATGAAGGCCTTCCTCAGCCAGGTGGTTGAACACGAGGTTGACGATGCTCCAGGGGTTGAATGTCTCTTCGCTGTCGTACTCGGCGTGGGCGTCCATGCGCCCGAGAAGACGTCCGCGTGAGGAAATCGGCGGTCTCAACTTGAGACAGTGCCAGGCAACGCGGGGTTTACTTTGTAATGAACGGGTAACACCGATTCCGATCCGTGCAGGGCTGAGCCTCCGGCCGGAGATAAGTGGTGGTGGGGGAGGCGTTATGACACGTGCATCAGTGCCGCTGCACGCTACGAGGGACCGGCTGGCCGAGGCCAGGGACCGCTTCCTCGCGGCCCAGCCGGTCGATCAGGCTGCCGTGCGCAAGCCCATCCTGGCGTCGTGGTGGCGGTCCAGGCAGTGGAACGTCGCCGCCGACCATATCGACCTGAGCTACCTGCGCGATCCCGACCTGGAAACGACCCTGGCCAGGACCGCCGACCCGGTGCTGCGGCACCTGCACGAGCAGCTGGACGGCCAGCCGATCAGCATCATCTTGACCGACGCCGCGGGCATGGTGCTGACCAGGCTGACCGCGGACCACGACCTCGAGCACGCCCTCGACCGCATCAAGCTGGCCCCCGGCTTCAGCTACGCCGAGGAGCGCGTCGGCACCAACGGCATCGGCACCGCGCTGGAATCCGGCGGCCCGGCCCACGTCTTCGGCCACGAGCACTACGCCGAGTCCCTGGAGCGCTTCGGCTGCGCCGGGGTGCCGATCCACGACCCCGTCTCGGGCAAGACGGTGGGCGTGATCGACCTGACCTGCTGGCGCAAGAACGCCGACCCGCTGCTGCTCTCCCTGGTCAAGTCCACCGCCGACCAGATCACCCAGGCCCTGCTGGCCGCGGGCAGCAGCCGGGACCTGCACCTGCTGCAGGAATACGTGCGGGCCTGCCGCCGGACCGGCGGGATCGTGCTGGCTCTCGGCAACAACGTCGTCATGCTGAACGACCACGCCCGCCGCGTGCTCGACCCTGGCGACCAGTCGGCCCTGATCGGTCACGCCACCGAGGCCCTGGCCCGGCAGAATCCGGGCGCGGTAACGGTTGACCTGCCCAGCGGCGCGACCGCGCGGATGTTCTGCCGCCGGATCTCGGGCGACAGCCCTTATCCCGACGGCGTGGTCCACGTGAAACTGGTCGCGGCCGTCGCCGTGGCGCCCGAGATGCCGGCGCCGCGGACGGCGATGTACCTGCCTGGCCTGGTCGGCAGCGGGGTGCTGTGGCTGCGCGCCTGCCGCGAGGCCGAGGCCCTGTACGACGCGTCGGACTGGATGACGCTGGAGGGCGAGAGCGGCGTCGGCAAGCTGGCGCTGGCCCGCGCCGTGCACCAGCGCCGCAACCCGGCCGCGCCGTTCCATGTGCTCGACGCCGAGTCGGCCGACCAGGAATGGCTCACCAAGACCCGCGGTGAGCTGCTCGAGGGCACCGGCATGCTGGTGATCAGGCACGTCGACGCGCTCACCGCCAAGCAGTTGCACGCGCTGGCCAGCGCGCTGCAGGAGACCCGCGCCGCGCAGCCCCAGGCCGAGCTGCGGGTCGTGGCCACGCTGAACCGCAAGCAGGCCGGCGCCGACCTGACCAGGCTGCTGCGGTTCTTCCAGGGCACGGTCGAGCTGCCGCCGCTGCGTCACCACATCGAGGACCTGCATGAGCTGGTGCCGTTCTTCCTGGCCCGGCTGAGCCAGCAGGGCCGCCTGACCTGTTCGCCTGAGGCCATGCAGCTGCTGCTGCGGCACAACTGGCCGGGGAACACCGAACAGCTCTGGCAGGTCCTCAAGCAGGTGGTGCAGCGCCGCCGGGCAGGCGTGATCATGCCGAAGGACCTGCCGCCCGAGTGCTGGACGGTGAGCCGCAGGCTGCTGTCCCCGCTGGAGTCCATCGAGCGGGACGCGATCGTGCAGAGCCTGCTCGACCACGAGGGCAACAAGGTCCGGGCGGCCGAAGCGCTTGGCATGTCCCGCGCGACGATCTACCGCAAGATCCACGAGTACGGAATCGTTATCTCCGCGAGCTGACCCTCGGCCGAACGGGCCCTGCTATCACCATGCCGGCACCCTTCATCCGGTCGGTACTCCGAGCGGGAGGACCGCGCGTCCTGGTTACATGTGCATATCCCGAATTCCGTCGTAGCCACTGGGCGGGCGGAGAAACAGGAGCTGCATGTGCCGACCAACGCGGGTGGTGGCCTGAGACGACCCGCGGGCTTGCATCGCCGTCCGGCCGGCCAGCCGGATCAGCACCAGCCGGATACGGGCCGTGGCCTTGGCGCGGGTATCGCGCGCGGCGCGGCGCTCATCGCCGGCCTGACGATGCTGTCCCGGCTGCTCGGCCTCATCCGGACGCTGGTGTTCTCGCAGAGCATCGGCGCGAGCTGCCTGGGCGCGGCATACGTCACGGCGAACCAGGTCCCCAATCTCATCTACGAGCTGGTCCTGGGCGGCGCGCTGACCAGCGCGATGGTCCCGGTGCTGGCCCGCCCGGCCGAGCGGGCCGGGTCTGATCCGGCCGCAAGAGAACGCGTCAGCCAGATCACCTCGGCGCTGCTGACCTGGTCGGTCATCATCTTGGTGCCGCTCACGCTGGCCATCGCCGCGGCCGCCGGGCCGATCGCCGTCCTGCTCAACCCGGTCAACGCGCACGCGCACTGCGTCCACGCCAACGTGGTCAACGCCACCGCCAACATGCTCGTGGTGTTCGCCCCGCAGGCCCTGCTTTACGGGCTCTCCGTGGTGCTGTACGGCCTGCTGCAGGCCTACCGCCGGTTCACCGCGCCTGCCCTGGGCCCCGCGATCTCCAGCCTGATCGTCATCTCCGCCTATCTCGCCTTCGTGCCCCTGGCGAAGGGGCTGCCGCTGGCCCAGCTGCCGCTGCAGGCCGAACTCGTCCTGTCGGTGGGCACCACGCTGGGCGTCGCCTGCCTGGTCCTGGTGGCCGTGGTGCCGACGTGGCGGCTGCACCTCAGGTTCCGGCCGGTCCTGCGGTTCCCGCCCGGCATCGCGCGCCGCGCGGGCGGCCTGGCCATCGTCGGCGTCATCGATCTCGTCGCCAGCGATCTGTCCGCCGTCGTGGCCATCACGCTGGCCAATGGCCGCGGGGAGACCGGCGCGATCGTGCTGTACAACTACGGCTGGCAGGCGTACAGCTCCGTGTTCGGTGTGCTCGCCCTGTCGATCGTCACCAGCACGTTCCCCGTCCTGTCCGCACGGGAGGGGCCGGAGTTCGACCGGACCTGCGCCGGATCGACGCGAGCGGTCATGCTGATGTCCTGGCTCGGCACGGCGGTGATCGCGGCGGTCGCCGTGCCCGCCGCCCACGTCCTAGTGGCCAGGCAGCCCGACCAGATCCGGTCGCTGATCGAGGCGTTCGTCCTGTTCGCTCCCGGCGTGGCGGGGATCGCCGTGATCGCGAACCTGTCGCGGGTGATGTTCGCCCTCGGGCGGCTCAAGGTCGCGGCCGCGGCGCTGGCCGGAAGCTGGCTGCTGGTCATCGCGGCGGACGTCGTGCTGGTCGAACTCGCGCCGGCCCGCCTGGTGGTGGCCGCCCTCGCGCTGGGGAACACCGTCGGCCAGACCGTCGTGGCCGTTCCGCTGGTGATAGCGACCCGCCGGATCCGCGGCCGGGCGGCGGTGCGGGGCGTCGGCCACGCGACCCTGGCCAGCCTGGCCGCCGGCGCCGCGGGCGCCGCCGCCGGCGTAGCCATCGCGCTGGCCGTCCCCTTCACCGGAAGGCTCGCCGCCGCCGGCGTCGCCGTGATCGCCGCCACCTTCGCCGTCCTCGCGTTCGCCGTAGTCGCCTACCTCCTAGACGCCGGCGACGCCCGCACCCTCCTAACCCGCCTGCGCCGCCTAATGGGCCGCTCCCGGTCCTAACGCCGTCCGCGATTCCAACCCCGCCCGCGGCGGGCATCTACGACGACGACGGCAGCGAGCTGCCTCTCATCGAGCACAGGTAAGGCCGCCCGCGATGCGCTCGTCCCGCCACCTGCTCAAGCGACCTGGAAGGATCGCTTGGCCAGGCCGAACTGGTAGCCGTCTATGGTGATGCGGACCGGCGCCTCGGTCGCGGCGGCCGCCCCCAAGGTGATGAACAGCGGCGTGTAGTGCTCCACGGTCGGGTGGGCGTAGGGCATCCCCGGGGCCTTGTCCCGGTAAGCCGCCAGCGTGTCGACGTCACCGCGGGCCAGCGCGTCGGCGGCCCACTGGTCGAAGTCGGCTGACCATGACGGCACCACGTTGCCGGCGAACGCCTCCCGGGTCAGGAAAGGCAGGCCGTGGGTCATGAAGCCCGATCCGATGATCAGGACGCCTTCCTCGCGCAGCGGCCGCAGGCGGCGGCCGATGTCGAGCAGCCGCTCCGGGTCGTGGGTGGGCATGCTGAGCTGCAGGACGGGGACATCCGCGTAGGGGTACATGACCTTCAGCGGGACCCAGGCGCCATGGTCGAGCCCGCGGCTGGCGTGCCGGTGCACCCGCTCGCGGCCGGGCAGCGCCGCGGCCACCCGCGCCGCCAGCGCGCTGGCATCAGGCGTGGCGTAGGTCATCCGGAAGTAGCGAGGGTCGAACCCGCCGAAGTCGTACACCAGCGGCGTGCCTGCCGTGCTCGCGGACAGGCTGACCGGTGCCGCCTCCCAGTGCGCGCTCACGATCAGGATCGCCGTCGGCTTCGGCAGCGACTGCGACCAGCCGAACAGCTGGCTGATCCACAGCGGGTCATCGAACAGCGGCGGGGCGCCGTGGCTGAGGTACAGGGCAGGCATGGCACCGTCGGACGGCGCCCACGCGCGCTGCGCGCGGCCGGCGGGCGCCGTGTCACGCAGGAACGCGTCGAACGCGGCGCCTGCCTTCTCGGGGTGAAGCAGGGAGCTCATGGTGGTCCTTCGCGGGGTTCCGTTCGGCAAAGACTTGAAGCGTCAATAAAAATTTAGCATGTTAAGTTGAAATGTCAAGTGACTACACTGGTCTCATGACCGCCACGCAACCCTGGTCCGCCGCACCGCGATGGCTCGACGAGGAGGAGCGGGCGGCCTGGCTGAGCATCGTGAGGATCGCGGCGACGCTGCCCGCCGCGCTGGATGTCCAGCTTGAGCGTGACGAGGGCCTGAACTACTTCGAGTACATCGTGCTTGCGATGCTGTCCGAGCAGCCGGACCTGGTGCTGCGCATGAGCGCCCTCGCTGGCGTCACCAACGCCTCGCTTTCCCGGCTGTCGCACGTCGCCAAGCGCCTCGAGGGACGGGGGCTCATGCGCAGGGAAGCGGACCCGAGCGATGGCCGGTGCACCAACGCGGTCCTGACCGAGGCAGGGCTGGCCACGGTCCGCCGCGCCGCCCCCGGGCACGTCGCCGCCGTCCGCGCGCTCGTCATCGACGCCCTGTCCCGGGCCCAGCTGCGCCAGCTCCGCCAGGCCAACGAGCGCATCCTGGCCCGCACCGACCCCGAGGCGGTCACTAAGCCGCCGGTCTAACCCGCGGCCGCCCTCTCGCTATACCGACACCACGGTCACGACGGTGCGCCCGATCCTGATCTTGTCGCCTTTCTTCAGCCGCTGAGCCGCGAATATGCGGCGCCCGTTGAGCCAGGTCCCGTTGGTCGAGTTGAGGTCCTGGACGTACCAGAAGCTGTGGGCGAACTGGAAGAGCGCGTGGTGGCCGGAGGCGTGCTCGTCGCTAAGCGGCAGTGTGCCCTGGCGGCCCGCGGTGAAGTCGGTGTGGAAGACGCGGGTCTGGTCTCCGGCCTGGACGACGAGCGACTGGGCCGAGACGCCCTCGGTGAGGGTGGCATCGGCCTGGCCTGTGACGGCGGACACGGCGACCCGCCAGGCTTGCTTCTCCTGCTCAGAGGTGTCTTCCCACGACGGGAGAGGCTCTTGGTGGGCGCCGCGGTGGGCTTCGTAGGCGGTGCGTGCGAGGCGTTCGAGGTCAGCGCTGGTCACTCATCGATGATGCCAGAGGGGTGAGACGATGCCGGACGCGGGCGTACAGCAGCATGTCCCGGCGGCCGCCAGCGCCTGGCGGAGTCACCAAGCGGCGGGGAGAGCTTCGGCGTCCGCTCGTCCCGCTCAGGGCAGGTAGGTAGCGATGACAAGCGAACGGGCCGCGGACCTTCGGGCCCGGCTGGTAAGGCGGTGCCGTGGACGGCAAGGTAATCACCGATCTGCTGACGCCCGTGGTCGGCAAGCCAGGGCAGATCAGGCTGGTGTTTCAGGGGGCGAGTGCGCGGTGGGCGCTCCATGACGAGAAACATCCGATGCTAAGCGTGCGACTGCGCCCCGACGGGCTGGTCGAAACCTCCGACGAGGACGGGTGGCACGTGTTCGACCCCGCCGCCGTGCTGGCCGTGGAGTGGATGGCCAGGGAAAGCGAAGACGGCGGGACCTACCTCTGATCGGAACGCCGGCAGGCCAGGTCGGCGGCAATCGAACCCGCATGACGAGCTTGGAACGCTAGTGACACGCTCTCGGCGGCCACTCAGCAGACGCGTGGGCGGTCAGGGAGCAAGCTGTTCAACCGTCGCGCCAACGGCTTCGTATGTTGGGGTGGCTCGCTGGTCGAGGCTCACCAGCGTGGCCCGGTGCTCGACTGCGGTGAAGGCGATCAGGGCGTCGTAGGCGGGACCGCCGAGGATCTGCCTGGCGGCTATGGTGGCCAGAAGCTCCTGGTATCCGGTTTCTGGCAGGGTGAGGAACGGTTCGCCGAACCGTTCGGTGATGAAGGCGTGCACGATCGAGGGGTGGGCACGGTGCGGCGGGGGGAGCCGGGTCAGCACCGAGTAGGACTCGATTGCCGCGTGGGCGATCAGGCGTGGCCGGCTGGCCATGGCCTTGCGGGCGATCGCGTGGTGCTCGTGCCAGGTGGCGAAGGCCGCGATGACTACGCTGGAGTCGACGGCCTTCACCGGCGGACGCGCTCTAGCGTGTCCCGAACCATGTCGGTGGTCAGCACCGGCATGTCGGCATCGGCGACAGCGGCCACGCCGTCGCCCTCATCCACTAGCCGCATCGGCGTCGCCGCCGGGACGATCTCGAGCCGCCCGTCCTGCTCGGTGATCTCCAGCGACTGACCCGCTGTCAGTCCGAGCGCGTCCCGGAGCGGCTTGGGAATGACAACACGTCCGGCAGAATCTATGGCAGTTCTCATACCATAAAAAATACCATCGACCGGCCCACGGTAACTATCCAGTGTTCATGGCGAGCCGGAAAGGGACCACAGCGTGCGTTAGACGGTGAGCCCGGCTCCAGCTGGTGCCTGCGTTGCGGGTTATCCACAGATAGCCGTTGGTGCCGAGGGCCACGCCCTGGGTGCTGGTTTCGAACCCGATGAGGGAGAAACCGTGCCCGCGGTCGGTCAGCGAGACTTGCCAGCCGTGCCCGGTGAGCATGTACAGGTCCGGCCCGGAGTTCCAGGCGAACCGTGCGCCGGCGACCGCGGTCACGCCCTGCGGCGGCTGCGGCGGCGGCGGGTGGCCGGCACTCCAGCCGCTGCCCTGGTTGACGGACTGATAGGCCAGCTGGGTCTGCGCCGGCGGGCTGGACTGGTTGTTCATGACGTCGCAGACCATGTACCTGCTTTCAGAAGCCGCGTGCCGGGGCACGACGGTGAGGTGAGTAGACCGGGGCTCAGGCGAGCGGCGGGGTGATCGCCGGGCAACGACAGGCCAGGCGCGGGCTCCGGCGCGTGAGGAACCAGCGGTCGCCGCAGGCAATCCTGAACGGCTGCCCTCGGCCGGCCCTGACGCCAGTCGCCCGGCCGCCGCGCTTGCTGGAACTCCCATGACTGCCTCTCAACGCCGTCTGGGTATGCCGCGCTCAAATAGCAGGTATGTCAACCGGGGGTGGCACGGGCGGCCGAAGGTCCCACGGCGGCTGTTCGCGATCCGCACCGCCATGGACGAGCGGGTGCGGGCCGTGTTCTCGATGTCAAGCTCGTACACCCCGCCGGGGTGGTTCGAGTCGATCAACGCCCTCAGCCGTCCCGGCACACCGAACGGATACTTGCGCACTGGCCGTGGACCAGCCGCAGTCGCCGAGGATTACCGGAACGCTGGGCCGCCGAGTTCCTTATCGATTTAGTGGGCGCGTACTGAGCAGAAGGACGCTAAACCGAAGTTGCCGTAGCTCTCTGTAGGCATTGCGCTTTGAACTGCCGTTTCGGTGAGATCCGGCCACAAAGCGTAGTCAGAAAATTGGCGCGTCGCTACCGGGAAATATCCAGCCATGACGTTATGATCTGGCTATGACGCAAACCGGCGGGAAAGTCCACGTAGTCAGAGTCTCCAAGACCGGGTACGTCGACAAGCAAGGCCGCCGCAAGGACTACTCCTCGGCCTACCTGCGCCGCACCTACCGCGACGCCGGCAAGGTCAA
>CAVUBD010000029.1:0-100777 GCA_963739615.1 uncultured Actinomycetes bacterium
GCTGGCGACTCCACGGATCTTGAGTTCGTATACGCCGAGACGTTTCGTGACCTCACCTGCCTTTCGTGGATGGCGCTCGGGCCCACTATCGGCTGCCGGTGCCGCCCGGGCATCACCTACCGATCACCCGCGGCAGGGTGAACCCGGCGGCGCCTACTCCCGGGAGCGCGGCATCCCAGGTCACCCGGCGGCGCAGTCTCGCCGGGACCGAAGAGGGCATGTCGCTCCAGAGCCAGCTGGCCAGCAGGTTCGCGGGGCGTACGTCACCATGGACACACCCCGGGGGGCCATGCCAGGCGGCGAAGGCGCGGCAGCGGCCGGCCGTGGCGCGAGGCTGGCTCAAGACCCGCCGACGAACCTGAAGCCTCCTACGCCGAACTGATTCGAGCTCAACCGCCAGCGGTGATCCACTCTGGCGTCAGCGTCAGGTGACCCCGACTCGCGCGTGCCGTCAGGTCGTCAGCGGTCTGGTCCTGGTTGCGGGGGTGGGCTCGTCGGGTGGCGGAGCGTGTGCCAGGCGGCTGGCAGCCGAACCGGCAGCCAGATCAGCCGGCCGACAGGGTCCCAGGGACCCCGCCACCACACCGTGGCGGCGTGCCGGGTGATGCTGCCGTGGTAGAGCCGGAGCCGGCGGTGGGCTGCGATCACCATCCCGATGAACAGGCAGGTCGCGGCGAAGGACAGGAGCGAAACGCCGATGACGAGCGCCTCGGAGGTCAACAGGCCGATGGCGATGAGGAGCCAGAGGATCAGGTGGGTGGCGGTGAGTCCCCACGCGCCGAGGTAGGAGGCGGCCTGTGCGCGGCTGGAAAAAAGCGGGTCATCGACGGGCGGCGGGAGCCGCACGACCCCATGGACCCGGCGTACAAGGCCGTGACGCCCGGTTTTCGCGGGGCCAGTCATAGGAGTCCCGTGCCATCCCCCGCGCAGCTCCCGTTCGACGGCACTCGGCTCGGACCGGTGAGGCGAGGAGTCCCGGGTGCCGGGCGCCGCCTTCCCATTGAATGCGAGGCGGTCCGGTCGGGTCGGCCCACGTCGCCCGGCCCGCCACGATCGACGTGCCGCACGCAGACGCGATGGACGATCCGCCGGTTCGAACCCCGGCACGGATCGGGGTGCTCAACCAAGGCGTCTATCCGCTGCTTCATCCGCCACCACACGCCGATCCCGACCTGAGTACCCGACCAGAGTCCAGTCGCCGGCCTCGGCGACGACGCGCGGGCCGGCGGCGGTGACGGGAGCGGCGTGCTCGTGCTCCGTATTAGAGTTCCCCCCTGCGGGGATTGGGCCGGGGCTTACGGTTCTTGCCTCGGCCCTGCCGCTCTCCGCTGGCGCAACATCACCCCGTCCTGGCCCATCGGGTGACCTTGCGCCAGGGCACGGTTGCGGCGCCCCACTCGGCCAGCGTCGCTGGCGGCCGTGCGCCGCGACCCGCTCGTGGGCTTACTGGCCGGCGTTAAGGGCCTCGTCCGAGACGGTGTGCTCCTCGGAGGCACCGCCGAGCTCGCCCAGCTTCGCCGTGATCATCGACGACTCGTTGAAGGGCGTCAGGACGCCCACCGCTGCCTTGCCGTTGGTGAGCTCCTTGCCGATGCGCTCGCGGTCGGCGTCGGTCAGTCCCAGCCCCTTGTGGTGCAGGGCCCCGGCCGCCGCGCCACCGATCATTCCGATACCGATCCCCGCCGGGCCGAGGAGGAACAGCGCCGCGCCGATCCCGGCGCCCTTGCCGGTGCTCCGGGCGCCGGCCTTCTCCTCCTTCAGCTTTCCGGTCGCGTCGACCGCCAGAACCCCGATGGCGTCGGTGGAGGTGAGCCCGGAGTCCTTCAGGGCGGCCGCCGCGTTGTCTGCGGCTGCCTCGTCCTCGAAGATCGCGAGGACCAGCGTCCTGTCTGCCATTACGTTGACCTTCCGTCCAGGGTGGGGAATCCATGTCCCGGGCTGCGCCACCGGGCGGAGCGCGACGCTCGCGCCAGATGATGCGGCTCAGACCTTGCGCCCACCTATTTGATGCTCTTAGGGGGACAATCTCGCTCCCGGAAGGCGGTGGCATCACCTGGGCCTCACCCAACACGGGGTGAACTCCCGGATCGCGGAGAGCGGGCTGCGCGAACGGCGCAGCCTATCGAGCTGTCATTACGTTCACCGCAGATCACCCCTCCTGGGGTGATGCCCGGGTGGTGCGCAGGACGGCCCGGTGCGGCAACGTCGATGACGCCGAGAACCGCTCCCGGGGCGGCAGCGCACAGGTTCCCGGTAGCGTCGCTCCGCTTGCCGAGATGCCATGTCTCAGCGGTCAGAGGCCGAGTTGCTGAAGAGAGGTCGTCATGCTGAAGCACAAGATCGTCCGGGAGGCTTATCTTTTTGGCTACCCGCTGGTGACGATGGATATGACGCGCCGGCATGAGACGAACGTGCGGGTGCCCGATGAGATGCATGCTCCGGTGGGACAGCTCGTGAAGTTGCGGGCTTACCCGGCGGTGGACGATCGCGGGGCGGCCGCTCCCAATGCGGACACCCTGTACACGATGGCCTGGCTGGACGTGTCGGCCGGGCCGTGGGTGTTCAGCATCCCCGACATGGGGGACCGGTTCTACATCATGCCGATGCTGAGCGGCTTCAACGAGGTGTTCTTCGTGGCCGGCTCGCGGGCCACCGGCGGGAAAGCCCAGGAATACGTCATCACCGGGCCGGGCTGGTCGGGCGCGTTGCCCAAGGGCGTGACACACGTCGAGTCGCCCACCGCCCTGGTGTGGATCCTCGGCCGCGTGTACTGCGAGGGCACGCCGGAGGACTATAAGGCCGTTCACGAGCTGCAGGACCAGTTCTCCTCGGTTCCTCTCAGCGCCTACGGCAAGCCCTACACGCCGCCGCCGGGCGTCGTGGACGAGACGTTCGACATGGAGAAGGCGGTCCGCAAGCAGGTCAACGACCTTCCCCTGGCCGATTACTTCACCTACCTCGCGGAGCTGCTGAAGGCCAACCCGCCCAAGCCGGAGGACGCCCCGATCGTCGAGCTGATGGCGGAGATCGGGATCGTGCCCGGGCAGGACTTCGATCACGGCAAGCTGCCATTGCTGGGGCACAGGCTCGATCCGAAGCTGGCGCTGCTGGAGCTGGTCCGCGCGATGAAGACCAAGAAGCCGGTCAACGGCTGGCTCTACTGGACCAGCGACGCCGGCCAGTACGGCACGGATTACGAGCAGCGGGCGATGGTCACCATGATCGGGCCCGGCCTGAACTTCCCGCAGGATGCGCTGTACCCGTTCTCGGAGAAGGACGCCGACGGCAAGGAATACGACGGCTCCGGGCACGGATACGTCATGCGCTTCGAGAAGGGGCAGATGCCGCCGGTCAAGGGGTTCTGGTCGCTGACGATGTATGACCCGGATTTCTTCTTCATCCCGAACCCGATCGACCGGTACAGCCTGAGCCAGCGGGATACGTTCGCCACGAATGCCGACGGCTCGGTGGACTTGTATCTCCAGGCCGAATCGCCGGGCCCGGGCAAGGAGGCGAACTGGCTGCCCGCCCCCAAGGGCAAGTTCGTCCCGATGCTCCGGCTCTACTGGCCGCAGGACACGCCGCCGTCGATCCTGGATGGTTCGTGGACCCCGCCGCCACTGAGGCGCGCACCGTGACCGGCTTGTGGCTCCTGCCGTGGCTCCGCGGCATGAAGGCCTACGTCTACGGCTTCCCGCTGGTGATGATGGACCTCACGAGGGAAGCGGCGGCGGCAGCGACCGCCGGGGAGATCACCGCCCCGCCGAATCAGTTCTCGGTGATGACGCACTACCCGGACGCCTCGTTCCGGGCGGTGACGCGAACCGGGCTCGACACGCTGTTCGCGGTGGCGTGGGCCGATCTGAACGAAGAGCCGCTCGTGCTCTCCGTGCCGGACACCGGGGGGCGCTACTACGTCATCGCGCTGTTCGACATGTGGAGCAACGTCTTCGCCTCGATCGGCAAGCGCACCACGGGAACGGCCGCCGCCAACTTCCTGATCGCCGGCCCCGGCTGGCAGGGCACGCCGCCCCCCGACGTCACCCAGACGTACCGGTCCCCGACGCGCTACGTGTGGGTCAACGGCCAGATGCAGGCGGACGGGCCTGAGGAGTGCGCGGCGGTGGCCGCGCTGCAAAAGCAGTACACGCTCACGCCGCTCAGCGCCTGGGGCGAGCCCTGGGGCCCTCCCGCGGAGGTTCCCGCGCGCGCCGGGACCGGCGCGGCTCCGCCTCTTGAGCGCGTGCAGGCGATGGGAGCCGGCGCGTTCTTCGGCCGGCTCGCGCATCTGATGAAGGACAACCCCCCCGCGCCGGCCGACGCCAAGAGGGTGAAGACCCTCAGGTCGGTCGGCATCGACCCGGGGAAGGACTTCGACATCACCGCGGCGGGCCCGCGCACCGCCAAGGGCCTGCAGCGCGCGATGGGCACGTTCGGGATCTTGCAGAAGGCCCTGACGAAGCTGAAGACCGAGAACGGCTGGCTCGTCATCCCGGAGAACTTCGCCCACTACGGCACCGATTACAAGACCCGGGCCGGCATCGCGCTGATCGGGCTCGGCGGCATCTGGCGCCAGGACGTGCTCTACCCGACCGCGTTCAAGGACGGCGACGGCAAGTCCCTGGACGGCGCCAACCGCTACCTGCTGCGCTTCGGCAAGGGGCAGGCCCCGCCCGCCAGGGCGACCTGGTCGGTGTCGATGTATGACCCGCAGGGGTACTACGTGCCGAACGCCATCGACCGCTACGACGTGGCCCCGTGGATGCCTCTCACCTACAACGACGACGGCTCGCTGGACATCTACATCCAGGCCGCGTCACCCGGTGAGAAGGAGGAAGCGAACTGGCTTCCCGCGCCCCCGAGCGGGCCGTTCAGCCTCACGGTCCGGATCTACTGGCCGGCCGACGCGGTGCTCGACGGCACCTACAAGCTGCCGCCGGTCAAACTCCGGGAACATTCCTAGAAAAGGAGCAGGAAATGAAGCTGTCAGCCAAGGTGCCACCGGATGACCAAGGCGCGAAGCTCGTCCGCTTCAAGGACGTCCGCGGCCAGCGCTACACCGAGATCTTCCTGATCGGCGGCCACGTGCTCACCCGCCACCTGGTCGGCGGGGTCTACAACACGATCGGGCTCAACGACCCCGCCGGGACCGGGGACACCAGCCCGCAGGACATCCTCGACAAGGTCGACGTCGATGCCCTGGAGGAGGAGTACGACCTGCTCAGGGCCTTCAAGAACGGCCCGAGGCTGTGGTGCCTCGACTGGATCGAGGTCATGGTCGGCAAGGAGCGGAACTTCAACGGCCTGCACGCGCGCTGGGTGACCTGGCTCGACGTGCCGAAGCAGATGCGCAAGCACCAGAGCGTCGCCTACAAAACCATAAACGTGCAGCGGGACACGCAGTTCGGAATCAACACGGGCTCGCCTGCTTTCCTCCTCGACGACCCCGACGGCGATTCGTGGTGCATGAAGTCGGCCAGCCTCATCGTCGACCCGAGCCAGACCTACGAGAGCCTCAAGGACCTCGGCAGCCGCCTGAAGCCCGCGCCGGGCTGGAAGTTCCGGGCCGTGGTGCTCGACCAGGACCTGGTCCTCACCCCCGACGACGGAGCCGCCAAGATCACCCAGGACGAGCTGGGAAACACCTACGACCGGGTTGGCGGCGCCTACAGCAACTACAAGCCGTGAGGTGCGTCATGACGAACCGCCGGGAGTTATTTTCAGCGCTACTCAAGGAGTCTGACCATGCCTGATGAGACCGAAGATGGGCCCGTGCTCGAAACCCTCGGCGCAATGACCGCCGCTTCACTGGAGCGATGCGACCTGGCGCCGGATGCCCTGTTGCTGGTTCGGATCGCGGCCCTGGCCGCCGTCGACGCCCGCCCAGTATCGTACCTGGCGCACATCGGCCCGGCGGCTGATGCAGGGGTGACGCTTGAAGACGTGCAGAATGTCCTCGTGGCCGTCGCCCCAATCGTCGGAACGGCCCGGGTCGTGTCGGCGGCGGCCAGCATTGCCGAGGCGCTCGGCTTCGCCATCTCAGCGGTGGAGGCGAAAGCGCCGTAAGGCCGTCCCCGGGAGCGGGCGGCGCAAAGCGCCGCCCGCTCCGAGAACGCACTGCCGGAGGGCCTTCGGCATTGCGCGGGACGGCGGGTATGCGGTGGTGACAGACCAGGTTCCGAAGGAAAGGCCGCGGCTTGCTCACCGTCCAGGCGACTGTCGCCTGCAGCTCAGCGCGGATTCGGGTGCCCGGCCGACAGGGCCGGGGCAGGAGTATACGGCGATGACGGCTGAACCGTCTCAGAGCCCGGTCACCGAAGCAGTCCGCAGCCTGGAGGTGCGGTGGATCTTCCCGGGCCAGTTGGAGGCCGCGGTGGCCGGATGGTTCGGGCGGTTCCCGGCAGCGACCGAGTCACGCGAGGACACCTATCTCCTGGATCCGCCGTTGCCCGGGCTGTCGGTGAAGATCCGCGGGGGCGGGGCGCTGGAGGTGAAGGTGTATCGGGGCAGCCCGGGGATCCTCGAGGTGGCCGGACGCGCCCGAGGACGCCTGGAGTCCTGGCAGAAGTGGTCCTTCCCGCTCAGCCCGCTCCGTCAGGACAGCGCCGACCCGGCCGGCTGGAGGACGGTACGCAAGAGGCGGCGCATCAGCCGGTTCTCAGGGGCCAGCGGGCCGATCGTGGCGCGCGCCCCGGGGCTGGGCGGCGAGCCGCGGTGCGAGGTGGAACTCACCGAGGTCCGCACCCGTGGCCAGGACTGGTGGGCTCTGGGCTTCGAGGCGACCGGCCCCGCCGATCTGCTCCGCAGCGCACTCGAGGCCACCGCCGCGCTGGTGTTCGCCCAGGCCCTGCCCGGTGGCATGCGACCCGGCCCGGATGAATCCAGGTCCTACGCGGAATGGCTGGGCTGACGGCCGGGCGCCGACAGTGACACTAACTGAAGACTCTTCTGTGCCGGACCGGGTGCTTGATGACGTGCACACGGCCACCACCGGCGATGCCATGCGCAGGATAAGGGATCCTGGCCCGGCTTCGGGACAAAGAGACGATCCGTAGGCGCTCGTGCACCGGCGCGGCGAGCTCGAACCGCCGGCCGTGCACGCCGTTGCGGCCGGGCCCGGGCTTGCGCGGTCCGGGGCGCCCGTCATAGAAGACCCAGTCGCCGGCGATGCGGACCAGCAGCTGGACCTCCAGACCGCCCAGGGCGTGCGTGAGCGCGGCCGCCGCATACCCGATGAACAACGGCGTGGGGCGACCAGACTGGCTCTGTCTTCGGTCCAGCCGCCCGGCCAGGTCACGGATCTGGCTGGCGGTCGCGGTCACCGGGCAGGCGCCCTCCGGCAGACGGCGCGCGTCGACCGGCAGTGTCCACGATGAGCTGCCCCACTCCAGGCCCATCACCCACTGAAACTGCCAGCCCGGTACGACCTTGCGGTCACCGTCACACCGGCACGGCGCGTAGTGCAGGCCCCGGTCCGGTGAGCACTCGGCGTTCGGCCGGGGGAAGGTCGTGGCATCGATGCCGAACATCAGCGGAGCCCCGGCCGGCAGCTGGGCGGCCAGCAGATCCCGCAGCCGCTCTTCATCGACAGCCCCGGCCGGCCAGCGTGTCATAGCGCGCCGTGCCCACGGCGGAACACCGGCTCCAGCGACAGCTCCACCAGCGAGGTGACTGGCCCGCCGGTGCAGATCGCCGCGTCGGCCAGCTCGAACAGCGCATCGGCCCGGGCGTCAGGCACGCATAGAACCCGGCACGGAACCGGGACAATCCGGACAGCGCCTCGACGTCGGCGGCATCGTGCACCACATTCATCTCTACGGTCTTCGGGCGATCGGTTGACTTCAGCGGGAAAACACGATCACCCGAAAGGCCGCCCGGCTGTCCGGGAAACCGCGAAACCAGCCAGAAGCTGATCTTGCGGAGGTTAAATCGCAAGCCGAGCGCGGCGTGAGAAAAGGCGCGGCCTTCGTGTTCGGGTGGCTGGTGTCCCTGGCCATTGTGGTCACGGCCACCGTGCTGGCCACCGGCAACAACCCGCCCGAGCTGAACACCGCGCCCTCGCTGGCATCGCTGGCGGTGCGGATCGCCCTGGGCGCGGTCCTGGTGGTGATCGCGATCCGGGACCGGCGGCGGATGGGGCGGCCGAAGAAACCCAAGAAGCCGCCCAAGTGGCAGGCGCACGTGGACAACATGTCCCCGTGGTTCGCCATGGTCCTGGCCCCGACGCTGCAGCCCTGGGCGCTGATCGGCGCGGGCGCGGCCACGGTGGTGGAGGCCAAGCTGTCCAGCTGGGAGAGCTTCCTGGCGCTGGCCGGGTTCTGCGTCCTGGCCTCGGCGTCCTACCTGGCCATGGAGATCTACGCCGGTGTCAGGCCGGACAAGAGCCAGGCGCTGCTGGCCAGGTTCCGGAGCTGGATCGACACCCACACCCAGCAGGTGATCATCTGGGGGAGCCTGGTCGTCGGCTGCTGGCTCATCGCCGACGGCATCTACCTGATCGTCACCTGACCTTGTTAATTTAATCTACGCTGGCGCGTGGCGTACCGCGCGCTGAACAGCCGCCTTGACGAAGTGCTCGGCCATCTCGGCGCAGACACCAACATCCCGCCCCTCCTAGACGTCCAGGGCTAGGCCCAGTTCAGGACTCCCCTCGCCAGACCCGTTTGCTGATAGTGCGAGTTCGATTCCCGTCACCCGCTCCACGACGGCCCGGGGTGCGGTGCCTGGATTGCTCCTGGCCCGGACTCCCAGGCCGCTTGCCGGACCGGTGTGCCCGTGAGCCGGGAGCGCCGACGCGCAGCTATACCGAGCTGCGGCTCTTGTCTCGCCCTCGCGTCAGGTACCAGTCCAGGCCAGGGGTACCGCCCTCCGTTGCCAGGCGTTTCGCCGCGACCAGCACGATCGCGACCATTATTGCGCCCGCCAGGGTGCGCCTATCCCTGGCCGCACGGGGCGCCGCAGCCAGCATGACGAGCGTGACCAAGTGCTGCCGTCGCCTCCCGCGCTTCCTGCCGGGTGCCCCCCGATGTGGGGGCAGGTCCGACCAATCCGATATTGATCGTCATCTCATCTCGATCCCCCGAAATCACCTGCGATGCGCCTAAAATTTCGGTAGACGCAGAACGTCGGCGATTCAGGTCGTTTGTGCGTGCGAGTCCCGTGGTCGGCTTCTCGCCGCTGCCCGCACCGGCATCGGCCCGGTTCGCGGGTTCTCGCGGTGGCCACTGGGACGAACTTGCCGTGGACATGCCGAACTTCGCGATTGCTCTTTGTTCAGATCGCTGCCTTGCTGGCGACCTCGCCGAATTCCGCAGTGCTGTCGGCGCAGTCAGCGCGGCAGGGCGTCGCCTCCCGAGCCGCCGGTGCGGGCCGCGTCCGAAGATAGTACGACGATGGAGCGGGGGCTGACGGTGAGGCGGTCGCCGGCGTGCTGTCCGGCTACCGCCCTGGTCGGGTCGTAGCTGTCCAGCTGGACCTGCCACGCCGCTTCGGCCCTGGTCGCCGGGAGCACGAAGTCCAGTGGTTCCCACCAGGCGTTCACCAGGACGAGGAAGTCGTCGTCGAGCATCGGCGTGCCGTCTTCGGCCCGGTCGGGGTCATCGGATCCGTCGAGGTAGAGCGCGATGGCCAGGGCGTTCTCGTCCGACCAGTCGGCGGCGGTCATCTGGGTGCCGGCCGGGGTGAACCAGCGCAGCTCGGATGCTTCTGCCCCGGCCAGGAAGTGCCGGCGGCGGAACACCGGGTGTGCCTTGCGGAGGGCGATGAGCCGCTTGGTGAAGTCCTGTAGCTCAGTGTCGGGTTTGGACCAGTCGAACCAGGCGATCTCGTTGTCCTGGCAGTAGGCGTTGTTGTTGCCGCCCTGGGTCCGGCCCATCTCGTCGCCGCCGAGCAGCATCGGCACGCCGAACGACAGCAGCAGCGTGGTGAGCATGGCCCGGGACTGGCGGGCGCGCAGCGCGAGGATGTCCGGGTCGTCGGTGGGGCCTTCGGCGCCGCAGTTCCAGGAGTTGTTGTCGCTGGTCCCGTCGCGGTTGTTCTCGCCGTTGGCCTCGTTGTGCTTGTCGTCGTAGGAGACGAGGTTGCGCAGGGTGAAGCCGTCGTGGACGGTGATCAGGTTGACCGAGGCGGTGGGCCGGCGGCCGACGGTGGCGTACAGGTCGGCCGAGCCGGAGAAGCGGTCGGCGAACTCGCCGATGCCGACCGGGTGGCTGCGCCAGAAGTCGCGGATGGTGTCGCGGTACTTGCCGTTCCATTCCCGCCACAGCGGCGGGAACCGGCCCAGGTCGTAGCTGTCCATCTGGCCGACGTCCCAGGGCTCGGCGACCAGCTTTGCCTGGCATACCACCGGGTCCTGGGAGCACATGTCCAGGAAGGCCGATACCTTGTCGAACGCGCCGTCCTGGCGGGCCAGCGTCGGGGCCAGGTCGAACCGGAACCCGTCGGCGTGCATCTGGGTCAGCCAGTAGCGCAGCGAGTCCAGCATCAGCTGCAGCGTGATCGGATCGCCTACGTTGAGTGCGTTGCCGCAGCCGGTGGTGTCGTAGTAGGCGCCGGGGTTGCCGGGATCGACCCGGTAGTAGGCCAGGTTGTCGAGGCCGCGGAAGCACAGCGCGGGGCCGTCCGGGCCGGCTTCGGCGGTGTGGTTGAACACCACGTCGAGGATCACTTCGAGGCCGGCCCGGTGCAGCGCGTCGACCATCGTCTTGAACTCGGCCACCTGGCCGCCCGGGCGGCCGGCCTGGACGGCGGCGGAGTAGCCATTGTGCGGGGCGAAGAAGCCGATCGTGTTGTAGCCCCAGTAGTTCGTCAGGCCCTCCGCGACCAGGAACGCCTCGGGTACGTTCTGGTGCACGGGCAGCAGCTCGACGGTGGTGACGCCCAGGTCGCGCAGGTGCCCGATGGCGGCCTCTTGGCCCAGCCCGGCGTAGGTCCCGCGCAGCTCGGGCGGGATGTCCGGGTGGCGCATGGTGAAGCCCTTGACGTGGATCTCGTACAGGACCGTGTCCGCGTACCGGTACCAGGGGCGCTGGTCGTCGTGCCAGCTGAAATCCGGGTCGGTGACCAGGCTCCGGGGCACGTGCCCGGCGGAGTCCAGGGTGCTCGGCTTGCCGGGGTCGGTTGCGTCCTGGCCGAGGACCTCGGGCCCGAACGAGACCGTTTCGCTGATCGCCCTGGCGTAAGGGTCCAGGAGTAGCTTGGCCGGGTTGCAGCGCAGCCCCTGGGCTGGGTCCCAGGGGGCCGTCGACGCGGTACCCGTAGGCTTGCCCCGGGCCGATGCCGGGCACGAAGGCGTGCCAGATGTCGGCGTCGTTATCGGTCAGCGGGATCTGGGTTTCGGTGCCGGCCTTGTCGAACAGGCACAAGGTGACACCGCTGGCGATGGCCGAGGCGAGCGCGAAGTTCGTGCCCGCCCGGCCCAGGTGCTCCCCGGACGTGGCGCCCAGCGGGAACAGCTGGCCGGGCAGCGCGACAGCGGGGCGGGCATCGGGGGCGGACCGGGCGGCCGGGACCGTCCCGGCCGCGGTGGTGGTCTGGTTAGTGGTCATTGCTGGGCCTTTGCTGCTAGGTCGCGCACGACGTCGCCGAACGCGGGGACCGCGCCGTGCCGGCGCCGGATCACATCAGCGATCAGGCCGGTCCAGCCGGTCTGGTGGAACGCGCCGATCGCGGCGCCGTTGTCGCCGTGGAAGTACTCGCTGAAGATCAGGTTGTCCTTCCAGGCCGGATCGGTCTGCATCTTCTCGGTCCCGCCGAAGCAGGCCCGCCGCCCGTTAGCGTCCCGGGTGAACAGCGAGATCAGCCGGTCCTGCAGGTCCGCGACGATCAGGTCCAGGGTGAGCCGCTTGCCGGAGCCGGTCGGGTACTCGACCTCAAAGTCAGCGCCGTAGAACCGGTGGTAGCGCTCGAGTGACTCGACCACCAGGTAGTTGACCGGCATCCAGATCGGGCCGCGCCAGTTGGAGTTGCCGCCGAACATCGACGTGGTCGACTCGGCCGGGCCATAGTCGATGGAGGACTGGTAGCCCTCGGCGTCGAACTGGTAGGGATGATCGCGGTGGTAGGCCGACAGCGCGCGCAGCCCGTGCGGGGACAAGAACTCAGCCTCGTCGAACAGCTTGGCGAACAGCCGCTCCAGCTGGGCGGGCCGGGCCACCGACAGCAGCATCCGCTGGGCGCTCCCCTCGCCGCGCAACTGCGGGTGCTCGGCCAGCTTCTGCACGTCCCCGACCTCTTTCTGCAGGAAACGCGTGAAATTCTTGTTCATGGTCAGCGCGTTGTTCAGCATGCCGCCGTCGATGACCCCCGCGGCCAGCGCCGGGATGATCCCGACCATGGAATGGGTCTTGACCGGGACGCTGTAGCCGGAGGGGGTGACCAGCCGGTCGTAGAACAGCCCGTCGGTGTCGTCCCACAGGCCCTGCTGGTCCAGGGCATTGCGGATGCCCGCGAAATGCTCCAGGAACTTCAGCACCAGATCCTGGGCCTTGCGGTTGCCGGACCAGGTCAGGACGGCCGCCATAACACCCAGTGACAGCGCGTAGGAGCCCATCCAGCCGGTGGCGTCGGACTGCTCCAAGGTGTAGCCCGCGGGCAGGTGGGAGCGGTCGATCGGGCCGATGTTGTCCAGGCCGAGGAAGCCGCCTTCGAACACGTTGTTGCCGTTGGCGTCCTCCCGGTTGACCCACCAGGTGAAGTTGACCAGCAGCTTGTCGAAGACCCGGGACAGGAAGTCGATGTCGCGGCCGCCGTCGATGGCGAAGATCTGCAGCGCCGCCCACGCGTGCACCGGCGGGTTGACGTCGCCGAAGTCCCACTCATACGCCGGCAGCGCCCCCTGCGGGTGCTGGAACCACTCCCGGCAGATCATGATCAGCTGGTACTTGGCGAAGGCCGGGTCCAGGTGCGCCAGGGTGACCGTGTGGAAGGCCAGGTCCCAGGCGGCGAACCAGGGATACTCCCACTTATCCGGCATCGAGATGATGTCGAACCCGTCGAAGTTCCGCCACCTGGAGTTCCGCCCGGTCTTGCGCACCTCGGGCGGTTCGGGCTGGGTCGGGTCGCCGTCCAGCCAGCGGGCGACGTCGTAGTAGAACAGCTGCTTGCTCCACAGCATGCCCGCGGAGGCCTGCCGCAGCACCAGCGCCTCATCCGCGCTCGCGCCCGCCGGGGTCAGCTCGGCGTAGAACTCATCGGCCTCGGCCTTGCGCTGGGCCATCACCTGATCGAAGTCCTTGCCGAGCGCGGCCGCCGCGCTGGCCGCGGACTTGCCCGGCCCGCCGCCGGCCTGCCGGAGCCGGAGCCGCAGCTCGGCGGTCTGCCCGGTCGGCACCGTGACCTGGTACCAGAACGCGCATTTGGTCCCGGCGTCGGCCGGGTTGACCGTGGCCGCGCCGTGGATCACGTGGTCGTTGATGCCGTCCTTGGGATAGGGCGTGACCGGTTCGGCGCCGTATAGCCGGGCCAGGTTGGTCTCGTTCTCGCAGAACAGCAGCCGCGGGCTGGTGCCGTCGGGGCCAGCCGCGGCGATGAGCTCCAAGGGGCCCAGGAACGGATGGTCGATGGTGACCGACCGGTCGCCGGAGGCCCGCAGCTCCGGCCGGGCCCCGTCAGCGTCACCCCAGGACCAGGTGTTGCGGAACCAGGCGGTGGGCAGCACGTGGATGGTTTCGGCCTCCGGACCGGCGTTGGTGACCTGGATGGCCATCAGCAGGTCATCCGGGCCGGCCTTGGCGTAATGCACCTCGGTGATCCAGTACTGGTCGTCGTCGAACGCGCCGGTGTCCAGCAGCTCGTACTCGGGCTGGTACCGGCTCCGGCCGGCGTTGACATCGATCAGGTCCTGATAGGGGAACGCGCCCTGGGGATAGTGGTAGCGCCACCGGTTCCAGGCGTGGCTGGGAATGGCGTCCAGGTACCACCAGTACTCCTTGACGTCCTCGCCGTGGTTGCCCTGCGGGCCGGTCAGCCCGAACGCCCGCTCCTTCAGGATCGGATCCCGTCCGTTCCACAGCGCCAGCCCCAGGCACAGCCGCTGCTCGATGTCGCAGAACCCGGCCAGGCTGTCCTCACCCCACCGGTAGGCCTGGGACCGGGCGTGGTCGTGCGGCAGGTAATCCCACGCGTTGCCGTCGGCGCTGTAGTCCTCCCGGACCGTCCCCCACTGCCGCTCACTCACATACGGCCCCCACCGGTACCAATCGGTGCCCTGCTGGCGCAGCCCGTCCTCCAGCCGGCCGAAGCCCGCTACTCTATCTCGCTCAGCACCCACTTCCGACTCCTTTCCGCGTTCCCACGGAACGCCCTTGCCTGCTGCCGGACGGCAGCGTCGGCACCAACGACGTTGCCGCGTCGGGCCGTTCTGTGCACCACCCAGGCATCACCCCCGGAGGGGTGATCTACGGTGATCGCGCGTGACGGCTCGATGAGCCGCGGCGTTCGCGTGGCCGGCGCGTTCGCCTCGACGCTGAACCCGAAGCTGCTGGCCGTCGATCTGCTGCTGATCGAGAACCGGCGGCCGCGGGCGATGTTCTTGTGTTTCTGCCGGCGGCATGACGGTGGCCCTGACGACCGGGCTGCTGAACGTGCTCGTCTTCCACGCCGATGCCCTCAAAACCCAGGCCACGGGTGAGCGCGGGCGTCGACCTGGCCCTTGGCCTGCTGCTGCTCGCCGCCCGCGGGCTGACCCCAACCAGGCGCCTGCACGGCCGCCGGAAGGTACCCGTCCGGGCCGGGGACGGACGGTCAGAGAGGGCCGGGGACGGACGGTCAGAGAGGAAGGACAAGAAGGACGGCTGGGCGCAGCGGGTGCTCACTGAGCCTGGCTCGGGCTCGCCATGCTGGCCGGCGCGCTGACCGGCCTCCCGGCGCCGCCCACCTGAGCGCGTCGCCACCCGGTCGCCGGGAAATCCTCCACCACGACCCAGGTCATCGCCGTCGACGTCTTCGTCCCCATCGAGTTCTCAGCCCGTCATACGATGTCATCGAGCCGAAGGGCGAAGCGTGCGCACCTCGGTACACGGGTGAGGATTCCGCGTTAAACGCAGATTGTTCGCATATGGGCGGGCAACCTCCGCCGGTGCCGCTCGGGCTGGCATCACGATCACCGCAGATCACCCGTTCCGGGGTGATGCCCGGGTGATGCGCACAACTGCCCGGTGCGGCAACGTCGTTCAGTGCCGGAGCTGCGCCGAATGCGGATAGCTCGCGTCAGACTGGTGATGCGACGAGGGACGCGTACTGCCCAGGCAGACGCAGGCCGGCCGGACGAACGGGAAGGAGTTCTCCATGGGTTTCAGACGACGGGTAAGGCGGCGGGCACTGGTTGCCGGAGCGGTGGGCGGAGCGGCGATTGCTCACCACGAGCGCACGAAGGCCGACGATCAGGCCTACGACGAGGCGCCTGCCGACGACGGCCAGGACCAGGCGCAATATGCGCCCCCTCCGGCGGAACCGGCCGACCAGATCGAACACCTCGCACAGTTGCACGCCTCGGGCGCGCTCTCAGACGAAGAGTTCACGACGGCCAAGGCGAACATACTCGGGACCTGAACGCATGTCGGATAGCCAGAAGACGTTGAACAGATCGATTCCCGGCCATAACAGGGGGCTGAAATGAGTGGATCTCGCAAAGAAGTGCTGGCGGACGCTATCAAGGCCGAGGTCGGTGCCGCATTGGTTGATCCGAAGACCCTATTCACCGATGACGTCACCGGCTGGTCGCCGTACGTGACCGTGTCAGGGCTAACCGCAGTCGCCGAGCTCGCCACCCTCCGCGAAGAAGCGTTCTCCAACGTCGTGATCACGTTCCGGGGACTCGACGAAGTGGGCAACAAGGCGTTCGCCGAATGGCTCATCGACGCCGATCACACCGGGCCACTCGTGCTCAGCGAGGACAGCGCGCTGGAAGCAACGGGACGGCACGTCCAGTTGCCCGGCGTCACCGTGGCCGACTTCCGCGAGGGGAAGATCCGGTCGTTCCGCACGTACTTCGATGACATCTCGCTGATCGAGCAGATCGTCGGTGCCTGACGAGCCGACCGCTGCGGAGTTCCGCGTTGAGGACCATCCCGATCCGGCCGACATCGAAGTCCTGGAAACACAGATCCGCCGTGAGGCGTCCGTCGCCATGGGACTCGGCGACGAAGTCGACCTGGCGATCTTCGTCCGCGACGGCGGCAGGGTCGTAGCCGGCATCAGCGGGTGGACCTGGGGCGACTGCTGCGAACTGCAGAGCCTGTGGGTCGAGCCGGGTCTGCGCGGGCGTGGCCTGGCGACCCGGCTCATCGCAGCCGCCGAAGCCGAGGCGGCCGCGCGCGGGTGTACGCAGACCGTCCACTTCACCTACGCCTTCCAGGCCCGGGCCCTGTATGAGCAGAACGGCTACGAACTGGTGGGTTGCGTCGAAGACTTCCCCTCAGGAACCGACGTCCTTTGGTACCACAAGCGCCTCAAGGGCCGCGCGGATGGGCGCTGAATAGAGCCCTGGCTGCGGTGGGGCGAGCTGACTGCGCTGACCGTCGGCCAGATCGACCAGGCGCCCGGGTCATCACGGTGGACCGCAAGGTCATCGAGGTCGGCGGGAAAGATGTACCTGGAAGTGCCGAAGAACCGCAAGCAGCGGCGCACCATCTACACGCACACCACCCCCGCCGGCTACCCGCTGGCAGAGCGCCCCGCGGCCCGCGCCGGGCAGGCCCGCGCTGAGCAGGCGGTCGGCACCAACCCGCCGGGACTGATGTTCCCCAGCCCGCGCGGCACGGAGGTCAGTGACCCACTCGACGAGCGTCTTGGAACGCGTTTTCGCCACTGTGGCACGCGCTCCTGGCAGGTACGGAACTGCTCTACGGGACGGACGACTCCGTGTTGGTGCCGGATAACGGGGGGGCAGTCACGAGAACGCTCCAACGACGCGCTTCCGCCGCCGGGGAGTCCTCAGGGCTCCTGAGATTGCTCAGTCGTCGATCTCCTCCCAGACCGCCTGCTCGTCGTGCTCCTCCCAGCCGGCGCCGGGCAGCGCGATGCCCCAGCTCGTCCATGTCCCGGCCGGCCGGGCCGGGGCGGTCCTGATCCTGGCGCGGACGGACATGCCAGGCGTGAGCTCCACCGGCGAGCGCAGCGGGGCCGTCGTCATCCCCCAGTGCGTCGGCGGATCGCCGGGCCCCACCGAAAGCGCGATGCCGGGCGCGAGCTGGGCGCTGAACCAAAGCGCGAGCGCGTTGGCCGTTCCGTGGTCGCGGACGGGGAGCACCGTCTCGGCTTCGTGCGGCGCCTGCGCCTGCCGGAGCGGGATCAGGGCCGCGTCGGTCGTCCACAGCCGGCTCGCATCGGAGCGCTTGTCGCGCGCCGCGAGGTGCCGGAAGGTGCCGGAATAGAAGATCTCGTTGACGGTCTTCTCGACCAGGTCATCGAACCTGAGGCCGTACGGGCTGGCCCGCAGGAACGCCACCATCTCCCCCAGATAGCGGTCGTGCACCAGCGCGGCCCACGCCATGACCAGGCGGGGGATCATGACCCCGCCCGGCTTGAGCCAGCGATCCCGGGCGACGATGACCGGGACGAGCATCCCCTCGTCGATCCCGAACCCGCCGAGCCACTCCGAGACGATCACATCGGCACGTTCCGGCAGCTCGACGTCGGTGACGTCGCCGTGGATCACCCGGACGATCTCCGCGACCCCGTTCGCGGCGGCCAGCTCCCGCGCCAGGACGGCGGCCGACGTCCGCTCCACCGCGTAGACGCGCGCCGCACCCGCCCGCGCCGCGAACACGCTCAGGATGCCGCTCCCGGCCCCGACGTCCAGAACGATGTCGCCGGGGCGCACCACCGACTCGATCGCCCGCCGGAAGGCCCCGGTGCGAACGCGGTCCTGGATCATCGTCCGGTGGACCTCGAACTCCGCGTACATCGGGTCCGGCGGGTTCCTGATCGGCGTCCGCACGTCAGCATCGTAGCCGCGCCGAGTGATTGGTGTCCTCGCCGGCGTCTATGCTCGCCTGGAGGGCGCGATGCAGTTCGAGACCGGCAGCGATGGACGACGGCGGGTGTGGCGGCGAGGCAGTCGGGGTTAGTTGAAAGGACAGCGCGTTTTGTGTGGACCCGGGTGGGCGGGCAGCGCGATCAGGCCCGGAGCTGTCCGCCATTAAGTGAGCTTGCCCCGTAGATGAGGTCCCGGCGAGCAGTAGCGGCCCGTCCCGCGTGCGGCCCCGGAACCGCCGCTAGCGCCAGACCGGATGCGGGCGCCGCCGCGGCCGCGCAGGCCAATGCCTTGCGCCCCACTGGACTCACCCGTCTGCCCGCGCCCGCGGACATGGGGGCGGCTGTTCGCCTCCAGCACGGACCGCTGGAGTTCGGAGCTGAACCGGTCGGCGGGCAACTGCTCCACCAGACTGCAGGCCTGCGCGGTCATCCGCCGCGTTGCCAGGTCGACCGCGTGAAACTCCTCTTCCACTCCCGCGGCTACCAACTCCGGAGGCAACCGCCTGAGCCTGTGGGGCTCGATTACTCGATCTGGCACGGCCTGAGCAGTGTTCAGGGGCTGGGATCATCGCTGAGTGATCTTCTCCGTCGCCTACCTGCTCGCGCGCCGTCTGCTGGGCTGCCTGATGGTGCTGGCCCGGTGTGAGGTGTCCAAGGATGCCGAACTCCTCGTGCTCCGGCATCAGAACGCGGTGTTGCGCCGTCAGATCGGGCGGGTCCGCTACCAGCCGGGCGACCGGCTGTGGCTCGCGGCCCTGTCCCGGCTGATCCCCCGGCGCCGATGGGGCGAGGTGTTCGCGGTGACCCCGGCGACGCTGCTCGCCTGGCACCGACAACTGGTCACACGCAGATGGGACTACACGACCCGTCGGCGTCCCGGACGGCCGCGCACGGCAGCCGCGATCCGCAAGCTCGTTATCCGCATGGCCATCGACAATCCGGCCTGGGGACACCGGCGGGTGCAGGGCGAACTCGTCAAGCTCGGCCACCCCATCGCGGCCTCCACGGTGTGGCAGATCCTGCATGACGCCGGGATCGACCCCGCACCGCGCCGTACGGGTCCGACGTGGAAGCAGTTCCTGACCGTACAGGCCCGCGGCATTCTCGCGGCCGATTTCGTCCACGTGGATACTGTGCTCCTGCGGCGTCTCTATGCCCTGATCGTCATCGAGCACGGCACCCGCCGCGTTCACCTGGCCGGCATCACCGCGAACCCCGACGGCTCCTGGACAACCCAGGCAGCCCGCAACTTCCTGATGGATCTCGGGCAGCGCGTGGCTTCAGTCAAGTTCCTGATCAGGGATCGCGCGGGCTAGTTCACCGGCTCCTTCGATGCCGTGTTCACCGCGGCGGGCGTCAGGATTCTCGCCAGCCCGCCCCAGGCGCCCAGAGCGAACGCGATCTGCGAGAGAATCAACGGTACCCTGCGCCGCGAACTCCTGGACCGGCTGCTGATCGTCAATGAGCACCATCTGCGCCGGGTGCTGACCGAGTATCTGCGGCACTACAACACCGCCCGGCCGCACCGGGTCCTCGGCCAGCTCGCACCGGCACAAGCTGGCTGCCGGCCACCGCAAATCAACCTCGCCGAGCATCGGATCCGCCGAAGACAAGTCCTCGATGGACTCACGTACGAGTACCAGATCGCCGCATGACATGCCCCCGCTCTTACGGGAAGAAGCAGGTCACCGCCCTGATCGTGTATTCGAGCCCGACACGATCGAATACGAACTTCGAGCCAGCCAGATCCAGTCCGTTGCATGACCAGAATCCGGTAACCCGGCTCCGGGATTCCCAGGGCACATCAGTCTGGGAAACCGGGGAAGCTCAAGGGTCTGCGGCGGGTGCGGACAAACCCGGCAGCTATCTGGATGACCTGGCGCCTGACAATGTCCGAGCCGCCCCCCGACTCCGCGTAGTGTGGTGCGGGGGACGAGGCAGCCGCTCTGATTTCCTGTCATGTTGTCTTCCGCCAGCTGGCAGACAGCGCGGGTTTCAGCAGGATGTTCCGCCTTGTTGCCCTGCATATCCGGGAGAGGATGCCCGTGTCGCGAGCCAGCCCGGCCAGCCAGGCGTCGAGCTCGGCACGGCGCGCTGAGGTCCGGCGATCGAAGGGGTGATGCGGTGGCAGGCGCTGCAGGCTCCGGGACGGCATCCGCCAGACGTGCGCGGCTCGCCTGCTCCCAGCAACCTAGTCGCTCCCCCGAGGTCGCGCCAGGCGCAGCTGCTCCTGGGCTGACCCGTAAGCCAGAGCTCGCTGCCGCCGGTGGCGGGATCGGCGCTGCCATGGGCTTGACTGACCCGGTAGACCCCGGCGGGGACAGCGACGCCGTTGAGATCGGCGGGCCGCTGCCTGCCGCTCCGATCGAGATGGCGCGCTCAGGCTCTGCCCGAGATGAGCCCTGCGCTCCGCAGGAGGCGGCCGGTGGGCAGGAGCCAGGCGTCGGCCAGGGCGACGTCGCGGCTGCTGCCGGCCGCCCGGCGCAGGCGGCGGGCGAGGAGAGCCAGGACGAGCCGCTGGTTTCCGGCGATGACGACGAGGGCCTTCCCGCCGCCCGGGTGGCAGCCGCCGGCGCTACTGCCGACCCGGTTAAGGACTACCTCAAGCAGATCGGCAAGGTGCCGCTGCTCAACGCCGGGCAGGAGGTCGAGCTGGCCAAGCGGATCGAGGCCGGGCTGTTCGCCGGTCACAAGCTCGCCGCAGGCAGCGGGGTGCTGGGTGCCGGCCAGCGCATCGACCTTGAGCGGGTCGCCGAAGACGGCAGGAGGGCCAAGAATCACCTGCTGGAGGCCAACCTGCGCCTGGTCGTCTCGCTGGCCAGGCGGTATGCCGGCCGGGGGATGCTGTTCCTGGACCTGATCCAGGAGGGGAACCTGGGCCTGATGCGTGGCGTGGAGAAGTTCGACTACACCAGGGGCTACAAGTTCTCCACCTACGCCACCTGGTGGATCCGGCAGGCGATCACCCGGGCGATGGCCGAGCAGTCCCGCACGATCCGCCTTCCGGTGCACATGGCCGAGGCCATCAGCAGGCTGGCCCGGGCGCGGCGGCAGATGCTGCAGGACCTGGGCCGGGAGCCCACCCCCGGGGAGCTCGCGGCCGAGCTGGACATGACCCCGGAGAAGGTCATCGAGGTGCAGAAGTATGGCCGCGAGCCGATCTCCCTGCACGCCCCGCTCGGTGAGGACGGCGACAGCGAGTTCGGCGACCTGATCGAGGACTCCGAGGCCATCCAGCCCGGCGAGGCGGTCAGCTTCACCCTGCTGCAGGAGCAACTGCACTCGGTCCTCGGCACGCTGTCCGAGCGCGAGGCCGGCGTGGTGTCCATGCGGTTCGGGCTGACCGGCGGGCAGCCCAAGACCCTGGGTGAGATCGGCAAGGTCTACGGGGTCACCCGGGAGCGGATCCGGCAGATCGAGTCCAACACCATGTCCAAGCTGCGGCACCCGTCCCGATCCAACGTCCTCCGGGACTACCTCGACTGACCTGACCGGCGGCCGTCAGCCCCAGGACGTAAACCAGCGATCCCCGCCCGCCCGGCTCGCGGGCGCACAGAATGCACCAGAACTGGACGGCCAGCATCGTGATCGGCATCGCGCCGAAATCCGCGCGGAACGGCGGCTACACGCGCGGCTGCCATCGGTTGGCTGATGACGCTCTGTGATAAGCGTTCGGCGCGTTGCCCTCGCGTGCTTGTGCGTGCCGAAAACCTCGTCCACGTAATGCGGCCAGGTGGTACTCGTTGATCAGGCAAGCGGTGCGGGCCTGGCCAGAGCCATGGACGAGATTCTCGGCACGCACAATACATCGCGGCCCGCCAGCAGCGGACTTCGAGGCCGAGCGGATCGAGTGGATATCGCTAAGCGCCGTCCTGCGCTGATCGCCGACAGCCAGATCAGGGCGGCCTGCACGGTGGCGGCGCTGCTCCTGCTGTATCGCACCGGGCCCGGGTAGCGGCAGAATGGCTGCCATGGCCCCGCCAGCGACGGCCGTCAGGCTCGCCGAACTCGTCGCCGCCCTCTCACTCGGTATTGACCTGGGCTTCGGGCAGCCGATGGAGCATGTCCTGCGTCAGTGCCTGATCGCGATGCGGCTGGCAGGGCGGATGGGCCTGGACGACGACGCCCGGTCTGCTGTCTATTACACGTCCCTGCTGGTCAACGTCGGCTGCCATTCCGATGCGCATGAGCAGGCGAAGTGGTTCGGCGACGACATCGAGCTGAAATCGCACAAGTACGACTACGACCAGAAAAGCCTGGTGGCGGCGGCAGCATCATTTCGGCGCCTCGGCCACGGTCATCCGCCGATGCACAGGTTCCGGATCGGGCTGGAGTTCGCGCTGTCAGGCTTCCGCGATCTAGACGGGATGATCGCGCAGCACGCGGACATGGCCTGCTCGCTCGCGGCTGAGCTCGGCCTGCCGGCTGAAGTGCAGAACGCAATCGCAACATCGTATGAGCGCTGGGATGGCCGCGGCTGGCCCGGCGAGCTGCGCGGCGACTCGGTGCCGCTGGCGTCGCGGCTCGCCCAGCTTGCCGAGTACATGGAGGTGGCGCATCGCGTCGGGGGCGAGGACGCCGCGGTGGCGATGGCCCGCAAGCGCCGCGGGACGCAGTTCGACCCCGATCTCGCGAACCTGATCTGTACCGACACAGTCGAGATCCTTGGCGGCCTCGGCGCTGCCCGGACGTGGGACGCGGTGATCGGCGCTGAGCCCGCGCTGAGCATGACACTGTTCGGCGAGCAACTCGATGCGGCGCTGCTTGGAGTCGCGAACTTCGTGGACCTGAAGTCGCCGTACATGCTCGGCCACGCAAGCGCAGTTGCCAAGCTCGCCGGCATGGTCGGCGCCACGCGCGGCCTGGACGACGGTGAGGTAGAACTGCTGCGCCGGGCCGCGCTGGTCAGTGGCCTGGGCAGGCTGGGCATCTCGAATTCGATCTGGGATAAGCCCGGCCCGCTCGGCGCTGGCGAGCGGGAACGGGTGCGCCTGCAGCCGTACCTGACCGAACGGATGCTGCAGCAGTCCGGCTGGCTAGCGTCACTCGGTTCAGCCGCGGTGCAACTGCGTGAGCGGCTAGATGGCTCGGGATATCCGCGCGGCCTCGCCGGGAACTCCATCTCGGTACCCGGCCGCATCCTCGGTGCCGCTGACGCATACCAGGCCATGCGCGAGCCTCGGCCGTATCGCAGCGCGCTGTCCGGGGACGATGCTGCCGCCGAGCTTCGCGCCGAGGCCACGGCAGGCCGGCTAGCCAGCGACGTGGTTGAGGCGGTGCTCTCGGCCGCAGGTCACCCAACCTTGCGTCGGCGAGATCGTCCGGCGAATCTCACCGATCGCGAGGTCGACGTCCTGCGCCTGGTCGCGCGGGGCCTGTCCAGCAGGCAGATCGCCGACCGCCTGGTCATATCGCCGAAGACGGCCCGTAATCACATCGAGCACATCTACGCCAAGATCGGCGCGTCCAGCAGGGCTTCCGCGAGCCTGTTCGCAATGCGCAACGGCCTGCTGCCCGACTTCGACTAACTGGCCGCCGAAGATGAGGCAACTGCCTCATGCGCTAGGCGCCGGCCCGCAGTTACCGTCCTCGTACAAGCTCGAACCGGCAACTAACAAGGAGCACACCATGCCTGCGTTCTCGAAGGACACCGCGCCGAACGTTCAGGATGCCGGCCCTGCGGTCGACCGCGGCGGAGAGCTCGAGGGCTACACGGCCAACTTCGTCACGATCCGGCAGGCGCATTCGCTGGCGGCCATGCTCAAGGGCCTTCCCGGCGACAGCTGCCAGTGCCCGCACTGGGGCTACCTGCTAGCCGGGAGGATTACGGTCAGCTACGCCGATCACGAGGAGACCTACCAGGCGGGAGATGCCTTCTACATGCCGCCAGGTCACGTACCTGCCGCCGAAACCGGCACGGAGTTCCTCCAGTTCAGTCCCACCGACCAGCTGGCCGTG
Organism: uncultured Actinomycetes bacterium; assembly: GCA_963739615.1. Lineage (GTDB taxonomy): Bacteria > Actinomycetota > Actinomycetes > Streptosporangiales > Streptosporangiaceae > Palsa-504. The sequence goes on from CAVUBD010000029.1 coordinate 23,935, forward strand.
ACACTTGCCGCGATAAAGGCCAACGCCGCGGCCATGCAGGCCGGCTGATCGTCGGCCGGCTCAGTCGGGCGGGCAGAATGCTGTCATGCCGGAGGCCGATGACAGTGCCGCGGCGCTGCTCGATGAGCACGCCGACCTGATGGTCCTGACTGGGGGCGACCCGTTCCGTGCCCGCGTCTACAACAAGGTGACCCGTGCCATCGCTGGCCATCCGCAGGATGTGACCACGAACGGCGTGGCGGCATCCCGATGTACCTCGCGTGTACCTCCGGTGGACCTTTCGTATTCCTGGGAGGCGATCCTGGCGCGACGGTACTACGAGCGGAGGCTCTGTGCGTGCCGAGAATCCCGTCCATGGCTCTGACCAGCAGGGTTGCCGTCCCGGCCGTCTGACTGTGATGATCACCGGTCATGTGCCTGCGGTTCGTCTTCCTCCTGATCACGCGGACCGTCTCATGGCTGCGGCTGTCCCGGCGCGGGGAGACGTGGCGGATTGCCGAGATCTTGATCCTGCGCTACCAGCTCGCTGTGCTGCAGGAACGGCAGCCGTGCCGCCCGGGCCTGAACTGGGCGGACCGGGCCCTGCTCGCGTCGCTGCTCGGCGTGATCCCGAAAGCGCGGCGCCAGGGGCTGCGGCTGCTGGTCACGCCGGACACCATGTTGCGCTGGCACCGGGACATCGTCCGCTGCCGCTGGGCTGCTAGATCCATGCGCGGCAAGACCGGCAGGCCGGCGACCCGCCGGAACATCAGGGCCCTGGTCCTCCGGCTGGCCCTCGCTGTCGTGCTGGCTTGGCAGGTAACGCGGTGCGCCATCTGCTTGCGGTGTGCGGGTATCGGGTGTCGGCGGAAAGTGCCGGGGCCGTGTCGGTATGGGCTGATAGCCGCCGCCGGTGGGTGGTTCGTCCGCCTTGCCTCGGCGCGTGTTCGCCCTGGCTGGATGCGCTTGGGGGCACAGAGTTCCGGCTGCTGGTTTGCGCAGGTCAGGCGGTTCTGCGGACGGTGTCCGTGGCTGTCCGTGCGATGGGGCGCCTGGATGCCTGTGTGCACGGACATATAGCGGACAGGGTCGGTGCAGCGAATGCTGAACAGCGGCGTTTACGCAGGTCAGCGGCTATATGGTGTGGATAGGAGCGGAACACTGTAAAACCGTCGGCTCAGCCTCAATGCCAGGAGTTTAAGGGGATGCGGCTGCCTGGCTGGTGGCGGGTTTGTGCTGGTGGTGGGGTTGCCGGGTGGTTGCGCCTGGGGTGGTGATGGTGCAGTGGATGCGCTGTGGTAGCGGCTGGGGCTTGCCTTTCCTGGACGGGTAGCCGCGGGCGGGGTCGGCGAGGGCGCGTGCGCAGGTGCGGGGCGGGCGGCCGGGGAGGGGGCTGGCAAGGATCTCGTCCCCGGCGGCCTGGATCGCGGTGGTTCCGCGGCCGAGGGTCCGGCGGGCGGCGTGGAGGGCGGTGGTGAAGGAGAGGCGGCCGGGGTCGGTGCCGGTGCCGGCGGCGGCGTGGCAGATGAGAGCGCGGATGGCCTGGTAGGTGATGAGGAGAGCCCAGATTTCCTGGCGGGCGAGGCCGGGGGTGCGGGAGCGGAGGACGCGGCTGCCGGCGAGGTAGGACTTGGCCTCGCGGTAGGCAGTCTCGATTCCCCAGCGGCGGGCGTAGGCCGCGGCGAGGTCGGCTGCGGGATAGCGGCGCCAGTCCAGGAGGGTGGTGACGGCCCGGTACCGCTCGGTGCGGGTGGTGCCGTCCTCGCAGGCCACGGTGATGAGGAACTCGATGACGCGGACGGTGATGTCACCGGGGAGCGGCCCTTCCTCCTGGGGGAGGCGGGAGCCGCGGCTGCGGCGGTTGGCGTTGCGCATGGCCCGCCGGTGCGCCTCGCGGGTGCCGTTGACCACTGACAGCCAGGACCCGTCGGGCAGCGGCTGCCGGACGGGAAGGCGGATATCGGACTTGACCCGCCACAGCAGGTCCGCGCCGGCGGCGGAGCAGGCTCTCCACAGGGCGCAGGACCAGAAGCCGCGGTCGGCCAGCAGCAGCATGCCCGGGCCCAGGCAGCCGGTGAGCGCGGCGGCGAGCTTCTGCTCCCCGTCGGCCAGGGGGCCGATGGCCGCCCCGAGCAGGGCCCGGGTGCCGCAGGCGATGAGGGCGACGACCCGCACGTGCGGGTAGTGCCCCTCCACGGGCGGCGCCTTCCCGCCCCCGGGCTTCTTCCCGCCGCCGCGGGGCCGGCCGAACGCGGTGATGTTCTCCGGGCTGGCCGGGGCCTTGAGGGTGGTCCCGTCCCAGGCCACCACGAGCAGCCCGCGCACCGTCGCCCACGGGTCGCGGGACGGCAGGAGGACCCCGGCGACCCGCCAGAACAGCAGCTCCAGCGGCCTTTCCCCGAGCCGGCGCCGGGCCGCGGTCAGCGCCGTCGAGGCCGGCACCGGCAGTCCGGCCGCGCCGTCCCCGGCCAGGGACCTCAGTGCGTCCTGGTACGGCAGGCGCGCCAGCAGGCACAGCGCCAGCGTGAAGTAGACGGCCAGCCGCGGCGGGAGCAGCCGGGCCCGCCGTCGCGGCACCTTCTCCCCGGCCGCCGCCAGCACGGCGTCCCGCTCCGCGGCCGCCTCCCGTGCCACCTCACCAGCCAGCACGGGCGGCACGAACCAGGACAGAAGACCCGCCCCCGCCCAGGGCAGGGCCTTCCCCCGCGTGGACGGCTGCCAGGCGGGCATGGCACCATGAACAGGCAACGAGGCTCCCTGCTAAGGCAAAACGATGTGGTAATCGCCTGTCCTAGCGGGAGCCTCGTCCCATGTCACGCACCCGCACCACACCAGCCACAAACCGTTACAAACCAGGCCGTCGCTTAAGTTCCTGGCATTGGGCTCAGCCTACGATGGTTCGAACCCATCACCTGCCACACGCTGCGAAAACGCCCCGCTAGCTGCGATGCCTCGCGCTAGCGGGGCGTTTCTTCTCTGTCCCGTCATGTGTCACCTTGTCGCGCTGCGGGCCGCTGTGTTGCGGTGTCCACGGACGCATAGCGGACGGGAATCGGGGCCTGGGAGCGGTGCGGGGGACCGTCGGCTTTGCACGGACGGCCACGGACGGGCCACGGACCAGGTCCGCGGAGGCTGTTTGTGTTCGGCTTGACGTTCGGGGTTGAGCTGAGCGTGCATGTCCCTGCGTCCGCCCGCTGCCCGGCTGGTTTCCCCGGGGCGGGGCGGCCGGGGAAGGGCGGGTGCGGTGATGGCCAGGGTGGCGGTCCGGGAGAGCGTGACGCTTGCCGGGCGGGCGGAGCGGGCGCGGGCCGCTCGCGCGTTCGTCTCCGAGGTACTCGGCTCTGGGCACCCGTGCGGAGACGTGGCTATCTTGCTGGTGAGTGAGGTCTTCGGTAATTCTGTCCGTCATAGCGGCTCGGGTGCTCCCGGGGAGACGGTCACGGTGGCGGTCATTGCCGGGGACGGCGTCGTGCGGGTCGAGGTCACCGATCGCGCCGGGCCGGGGACGCCGGAGCTGCGTCCTGTCGGCCGTGATGCGGAACGCGGTCGCGGGCTTCAGCTTGTTGCGGGCCTCGCGGCACGGTGGGGCTGGCGTCGGCGCGGCGGGCGGGTGGTGACGTGGTTCGAACTGTGCCACGGATAGACGTACACCGGCGACTGCCGCCGTGCTACTTGGCTCGGCGGTGCTGATAGCCCTAGGCCAGGCCGGTGGTGTCGCGTACGTGACTGACCCGCCCAAGTGGGTGATCCACGGCGAGCGGCTGGTGGACGACACTCCTCACGTCCGCGTGAGCCTGGCCGATGTCGAGCTTCCGAATCGCGTGCGGTTCACGCAGTACGTCTTCCGGATGCGGCGCTGCGCGATGACGGTGGTGCTGGACGACGCGGGCGAGCGGGTGCTGATGATGCGCAGGTACCGGTTCATCGTGGACCGCTGGGTGTGGGAGCTGCCGGGCGGCTACGTGGATGACGGAGAAGACTCTGTGACGGCGGCAGCGCGCGAGGTCGAAGAGGAAACGGGCCGGCGTCCGCGCAAGACCGAGTTCGTCATGTCCGCGCAGCCGCTTATCGGCAACGCGGACTACCCGCAGGACTTGTACCTGGCGGACGGGGCCGAGCTTGTCGGGGAGCCGAAGGTGGACGAGACGGCCGAGGTTCGGTGGGTGCCGGTTGGCGAGACGCCGGCGATGATCGCCCGGGGCGAGATCCTGGGCGCGATGACCATCATCGGGGTGCAGCATGCCCTGCTGCGGCGGGCAGCCGCTCGCGTACCTCCGCCGTGAAGTCCCGGACGGCCGGGACGTCGGCTCGCTGGCGCAGGGGCCGCACCGGGTCGTGGCCATTGTGGGCTCAGAGGGCTGCAGCCAGCCCCACTGGCTGTCCAAGCCTCCTCGTTCCTGCTCTGCTGGTGGTTAGCGAAGTCCCAGTCCGTCGCGCATCGCCTCGACTGCGTGGCGGCGATGGGAGATCTTGTTCTTTTCCTCGCTGGTCATCTGGGCGTAGGTGCGGTGGCCAGGGTCGGTGTCGGGGATGAAGATGGCGTCGTAGCCGAAGCCGGAGGTGCCGCGGGGTTCGGTGGCGAGGGTGCCGTTGGCGGTGCCGGTGAATACCTGGACGCCGTCGGCGTCGGCGTAGCCGAGCGCGGTGGTGACGGTGGCGCGGCGGTCGGTGAGTCCTGTGGCCATGTTCAGGATGCCCTGGGCGCCGACGGTGTCGAGGAACCAGGCGACGAGGGCGCCGGGCAGGCCGCTCCAGGCGTGGACGGTCAGGCCGGTGTCGTCGACCAGGACGGGCTCGCCGAGCTGCGCGTAGGCGTCGGTGACCTTGCGGGTGGCGACGACGGCGACGTCGAGGGACTGGACCTCGGTCAGCTCGGCCTTGGCGGGGGTGACGTCGATGCCGAGCATGGCGGCGTACTCGGCCGCCTTGCCGGCGTTCCCGGTGATGAGGGCGATACGGTCGAGCATCGGTACTCCTTTGATCGTGGCTTTGATCGTGGCGGATTTCGGCCCGGCGTGTTCGGGTCCTGCGGTCTTACGGGTTGTGGATCTTGAGCCAGTGGCTGGTGAAGCTGCTGATCCTGATGACGTCGTGGCCGGGCAGGTCGCGGCGGCTGCCCCGGACTGTGATGGTGTCACCATCGCGGACCGGGCTGGCGAACTTCCACCACCACAGGTGGACGGTGTAGGTGTGGCCGGCGGTGACGAGGCGGAACATGCGGGGGAAGAGGTTTCCCAGGTCCGCGTCGGCGACCTGCCCGGTCACGGTGACGTTCTTGGCTTGGACTGGGAAAGTGCCCGCGAGCCGGCAGGGGGTCTGGACGGCGGTGTCGCGGAACCGGATGGTGGTCACTACCGCGTTGGGGGCCTGCAGGGCGGTCCACCGGCGGGTGATGACGAGGTCGGTGGAGTTGTTGTCGTTGCGGAAGACCCGGCGGTAGCGCTCGTACTGGCGTCCCTGGCGGGCGCCGGTCACCTCGGTGAAGCGGAGCTTGGACCGGATGGCGGGCAGGTGCTCGCGCAGGACAGGGATGTTGCCGGTTCCCTCGATGACGAAGTCGACGTCCTTGCGCACGGTTCCGTCCGGGGTCAGGTGCATGCCCAGCATGGCGGAGCCGAAGATCCCGACGGCGTTCGCTCCGAACAGGGCGTTGAGCTCGGCGTGCAGCCCTGCCCAAGGTGAGTCCGCGAAGGTGCTGGCCTGCGTGGTGGCCGCGGTGCGCGGGTCGAGATGCTCGCAGATCCTGGCCTTGGGGAGCATGCCGTAGGTGCCGAGGGCGTCGTCGGGTAGTTCGTCGTCCTCGGTGAAGTTCTTGCGGTAGGGCGTGCTGCGGAAGAGCCGGTCGCCGGCCGGGTCGGGCGAGTAGACGTTGTAGCCGACGAACTTGGCCGGGTGGTCCAGGTTGCCCACTACCCGGTAGATGCGGCCGTCTGTCATGACGACGTGGTCCAGGTCGCGGACCGCGGTTGGATGCGTGCTCACAAGGGGTCTCTGTCGAGGATGGGCTGCGCCGCGCGCATCCGGGGGATGGCGTGGCGGGCGGCGTCGCTGATCAGGAAGTCCTGGATTGTCATCAGGACTCCGGCGTTCGCCCGCCAGCCCCGGGGCTCGGCCCCGGGGGCGCGCTGCTGCTCCTTGTCGCTGATGTGATCAAGGAGTTGCGGCAGCGAATCGACGGTCAGGAGGACAGGGCGAATGGCGGCGTCCTGGCAGTGCTGCCGCAGCCTCGTGATGAGGGCACCGTGGAACGGCGAGCCTTCGATAACCGCGTCCAGGCCGTCCCGGGTCAGCTTCGCGGCAACGGCCTCGACGACGGGAAACACTGCCTCGGCGTGGCTGGTGAACCCGGCAATGATGCCGGCCGGCGTCGGGTCGCCGGAAAGTTCCCAGGCGGTGTGCGAGACTTTCGCCAGCACGGGGGACTGAGCGGCAGGAACGTACAGCCGCTGGACTTCTCGCAGGTAGTCGGTGCTGACGATTGTCCGGACGCCGTTGTCGGTAGCGAGCCGCAGCGCCGTGGTGGATTTTCCGGCGCAGGCGATCCCGTAGATCACGTGCAGCGTCATCCGGGGCGTCACGGCTGGTAACCGTATCGGTTGCCGGCCAGCCGGGCCTCTTCCAGTTGGGCGGGGGACAGGCCGGAGAGAGCCAGGTTGGCGGTCAGGCCGGCGCTGAACAGGAACGGGTCGTCGGTGTTGATGGTGACGGGTAGCCCCAGGCGCATCGCCATCGCCGCGGGCTGGAGCGGGTCCAGTCCCAGACGCCCAGCCGGGTGTTGCTCACCGGGCACATGTCCAGGCAGATGCCGTGCTCGCGGATCAGCTCGACGGTCGGTGCGTCGTCTAGCAGCAGGACGCCGTGGCCGATCCGGCTGGGAATGATGCGGGACAGGACCTGCCGGGAGAATCCGGCGCCGAATAGTTCGCCCAGGTGGATGTTGACGCGCAGGCCGCTGCGCTGGAGGTCGAGCAGCGGGCCCAGGTACAGGTCAAGGGCTGCCAGGTCGGAGGGCCGCATGTTGATGTCCAGGCCTGCCAGCAGCCCGGCGGCCGAGGCGTCCTCCAGCACCTGGCCGAAGACCGCGTCCAGCACGTCGCGCGGCTTGGAGAGGTTGACGGCCCCGAGAAATGAGACGGTCAGCGCATCCAGGCCGGGCATCGCGGCCTCGAAGGCCCTGATGGCGTCGGCAAGGCTGCCGATCCAGGGCCAGCGGTGCATGAGGACGCCGACGCGCAGGTCTACGTGGCGGATGACATCGCCCAGGGACACCTGGCACTTGCGGGTCCGGGACGGCAGGTCGGACTCGATCCAGATGCGGAGCACCGGGACCGGGCAGATCCATGCCAGCGCCCAGGAATCGAACACGACCCGGTCGCTGGTGCGGGCGAGGTCCACCAGCCGCGATTCCAGCTCGGCGTCCACAGCGCCGTCGTCGCGGGCGGCGCTGATCGCGTCGGCCTGGTTGAACCACGGGTGCGCGTCCCGGGGAACCCGCAGGATCTCGAACAAGATGTCCGTGGCCGAAACGTAGTCGTAGCCGAGATCGGCCGCCAGCCGTTGCGCGTGCGTTGTCTTGCCGGCTGCGGTCAGGCCGGCGAACGCGATGCTGGTCATCGCGGGTCACCATCCGTTCAGCGTGAAGGCCAGGCCGCGCTCGGCCGCGGTGATGACAGCGGCGGTGTACTCGGCCGTGTCGGCGGGCAGGGCCGCGGGAACGGCCCAGATGAGTTCGGAGTGCTTGTGAGGCTCAGCGTTGACCGGCTCGCCGGTCCACGCACTGGGTGCGAATGCGAACCCGACCCGGGTATCTGAGGTCCCGCGATTGCGCTGATGGATCGACAAGACGTGCCGGAGGGTCGCAGGGCCGAGCATGATGCCGGTCTCTTCGAAGGCCTCGCGTACTGCGGCCTGGCAGACGCTCTCGCCGTGCTCAAGGTGCCCAGACGGAAGGCACAGCTGGCCGGTGGCGTAAACATTGCCAGTGCGACGCAGCAGCAAGACCCGGCCGGCCCGGCGGAGAATGACATGGACGTCGATGATGCTGGCGAACCGTTCAGGCGCGATGGCGTCCGGCTTCTCCGGATACCTCGCTGCCACCGCACCGGCACGGGAAAGAGAGTTAAACATGGTCATGCTCCGAATCAGTGGTGGGGGTGAGCTGCTGACTCGGGCGGCTTCATGACGTACGGGTTATGGCAGGAGCGCTGAGACGGGCCGGCCACGTGCCGGGATCTCAGCCCAGACGCATTTGCCGACGTGGCCGTTGGCGGGCTGCCAGCCCCACGACCCGCCCGTGAGGGAATCGATGATGGCCAGGCCGCGCCCGGTCTCGGCAAGTTCGGACGTCTGCCGTAGCGAGGGGAAGCCGGGAGCGTGGTCCCAGCACTCAACGACCAGCGTTTCCCCGTCGGTTATCAGGCACAGGCGGATGACGGGTACACTGCCGGCTGCCTGAAGTGCAGCCGACGCGTTGACGGCGTTGGCGGTCAACTCGCTGGCAATCATCTCGGTGATGTCGGCGAGTTCGCCGAGGCCCCACTGGGCGAGAGTGGCCCTGACGTGGCCTCGCGCCATGCCTGGAGCGGTCGGTAGCGGAGCGAACGGGGGCGTGGCGCTCATGGCCCTGCGCGTCACGGGCGTGAGAACGCCGCCGCAGTGGACGGCCATAATGACGGCTCCCGGGAGTCCGCCCACGGCACCGTGCCGAGGCTGACCGCCTCATCCGTCAGGGCGTCGACTGCTGGTGTGGTCATCGTCTTGCCTCCGGGGCCGCGTGTACTCGCTGGTGAGGCAAGACGGTAGGCGAGATGGGGAGGCGTCGGCCGCAGCGTCGTGAAGGCAGTTAGCCCGCTTGCTGGTGCGAGCGGGAAACCCGTACGAAAGTGCGGGTCAGATCACCCCGGCGCGGCGGGCCAGCGGGCGCAGCTCAGGGGTGGACGGCTGGTGCTCGCGGCGCAGCAGGCTGGTAATCACCTCGCGGGTGCGCCCGTCATAGCGGACGAGCTGGGGGCTGAGCCGTTCAGCGGCCAGGAGGAGGTTCACCGCAGCGGCGTCCTGCTTGCGCATGGCGTACGCGCGGGCGAGGTCCAGGTTGAGCTGGGTGCGCCTGCCGGTCAGCCCGGCCGGCAGCGAGGCCGGGTCGAGCGACTCGCCAGTCTCGATCGCCGCCTTCGCGTCCCCCAGCTGTAGTGAGGCGGAGATCGCGTGCATCGCCACGTTCGCCCGCCCGAACGCCGTGCCCATCCGGTTGCCGTCCCCGGTACGGGCGGCGACCTCCCGCGCTCGGGCGAGCAGGGTCGCGGTCATCGCCCGGTCGTAGACGGCAGCGCGCTGACCGCCTCGTAGCCCATCATCGCCCGCTCGATCTCCGCGGCCGGCTCGTACACGCGCTGCCCCTCCTCGACGTCACCCCCTCCGGGGCCGGTCAGCTCCTCTACCTCGACCCGCAGGACTTCCGCCATCCGGGTCAGCACGGCGTAGCTGTCCACTCCCCGCTTACCCCGCTCAACCTGCGACAGCCAGGACTCCGACCGGCCGACCAGGCCCGCGAGTACCGGCTGAGACAGGCCCCTGCGGCGCCTGGCCCGCGCGATCCGCGCCCCGGCCGCATTCCCGTCCCCGCTCACCGCGTCACCCCCTGGGTGGCAGCGCCCGGCAGCACCGCCGTGACCTCAGCCCATGATGGCAGCCTTGATTCATACGGTGCCGCCGGATCGAACAGCACGCATACCCCCATGCCCCGCAGCGTCTGCAGGCTTGCCGTGAACGCCGGGTGCGACGCGAGCTGCGGCTTGCAGTGCGGGACCACGATCACCGGCACCTGATAGCCGGCCATCTCGCACAGCAGGCCGACCGCGAAGTTGTCCGCGTGCCCGTGCGCGAACTTGTTCACCGAGTTGAACGTCAGCGGGCACGCCAGCACCGCGTCAGCCGGGGGCGTCCGCTCGCCGGTGCCCGGCATCCGGTACTCCCAGCGGACCGGCTGCCCGGTCAGCTGCTCCAGCTCGTCCAGGTCGGCGAACCGCGTCCCCGCCGGGGTCGAGAACACGACAACCCGCCACCCTGACTCCTGGATGAGGGTGACGAGCGACGGCAGGCCCTCAGGCGCGGGCGCGCCGCTGATCACGAGGTACAGCACTCTCGGGGCATTGACGGTCACCCGATCCGCACCTTTCATGCGCAGTTCTCGGCAACTCCAAGGATAGGCATGGCACCGCAAAGTCACGCTACATACCGTCAATGTCGCTCGCGGCAGGGATCACCGGGACGTCACCTGACGGGGACCGGGGGTGCGGGCGGGGTTGCCGCAGTTGTCCACGACCGTCGTGGCGGCGTTCCGGGTCGCGGAGTCCCAGGTGGTGAACACCAGCGGCGGAACCTGACGCCCGCCGGGCGCCAGCGTGGTCCCGGCAAGGGCGGCAACGCGTCCACGTACAGACCAAGGTGTTCTCGGCCCTCCAGGCCGCGTCGTGCGTGAAAAGCGACGGTTGGCAGACCACCGCCGTGCGACGGCCAGGACCGGCGGAAAGGCAGCCGGGGTAGACCGGAGGTACACGAAAGGTCCGAGAATGGACCACGCCAGGCACGCGGGACTCCCGTAACAGCCGATCAACCATGCCACTCTGGCACCTGATTTCGGGCCAGGAAGTGAAAAGGGCCTCCGAAACCGGATTTCTGTAGATGAGGGCGGAGTTCTGCCCCGGCCCGCCCGGGGCGCCGCTCCCTCGTCGGCGGCACGGTGGCCGCTGGCAGGATCAGGGTCGGCCGTGCGTTCAGGCGGCAGCCAGGCGTGAAGGACTCAGCGTTCACCGGGGCAGTCCCGCTCCGACACGGCGGTAACCGCGCGAGGCCGGGCCGGGGCGGGGACGGCCCGCCGGGCCGTCCGGGACGAGGCGGACGGCCGGACGGCTCGTGAGCGCCGCCCGCCGCCTGCTCGCGGTCGCCGACGCGCTGCCCGTCACCGTGCTCGCGGCCATCGCCGGGGCGGGGTCGTTCACTCAGCGAGCGGCGATATCAGGCTCCCCGGTCACCGGGGTGAATGTTTACAGCTGCTCCTTGGTGAAGGGCAGGTAGACGGGGTGAAGCGGCTCGCTCATAGATCAAAAATATGCCCGTTTCGCCTTGTCGCGGATGCCCTGCCGCCGAGGAGATTAGACATATGCGGAATCCGCTCACGACGGCGCGAGGCAGCGGTACGAGATGGAAGGGCGGCAGCTTGATGAACGCCGCGTTGGGGAACTCGCCCCCTGCGGAGATGAGGGCTTCCGATGCCGGCCGCGAGGCGGTCCTATCCGACCTGAGTGAGCATTTCCAGGCGGGCAGGCTGACGCCCGGGGAGTTCGACGACCGGGCGGGGCGGGCCCTGGCCGCCCGGACCTGGGGTGAGCTGAAGGATCTCCTGCGAGATCTTCCCAGCATCCTTCCCGGACCCCAGGCCCCGGTTGCCGCTGCGTCCTCCGCCGCCCGGCCGGAGAGCACGAAGCGGTCCATGTCCCGGCACACTGCCGGCGCGCGTCCTCGATGATCTGCGCCCGGGTTCACGGCGGGGCCGGCGCCTGGTCTACGGTGTCTTGCATGGTCTCGTCCTTCCGGTTTGGCGGGGGATGGGATCTAGGCCCCGCCGGACGCTCTCACGCCTCGGCGGGGCCGCTGTGACCAGGGGCCACAGCTTCATTACTCCCTGGCGATTCGCCGGGCCTACGGCTCGTGAAAGGAGTTGATTTCCATGTCGGCCCTGGTGAAGGGCAGGCGCGACTGGCCGGCGGTGCTGTCGCTAGGCTTCAGCATCGATCGTGATGGCAAACGGCGCAAGCCGGTATGGACCAACATTGTGACCCTGGGAATACTGTTGCCAGGCTTCGGGATGTGGGGACTCTACCGTGTCTTCACCACCCCCACCGGCATTGGCCTGTGGGCGCTGGCAGCAGCGATGTACTTGTTCACGATGTTCGGCGTGACGCTGGGGAACCACCGCTACTGGACCCACCGCGGGTTTGAGGCCAGGTTCCCGCTGCAGGTAGTGCTGGCCGTGGCGAGCGGCATGTCGATGGAGGGCGACATCCAGCAATGGGTGATGAACCACCGCGCCCACCACCGCTTCGCCGACGTGGTAGGCAAGGATCCGCACTCGCCCTACGAGTACCCCGGGTGGCGGGGGTACAAGGGCCTGGTGTGGGCGCAGGGCGTCTGGCTGTTCTTCGGATACGAGCGGCCGCCAGAATACGCGCTGCACCGCGACCTGGCCGGGAGCCGGCTGGTGCAGTGGCAGCGCCGGGCGTTCCCCTTCCTGGCTGTGGCGAACTTCGGCGTGCCGCTGGCGTTCTACCCGCTGTTCGGGTGGAACTCGGTGCTGATAGCCGGAGCGCTGCGCACAGCGGCCCTCATGACGGCCACCGGTTTCGTCAACTCGGTCTGCCACAAATGGGGCAGCCGGGCAAAGGACAGCCGCGGGCACGAGTTCCGCGTGGACGACAGCCGTAACAATCCCTTCGTGGCTGTCGTGGCCGGCGGCGAGGGTAACCACAGCTGGCACCACGCCGACCCAGCCTGCCCCCGGCACGGCCGCAGGGTCGTACTGGACGCCGAGGCCCAGGCGGCCGGAATCAAGCCCGAGCGCGGCTGGCACCCCGACGCCACATGGAGGCTCATCCAGCTCCTCGCCATGTTGGGCCTGATCTACAAGGTGAAGCAGCCGAAAGTCAAGGTCTACTTCGCCGGCAAACAGCTGGTACCCAACCAGTCGCTCCGGCAGACCCACCTCGAATGGCACATGAAAGAGCCACAGGAAACGCAAGACCTCCTTGCAGCGTGACCCACGGCTTTCCATCCTCGAGGCCGTTACGCGAGCACCCGCTCGGCGGTCAGGCAGACGCCGGCAGTTGCTACCGCGAAGGCTGTCGCGTCTGGACTGCGACACGACAGAGAGGGCTACGCGGCGTGAGTAAGGTCCCTTGATGTCGGTGCCTGCCGAGGCGGGGATCGCGCTGGCCTGGAGTGTAGACGGCCGAGGCCGCGTCGCCGGGATGCAGGTCCAGCAGTCCGTCGAGGTGGTCCCGCCGCTGGATGCCGACATGGATGTTGCGGTAGCCGGCGAAGCTGGGCCCGCAGGGCGGCGGAGTGGCCAGCATGCCCGCAGCCCCGGGATGTCCTTACGCGGAGTTGCTGACACGGCACCCCTCCTGCCCCTCCGTCCGTAGGGAGCGCCGGCTTCTGCCGGAGCCGATGGCAGGTGCCATGATGAGCCTGACGGGCCTCTGCCGCCGCGAGGTGACAGATGGAGCAGCGAACCCCGATGCCGATCCCGGCCAATCGCCGTGCACCGACCTGAGGACCCCGCATGTGCTTCTCCCCGCAAGCCGACCTCGTGGGCGGCGTGGTGATCAGCGCGATCGGCGTTGATGCCGTCCGTCATGTCCGCCAGCGCCGCGAGCTGATCGCGCTCGCGTGGATTCCGCTGCTGCTGGGCGCCCATCAGTTCATCGAGGCGCTCACCTGGCTGTGGCTGCAGGGCCACGTGCCGCGCGGGGCCGGTCATCTCGCGCTATGGGCTTACCTGCTGATCGCCCTGGTCGTGCTGCCCGTGTTCGTCCCCCTGGCCGTCATCGCCCTGGAGCCGACCAGGCAGCGGAAGCTGATGATGATGCCGTTCGCGGTGACCGGCGCGGTGACCGCCGCGGTGCTGCTCGCCGCGATGACCGGCGGCCCGGTCGGGGTGAGACTCGCCCCCTACCACCTCTCCTACAGCGTCCGGCTGCATGACGGCTTCCTGATCACCGCCCTGTACGTCCTCGCCGTATGCGGGCCGCTTCTGACTTCGGGTTACCGCCACGTCGCCATCTTCGGCATCGTCAACCTCCTCGCCGTCGTCATCATCGCCCGCCTCACCGCCTCCGGGTTCGCATCGGTATGGTGCGGCTGGGCTGCGGTGTCCAGCGCTGCCATCGCACTGCACTGCCGCTTCGCCAGACCCCATCGCCGGCCTGCCCAGCCAGCGGCCGAGCGGCTCCTCCCCGGCAGCTGAACGACCTGGTGCAGCAGCATCGCCGGCGCCGTCCGGGTGGGCTTACCGCCGCCAGATGACAACCTGGATATCGCCGCGTGCCTTGCCTGGCAACGCCCGCGTAGTGAATACCCCCGTCTGCCTGGACAGTGCGATAGGTCCTGATCTGCATGGGGTCGGCGGTAGCCCAGGTGGCCAAGTGAGGACCAAAGACCCATAACCGGACTGCTGCCTGCGAGGTCTCCAAATCAGGAGGCGAGTTCAATGAAGAAGTCATTTGCTACCGCATGCGGGGGGCTGCTGATCGTGGCGCTCGCGGCCGGGTGCGGGACGACGCAGGCGCCGTCAGCGGCCCGTTCGCCCGCCCGTTCCGCCGCTTCGTCGCCATCGGTGTCCGGGCCGGCATCGCGCGATCCGGTTACCGCCGCGCCGGCCGGCATCATGCAGCCACCGGGCGGCCCGGTTCCGGCCGGGTTCAGGGCCGCGTCTGTCACGTTTGTCTCGACCCGTGAGGCCTTCGTGCTAGGCACGGCACCGTGCAAGCACGCGCCGTGTACCTTGATTGCCCGTACCCTTGACCGTGGCGTGAGCTGGCATGGGCTCCCGGCACCTGTTGTGCCGCTCGGCGAGCCTTACGCCAGCACCGGACCGGCCGTGCGGGGTATCCGGTTCGCGACGCCGGAGCACGGGTTCGTGTTCGGCAACGGGCTGTGGGTGACCATCGACGGCGGTGAGCACTGGTCGGCCGTGGCCTACCCGGGCGGCGCGATGCTGTCGCTGGAGATCATCGATCACCAGGTGCTGGCCGTGACCGCACGCCACGGGCCAGACGGACTGACCGGATGGACGCTGTCGCGCCGCGCGCTCGGCGGCGGGCCATGGACCCGGATAACGGCGCTGGCCAACAATTCTGGTGCCGGGGGCATCGCTACCCAGGCCGGGGTGGCAGCGGTCGCGGACGGCTCGTCTGTCCTGGTCGCCAGCAATGGCGGCCTGACCGTCACTAAGCACGCGGCCCCGTGCCCCGCGGCCGGCAGCCCGTTCCCGGTGGTCACTTCGGTCGCGCCGGAGGCTCCGCACGGGCTGGCTCTGCTGTGCACCGGCGAGGGCTATACCGGCCACACGGATAAGACCGTCTACGTGAGCGGCGATCTGGGCGCGACCTGGAAGCTGGCAGGCCACCCGGCCAGCGCCGGTGACGGCGGCATGATCGCCGCCTCGGCCCCCGGGCACTTGACCATCGCCACCACCAGCGCCGGGAGCTGGCTGTACTACTCCGCAGACAACGGCAAGACCTGGCGGACGGTGGTCACCTACCTCGACGGCGGCCAGGGCTGGAACGACCTGGGGTTCACCACCACTCGCGACGGCGTGGTCATCCACGGGCACCCCGCCTACGGGGACATGGCCGGACAGCTGCTGCTGACGGACAACGGCGGGCTGACCTGGCACGCGGTCACGTTCTGAAATCCCTGACCCGAACCCGATGGCTGTGACAGCGAGCACAACAGACTCTGCTCACTGCCACAGTCACCTGGCGTCCAGGATCTCTGCTGGGCTGTTCGCATGAGCGTTCCAGTCCAGGAATCGCTGCCGGACCTGGCGGACAAGCCGGCGTCCGGGCCCGCTGGAGCCGGAGCAGACCGATCTCGCCAACGGCGTGCGGGCGGGCGTGCACGCCCGGCTGGCTGACGGGGTCCGCCGTCTGGCGGCTAAGACATCCTCGGCCTTGCGTAGCTCGGCTAGCTGCGCGGCTATCTGCAGTTCGGCCTCTTCGTCTTGCCTTCGCACTTCTGCGGGCAGGTCGTCATCGTGAGCCGGGTCCGTATCCTTGCGTAGCTCGGCTAGCTGCGCGGCTATCTGCAGTTCGGCCTCTTCGTCTTGCCTACGCACTTCTACGGGCAGGTCATCATCGTGAGTCACGGCATATCCCTTTCACGCTGGCCACCCCGCTGGTGGTCCCGACCGGGTAGACACGGCAGATACCCCAGCTATTCTCACCCTACGCGCGGCCTTGGTCCCGTCGCTCGTGACCTTAGTCCTTGTCGTGCGCGTGGTCATGGAGGCAGGGCCTCCTGCTGGATTCGAACGCGGTGGGGGTCGCAGTTGCCTTCCGTTAGTCCCAGGATGGGTCGTAGCCGAAGATCTCCTGGGCTGTGCGGGTCCCGAAGTGTCCGTCGAGTATCTCGATGCGGTCCCGGCCGACCAGCCTGGGATGGGTAACTCCGCAGGCGTGGCTGAGCTCGAGCAGCTCGCGGCGGAGCGTCGAGATGTAGTTGGCGAGGCGCACTGACTTGAGAGCAGGGTCGAGCCCGTGGGTGCGCCAGGCGGAGTGGGTGGTGATCCCGACCGGGCACTGCCCGGTGTGGCAGCGTTGCGCCTGGATACAGCCGATAGCCAGCATCGCTTCTCGTGCGACGTTGATCATGTCGCATCCCAGGGCCATGGCGAGAAGAGCGGTTTCGGGCATGCCGAGCCGTCCTGAGCCGATGAACACGACGTCGCCGGCGAGTCCTCTCTCGGCGAAGGCGCGGTATACGCGGCTGATCGCCAGCTTGAAGGGCAGTGATACGTGGTCGCTGAAGGCCAGGGGGGCGTCACCGCTGCCTCCCTCCCCGCCGTCTACGGTGATAAAGTCCACGCCCCGGCCCGTACCGCCCATGCTCTCGGCCAGCCTGTCCCAGAAGGTGACACTGCCTACGGCCGATTTGATGCCGACGGGCAGGCCAGTGCGTCCGGCGATGGTCTCGACGAAATCGAGCAGGCTGTCGACATCTGAGAACGCGCTGTGCCGGGACGGGCTGCGGCAGTCTCGCCCCATCTCGACGCCTCTTACCGCGGCGATCTCTGGTGTGACTTTTGCGGCCGGGAGCACCCCGCCCAGACCCGGCTTGGCGCCCTGGCTGAGCTTGATCTCGATCGCCCGTACCGGGTGTTCAGCGCACAGGTCCGCCAGCCGGTCGAGATCGAAGCGCCCGTTACGGTCGCGGCATCCGAAGTAGCCGGTGCCGATCTGGAACACCAGCTCGCCCCCGTGCAGGTGGTAGGGCGTCAGGCCGCCCTCCCCGGTGTTGTGCAGGCAGCCGGCCAGGGCGCAGCCCCCGTTGATGGCCTCGACGGCTACCCCGCTCAGGGCCCCGAAGCTCATGGCGGATACGTTGACCACCGACGCTGGTCGGAACATGCCGGGCCGCTGCCTGGCCGAGCCGAGCACCTTCGTGCAGGCGACCGCATCCTCCTCCGGGTCCGGGCGCGGCAGGGGGAACATGCTCTGGTCGATGATGATGTGGCCCGATGCGGCGTCGAGGTCCTCGTCGGAGCCGAACCCGAAGTTGTTGTTGATGCCTTTGGCCGAGGTGTAGATCCACCGGCGCTGGTCCCGGTCGAAGGGCCGTTCCTGGCGGTTGTCAGTGACTATGTACTGGCGCAGCTCGGGCCCGACCGATTCCAGGAGGAAGCGCAGATGACCGATTACCGGGAAGTTACGCAGGATGGCGTGCCGACGCTGAGTCAAGTCGTAGGTGACAACCACGACCAGGATCAAGCCCACGGCCGAACCGAACCACACCCATCCAGGCACAGGGCAACGATCATCTCCTGACCCGGACACTGGCCAGGGCCGTTCGGCTCGTTATCGCGGGACGCTTGTCACGACAACGGGGGACATCGCGGAACGATTTCCGGAACGGCCTGCGGGTGTTCAGGGATCCTCCCGGAGGCGCCGGGAGGCCCGTTTCAGTTCCGAGGTTGCGGAACGGCGACTGTCCCGTCGGCAGGTCGCACCGCCGGGCGGGATGCTGACTGTGTGGCAGTGGCTGCGGGCGTCCGGGACAGGATGACTCAGTTCCAGAAATGTGATATCACAATAGTAGGCAGATGACCTGCCGGCCGCTGGTTCACTGGGCCAGCGGCTTCGCGGCGAGGAGGCAGCCATGGGTGAGCTAGCCATCGTGGTGCGCGGGCTGCGCAAGAGTTTCGGCGCTAAGGAGGCGGTGGCCGGGATCGACCTGGAGATCGCGGCTGGTTCCCTCGCCGGCCTCGTCGGGCCGAACGGGGCGGGCAAGACCACGTCCCTGTCGATGATGACCGGCCTGCTGCGGCCCGATGCCGGCCAGGTCCTGATCAACGGGCTGGACGTATGGGCCGACCCGCGTGCCGCCAAGGCGGTCATCGGGGTGGTGACGGCCGAGGCCAGGCTGTTCGAGCGGCTCAGCGGCGCGGAGATGCTGGAATACGCCGGGCGGCTGCACGGCCTGCCCGCCGCCGAGGCGCGCTCGCGGGCCACCCAGCTGCTGGACGTGCTCGACCTGACCGCCGACGCGAAACGGCTGGTCGCTGACTATTCCACCGGCATGCGCAAGAAAGCCACGCTCGGCTGCGCCCTGATCCACAACCCGTCGGTGCTGTTCCTGGACGAGCCGCTGGAGGGCGTGGATCCCATCTCCGCCGACGTGATCCGCCGGCTGCTGACCCGCTTCACCGGCTCCGGCTCGACCGTGCTGTTCTCCAGCCACGTCATGGAACTGGTCGAGCAGGTCTGTGATCACGTCTCCATCATCAGCCAGGGCACGATCGTGGCTACCGGCACCACGCAGCAGGTCCGGGGCGGCAAGACCCTGCAGCAGGCCTTCATCGACCTGGTCGGCCCGCGGGCCCGCGGCGAGGAGGGACTGTCATGGCTCGGCTCCTCTTCCAGCTGAAACTGCGCCTGCTGCGCAACGCGCTGCGCTCGTCCGCGGCGGCCAGGATCTCCTTCCTGGTCTCAACGACCTTCGCCGGGCTCGGCGCGATCGGCGTGTTCGTGGCCCTGGCCCTGCTCCGGGGCCAGAGCGCGGCGGTGGACGTGACCGCGGTCGTCTTCACGGTGTTCGCGCTCGGCTGGATGATCCTGCCGATCTTCGCCTTCGGTCTGGACGGCACCCTCGATCCGGCCACGCTGGCGCTCTACCCGGTGCGCACCCGCCCGCTGGCGACGGGACTGCTGGCCGCCTCGGCGGCCGGCGCCTGGCCGCTGGCCAACCTGCTCGGCCTGCTCGGCGTGACCGTCGGGCTCGCCCGCGGCCCGTTCGGCCTGGTCGTCGCGGTGGTCGCGGTCGTGCTCCAGGTGCTGTTCTGCATCACGCTGGCCCGGCTGGTGACCACCAGCATGGCTGGGCTGCTGCGCTCGCGCCGCGGCAAGGACCTCGCCGCCTTCCTGATCATCCCGATCTTCGCCCTGTACGAGTTCTTCACCCAGGTGGTGCCCAAGACGGCCGCCGACGGCACGTTCACCGCGGCGAGCTTCGACGGCATCGATTCCTGGCTGCGCTGGCTGCCGCCTGGCCTGGCCGCGCACGCGATCCAGGATGCCTCCGACGGGCATCCCGGACCCGCGCTGCTGCAGCTGGCGCTGCTGGCCGCCGTCATCGTCGTGCTCGGCTGGCTGTGGGTACGGGCGCTCAGCCGGGCCCTGGTCACCGCGGACAGCACCACCCAGTCATCGCGGGTCCGCGGCGCGGCCCTGCCGCTGGCCCGGTACGGCCTGCGCGGCGCGGTGACCGCCCGGTTCTGGATCTACCAGCGCCGCGAGCCCATGTCGCTCGTCTTCTGGGCGATGACCGCGGTCATCATGGCCGCGGTGTCCATCAGGGCCATCGTCGGCCCGGACGGGCATCCCGCCTTCGTCCTGGCGAGCGCGGTCGTCGGCGCCGGGTTCACCGGGTACTTCCACGCCAACACGGCCGGGCTGACCGGGCCGCCGTTCGTCACCGAGGCCATGGCGCTTACCGGCCGCCGCGAGCTGCGGGCCTACTTTTCCGGCCAGGACATCGCGCTCGGCGTGATCGCGGTGCCGCTGCTCACCGCGGTCTCGTTCGGCCTCGCCGCCGTGGCCAGGCAGCCCGGGTTCGGCTTCCTGGGCACGGCGGTGGCCCTGGCCGGGCTGGGCGCGGCCCTGGCCCTGGCCAACATCCTCACCGTCGTGCTGCCCTACCCGATGGAGAAGCGGGCCGGAAACCCCATGCGCCGGGCCGCCCAGGGATACGGGGCCCACCAGTTCGTCGGAACCCTCGCCAGCGTGGGCGGCGTGGCCATCGCGGCCATCCCCGTCATCGCCGCCGTGCTGCTCACCAACGGGGACCGTGCCGTGGTCCGGATGCCGGTGCTCATAGCGTGCGGCGCCGCCTACGGCTTCGCGCTGGCCTGGGCCGGCGTGCGGATCGCCGCCAGCGCGGCCGAGGGGAAGCTGCCGGAACTCAGCCAGATCGCCACCCGCAGCACGCTGTAGCCCGGCGGCCCGTTCTGCTTGATATATTTAGCAAGTGCTTACTATGTATATAGGAGGCAGAACCCGGTACGCGAGCAGCGGCGGGTTGCGGATCGCCTATGAGCTACGCGGAGCGATGCACCGGCGGCGCCCATGGCTGGTCCTGCACGGCGCAGCGGACACGGTGGTCGACCCGCGTAACGCCAAGCTGCTCGCGGACCGCATTCCGGGTGCCCGGCTCGTAACCTTCCCTGACCTGGGTCACCTGCTCTTCTGGGAGGACCCGGGCGGCTTCGCCGATGCGGTGATCTCGTTCTTGGCGACTGACGCCCTCGCCGCGGCCTGATAAGTGCAGGGCGTTAGCGACATAGGCCAGGCATTTGATGATCAGCCCGCGCTTTTCCGGCAAAACGGTCACATATCCAGAAAGACCGGAATATGAGTCCCGCGGGCAACTGCGGCCTGTGCATCTGCACGCGCATTTGCACATAGCGGACAATTGAAGAGTAAGCCGCGCTTGTGACGTACGTTAACAGCGGGACGTCTGGCACGTGATGAAACTATCCCAGGTCAGACTTGGCTTTTCAGTCCAAGTTCTTTGCGTTGCCTGTAAAGTCGTCTTCGTCGCACGGCTTTGCCAAGCCTTTCACCTTCGCAATACCTGTGCCGCGAAGCCTGACGTTAATTGACCGGAAGACCGCCCCGGTTCCGTGGCTAACTGTGTGGGATCAGGACACCACAGGACCGGCGAGCGGACTTCCCTGTCTACCTCCCCGGAAGGAGGCGCGTTGTGCAAGACACTACTGTCTCTGGCATACATCGCGCGAGCGATTCTGGCGTAAATACACGACGTAGGTTTTTCAGCCGGGCCGTCTATCACGCCGATGAGGACGAACTCCTGGCGCGGGTCCTGATCACGAGCTGGAGCCTGGCGACGGGCCGCACTCTGCGCCCGGGCACCCCGCAGTCGCTCACCGAGGAGGAGCTGATCAACTTCTGGGCCGACGACCAGATCGGGATAGCGGGCCGCGGGGAGCCCGCCGCGCGGTGACCCAGGCGCCGGCGCGGCTGACCTCCGGCCAGCGCGACTGGCTCCGGGTGCGGGCTTACCTCCAGGAGTACCGGCACCGGCTGACTCTCGCCGCCGCGGATGACTACCCGGCCGGCCGCAGGGTCGCCGGGACCCCGCTGCTCGGGATCCCCGGCTGGCTGCCCGCCGCCCCGGTCCCGCTCCAGGACCTCAAGCTGGAGTTCAGCGCCACTGCCGGGCCGCCCGCGGCGGTCCGCGCCGAGGACGCGGCGGCGGTCCTGCCCGGCCGGGCCGACGGGACACCCTGCCTTCGGTACTCGGACGCCCTCGGGGAGCTGGCGGCTCCGGCGGTGTTCGAGAACCGCGCCACCTACCGGGTGACCGAGGCCGACCTCACCTCGGCGGCGCCCCGGCTGGTGTTCACCCGCGGCCGCTACTTCGACGGCATCGACACCGGCGAAGCGGCCGCGCACGACTACGCGGCCATGCGGCTGAGCGGGCGCCCGGCCAGGCTGCGCGCCAGCATCGGCGATCCGTGCGACCTGCGCAGGCGCCCGGCGAACCTGGCCATCAGCACCCTGACGCTCCGGCTGGACCGGCCGGCGGGCCGCGCGTCGTTCCTGCTGCACTGGCGAGATCCGGCCAAGGTGGGCCACGCCGGCGGCTTGTACCAGGTGATCCCGGTCGGGGTATTCCAGCCTTCTGGCGAGGAGGCCTGGAACGAGCGCGGTGACTTCTCGCTGTGGCGGAGCATGATCCGCGAGTACGCCGAGGAACTCTGCGGGCGCTCCGAGGACTACGGCACCCAGGGCGGCCCCCTCGACTACGATTCCTGGCCGTTCGCCCGGCGCATGACCGAAGCGCTTGACGACGGTCAGATCCGGGTGTGGTGCCTCGGGCTCGGCGTCGACCCGCTGACCTACGCCACCGACCTGCTCACGGTGGCCGTCATCGACAGCCCCCTGTTCGATGAGCTGTTCAGCCTGACCCCGCGCGGCAACGCGGAAGGCACCGTGCTCGCGGCCCGCGAATTCGCGGGCCGCGTCATCGACCGCGTCGTGACCGGCGAACCGGTGCAGGCGGCCGGAGCCGCCGTTCTCCAGCTGGCCTGGGCCCATCGCGAGGCACTGGCAGGCTGAGCCCCGGATGGCGCCGCACCAGGCCCACAGCCGGCCAAGACGGGCAGGGTAAACGGCAAGGCCAGGGGTGACAGCGATAACCCGGTGCTGTGTTAGGGGGTGGGTGATGCGGGTGGGACGGACGGTGAGGGTGCGCCTGGGCGGATCGGGGGCGCCGCCGCTCCGGGCACCGGCTCCCCTGGTGGAAGCGCGGTTTCATGGTGCGGCGAGGAAGCTGTCCACTACAGGCGCGAGTTCGGCCGCCTCGGTGACCAGGGCGAGATGGCCGCCGTGGTAGACGTGCAACCGCGAATTCCTGATGAGCCGGTGCAGCATCCGGGCGTTGGCGAGCGGGATGATCGGGTCGTCGTCCCCGCCCATGATGAGCGTCGGCTGGCGCAGCCGGGACAGGAACGGGACGCTGGTCCAGCCCGCCGCGGCGCCGAGCTGGTACAGGTAGCCGCGCGGCGGTCCCGCCCGGTTACCGTCGTGCATGGCCGCCGCGATCAACGTCGAGTCGGCCCGCGCCGACCCGCCGTAGAGGTCGCCGGCCACCCGCTCGAGGTAGCCGCGGCTGAGGAAACGCCGCGGCGACAGCATGTGCGCGAGCGCCGAGGGCCGGCCGGGCATCCCTAGCGCGCCCGTCGTGGTCGCGACCAGCACCAGCCGGCGGCACCTGGCGGGCTGGAACGTGGCGAAGTGCTGGGCGGCGGCGCCGCCCCAGGAGATGCCGAGCACGTCGGCACGGTCGTAGCCGAGCCCGGTCAGCAGGCCGGCCATCAGCCGGGCAAGCCCGGCGAAACGGTACGGCCGGCGCGGCTGGGCCGAGCCGCCGACGCCGGGCGGGTCGAACCTGATCACCTCGACGGCCGGGTCGAGCGCGGCCACGAAGGGCTCGAACGCCTCCAGGTTGGCGCCGATGCCGTTGAGCAGCAGCAACGGGCACCGGGGTGGCTGGCCCGGCTCGCTGCGCCCGGGTCTTATCCCGACCCGCAGCTGCTGGTCGCCGATCGTGACGCTACGGATCTCAGTGGTCATGAACGTAGGTCCCAGGCGCGGCGTACAGTACCGGATAGGCCTTCCGGCCGAGGTTCCGCGGGCTCGCCTTGCGCCCGCCGCTGCGCGCCGCCAGCCAGGACGAGTAGTCAGGCCACCAGCTGCCCGGCTGGGTGCTCGCCGCGGCCAGGAACTCGCCGGGGTCGGCCGGGTTCACCGGCGCGGTCTGGAACGAGGCCTTCGGGTTGTCCGGGGGGTTGACCAGGGCCGCTATGTGCCCGCTGGTCGACAGCACGAACTTGACCGGCCCGCCGAGCAGCTGCGTGGTCCGGTAGCACGACTGCCACGGGCACAGGTGATCGGCGACCCCGGCGACGACGTAGGCATCCGTGCCGACTTTGGACAGGTCGACCGGCGAGCCGAGCATGCTGGTCGCGTCGGGCACCGTGAGCGCGTTCGCCAGGGCGAGCTTGATGAAGTCGTGGTGCAGCGCGGCAGGCAGCCGGGTGGTGTCGGCATTCCAGTACAGGATGTCGAAGGCGGGCGGCGGCCGTCCCTGCAGGTAGTTGTTGACCCAGTAGCTCCAGATCAGGTCATCGGGCCGCAGCCAGGCGAACACCTCGGCCAGGGCCCGCCCGTCCAGGTAGCCGCGCTCGGCGGATACCGCCATCGCCGCGGCGGCGGTCGTCTCGTCGATCATCGCGCCCGCGGCGCCCGCCTGGGCCTGATCGAGCATGGTCACGCCCAGGCACAGGCTGGCTAGTTCGTGCTGCCTCCCGGCCGCGCCTAGGTGCGCGGCCACCATCGAGGTCACGATGCCGCCCGAGCACAGCGCGCAGACGCTTGCCCTGGCTGCCCCGCTGATCTCCCGCACCGCCGTCACCGCCGCCAGCACGGCGCCGCCGTAGGTGTCGAGGTTCCAGTCGCGGTGCCGGGCGTCGGGATTGCGCCACGACATCACGAATACCTGATGCCCCTGCCCGGTGAGGAACCCGGCCAGGCTGCGGCCGGGAGCCAGGTCGGTGATGTAGTACTTGTTGATCATCGGCGGCACGATGAGCAGCGGGTAGCGGTAGACGGTCCCGGTGACGGGCTGATACTGGATGAGCTCGAACTGCTCGCATGAGTGCACCACGCCGCCCGGCGTGGTGGCCAGGTCCCTGCCCACCTCGAAGGCGTCGGCGCGGACCATCGACGGCACCCGCGGCGGATTGGCCAGGTCGGAGGCGAGGGCCTGCAGGCCGCGGACGGCGCTTTCCCCGCCGGTGTCGATGAGGGCCTTCCACCCGGCCGGGCTGAGCACCGGGTTGTTGCTCGGCGCGGCCGCGGCGATCAGGTTGGCGAGGCCGAACCGCAGCCGCGTGTCGTCGCGCCAGCCGAGCTCGGCCCCGGCCAGCAGTTCCTCGGCGGTCCTGGCCGCGGCCAGGTAAGCCTGGACGGTGCGCCGCAGCAAGGGATTGTCCTGCCAGGCCGGATCGGCGAAGCGTCGGTCGCGCGGCGCCGGCGCGGTGGCGGACCGGCCGGCCGTGATCCGGCGGAGTTCGCCGCCGAGCTGTGCTGCCTGCTGGCGGACCAGGCCCGGGCGGCGGGCCAGCCCGGCGGCCAGCCGCAGCAGCGAGCTGTCCGGCTGGAACCGGCGCATGATGCCGAGCGCCGCGTCGGTCAGCAGCAGGTCCAGGCCGCCGGCCGCCTCGGACGCGTCCTGCGCCCAGCTCTGGCTCCCTGCTGGCTCCTGGGCTGGCTCCTGGGCTGGCTCCTGGGCTGGCTCCTGGGCGGCTCCTGGGCCGGCTGGGCCGGTGCCGTCACCCGGCGTCCCCGGGCGGCTTTACCTCGCGGCGGAGGATCTTCCCGGTCGGGCCCTTGGGCAGCGCGTCCACCACCCAGATGTGCCGCGGGTACTTGTACGCCGCCACCCGGTCCCTGGCGAACTGGCGCAGTTCCTCCGGGCTCGCGCTCGCGCCCGGCTTCAGCGCCACGGCGGCGCCGATCTCTTCGCCCAGTTCGGCGTGCGGCAGCCCGATCACGGCCACCTCGGCGACGGCCGGGTGCTCGTGCAGGACCTCCTCGATCTCCCGCGGGTACACGTTGTAGCCGCCCCGGATGATCAGGTCTTTCTTACGGTCGACGATGTAGTAGTAGCCGTCCTCGTCGACCCGCGCCATGTCGCCGGTGCGGAACCAGCCGTCCGTCATGGCCTCCGCGGTGGCCTCGGGCTTGCCCCAGTAGCCCTTCATCACGTTGTGGCCGCGGATGGCGATCTCGCCGATTTCGCCGGCAGGCGCGGTCTGGCCCCGGTCGTCGACGAGGCGCATCTGCACGCCCTCGACCGGTACGCCGATCGAGCCCGGCTTGCGGACCCGGTCCGGGAGGTTGAACGACGCCACCGGGGAGGTCTCCGACAGCCCATAGCCCTCGAGGATCACGCAGCCGAACTTCTCCTCGAACCCGCGCAGGATCTCCACCGGCATGGCGGCGCCGCCGGAAATGCACACGCGCAGCGTCGCGGTCTTGGCCGGGTCCGCCTCCGGGTGATGCAGCATGGCGGCGTACATGGTCGGCACGCCCTCGAAGATCGTCACCGCGTCGCGGTGGATGATGTCGAGCGCCTTGGCCCCGTCGAACCTGGACAGCAGCGTCAGCGTGCCCGCCGCCGCGACCGTGGCGTTCAGCCCGCAGGTCAGGCCGAAGACGTGGAACAGCGGCAGGCAGCCCATCATCACGTCGTCCGGGCTGTTGCCCAGCAGGGTGCGCGCGGTGAGCTCGGCGTTGCGGACCAGGCCGGCGTGGGTCAGCTCGGCCCCCTTCGGCCTGCCGGTGGTGCCCGAGGTGTACAAGATGACGGCGTCGTCCTCGTCGCCGCGGCCGGACGCCCCGGACGCGGGGGCCGATTCCGCCAGCAGGTCGGCCAGGTCGGGGGTCTCGGCGACGATCACCTCGGCCCCGGCGTCGGCGGCGCCCTTGGCCGCCTCCCCGGCGGCGGTCTGCCAGGCCACCAGCACCCGGGCTCCGGAGTCGCTCAGGTAGTACCCGATCTCCCGGCTCTTGAGCAGCGGGTTCATCGGCACTACGACGGCGCCTGCGGCCAGGGCGCCGTAGAACGCGATCGGGAACGCCGGGACGTTGGGCAGCATGATCCCAACCCGGTCGCCAGGTTCCACGCCGGCCGAGGCCAGCAGCGTGCTCATCCGCATGGCGGCCTCGCGCAGCTGCGCATAGGTCAGCACGAGATCGTCCAGGCGGATCGCGGGATGGCCCGGATGATCGGCCGCCGCCCGCTCAAGCAGAGAACTGATATTCGTCATCGCACCCTTTCCAAGCCCGCGCCGTTGCGGCAAGCCGGAACCGTGACGGTCCCACCTGAAAGCATGCTCCCGGCCCGGGGTGAATTTCAAATGGGCCCGGCGGGCGTGAACACTCAGCCCCGCCCGATGTACGGCATCTTGGTCGCCGTGATGGTGAGGAACTGGACGTTCGCGTCGAGCGGCAGCGACGCCATGTACAGCACGGCGTCGGCGACGTGGCGGGAATCGAAGGTCGGTTCTGCGACGATGGCGCCGTTGGCCTGCAGCACGGCGCGGCTGAACCGTTCGGTCAGTTCGGTGGCGGCGTTGCCGATGTCGATCTGCCCGCAGGCGACGTCGAACGCCCGGCCGTCCAGCGAGATCGACTTGGTCAGGCCGGTGATCGCGTGCTTGGTGGCGGTGTAGGCGACGCTGTCCGGCCGCGGGGTGTGCGCCGATATCGAGCCGTTGTTGATGATCCGGCCGCCGCGCGGCGCCTGGGCCTTCATGAGCCGCACCGCGTGCTGCGCGCACAGGAAGGCGCCGGTGAGGTTGGTGTCGACCACCCGGCGCCAGTCGGCTAGGTCGATCTCGTCCACCCCGGCCGCGGGGCCGAACAGGCCGGCGTTATTCACCAGCAGGTCAAGGCGTCCCCAGCGCTGCTGCACGGTGTCGAAGAGCGCCGCCACCGACGGCGGGGAGGTCACGTCGGCCGGCACGACGAGCGCGGTTCCGGCGGAACCGTTCGCCGATTTGGCCGTCTCGCGCAGCGGTTCCTCGCGCCGGCCCGCCAGCGCGACCTGCCAGCCCGCGTCGAGCAGGGCCCCGGCGATGCTCGCGCCGAGCCCCGATCCCGCTCCCGTGACCACGGCCACGCCCATGGATACCCTCTTTCCTGCCGAAGGAGAATAGCCTAGTGATCCCGGCTAGGGGACGACGGTGACCGGCCACCGTCCGGCCTTGACCAGCCGGACCGCCAGCGACCCGATCCACCGGTGCCCGGCCTTGGCCGATGCGCCGACGATGACGGCGTCGGCGCGGACCTCGTCGGCCACGCGCCGCAGTTCGGTGAACGGGTCCCCGCAGGCGGTGATGAAGGTGAGCGGGACGCCCAGGCCGGCGGCATATTCCTCAGACCGCCGCCGCAGGTCGGCGGCGGTTTCGTGGAGCGACTCCTCCTGCGCGGCGACCGCGCCCGCGGCTGCGCTGGCCGCGGCGCCGTACATGGCGGAAAGCTGCTCCACGTAGACGCAGACCAGGCGGGCGCCCTGCCGCCGGGCCAGCCCCGCCGCATACGCCGCGGCCCGCAGCGACGTGACGGAATCATCGACGCCGACCAGGATGACCTTGGGTCCGTCGGTGCCCAGTTCGAAGGCTGCGCCTTCTTCCGCCGCCACAGCGGAATTATAGGCCAACGGCCATCGGGCCGAACGAGCCGTGGTACCACTGGCCGGCCCCGAGGGCGCAGACGCCAAGGCCGGGGAAACGCGCGAGGCTAAAGGGGAGCCTCTGTCCCGAGGTGCCATGCGTCCGCCGCGATCCGCCAGGTTCCGTCCGGCTGGGCCCGCACCACGGCGCAGCCGTTACCGCGGTACCTGACGTGCTCGCCGTCGGGTCCGGTCCCCGTGGTGCGCCGCTCGCAGATCACCAGCGCCACGCCCGGGGCCCGCAGCACGGTCGCGATCCGGACCGCCAGGGGCAGCCGCAGGGCCATAAAGCAGGTCAGGGCGCTGCGCACCTCCCCGTCGGGCCGGCGGGCGGCCGCCGCCAGGTGACAAGCCGCGCCTGCCCCTCGTACTGCGCGAGGGCGGCTTCGAGGTCTCCGTCGCTGAGCGCCTGGGATACCAGTTCCAGGGCCTCCTCGGGCTGGCGCGCGGCGGGCGGCTGGATGGGATCGGACACCTGCGGACATCTCCGTTCGGACGGTGCGGCGTGCGCCGCCTGTCCGCAGAGTGTGGCAGGCCAGCACCGGGGGAATTCGGCTCCACTGGGGGAAACACAGGGGGGCGGCTACGGCGTGGCCAGCAGCCGCCGGTACAGCGCCGCCGTCTCGGCCGCGGGGGAGACGCCGACCTGGTCGCGCAGCACCTCGACCAGCTCCTCGTAATGCCGGACGGCGCGCGCGGTCTCGCCGAGCCGCGCCCAGCAGTTCATCAGCTCCCGGTGCGCCGACTCGTTCAGCGGCTCGTGCGCGACGGCCCGCCGGAAGGCCGTCGCCGCGGCCTGGTGGCGGCCGGCCGCGGCCTGCAGCCGGCCCGTAGCGAGCAGGGCCGACTCGAAGGCGCGGCGGAGCTCGTCCCGGCGTACCAGCGCCCATTCGCCGGTCGCCATGCCGTCAAGGAAGTCGCCGCCGTAGACGCCGATGGCGCGCTGCAGGTGGGGCAGGGCGGCCTCGGCCGGGCGGGCCCGGCGGGCCGCCACGAGCGCGTCCTCGAACGCGGTCACATCGCACTCATGGGGCCGGGAGCGGTTGAACCGGTAATGGCCGTCGGAATACAGCACCCAGCCCGGATCGCCAAGCGCGCGGCGGAGTTCGCGCAGCGCGGTGTGCAGCGCGTTGCCGAGCTGCTGGCGCGACAGATCCGGCCACAGCGCGGCCGCGATCTGATCCTTGGTCATCGGCGGCGACGAGACGAGCAGGAACATCAGCTCACGCGGCTTGGCGTAGCTCCAGTCGGCGGCGGTCAGCGCCGTGTCGCCGAGCTCCACCGCGGCCGCGCCGAGCGCCCTGATCCGGAGCGTCCCGTCTCCCGCGGCGCCGTTCCCCGCCGCCGATGCCGGGACGCGCGGGCGCGCAGCCGCCTTCGGCCCGGCCTGCGGCGGCACCACCTGAGCTGGCTCGGCGGGGCCTGGCCCGGCCGGTGGCGGCCCGGCTGGAGCTGGCTCAGCCTGAGCTGACTCGGCCTGCGGCGGCCCGGCCGGGGCTGATTCGGCCGGGGGTGGCAGGGCCGGGGGCGGTGCGGGCGGGCCGTCCGGCCGTGACCCGGCCGGGGGCGGCTCCGCGAGGCTGGCCGGGCTCGCCGACGGCAGGTCGGCGGTCAGCTCCCCGGTGGTGGCGCGCCGGCCCTGCTGCACGGCGATATCAAACGCCTCGTCGCCGATCGCGGCCCGCACAGCCTTGGTGGTCTGGTTGTGCTGGAGCCGTTCGCACGGCGCGATCACGGTGCCGATCGCGTCCCGTATTGCCTCGGCCGCGCCGAGCAGCCGGGCCGCCTGGTGCGCGGTGCCCTGGGTGAGCGCGAGCGCCGCGAGATCTTCGAGCACGCTGGACATGCGCCACCTGTCGCGCAGCTCGGCGTGCAAGTCGAGGCTGCGGCGCAGCAGCGAGACGGCCGCGGGGTCGCCATCGACGGCCGCGAGCAGGCCAAGTTGCTCGGCCGACCACGCGATACCCTCCCCGAAGCCGATCCCCTCGGAGAGGTTAAGGCCCTCGGTCAGCAGCACCGACGCCCGTTCCGCGTCTCCGCGATAGCGGGCCACCGCGCCCAGGTTGATCAGTGACCACACGGCCCCCTCGACGTCGCCGAGGTCGCGGAACATCGCCAGCGACGTGCTCGCCTCCTCGGCCGCCCGGTCGAAGTCACGCTGCAGCCAGGAGACGAAGCTGAGGTAAGCGCGCGCGCTCGCCACCCCCCACCGGTCCTGCGCGGCCGTCGCGATGGCGAGGCTTTCCGCGTGCAGCTCCACCGCCCTGGCGTACCGGCCCTGCTCCCGGGCCACGCTGCCGAGCACCTGCAGGCTGCTGGCGATGCCCCTGGCCTCGCCGAGCTCGCGGTACAGCCGCAGCGACGCCTCGAGCCTGCGCACGGCGGGCGCGTAATCGCATTGCAGCAACGCGAGCCTGCCGCTGCCGAGCAGTACCTTGGCCCTCAGCTCGGAGGGAGCATCGGGGTAGGAGGTGACCGCCGCGTCCATCCACTGCCGGACCTCGTGGTAGCGACCGCGCAGGTAGGCGTAGCGATCCAGCGGGCCCGTGATCCTCAGCGCCGCGATCTCCTCGCCCGATTCCTGCGCGAATTCAAACGCCCTGCGCAGGTTGGGCAGCTCGGCGTCCACGCGGTCGAGCTCAAGCTCCAGGCGGCCGGCTTCCTCGAGGCGTTCGATACGGGCCGCGGCACGCTCCACGAGCTCGGTGAAGTAGTGCAGATGCCCGCGCCGCACCTGGTCCGATTCTGCCGCCTCCGCGAGCTTTTTCCAGGCGTAATCCCGGATGGTGGCGAGCAGGAAATAGCGGGAGTCGCCCGGGCCGTGGTCCACCCGCAGCAGTGACTTGTCCGCCAGCCGCGTCAGCAGCTCCAGCATCGCGTCCGGTCCGATATCACCCCCCGCGGCGATCCGTTCGGCCGCCTCAAGCGTGAAACCGCCGTAGAACACGGCCAGCCGGCGGAAGGTGGTCCGCTCGTCGGCGTCGAGCAGGTCGTGGCTCCAGTCCAGGGTGGCGCGCAGGGCCTGGTGCCGCGGCGGCGCGGAGCGCGCGCCGCCCACCAGCACGGTGAAGATGTCGCCGAGCCGATCCGCCAGCTGGGGGGAGGACAGGATCCGCATTCTCGCGGCGGCCAGCTCGATCGCCAGCGGCAGGCCGTCGAGCCGCTGGCAGATGGACAGGACCGCGACGGCATTGTCATCCGTGACCCGGAAGGAGGGCCGCACCAGCCGCGCCCGCTGCTCGAACAGCTTGACCGCGTCGGACCCGGCGAGCCCGGCCGCGGTCGGCGCGGGTCCGTCCTGCGGCAGCGACAGCGGCGGCACCAGCCAGCTGAGCTCGCCCTCCACCCCTAGCGCCTCCCGGCTCGTGGCCAGCACGACCAGGGCCGGGCAGGCCGCGAGCAGGAATTCCACCAATTCGGCCGCGGCCTGCGCGAGATGCTCGCAGTTGTCAAGTACGAGCAGCACCGGATGGTCGCCGACGTGCTCGGCTACGGCCTCGACCGCGTCTTGCCCGGGGGTATCGGGCACGCCGAGCTTGGTGGCGACCGTCTGGCCGACGGCGGCGGGGTCGTTCACCTGAGCCAGCGCCACCCAGCAAACCCCGGCAGGAAACGAAGAGCTGGCCGTTCTCCCGGCGGCCAGCGCGAGCCGCGTCTTCCCCGTGCCGCCCGGTCCCACGAGGGTGATCAGCCGGGCGCGGCCGAGAGCTTGCACGATGCCGTCGAGTTCGCCCTCGCGCCCCACCAGTGGAGTAAGTCGCACAGGGAGCTGCGCGATGGTCAGCGACATTTGGCTTCCGTCCCGCTTCGTCACCGGAATCGCCTTACGATCAGAATGTAGCTGCCGGGGCCATTCGTAACGAGAGGGCAGGCCTGTGCGATCCGGCACGATCCGGTCACGACCCCGGCTGGGTAACCTGACGGGATGGAGGAGAACCGCGCCCGCCGGGTTACTGGCGCGCTCAGAGACCGCGGCATCAACGCGCACCTGAAGAAGTCCGGAATCGACGCGTACGCGGTGCAGGTGCCGGCAGGCGGCGGGCGTGCGGCCATCTGGGGTTCCGAAGGCACGACCGGCCTGGAAGCCGAGGTCCTGCTCGACGGAGACCTCGTCGGCTTCGTGCCGCAGATCCCCGGCTCGGAAGAGTTCGACGAGGCCCAGATCGTGGACGCCATCGCCCGGGCCGACTACGCCGAACCCGAAGGGCGGGAACTCCCCGAGGCCCCGGCCCCAGCGCCGCCGCTGGCCCGGGAGGGCGGCGTCTTCCGCCGCTTCATCGAAGGCTTCCGCGAAGACGCCGATTAGGTTTCTGGCCTTTGCCTGCGGTCCCGGGCGCAATGCCGCTTGGCTTGTCCGATCGCAGGATTCCCGGGCCTGCCGTCTCCGTAAACGTCAGGCAAATCTTTGCGGGTCATTACACCCCTGATCAGGGGTGTAATGACCCACAATAACGATCTGCTCCGTTTTATCCCGGCCTACGTGGTGCCGGTCCCGATGAAGGGACCGCATCCGTTCACCTACTGGGATTACCGGGCCGGCAGTTTCGCCAAGAATAACGGCATGCGCATCGACCTGGTGTACGCGACCGAGGCCGTGGCCGGCCGGGTGCGGGCGGCGTACGTGGACCGCGAGGCCCGGAAGGGAAAGGGACCGTCCGACCACGCGCCGGTCGTGGTGGACCTGGACCTCAGCTGAGGATGCGCGCGGCGTGGTCACGCAGCACCGGCCCGCTCTGAACCTCTTTGGCTTAACGTCCGCCACGGCTAAATGGCTCAGCGCGAGGACTACGCTGGAAGATGGCACTTCCGGGTAAAAAGGGGGCTGTCATTTTGGCGAGGGATGAGTCCTCGGTCGGCTGCGTCGGCCGCCTCATGGTGGCGACGCGGGGTGCCGACGGGCCCGGTGAAGTGCTCATCAAGATCCGCGGCGGTTCCGAGGCCTTCATCGCCTGGTCGGACGAGCCGCTGCCCAGGGGGGCGACCGTCCTTGTCATCGAGTCGCGCGGCGCGCGGGCGGTCGACGTCATCGAGTGGGAAGACGTGCTCGGCGACAGTCCGCGCATACCGGGGTTACTTTTGTTTAGGAGATGAACGACGATGTTCGGCTACCGAGTTCCGGCTCCCGACGAGGCCATGCTGATTTCCGGACGAGTGCATGGCATGGAAGGCTCTCCGTTCCGGGTGGTGATCGGCCACGGCGCCTTCGTCGGGCCCATATTCCGCAAGGTCCGCTACCTGACCCTGTCCATGCAGGAAGCTGAGGTCGCGGAGCAGTGCGTGACCCACCAGGGCATCGCGCTGAACGTGCGCGCGGTGATCGCGTTCAAGGTCGGTAACGACGTGGAATCCATCGTCAACGCCGGGCAGCGTTTCCTGTCCGACCAGGACCAGATGTCGGTCCTGACCGGGCGGATCTTCGCTGGCCACCTGCGCTCGATCATCGGCTCGATGACCGTTGAGGAAATCGTCACCGAACGGCAGAAGCTGGCCACCGAGGTGCTCGACGGATCGAAGGGCGAGATGGCCAAGATCGGGCTGATCGTGGACTCGCTGCAGATCCAGTCGATCGACGACATGGGCGCCGGCTACATCGCCGCGATGGCCGCGCCGAACAACGCCGCCATCCAGCGACAGGCCAAGATCGCGCAGTCGCAGGCCGACCAGGCCGCGGCCGAGGCGCAGCAGGCGTCGGTCCGCAAGCAGGCCGAGTTCGCCCGGGAGACTCAGGTGGTGCAGGCTCAGTACAAGGCGGAGGTCGACAAGGCGCAGGCCGAAGCGGCGCAGGCGGGTCCGCTGGCCCAGGCGAACGCCCAGCTCGCGGTCATCAACTCGCAGGCCGAGCTGGCCCAGCAGCAGGCTCAGCTGCGCCAGCAGCAGCTGGTCTCCGAGGTGGTCAAGCCCGCCGAGGCCGAGGCCGAGCGGGTCAGGATCCTGGCCAAGGCGGACGCCGAGAGCACCCGCATCAAGGCCGAGGCGGCCGCCTCCAACAACCGCGTCGCGCTCGACCAGCTGCTCATCAACCAGCTGCCGCTGATCGTCAAGGAGGCCGCGGCCGGGCTGGCCGGAGCGAACGTCAGCGTGCTCAACGGCGCCGACGGCCTCGGCGAGATCACGGCCGGCCTGGTCAGCCAGGGCCTGACCATCCTCGATTCGGTCCGCAAGGGGATGCCGGGACAGGTGCCGGCCAACGGCCGGGTCGTCGGCCAGGTCGTCCCGGACGGCCCCGCGGGTCCGGGGGGCGCCATGGTCCAGCCTCGCGCTGACCGGTAAAGCGCCCGCCCGCGAAGCCGCAGACGTAAAACTGGCGATTTGCTGACGTCGTCCGGAGTCCCGGGCCGCCGGACGCGGCGCCGGTTAGGCTCGCAGTCGTGGCAGCAACGACGGCCGTGCAGGCTCCGGCGGCAGAAAAGGAGCCTGCCCGGCCCGCCGGCGGCCGTCGCACGGTGACGCTGGCCGCCGTCTACTACCTGCTGGCGGCGCTGGCGGTCACGCTGTGGCTCTGGCGGGACCCGGCATCGCGGACGGTGGCGGGCAACGCCAACGACACCGACCAGTTCGCCTGGTTCTTCCGTTACGACGCGGCCGCGGTGGCGCACCTGCGGCTGCCCGCGCTCGTGACCACGGCCATGAACGCCCCGCAGGGCGTGAATGTCATGTGGAACACGTTCATGCTGCTGCCCGGGGTGCTGCTGGCGCCGGTGACGTTGCTGTTCGGCCCGCAGAGCGCCCTTACCGTGTTCATGACGGCCGGTTTCGCCGGATCCGCGACGGCCATGTTCGCCGTGCTCCGCCGCTGGCACGTCAGCACGGCCAGCGCGGCCCTCGGCGGGGCCGTGTACGCGTTCTCCCCGGCCCTGCTCCACTCGGCCGTCGGCCACTACGACCTGCAGTTCGCCGTGTTCCCGCCGCTGATCGTCAACGCCGGCCTGCGACTGGCGGCTGGCCGGGTGAGCGCCGTGCGCGGCGGTCTATGGCTGGGCCTGCTGGTGACCGCCCAGCTGCTGATCAACGAGGAGATCCTGTTCGGCGCGGCCCTGGCGGGGATCATTCTCGTCATCGTGGTCGCCGCCAGCCGTCCGCGCGCGGTGCGGGACAAGGTCAGGACGGTCGCGGGCGGGCTGGGCGTCGCGGCCTGCGTGACGGCCGCGGCCGCCGGGTACCCGCTGTGGGTGCAGTTCTTCGGGCCGCTCTACCAGCACGGCAGCCCGTTCACGCCGGACTTCTTCAAGAACGACCTCTCCTCTTTCGTGGTCCCCTCGTCGTACCTGCTCTTCCATACCGCGGGCAGCGCGGCCGCGGCCGCGAGGTACCAGGGTCAGCTGCCTGAATACCTCGGCTACCTGGGCTGGCCGCTGCTCATCGTGCTCGCGGCGGCCGCGATCGGCTTCTGGCGGCGGCTGCCCGTCCGCGCCGCCGCCGTCACCGGCGCGGTCCTCGGGGTGTTCTCGCTCGGCGGCACGCTGCTGTTCGGCGGGCACGAGCACGCCGGGATCGCGCTCCCCTGGTACTGGCTGCAGGGCCTGCCACTGCTCAGCTCGGCCCTGCCCGACCGGTTCTCCATCGTCGCGGACGGCGCGGCCGCCGCGCTCCTCGCCTTTTCCGCCGACGCCGCCGTGTCCGCCTTCGCCGGCTTCGCGGCCCGGCGGCGGTCGCGGCTCGCCTCCGGCTGGCGGCCGGCCGCCGTGGTGCTGGCCTGCGCCGTCCTGGCCGCACTGCCGATCATGCCGAGACCGCTGCCTGCCGCCGCCGCGACGCCGCTGCCGCCGGGCTGGTCGGCGGTGTTCGCGTCGCTGCGGCTGCCCGCCTCGGCCAGCGTGCTCGTGGTGCCGGTGCCCATGTCGACCTTCACCGAGCCGCTGCGCTGGCAGGCCGACACCGGCGAACCCGCGGCGATGGTCGGCGGGTACTTCATGGGCCGGCCTCGAACGGGCGCGCCTACACCGACGGCCGCGGCACGCCGCCCGCGGGCCTGTACCTGAACGCGATGTGGCTGGAATCGGGACAGGGCCTGCCCGCGGCGCTGAACGCCGCCGTCCCCGCCAGCGCCTACCCCCGGTCGGCGGGTTACGTGCCGGTCAAGACGGTGAGCCCGGACAGGATGCGCGCGCAGCTCGCGGCCTGGCGGGTGACGGCCGTGGTCGCGGTGGTCAGGCAGGATACGGTGCTCGGCCAGTACCTCACCGTCGTGCTCGGACCGCCGGCCGCCGCCGGCGGCGACGTCCTCGCCTGGCGGGTCTAGCCACGCTGATGAACATCCCGCTGATGGTCCTGTTCGTGGCCCTGTGGGCGGGGATTCCGGCCTGGCTCGTGCTGAGGCACCCGGACCAGAGGCCGAAGACCGCCGCCGACGCCGGTCTAAGCAGCGAGGTGCAGGCGGCGCGGGATGTGAGAGGCTGCCGGGATGCTGGCGTTGAGCGTCGCGTGCACGGTGGCCGCGGTGGTGTGGACGTACCTGGTCCTGGGGCATGGCGGGTACTGGCGGGCCAGCCAGTGGCTGCCGCACGTCGCTCGCGAGCCTGACTCGTGGCCGGACGTGGTCGCGGTCGTCCCGGCCAGGAACGAGGCCGAGATGCTGCCGGCCACGCTGCCCGCGCTGCTCGGCCAGGACTACCCCGGCACGCTGACCGTCATCCTGGTCGACGACGGCAGCTCGGACGGGACCGCCGAGCGCGCGGCCGGGCTCGGCCGCGCGTCGGGCGGCCGCTGCGCGTGGTCGCCGGGATCCCGGCCCCCGCGGACGGCGGACGCTGGGCGGGAAAGGTGTGGGCGATGGCCCAGGGCCTCGGTGCCGCGGGCCCGGGCCCGGGCGGCTACGTGCTGTTCACCGACGCCGATATCGCCTGGCAGCCGGGCGCGCTGCGCGGCCTGGTGGCCGCGGCCGAGGGTGATGACCGGGATCTGGTCTCCCAGATGGCGCTGCTGCGGACGGTCACCGGGTGGGAGCGCGTGGTGGTGCCCGCGTTCGTGTACTTCTTCGCTCAGCTCTACCCGTTCCGGCGGGTGAACGTGCCGGGCTCGCGCACCGCGGCGGCGGCGGGCGGCTGCATGCTGGTGCGCCGCGCCGCGCTTGAGCGATCGGGCGGGGTGGCGCCGATCCGCGGGGCCCTGATCGACGACGTGGCCATGGGCCGCCTGATCAAGCGCCAGCGCGGGCGCTGCTGGCTCGGGCTGACCAGGCAGGTGGTGAGCGTGCGCCCGTACCCCGGCCTCGCCGACCTGTGGCAGATGATCGCCAGGTCCGCCTACACCCAGCTGAACTACTCCCCGGTGCTGCTGGCCGGGACGCTCATCGGCCTGCTGTTCCTCTACGCGCTGCCGCCTGCCGGGGCGATCATCGGACTGGCCGCGAGCGCCGCGACCGCGGCCGCGGCGCTCGCGGCCGGAGCCGGGCTGGCCGGCTGGGCGCTCATGTCACTCAGTTACCTGCCCATGCTGAGGCTGTACCGGCTCTCCCCGCTGCGCGCGCCCGGCCTGCCGCTGATCGCCCTGCTGTACGCCGCGATGACCGCCGATTCCGCGCGGCGGCACTACGCCGGCCACGGCGCGGTCTGGAGGGGACGGACCAACCGCACGCGGTTACGCTTAGGGCCGTGCTGGGTGCGGCACATGACCCGGGAAGATGAAGCTGGGAAGGTGGACCTGTGACGACAAGCGTTCAGGGTGTGGTGGCGCGCGGTAAAGGCGAGCCGGCTGAGGTGACGACGGTCCTGGTGCCTGACCCCGGCCCCGGCGAGGCCCTGGTCGACGTCCAGGCCTGCGGGGTGTGCCACACCGACCTGCACTACAAGGAGGGCGGCATCGGGGCGGACTTCCCCTACCTGCTCGGTCACGAGGCAGCCGGCGTGGTGGCCGCCGTCGGACCCGGCGTGACCGACGTGGCGCCCGGCGATTTCGTCATCCTCAACTGGCGCGCGGTGTGCGGGCGGTGCCGCGCCTGCCGCCGGGGCAGGCCGTGGTACTGCTTCGATACGCACAACGCCAGCCAGAAGATGACACTGGAGGACGGTACCCCGCTGTCCCCGGCGCTCGGCATCGGCGCGTTCGCGGACAAGACGCTGGTCGCCGCCGGCCAGTGCACCAAGGTGGACCCGGCCATCAGCCCGGCCACCGCGGGCCTGCTCGGCTGCGGCGTGATGGCGGGCCTCGGCGCCGCGCTCAACACCGGCGGCGTGACCAGAGGTGACAGCGTGGCTGTCCTCGGCTGCGGCGGGGTGGGGGATGGCGCGATCCTCGGCGCCCAGCTGGCGGGCGCGACGACGATCATCGCGGTCGACGTCGATGACAGGAAGCTGGAGTGGGCCCGCGGGTTCGGCGCCACCAACGTGGTCAACTCGCGGACCGGCGATCCTGTCGCCAGGATCAGGGAGCTGACCGGCGGGTTCGGCGCCGATGTGGTGATCGAGGCCATCGGCCGGCCCGAGACCTACGAGCAGGCGTTCTACGCGCGCGATCTGGCCGGCACGGTGGTGCTGGTCGGCGTGCCCACGCCGGAGATGCGGCTGGAACTGCCGCTGCTCGACGTGTTCGGCCGCGGCGGGGCGCTGAAGTCCTCCTGGTACGGGGACTGCCTGCCCAGCCGCGACTTCCCGATGCTCGTCGACCTGCACCTGGCCGGCTGCCGCTGGAGAAGTTCGTGTCGGAGACCATCGGCCTGGGGGACGTGGAAGAGGCCTTCGCCCGGATGGGCCGCGGTGAGGTGCTGCGCAGCGTCGTGACCTGGTGAGCGATGCGAGCAGGATCGCCATGTGGTCCGGGCCCCGGACCGTGTCCACGGCGCTGATGCGCGCCTGGGAGAACCGGCCGGACACCGTGGTCGCGGACGAGCCTCTGTACGCCTTTTACTTGCACCGAACGGGCCTGCCTCACCCCGGCCGGGACCAGGTAATCGCGAGCCAGCCCGCCGAATGGCCGGTGGTGCTCGCTCAGCTGACGACCGCGCCGCTGCCGGCCGGCGCGGTCATCGGCTACGCCAAGCACATGACCCATCACCTGCTGCCCGAGGTAGACCGTGCCGCGCTCGCGCCTTTCCGGCACGCGCACCTGATCAGGGACCCGCGGGAACTGCTCGCCTCCTACGCCCGGGTGCGCGCCGAGCCGACCCTGGCCGATCTCGGCCTGGCGCAGCAGGCGGAGATCTACGCTGATCACCGCCAGCGTGCGCCGTCCCGCGCCAGACTGTCTTGACCCGAAGATCCACCATAACAACCTGCTGCCGTCGATCCTGGCCAAGATCGAGGCCAACATGGCCGGCGCCGACAACGCGGTCATGCTCGACCACCGCGGCTTCATCGCCGAGACCAACGCCACGCACATCTTCATGGTGACCGGCGGCACGCTGGCCACGCCGACCACGGTGTCCTGCCCCGAGGGCATCACCCGGGCGGCCGTCCTGGAGCTGGCCGCCTCGGCCGGCCTCGCCTGCGCGACGGGCGACTACACGCTGCCCCAGCTCTACACGGCCGAGGAGGCGTTCGTGACCGGCACCATGGGCGGCCTCGCCCCCGTCGTGTCCGTCGACGGCCGCCCCATCGGCACCGCCGCCCCCGGCCCCGTGACCAAGCGCCTGACCGCCCTGTTCGCCGACCTCACCGCCACCTCCGGCACCCCCCTCACCTGACGCCCCGCCCCGCCAGCCGCCACCCATAGCGGGGCACGCACCCAGGGCCGTTCGGGTAAAGCGGTTTTGATCTTTCCGTCTTCGAGTTCCAGGACACAATCGGCGATGCCGATGAGGTTCGGGTCGTGGGTGGCGACCAGGGCGGTTACGCCCTCGGACTGGACGACGGCGCGGAGCAGGCGCATGATCTGCTTGGCGGTCTCCGAGTCGAGCTGGCCGGTGGGCTCGTCGGCGAGCAGCACGGCCGGGCTCCCGGCCAGCGCCCGGGCGATCGCGACCCGCTGCTGCTGGCCGCCGGAGAGCTCGCCCGGCCGCTGCTTGGCGTGCTCGCCCAGGCCGACGATGGCCAGCATGAGCCGGACCCGTTCCTCGCGTTCCCTCGCGGCCAGGCCGGCGATCCGCAGCGGGACGCCGACGTTCTCGGCCGCCGACAAGATCGGGATCAGGCCGAACGACTGGAAGATGAACGCCACCGACGTGCGCCGCAGCCGCAGCCGCTCGGCGTCGGACATGGCGGTCACGTCGTGGTCGGCGACCCGCACCCGGCCGCTGTCCGGCCGGTCCAGGCCGCCGACGATGTTGAGCAGCGTGGTCTTCCCCGACCCGGACCTGCCGCGCAACGCCACCAGCTGGCCGGGCTGCACGGTAAAGGAGACTCCGCGCAGCGCCCGGGTGGCGGTGGCGGCCCGCTGCTGCTCGCCGCCGGACAGCTGGTCGGGCTTGCGGTGCCGGCAGTCGCCGAGCCCGAGCAGCTCGAGCAGCCCCGCCGCCCGCGAGCGGCGGCTGGCGGCCCGGCCGCCCGCCAGCCGCATCGGGAGTTCCACGTTCTGCTGCGCGGTCAGGTACGGCAGCAGGTTGCGGGCGGTCTGCTGCCAGATGAAGCCCACGACCCGGCGCCGGTAGGCCAGCCGCTGCCGCGGGTTCATCGCGGACAGATCGTGGCCGGCCACCCGCACCGAGCCCGCGGTGGGCGTGTCCAGTCCGGTCAGGATGTTCATCAGGGTCGACTTCCCGCTCCCCGACGCCCCCACCAGCGCGACGAGCTCGCCCTCGTCCACCAGCAGGTCCAGCCCTTGCAGGGCCTGCACCTCGATCCCCGCCGCGACGTAGATGCGGACCAGCCGGTCGCAGACGATCAGCGAGCCCGCGCCGAAGTCGCGGTGCTGGCGGGCCGACTCCGCGCCCAGGTCCGCGAGGCTGGCGGCGCTCATATCCGTCACTGTCTTACTGTGCCCCTTACTGTGCCCCTTACTGTGCCCCGAGCACCAGCGCCAGGTCGGCGCCCGCCCGGGTGACGCCGGAGACGGCCGCCTGCCTGCCCCGGCGCGCCCGGGCCGTGCCCGGCGTGACCGTGGTGAGCCCGGGCACCACCATGATCACCAGCGCGCCCGCGCCGACCGCGACGGCGGCCGGCCAGGCGGCGCTCGCCGCGGCGGCGTCAGGCCGGGCCGGCCCCGGTCCCGGCGAGCAGCCGGGCGAGGCCGGCGCCGGCCACCCCGCCGGCCGCCGCGGCGACCAGGCATAGCGGCCCGGCTTCGGCCGCGGTCAGCCGGGCCAGCTGCCAGCGGGTGGCGCCGCGCGCCGTCAGCATCGCGGTCTCTGCCTCTCGCTGGCCCGCGAGCAGCCGCGCCACCGCGAGCAGGGCCGCGGCGGCGAGCAGGAACAGCAGCGCGGCGCAGATGGCCAGCAGCGAACGGGCCAGGTTCAGGTGGCTGGCGGTCCCGTCGAGCACCGAAGGCAGCGCCGTGCTGAGGGTCAGGTCGGGCAGCAGCTGGGCATCCGCCAGCTGCTGCCGCAGCCCGGTGACGCTGGCGGCGACGGAACTGAGCTCACCGGGGGGAACGCTCCCCGTGTCCGGCTGGGCCAGCCAGGAGCCGCCGTCGACCGTCAGCGGCCCGGCGAACGCCGCGGACTGCACCGTCAGCGGGCCGTACGTGGTGAAGCCGCTGACCGTGGTGGATCCGGCCAGCGCGATATCGTCCAGGCCCCAGTACTGCGACGACACCTGCCTGGGCCGGTACAAGCCGGTGACGACGAACCGGACAAGCTGCTGCGATACCCGGTCGCGCAGCCGCAGCACGTCGCCGTCGGTTACGTGCAGCAGCGCCGCGGCCGTGGCCGGCAGGGCGGCCGGGATGGGCTGCCCGCGGGCCGGGCGGCCGGGCCAGTGGCCGGAGAGCAGCGCAGCGTGCCCGCTGATGCCATCGAGCTGGGCCGCCTCGGCGATCTGCGCATTGCCCGTTCCGGCCGGCTGAGCGGGCCGCGCGCCGGCCACGAACCCGAGCGGATCGGACCAGGTGGCGCGGTAGAAGCCGAACGGCGTGCCCGCCAGCGCCGAGGAGATCTTGCCCGGCAGGATGGACGTGTACTGCCCGGCTTGGGCGGCGTTCACGTTGCCCGCGATGACCAGGGCGGTCCCGCCCGCGCCGTTCAGGTCGTGGCGGACCGCCCGGGGCAGCGCCTGCCCGCTGAAGGTCATCAGCGCGGTGGC
Organism: uncultured Actinomycetes bacterium; assembly: GCA_963739615.1. Lineage (GTDB taxonomy): Bacteria > Actinomycetota > Actinomycetes > Streptosporangiales > Streptosporangiaceae > Palsa-504. The sequence continues at coordinate 66,117 of CAVUBD010000029.1, forward strand.
CAGCGCGGCGGCCACCACCACCGTCAGCGCCGCCGCGATGATGACCATCCGGTGCGCGTTCATCCGGGGCAGTATCAGCGAGCCTCGTGACAGCGAACCCCGTGTCAAGCCCATCAGCACAGGAGCCTACGATCCGGGCTGACTGATAAAAAGAGTGCGGACCTGACCTGGTACCCGTCTGTGACCGGGCCGGGATCGAAGGCGCGCTGGCGCGCGCCGCGAAAGCTGGAGGAGGCGGACGGTGTCGGTCATCGTCATCACCGGGGCCGCGGGCCTGGTCGGGTCCATGCTGCGGCCGAGGCTGGCCCGGCCAGGCCGGATCCTGCGCGTGCTCGACATCGCCCCGCTGGTGGCCGGGCCGGGCGAGGAGGCGATCCAGGCGTCGGTGACCGACCTGGACGCCATGACCGCCGCCTGCCAGGACGCGGACGCGGTCATTCACCTGGCCGGCATCCCCGGCGAGGCGCCCTGGCCGCGCATCCTGGAGCTGAACATCAACGGCAGCTACGTGACGTTCGAGGCGGCCAGGCGGGCCGGCGTGCCGCGGGTGATCTTCGCCTCGTCCAACCACGCGGTGGGGTTCACCCCGCGCTCGGCCTTCCCGGTGCCCGACTACGCCTTCCCCGCGCCGGACACCTACTACGGCGTCTCCAAGGCCAGCGTCGAGGCGCTCGCCGCGATGTACCACCACCGCTACGGACTTGACGCCATCTGCGTGCGGATACTGTCCTGCTTCCCGCGTCCGGTCAGCACCAGGATGCTGTCGACCTGGCTGTCGCCCGACGACGCGGGACGGCTCTTCGAGGCCTGCCTGACCGCGGAACGGCCCGGTTTCCGTGTCGTCTTCGGGGTGTCCGCCAACACGCGCGGCGGCTGGGTCTCGCTGGCCGGGGCGGCGGCGCTGGGCTATCAGCCCAGGGACGACGCGGAGGCCTTCGCCGCGGAGATCATCGCCGCCCGCGGCGAGCCGGACCCGGAATCCGATCCGGTGCTGCGTTACCTGGGCGGCGAGTTCACCCTCCCGGACGCGCAGGTTCCGCAGGGCTAAGAGCTGCCGTGACTGGCCCGGTACTTGTCCCAGCGGGCCATGACGTCAGCGAACTCCCGGCCGGCGAACTCGAGGAAGGCGGCCTGCTCGGCCAGCCGGGCGCCGGCCTCGGTGTCCGGGCCGACCAGGTCGATGCCCTCGCGGACCATCGCCGTCCAGCGGGCCATCACCTGGTCGCGCATCCTGAGCATGTCATCCCACATGTTCCCGTGCGTGCGGTAGTAGTCCCGGCGCGAGCCCGGCACCCGCTCCTTGTGCACCAGGCCGAGCTGGATCAGGTACCGCACCCCGCCGGACACGGCCGCCGGGCTGATCCGCAGCATCGCGGCCAGCTCGGCGGCTGACAGCCGCCCGGAGTCGGTGACCAGCAGGGCGACGAAGACCCGGGCGGGCATGGCCGGGAAGCCCGCGGCGACCAGGACGGCGGAGAACCGCTCGATGTAACCGAACAGGGGGTCCTTCGCCTCTGCCGTCGGGTCGGAGCCGTCAGACATGGTGATGTGCCACCTCCACGGTTCATGGTAGCGTATTTTGGATGTTCAGAATTCAGTGAAAGTTGTGTAGGCTGGGACCATGGTGAACGCCATCGAGGTACGCGCCCTGGGTAAGTCGTTCGGGCGGACCAAGGCCCTCGACGGCCTGGACCTCACCGTCCGCGCCGGCGAGGTGCACGCCTTCCTCGGCCCGAACGGCGCGGGCAAGACCACCACCATCCGCATCCTGCTCGGCCTGCTGCGCAAGGACAGCGGCGAGGTCGCCCTGCTCGGCGGCGACCCGTGGCGGGAGTCCGTCGCGCTGCACGCCAGGCTCGCCTACGTGCCAGGGGACGTGACGCTGTGGCCGGGCCTGACCGGCGGCGAGATCATCGACCTGCTCGCCCGGCTGCGCGGCCCGGGGTCCGTCATCGACGCCAAGCGCAGGGCAGCGCTGATCGAGCGGTTCGCCCTGGACCCGGCCAAGAAGGCGCGGGCCTACTCCAAGGGCAACCGGCAGAAGGTGGCGCTGATCGCGGCCCTGGCCAGCGACGCCGAGCTGCTCATCTTCGACGAGCCGACGGCCGGTCTTGACCCGCTGATGGAGGCGACCTTCCGCGACTGCGTCGCCGGCGAGCGCCAGCGCGGCCGCACCGTGCTGCTGTCCAGCCACATCCTGGCCGAGGCCGAGGCGCTCAGCGACCGGGTGACGATCATCCGCGACGGACGCGCGGCCGAGACCGGCACGCTGGCCGAGCTGCGCCACCTGACCCGGATCACGGTCGACGCCGAGCTGGCCGGCCCGGTCAGCCTCGACGGCCTGCCCGGCGTCCACGCCGCGGACCAGCAGGGCACGCGGCTGCGCTGCGAGGTGGATCGCGTCGCGCTGAACGACGTGCTGGCCCGCCTGACCACGGCCGGCGTCCTGGACCTCACCTGCCGGCCGCCGACCCTCGAAGAGCTGTTTCTTCGTTTTTATTCTTCCGAACGGTCCTCGGCCGGAGTCCAGGCATGACGGCCCGCCCCCCTGGGCTGGCCGGCACGGGGGCGCTGACCAGGCTCGCCTTCCGCCGGGACCGGGTCATGCTGCCCGCCTGGGTGTACCTGATCACGGTGCTGGTCGCCAGCACGGCCTACTCCCTGGCGAAGCTGTACCCGACCGCGGCCGCGCAGGCGCAGCTCGCGGTGACCGCGGGCGGCAACCCCGCGCTCCGGTTCCTCTACGGCCGCCTGTACGGGTCCTCGATCGGCGCCCTCACCGTCTGGCGGTACGGGGTCTGGGCCGCCATCTTCGGCGCGCTGATGACGATCTTCATCGTGATCAGGCACACCAGGGGGGATGAGGAGGCGGGGCGCCTGGAGCTGGTGGGTGCCCAGGCGGTGGGGCGGCAGGCGGCGCTCACCGCGGGCCCGCTCACCGCCGTGACGGCCAACCTGGCGATATCGGTCCTGCTGTGCCTCGCGCTGCCGTTCTCCGGGCTGCCGGTTTCCGGGTCGCTCGGGCTCGCGCTGGCGATCGGCGCGAGCGGGCTGGCGTTCACCGGGGTCACCGCCGTCGCGGCCCAGCTCGCCGCCAGGGCGCGCGGCGCGCGCGGGATCGCCTTCGGCGTGCTCGGGGCCGCTTACGCGCTCCGGGCCATCGGTGACTCGGCCGGCCCGGGCGGCCCGTCCTGGCTGTCCTGGGCGTCGCCGCTGGGCTGGGTGGAGCTCGCCCGGCCGTTCGACGGGCCGCGGTGGTGGGTGCTGGCTCTGCCGCTCGCGGTGCTGGCCGCAGGCGTCGGCGCGGCCTACGCCCTGGCCGCGCGCCGCGACCACGGCGCGGGGCTGCTGCCCGGCCGGCCCGGCCGGCCGCCTCCCGCTGGCTGCGCGGGCCGCGCCTGGCCTGGCGGCTGCAGCGCGGCACGCTCGGCGGCTGGGTGGCCGGGGTCGTGTGCATCTTCGCCGCCAGCGGCGCGGCCGCTAAGGGGATCGGTTCGCTCCTCGGCGGCAGCGCCCAGCTCAGGCACGAGTTCACCAGGCTCGGCGGTCAGACCGCCATCACCAACTCCTACCTGGCCGCGCTCATGCTGCTGGCCGGCCTGGGCGCCGCGGGCTACGCCACCTCGGCGGTGCTCCGGCTGCGCGCGGAGGAGACCAGCGGCCTGGCCGAGCCGCTGCTCGCGGCGGCGGTCAGCCGGGTCAGGTGGGCGCTGAGCCAGCTGGCCGTGACGGTGCTCGGTACCGCGGTCCTGCTGGCCGCGGCCGGCCTGGCGGTCGGCCTGAGCTACGGGCTGGCGGCCGGGTCGGCCGGCCCGCAGGCGGCGCGGCTGCTCGCCGCGGCCATGGCCCAGCTGCCGGCTTCCCTGGTGATAGCGGGAGCCGCGGTCATGCTGTTCGGGCTGTTCCCCCAGGTATCGGTGCCCGGCGCGTGGACCGTGCTGGCCGCGGTGCTTGTCATCGACTTGTTCGGCGCGGTGCTCCAGCTCTCCCACTGGGTGCTGGACATCTCGCCGTTCACGCACGCCCCCAAGCTGCCCGGCGGGACCGTGTCGGCGGTGCCGCTGCTGTGGCTGTGCCTGGCCGCCGTGGCGCTTTCCGCCGCCGGCCTGGCCGGCTTCCGCCGCCGCGACGTAGGCTGACGCCCGCCCGGGCCGGACCCCCTGGCCGGGTGTCCCCGTACCCCCCGGATCCGGGGATCGCACTTTGCATACAGTCGCCGATAACCTTTGAAAGGTGCCGGGCGGACCGGTGTAATGGCGAAATGTCGGCGGGGTGGGCAATGGCAGCGGCGATGATCCGTCCCCTGCAGCGGCCGGTGCCGCTGCGCCAGTCGGTGTACGACGCGCTGATCGACTTGATCATCGGCGGAGAGCTGCCGCCCGGCCAGCACATGGTCGAGACGGACCTCGCCCGCCAGCTCGGGGTCAGCAGGCAGCCCATCCGCGAGGCGCTGCACCGGATGGAAGCCGAAGGCTGGGTGGACCTGCGGCCCAGCCAGGGCGCCTTCGTGCATGTGCCCACCGACTCCGAAGTGGACGAGCTGCTCGACGTGCGCTCGCTGCTCGAGGCCGAGACGGCCCGGCTCGCGGCGGCCAGGACCGCCGCCGGGCCCGGCGGGAACGCCGGGCCGGCCGCGGCCCGGCTGGCCCGGCTGCGGGCGATCTGCCGGGAGGGCGAGGTGGCCGCCGACGCGGATGATTTCGGTGCCGCCGTGGCGGCGAACAGCGTCTTTCACGCCGAGGTCGCGGCCATCGGCGGCAACGCGGTGCTGGCCGAGCTGGCCAACATCGTCGGCCGCCGGGTGCAGTGGTACTACCGGATCGTGGCGCCGGCCCGCAGTCACGGGGCGTGGGCCGAGCACGCGGAGATGATCGAGGCCATCGAGTCGGGCGCCGCGGACCGCGCCGAGGCGCTGGCCCGCAAGCACACCGAGCGGACCCGCCTGGCCTACCACCGCCACAGCTGACCGATTCCGCGACGTTCCGTAGTCCCCGTCGCCCCCTCCTCCCCACCCGCACCCTCCCGCGCCCCGCTGGCTTCTGCCCTATCCGGCCGTGGGCGCGGCCGGGCGGGTCAGGGGAGCCTGACTACGCTCACCGGGTCCGGGGCGTACGGGTCGTTCGCGTTGTCGATGAGCTCGATCTCGCCGCGGTCGGACATGATGTGGTACGACCCGTCCGCCCGGTACTCGCGGATGATCGTGGACGTACCGTCGGCGTGGGTGTAGCGCTCCTGGGTGTAGGAGCCGGTGTCGTCTTTGGCCGCGTCGACCGCCGCGTCGTCTCGCCAGACGAACCTGTACGGCGCGAGCGGCAGCCTGAGCTGGTACGGATACGGGGCGGTCACGGCGTCAGGCGCCGACGCCGCGGTTCAGGGGCATCGAGTACTCCTCGTCGTGCAGGCGCTGGTGCCGGGCGGGATCCTCCAGGTCGCGCAGCGCCGCGGGCACGTCCATGCCGATGAGCTCCCAGTTGCGGTTGGCGCCGGCCTGCGTGGTCGCGACGTGCTCGGGCAGCATGTGCCCGAACCGGCCCTGCATGGCCAGGTAGTCGGTCACCGGCCGCTGGACCGGCGGGTGGAAGTAGCGGTAGGCCCGCTCCTGCGGGTCGTATTCCCAGACCGGGAACAGCCCGGCCTCGACGACCCGGCGACCGAGCTCGACCGTCATCGAGGTCTGGTAGACCCAGCCCTTCTGGCACGGCGTGTAGCAGTGCAGGAAGGCGGCGCCCACGTGGTTGAGGCCCTTGCGGGTCTTGTTCATCAGGTCGACCGGGTAGCCGACGGTCGTGGTGGCCACGTAGCAGTGCGGGTGCCCCTCGGCCATCATCTTGGCCAGGTTCTTCGGCGGCAGCTTCTTGCCTTCCGGCACCGCCTTGCCGAACGGCGTGAACGTCGTCATGCCCGCGTAGGGCGTGGTGGGCGAGGTCTGGATGCCGGTATTGGCGTAGCACTCGTTGTCGTAGCAGACGAACAGCGCGTCGTGGTTCCGGTAGAGCGCGCCGGAAATCGACCCGAGGCCGATGTCCGCGGCCGACCCGTCGCCCGCCATCACCACGATGTTCGGGTACGGGCCCGGATAGCGGCCCTTCCTGATCATCGCCTCGTAGCCGGCCGCCATGCCGGAGGTGAACGAGCCGCCGCTGGCGATCGGGGTGTGCGCCCACGGCACCGTGTACGGCGTGCACAGGTAGGTGGAGTTCGCCACGTACATGCAGCCCGTCGGCCCGGCCACCACGGTGTCCTGGCCGGCCGCCTTGAGCACCCACCGGTACTGGATGGCCGCCGCAGCCCGCGCAGGTCCGGTGCCCGGCCGCGTACGGGTCTTCTTCCGGCAGGTCGGGCAGGTAGTACAGGTCGCGGCCGTCCTCGTCGAGCAGCGGAAGCTGCTGGCGGACTACTTCATGCGTCATGGCTTACCAGTCCTCACTACTCCTCGAAGCCGACCCAGTGGGCGGCCTTCTCGACGTGGCCGCGCTCGACGGCCTGGCCGAGCTTGCCCGCCATCCAGTCGAACTCGGCCATCGGCACGGTCTCGCCGCCCAGCCCGGCCATGAACGACGTCACCAGCGGGCGCGGGCCGTCCAGGTGGTACAGCGCGGTCGTCACGTCCAGCGAGAGAATGCCGCCGTAGCTGGCGCCGCCGAGGCCGAGGTTGGTCTCCACCACCCCCACCGCCTTGACGCCGGCTAGCGCCTCCCGCAGGTCCTCGCTCGGGAACGGCCGGACCCACAGCAGCCGGGCCATGCCGATCTTGATCCCCTGCGCGCGCAGCCGGCCGATCGCGGCCCGGCAGGTGACCGCGTGCCCGCCGGAGATGACGATGGCCAGCTCGGCGTCCTCCAGCAGGTACGACTCGACGAAGTGCGGGTAGGCCCGGCCGAAGACCCGGGCGAACTCGTCGGTCTTCTCCCTGATCACCGGTATCGCGTCCTCCATCGCCCGGGCCCGCTCGAGCTGCAGCGGCGGCCCCTGCTCGGGATGGATCTGCGGGCCGTGCGACACCGGCCGCCGCGGGTCCAGCGGGAACGGCAGCTGGTACGGGGGCAGGAACTCGTCGACCAGTCCGGCCGGGGGCAGCTCCACCTCGCCCGCGATGTGCGAGACGAAGTAGCCGTCCTGCACCACCATCTGCGGCAGCAGCACCCGCGGGTCCTCGCCGATGGCGTAGGCCAGCAGCGACTTGTCGAAGACCTCCTGGGGGGTCGCGGCCCAGCCCATCAGCCACCCCATGTCCCTGGTGCACAGGGCGTCGGTGTGCTCGGAGCCGAAGTCGCCTGGCGGGTCCAGGGTCCGGTTGGCGATCGCCATCTGGATCGGGATGCGGGCCCCGGAGATGATGGAGTACATCTCGTAGCCGTAGGTGACGCCGACCCCGGATGACCCGGTGTAGGCCCTGGCCCCGCAGGAGCCCGCGCCGAACGCGGCGGAGAACTGCGAGTGCTCGCCGTCGGCGTGGATGTACTCGGCATCCAGGATCCCGTCGGCGACGAACTGCGCCAGGTTCATCATGATCGCCGTGTACGGCCGGATCGGGTACGCGGTGATCACGTCCACGTTCGCGTACAGCGCCGCGTGCGCGGCCGCCGCGCAGCCGTTCTGGCGGACGCGGGTGCCCGCGATGCCGCGCAGGAACTTCTCTCCTTCGGGCGTCCGGATGGCGCGCTGGAGCCGCCCGCCTGGCGCCCGCCCGCCTCCGGCGTGGACGGTGGTCATGGCGTGAGCCCGGGCCCGTTCGGAGGAATGGATGGTGACCTTGTCCTGGCGGCGTCGTATTCGGCGATCGCGTCCTCGATGAGCTGGCGGGTGAACGGGGCCTGCTCGGCGTGCGCGCCATCGTAGGGCGCGAACGCCGTCTCCATCCGGACGACGTCGCCTGGCTCGTCGAAGTCGAGCTCGGGCACCCGCTCCAGGCAGCCGGTCGGGCACTCCTGCACGCAGACCAGGCAGCCCTTGCAGTAGTGGGTGCGGATCGTGTAGCGCCCGTTCTGCCGCGCATCGCGCATCACGCTGACGTCGGGGCACACGATGTAGCAGTTGTCGCAGCCGTTGCAGACCCCGCAGGACATGCAGCGGTCCGCCTCGGCCAGCGCCTGCTCCCGGCTGTAGGCCAGGGTGACCTCGGTGACCTGGCTGGTCCGGCGGGCCGCGGCGGGGGCCAGCGGGGCCTCGGTGCGCGGCGCGTGCCGGAAATAGGCGGTGTTGAGCTTCTCGTACGGCATGACCTCGACCGGGTCCTCGGGGCGCAGCGGCTCGGCGGACAGCACGCGGTCGATGTCGCGGGCCGCGCGCTTGCCGTCGCCGAGCGCGTCCACCACCATGGACGGGCCGCGCATCACGTCGCCGCCGGCGAACACGGTCCCGCTGGGGTGCGGGATGCGGCCGTAGTCATCGGCCCTGACCAGGCCGCGTTCGGCGCAGTCGGCCGGCAGCCAGTCCAGGACCTGCACCTGGCCGATGGCGACCAGGATCGTGTCGCACGGCACCTCGGCCTCGGTGCCCGGGGTGAGCTGCGGGGTGATGGTGCCGTTCTCGTCCCGGCCGAGGCCGGCCCGGGCCAGGACGGCGCCGCGGACGTGGCCTTCGGCGTCGGCCAGGACCTTGACCAGGGCGGTCTGCGGCCGGAACCGGACCCCCTCGGCGCGGGCCTGGGCCAGGTCCTCGGCCACGATCAGCAGGTCGTCCTCGGCCTCCAGCGACACGATCGTCGCCTGGGCGCTTTCGCCGCCGAGCCTGATCGCCGACCTGGCCGCGTCGCAGGCCGTGTTGCCGCCGCCGATGACCAGCACGCTGCGGCCCGTCTTGACCGGGCGGCCCAGGCCGGTCTCGCGCAGGAACTCCAGCGCCCCGATCACGCCCCGGGCCTGCGCGCCCTCGGCGTCCAGCCGGCGGCCGACGTCCTGGCCGAGGGCGAGGAAGACCGCGTCGTGGCGGCCGGCCAGTTCGTCCAGGTCCGGCTCGCCGCCTGCCCCGCCGCCTGCCCCGCCGCCTGCCTGGCCGACGCGGACGCCGCAGCGGATCTCGATGCCGCCCAGGTCGAGCAGCTTGGCGATCTCCGCGTCCAGGATCTCCTCGGGCAGGTGCCAGGCCGGGATGCCGGCCCGCAGCATGCCGCCGGGCTTGTCCAGCGCCTCGAAGATGACGCTGGCGTAGCCCTTGCGGCGCAGGTGGTAGGCGCAGCCGAGGCCGCCGGGGCCCGAGCCCACGATCGCGACCTTCTTGCCGTTCAGCGGGGGCAGGTCACGCTTGGCCGGGTTGTCCGCGAGCTTGAGGCCGAAGTCGCCGAGGAACCGCTCCACGCCGCGGATGCCGATGGGCTCGTCGTGGGCGGCGCGGTTGCAGGCGCTCTCGCAGGGGTGGTAGCAGACCCGTCCGGTGACGGACGGCATCGGGTTGTCCTCGATGATGGTGAGGTAGCCGTCCAGGTAGCGGTCATGCTTGACATGGTCCAGGTACTTCTGGATCTGCTCGCCGGTCGGGCAGGCGTGGTTGCACGGCGGCGTCTTGTCCCGGTACACCGGCCGGTAGAAGCGGAAGTTGCCGGTCGGGAACAGCCGCTGGCCTTCTTTTTCCGTCGGCGGCGGCGTGACGCCCGCGATGGGCAGCCGCAGGTGTTCTGGAACGTGGGTCCCGCGCACGGACATAAGATCACCTCGGCATACTGAACGACCGTGTGCTTCCCGGCGCCGCGAAGCATGGCGTCGCGATCGGCCACTACCTCCGCCACCGCCTCGACGGGCAGCACCCCGGTCGCCGCCACCAGCGCGCCGATCAGCGGCGCGGCGATGCCCCGGCCGATGGCCAGCCGCTCCACCGCGCCTTCGGTGGACATCCGGTCGAAGGCGAGCTCCGACAGGTCGCGGACGAACATCCAGGGGCTGGCGCCGCGCTGCTCGGCGAGCCCGGTCGCGTCGACCACGACGAGCTTGTCCAGCTTGGCCAGCATGGGCCCGGGCAGGAACTTCAGCAGGTACTGGGGGTCCCGGGCGGAGTTGATGACCAGCACGCCGCTGGCCGCAGGCGTGCCGCGGAAGAAGTTGACCGCCTTGATGATCGTTTCCTCGACCAGCACCACCCAGTCCGGGTGCGGGTTCTCGTAGATGAACCGGTCCAGGATCGGCTCGTCGGCGAGCCGCGCGTACCTGCGCACCAGGCAGTTGGTGCGGTCCGGGTCGTCGACGTAGTCGCTGACGTTCTCGGCGTGGTAGCCGAGCTTCCTTGCGGCCGTGGCGATGCAGGTGGAGACGTCGCGCGCCTCCTTGTCCATGATGATCCCGCGGGACCAGACGGTGAGCTCGTGATGCACGGGCGCGCTCGCTTCCGGGATTGTATACCGTCAGCAGGTTACCGTTATCGTACGTCGGCGCCGTGCTCCGTCAAGGGCCGAAAGGCCTGCCTTGGCGCCCGGAGCGGGCCGGAGCGGGCCGTGGCGGCGCCCGGAGCGGGCCATGGCGGCGCACGCTGCGCGGCGCCCGGCCGGCGCCCGTTCCGTCCCTGTTTAGGGCGACTTTACTTAGTGTGATATAACCATTACCCTCGGCAAGATCCTGGGCCCGCGACTTGCCGTAAAGCCTGGAATGCATGATGCGGAGCACGCCCTGGCAGTAGCGTGAGGCTTCGTGTTGCGGGCTCTCTGCCCGGCAAACTTATCCAAGTAGGTAGCAGAGTGTCTCGTTTGTCGCAATGATGCTAGAGATCATTGACCTGCTGTACGACAGACAGGGGAGTGACCCGGTATATGAGGAGCGGTTCGTCGGCTCAAGATGGCAGTGGATGGCCATCCGCGCAACGTCCCTACCCGGATGAGGCAGCGAGCGGTCCCGCCCAGCGCGGGCGCGGGCCACGGAGCGATCCGCAAGAGGACCCCGGCGGACGGCGCGCGGTGCCGTTCGGGCCGGAGATCTCCTGGCCCCACGGGTTCCGGCAGGTAGACCCGCAGTCCCGGGAGCTGATTGAATCCGCCTACGGCACCGGGTCCGTCTACCAGCAGCCCGCCATGGACGATTACGGCTACGGCGATCCCGGCTATTCGGATCCCTCGTATGACGGCCCGCGCACTCCTCATCCTGGCCCGGTCCAGGCCGGCCGGCCCAGCCCGGCCCGGTGTTCCCGGGCGGAAGCGGCAGTCCCCGCGCGGCAGCCGGCCCGGCGGCGCTCGGCTCCGGCTACCGGCAGCCCGACGCCCCCGGATACGACGCTCCTGGGCGCAACGGCCATGACGGCAAGGTCCCCGGGTATCACGTGCCCGAGATCCGCGACTCGGGCCGCCCCGGATACGCCGGGCCGGGCTATCAGCCCCAGGACCTCGCGGTCCCGTCGTTCAGCGGCCAGGACATCTACCCGGTGACCGGCGCCCAGGAGGCGCTCCGCGACACCGGCCCGCAGCCGCTCGCCGCGCCGCAGTCGCTCGCCCCGCCGTGGGCGGCGCAGGACTCCGGCGGCGATTCGCGTTCCGGTGACCCGCGGCTCGAGGGCATCCGCTACGACGAACTGCGCTACGAAGAGCCCGCCCCGGACGGCCCCGGATACGACGACTCGACCGATGAGTCGTGGTACCAGCAGCTTCGCCGCAGCGGGCCGCCGGCTTTTCCGCAGGGCTTCGGTGACGAGCATCCCTCCGGGCCGGTGCGGCGGGTGGAGCCGCCGGGCCCGGCCCACGGCCAGCCGTCTGGTTACCCGCAGCCGCCCGCGCCCGAGCGGTTCGACGGCTACGGCCCGCCTCGCGGCGACCGGGGTAGCTCCGGCCCGCTGAACTCCGGCCCGCTGAACTCCGGCCCGCAGAGCCCCGGCCCGCAGAGCCCCGGCCCGCAGAGCCCCGGCCCTCAGCCGAGCGCGGGTCGCATGACCGGCCCGGGCCCGCGAGTAAGCGGGCCGCCCGAGCCGGGCAGCGGACCCTGGATGGATACCCCGGGTGCGGGCCGCCAGCCGGGTCCGGGCTTCCTCGCTGCCCCGGTCGCGCAGGTCGGAGTGCTCACCCCGCCCGCCGGCAGCCGGATTGACGCCCTGCGGGAAAGCGGCACGCAGCTGGACGACCTGGGCGCCGGCCAGTTCCTGGCCCCGCCGGACGCGGGCCGCCCCGGGTCGGCGACGGTACGTCCTGGTCACGGCCTGGACGGGCCGGAGACCACGTTGTCCTGGCCTGCCCAGCCGCCAGCCGAGGACCTGGACTCCTACGCTGAGTTCTGGCAGCAAGATGACGAAGAGGCCGAGTACAAGGGCCTGTTCGGCGACCGGGGCACCGACTCCGACGACGCCCGTCCGGCCGCCAAGCGCCGCATCGGCCGCCGCCGCGGTCGCAGCAATGATCACCGGCTCTGGCTAGGCCTCGGCGGGGTCGTGATCGTAGCCGCGACCGCGATCACCGGGATTATCAAGTTCGAGTTCCCGTCGCACACCGGCCCGGTGCACACGATGGTGCCCCCGGCCCGGATCGGGACCTACGCGCGCACGGTGGACCTGGAACGTCAGACGAACGTGGCCGAGTTGCGCGACGAGGTCATCAAGATGAGCTCGGGCCAGGCGAGTCGCGTCGTGTCGGCGGTGTACGAGTCAGGGAATTCCGCCGCAGGGAACACCACCGAGATCATCATGTTCATCGGCGGTCATCTGGCCAACGCCGCCCCCGCCACCTCGATCGCCAGCTTCACCCAGAAGTTCCCCGGGGCCAAGGTGGTCAGCCCCGGTTCCCTGGGCGGCAAGGCCGCCTGCGTCGAGGAGGGAAGCGGCACCTCGAACAGCGTGTCCATGTGCGCCTGGTTCGACAATGACAGCTTCGGGGAGATCGTCTCGCCCACGATGAACGCCACCAACCTCGCCGCGGCCATGCTCACCGTACGCCCGTCCGTTGAGATGGTGGTCAAGAAGTAGCCGCCTGCCCCTGCGGCCTGGCGAGCTAGCGGCCCGACTTGCCCGCTGCCTGGCCGGCCGCATTGCGGGAGCGCAGCCGCCTGCGCAACGACACGCTGGTCACCATGATCAAGATACCGACCGCGATCGCGATGAGCCCGGCCATCTGAGCGGTGAAGACGGGCGCAGCGACCAGGGAGTCAGAAACCGGCGCGGCTTTCCCGTTCTGCCCGCCGCCCTGGGTCTCAGCGGCCGGCGATGGGCTGGGTGCGCCGGCGGAGGGGGAAATCGCCGGGAACAGCCCCGCCACGTTGCCCGCGCCGATGAGCGAGCTCGACACGCCGTTGAGGTCCGGCAGGGGGCCGAGCGGCAGCACCGCCACTGGTGCGGCACTCGCCGGGGACTTGGCCGGTGCGGCCTGGCACGGAGGTGACCGCCACGGTCTGCGCGGCCGAGGGCAGGGTCCACTTCACCGTCGTGACCACGCTGGCCGTGGCCGTGAGCTTGACCGAACTCACCGAGATCGCGCCGGCCGCCACCGGGACCTGCGCATCAAGGTCAACGGCCTGCCGGTCCGACACCGAACCAACGGTGCACGTCGCCGTCTTGTTTCCGTTGGCGCAGCCGCTGGTGAACGTGGGCTTCTGGCTCGACGGCTGCGCCGTGAGCGTCACCGATACACCGGCCGCCGACCCGTTCTCGGCCGAGACCGCCACGACGAACGAGGCGTTCTGGCCGCGCTGAACGCTGGATTGAGACGCCTGGACGCTCACGCAGAGTTCGGGCTTAACGGCCGTGGTACTCGAGCCCGGGCTGGCGCTCGCCTTTGCGCTGGCGCTCGCGGCAGGACTCGCCGCGATGAAGGCGCCGAGCGTCGCGGAAACGGTAGCCGTGGCCGTTGCGGAGCCTGACGGCGAAGCTGAGCCGGATGTCGAAGCGGAACCAGATGTCGAAGCTGAGCCTGATGACGAAGCGGAACCAGATGTCGAAGCTGAGCCGGACGGCGAAGCGGAACCAGATGACGAAGCTGAGCCGGACGGCGATGGCGAGGCGGGAGCCGATGGCGAGGCGGGGACCGACTTAAGGGGTCCCGCGGTGGTCGTGCTGGCCGGGCTGGCGGTAGCAGCGGAACTGGACGCGGAGCCGCTCGGGGACGGCGTTGGGGACGGTGAAGGCGATGGCGATGGCGTCGGCGTCGGCGTCGGGGTGGGTGAGGGGGTCGGCGAGGGTGAAGCCGTGCTGGCCGCCGGCAGCGGCTGGCACGTCTTGCTGGTGCCCGCAGCAGCGGTGACGGGTCTCAGCACGCTCGCCTCCGCAGTACCTGACCAGGCCGCAAGAGCACCCAAGGTGACGGAACCCCCAGCCAGCAAGCTGAGCGTCATTGCTCGAACGTGCGCGAAACGCATAGATATGCCCCGTCTACGCTGCTCGTCACGGTAACTGCGTGTTCTTCTTGAGAGATTCGGAGGCGGCCAGGTGGCGGATGGGTATGAGTAGTCATATCCGGAGTCGCTCTAGTTATGCCTGCACAGCTCCTCCCGATCGGAGCCGGGCCGCCGCTCTGGCGGGTTTCGGCGGCCCAGCCACGTGGATGTGACGCTGCTGGCGTCCGATCGGTTCCGTACTAGGCCGGATACGGCAATGTGTCCTAGGTCATACTCCGATACCGACATTAGGTCATATATTAGGACAATTCACGCGATTGATGTGAGTCCTTAGTAGCCGGATGCCGCGGCTTGCCGCCCACGTCATTCGGTCGTCGACGCGGATGGGCCGTGGCCGGCGGCTAGCCTGCCCGCGTGGTCGGCGGAGTGGCCGGCGGCCGGGATCCCCCATTCGCGGCGGGCCCGGTCGGAGCGGCGGGCCCGGTCGGAGCGGCGGGCCCGGTCGGAGCGGCGGGCGCGGTGGCGGGGTCCGCGGCGTAGTCGGCGGGCCGGGTCGAGTCGTACCCGTCCTGCATCCCGATCTTTCGGAAGACGAGGGTGAGCCCGGCCGAGACGGCCAGGTTGAGGAGGAAAGCGGTGATCGCGATGTAGGTGACGTGCCCGAAAACCGGAGCGACGGAGCTACCGAAGTGCGCCTGGCCGCCCCCGGGCGTTCGGTAGGCCTGGACGGTGCCGTAGGCCATCCCCGCGGCCCAGCCGATGATCAGCGCCGCGCGGTGGAACCAGCGCGTGTACAGGCTGATCACGATGGCCGGGAACGTCTGCAGGATCCAGATCCCGCCGAGCAGCTGCAAGTTGATCGAAAACGTCTTGTTGAGCTCGAGCGCGAAGCCCAGCGCGCCGACCTTCATCAAGAGCGAGGCCAGCCGCGCCACCCGGGTCTCCTCGGCCGGGCTGGCATTGGGCCGGAAGAGCTCCTTGTAGATCGTGCGGGTGAACAGGTTCGCCGCGGCAATCGACATGACGGCGGCCGGGACAAGCGCGCCGATGACGATGGCCGAGTCGCCGATTCCCGCGAACCAGCTGGGGAACATGTGCGCGAACAGCAGCGGCACGGACAGCTGGGGATTGCCCCCGTTCGCCTTCACGTCGGCGTTCACGGCCGGCACCGCTCGCGCCATGTAGCCGAACAGCGCGATCAGGCCGAGGACGAGCGAGTAGGCGGGCAGCATGGCCGCGTTGCGCCTGATCACGCCTCGCCGCTTAGCGGCGAACACCCCGGTGGTCGCGTGCGGGTAGACGAACAGGGCCAACGCGGAGCCGAGCGCCAGGGTGGCGTAGGCCCATTGTCCGGCCGGCATTACCACGACGCTGCCGAACGGCTTGCCGGTCGCCGGGTTCACCGTCTCCAGGTGCGCCGAGGCAGTACTGAAGATGTGCCCCCAGCCGCCTAGCCTGCCGGGGATGTAGAGCATCGCGACGATGACCGTCACGTAGATGAGGCCGTCCTTGACGAAGGCGATCAGGGCCGGCGCGCGCAACCCGGCCAGGTAGGTGTAGGCGGCGACGATGGCGAAGGCGATGATCAGCGGCAGGTCCCTGACGAAGGCGCTGCCCGAGTTGCTGCCGATGCCCATCACGGTCAGCACCGCCTCAATGCCCACCAGCTGCAGCGCGATGTAGGGCATGGTCGCCAGGATCCCGGTCACCGCCACCACGAGCCCGAGGCCCTGCGAGCCGTGCCGTGCCCGGACGAACTCGCCGGGGGTGACGTAACCACGCGCGCGGGCGACCGACCACAGCCGCGGCCCGAAGATAAACACGATCGGGAAAACCATGATCGTGTACGACAGTGCGTAGAACCCCGCGGCGCCGGTGGCATAGACCAGCGCCGGTACGGCGATGAAGGTATAGGCGGTGTAGATGTCGCCGCCCAGCAGGAACCAGCTGATGAAGGTGCCGAACCGCCGGCCGCCGAGACCCCACTCGCTCAGCTGCATCGGGTCCTCCGCCGGGCGCCACCTGGCCGAGGCGAAGCCGATGAGGGTGACGATCAGGAACGAGACGATGAGGACGCTGAACGTGACCGCATTGAGGTGATTCACCTCCGGGCCCCTTGGCCATGGCGAGCCCCCTGGCCATGGCGGGGCCCTTGGCCAGGGCGGGGCCCTTGGCCAGGGCGGGGCCCTTGGCCAGGGCGGGGCCCGGTGCCCGGTGCCGGCTTGGTCCTCAGCAGCAGGTAGCAGATCCAGCACAGGGCGGCGGTCACGGGTACCCAGATGAGCTGGTACCAGTAAAAGAACGGGAAGTCGCCTAGCTTCGGCAGCGAGCGCGCGTAGATGGGGACCCACAGCGCGCCGATGATCGCGACGGTTAGCAGAACCGTGACAGCGCCCCACGTGGCCGGGCTCTTGCCCGAAGGACCGGGCTGGGCCATCGCAGCCTCTCAAAATGTGATGCGCGCTCTCAGCAGGTGATGCGCGCGGTGGCCCGGTCCACCCCCCGGCCACCGCGCGCGCAGGATTGCGCTCTCGGATAGGTGGCACCATGTTGCCGCATCCCGGGCCAGGCAAGGGGGCTTTCTGGCGGATTGGTGACGATTGACTGAATCCGCGGCGCCCTCGTAAGCAGCCGCGGTAGGCGCAGGTGCGGACGGTCCGTGACAGCGAGCTGCACGCGTTGTAGATGTATGCGCCCACCACGGCAGGAGACCTCTGGACAGATCGCCGGAGGATGGCTGCATGGCCGCGGCTCATCAGATTCGAAGGCGGGAGCGGCAATATTCGCCCACGTCGCCGCCCGGCTGCGGGACACGGCGGGCGGCTTCGGGGGCAGTGTGGTGCTGCTTTTCGACGTGGATGCCCCACCGGGGGCTTCGGCGGCGCGAAAGCCTACTTCGAGCACGCGGGACCGGTAGACGGGGTAATGATCGGCTACCCGGGCTCGGACCATGTGGTCACCGGGAGCCGGGGCGTCCTGCGCGCCCGCGTTCACGTGCACGACGTCGCCGGGCACTCCGGGTCGACCCGGACCGGCGCCGGCGCCATCACCAAGGCCGCATACCTGATCCGGAAGCTGCACCAGGTGCCGCTATCGTCGCCGCCTCCCTCATCGGCGGCAAGCTTTCCGACCGAACGGGCCGGCGGAAGATCTTCGTGCTCACCGCGTCGACCGTGTACGGCGTGGCGATGTTCGTGATCGCCGTCGCCAGCAACTTCAACGGTTTTCTCGTCGGCATGGCCATCGGCGGACTCGGCTTCGGCATATACGTGGCCGTCGACCTCGCCCTCGTTGTCGACGTGCTGCCGGACAAGGACAACGCCGCCAAGGATCTCGGTGTGTTCAACATGGCCGGCGCTCTTCCGTTTTCCATCGCGCCAGGGATTGCGCCGGCCATCCTGGCCGTCGGCAGCGGCAGCTACGGCGTCCTGTACGGGGTGGCCGGGGTCTGCGCCATCGTCGGAGCCGTCAGCATCCTGCCCGTGAAGCGTGTCCGATGAGCACCCTGCGGGTCGCGGACGACGACGCGCCCGGGTTAGCGGTCGCCGGTGCGCGACAGGTCGAGTTCCCTGGCCCGGCGGACCGCTGCCCGGCGGTTGTTCACACCGAGTTTGGCGTAGATGTTCTTGGTGTGCGTCCGTACGGTGTTCAGCGACACTATGAGCTCGCGAGCGATGTCCGGGCCGTCCAGGTCGGTTCCGAGCAGCCGAAGCACGTCCAGCTCGCGTTCGCTCAGCGGCTCGATCAAGCCCTGACTGGCGGGCGTGCCGTCCTCGGTCTTGTTAACGGCGGCCAGGAGCCGGCGGACATAGTTCCGGGCGATCCCCTGTTTTGCGGCCGCTCTGAGCAGGGAGGCCATAGGTGGCCCCTCATCGGCGAAGATCCGGACGTAGCCCTCCGGCTCAGCCAGCGTCATCGCGCGTCGCAGTGATGCAAGCGCAGCAGGGATGTCGTCTTGCGCCTGGCGGGCCAGCGCCTGCAGCACCAGGATCTCGATGACGCTTCCCGTCCTCTGCCCTTCTTCAGCCGCTCGCAGGAGGCGCTCCAAGAGCCGGGTCGCCTCCTGGACGGGGCGCTCCGCGCGCTCTGCCGTGTACCCGGCCAAGAGCACCCTGGCCAGGGTGATGTGCTCGAACTCGCACAGGTAGCTGAGGTCGTCCGCAACCGATAGACCTCGCTCACGCGCCCAGCCCAGCGCTTCACCCAACTCGCCCTGCGCGACCCGCACCCGTGCCCTCAACGCCGGGACCGGCCGCACGTTGGGGAAGAAATCACCCACATACAGGCGCTCCGCCTCGTTGAGCAGGTCGAGTGCGCCGCCCAGATCTCCATCAGCCTCCCGTATCCGCGCCATCGCGACCCGCCAGCGATACCTGTTCTGCGGCAGCCCGGTGTGCTCGCCCAGCTCCTGGCTCCGCAGCAACTCCTGCGTGGCGGCGGGCAAGTCGTCGCGCTCGCGGTGGATCTCGCTCATCCCTACGCACATGTCTGCCGTTCCCCGCAGAACCGACCCGCCCTGCTGGGGTGCACGCTGCAATGCCTGCTCGTAGGTGCGCATGGCCTCGCCGAGACGGCCTTGCACACGCCGGATGTCAGCCAGCGCGATCGCGCACCCGAAGGTATCGGCGATGTGCCCGGCCCGCCGCAGTCCCGCCATGCACTCGGCATACCCCGAGTGCCCGGCCTCGAGGTCCCCGCTCGCCCAGGACGCGAGCCCCATGAGTGCCGCCGCCGAAGCACGGCCGAGGTGGTCATCAGCAGGCGAAAGTTCGAGCGCCCGCCGGGCGTACCGCACGGTGCCGGGCCCGTCGCCCCGAGCCAGGGCTTGGGCGGCACGGTAGAGCTCGATCTCCGCCGGGAGGCGGCGAAATTCCGCGTCGTCGACGACGACCATCTCTGCCGCTGGGGAATGGGATTCCTGGCGGATACCTGTCGCCCCGTCCAGCCACCGCTCGGCGTCCTGCAGCCTGGCCTCAACGCCCTCGAACTCGCCGCCAGCCAGCAACGCCCCGGCAAACCCGACGCTGAGCACGGGCCTGACCCGGACCACCTCGTCGGGCAGCAGCTCGAGCCAGCCAAGCACCGCGGCCTCCTGCCTGCTCCTGCGCATGGCCGGAATCGCCAGCTCGACCAGGTCCGCCGCTCGCTCGAAATCCCCGGCGGCCAGCACGTGCCGGATCGCCTCGGACGGCTCGCCGCTCTGCTCGTGCCACTCGCTCGCCCGCCGATGCAGGTCAGGAACGTCGTCGGGCTGCTCGTCCAGCAGGCGCGCGTGCAGGACGTCGGCGAAGAGCTGGTGATAGCGATACCACCGGCGGCGGTCATCAAGCGGGACCAAGAACAGGTTCCCCCGCTCCAGCGCCGCCAGCTTGGCCTTACCGCCGTCCTGGCCGGTAACGGCATCGCACAGCGGGCCGTTCAGCCGGTCCAAGATGGAGGTCTGCAGCAGGAAGTGCTGGACATGCTCGGGCTGGCGCTGCAAGACCTCCTCGGCCAGGAAATCGACGATGTACCGGTCATCCCCGGCGAAGCCGTCGATGAACGCGGTGACGTCCTCTCGCCCCTGCATCGAGAGCGCCGCCAACTGCAGCGCGGCGATCCACCCTTCGGTGCGCCCCTCCAGCGCCGCGACATCGGCTGCGGTCAGCGCCAGTTCCATCACCCCGTTGAGGTACGCCGCTGCCTCGCCGGGCGTGAAGCGCAGATCGGCAGCGCGGACCTCGACGAGCTCGCCACGCCCTCGCAACCGCGCCAGCGGCAACGCCGGGTCGGTGCGGCTGGCGATCACCAGGTGTATCTGCGGGGGTAGGTGCTCAAGCAGGAAGGCCATCCCGTTCTGCACGTCGGGCGCGTCGATGACGTGGTAGTCGTCGAGCACCAGCACGACATCGTCCGAGATGGCGTCGAGGTCGTTAAGCAGGGTGACAAGGCCCGCCTCGCTCGGCGGCTCGGGCGGTTGCAGGAGCGAGAGCGCACCTGCACCCCGGGCGCCGCCGTCTTCAGCGCGGCGACAAGGTACGTCCAGAACAACGCGGGATCATTGTCGCGCTGGTCGAGCGAGAGCCACGCCACGGACCGTCCATCGGCTGGAGCGACTGCCAGCCACTCCGCCAGCAGCGTCGTCTTACCGAACCCAGCCGGAGCCGACACAAGCGTCAGCGCCGACTCCGCCGCGCCGCTCAGGCGCTCGCTCAGTCTCGGACGCGCCACCAGACTGCGTCGCCACCTGGGGACGTGGAGCTTAGTCTCGAGCAGTGGGCCTGCCATGACCACCGCCCCTCAGGAGGCTCACGCGTCGTGCCAGCAGGTCGCCCGAGACCATCTGGTCACGTGATTCCACCGTACGCGGAATTTCGGCAGACCCGGCCGACGACTCCCGCAGTCAGCACATATCGATCCATCTGCACGTCAACCGATCGCGATGAAAGTACGGTGCCGCCGCGTATAGCGCCAGGCAAGGCCACCGCCATCGGCTCGCCGCGCTGGGCGCCCGGGTCGGCAGCACCGGCCATGATCCGGCCCCGCGCCGAGGCGGCCGCGGCGCAAGATGCCCATGGAGAGCGACGTGTAACGGCGAGGTGCGCTATGCTCTGTTCTGCTGGCGCGACCTGCTAGTTTGGGAATGCTGGCCGGGCCAGGGTGCGGCACGAGCGCTGTGCACGCCCGAGTGGCCTGAGCGTCCCGCGGGCGGATCGCGAAAGCCCAGCTCAGACAAGTGAAGACCGGCCCCGTTAGCTCAGTCGGCAGAGCGTCTCCATGGTAAGGAGAAGGTCTACGGTTCGATTCCGTAACGGGGCTCCGCAGCTCAGAGGCCCTTTTCCCGCTCCGGGAGGAGGGCCTTCACGCATCCTGAGGGGCACTTTGAGGGGCAGTCCCGCCTTCGAGGCCCTGCTCGTAGGCGATCAGGATCTCGCTGAGGATCGGGACGGCCGACCTTGGCGCCAGCTCGTACCGCTGTGCCACCGCTGCCTGCCAGAGCCGCTCGAGGACGTCGCACAGTCGTTGGCGCATCTCGTCCGTGATGTGCACGTAGACCGCATCCATACCGCGCATGGCATGGCCGCGGCGGTCCATCTGGACCACTTTGTGCACGTCTGAGTCATCCAGCCACGTGGAATGAGTGTGCCGGTCGTCGTGCGGTTTGAACTTACCGGCCAGGTCCGGCCAGGTCGCGTCGGCCAGGTCCTCAGCCTTGTGCTTGCGGTTGCCCTTGCGGATCGGAACTCCGGGCCATGGCGCCGCCGTGACATACACCGGTCTCCTGACGCCCTTGCGGGCCGGATGGAGCCCCTCGGCGGCTGGGGTGAGGAAATCGTCGGCGTAGTTGGACCGGCGGGGATGGCCGCCCTTCGGGCCGAGGAATAGGTAGTTCGGCCGCGTCGGGTCGTCGCCCTTGCACGCGGGACGCCCGTTGACCACCGGGCAGCGGCAAGTGAGCTGCCGGTTGTCCACCGCCCACCGCAAGAGGCCGGCGAGGAATGGCGGCAAGTCGAGCACCCGGTAGGAGCCGTCTTTCGGCGCTGCCTTGCGGACTACGCCCCCGAGCTCCCTCAACTGCCAGTCAACGGCATAAGTTGGGACACCAGGGCCAGCCAGTTGAAGGGGCGAATCCTCGCCGTCCCACCCTTCCACAGCGAGCAGTTCTCCCCATCGCACCCCCGTCCAGGCAGCGAAGACGTTCATCACGAAGTCGATATCCCGCCCCGACAGCAGGGCGCACCGCTCCGCCAGGCACAGCGCCTTGACCGGTGTCAGTACATTTGCCGTGGCCTGCTCGGTGCGGCGGGCCGGTGCCCGGCCCTTGACGCGAACGCGCCCGCGGCGGCCCTTGCGGCGTTCGGCCGGATTCCGTTCGATCTTTCCCGCGTGAACAGCGTCCCCGAGGATGGTGATCAGCAGCGACCGAGCCCCGGCGGCCACCGATCGGGCGTATGGGCGTCCTCGCGCGCTGATCCGGGTGGAAATCGCCCTGTCCCACGCCTCGATCTCTTCGAATGTCAGCGAGCCGAGCTCGCGGTCCTGGAATTCCGGCAGGATGTGGAACTCCACGAGGTAGCGGTACTTGGCCACGGTGGTCGGCTCGATGTCGTCGAGCAGCCCGGCCCACACGTCGATCCACTCTTCAAGTCGCATCCGTGATCCGGACCGGTCACGCCAGGTTCCCTGCATTTGCGCGGTGATCTGTGCCGCGGCATCCGCGTGGGCTTCTTCGGGGTCGTCGTAGAACTTGGTGCGGAATCGCTGACCCTCGAACCGCCAGACGTAACGCGTGCCGCCCCGGCGGCCGGATTCCGGCCACGGCTTGGGTCTTCGTCTAGGCACCTTGGACCTTCCGTGCACGCCAGGGCGCACGCGTGGTATTGCGAACCTCAGCAGGCGAGCGACGGCGGCGCACTGGCGACGCCGGGGCTGGCGCCGATCTATCAGCTCGTGTCTGAGGCTCGGGCCGGTGCGGCTGTCCCTCCGCGATCGTACGGATGTCGTCGACGGTGAAGGTGATCCTGCGGCCGTTCTGATGAAAGGGAACTTGCCTGCGGTACGCACGGGTTCTCAGCGCGCACTCCGTTAGATCTTCGAGCCCAAGATTGCGAAGGATCTCCGCCGCTTGCGCCGGCGAGAAAACGGGAGCAAGTCCGAGCGAATCTACGTCAGGAACAGCCATGCACTAATCATAACAGTGATGCAGATCACCTTCATGAGTACGACCGTGCTCGCTACTCGCGCGCCAGGTCCAGGAAGCGCCCCATTTCTCAGCGCGTCCGGTCCGGCAAGATACGAATCGAAGCTTGATGGCGAGAGCCTTGCCGACCCATGCCTGGCATGAGGCCGTCTTCTCGGCCTGTCCGACTGGCCCGGATCCTCGCGGCGGACCTCAGCGACGCAGGCCAAGATCATGCTGGGGGCTGTCCGTCCCAGGTACTCGATCCGTCGCTGTTCCAGCTGACTGGCGGACCGCTAATCAGGCGCACCACCGGTTGCGGCAGCCAGCGCTGCCAGCGAGCCGACTTCCGCACGAGGCGGAGACTAGCCAGGGCGAGGTCTTCCCCGTCCCGGTCGCCGGTCTCCTGGTAAATGCACGCCGCACGCTCAAGTCTGGGGATCGCCCCAGGGGCCCGCAGCACCCAGGGCAGCCCACGGCCGAGTTCGATCAGGACCGCGGCCTCCTCCCGGCGGTCGCCGGTCTCTGCGAAGCAGGCTGCCGCCTGTTCCCAGATCGCGACAGCCAGCACCAACCGGTGGACCGACCACTCGGCTACACCCAGGAGCTTCAGCGCCAGGCCCTGGCCATACCGGTTGTGGGTCTCCAGGTATGTCTGCGCTGCGAGGCGGCACGCACCGATCGCCTCATGGAACTGGCCCTCCCGCACCAAAAGGTTGCTGAGGCATTCCAGCGCCCAGGCTTCTTGGTCGCGCTCGCGGCTGCTGTGGAAGATGCCCCTGGCCTCGTTGAAGGCGGCCATCGCGTCCCCGGCCTGGTCGACAAGGGCCAGGGCGTTGCCAAGGTTAACTAGGGCCAAGGCCGTGGCCCTACAGTCGCCAAGATCCTGGAAGATGGCTACTGCTTCTCGGCATTTGGTAACTGCTGCCTCGGGGTGGTTTCCCTTGGCGAGGGCGTTGGCGAGGTTACTCAGAGCCTGGGCCTCGAAGTTCCGGTCGCCGGTCATATGGAAGATCTCGGCTGCCTGCTGACATGCCGTGACCGCTTCGTCGAAGCGGCCTACATGCGGCCAGGTACCGCCTTGAATCGTCAGCACCTGACCCTCGCCGCGCCGGTCACCCAGGCGGCGGACGGCGTCTAGGCCAACGGCGGCGATTTGAAGCTTCTCGTCGTAGTGCCGTCGCTCGCCGAGGTACTGGGCCAGCGCTAGGAAGAGTTCAAGAGCGATCTGGTCTCGGCCGGTGTCGGCGGCCATCGGGACGGCGGCTACCAGGTTGGGGCGTTGCGCGTCGAGCCAGGCGACGGCCTCGTCCCGGTCGGCGAAATCGCCCGGCATGAGCTGGCCTGGCGCTGCCCGGATCTGCGCGTCAGCAGCGCGGGCGTAACGCAGGTAATAGCTCAGCAACCGGTCACGGGCCTGCTCTCGCTGGTCAGCATCCTGGCGAGCATCCGATAGCTGCAGCGCGTACCGGCGCAGCAAATTGTGCAGTCGCCATTGGCGTGGTGGACCGGCTATGGTCTCGATCAGGTGCTCCCTGGCTAGTTTCTCTAGCGCGGCGGTGGCCTCGACGGTGGATAGCCCAGCCAGGGCCGCGGTCGCGGCTGCTGACGCATAGGGGCCGGGGTTCAACGGCAGCATCCGGAATACCCGGGCCGGGACCTCCGCCAGCAGCCGGTAACACCGTTCGAAGACGTCCTTCACAGAGGGGAGGCTCGTGTCGTGGCCGTCCTCAGGCTCCAGCGCGTCGAGCAGGTTCGGGGCAGCTGCGAGATCCGCGGTCAGCTCGGCCGCGGTGAGCGCTGGATCGTCTTTCAGCTGGGCGGCTACGTTCTGCAGGGCTAGCGGCAGCCCGTCGCACAGCCGCGCCAGCTGTCTCGCGCCCTCAGGATCTGCGCTGATCCGTTGGTCGTCGGGACGGGCCACCCGCAGCGCCGTGTCCAGCATGGCGGCACCGGCTTCCGCGTCCAGCACCTTCAGGTCGAGCAGCCGACCCGGCAGCGTGCCTAGTGAATGCCCGGATGTCACCACCAGCCGGTGCGGGCCTGATCCAGGCACCAGCAGCCGCACCTGCTTCTCATCCCGTGCATTGTCGGCGACCACCAGCATCCGGTCGGCATTCGGGTCCAGCTTCGCCCGGTACAGTTTGGCACGCTCGTCGGCGGTGGGCGGGATGCGCTCCGAAGGTACCCTGAGGGCGCGTAGGAGCACATCCAGCGCCTGCTGCGGCCTCACCGGCCTCTTGTCGTACCCGTGCAGATCGATGAAGTAAATGCCACCCGGGTACCAGAGGCGGACGGCGCTCGCGGCCTTTACGGTCAGTGACGTCTTGCCCACACCGATCGGGCCTGTAACCGCCACAACTGTCGCGTCCTGCATCTCTCCTGCCGGGTCCAGCCAGCTGGTCAGCTTGGTGAGCTCGGCGTCCCGGCCAGCGAATCCCACTACCGGCGGTGGCAGTTGGGCCGAGGTTGAATGGTCCGGCACGTACCCGAGGTCATTCGTGCTCGCCCTCGCGTGGCTGCCGGAGCCCAGCCCGACAGGATCGGCCGAGAGGGTCGGCCTCGTTCTGTCCTGGCAGGTGAGGTACAGGACCAGGCCGACCACCAATGCCGCCCCGAATATCCAATACGGCCAGATCGCGAGTCGTCCGCCGGCGCTCGCATCAGCGACGAGATAAGCCACCAGCCCGGTGACACCGACGAGGCCTGCGAGCGCCTTGCCTGCCGTGGCCAGCTGACTCTTGCCGATGCCGATGGTTCTGAACCACGTGCCGACCTGGGTCAACTGCCTCCTCATGAACGTCAAGCCTAGGGCCATTTCGGCTGCCGCGCCGATTCCGTCTGGCTGGGTTTCCCTCGCGCTGGGACTGGGTGCAGTTAACGCAGTCGGGGTGTCCTCGAACTCGCTGGGCTGCTCGAACGCGGCCTCGCGATTCCGAAGGTTTGAGACTACAGATCTACGGTTGGCCTGGAAAGGCGGCTCTACAATCCGCCCGCCGTGCTGACTGGCAGGTCCGCGACCGGGTGCGTATTTCGCGGCCTAGTTCATGCTCCGCACTATCAGTAAGGGAACTGAACGCTGATGCCCACCATGTGATTCTCGCCGTCGCTGCCATGGGGGCTCGTCTTGGCCGTGCTCGCCGTCCTGGTCATCGGCATCAGGCAAGAGCCGTCGGCACAGGAGCTGACCAGGCAAGCGCCAAGTCTGATTGCCGCGTTGGCCCGGTGCCTGCTCGGCGTGTATGCCCGCAGGCCGGATCCATCTGTGATCCCGACGACCAGCGCGGGGAACCGAGCCACACAGCATACGGTCCCCCTGGCCGGTAACCAGTCACGCCCCCTGTTGATCTGCGGCGTGTCGGTGCTGGCGTCCGCTTTGTGATCATGGTTGGGTTCGGTGATGCCGCATCCGGAGCAGCCGTCGTGTGAGGAGCTGGCTGCCCGGAACGCGGAGCTGCTGGCGGTGGTGGCGGAGCAGGGCGCGCTGATCGAGTCACTGCGGGCCGAGGTGGCGGCGCTGCGCCGGCAGGCGGGCCGGGATTCCTCGAACTCCTCGCAGCCCCCGAGCCAGGACGGCCCGGCAGCTGGGGGGAAGGCCAGGGGCAGCCGGGCGCGGCCGGGCCGGGCGCAGGGCGGGCAGAAAGGCCATCCGGGTGCGAGCCTGGCGTGGGCCGCCCGGCCGGATGAGACCGTGGTTATCGAGCCGGGCACGTGCGCGGGCTGCGGCGCGGGCCTGGCCGGCGCTGGCGGGCGGGTCGCTTCGGCCGTGCAGGTCCTCGACATCCCGCCGGCCGCGCTGACGGTGACCGAGTACCAGATGATGCGCCGGACCTGCGGGTGCGGGCACGTCACGACCGCGGCGGCGCCGGCCGGGGTAACAGGCGGCCCGGTCTGCTACGGGCCGAACGTAACCGGCGCGGCGACGCTGCTGGCCAGCACGGATGTGATCGGGATCGAGCGGGCCGCGGACCTGATGGGCGCCTTGCTGAAGGCGCCGGTCTCGACGGGGTTCGTGTCGCGGTGCCTGGTCCGCCTGGACGCGGCGTTAATCGCCGCCGGGTTCGAGGACGCCCTCAAAGGCGCCCTGCGGGCGGCGGACGTGCTGGGCACCGATGAGACGCCCGCCCCGCTGACGACCGCGGCGGCCAGCGCGGAGGGCTGCGGGAACCCGCACGTGTACACGGTGCGGACCATGCGTGCCTGGACCGGCGGCGGGCCGGACCTGATCTGGTACGGCGCGGCGGGCAACCGGACGAAGGCGGCGATCACCGGGTTCGGGATCCTGGACGGCTACCGCGGGGTCCTGGTCCGCGACGACTACGGCGGCTACCTCAGCTACGACGCCGGGCTCGCCGGCGTGCAGCAATGCGTCGCTCACCTGTACCGCTACCTCGACGACGCCTACGCGACCGACCCGCAATCCCAGGTCTGGACCCGGCAGGCCGGCGATGCGCTCCGCGCGGCCGCGGTCGCCGTCAGGGCCGCCCGGGACGCCCGCCAGGCCAGCCTGGACCCCGCCTTCCTGGCCGGGCTGCGCCACGGCTATGACCAGGCCGTCGCCTGCGGGATCTCTGTCAACCTGTCCCGGCCCTGGCACAAGGGCAACCACCCCGGCCTCATCCTCGCCCGGCGACTGAAACGCAAGGCCGCCCAGGTCTGGCTGTTCGCGACCCGCTTCGACGTCCCGGCCACGAACAACGGATCTGAGAACGCCATCCGCGGCTATAAGCTCGCCGCGAAAATCAGCGGCTGCTGGCGCACTCTCGCGACCCTGCAGCGCCACTGCCGCATCCGCTCCTACCTCAGCACCGCCCGCAGCCACGGCCGCCACCCCCTCGCCGCCATCCGCGACGCCCTCAACAGCAACGTCTGGATGCCACCACACCCGGCATGATCAACTAACCAGGAACCCTGCTGGTTACCCGCCGGGGGGGCGTGTCGCGCAGGCCCTCGGAACAAGATCGTCGTTCTCCACACGATCCACACATGATACGCAGACCGCCGACACGTGGCCTTGGTTCTACTTATCCGGAACGTCTTCGGTATACCTCGTCCACGGCGCTGAGGCAGGGTGGGAAGGATGGCCATGATGCGGCACAGACGAGACATGCCTGACCTGCTTTCCCTGATCGA
The DNA here is from genome assembly GCA_963739615.1 of uncultured Actinomycetes bacterium. GTDB lineage: Bacteria > Actinomycetota > Actinomycetes > Streptosporangiales > Streptosporangiaceae > Palsa-504. The sequence continues at coordinate 94,137 of CAVUBD010000029.1, forward strand.
CCAAAGCGTCACTCAATCCGGGCGGTCACGTCATGGCAGAGCCAGCCGACGATGCGCCGCGACCTCGCGCTCCCTTAGTCGTGCGATTCACCGACCAGACCGCAGAACGGCTCCGCACGCTGCTCGCCGAGTATCCCGGGGAGCTGGCCAGTGCACAGGAGCGATTGCGTGCAGCGAACGTCAACGATCGGCATCGAGGAGGAGTCATGGAACGCGCCGTCGTCAATGGGGTGGAATTGGAATACGAGGTTCGAGGGTCAGGCGAGCCAGTGCTGCTAATTGGCGGAAGCCATGTGGCGAATGCATTCGTGCCATTGCTGGCCGAGCCTGCGCTGGCCAGCCAGTATCAGTTGATCGTATACCAGCGACGTGGGCTTGCGGGCAGCACGCACACTCCGCCGCCCGTGAGCATTGCGGATCAGTCGACGGACGCGTATGGACTCCTCGACCATCTGGGTGTGCGTCACGCGCATGTGGCCGGTCAATCTTACGGTGGAGTCATCGGCCTCCAGTTGGCCCTGGATCGGCCGGAGATCGTCCAGTCGCTCGCGCTGCTCGAGCCCGCGCTGCTGACGGTGCCCTCCGGTGAGGCGCTCATGGTGGAACTGGGACCCTGCTTTGGGGCGCACGACGCCGGCGACAAAGAGGGGGCCGTGGCCGGGTTCATGGCAGCCATCTCTGGTCTGGACTGGACGGCTTGCCAGGCAGTGATCGAGGAGTGCGCACCGGGCGGTGTGGATCAGGCAGTCAAAGACGCCGATACGTTCTTCACTACCGAGATCCCGGCGCTGGCGGAGTGGGCATTCGGCCCTGAGCAGGCAGCGGCAATAAGTCAGCCAGTGCTGTCGATGCTTGGTTCGCAGACCCACGCAGTGTTCGCAGAGGGACGGGAATTGCTTCACTCGTGGTTCCCTCAGATCCAGGAGTTCGATGTCCAAGGGGCGGGGCACTTGCTTCAGATGCAGCGTCCGGAATCGGTTGCGACGGGCTTGGCTGAGTTCTTTGCCGTCCACCCGATCACGTCCGAATAACCAACGACATCCCCGCCGTAAGAAGCGAAACAGGTAGACCGCGTTCCCCGGCCGTGCGAATCTCTAGCCGCGGTGAGGGCGGCCATCCGGTCATGCCGCGTTCCGCGGCCATACGCTCACGCCGCAACCAGCACGGCATGGTGCGACCGCTCATGCCGCCGTCGTAGGTCGGCGACTGCTCGCGAGAACACTTCAGCGGCAGATGTGAGCGCTTCTCAGAACCGCACGAGGGTCTCCCGGACATCACAGCGGAGGCGGCGCCCCGGCAGCGGTCTACGCCCGGCAGCATCTGCTCATGCACCGAGATATCCGTGGCCGCGAGCGATCCGCCCGGGACCTTCGCCGGGCCGGTGGCATTCCCAATCGATGAAAGCTGGACTCTCGTGTTTCCGAGTTTCTCAGGCCGGGATGGTGCGCTTGATCTTCGGCGGGAGAGATCAGGCTGTGTGAGGTCGATGCGCCTGAGGTGGCGCGGGCGCCAGGTTTGCGCGTGATTGCCTGACGGGGCAGCATCAGCGGTGTCTTCCACCACCGCTGTGACACGGAGTGCCCGCTGATGCTGCCGTCTTCGATGCTACCGATGCCCGCGACCTGGGGTGATCTGCTGGGTGAGCTGGAGCCGGTGTTCCGGCGCCGCTCCACGTACCAGCTGTTCGTGCTGCTGGCGTGCGGGATGATCCTGGCCGGGCGGCGCACGGTGGTGGCGATGGCGGCGGCGGCCGGGATCGCGGATCAGTTCCGGCGGGCGTGCTGGTTCTTCTCCGGTGCGGTCTGGGACATTGATGACCTCGGCCTGGCGGTGGCCGGCCTGATCGTGAAGTACCTGGTCCCGGCGGGCGCGCCGGTCACGGTGGCCGTCGACGGGACGCTCTTCAGGCGGTGGGGGCGCAAGGTCTTCCAGGCCCTCTGGGCCTATGACGGGTCCGCGCAGGGCGGGAAGAAGATCGCATTCGGGAACACCTGGGCGATCGCCGCGATCGTCGTTAAGCTGCCGTTTTGCTCTTCGCCGGTGGCGCTGCCGGTGCTGTTCAGGCTGTGGTGCGGCAAGGGCACCCCTAGCCAGGTGGAGCTGGCCGCGGAGATGGTGAAGATCCTGGCCGGGGCGTTCCCCGGCCGCGCGGTTCACGGAGTGGGCGATGCCGCCTTCCACGGCAAGCCCCTGGTCATAGAGGGGACGACCTGGACCACCCGGCTGCCGGCCAGCGCGGTCCTGTACGGGCCGAAGCCGCCCCGTACCGGCAAGCGCGGCCGGCCCCGCGTCAAGGGCGCCCGGCTGGGCAAGCCCGCCCGGATCGCCGCGGACGCGGCCTGGCAGGCGGTGACCGTCACCTGCTACGGCGCCAGCGCCGCCGTGCAGGCATCCGTCACCGCCGCGCTGTGGCACGGCAGCTTCGGCACGGCCCCCGGCCGCCTCGTCCTGGTCAAAGAGCCTGGGTCAGCCAGGCCCTATGACCTGGCGATCTTCACCCTCGACACGGCAGCTTCCCCCGAGGCGGTCATCGAACGATACGCCTGGCGGTGGCCCATCGAGCCGTCGAATGCGGCCGGAAAGCAGATCATGGGCGTCGGCGATGCCTGCAACCGGGTTACCGCCGCGGTCGAGCGGACCGTCCCGTTCGGATTCCTGGTGCAGTCCCTGCTGATCTGCTGGTACGCCCGCTACGCCTACGATCCCGCCGATGTCGCCAGGCGCCGCATGCTATGCCCGTGGTACACCACCAAGACCGAGCCCAGCACCGCCGACATGCTCGCCAGGCTCCGCCGTGAGTTCCTCACCGCACGATTTCCTGCCATACGGCCGGGGCAGACCCCACCCGGACAAATCCCCGACTACGCCTGGACCTGCGACACCCTCGCCGCATAACTCGGAAACACGAGTGGACTGTTCCTGAACCCCAATTTCCAGCAGGCGCGATGGGAGCCGCCCCCGGAAAGACACCTGAAGACGGCGCCGCCGCCCGCTCCAGAGGGAGACGAGGTACCTGGAGCAACCCTTCTCTCTACCCTGACTGGTTACCCTGGCCGACCGGACGGACACGCCCGATGAAGGCGGGCTAACGGCGGGCTAACGGTCCTGCTGCACCGCGAGGACGTCACGATCCAGGACAGCCGTCCCGGACTACGGAGCGATTCCTCGCCGCGCGCTCAATGAGGCCAGACGCACCAGGAGCCCGTCGGCCGAAGAGCTTGGGTCATGGCGGGCGGGCAGATGGCGCGGAGTTCGACGGCCGAGCGGCCGCTTTGTAAACGGCCAGCCCAAACAGGCCCTGACCTGCTCGCATATTGGCCACTCCGACAAGTTCGGCACGTATTCGGCAGACCAGAGGCCATCGCATTCCATCTGACGGGAGCGTCATGAGCTCGCTCAGCGGGATTGTGGGGCGACCATTGCAGTGTCTGATGTCACGCGTCCTTCCGTGAGCCGCACGCTGTGGCACATCGTTAGGCCCTGTCACTTATACAGTGGGTCGGACACGCCCCAGCCGATTGCCGGGTTCCTCTCATTCCTCGCCTCATTTGGCCGCTTCGTGGGTGCGTTCGGCGACCGGGGTGACATGCTGGTGATCAGTCATCTCGCGGTTACATGGAGGAACGATGGATCCGGTATCGCTGGTGGTTGGCGCGTTGGCGGCGGGTGCCGGCACGGGAATAAGCGAAACGGCGACGGTGGCCGTGAAGGAGGCCTACACGAGCCTGAAGGGCCTGGTGAATGGCTGGTTCAGGAACAAGCCCGCGGCCGAGTTGGCTCTCCAGGAGCACGAGGCGGACCCAGCGACCTGGGAGGCGCCACTGGCCAAAGCGCTCAAGGAATCCGGGGCCGCTAACGACCAGGCGGTCATCGTCGCGGCGCAAAAGGTACTGGCGCTCGTCGATGCGCCGGGGGCGCGATTGGGCAAATACGTAGTGGACGTCCGAGACAGCCAGGGCACGGTTATCGGCGACCATGCTCATGTGAGGCAGACGTTCGGAACTCCCCCGCGCCAATGAGTCCGACGACGCCACCGGATGGGGACACGGGCCGAGAGGCGGCCGAGGCCCCACTCTGGGTTGAGCGCCCACACGTCCAAGTAACTCACAGCCTCGGCACAGTGATCAGTGATCACGCGACCGTCGAGCAGCATTTCCACGGCGTGAGCGCTGCAGTGACCTGGCCGGTGCGGGTCGGCCGGGCGCCGTTGCTGGCCGACTCCTTCCTCGAACGCCCGGCGCTTAGGGCGCAGATCGATCAAGCGCTGTTGGGTGGCGGTACGGCGATCGTGACCGGGGCGACCTCAGTGCTGGCCGGGGACGGAGGAACGGGCAAGACGCAACTCGCGGTTGAGACGTGGCGGGCACTCACCGAGCACAACGAAGAGGCGGTCGATCTGGCGGTGTGGGTCACAGCGGCGACCCGGGCCTCGATCCTGACCGGCTACGCTGCCGCCGCCCGGAACTTGCAGTTGCGCGCACCGGAAGGGGACCCGCAACAAGCGGCCGAGGAACTCCTGACCTGGCTGGAGACGGCGGACCGATTGTGGCTAATCGTCCTCGACGACTTGGCCGACCCCGCCAACCTGACGGGTCTGTGGCCGTCGGGCACGTCAGGGCGCGTGCTCGTGACCACCCGTAGCCGGGATACAGCACTGGCCGGGCGCGGCCGATACCGTATCGACGTCGACGTCTTCACCCCTGCTGAATCCGTTGCTTACCTGACCACCAAACTCGAGAGAGCAGTTAGCCCTAAAGCGGACGTGTTTGACCAGGCCGAAGGCCTGGCGCATGATCTGGGCCATCTTCCGCTCGCGCTGGCGCAGGCCGCGGCGGTGATCAGCAACTACGAGATCACCTGTGCCGCCTACCGCGAGCTGCTGGCGGATCGGGCTCGAGACCTCGCCGAACTCCTGCCATCCGATCCTGGCGACGAGCACGCCCATTCCACGGCTGCAGCCTGGTCGCTGGCCGTGGAGCGGGCGGACTCGTTGGCGCCCGCTGGACTTGCGGGCCAACTCGCCGTGTTGGTGGCTTTGCTCGACCCAAACGGCATCCCCGAAGCGGTCCTAACGTGCGAGCCAACACGCGCGTATCTGACTGGCCCATCGGCGTCGGTGACGTCTCGCGACCAGGCGGATGCTCGTTGGGCGTTGCGGAACCTGCACCGGTTCAGCGTCGTGATCCACGATCCAGCCGCGGGACCGCGCGCGGTGCGGATGCACGCCCTGGCCCAACGGGCCACTCGCGAGCAGACCAATCGGCGGACGCTCGATAGGGCAACTCGCGCGGCGGCGGACGCGCTCGTGCGGGTATGGCCGGAAGTCGAATCTGACGCGCTACTGGCGCAGGCGCTGCGGGCATGTACGGCCTCGCTTGCTGCCGCCACCGGCGACCATCTGTTGACGACCGACGGATGCGCAGTCCTTTTCCGGGCCGGTCGCAGCATGGGTGAGGCTGGCCTCGTGGCCCAGGCTCTCGACTACTGGACGGCACTTACAGCCGATGCTAGCCGCATCCTCGGCTTCCACCACTCAAACACATTGACGGCCCGGCACAACCTCGCCTATTGGCAAGGAGAAGCTGGCGATGCCGCGGGCGCCGCCTCGGCGTTCGCCGGCCTGCTCGAAGACTCAATACACGTTCTGGGCCCAGAACACTCACAGACCCTGTCCGCGCGACACGAGTATGCACGGTGGCGGGGTAGATCTGGCGATGCCGCTGGAGCCGTGGACGCGTTCGAAGCGCTACTCGAAGACTCGCAAAGAGTTCTTGGCCCAGACCACCCGATGACCCTGTCCACTCGGCATCATCTGGCGCGGTGGCGGGGAGAGCACGGGGATGCGGCCGGTGCCGTGGCAGCAAACGCCGAGCTACTAACCGACCGCCTGCGGCTGCTCGGCCCCGACCACCCTGACACCTTCTCCACGCGAGGTAACCTCGCTGTCTGGCGTTCCCGCGCCGGAGACCCGGTCGGCGCCGCCACCGCCCTTGCGGAATTGCTCGAAGACCGCATACGAGTGCTCGGCCACGATCACCTACACACCCTGATTACCCGCCACTACCTAGCCCTGGCGATTGGCGAGGCGGGAAACGCATCCGGCGCCGCTGACAGGCTGTCCGCACTGCTCCAAGACCGGCTGCGAGTGTTGGGTCCGAACCACCCGCACACGCTGAATACTCGCGACGACCTAGCGGTGTGGCAAGGTCGGTCAGGAGACGCGTCTGGCGCGGTCACCGTCTTGGGGAGCCTACTTAGCGACCGCCTGCGCATCCTAGGCGCCGAACACCCTGACACCCTGACTACCCGCCACAATCTTGTCTACTGGCAGCAGCTGGCCGGGGACGATTCGGGCGCGGACTGAACCGTCCCGGTTCAGGTTTCTGGCGCTTGGCCCGCGGCTGGGTCCGCGTTACTCGACGTCCGCCCACCTGGTGGGCGACGCCGCTAAGCACCTCGAGCACGAGGTGCTGTCGGAGCAGCCGTCTCGTATACAGTCAACCGCACCGCTTCCGGCCTTGTCGCTCATCGGTGCTCAGCTCGGTTTCGGCACGTATTGGGTACCAGATCCGGCCCTGGGCGGGGACGCTAATCGCCAAGCGGCGAGTTGGCCATCGAAACCCTGACGCCCTCGATGCGAA
>CAVUBD010000030.1:0-128578 GCA_963739615.1 uncultured Actinomycetes bacterium
CGGCGGGGCTGCAGCACGGTGAGCTGGAGGAACAGCTGGACGTGCGGGGCCGGGCGTTGCTGCGGCAGCTGTTCCAGGACCGGCTGGACCTGACGGCCGCCCGCGAGGAGCGGCGGCATGACGTGACCGGGCCGGACGGCGTGCCGCGCACGCGGGCGGAGAAGGGCCGGACCCGGCCGCTGGTGACGAGGTTCGGGCAGGTCACGGTGTCGCGGATCGCCTACCGGTCGCCGGGCCGGAGCAACGTGCACCCGCTGGACGCGGCGCTGAACCTGCCGGAGGAGAAGCATTCCCACGGGCTGCGCAAGCTGGCCGCGGTCGAGGCGGCGCGCGGCTCGATCGAGGCGGCGGGCGACGCGGTCGCCCGCGCGACCGGGGTGCGGATCGGGAAACGGCAGCTGGAAGAGCTGGCCCGCCGGGCCGCCGCGCACGTGGAGGCGTTCTACCTGTGGCGGGCGATCAGCCCGGCGCCGGAGGCCTGGCCGCTGGTGCTGACCTTCGACGGGAAAGGCATCGTCATGCTGCCGGAGGCGCTGCGCCCGGCCACCGCGAAGGCCGCCGCCGCGGCGCAGGGCAAGCTCGCGACCCGGCTGTCGCCCGGCGAGAAGAACGGCCGCAAGCGGATGGCCGAGCTGGCCTGCGTTTACGACGCCGCCCCGGTCCCGCGCACCCCCGGGGACGTCATCAGCACCCCCGCGCAGAAGAGAAGGAAGAACCAAGCGCAGGCCGGCAAGCCGAAGGGCAAGCAGAAGCCGCGGGAGCCGCAGGCGCGGGGAAAGTGGCTGACCGCCTCGGTCACCGACGACATCCCCGCCGTCATCGCCGCCGCCTTCGACGAGGCAGAACGCCGCGACCTGCAGCACAAGCGGGAATGGGTCGTCCTCGTCGACGGGAACAACACGCAGATCGAGACCGTGACCACTGAGGCCGCCAGCCGCGGCATCACCGTCACGGTCGTCATCGACTTCATCCACGTACTTGAATATTTGTGGAAGGCCGCCTGGTCCTTCTTCGACAAAGGCGAGCCCGCCGCCGAGGAATGGGTCGCTGACCAGGCACGCAAGATCCTCCGCGGCAAGTCCGCGCAGGTCGCGGCCGGGATCCGCCGCCGTGCCACCACCTACGGGTACTCCCCGGCCGAGCGCGCCGGTGCCGACGAGTGCGCCCGCTACCTGGACAACAAGAAGGACTACCTCGGCTACGCCACCGCGCTGGAGAAAGGCTGGCCCATTGCCACCGGAGTAATCGAGGGCGCGGCACGCTGGCTCGTAAAGGACAGAATGGACATAACGGGCGCAAGATGGGGACTCCAAGGCGCCGAGGCCATCCTGAAACTCCGCGCCCTGATCGCCAGCGGCGACTTCGACGCCTACTGGCGCTTCCACCTCCGCCGCGAGCACGGACGCATCCACCACGCCAGATACCGCGACGGACTCATCCTCGCAGCGTAACCAGCTCACCTCAAAAGAGCCGCACCGTGTGTCACGAACGCAGAGAGGAGCCTGCCATGTAGGTATGGAGGTTTCTTGATGTGGTGCTGCACGGGAGATGGGGGAGTGATGGCCCCCCGGAACCGCCCTTCGGGGGGCGGTTTCAAGCCGCCTCATGCTGCGTTGGCTGAAGACCGTCGTGGTGAGCGATGAGGAAAAGGCGCACGAGATGCGTCAGGCAGGGACCCGGAAGACGACCACTGCCGAAGCGTCGTAACTTTTCAGATGACATCAGAACCGGAGTGCTGGTGCGTTCTCCGGGATGAGCCTGGCGGGTGTCCCGTTTACTGGCCAGGCGGTGTCCGGCGCAGAGGTGGCGTGAGCCTGGTCTGCGGCTGCCGTGCGGAACGTGAGAAGGCGTGCCCGGAAACTGCCGCATCAGCGTGCGGCGAGAGGGAGTGCCCGAGCCGGGAGTGCCCCGTAGGGACGTGAGTACCGTCGCCGCTGGCACGCCGGCGGACCGGCCCGTAGTAGTGCTGAAACCCCTGTAACGGGGGCGGAGCGAAGGGGCCGGGTCGTCCGTGGCTGTTGTTCGTTCGGTCAACCGGCGGAAGCTGGGAGGAGTCGCGTGGACGAGCTGAAAGCATCTGGCAAGCCGTTCCGGATCTCGAAGCAGGAGGTCTGGGACGCCTGGCTCAAGGTGAAAGGGAATCAGGGTGCACCTGGGGTGGACGGGCAGTCCATCGAGGCGTTCGAGGCGGATCTGAAGAACAATCTGTACAGGATCTGGTTATGCCGAGTGGAGGATTATGCCGAGTGGGCGGCGCCCGGGGACCGCTTGGCCTGCTGGCGGCCGTGGGCGGCCCTGATCGGCTCGGCATAATCACAGGCCCTCGAGGAAGGCGAGCAGCGCGTCGCGAGGACGGTAGCGGCCAGGTCTGGTGTTGGGTGGGGTGGTACGCGCCAGGGCCTGCTCCTTGAGCGACATGTCGGCGTGCAGGTAGATCGCCGACGTCGTTCTGGGTACTTTCGTGCCCCAGCCACAAAGCGATAACGGCCACGTCGACGCCGCTGTGAAGAAGGTTCATCGCGCAGGTGTGGCGAAGAGCGTGAGGCGAGACGGTCTTGGCGGCAATCGACGGGCACTGCTTCGCAGCCGTGCCTGCGTACTTGGCGACGAGCCACTGCACAGCGTCGGTACTGAGCGGCCCTCCGCGCGAGGTTACGAAGAGCGGGTCCGCTGAGGCGGCGGCGCGCTCTTTCATCCACTCGCGCAGCACCTTCACGGTGTGGGCTGTCAAGGGCGTCGCTCTGTCCTTGCGGCCCTTGCCGGTGCAGCGCACATGCGGTCCGGAGCCGAGCTGGATGTCACCGCAGCCGAGGCCGGTCAGCTCGCTCACGCGCAGGCCGGTCTGGACGGCGAGCACCAGCAGGGCATGATCGCGCCGTCCGGTCCGGGTGCTCCGGTCCGGCGCGGCCAGCAGCGCATCGACCTCCTCGGGCTGGAGGAAGCTGACGTCGCTGCGATCGTGTCGCTTGCCCGGGATGGCCAGGACGCGCTGGATCAGCTGGGCGTGCTCTGGATGGCGAAGGGCGGCATAGCGGTAGAGCGAGCGGATGGCTGCCAGGCGGGCGTTGCGGGTGCGGGCGCTGTTGTGCCGCTCCTGCTCGAGATGGGTGAGGAAGGCGGCAATCAGCGCAGCATCGAGGTCGGCCACGTCCAGCTGGGAGGGAGCCTTCCCGGTGCGGGCCTGGGCGAAGGCGAGCAGCATCCGCAGGGTGTCGCGATAGGCGCCGACCGTGCGCGGGCTGGCCTGACGCTGGGTGAGCAGGTGCTCGGTGAACCAGGCCTGAACCGTGGGGGCGAGCGCGCTCATCGCCGGCCTTCTTCGAAGCGCTCGAGCCGTTTTGCCGCCAATCCGAGCAGCTCCGGACAGGCATGGAGGTAGATGTAGGTGTAGGCGGGATCGGCATGGCCGAGGTAGGCCGAGAGCACCGGGAGCTTGCCCGCTGGGTCAGCGCCTGACCGGTGGAAGTCCTGCACACTGGCCGTCGCGAAGCCGTGACGCAAGTCGTGGATCCTCGGACGGCCAGCCCCTGGCTGGGCTGCCAGCCCGGTATCCTCCACCAGCTTCCGGAACACCTCGTTGACGCAGACGTAGAGCAGCCTGGTTCCCCGGGTGGAGACGAAGAAGCTCGGGACCTTGGGTCTGGGGCACAGGCGGTCTCGCACCTCGGCGTAGCGGCGCAGTGCCGCGACGGCGGAGCCATGCAGCGGGAGCCGGCGATGTTTACGGAACTTGGCATCGTTGATCTCCAGCTCGCCGGCGCGTAGGTCGACATCGCCCCGGTCGAGCGCGATCGTCTCGCCCACTCTCATCCCGGTGCAGCTCAACAGGCCGAACAGGGCCTCGTAGGTTGCTCCTCGCAGGGCCGGCCGCAGGGAAGCGGCAGCCCCCACCAGGCGGGTGATGTCCGACGGCGAGTACAGGTAGGGAATGCGCCGCTGCCGCCTGCAGGCGATCAGCTCCAACGGGGGCACCTCGACCGAGGAGTCGATGCCGTGCAGGTGGCGGGCAAGGCCACGCACCGCGCAGAGCCGATCCGACCAGCGGCCCGCGGATGCCCCAGCGGGCGCGGTCGCCCATGCCACGGCAGCCTGAACGGTAATCGTGCTGGCCCCGGAGCGCTCGAGGTAGCCGAGGAAGTCGGCCAGCAGGCGGTCGTAGCCCTGGAGCTTGAACCCGAGCCCGCGGCGGATGGCCAGGTAGCCGGCGGCAGCCTGACGGAACTGATCGCTCATCACCGTGCTCCGGGCCACGGCCGGGCGATGCTCGCCAGAGCGGGCAAGTCGTCCTTGGCGTACAGGGCGGAGCTGGCCACCAGGCGGTGGCGCAGCACCTGGCCGATCTCAAAGAGCGGCGCGCCTGCTCGCCGCATGGCCGTGGCGGCGCTGTGCCGGAGCCGGTGCGCGCCCACCGGGTCCATCCCGGCTCGCCGGCACGCCGCTTGGACCACGCAGGTGACGGCATGCGACACGAGGGGCCCATAGGGAGCCTGCACCTGCAGGAACAGCGCACGGTGCTCGTTCCGCGGGCGGCCTTTGCGGCAGTACCCGGCGATGGCCTCTCCGACGTCGGCAGGCAGCGGCAGCCGGTCCTTGCGGCCGCCTTTGCCGCAGACGGCGATCTCGCCAGCTCGCCAGTCGAGGTCGGCGAGCTGGAGCGATGCCACCTCGCTGGCCCGCAGCCCCAGGCGAGCCAAGATCGTCAGGATGGCGAAGTCGCGCCGGCCAGCCGCGGTGCGCCGGTCACAGCCGGCGAGCAGACGGCTCACCTGCCCGGGCTCAAGCGCCCGGGACCTCCCGCTGTCCCGCCAGGGAATCGCCCGCGGGACCGCGTTCGGCAAGCGAGACACTCGTGTAGCCCTCCAGATACAAGAACCGCATCAGCACCCGCAGGGCGGTCACCACGTTCTTGGCCGATCCGATGCTGCGCTGAGCGCACTCAGCGAGAAGGAACGTGTTGATCTGCTGCAGCCCGAGCGGCTGGAGACCACAGCCTTCGACCGTTGGATCTGGTGCACACGCGGTCAGGAACAGCTCCGCGAAGTGCCGGTAGCCGGCGATGGTCTCAGGGCAAAGGCCTCGCTCGCTGCTCAGGTAGCCGGCGAACTCCGCCAGGAGCTTCCCGCTCGGACTGGCCGGAGCAGGTGCTATCGACGCTGGAACGAGGCCCAGCCCCCGCAGGTAACCGAGCAGGGGAACGAGCGCTCGCGGCGTTGCCCAGCGAACCTGGCCACCAGCACGCCGGCTGGCCAGGAACTCTTCGATCCGAGCCGGGCTCAGCTGAGCCGGCGACAGGTCACGCTCATCCAGCCAGCGGCTGAGATGGGCCATGAGGTACAAGTGCTCTGGTGCTGTCCATGGCGAGTAGCCCTGCCTGGACAGTTCTTTTTGAAAGCCTTCTGCGTACGGCGCGAGCGCGCCCGTCACCTGCGGCCGACCGGGCCTCTTCATGATCGCTTCCTCCTCTCAGGAGCCCATGCTCCTGAGAGAAGCGTGTCTCAGTGCGCCAGGATTATGCCGAGCCTCTTACCCGGTGCCCATGCGCCTGAACTGGAAGGATCCGCACCGAGGACCGCCCACTCGGCATAATCCTCCACTCGGCATAACCAGATTTAGACCGAATTCGGTCTAAATCTGGAACCGGATGTCCTCGGGGACCTACTTCCCGCCTCCGGTGATGGCGGTGGAGATACCGAAGCCGCACGGCGGCGGGACCCGCGTGCTCGGGGTGCCTTGCGTCGCGGACAGGATCGCGCAGACCGTGGCCGCGGCCCGGCTGGAGGAAGCGGTGGAACCGGTGTTTCACCCGGACTCCTACGGGTACCGGCCCGGCCGGTCGCAGCTGGACGCGGCGGGGGCGTGCCGGGAGCGCTGCTGGGAGTACAACTGGGTGATCGATCTGGACATCCGGAAGTTCTTCGACAGCGTGCGGTGGGACCTGATCGTCAAGGCGGTGGAGGCGCACACCAGTCATGAGACCCGCTGGGTGGTGCTGTACGTAAAGCGGTGGCTGGCCGCTGCGCTGCAACTGCCCGACGGGACTTTGCAAGAGCGTGATCGCGGGACCCCGCAAGGGTCAGCGATCAGTCCTGTGCTCGCCAACCTGTTCATGCATTATGCGTTCGACCTGTGGCTCGGGAGGGAGTTCCCGCTAGTCAAGTTCGAGCGGTACGCAGATGACGCGGTGATCCACTGCGTCAGTGAGCACCAGGCCCGCAAGGTCCTGGCCGCGCTGCATGAGCGGATGGCCGAGGTCGGCCTGGAGTTGCATCCGGACAAGACCAAGATCGTGTACTGCAAGGACAGCAACCGGCGCGGCTCGCATGAGCACACGTCGTTCACGTTCCTCGGGTTCACGTACCGGCCACGGCAGGCACGGCGGAAGGACGGGAAGCAGTTCACCTCGTTCCTGCCCGCGATCAGCAAGGATGCCCTGAAGAAAATCAGCGCCGAGGTGCGCTCCTGGCGGCTGCACCGCTGGGTCACCTCCGACGGGCCGGAAATAGCCCGGTTCGTCAACCCGAAGATACGGGGCTGGATGACCTACTACGGGGCGTTCTACCGCTCGGCGCTGTATCCCCTGTTCCGCCGCATCAACACCTACCTGCTGCGGTGGTCCATGAAGAAGTACAAGAAGCTGCGGTCCTGGGGGAAAGCCATCCGGGCCATGGCCGAAGCGGCCGGGAACCGGCCGCGGTACTTCGCGCACTGGGCCTGGGTGAAACCGGCTCGCCAGAGGACCAGGACGACAAGAGCCGTGTAACGGGAGACTGTTACGCACGGATCTGTGGGAGCCCGGGGGTGAGATTCCCCCGGGCCACCCGACCACCAGAACACTGCTACCGTCAATAACCTGGAACACTTTCAGGCTGCGGTTTCTGCCGGCTGGGCGCGCGCGTTCCACTGCGGCAGCCCGGCGTGTGAAGAGGACATCAAGGCCGAGACGGGCGCGACCCCCCGCTGCATTCCTCTCGACGGCCCGGCCGAGGCAGGCGAGTGCGTCCGCTGCAATGGCATGTCGGCATACGGCAAGCGCGTCATCTTCGGCCGAGCGTATTGACCTGCCGAAAGCTGGATGCCGAGGCGTCCCGGGTCAGAACTGGGACTTGAGTTCGTCGATCTGCTGCACCCGCTCCTGGAGCTGGGCGTAGGCCGGGCGTTCGCGGATGCGGCCCACCGCCCACCGCAGTACCTCCGCGCGGCTGTTCGCGATGCCCGCGGTGATCAGGGTGTCCACGGTCGCCAGGTCGGCCTGCCCGAGCCGGGTCATCACGGGGGTGAGTTCCTCCGACACGTCGTCGAGTGCCGCGGTCCGCCGCCCGGGTCCGCGCAGCCTGAGGATGGGGCCGCGTGACCTGGCCGCCTCGCCGGAGCCGTCCGGGCGGTACTCGACCCACCCGATGAAACGGGGCAGGTCGGCCTGCAGCTTCTTGGTCACCGCGCGGTTGGCTTCCTGGAACGCCTGCACGATCTCCTTATCGGCTTCCTTGCCTTCCGGTCGCCCGGCCCGGGCGATGAACACCCTGACCGCTGTCTCTCCAGGCTCGACCTCGGGGTCGTCGCCGTACTCGAGCACCTGCACCCGTTCGATCGTGTCTTCAGGGAAGGCAGCCTTCACCTGCTCCTCGATACGGTCGGACACTTCTCTATCCATGTGTTCCTCGCAGAGTTACACGTCTTACCCGATTTGCACCTGCAAGCAGTATAATACGAATTATTCCGAACGGGCCGTCGTGCACGCCACTGCCACGATCAACGCAGGCACGGCGGGAGGTTGCTGGCGCGCCTTCGCCGATGGCGGGCAAGGTGACGGATCCGGTCCTTCCGGCCATGCGGTCACCGGCGCGGCCGCCGAGCCGGTGACGCCGGCCGCTGGAAACGGCGGCCTTAAGGGCTTACGTTGGGAAGACCGTCCGGATCGATCAGGGCGGTGCCTTCTCCCGTACCGGAGACTGTCATGGGACTGCGGCCACGTCGCCGGAACCTCGTCGTGCTGAGCACCCGCGCGGTTCCGGCTCCGCTGCCCCGGGCGCGGGAATCGACGCGGCTCGCGCGCACTAGGACCCGGCGACGGTTCAGGTTCCTGCGCATCGGCGCCCTGCTCGCGGCCATCCGGCTCGCCCGGACCATGCGGACGTGCTGGCGGCTCAGCGTCGGCCTAGCCGGGTTGCTGCTCGAGATCATCGGCATCACGCTGCTCAGCGGCCCGGCCCAAAGTGCCGCGGACTTCGCCGGAATGGCGCTCATCTTGTTCGCATTGCTGAGGAATACCGATCCCGCCAGCGGCCGCAGAACCGCGTTCCCGCAGGCCACGTGGCACCGCCACGGCTGATACCACCTCTGGGGCCACTGCCCTTAACTTCCGGGACTTCTGCAGCTGGATGTCCGATTCGAGGCTTCGTGTTGCAGGTTTGTCACGATGCCGTCTGTGAGTCCTCACGCGCCCTGAGTGCAACGAAGCCCCTGGTATGACGCAGCTGGGTGTCTAATCCGGTTCGTCATGCTCAGGAGCTTCGTTGTCCGCCCAGTTTGCCATGATCCTTTCGCCTGCGCCCGCTGTTCCCGCTGGCCACGGCGGAGGTGAGACGCCGTCCGCGGAGACGGGAGGACTGCTGGCGCAGGCTGCCGCCGGGCCCGGACTCTGGGAGGACCTGCTTGGCGAGCTGCGCCGGGCGGGCCTGATCGCGGAGCTGCTCGCGGACGGGGTGATCACCGCGGCGGTGGCGCAGGCAGAGCACGGCCACAAGCTGGACCGGGTACTGACCGCCGAGGTGACCGCGATGTGCGTCATCGTGGGGGCCTTGTTCCCTGATCAGGGGTATGACCTGGTGCTGGCCAGGACGTTCAAGATGCCCGGCCTTCCGGTCAAGCCGGGGACCGTCACGCCGTCCGGCCCGGCGCTGTCCAGGGCCCGTGCCCTGCTGGGCGAGCAGGTTATGCGGCGCATCTTCGAGCTCGATGCCACCCGCACCGACCTGGACCTGGGCATCGGCGCGACCTGGCACGGCATGGAGACCACTGGCATGGACGGCACCACGATCGAGCTGTTCAATAACGACGAGCTCGCGGACGCGTTCGGAGTGCCGTCCGGGGGGACCAAGCCGAAGATCCGGATCGCCGCGCATGTGCGCACCGGGTCCCGGCGGTGGATCGCCGCGGCGATCGGCGGCTACCTGGACGGGGAGAACATCCTGGCCGATGAGCTGGAATCCTCGTTCACCGCCGGGATCCTCAGCCTGGCCGACCGCGGGTTCTTCTCCATGGACCGGTGGATCCGGTTCTCCGCCCGCGGCGCGCACCTGGCCTGGCGGGTCAAGAACGGCGCGAAATCCGTCCCGTTCAAGACCATCAAGACGCTCACCGACGGCTCGGAACTGGTCCTGCTGCGCGAATCGGACGGCATGCTCGGCAAGCGGCGCCGGGACGCCGGCGACAAGACCCTGCCCCGGCTGCCGGACACGATCGCCCGGCTGGTCAGCTTCACCGTCACCGCCCGCACCGCCCGCCGGGCCAGGACCACCACGATCAAGGTGCTCACCACCCTGCTCGACCCCGGCGCGTTCCCGGCCCGCGAGATCGCCGCCCTGTACGCCGAAAGATGGCAGGCAGAAATCGCCTACTTCCACCTGAAGAAAACGATCAAGGGCACCGGCCGCGTGCTGCGCGGACGCTCCGTCACCCTGGCCCGGCAGGAAACCTGGGCGCTGCTGCTGATCCACAACATGACCGCTACCCTCGCCGCCCGCGCCGCCGGGCAGGCCGGCCTCGACCCGGATCTGATCCCGTTCACCGCCGTGCTGTCACTGATCCGCGGCCACGTCGCCGCCGATACCTGCTGCCCGCACTGCGGCAAGCGCCCCGCCAGCGGAAACGGACCCGTCGCCCTGCTCGTCAGCCAGATCCTCGCTCAGCCAGCCCACCGGGACCGGCCCGCCCGGACCTCCGGCAGGACAGCGTTCCAGCGGCAGCACTGGCACACCGAAGAGGTCACGTACACGATAACGATCGTCCCGTCGAATCTCCCGAAAGCGGACATACGTCCTGGAAGTTAAGGGCAGTGCCTCTGGGGCTGATGACTCCTGTGACGTGTGTGGTGCGAGCGGACCATCGGGGCAGGGGATCCGCAATAGAAAATTCTGCAGATAATGTATTGATTTTCCGTATTCACGTGTCATTGCTGTTAATTCCGAATGAATCAGTAAACGCCACCTATGCCTGTCGCGTCACATTAGGTACCAAGGTGATATCGCGGCACGGGGAAGCGGGGCGCGCAGATCATTTGCGGAGTATCCCTGACCGCGGCGACCGGGAGAGGCGCGATCGGTGTATTTGATCTTGTGCACGGCTCCGGCGATCCCGGATGGTGAGATCAGCTGAGCGGCGAGCGTCCGCGACCGGGCTCGCCTGACCTACGGGTCGGTTCGTACGCTCGCGCGACCTCGCGCATGATCGCCGAATCCGAGCGGTCTGCCCAGTTCGCCGGGCTCAGGGCACTGCAGGCGCTCGCGGCCGCGCAGCCGGATGCGGTGGCGAGCGGAAGGCGGGCATGCCAGGTCCCGCTGGTGATCTTCGTGGCCAACGTGATGAACGTGCTCGCCGTCGGGCTGCTGCTCCAGGTCGCCCTGGTGAAGTACGCGGGCCTGAGCCACGTCGCCTCGTACGGCGCGCAGGCGGCCGCGTCGGTCCAGCTGAGCTTCTTGCTGTCCAGGTACCTGACCGCATGGGACCGGAACGTGCCGTTCGGGCCGGCCCTAGCCAGGTTCAACGGGCAGCAGCTGATCGCGGCCGGGCTCGGCGTGGCCGGGTATGCCGGGCTGGATCGGCTCGGGGTGAACTACATCGCGGCGAACATCGCCGTGACGGCGGTGCTGACCCCGGTCCGCTTCCCGCAGCGGACCGGACCGTTCGGCCGCGCCGGGCCGTTCATGGCGGCGGCCTTCGGCGGGACGGCGATAGCGGGCGGCCTGTATGCGCTAGGGGCAGGCTTCCTGCCGCTCCTGTTGCTCCTCGTGAACTCGTTTAACCTGGCGGTGGCCAGCCTGGAGGCTTACTGGCGCTTCTATGCGCTGCGCAACCCCGAGGCGATCGAGCAGCTGGCGTGGCCAGAACCGATAAGGCCAGGACAAGAGCGGATCAGCTTTTCCTCGATCGTCTGCGCCCTCGATGAGGCGGCCGCCATCGGCGCGACGCTCGAGGGCATGATCAAGCAAACGCACCGGCGGCACCAGATAATCGTCTCGCTACGCGATCACGACACGCCTACCATCACCGCGGTCCGCAGGTTCGCACGCGCGCACCCCGGCACGATCGAGGTGGTGGTGGGCCATTACGACGTCGCGGGCAAGCATGCGCAGCTCAACGGCGCCCTGCCGTACTGCACCGGGGAGTACATCGGGCCTATTGACAGCGAAGACGATGTTGCCCCCGAATTGCTCGTTCACGTGGAACCGCTGATCCGCCGCACCAACGCGGACATCGTGCAAGGCGCGGTTCAGCTGATGAACCTGGGCCGCACCTGGCAAGAGTGGTACAAGGTGCACAATGTGGAGGAGTACCGGGCCTGGTATTCGAGCCGGATGGCCTTCCAGGTCAGCGCGGGCTTCGTGCCGCTCGGCGGCAACACCGTCTATACCAGGGCCAGCCTGTTGCGCGAAGCCGGCGGATGGCCGGCTAGCCCGACCGAGGATTGCGCGGCCGGCGTTCTCATGTGCAGCCAGTACGGCGCTAAGGTCGTCGCGGCGTACAGCCCCGCGCTGGCTACCCGCGAAGAAGTGCCTGGCGCGGTCTTCGACAAGGAAATCGGATCGCTCTTCTGGCAGCGCGTCCGCTGGCTTCAGGGCATATTCCAGGAGCTGGTCCAGGGGAACTGGCTGCGGATGCCGACGCTGCGAGGCAAGCTGCTGGCCGGGTACATCCTGGGGGCGCCGATCCTCCAGGCCTTTTCGTGCGGGCTCGTCCCGGTGGCGCTGCTGACCGTCTTCGTGGTGAAGGTGCCCGTCGCCCTGGCGATGTTCATGTTCACGCCGCTGATTCCCATGGCGCTCACCATCGTCTCCATGCTGGCAGGCGTCCGTGCCTTCGGGCACGACTACCGGCAGCGGGTACGGCTCAGGCATTACGCCTCGATACTGTTCCTGACGCCCGTCTACCAGGTCATCCTGGCGATGGCCGCGGTGGTGGCCGTCGGCAAGTACTTCCGGGGAGACAAGGGCTGGTACAAGACCGCACGGCTCAACCAGCACCGCACCCAGGCCGCGCCCGCGCGGACCGTGCCCGCCCGGACCCCGGCCGCCGGGACAGGACCGCGGCGTGCAGCGGCATGATTGACGCCGGTCAGCGGCCGTTGCGGGTCGTCGGGCTACGACCGCATGAACCGGCCGGGACGCGGCCCCGGGCCTCCTCGGCCGCGGTTCTCCGTCGGCTGGCCGCTGGCACTCCGCTCACGGCCGCGCTTATCGTGGTGGGCGCCGGCCATGGCCTGGAATCTCCAGGGGTACCCGGGTCGCGCCAATGACGACGAGGGCACCTACATGGACCGCGCGTGGGCCATGCTCGCCATCCACCATCTGTCCAACTACACCTACTTCTGGGACCACCCGTTCCTCGGCTGGGCCACCATGGCGGCGTGGGCGGGTCTGACCGGCGGATTCTCCCGTGACTCGCGGTCGGTCATGGTCGGTCGTGAGTTCATGTGGATCGCGACCCTGGTCAGCTGCGTCCTGCTCTACGTACTGGCGCGCCGGATCAGCATCCGGCGCCCGTTCGCGGCCGGCGCGGTCATCTTGTTCGGGCTCAGCCCGATCGGTATCTTCTACCACCGGCTGGTCTCGCTGGATAACCTGGCCACCACCTGGGCGCTGGCCGCTCTCGTGCTGGCGGCTTCCAGGCGGCGCAGCTGGGCGGCCGCCATCGGCAGCGGGGCGTGCTCTGCCGCGGCCTTCTGGACCAAGGAGACGATCCTGCTGCTGCTTCCGGCCGTGTTGTGGCTGCTATGGCAGCACACGGACGCCACGACCCGGCTGGCTAACATCAGCAGCTTCTGCGTCATGTGTTTCAGCGGCATCGCGTTCTACCCGCTGCTGGCCGTCCTCAAGGGCGAACTCCTGCCGGGTCCTGGGCACGACAGCCTCTGGGGCGAGCAGGTCGTCTACCAGCTGAGCAGGCCGGGCACGGGCAGCCTGCTCAACATCCACAGCGGCACCTACGCCCAGTTCCACTCATGGCTGGCGCTGGATTCGTGGACGGTCCTCGGCGGCGGCGCCGCGATAGCGACCGGGTTGCTCATCCGCAGGCTCAGGCCCTTCGCGCTGGCCCTCCTCCCGTGCGTGCTGGTCATGGTCAAGGGCGGCTACGTACCCTACGCCTTCGTGACGGCCATGCTGCCGTTCGCGGCCCTGCTGGCCGCCGGCACTGCCGACACCTGCTGGCCGCCGGTACTAGACGCCTACGGGCAGCATCGAAGGCGGGTCAGCCGGTCCGTCGCGGCCGCCCTCGCCCAGGCCGGCAGGCTTGCGGTCATCGCGGCCGTGGCCCTGTTCGCGGTGGCGGTCGCGCCGCACTGGCTCAGCTCGCTTCAGCGGCAGTCCAGGTCCGACGGATTCGGGCCGGAAACAGCGGCCGTCTCCTGGGTATCGGAGCACGTGCCAGCGGGCGACATCGTGGTCTGCGACGCCTACCCCTGGCTCGACATCAGGCTGCGCAGCCACGCCACGCCGCTCTACCTCTGGCAGATTGACTCCGACCCGCAGGTTACCCGGGCCGAGCTGCCCCGGGGCTACCGGAGCATCTCGTACCTGGTGCTCGAACCGTCCAGCCCGCTCACCTTTGCGGCCCTGCCCGGACGGCCCACGCTCCAGCAAGCCATCAGCCATGCCACGGTGGTGCAGAGGTTCGGCGGCATCGTGATCTACAAGGTTAAGGACCCCTGACCGGCGCGGTCAGGGCCAGCCGGCTAGGCGGGGGAGGCGGCCCGCTCTCGCTCCCGCTCCCGCTCCCGGGCGCGGGCGCGGTGAGCGGGCCGGTCCGGCCATCGCGGCTCGGCCGTCCCGCCGGGCACGGCCGGAACAGCGGGCGTGCCGGCCCGGGCGGATCCCGTCGGCGGCATCGGCAGGAACACCGGGGCGGGACGACCTGAAGCCGCGGGCGGGCCGGGGCGGGGCTCCCGGCGATCGGCGGTGGTCACCAGCCATGGTCGCCGCGAGGGCTCGGCCATGGCGTGCTGGCAGCGGAACTGGCACCCCACGCAGCCGCCGGCCGCGGCCCGCCGCCGGCGGGTAGACATCAAGGCCGCGAATACTCCCGCGGCGGCGACGGCGGCGATCCCGGTCGCCACTGTGACCGCGACCATCAGGGCGGCGGTGTCGAGGAAATGACCAAGCGGCCTGCCGAACACCAGCAACGCGACAATCACCAGGGCCGCCAACCTGCTCGCCGGCCGGGCATAACAGACCATGGTCAGCCTCGTTTCGCTATCGTGCCTTCGAGGATTGGCCGTGCGCCTTTGCCGTCCTATTCCTGAATCCCTCAGCCGGAGCGAAAAGTCAAGACCCAGCGTCAACTGGATGTGAGCGGAGCGTGATGAAGGCGACCAGCCCGGCGGCGACCGCGAGGCAGGCCGACAAGGTGAGCGCCGCCTGCAGGCCATCATGGAACGCCGTGTACGCGGCGCCGATCACTTCGGCCACCAGTTTCCCGAACCCCGCGTAGCCGGTGGTGTTCTTCGGGATCTGGCCGGTCTCGATGGCGGTGATGACCAGCCCCTGGAAGCTCGGCGGTACGCCCAGATGATTCATCTGCGCGACGAGGCTGGCGTGCAGCTGGGAATACACCAGCGAGCCAAGCACCGCGACCCCGGTCACCGCGCCGATCTCCCGGCTGGTATTGGTCGCCGACGCGGCCATGCCCGAACGCTCGGCCGGCACCGCGGCCAGCACCGCCGAGGTGATCGGGACCACGGTCGTGCCGATGCCGATACCCGCCAGCCCCAGGGCGGCGATCAGCGGCCCGTAATCCGGCTGCGGAGAGAGGAAGCCGCTCGTCAGGAACAGGCCGGCCGCCAGCAGCAGGCACCCGATCGTGATCGACAAGCGCGGCCCGGCCACGGCCGTCCAGCGACCCGCCAGCACCGACGACGCGATCATCGCGGCGGTCATCGGCGCGAATACGGCGGCCAGCCGGTAGCCGGAGGCCCCCACCACTTCGACCAGGTACAGCGCGGTGAAGAAGAAGATCGCGAACGTGGCGAAGTACGTGCAGAACGCGACGATGTTGGGCGTGGTGAACTGCGGTACCCGCAGGAAGCGCAGGTCGAGCATGGGGTGCGCGGCCCGGCGCTCCCACGCCAGGAAGGCCGCGAGCAGGATTGCGCTCACGCACAGCAAGATGATCACGCGCGCCGAGCCGAACCCCGCCGACTCCGCGTCGATGATCGCGAATACGAACGTGGCGAGGGTGCCCGCGCCGAGCAGCGTGCCCGCGGTGTCGACGCGCGCCGCCGTGGGGTCGGCGCTCTCCGGCAAGATGATCGCCGCGACTATCAGGGCGGCCAGCCCGAACACCAGGTTGAACCAGAAGATGCCGCGCCAGTTCCAGGCCCCGGTGATCACGCCGCCGACGACAGGACCCGCGGCCAGCGCGAACCCGGATGTGGCGGCCCACACTCCGATGGCCCGGCTCCTGGCCTTGGCGTCCGGGTACAGGTGACGCAGCATCGACAGCGTGCCCGGCTCGCTGGCCGCCGCGCCAAGTCCCATCACCGCGCGGCCGGCGATGAGCGTTGCGACGTTGGGAGCGAGCGCGCACAGCACCGAGCCGGCGCAGAAGACCCCCGCGCCGGCCAGCATGACCTTCTTCCGGCCGAGCTCGTCCCCGATCATCCCGCAGGCCAGCATGATGCTGGCGAAGGTGAGCGCGTACGCGCCGACGACCCACTGCAGGTCGGTGACGTTCGCCTTCAGGGTGGTCTGCACGTCCCCGAGGGCCACGCTTACCACGGTGTTATCGAGGAACGTCAGGAAGAGCAGCGTGCAGAGCGTGGCGAGCGCCAGCGACTGGCCCGGCCGGGAGAAGACGCCGCCCTGACCGGGCCGGTCACCGGAAACGGCCTCCGCCTGGCGGGCCAACCGAACGGCCCTGCCTCAGCCGGCCGCACTGCACGCGGATGGCACCGTGCCGCCCGGGATCAGCTTGAACAGGCCGCAGAGGCTGGCGTCGCCGACCTTCCAGGTCCCGTCCTGGTAGACCGCCGTGCCCTTCTGGCCGGACAGCAGGCTCGTGCCGCCCGATGTGATGCTGTAGGTCACGGTGGCCGAGGTGGCGGAGTTCAGCGTCACGCCGGTGACCTTGGCTCCGATTCCGCTCGCCAGGGGAATGCTGGCGAAGGCTCTGATGGCCGCCTCGAACCTGCTCCCGTTCTGCAGCAGGGCTACCCGCTCCGCGAGCGGGGTGCTTGAGTTGAAGAACTTCTCCCAGTTCGCGGTGATCTCCGCCACGGCGGCCGAGCTCGACGGGCTGCTCGGGGCGGCCGAGCTGCCGCTGGCGGCAGGCGACGATGCGGCCGGAGAGCTTGACGCCGAGGTCGCGGCCGAACTGCTGGAACTGCTGCTGCTGCAGGCGGCGACCGTCGCGGCGAGCGCCAGGCCCGCCGCCAGGGCCGTAATCCGGCGAGCCGAGGGATTGAATCGCATGACACGCCTCCTTTGTCTCGGTCGGATGTACTGGCTAAGGCTGCCATTCTCGCTAGATCCCAGCGCCTGGTCAGAGTCTGCACCGAATATTTCCCAAGCTGTTGCGAGATACCCGCCGCTGGCCGACGTGAGCGTCAGGGTAAGCGGGCAGCCGGAAGTCGCGTCAGCCGACGGCGCCGCGCCTACCAGCGGAAATGTATGAACAGGCGGCCGAAGTTCTTCGAGTCCTTCTCCACCCGGTGATATTTCGCCTTGATCTCCTTTTGCTCGAGGAACCGCAGCACGTGCTTCTTCAGCTGGCCGGAACCCTTGCCGGGGATGATCTCGACCAGCGGGGCCTTCTTCGCCACGGCCTCGTCGATGATCGCCTGCAGGGCCCGGTCAATGTCCTGTCCCCGGTTGTAAATGTCATGCAGGTCAAGCTTCAGCTTCATGATCACCGCCAGGAGAGCCGTCAGGCCACAGTACCGCGATGATCGACGCGACCGTGCCGGCTGGGTCGTCAGCCGGGACGATGCTCAGCACGCGCTCGTCCGGGCCGGGCGGCTCGAGGACGTCGAACTGGCTGCCGAGCAGCTGACCGGGGAAGAAATGGCCGGGCCTGGCGGCGAGCCGGAGGGCCAGGACCTGGCGGTCCACGGCCAGGAAGACCATCTGGGCCTCGGGGCGGCCGCCGAGCAGTATGTCCCGGTAGGAGCGCTTGAGCGCCGAGCAGGTGAGCACGGCCGGTTCGTTCCCGGCGATACGCTCGTCCATCCAGGCGGCGAGGGTCCGCAGCCAGGGCAAGCGGTCATTGTCGGTCAGCGGTATCCCGGCCCGCATCTTGTCGATGTTCGCAGCCGGATGGAAGTCGTCAGCGTCAGCGAACCGCCAGCGCAGGCGTCCGGCGAGCATGGCGCCCACCGTCGTCTTGCCGCTGCCGGACACGCCGGCCACGATCAGGATCATTTCGCTGAAGTCTAGCCGCGCGACCATGTGTTCCTGAGGTTGCTGAGGGGTTACGAAACCTCGTATCCCACGATGACCTCGCCGGCGTCCTGCCGCCGTACCGAGATCACCCCGGTCTTGCCCGGGTCGGGGAACGGGACCACGGTCATCCCCTTGGCGGAGTCCACGTTGACGTTGCTGGTGATGTGCCACTGCGTGTCGAAGATCGCCACCCTGAGCACGGCGGGCGCGAGTCCCTGGATTCCGTTGTCGCAGCCGAACGCGACCTTGCTGCCGCTGCCGGGCGGCACCGTAATGACGGTGACGGCATTGGCGCCGGTGTTGAGCTGGCCTGACTGCACTTCGATCTCCACTCCTCGCTGGAATGAGCTGATCCACGTGGCCAGCTCGGCCGCGCTCCCGTTGAACACGTCATTGTCGTGGCTGCTGGTGCTGCCCGACTGCCAGAACTTCCAGGCGCTCCACGGGGCCGGCGCGCTCGGGGCGGCCGACTGGAAGATGGCCAGCCAAAGCGGGTACTGGCCGAGCCCGGCGCAGTTACCCGAGGTGATGAAGTCAAAGAACGAGTACACGCCGCACGGGTTGTGCGGCCGCAGCGACACCAGCGTGCCCATGAAGTCGCGTGCGCAAGCCGCCACCGCGGCCGGCGACGATCCCGCGGTCTCGTTGTCCAGCCAGAGCATGTCGGTGGTCTCGAGGCCGACCTGGCTGACCGCCGCCACGAACAAGCTGGCCTGGGCTGACCCGGACAGGCCAGGGTCGAGGAAGTGATACGCGCCCCGCGCCAGCCCGCTGGCTTTGATCCGGGGCCAGTTCCAGGCCAGGAAGGGGTCGGGGGAGTTGGTGCCCGGGCCGCTCAGCCCCTGGCTGGCGCGGCAGATGCCGAACGAAAGGCCCGACGTGCCGGCCCAGTCGAACCGCCCGGCAAAGTTCGAAACATCAATGCCTAGCGCGTTTCCTGCCATCGGCTGACATCCCACCCCTCCCGGCTCGCAGCGATCCTAGCGTAGGAGATACTGACCACGAAGGCTGATCGCGGTGACGCGGGCACTAGCCGCGGCCAGGGCGTCCCAGACCGCCGCGGAATGAATTGACGCTCGCCAGCGCCTCCGCCTGGAAGACGGGGACGCCTCGGCGACGGCGCGGATCATCGACCTGGTGGCCCCGATCGGCAAGGGGCAGCGAGGTCTCATCGTGTCCCCGCCGAAGGCCGGCAAGACGATGGTCCTGCAGGCGATCGCCAATGCGATCGCGAAAAGCCACCCCGAGGTGGAGCTGATGGTGGTGCTCGTCGGCGAACGGCCAGAAGAGGTCACCGACCTGCGCCGGTCAGTGCGCGGCGAGGTCGTCTACTCCACCTTCGACCAGGCGGCCGACGACCACATCAGGGTCGCCGAACTGGCCATCGAGCGGGCCAAGCGGCTGGTGGAAACGGGCTGCGACGTGGTCGTCCTGCTCGACTCCATCACCCGGCTCGCCCGGGCCTACAACCTGGCCGCCCCGGCCAGCGACCGGACCCTGCAGGGCGGGGTCGCGGCCTCCGCGCTGCAGCCGCCGCGTAAGTTCCTCGGCGCGGCGCGCAACGTCGAGGACGGCGGATCCCTCACCATCTTGTCCACCGCCCTGGTCGATACCGGCTCCCGCATGGACGACGTGCTTTTCGAGGAGTTCAAGGGGACCGGGAACATGGAGCTGCGGCTCCGCCGCGAGCTCGCGGAGAAGCGCATCTTCCCCGCGATCGACCCGATGCCTTCCGGCACCCGTCACGACGAGCTGCTGATGCTGCCCGCTGAGTACGAGGCCGTCGGCACGCTGCGCCGGGCCCTGGGCGGCCTGGATTCCCAGCAGGCCCTCGAGCTGCTCATCGACAAGACCCGCGACACCACGTCCAATCCGGAATTCCTCAGCCAGATCCAGCGGTCCGCGCTGACCCGGGCCAGGGCCAGCTAAGCGCGGCGCCGCGCGACCTGAAGGACCGCTCCCCAGTGCCGCCGCACCGAGTGCCCCTGGCGCAACGCCAGCCGCCGCCTGATCTCGCCGTACAGCCGTTCCCGCTTCCAGCCCGCCATAGCCAGGTGCCCGGAGAACGTGCTGAGCAGCTCGATGTACTCCTCGGCGTCGTAGCGGCGCTCCCAGTCGTAGTGCCGGATGGCGGTGACCTCGAAGAGCCCGCTGGCCTCGATGCCGGCCCGGTCGTCGTCCTGTTCCCCCGGGCGCGGCGGTCTCTCGCCGGGCCGCTGCCCCTCGCCGATCTCGTCGTATACGTCCTGAATCTGCTCGAAGAACGGATCGCCTCCGGCGGGAAATACGTGTCCCGCCCCCCAGATGGCCAGGTGGCCGCCGGGCCGCAGCGCCCGCCAGGCCCGCTGGTAACGGACGGCGGGATCGATCCAGTGCCAGGCCGTAGCCGCGTACACCAGGGCGACCGGCTCAGCAGGCTGCCACTCCTCGAACCGGCCCTGCACCACCTCGACCGGCCATCCGGTCAGGTTCCGGCGGGCGGCCGCGGCGAGTTCGGGGCCGAGCTCGACGCACGTGATGCGGAACCCGCGCCTGGCCAGCGGCCGGGTGGCTTTGCCGGTGGCGCAGCCTACCTCGAGCAGGTTATCGCCTGGCGTCAGGCCGGCCAGCGTGATCAGGTCATCGAACAGGGCCTCCGGATACTCCGGACGGGCCTGGTCGTAGATGTCGGCCACCCGGTTGAACGTCTGCCGCAGCCGATCGCGCTCATCGTCTGGATGCACCGGTTAAGTCTGTCACCGATGATCCGATCTGGGAGTATGGCGGTCGCGTGCCTGGTCCTGATTCCGTTCGGCGGTATCGTCTACCTTTCCGTCGGCCGGGTGCTGCTATAACTCTTGCCGTTCACGTAAACAGCAAACAGGCCAAGGCGGTGGCAGCTGAGAACCTGGCGGACCGCGGTCATCCGGCGCTACGCGCATCCGGGGCGCGGGTTCACCCAGGGGCTGATCGCGGACGGCCAGATGGTATGGGAATCGACCGGCCTCTACGGGGAGTCGTCGCTGCGCCGGTACCAGCTGGGCGCCAGGGAGGCCGAACACCGCGTGCCGCTGTCCGGCGAGCTGTTCGGCGAGGGCATCTGCCGGGTCGGCGACGGCATCTGGCAGCTGACCTGGCAGGACCGGATCGCCTTGCGCTGGGACGCCTGGAGCCTCGAGCTGGTCGACCGGGTCCCTTACAACCGCCAGGGGTGGGGGATGTGCGCGGCCGCCGGCTACGTCATGACCAGCGACGGAAGCAGCGAGCTCGTCCGTCGCGACCCGCGGACGCTGGAGCCGCAGGCGGTGATTCACGTCCGCTGCGCGGGCCGCCGGGTGCTCGGCCTCAACGATCTCGCCTGGTCCGCAGGCACCCTATGGGCCAACGTGGCGGGCACGCGCTACCTGGCCGGTATCGACCCCGATAGCGGCGAGGTCATCCACGTGGTCAACGCCCGCGCGGCCGCCGAACGGCACCTGGGCAACCCGCAGGCCATCATGAACGGGATCGCCGCGCTGCCTGCGGCCGGGGAGTTCCTGCTGACCGGCAAGGGCTGGCGGTCGATCCGGCACGTCCGGCTGAAGCCGGCCAGGGAAGGGGCCGCGATCGAGAACCTCCTGTCCGGCCTGAGCCGCTGAGCGTAACCACCCGGAGGAGCCACGGTCGCAGCGGCTTCCCGGCGTACCCCCCGTCGGCCAGGCCAGCTCGTCGCTCGAAGACATTACGAGCGCCGGCGTCGCCGGTGAGCACCCAGGACAATCCCGCTGCCGCCAGGTAGAGCGGAACCATCAGCACTCCGCCGCACCAGGCGTACTGGGTGGCGTGCCGCGCCTCATGCCGCAAGAGCGCCGAGCCGGGAGCAACCGGATCCCGCCTGGGCGTCAGTTCTGGCCGGTGCTGTGGTCGGGGTTGTGCCCGTTCAGCCCGAGCGGATCGACCTCGCCCGCGATCACGCCCGTGGCCCACGGCAGGGCGGCCGCCGCGGGTACCGGCAGGTTCAGCTGCTCCATGCTGTGGTTGCGATGCGCCCGGGCGGCGGCCTGGTGGTAGTCGCTGAGCCTGGCCATGAAGTCCGCGTCCCCGTAGGGTGTCCCGTCCACCAGGGGTCCGCGGGTGTGCTCCAGGACCGCGACGACATCCTCGCCGCTCAGCGTCTTGTAGGTCTCCAGGGCATGCGCTAGGGCCAGGACGTCGTTCCTGTTCTCCCGCAGAAGCTCCTCGGTCTGGCTGAGAAGCCTGGTGAGCTGGTCCTCGATCCGGTCCGCGAGCGCGTGCCTGGCGTGGGCCTCGGAATCCTGGCCCTTCTTCAGGGCGCCGCCCCGCCCGCCGCCTGGCGAGCCGACCTCGAGCCGCTTGGCCGTGGAATACGAGGACACCGTGGTACCCATGCCCCAGAAGCCTTCCATGAAGGAGGCGACCGTAGTGGCGGACTCCAGGTCCCCGGAGACGCCGGAGGAGCTGTCCTGGTCGAAGAACATCCGCTCGCCGGCCAGCGACGCCAGCGACACCAAGATGTCGGTCTCGTACTCGCTGCGCCACCGGGTGAACTGGTCCTCGGGCGGGATGCTCGCCACCATGCCGAGGTAGTCGCTGCCCTTCTCGATCGTGGCGATGTCGATTTCCATGTGGTGGCGGGTGCGGAAGGCGACCAGCGCGTGGCAGGCCTCGTGCACGGCGACGGCGTGCCGCTCGCGCTCGATGTACTCCACGTCCTCGGGCGGCCCGAGTTCCTTGAGCTGCTTGGCCTTGATCACGTCGGGCCAGGTGATGACGTCACGCCCGTTCCTGATCGCGGTGATCAGCGACTCGTTCACCAGGTCCTTGATGGTGGCGCCGGTAGCGTAGGGGGTGATGGTGGCGAGCTTGTCCATCTGCTCGGGGGTCAGCTCGTGCTGCACCTTGGCGAAGTAGCCCTCGTAGGTGCGGATCCGGCCCGCCTTGGACGGGTAGCCGACCTTGTAGATCCGGTCGATGCGGCCGGGGCGCAGCAGCGCCTCGTCCAGGGCCGACGGCATGTTGGTCGCCATCATGACCAGGATCCGGTACTTGGGCGGCGGCTTCGGCCGCATGCCGAACACCCGCCGGACGTACCTGTTGACGAAACCACGCGGCTTCTTCAGCCCGGACAGCTCGGTGAGCAGGGCCTGCAGCGTGCCCATGCCGCCGCCACCGCCCCCGTTCATCATCCCGCCGACCATCTGCCTGACGCGCCGGGTGTCCGGCTCGTCGGGGACCGCCGAATCCATCGCGTCCTTCGCCAGCCGCCACTGCGTGTCGGCTGACAGGTAGGAGAACCCGTGGCAGCCCGCATGGGAGAAGGCCGCGCGCTGCTGGCCGCCGGGGGCGCCCTGAGTCATCATGCCGCGGTTACCGAGCGAGTCGGCCTCGTCGAAGAAGACGATCACGCCGCCGTACCGCAGCGCGAGCCGCCGCAGCTTGCGGAACAGCGACTTGACCTTGAGGATGCCGACGCCCATGAACATGTTGATGAACGCGCCCGGGTCGACGAACACATACGGCCGTCCGGTCTCGCCGGCCACCGCCTCGGCCATCAGCGTCTTGCCGGTGCCCGGCGGCCCCCAGAGCAGCAGGCCGCCCGGCACGTAGCCGCCGCGCTCCTCGACCAGTTCGGGGTGCTCAAGGAAGATGATGTTCTCCTTGACCCGCTGAAGCACGTGGTCCTGGCCCCAGACGTCGGAGAACCTGGTCTTGATGTCGTCGGGGTAGTACACGTCCACCCCGCCGCGGGACATGAACCAGAAGAGGGCGACGAACTGGAGCACGACGAACAAGAGCGTGAATGCGATCTGCACCACGAACGGGAGCACGTGCCAGAGGAGCTCGGGCCCCCGGATGATCGCCAGCACCGGGGAGGTGTGGATGATCTTCCCGACGACGAACGCGGCGACGACCAGCCAGAGGATCCAGGTCCAGATCCGCCAGATGCGGAACCTGCTCCAGTCCGAGATCCGGCGGTGGGTGAGCCGCTCCATGCCGCCGAAGACGACCACGGTCCAGAACCGGTGGTAGCCACGCCAGTGCTCGCTGATCAGGAAGTGGATCTGCCTGAGCAGTTCCAGGCCGGCCAGCACGAACACCCACCAGCCGGTCCGCACCTCGATCCGCACCGCGTCCGAGAACCCCACCAGGGGATCGTTCGCCATCACGGACCAGACCAGGAGGATCCAGACCGCACCAAGCAGGACCAGGAACTTGATCCGGTCCCACAAGCCGAGGGGCTTACGGGTCAGCCGGTCAGCGTCCGCCGGCCGGCCATGGCCGGGCGGCGGCAGGCCTTCGTCGGCGGCGGTCGCTCGAGCCTTTCGGCGCATCACGGACTCCTGATGGTAAACGACGACATCACGTCGTTGATCTCGGTCTGGTCGTTGCTGTAACAGCTGGATGTGCAGTGCAGCACGAGGAGGTAGACGACGGTCTGGTCGGCGTTGGTGAGCGCGATCTCATCAAAGGTGTCGGTGATGCCGCCGGTATAGGTGTAGTCGAAGGTCTCCCGGACCCCGTGCACGCCCTGCCCGGGCGTGAGCACCTGATCGCGGATCTGCTTGAAGCCGGTGAGCGGGAAACCTTGCGTGGCCGCGTTCGTCCTCGCGGTCGAGGTGACGGGCAGGAAGAAGTCACGCAGCGTGTCGTAGGACAGCGAGCTACTCGCGGATGAGCTGAGCGTGCCGGTCTCGGCGAACACGAACGGCTGGGTGGTGCCGAAAGAAAGGAAGTCGCTCGCCGAGGCCTTGCCGCTCTCGTATGCGACCGTCCATCCGCCCCCAGAGCTGCCGGTTTCTGCCTGCAGTTCGGACGAAAGGGACGACGGGCTTATCTTGTGCCAGCCATAGGGAACCTTGAAGTAGGTGTTCGTGCTCGAATTCGCCACGTAGGTGTACTGGGGCGCGCCGCACCCCGTGACGGCGACCCCGAGGAGCAGCGCACAACCCCCGACGAGGCCCTTTGTGACGCGGCGGGCCTTGCTAGCCAAGAGGTGCGACCTCCACGTAAGGACTACGTAGTGCCAGTATGACGCCTTCCCTGGCCATGGTACAGGTCTCCCGACGGGGTGAAATGCACCGCATGCGGCTCCCGCAAGGCCAGGTAGGCCGCGCTCGGCGCCGGGATGTTCGGGGCCTCCGGCGTGGTGGCTCTGTACGGCGCGGGCTGCCTGCTAGCGTGCGCGATCATCGCCATCAGCGGCGTTGTGGCCGCTTGGCTCGCTACGCTCATAGTCGGCGCGGCTTTGCTGGCCGCGGCAGGCGGCGCGGCCCCCCCGGCAGGGGACGGGCGACGCCTGCGATACCGGAAGAAGCGGTGGCCAGCTTCAAGGCCGATGTTGAAGAAATCAAGGAGAGGACACACCGATGACCGCACCCGAAATCCAGCAGGAGATTGAGCAGACCCGAGAGCGGCTCGGCCAGACCGTGGATGAACTCGCCGCCAAGGCCGACGTGAAGGCCAGGGCCCGCACCAAGGCCGCCGAGCTGACGGCCAAGGCCACCACGGCCGCGGCGAAGGCCCAGGGTGCGGCCACCGCGGCGGCGGAGCGCGCCAAGCAGAACCAGGCGGTGCAGCGCCGCTGGCCGCTCGCGGCGGCCGCCGTCGGCGTGGTGCTCGTCGGCTCCGTGGTGCTCTGGAGGCGACGCAAGAAGTGACCTGGCCGGGGTGCGTGCCGTCGCACCAGCGTTTCGCCGCTCCGCGCCCGACTCGCCGGGGCCGTGCCGAACTCACCCGGCCCTGGCGCAGTATGGACGGATGATCACGAGCACTGCCGAACCGCGGGATCCGCGTGACCCGCTCGGCCTGGCGGCGGACGCGCCGCTGCTGGCCGCCTGGCTGGACTGGATGCGGAGGGCCGAGGCCGGCCAGCTCACGCCGATGACCACGCCTGGTCACAAGCAGCGGCTGGACCTGGTGGGCACCGTGGTGGCCGGCGACGCGCCGCTGTACGGCGCGCTGGACGCCATCAAGCACGCCGACCGGCTGCGGGCCGACGCCGAGGCCCGTGCGGCCGCGCTGTGGGGGGCGGACTGGTGCCGGTTCTCCGTGGCCGGCTCGACCCACGGCAACCAGGCCTTCTGCCTGGCCATCGGCCAGCCCGGCCAAGAGGTAATCATCACCAGGACGCTGCACCGCTCGCTGCTGCTCGGCCTGGTGATGGCGGGCCTGCGGCCGGTCTGGGTGCGGCCGGAGATCGACCCGGGCTCGGGCCTGCCGGCCGCGGTCGCGGTGCGGACCGTCAAGGACGCGCTGGCCGCTCATCCCGGTGCCTGCGCCGTGATCCTCGGTGACCCGTCCTACGTCGGGACCACCGGTGACCTGGCCGGTCACGCCCGGGCCGCGCACGAAGCGGGCGTGCCGCTGATCGTCGACGCGGCCTGGGCTGCCTACCTCGGCTTTCATCCGGACCTGCCGCGGCACGCGATCGCGGCGGGCGCCGACGCGATGGTGACGAGCGCGCACAAGACGCTGCCTGCCTACACCCAGGGCGCGCTGGTGCTGGCCAGGACCGAACGGCTGGACGTGGCCCGGCTGGACCGCGCCTTCGACGCGACCCACACGACGAGCCCGGCCGGGTCGATTATGGCCAGCATCGACGCGGCCCGCGCCTTGCTGGCCAGGGACGGCGAGCGGCTGTGCGGCCGGCTGCTGCGCGGCGTCGCGGCGGCTCGCAAGAGACTGCGCGAGGTGCCAGGCGTCGACGTGCTTGACGGCCCGGGCGTGGATCCGGCCAAGCTGGTCGTGCTGCTGGCCGGCACCGGGGCGCACGGCGGCCTGGTCGAGGCCGACCTGATCGCGGCGGGCGCGCCGGTGGAGATGGGCGACCGGGACACCCTGGTGCCGATCGTGACGATGGCCGACGACGAGGAGAGGATCGCGGCCTTCACTGAGAAGCTGATCACCGCGATCGAGCGGCACCGCGGGCGGCCGCGCCGCGCGGCCGCCACCGCCGCCTGGACGGTGCGGCCGCAGACCGTCCTGGCCCCTAGGGAGGCGTATTTCGCCCGCAACGAAACCGTCGCGGCCGACGCCGCCGTCGACCGGATCAGCGCGGAGCTGGTGGCGCCCTACCCGCCCGGGGTGCCGGTGCTTGCCCCGGGCGAGCTCATCACCACCGAGGCGCTAGCGGCGCTGCGTGAGGTGGCGGCCGGCGGGGGCCGGATCGCCTACGCGGCCGACCCCACCCTGGCTACCTTCCAGGTCGTCGTCGCCTGACGTCGCGGTCGCAGGCGGCGACCCTCAAGCCGGCCTCTCGGCGCCCTGGGATCGGCTGGCGCCCTGGCCCCGGTAGGCGCTCTGCGGGCGCCGGCCCTGCTTCGCGGCGTCGCGGGCGAACCCGTCGCGGGCGAACCCGTCCCGGGCGCTGGCGGGGCGTCCCTGGCGGCGCCCGCTCCCGCGCTGACGGGCCGGGGCCGACGTGCCGCCCGAGGCGATCCGGGCCGGATGCGCGGCCAGCGGCGCCGGCGGGACGGGGGTGCCCGACGCCGCGATCTGGCGGACCACGTGATGCCCGGTGTCTACCTCGTCGCGGGCCGCGGTGACGCCGGCCGCGTCGTGCAGCCGCTGCAGCTCGCGGACCTGGCCGCGCTCCACGAGCGCAATGACCATGCCGGTGGCGCCGGCCCTGGCGGTGCGACCGGAGCGGTGCAGGTAGTCCTTGTGGTCGTTGGGCGGGTCGAACTGCACCACGAGGTCGACGTCATCGACGTGGATGCCGCGGGCCGCGACGTCGGTCGCGACCAGGACGCGCGGATGCCCGGCGGCAAATGCGTCCAGGGCACGCTGCCGCTGATTCTGGTTGCGGTCGCCGTGGATGGCCGCGGCCTCGACGCCGGCCCGGGCGAGCTGCTTGGCGAGCCGGTCCGCGCCGTACTTGGTGCGGACGAAGAACAGGGTCCGTCCCGGCCGGCTGGCGATCTCGGCTGCGACCGGCACCTTGTCCTCGGCGGAAAGGACCAGGACCCGGTGCTCGGCCGGCCCGGAATCCGTCGAGGACGTGACCGCGTGCAGCGCGGGATCGCGGACATAGGAGGTCACGAGCTGGCCGACGCCGCGGTCCAGGGTGGCCGAGAAGAACATCCGCTGGCCATCGGCCGGGGTCTCGTCGAGGATCCGGGTGACCGCGGGAATGAACCCCAGGTCGGCCATGTGGTCCGCCTCGTCGAGGACGGTGATCGCAATGCCGGACAGCGTGCAGGCATGCCGCTCAAGCAGGTCGATGAGCCGGCCGGGTGTAGCCACCACGATGTCGGCGTCGCGCACGCGGGTGATCTGCCTGCCGATCGGCACGCCGCCGTAGACGGTGGCGATGCTCACGCCGATCCGGCGGCCGAGCGGCGTGAGCACGTCGGCGACCTGCTGGGCGAGTTCGCGGGTCGGGACGAGGACCAGGCCCCGGGGAGCCTTGGGCCGCCGCTGGTCGCTGGTGGCCGCCAGCCTGGTCAGCAGCGGCAGGCCGAAGGCCAGCGTCTTGCCCGACCCGGTCTGGGCCCGGCCGAGGATATCGCGGCCGGCCAGCGCGTCGGGCAGCGCCCGGGCCTGGATCGCGAACGGCTCGTGAATGTCACTGGCCGCGAGCGCGCTGACCAGGCGGGGGTCCAGGCCGAGTTCGGCGAAGGTCGCCGCGGCTGGTTGCGGCGCCGCGGCGGCGGCCTCCAAGGCCGCATCAAGCGCGGAATGCGGTTCGACGCGCGGCGGCTTAACGGCGCGCGAGTGCTTCGACGCGTCATGGCCGCGCCGCGAGGCGGCACGACCTCCGTGGCCGAAGGCTCCGCTGCCAAAAGATGTGCGCGGACGCCGGGAAGTGTGGGGCATGCGAGAAACTCCGTCGATAGTTCGGGGGCCGCATGCTTAGAGACGTCAACGACAAGGCGAACGGCTGTCTCAGCCGAACTGCTCACACAGCGACCGGCGGGCTGCTCGCCCGCGAGAGCGGCGGCGAATATTGCCGCCTCGCATGTAAGGCTACCGCAGGGCGGCCTATTCCCGGTCCATACCAATCACGTCGCGGCCCGCACCGCCCTCCCCGGAGGTCCCGGCAGGGAGAAACGTGTCGCCGGCGGCGGGCGATCCGCTCCCTCGGCGCGGCCCCGCCCGTCCGGGCGGCGCAGGCAGTGGGGCTGCGACCGGCGGACCCTGGCCATGCCTATGGTCCCCCAGCCCGTCAGTGACCGCCGGGTCGCCATGGGGCGCCTGGCCATTATCATCACAGTGGCAGCGTGGCTCGGCTACCTCGTCACATGGTGCTTCGAGGACTTCTTTCATCATGGCGCGGTCGAACGACAGCGCCGGGTTGGCGGCCGCGAAATGGTAGTGCGAGCCGACCTGGACCGGGCGGTCACCCGAGTTCTCCACGACCAGGACGACGCGGGCCCGGCCGGCGCCGAGTTCGATCGTCCCGTCCGGGGTGAGGATCTCGCCGGGGATCACCGCTGCCTCCTCACCGGATCGGGTGGTGCAGCGTGACCAGCTTGGTGCCGTCCGGGAAGGTCGCCTCGACCTGGATCTCGTCGACCATCTCCGCGATGCCCGGCATGACGTCCTCGCGGCGCAGCACCTCACGGCCGCCGGACATCAGCTCGGCCACCGGCCGCCCGTCCCGGGCGCCCTCAAGCACGAAGGAGGTCAGGATCGCGACCGCCTCCGGATGGTTCAGCTTCAGGCCCCGCCCCCGGCGGCGCTCGGCCACGTCGGCGGCCAGCGTGATGAGCAGGCGTTCCTGCTCATGTTCGGTCAACCGCATGGCTGCACCATATGGCAACGGTGTTTCGCGCGCATGAACGCGGGCTCGACGACGCGCCGCTGGTCAGCGGGAGGCTAGCTGCTTGCCAGGCTCGTGGCGTACTGAGAGGGTAAAGGGGTCTTTGGTGTGGTTGGGGGAAACGACATGGTTGCTACTCCGCTCTCGACGAGCGGTCGTTTCATCGTCGACGCGCATGGAAAGCGGGTCCGCCTGGCCGGGGTGAACTGGTACGGCGCCAGCGAGGACCTCGGGATACCGGCCGGGCTGGACAGGACCCCGCGCAGCGCGCTGGCGAAGCTCATCGCCGGGCTGGGATTCAACTGCGTGCGGTTCCCGTTCAGCGTCTGGATGACCGAGCAGACCGCTCCGGTGCCTGATCAGTACCTCGCCGCCAACACCGACCTGCACGGGTCGACGCCGATACAGGTCTACGACGCCTGCGTCCGGGCGCTCACCGAAGCGGGCCTGATCGTCATCCCCAACTGCCACCTGCTCGACTTCGGCTGGTGCTGCTCCGCTGACGACACCAACGGGCTGTGGTTCAATGACCGCTGGGCGGCCGGGAAGTTCACCGCCTCCTGGCAGGACATCACCAAGCGGTACGCCTCCAACCCGCTGGTCGCCGCGATGGACGTCAAGAACGAGCCCCGCCAGGCGAGCGTGGGCGGACATGCTCTCAACCCGGCGTGGGGGCCCGGGGACCAGAGCGGTCTCGCCGCCATTGCGACGACGATCGAGAACCTCATCCACGACATCGACCCGCATCTGGGGGCCGTGAACCATACCGACTACGCCACCATGTACGCGACGATCGGGAACCTCATCCACGAGATCAACCCGCATCTGCTGATCATCTGCGAGGGCCTGGGATTCGCCACCGACCTGGCCGGCGTGGCCAGCCACCCGGTCCGGCTCAAGCAGGGAAACAAGGTCGTGTACAGCATGCATGACTACTCCTGGTCCGGGCACCCCAAGGGCCAGTCCCGGGCCGCTTATCTCGAGCAGATGAACAAGGCCGGAGGGTACATTCTCAGCGAGAACATCGCCCCGCTCTGGGTCGGCGAGTGCGGCCAGAACACCGGCTCGCTGGCCAATTTCGGCTTGGACCCGTCAGCTCAGGCGGCCGGCGCGTGGTGGACCAACCTCCAGGCGTGGATCACCGAGAACGACATCGACTGGTGCTATTGGGCCCTCAACCCGACGCACGCCCGGGGCTGCAGCCCGGGCACCAGCAAGATGCAGTACAACTGGGGCGATCCCGAGCCGTATGGCCTGCTGACTCCCGATTGGCGTGAGGTGAAGAACCCCGCCATCATGAGCATGCTGAAAGCCATGATCCAGCCGCGGACCGGCCCCGGCGTTTCCTGACCGGAGCCGTCAGCGGCGGTGGCCGCGACCGGGCCGGCCGGGGCGGGATTCGCGCCTGGGCGCCGGCGAGGTGCGGTCGCGGGAGCTGAAGATACTCATGAGGTCGGAGGGGCTGGGGGTGTCCTCCCAGCACTTGAAGCGTGGCGGTGTGGTGTCGTTATCCGGGAAGCAGCCCTCGGGCTGGTCGTTCTCCGGGTAACAGGCGCGTGCCTGGCTGCGGAACATCCTGCCCGCCTCCTGTCGCTTGCCGTCCAGCTGGCTAATCCCAGTTTAGCGCGGAACGTACGGTTTCCCGCTGCGTGTCACCGGCCCCCAGCGGATCGCCCGTGAAATAGCCGGGGCCCGCGCGTGGTTTCACTCGTGGCGCCCCGCGCGCCCGCAACCAGCGGGCGGCGTTATCAGTGAAGGAGCTGACGTGGCGGACACCTACCGTAAGGATCCCGAGGCGGTTACCCGGCTGACCCCGGAGCAGTACCGGATCACCCAGCAGGCCGGTACCGAGCCGGCGTTCAGGAACGAGTTCTGGGACAACAAGGAACCAGGCCTGTACGTCGACGTCGTGTCAGGCGAGCCGCTGTTCGCCTCGGTCAACAAGTACGACAGCCATTCCGGCTGGCCGAGTTTTACCGTGCCGATCGAGCCCGGCAACGTGGTGGAGCACCCCGACCGCACCTACGGCATGGTCCGGACCGAAGTCCGTTCGGCGCACGGGGACAGCCACCTCGGCCACGTGTTCCCCGACGGGCCCGCCGAAGCGGGCGGCCTGCGTTACTGCATCAACTCCGCGGCGCTGCGCTTCATCCCGCTCGATGACCTCGAGCGCGAGGGCTACGGCGCCTACCGCAAGCTGTTCGACGACAACGGGAGCACATCATGACCACTGAGAAGGCGATCCTGGCCGGCGGCTGCTTCTGGGGCGTGCAGGACCTGATCCGCAAGCTCCCGGGCGTTATCTCCTCCCGGGTCGGCTACAGCGGCGGCGACGTGCCCAACGCGACCTACCGGAACCACGGCAACCACGCCGAGGCCGTCGAGATCATCTTCGACCCGGGGAAGATCTCCTACCGCGACCTGCTCGAGTTCTTCTTCCAGATCCACGACCCGAGCACGCGGAACAGGCAGGGTAACGACCGGGGGACCAGCTACAGGTCGGCCATCTTCTACCTCAGTGACGAGCAGAAGCGGGTCGCCGAGGACACGATCGCCGACGTCGACGCCTCCGGCCTCTGGCCGGGCAAGGTCGTCACCGAGGTAACGCCGGCCGGGCCGTTCTGGGAGGCCGAGCCGGAGCACCAGGACTACCTCGAGCATTACCCGAACGGCTACACGTGCCACTTCGTCCGCCCGGGCTGGAAGCTGCCGCACCGCGCGGACACGGTCAGCCCGTGACCAGCGGGCGCGCCGCCGGTATCCGGCGGCGCGCCTCCTCGGCTCAGGCTCTGCTCAGGCGGTGAGGACCGGTTCCCCCTGCTCCAGGGCGACGGCGCCGTCGGCGTAGCTGACGGAGTTCGTCAGCAGCGCCGGGATGCGCGGCCCGGGCAGCACGATACCGGTCAGGTTGAGCGGGTCGGCCGCGGACAGCTCGATCCTCTCGCCGGTCCGCGGCCGCTTCCTGATCTCGCGCAGCATGCCCACCGCGTCCGGGTGCGCGAACTGCTCGCCGCTGAACCCGTGCACGAACCGCCCGCCGCTGATGGTGCCGCGGGCCTCCATCCGCCGCAGCGCCCACAGCACCTCACGCCACGGGACGGCGAGGTTCTCCCGGGCCGCCAGGTCGCGGAAGACCACGCCCCACCTGGCGGCCAGCTGCTCGGCGACGGCCTCGGCCAGCTCGTCCGGGTCGCAGTCGGGCGGGGCGGCGGGCAGCAGCGACCAGCGGCCCGCCGTCCTCGAGCTGAGCTGGCTGCCGCGCCTGAGCCGGTGCCGGCCGGGCGCGCTGGCCATCGCCCGGCGGGCGAACAGGGACCTGATGGCGCGGAACCCGTCCGCCGTGACCAGGCCGCGGGCCACTCCGTCCCACAGCGCCTCCTCGATCTCGGCGGGCAGCCGCCCGGTGAGCCGGGCCAGGTCCGGCGGGAACAGCGCGCCGCCCGCCCGCAGTGCCTCGATCACCTCGGCCGTGCGGCCGGGCCCGGGCTCGGCGGGAGACAGGTCACCGCGGGTCGCGCGCAGCAGCCAGGGCAGGTCATCGCGGATGGTCAGGGTGATCGGGGTAGCGCGGGACGGGGCCAGGCCGCCGCGGCGGGGGAGTTCGTCCGGCTCGCCGCGCACCGACAGCCGTCCCCAGGCGATGCCGCCGTCCAGGCACGCCTCGTCCAGCCATTCCCGGCGGTAGCCGGTCACCCGCGCCGGGAAGATGGCCTTCTCCCAGGCGCCCGCCGCCAGCTCGAAGCCCTGCAGCTGCTCGACGACGGCTAGCACGCCCCGGCTGCCCTCCCGCCTGGTGTCCGGGGTGACGTGCTGCCAGCGCAGCAGGAACCGGATGAAATCCCGGGCCGTGACCGGCTCGGTCTCCTGCCGCTTGCGCTGCCTGGTGTAGCCGTGGATCCGGGTCAGCACCCGCCGGGCGCAGAACTCCTCGGCATCGTCGGGATCGGTGAACCGCCCGCGCAACGCGAAGCCTTCGTTCTCCAGCCGGATAAGCGCGAGCGTCACGTCAGGTACCCGCAGCGCCGTGGCCCGCGCCAGGTCACCGACCGTAGACGGGCCGCGGACATCCAGGTGCCCCCGGAGCATCTCCGCCGCGGCGGTCTCCGCGTCCATCGGTTTCGTGCGCATGGCCTGCGGGGCATCCGGCACGTCAGGGAACAGCGGTGCCAGCACCGCCTGCCGCTCGGATGCGCACCACAGCGGCCCGTCGCCGGCCACGAACTCGGCCGCCCGGCCGGCCCCGGCCAGCTCGCAGAACCAGGGCCGCCACGGCGGCTGCGGCCGCATCACGAACAGCGTCATCAGCAGGTCGTGCAGCTCGTCCGCGTCCCGCGGCTGCGGCCTGATCTGCTCCCTGACCCGCTCGATCGCGCCGGGATCCAGCCGGGCCAGGTCACGCGCCTCGACCGGCAGCCCGCGCGGGACCTTTACCTGCCGGCTCCGGCGGTCCTCGGCCTCCGCGTCGTCCAGGAACGTGAACGGCGCCCCGTTCAGGATCTCGTGGGCGAGCACCGACGGCTCGGTGGTGTCGCGCGTGATCACGGTGATCCGGCCGGCCTCGATGCCGTCGAGCAGCTCGCGCAGCCCGTCGATGTCCATCGCCTCGTGCAGGCAGTCCTCCATTGTCTGGCGGACAAGCGGGTGGTCGGGGATCTCCAGCGGGCCGGGCGCCACGTTCTCCTGGCAGGCGGCCAGGGTGGGGAACACCGCGGCCATCAGGTCGTCGGCCTCCATCCGCTGGATGGCCGGCGGGTTCTTGCGCCCGCCCCGCATCCGCAGGATGGTCAGCGAGGTGTTCAGGTTCCACCGCCACCGGGCCTGGAACAGCGGCGAGGTCAGGACGGCCTGCCGGACGACCTGCTCCACTGTCTGGGACGCGAGGAACTTCGGCACCCGGTCCAGCGGGAAGCTGTGCTGCGGCCCGAGCGACAGCAGGATCGCGTTGTCGCTGGCCGCGGCCTGCAGCTCGAAGTCGAACGTCACGCAGAACCGCTTGCGCAGCGCCAGCCCGAACGCGCGGTTCACCCGGGCGCCGAACGGCGCGTGGCCGACCAGTTGCATCCCGCCGGCCTCGTCGAAGAACCGCTCCAGGATGATGACATCCATGGTCGGCAGCGCCCCGAGCGCGGCCAGCCCCGCGCGCAGGTAGGCGATGATGGTCTCGCAGGCGGCCCGGCCGATCCCGCATTCGGCCTCGAGCCAGCGGTGCGCCTGCGCGGGCTCGCGATCCGCCACGGCCTGGCGCAGCGCCGAGACCTCCTCGGAAAGCTCCCTGGTCCGCCCCGGCGCCTCCCCCTGCCAGTGCGGCACCGACGGCGGCGCTCCCTGCGCGTCCACTACCCGGACGGTGCCGGGTTCCACCCGGCGGATGCGCCAGGAGTGGGTGCCGAGCAGGAAGACATCGCCCGGCCTGCTCTCCACCGCCCACTCCTCGTGGACGGTGCCGATCTGGACCTCATCGGGCTCGGCCACGACGCGGAAGTCGCCGAGCTCGGGGATGGCGCCGCCCGAGGTCAGCGCGGCCAGCCGGGCGCCGCGGCGGGCCTTCACGGTGCCGTTCACCTGGTCCCGGTGCAGGTAATAGGCGCGGCGGCCGCGGCCGGTGCGGATCCCCTCGGCGAGCAGGTCGGCGATGTCCTCGAAGTCCTGCTGCGACAGGTCGCGGAACGGCGCCGCCCGCCTGGCCAGGCCGAGCAGGTCGCCTTCGGCCCACGGCTCGGCCGCCGACTCGGCCACCATCTGCTGGGCCAGGATGTCCAGCGGCCTTTCCGGGACCGTAATCGCGTCCAGTGCGCCGCGGCGCACGCCCCGCAGCAGCGCGGCGCACTCCACCAGCTCATCGCGCGTGGTGGGATACAGCCGCCCGGCCGGCGTGCCGGCCCGGGTGTGGTTCGAGCGGCCGACCCGCTGCAGGAAGGTGGCGATGCTGCGCGGCGAGCCGAGCTGGCACACCAGTTCGACCGGCCCGATGTCGATCCCCAGTTCCAGGGAGGCCGTGGCGACCAGGGAACGCAGGTCCCCGGCGCGCAGCCGGGCCTCGACCCGCTGCCGGCGGCCCCGGGACAGCGATCCGTGGTGCGCGGCCACCTGCGCGCCGAGCTCCTCGCCGAGACGCTCGCCCAGCTGGTGGGCGACCCGCTCGGCCATGCTCCGGGTGTTGACGAACACCAGCGTGGTCCGGTGGCTGGTCACGTGCCCCGCGATCAGGTCGAGGATCTGATCCATCTGCGCGCTGGTTGCGACCGCGCCGAGCTCGTCGTCGGGCAGCTCCAGGGCCAGGTCAAGGTGCCTGCGATGGCCGGAATCCACGATCGCGCACCGGGGCGTTCCGTCCGGGTGGTCGCGGTCCTCGCCCGCGCCGACCAGCAGCCGGGCCACGGTCTCGATCGGGCGCTGGGTGGCGGAAAGCCCGACCCGCTGCACCGGCCCGTCCGCCACGTGCGCCAGCCGCTCCAGGGTCAGCGCCAGGTGCGAGCCGCGCTTGTTCGGCGCGACGGCGTGGATCTCGTCCACGATGACCGTCCGGGTGCTGCGCAGCATGGCCCGGCTCCGCTCCGCGGTCACCAGGAGGTACAGCGACTCCGGGGTGGTGATCAGGATGTCCGGTGGCTTCTTGAGCATGGCCGCGCGCTCGGCGGCGGCCGTGTCGCCGGTCCTGACCGCGACCCGGATATCGGGCGCGGTCAGGCCGAGCTGGCGGGCGGCCGCCGCGATCTCGCGCAGCGGCGCCTCCAGGTTCTGCTGGATGTCCGTGGCCAGCGCCTTCAGCGGCGACACGTAGACGACCTGCGGCCCGGGAGCCGGCTGCGGCCCGGAGCCGGCTGCGGCCCGGGCGCCGGCTGCGGCCCGGGCGCCGCCTCGGCGTCGTGCCCGCAGTACAGATCGTGCGGGCAGGCCAGACCGTGCGCGCGGTAGAAACGGTCGATGCAGACCAGAAAGGCGGCCAGCGTCTTGCCCGAACCGGTGGGCGCGGCGATCAGCGTGTGACGGCCCGCGGCGATCTCCTGCCAGCCCGCGGCCTGCGGCTCGGTCGGACCAGCCGGGAACCGGCTCGCGAACCAGGCTCGCACGGCGGGATGAAACGACTCGAGCACGCGCTCACCGTACCTCCGGCTACCGACATTGCCGCGATCACGGTCGTCGCCTTCGAGCGCGTGCGCATCCGCTCGGCGCGGGTGCTCTGGGACCACGCCACGCTCACCGCCCAGCTAGGCGTGCCCAGCCTCGGCCAGGAGGCTACTGGCCCAGGAGCCAGCGGCCGGGGGCGATGAGCTCGCGGGCCTGGGTGGGGCCCCACGATCCGGGGGCGTACGGCACGACCTGGGGCGGGTTCGCCAGCAGCGGCCCGGCCACCTTCCACACCGCCGCTAGCCCGTCCGGGCGGGTGAACAGGGACCGGTCGCCGATCAGCACGTCGTGGATCAGCCGGACGTAAGGCGGCAGCGGGTCCGCGC
Organism: uncultured Actinomycetes bacterium; assembly: GCA_963739615.1. GTDB lineage: Bacteria > Actinomycetota > Actinomycetes > Streptosporangiales > Streptosporangiaceae > Palsa-504. The sequence continues at coordinate 36,849 of CAVUBD010000030.1, forward strand.
CGGCCAGGCCGGACAGCGGGACCGAGGCGACCGCCTTGTCGAGGTCCAGGGCGGGACCGGGCTTCTTAGCTACCAGGGACAAGTCGATCTCGCCGTCCCCGGCCAGGGAGAACGACAGCACGTTCGACTCGTCGGGCAGCTGGCTGGCCAGCGGCCCGGCCGGCTCGCGCAGGATCAGGCTGACCCGCTGCCTGCTCTCGGCCAGCCGTTTGCCGGTGCGCAGGTAGAAGGGCACCCCGCGCCAGCGCGGGTTATCGATCCACATCCGGGCGGCGACGAACGTGTCCTGGCTGGACTTGGCGGCCACCCCGGGTACGTCGCGGTAGCCCTCGAACTGGCCGAGCACGACCTCGCTGGGGTCGATCGGCCGGAATGAGTTGATGACCTTCTCGCGCGCGGCCTGCAGATCATCCGCGCCGAGGCTGGCCGGCGGTTCCATCGCGACCTCGGCCGCGACCTGGAACAGGTGGGTGACGAGCATGTCCAGCACGGCGCCGGTAGCGTCGTAGAACACGGACCGGTCGGTGATGCCGAGTTTCTCCGGCACGTCGATCTGAACGGACTCGATGTGCTCGCGGTCCCACATCGCGGCGAACAGGCCGTTGGCGAAGCGCAGCAGGTGCAGGTCCTGCGTCGCCTCCTTGCCCAGGAAGTGGTCGATCCGGTAGATTTGCTGCTCGCCCAGGACCGAGTGGACCACCCGGTCCAGGGTGCGGAAGGCCTGCGCTGAGGTGCCGAACGGCTTCTCGTACACCACCCGGGCCCCCTCGGCCAGGCCGTGCTGGCCCAGGGCCTTGGTCGTCTCGCCGAAGGCGACGGGCGGTATCGCGAGGTAGTGCACCAGCTGCGGGTCGCCGCCTACGGACTTGCGCCCCTTCTCCAGGACGTCGAGCAGGCTGCCTGGGCTGTCGCTGGTGAAGCCGCCGCCGGCGAAGTACAAACGCTCGGCGAAGGAATCCCAGGCGGCCGGCTCCGGTTTCGGGCCGAACTCGGTCAGTGCGTTGTGGACGTGCGCACGGAAATCCTCGTGCGCGACATCGCCGCGGCCGTTGCCTACGAGCCGCCACTGCCGGGGCAGCAAGCCCTCAAGGGCCAGCCGGTAGAAGGCCGGAAGCACCATCCGCTTGGCCAGGTCGCCGGTCGCGCCGAACAGGACGAATATGGTCGGCCCCAGGTCGGGTTCCGAGCGTTCGGAGGTGCCTTGACGTTTCGCGGTCGCCATGACTCCAAACTTATGCCACCCTTTCGTGAGCCGGCGGCCAACCCCGCCGCCAGGCCCGCGACGTGCGTACTAGGGTGGGATCGGCTGTTTGATCAACTGGACAAGGAGAACCGATGCCGACCCGAACTGCACGCACCGGCTGGACCGGAACCCTGGAGCAGGGCGTAGGCCAGGTCGAGCTCACGAGTTCCAAGCTTGGCACGTATGAAGTGTCCTTCCCCAGGCGGGCGGCCGATGACGCCGGGGGCTACACCAGCCCCGAGGAGCTCATCGCGGCCGCCCACTCGGCCTGCTACGCGATGCAGCTGTCCGCGCTGATCGGCCAGGCCGGCGGTACGCCGCAGGCGCTCGACGTGCAGGCGGACGTGTCGCTCGGACCCGACCCGGCGGGCGGCTTCCGCCTGACCGGCATCAAGCTCACCGTGCGCGGTGAGGTCGAGGGCCTCAGCGCGGAGCAGTTCGCCGAGGCGGCCGCGGCGGCGAAGGCCGGCTGCCCGGTCAGCAAGGCCCTCACCGGCGTGGACATCACCCTGGACGCCACGCTCGAGGACTGAGAAAGCGCGCCTAAAGCGCCAGGCCGCCGTCCACGGACACGATGGACCCGGTCATCGCGCTGGCGCCATCCCCGGCCAGAAACGCGAGTACCGCGGCAACCTCGTCCGGGCGCAGCAGCCGCCCGAGCGGCTGCTGCGCGGCGAAGGCGCGGCCGTCGGGCAGATCGTATAGCCGGGCGCTCTCCTCCAGGAGGGCGGTCGCGGTCGAGCCCGGGCTCACCGCGTTAGCGGTAACGCCCGTGCCGCCCAGCTCGACGGCTAGTGCGCGGATGAAGGCAGCGACTCCGGCCTTCGCCGCGCAATACGCGGCCAGCATCGGCAGGCCGCGGGTAGCAGCAGTCGAGGCGACGGCCAGGAACCGGCCGCGGCGCGGCTCGGGGCGGCGCAACATGGCCGGCACGGTCACGCGGGCCAGGGTTAGCACGCCGCCAAGGTCGATTTCGAGCACGGCCTTCTGCTGATCGAGAGGAAGCTGCCAGGCGGGCACTCCGCCCGCGATGACGGCCGCGGCCGCGACCGCCACGTCCAGCCCGCCCCACCGGTCCTCGGCCAGCTTCACGGCGGCGGCCAGGGCGTCTGGGTCGCGGGTGTCCGCCTGCGCCGCAATGACAGCCGCGTCCCCGGTTGCCGCGCAGGCTCCCGCGACGATGCGATCCAGCTCGTCGCTGGATCCCAGCGCATATGGCAGGGCTGAGTCATCGGCGCACCGGTCCACCGCGACCACGCGCCACCCGCTCGCCGCCAGGGCCGAGACCGTGGCCGCGCCGATGCCCCGCGCCGCCCCTGTGACGAGCGCGACGCGATTCTGGCTGGGGATTGTCACAGCGTCAGCGCGAGGCGGGGCGTCTAGGACTGAACCCCGCGAGCGGGCTCTCGTCGCAGGCGCGGTCCGGCGGCCCGCCCGCGGGCGGCCGCGCGCCGATGGACACCGGCACCGGCCGGGACCGGTGCGAGTGGTCCCCCGACGGCCGCGGGGCCAGCGCGCCGGCCAGGGCGGACAGCGCCCGCTCGCCGTGGCCCTTGACGCACTCCGGGTCGGGGCCGTCGAGCGGCAGCCCGGTGAAGAACTTGGCCGCCATGCACCCGCCGCGGCATGAGTCGTAGGCCGAACACGAGTGGCAGGTGCCGCCGGTCTGCGGCCGGCGCAGGTCTGCGAACAGCTCCGAGTCCCGCCACACGGCGGCGAAGCCGCCCGGGCCGCGGACGTTGCCGGCCAGGAAGCTGTCGTGGATCGCGAACGGGCAGGCGTAGACGTCGCCGACCGGGTCGATCAGGCAGACCACCCGGCCCGCGCCGCACAGGTTGAGGCCAGGCAGGGCGTCGCCGTACGCCGCGAGGTGGAAGAACGAGTCGCCGGTCAGCACCTGCTCGCCGCGGGCCACCAGCCAGTCGTAGAGCTGCCGCTGCTGGGCGGCGGTCGGGTGCAGCTCGTCCCACACGTCGGCGCCGCGGCCAGAAGGCCGCAGCCGGGTCAGCCGCAGCTGCGCGCCGAACCGGTCGGCGATCGCCTTGAAGTCATCGAGCTGGCCGGCGTTCTGCCTGGTCACCACCACGGAGATCTTGAAGCCGCGGAAGCCCGCCGCGGCCAGGCTGGCCATGGCCCGCAGCGCGGTGGCGTAGGAGCCGGGGCCGCGGACCGCGTCGTTGACGTCAGCGGTCGCGCCGTCGAGCGAGATCTGCACGTCAACGTAATCGCTGGCGGCCAGGCGCCGGGCCACCGCCGGGGTGATCTTCACGCCGTTGGTGGAGAACTTCACGCCGACGTGATGGGCAGTGGCGTAGTCCACCAGTTCCCAGAAGTCCGGCCGGACGGTCGGCTCGCCGCCGCCGATGTTCACGTAGAAGACCTGCATCCGTTCCAGCTCGTCGATGACCGCCCGGCACTCGGCGGCGGTCAGCTCGCGCGGGTCGCGGCGACCCGAGCTGGACAGGCAGTGCACGCAGGACAAGTTGCAGGCGTACGTCAGCTCCCAGGTCAGGCAGATCGGCGCGTCGAGCCCGTACTGAAACTGTTCGACCAGCGGCAGCGTTACCACGGGCTGGGTCACGAGTTCACCCGCGCGCAGATCATCTGTGAGCTCGCCAGCGTGGCTAGCGCGGCGGCGTACGCGGGCAGTTCCGCGTCGGTCACGCCCGCGGACCGGCAGGCCTCCCGCGCGCTGGCCATGTCGGACAGCGAGCTGACTACGGTGAGCAGGGCCGGGCTCTTCAGGAACGACAGCCGACGAGTGCCGAAGTGGTAAAGCAAGGCGCCGAACCGTTCCGGGCGCACCGATACCTGCGCATGCAGGCGCCAGGGACGGTCCAGGTCAAACCCGGCCGGCGCCAGTGCCTCAGTAGACACCGCACATGCCGTCGATGGAGACCTCTTCGACGAGCAGGTCCGCCGCCGCCAGGTCCGGCTCCGCGGCATCGGCGGTACCGGGGTTTTCGGTAACCTCAGCGGTCCTGGCGCGTTCGCTCACGGCACTCTCCTAGCTGCGCAGACGTCCTGGCATTTCGGTCAGCCCGATTTCCGTCACATAGTGACGGATATAGTTCGCATGCTAACGTCCACCCAGTGACATAGGCAAGACTGGTACCGGCCACGACCATCGAGCAGATCGCCGCAGAGGCCGGGGTCAGCAAGCGGACGTTCTTCCGCTACTTCGGCTCCAAGGGCTACCCTGGCGGCGTGCCGCGCCGCCTACGACCGCTGGTCGGCCCGGGCCGACGCCAGCCTGACCTTCTACCTGGACGCGACGCTGGCTGCCCTCGCGGCCGGGTTCGATCCCATCCCGGTCCGGGCCAGCGGGCAGGCCCTGGACGAGCAGGTTTCCGGCCGCGCCAGCCCTGAGACCTAGCTGGCGTACGGGACCTCCTGCGCGTACGCGGCGCGCCGCTGCCCTTCGGCGATCCACCGCGGGATCAGGCTCGGATCAGCGCCCGCCGCCCGGCAGTAACGAGCGGCGGTCCCGGCCTTCACCTCCTCGGGCGTGCCCTGGTAGTAGCCGGTGAGCAGGCCCGCCGCCTCGGCCAGCAGGTCGCCGCGGCGGCCCGCGATCTCACGCAGCTCGGCCACCGCGGCGGCGGTCTCCTCCCAGCTGGGTGCGCGGCCGGGAGCGTGCCGCCGGGCCGCCCCGGTCAGCCGCGCCACCGTGACCAGATCGTCTTCGTTTCTTTTTCCAGTAATCGGTGAAATCATGATAGTAGTATCAAACACGTGTGCGATTATGGCAAGAGGCGTTGAGCTGGCCGACCCGGCCGCGCCGCCGACGCTCGGCGACCTCGCCGCCTGGGCCCGCGGAAAGCTGGCGTCCTACAAGAAACCCACCGGCCTCGTGATCGTGGACCAGTTGCCCCGCAACGCCGCGGGCAAGGTACTCAAGCACGAACTGCGGGTCAGGTACGGCGCCGCCGGCACTCGGTAGCCTTCTGCTCATGGAGCATCAGGCGGATACCAACGCGGCCATCTGGCAGTCCGGGGAGATCGTGGCGGCCTGGGCGGCGGAAGAGGAGGAACGTGAGCGGAAGCGGGCGGGGCACCGTCGTCTCCTGGCGAGCCTGCTGCCGTCCGGGCCGGAGGCCTTCACCTTCCTCGACCTGGGCGCGGGAACCGGGGCCGCCTCGCGCGCCATCCTCGACGCCCACCCGCGCAGCACGGCGATACTGGCCGACTTCTCAGCCCAGATGATGGGCGCGGGCGAGCGCGAGATGCAGCCGTTCGCCGGGCGCTACCGGTACGTCGAGTTCGACATGACGGCCGGCGCGTGGCCCGCGGCGATCCCGGCGGCGCTCGACGCGGTGGTGACCTCTATGTGCGTCCACCACCTGACCGATGAACGCAAGCAGGGCCTGTTCGCCGAGATCTTCGGCCACCTGGTCCCGGGCGGCTGGTACTTCAACTACGACCCGGTGCGTGCCCCGGACCCCGTGGTGGAAGCGGCCTGGGAGCGGGCGAACGACCACGAGGACCCCGCTGCGGCGGACAAGCGGCGCCATCGTAGCCCCCAGCAGCAGGCTCGCTGGGACAACCACGTCCGCTACATGATCCCGCTGAGCCAGCAGCTTGAGTACCTGCGGTCAGCTGGATTCGAGGGTATCGACGTGTACTTCAAGCAGCTGGAGAACGTCATCTACGGCGGGCGCCGGCCCCTGGCTGGATAGCGGCGCTACGCCCGGCGCGGCCTGGTCGCCGCGGTGAGCAGCCTGAGGTCCACAACGTGGTCGGGGGAAGCGAACGGCGTGCCGGGCGCGCTGACGTCGAAGCGGCCGCTGTCGGGCAGGTAGTCGCGGCCGCGGGCGATGACGCGGCGCAGCTGGCGCAGCGCCGCGATGTCGGCTCCGGGGTCGCCGTCGACGACGATGAGGTCGGCCTCGTAGCCCGGCGCCAGGCGCCCGGTGACGCTCCCGAGGCCGAGGGCGGCCGCGGCCTCTGTGGTGGCCATCGCGAGCACCTCCGCGGCGAGGAAGCCCAGCTTCACCAGGTACTCCAGGCCGCCGACGTACTGATGGTGCGGCGTGTTGTCGATGCCCGCGTCGGTGCCCGCGATGATCCGCACGCCCATGTCGTGCATCGCCATGACGTGCTCGCCCACCGTGATCCCGGTCAGCTCGGCGACGTAGGGCGCGTTCACGTTAATGGTCGGGCAGACGAAGATGCCCTGCTCCGCGATCTTGGCGGCGAGAGGTTCATCAAAGCGCCGCTCGTTGGTTTCGGTGACGAACGAGCAGTGCTCGACCGTGGTGACGCCGGCCTCGATCGCCCGGCGGATGCCCTCGGTGCCGTGGGCGTGGGCCGCGACCGGCTTGTCGATCCGGGCCGCCTCCTCGACAATCACGGCCAGCTGCGCGCTGGTGAACTGGGCGTACCAGGGCGCAGAACCCGTCGTCATGAACCCGCCGGTGGACATGACCTTGATCAGGTCGGCGCCGTGCTTGTGGTGGGTGCGGACCATCCGGCGCAGTTCGTCCTCGCCGTCGGCTTCGCCGCCCATGAACCAGCAGTGCCCGCCGGTGACCGTGATCGGCCGGGCGGCTACCACCATGCGCGGGCCGCGGGCCAGGCCGGCGGCGATGGCGTCGCGCACCACCACATCGAGGTAGGACCGGGCGCCGAGGTCACGGGCGGTGGTCACGCCCACCCCGAGCAGGTCCCGCGCGCTGTGCAGCATCAGGACCAGCTGCTGCTCGTCGGTCTCGGCGCGCATCCGCGCGGCCGGATTCGGCCCGCCGTCGAACCCGAGATGGACGTGGCTGTCGATCAGCCCCGGCAGGATCGTGGCACCCGGGTAGTCCGTGCGCGGCAGCGCCGTGTACTCGGCCGGCAGCGCCTCGGCCGGTCCGGCCCAGTCCAGGGTGCGGTCGCAGACAACGACCGCACCGTTGGTGACGGTCTGATCCCCGGTCATGACGCGGGGCGCGGTGAGCACCTCCGGCATCGGCACCACTTCGCCCTCGGCTAGCTGAGCGGAAATCGCGGACGACGGCGTTGACGACGGCGGGATCACGCTATGGCGAGGGGGAAGCGCCGTCAAGTTCCGTGGCACGGGACCGGGTCCGTTTACCCGGGGGCGATCGATGCGGTAGAGGATGGTGATGTGTCAGGAACTCTCAGGCAGGCCATCGACGCCACCACCGTGGCGATGCTGCGCGCCCGCGGCAGCTTCAAGTGGACGGCTCCGGGGCCGGACGGGTTCGGCGCCGCGGTGGCCGAGATGGACTTCGGCGCCGCCCCGGCCATCCTCGACGCGCTGGCCCGGCTGTCCGCGGCCGCGAATTTCGGCTACCTCCCCCCGTTCCTGGCCGATGAGCTGGCGGCGGCCTGCGCGGGGTTCGAGCAGCGCCGGTACGGCTGGGAGGTCGATCCGGCGCTGATCCATCCCGTCCCTGACGTGATCAAGGCGCTGGAGATCGCCATCACGCACTTCTCCCGCCCGGGTTCACCCGTCATCTTGCCCACGCCCGCCTACATGCCGTTCCTCGTCGTGCCTGGCTTCCTCGGCCGCGAGATCATTCAGGTGCAGATGCGCAACGAGGCAGGCTTCTTCACCCTCGACCTCGACGCGATCGAGGACGCGTTCCGGGCCGGGGGGCAGCTGGTCATCTTCTGCAACCCGTACAACCCGCTCGGGCGGGTCTTCGCGGCCGAGGAGATGGCGCAGCTGACCGGCGTGGTCCACAGGCACGGGGGGCGCGTATTCGCCGACGAGATCCACGCCCCGCTCGTCTACCCGGGGATGCGGCACATCCCGTACGCGTCGACCTCCGAGACCGCTGCCTCGCACACCCTGACCGCCGTGTCCGCCTCGAAGGCGTGGAACCTGCCCGGCCTCAAGTGCGGCCAGGTGATCCTGAGCAACGAGCCAGACCGGCAGCGCTGGGAGGAGATGGGGATGTTCGCCTCGCACGGGGCGAGCAATCCCGGCGTCGTCGCCAGCATCGCCGCCTACCGGCACGGCGAGGCGTGGCTTGAGGATGTCCTGGCCTATCTCGACGACAGCCGGCGCCTGCTCGGCCGCCTGCTCGGCGGCCACCTGCCGCAGCTGCGCTACCGGCCGCCCGACGGCACCTACCTGGCCTGGCTCGATTGCACCGCGCTTGACCTGCCCCGGTCGCCGGGCGAGATGGTCATCGACGGCGCGCACATCACCGTCGTGGACGGACCCGCCTTCGGCGCGGGCGGCGCGGGCGCCTTCCGGTTCAACTTCGCCACCCCGCAGCCCATTCTGGCCGAGATGGTCGAACGCCTCGCCGCCGCCCTGAACGGCCAATAGCAGCCACCCCGGGAGTTTCGCCTGGGCGGCAGGCGGGTAATGGATAATTGCGGCGAATGCGACGGGTCGCCGACGCTAGCCTGCGCACAGATTTAGCATGCTGTAACCTGCGGTTAACAATCGCTAGGCTATAGTGTGTTACCCGTGCCGGGGCGAAGCGCACGAGAGCTATTTTAACAACGGGGCCTACGCGTTTCGCGCCGAGCTAATCAGATGTGCTGACCTGAATGAAGGCCGTACATGGAAATGACTGTATGGGAGTGGTTCGAGCAGCGCTCATTCCATTACCGCGACTTTTGCGATCTCGACCGTAATGCCGGACCCGGGCGCCCGCTCAGTACCACGCTTATCCTGCCAACCCGGAACGTCGCCGCGACCATCGGCCCGATCCTGGACGCCGTGGCCCGGCTGACCGAGCGCACCGGCCTGGTCGACCAGGTCATCGTGGTGGATGCGGACTCCGGCGACGGGACCGCGGAAATCGCCAGGGCCCGCGGGGCCGAAGTGTACTCCGAGAACGAACTGCTGCCTGCCTACGGACCCTCGCAGGGCAAAGGGGACGCGATGTGGCGGAGCCTTTCGGTGGCCCGCGGCGACATCGTCCTGTTCGCCGACTCCGACAGCGTGGATTTCGCCGAGCATTTTATTTACGGCACGCTCGGACCGCTGCTCACGGTCCCAGGGATGCAATTCAGCAAGGCCGCTTACCGGCGTCCTTTCACCGCCGAAGGCCGATCCGTCGCAGATGGCGGCGGCCGGGTGACCGAACTGATGGCCAAGCCGCTGCTTAACTACTTCTACCCAGGGCTGACCGGATTCGTGCAGCCGTTGGCCGGCGAGTTCGCCGCCTACCGGGAGCTCCTGTGCAATATCCCGTTCCTCACCGGGTACGGGGTGGAGGTCGGGATCATGATCGACGTGTTCACCGAAGCGGGCCTGGCCGCGATGGCCCAGGTGGACCTCGGCTCCCGGCAGAACCGGCATCAGCCGCTGTGGGATCTGACCCGGATGAGCTCCACCGTGCTGCGCGCCGTGGGCCGCCGGGTGCACCTGCCGGAGCAGGAGATGCCCGGCCGGGACGCCTCGGGCCTGTGGGCGGTGCCCCGGCAGGACGTCTACCTGCACGCGGTGGCCACGCAGGACGGCCTGCGCCTCGATGAGCACCTCAACGAGCTGACCGAGCGGCCGCCGCTGGCCCAGGTGCTGGCCGCCGGGTCAGCCGCGGTGCCGGCCTCGCCGCGGACGCCGACGTCGGCGTAGCGGCTGCCTGCTTGGGGCCGCTGCCTGTTTGAGGCCGAAGGTCCCGTCAATTCGGGTCCCATCCCACTGACCGGCGAGATCGCACCGCGCCAGGCTGGAGGTCAGCAGCGATACACGGAGGTACGGCAGATGAAGGACCCGTTGCGCATCCCCGCCTCGCCGGGCGCGTCCGGCCAGGCCAGCGCCACGCGCATCGTCGTCGGCGTCGATGACTCTGCCGCGGGCGTGGCGGCCCTGCAACGAGCCGTCGAACTGGCTCGCTCCTACCGGGCCGAGCTGGTGGCCATCCGCGCCTGGGCTCTCGGCCTGCCCGGTCATGGCGGCCGGCGCCGCCGTCGGCACGGCCGCCGCCGGGTGGTGCTGGTGTTCCCCGGGCACGAGCAGCGCCAGGTGGCTGCGGAACTGGTCCGGCGCACGTTCGGCGCCGCCACCGGGGGTGTCCCGGCCGATCTCGCCGTCCGCGTCGAGACGCCAGAAGGTGATCCCGCTGCCGTGCTGACTGGCTTCGCCGCCCGTCCCGACGATCTCCTGGTGGTAGGGACCCAGCACAATCACGCCCTCAAGGCCCTGGTGCACGGCTCGGTCAGCGCGTACTGCCTGAAGCACGCCCGCTGCCCGGTGGTGACCGTCGAGTCCGGCCGCCACCCCGCGATGGCCTCCATCCGGGGGCTCTTTGCCGAGCAGGGTGCAGGGAAATAGGTCTGGAGGATTTGGCTTCGTGGAGGTTATTGAGTGCCTGCGCCTGGTAACCTCCGCTCGCGCCCGACGTTGGTCCCGGCTGGCAGGGGCCGTACGTGCCTTGCCTCTCGCCGTCAGGCCGGCTGCGCTGAAACTGAGGTGAGTGCAGTGAATGACTTCTTCGGGATCGTCACGGCGGGCCCGGCGTTCTTTGTCAGCGCGTGGGTGCTGATGATTTTCGCTGGGATCACCGGGCCGGATGTCGGGATCCGGCCCTTCGGCTATCTAACGTCCATGGTCGTGACCGTCGGGCTGTGGCTGACGGTGGCGCCGGCCATCGGCGCGATTGCCCGCACGGGAAAGAGCCGCATGTCACCTCAGCGCGGGACGAACGGTCCTGGGTAGTCGGCCTTTTCTGGCGCCTGGTCGCATCTCCAGGTCGCGCCGCCCTCTAAGGTGGGGCAGGGCCGCTCCGGTAGATCCGGGCGGGATTCGTCATGTCCAGCGAGGGAGACGCGAGCGTGAGCACCGACAAGCCAGAGGTCGACTTTCCTGGCGGCCCGCCGCCGGCCGAACTCCAGATCACCGACATCTGGGAAGGTAACGGCGCGGAGGCCAAAGCCGGAGATACGGTCCAAGTCCACTACGTCGGGGTAGCGTACTCCACCGGCGAGGAGTTCGACGCGAGCTGGAGCCGGGGCATTCCGCTCGAGTTCGAGCTCGGCGCCGGGCGGGTCATCGCGGGCTGGGATGAGGGCGTGGCGGGGATGAAGGTCGGCGGTCGCCGTCAGCTGGTCATCCCGCCGGATATGGCATACGGGGACAGCGGCGCGGGCAGCGTGATCGCTCCCGGCGAGACGCTGATCTTCGTCTGCGACCTGGTCTCGGCCTGACGAGCTCAGCGGCACACTGGTCAGGTGCGGATCACGATCTGGGTACGGCCCGGCTCCGCCCGCCCAGGGGTGGGCGGCGAGCGGGCTGGCGCCCTGATCGTCCAGGTCAGCGCACGTGCCGTGGACGGCCAGGCGACGAAGGCCGCACTGGCGTCGGTAGCCGCCGCATTCGGCGTCCGCCGCAGCGCGGTAATGCTGGTCGCCGGGGCGGCGAGCCGCACCAAGATCGTCGAGGTGGCAGGCGGGGACCCGGCCGTGCTCACCCGGCTGCTCGCCGGTACTAGCTGCTTAGACGGTCATGTGGAAGAGCTCGAGCTGGATGTTGTCCGGATCACGGAACACGACGACGGAGTAGGGCATCGGCTTGTCGGTGTCGATCACGCCGGAGTTCTCTATACCGAGTTCGTCGAGCCAGCCTGCCCAGGCGTCGAGATCTGCGCGTTCGGCCACCCCGAACGCGATGTGATCAAGGCCCGTCCGGCTCTCGTCAAAGGGCTGACCAGGGTTGGCGTTGTGGTGGTGCAGCCCGATCGCGACGCCGGAGCGCGGCTCCACGAGGAGAACGGCATAGCCCTCATCCTCGGCGCCATAGTGCGGGAAGGTGACCGGCACCCGGTTCATCCGGAAGACCCGCTCGTACCACTGAGCGCTGGCCTCGACATCTGACACGGTGGGAGCGAAATGGTGAATGCCGTTGATGGCCGGTGCCGCATTGCTGTCGGTCATGGCAAGCTCCTTCGTCGGCGCTGACAGCCGCACGCGAACCAGGGCGCGCTGATGACCATGATGTCGCCTCTGTCGCGTCGTGGCCAGGCCTAGTGGAGTAGCGTCGATGGCGTGCTACTTACCGCCGAGGGCGCCGTGCTGCTCCTGATCGACCTGCAGGAGCGGCTCATGCCCGTCATCGATGACCACGAGGCGGTCGTGGCCCGGGCCGGGCGGCTGGCTGAGGCGGCGCGGCTGCTGGATGTACCGGTTCGCGCGACCGAGCAGAACCCCGCTGGCCTGGGCTCGACGGTGCCGCCGCTAGCTGCTTACCCGCAGGCGGTCATGTCGAAGACGTCGTTCTCGGCGGCGGCCGATCCGGGCTTTTCCGCGCTGCTGCCGGCCGGGGCCAGCGAGATCGTCGTCGCGGGGTGCGAGGCGCACGTCTGCGTCCTGCAGACGGTCTTGGGCCTGCTGACGCGCGGGCATCGCGTGATCGTGGCGGCGGACGCGGTCGGGTCCCGTGATCCGGCTGACCGGACGGTCGCGCTTGACCGGGCCAGGCAGCACGGCGCGGAGATCGTGACCTCCGAGATGGTGCTGTTCGAGTGGCTTCGTGACTCGCGGCACCCGAAGTTCCGCCAGGTGCAGAAGCTGCTCATGTGAGCGGCCCCGGTCGTCAGAAAGGTGGCTCGTCGGAGTAGCCGCCGGGGCCGTCGGTCGCCCACGGGTCGGACTCCCCGCCCCCGGAGCCCCCGGAACCGCCCTGCCCTCCGGCCGAACTGCCCTGCCCTCCGGCCGAACTGCCCTGCCCTCCGGCCGAACTGCCCTGCCCTCCGGCCGAACTGCCCTGCCCTCCGGCCGAACTGCTCTGGCCACCTCCCGGGGACGGCCGCCCCTCGCCCGGACCGCGCTGGCCGCCGCTGAACCCGCCGCCGTCGCCACCCGACCGGGCGACCCGGTTCACCTTCGCCGACGCGTTCCGCAGCGACGGGCCGACATCATCGACCTCCACCTCATATACGGTCCGCTTCTCGCCCTCCTTGGTCTCATACGACCGCTGCCGCAGCCGCCCCGACACGATCACCCGCATCCCCCGCTGCAGGCTCTCCGCCACGTTCTCCGCCGCCTGCCGCCACACATTGCACGTCAGGAACAGGCTGTCGCCGTCCTTCCACTCACCCGACGCGTTATCACGGAACCTCGGCGTCGACGCCACCCGGAACCGCGCCACCGGCTGCCCCGCCGGGGTAAAACGCAACTCCGGATCATCAACGAGATTCCCCGCGATCGTGATCTGGGTATCGCCTGCTGCCATCAGCAAGATCCCCTTACCTGGTTTCCGTCTTTCCCCCATCATGCGCGGGACCACTGACATTTCTGGCCCGGCTCAGTTGTGCCGTTGTGCCGTCCGGCGCCCATCTCCTCAGGTATCGAGTCGGTTCCTGGCACCCGTAAGGGGTGCTCACCATTTATTGATCCGGGCAGGCGGCGAAACTCACCGGGCCACGTGCGGCGCTGCGGCTGCCGGAGAACCTTGCCGCACCGGTGAGTTCCGGGCCCGGGCCGGATCTGTACTTACAGAGCAAGTGCCCGCGACCGGCGCGGCACTGCCAGATTCAGCGGGAGGTGGCCATGCCAGGCGCCGCGGACTTCGCGACCCTCGCTGACCCTTACCGGCAGGAGCTGCTGGCCTACTGCTACCGGATGCTCGGCTCGGTCGACGACGCCGAAGACCAGGTGCAGGAGACCCTGCTGCGAGCGTGGCGGGCTTACCCGGAGTTTGAGGGCAGATCATCGCTTCGGACTTGGCTGTACCGGATCGCGACCAATACCTGCCTGCGCGCGCTGGAGGCCCGTCGCAGGCGGCCGCTGCCGTCAGGTCTCGGCGGGCCCGCTGAGGACACGTACGGACCGCTAGCCGCGGCGCTTACTGACGTGCCCTGGCTGCAGCCCCTCCCGGACACGCTGGTCACCGATGGCCGCGGCGATCCTGCGGCCGTGGTCTCCGCCCGGGCAGGCATGCGCCCCCGCCAACAGCGCCCTGCAGCGGGCCCGCGCGCACCTTGCGCAGATAGCCCCCGCCGAGGATGACCTGCGGGAGCCGGCCGAGCCGGCGGACCGGACGCTGCTGAACCGCTACGCCGCCGCATTTGAGTCCGCCGACATCGCGGCGCTGACCGAGCTGCTGCGGGCGGACGCGACCATAGAGATGCCGCCGCAGCCTTACTGGTTCTCTGGCCGGGACCACATCACGCAGTTCCTGCGGTCGCGGGTGCTGACCAGGCCTGGCAAGTTCCTCCTGGTGTCCACGTCCGCCAATGGCCAGCCGGCGTTTGGCTGCTACCTGCGGGCGGGAAACGGGGCCTTCCGGGCGTACGCGGTTCAGGTACTGACCACTCACGGCGCTCAGGTGACCCGGATCGTGTCGTTCAACGACGGCAGTCTCGCCGCCACGTTCGGCTTGCCGGGCGAGATCACCGCCCAGCCAGCACGATGATCAGCACGTCGGATACTGGCGAGCCGGGGCCGGGATCGCGCGTCCGCGCGACCTTGCGCCAGCCCCAGGCGGCGAAGGCATTCTGCGCCGGGGTGGCCGCGGGCAGGACGGTAAGCGTGGCCCGCTCCTCACGTCGGCCGGCCAGTATGAGGTCATGCAGGGTCTGCGCGATACCCTGCCGCCGCCACGACGCGCGGACCAGCAGTTCGGCTAGGGCGAAGGTGCGGCCGGGATGCTCGGCGGTGATCTCCTCCGGCAGCGGGGTGGTCAGATTCCGCCACCAGGAAGTGGACGGCCGGAGCGGCATCCCGGATGCGTAACCGACCAGATAGCCCCCGTGGCGGGCCTCGGCAAGGACGAAGCCCGGCTGCCGGCACTGAACCCGGAAACGGTCTGCGAACAGCGCGGCGTCCTGATCCCGCTGATACGGCGGGTCGGCGTAGACCTCCGCGTGCAGGGCCTGAAGTTCATCCGCCTGCGCCGCGGCCTGAGGTCCGTCGAGCAACTGGAACGTCAGGCCGGACGTGGACATGACATCTTCTCTACCTGGTCTGGCCCCTTGGTAAGTCATTTCGGCCAGAGTATTGATCAGCTGGAGAAACAGTCACCTGCGCACATCGCGGCTAAGCGCGGATCTCCGCCGGATCCGTCCCGGCATCGCCGGAGCCTGCCGGCCACCTCGCCGCCCGAGCCAGCAAGATGGCGACTTCATCGTCAGTAACCTGGGAAAAGTCGCTGTACCACTCGCCGATCGCGAAGAACGGTGCCGGAGTCTGCAGGCATATCACCTCATCGGCAACACGCCGCAGCGACTCGGCCCCCTCGGCTGAGCTCACGGGTACCGCGAGTATCACCCGGCCGGCGCCTCGCGCCCTGGCCACCAAGCATGCGGCGCGTGCCGTGGACCCGGTGGCGATCCCGTCGTCGACAACGATCACCGTGCGGCCGGCCAGCGGCACCGTCGGACGTTCACCGCGCAGCTGATTCACCCGGCGCTCCAGCTGGCTACGCTCTCGCGCCTCTACCTCCGCCATCACCGGCCCGGTCAGCCCGGCCTGCCGCACCACATAGTCATCGATAATCCGTGCGCCGCCCTCGCCTACCGCCCCGAAGCCGTATTCCGGCTGAAACGGAACGCCGAGCTTGCGGACCACGATCACGTCAAGCGGAGCGCGCAATTCGGTGGCTACCTCGAACGCGACCGCCACGCCGCCGCGCGGCAGGCCGACCACGGCAACATCGGTGCCGCGCAGATGCTGAAGCCGCCGGGCCAGGCATCGTCCCGCGTCCGCACGATCAGCAAACGGCATCTCGCCACCTCCGCAGGGAGCCCTCAGCGGCCATGCCACCTCGCCGCGACGCACGACACCAGGGCCAATGGTCACCAGGGCGGATAAGGGACCGGCCAGCAGCCTGTCCAGGGACTAACGCCCCTAATCAGCCGTGTGCGATACGGCGAAAATGCTGGCAGCTGCGGATAACCGAAGCTTCGGCGCCCATAAGGGAGGTAGGCCATGGCCGGCACGCTGCCCCGTAATCGGATCGTGGTTGGCGTAGATGGATCCGCTGCCTCGGCCGCTGCTGTGCGCTGGGCGGTCCGGGAGGCGCGGCTACGCCATGCGACCGTCCATCTTGTTTACGCCTTCCACGCCGACGCCAGGCTGCGCGCGCCGTATGCCTCGTGGTCCTGGGTAACGCGCCAGGACGAGCGCTATGCCGCCGCCCAGGCAGAGCTCACCGCGATGGCAGAACTCGCGTGCCGCCACCTTCCGCCGGCCCGGCTGATAACCGAACTTGCCAATGAGCCACCCGTCCGGGCGCTGCTCGACCGCGCGGCCGGGGCGGAGATGCTCGTCCTCGGAACCACCCGGGCCGCCCGCCAGCCCGGAGAGCCGGCTCTGGCCATGGGGCCGGTGGGCAGGGCCTGCCTGTGCCTCGCACATTGCCCCGTGGTGGTTGTCGCCCCCGATAATCAGCCCGCCAAGCATGAGCCGGGCCAGCGCAATGAGCCGGGCCAGCGCAATGAGCCGGGCCAGCGCAAAAGGCAGGCGGCGCCTCGTCGGCACGCACTCCAGACCGCCGAGCCAGGGACCGGCGGATGAAGGTACCAGCGCACCGGGGGCGCGGCCTGCGGCCATGACCTTCAACCCCGCGCGCTACGGACGTTTGGCCCTGCCGTATTCCGGTGCCCGCGGCCAGGCTGGGACTAGAAATCCTGGAGCTTTAGCGGCCAGTGGAGGAAGTCATGCGGGCCCTCGTGTACCACGGTCCTGGGCGCAAGGCCTGGGAGGAGGTTCCGGATCCGGAGATCATCGACGAAAATGACGTGATCGTGCGGGTCGATGCGGTCACTATCTGCGGTACGGACCTGCGCATTCTCGCCGGTGACGGGCCCGCTGCGGCTAACGGCCGGATCCTGGGCCATGAGGCCGTGGGGACGGTCGAGGAGGCGGGTGACGGCGTACGGACGCCGCGGCCCGGTGACCGGGTGCTAGTGCCCTGCATCAGCGCCTGCGGGACCTGCCGGTTCTGCCGTGAGGGACGCTACGGGCAGTGCCTGTCCGGTGGCGGCTGGGTCCTCGGCCGCACGATCGACGGGACCCAGGCCGAGTACGTCCGGGTGCCGTTCGCCGGTACGTCCACGTTCGGGATCCCCGACGGAGCGACCGACGAGGAGATCCTCATGCTGGCCGACCTCATGCCGACCGGTTATGAGGTCGGAGTCCTGGCCGCAGGCGTCCGCCCAGGTGACGTCGTCGCTGTCGTCGGCCGGCCCGGCCGGCCTGGCCGCGATCACCTGCGCGCGGCTGTTCAGCCCCGGCCATATCGTCGCGATCGAGAAGTCCGATGCCCGGTTGGAGGCGGCCAAGCACTTCGGGGCCGACGTCACGGTGAACGATTCCTGCGAGGACCCGATCGGCGTCATCAAGGACCTGACCGGGCGGCTGGGCGCGGATGTCTGCATCGAAGCGGCCGGCGCGCCTGCCGCCTTCGAGCTGGCCGTCAAGCTGGCCCGGCCGGGCGGCCGGATCGCGAACATCGGCGTGCACGGCCGGGCGGCAGCGCTGCACCTGGAAGAACAGTGGATCAGGGATATTACGATCACCACCGGCCTGGTCGACACCTCCTCCATCCCGACCCTGATGCGCCTGCTCAACGGCGGGCAGATCGAACTCAGGCCGTTCATCACCCACCACTTCGGCCTGGACGAGTTCGATGAGGCCTACGACGTGGTGGCCCGGGGCGCCGAGACCGGCGCGCTCAAGGTCGTCCTGAGCCGCTGAGGCAGAGAAAAGAAGTGACATCCATGAAATCCGTCGTCAGGGACGTTATGACTACCCGGGTGGTCTGGGTCAAGCAGGGCGCCTCGTTCCGTGATATGGCCATTGCCCTGCGGGAGAACCGGATCAGCGCGTTCCCTGTGCTGGACGATGACGGAAAGGTCATCGGCGTCGTCTCCGAGGCCGACCTGCTGACCAAGGAAGCCCTGAACGGCGAGCGTGACAGCCTGCCGGGCCTGGTCACCGACCTGCTGCACTACAAGGACCAGCATAAGGCGCGCGGGATCACGGCCGGTGACCTGATGACGGGCTCCCCGGTGACCGTCACCCCCGGGGAAACGGTCGAGCACGCCGCCCGGCTGATGTACACCCGCAAGGTCAAGCGGCTCCCCGTCGTCGACGTCAACGGTTATCTCGTCGGCATCATCAGCCGGGCCGACGTGCTGGCCGTCTTCGACCGCCCGGACTCCGAGATCCACGACGAGATCAAGACCGACGTGATCGAGAACGAGTTCCTCGCCGAACCGCGAGCCTTCAAGGTGACGGTGAAGGACGGCGTCGTGACCTTGGCCGGTCAGCCCGAGAGCAGCGAGGTGGGCCACCAGATCGTAGAACGGGTCCGGCACGTCCAGGGCGTGGTGGCCGTCCGCGACCGCCTCAGCTACCCGCCCGCTTAGCGCCCACTTGAGATCATCCGGCCTGGTCAGCGGTGGTAGGCCGCCCTGTGCGCGGCCAGGGCATCGTGGCCGAAATCAGCCTCCGGGTCGCGCCACACGGCATGCGCATGATTCGCCCGATTCTGCGCATTGTCGTACTCGATGAGCAGCCGTGGGCCCTGCAGGCGGTAATAGTGCGGTCCGCCAGCCGCGGTGGTCCCGGCCCACGCCAGGTGCACGGCGTCCAGCGTGGCGTCGTCGTCGTAGTCCGGCCACGGTGACAGGCCATCGGGAACCCGCCCGAGGTAGGTGCCGAGCAGTGCGCGCAGGGTTTCCCGCTGCCCGGCGCCGAGTTCCGTGGCTGGCAGCCCCTTGGGGATGCTGGTCAGGGCGAGCCGCTTGTGATCGTCCGGCCCGTATCCGGACTCCGCCTCGCCGGCCGCGTCTATGCTGGCCACGCGTTCGGCCAGCTCCGGCTCTGTGAAGGGACGGCGCCACAGATCCCGCAGGTATATCATCTGGTCGCCGTCCGCGATGTGCGCCCGGTTGCCGCCGATGATGTCCTGCGGGGCTCGGTCAAGCAGCGTGGCGCGAGCGGCCCGTTCTGGATCGAGCGAGCACACCAGTTCCCTGGCCAGGTCCTCGGCCCCGCCGAGCGGACGCAGCGGAGCGGGTCCCAGGAGCGGGGAGCTGGCCGGGTTGGCGCCCAGGAAACACGGGGTCGTCGAGCGGACCGCGCCGCCGACGATCAGGTTGTTCAGCGAGACATGATGACCGCCGAACCGCCAGCCCCACGGGGCCGTTCCGCCAGGCTCACCGAAAACTCGCAGGTAATATAGGCCCGGATCGCGGCCTCGCTCGCGCCCCCAGTCGGCACTCCAGCCTTCGGCGTAGTCGAGCACGTTCTCCAGGCCGATGATCGCGGCCACGGTGACGTACCCGGCGGCGGAAAGCCCGGCCGCGACAAGCTGATGTGCGAGCTGCTGCTGGGCCGGCCGCTGCGCGTCGAGGGGCAGGCCGCCGTGGTCGGTCGGAGTATAAAACCAGCGCTCCCTTTCGGTGTCGGACCCAGTGTCGGACCCAGGGCCGGCGCTCGGCGCGGCGCCCGTGGCGGCTGCGCGCTGCGCCTGGTCAAGGGCATCGAGCCAGGCGGCGGCGGCGGTGGCCATGCGGCTCGCGACGTCCCTGGCCGCGTTCTCCCGGGCGACGCTGATGCCCGTCGCATTCGTCACGGCATTGTCCCTTCCAGGGGTCCGGCCTTATTCCGATGCTGTCACGGAATGGCCCTCGAAGTCTCCCCTCGCCGCCATGCCCGCAACCGGGCCAGCCTGGCGATTTACGCGGGGACGGCGATGGCCGCCCCCGGCCTCGCCGGCCGCCTGGCCGACATCAAGGTGCCGACCCTGGTGGTATGGGGCGAGGCCGACCGGATCGCCGACCCCGACTACGGCCGCGCCTACGCTGCCGCTATTCCCGGAGCCCGGTTCCTGCTGCTCACCGGGACCGGCCATCTCCCGCAAATCGAAACCCCGAGCAGCTGCTCCAGGCGGTCTGGAACTTCGCCGTCGGCGGGGACGCCAGGTCCTGACCTTCTCGCCGCTCGACAGAGAGGGTGTCGCATTCGGCAGAATGTCCTGACAGCGAGATAAACCGGGAGCATGAGGAGATGGATCCGTGTCACTTGCCTGGGTGCCTTACGCCGACCACGACGAAGCCGAGCGGCGTCTGGGGCCCCTGCCCGCGGGCCTGGAGCTCGACTTCTACCGCGCCGACGGCGACATGCTCCCCGGCACCATCGGCGAGGTCGCCTTCTATGTCCTGCCCTACATGAAGGGCACTGGCGTGCTGGACAGGGCCGGGGACATGCCCAGGCTCCGGGTCGTGCAGGCCCTCACCGCCGGCTACGACGAGTTCGTGCCGCTGCTGCCCGCCTCGGTGACGCTGTGCAACGCGGCCGGGCTGCACGACGCCAGCACCGCCGAGCTCGCGGTGGCCCTGGCCCTGGCCAGCGGGCGGCACCTGGACCGCTTCGCCCGCGCGCAGAGCACCGGGACCTGGCGTCAGGTCTGGGGCCGGTCGCTGGCTGACCAGCGCGTGCTGATCGTCGGGTACGGGCACATCGGCCAGGCGATCGAACGCCGGCTGCAGGGCTTCGAGGTCACCTCGGTCACCCGCGTCGCGCGTCGCGCGCGCTCGGGGCCGCCGCAGGTTCACCCGATCGAGGATCTGCACCTGCTGCTGCCGCAGGCCGACGTCACCTTCCTCATCGCGCCGCTTACGCCCGAGACCGAGCACCTGATCGGCGCAAGCGAGCTGGAGATGCTGCCTGACCAGGCGCTGCTGGTCAACGTGGCCCGCGGCAAGCTGGTCGATACCGGGGCCCTCGTCGCCGAGCTTTCGACCGGGCGGATACGCGCCGCGCTCGATGTGACCGACCCAGAACCCCTGCCGGCCGATCACCCGTTGTGGCGCCAGCCGGGCGTCCTGATCTCCCCGCATGTCGGGGGGGCCAGTTCGGCCTTCGGCCCGCGTGCCGACCGCCTGGTCGCCTCCCAGTTGGCCCGGTTCTCCGCCGGTGAGCCGCTCGAGAATGTCGTCAGGGCGCCCTGAGGACCGCCGGCGCGCGCATGGCGGGGATGATCTCGCTGGTGACAAGCCCGCTTTCGCTGGTGAGCTCGTCGACGACCGCGAACGCCGCGGCGATGCGCTCGGGGGTGTCGATGACGACCGTGACGGCGGGCACGTGTCGGCCTAGCTGCAGGAGGCGGTCGCCGTGTGGCGGGTGGTCGCCATGGAAGCCCCAGGTGCCGCGCTGGGTGGTGGCGCCGCTGAGCCCGGCCGCGCGCAGCCGGCGGACAAGGGCCCGGTGGAGCGGCCGGCCGTCGTGCCTGGCCGCTTCTGAGGTGTAGATCATGAGCTTGTGCCACAGCGCCATCCCGCGCTCGTCGGCTCTGGGCAACGCCTGCGGCGTGGCCAGGAGCCGTCCGTCGCGTTTGCAGATGCGGACGCGTTCGAGGGTGACCAGCGGGCGCCGGAGCAGCGTGCCCAGCTCGGGCAGGATCGCGCCGATCCGCGCCCCCGGGCCGACGGCGATCACCATCATCGGGACCTCGGCGTTCCGGCTGAAGAACGCGGCCCGTTCGCGGCGGCCGTGCGCGGTGCCGTCCACGCCGAGCAGCGCGGTGGCGCCGTCCATGCCGCGCCGGTGCAGCAGGTCGCAGACGGCCATGAAGGCCGGCCGCGGCCAGCTCGTTCCTGACGGCCCAGGTAGACGGTTAGCTTGACCGTTTCAGGCAGGTCCTCGGGCCGGGTGCCCGGGTCGGTAAGCAGCCGGGCCCGTTCGAGGGTGACAAGCCCGGCGCGGTTGAGTTCGATGGTCCGGGCGAGCACGGCCTCGATGCGGGCGCGGGTGTCGACCGCGACCACGATCAGCGGCAGGTCCTCCGACAGGGTGAGGGAGCTGTCGGTGCGCAGGTGGTGCTTGAGCCCGAAACCCTCGGTGCCGCGCAGCAAGATGCTGGCCGCGATCTCGTGCTGCCCGTACAACTCGATCAGGGCGTCCGCGACGAAGCGGCCCCCGATGCGGTGCCGCTCGCCGAAGTAGCTGGTCAGTTTCAGGCCGTCGGCGGTCACAGGTGCGTGCCGATCAGGCGGCCGAGCGCGGCGGCGGCGATGCCGAGGACCAGGCTGGCGACCAGGTTGGCCGCTGCCGCCCGGTGCTGGCGTTCCTCGGTCAGCCGCTGGGTCTCGAGCATCCAGGTGGAGAACGTGGTATACGAGCCGACGGCGGCGGTGCCGGCCAGCAGCGCCTGGTCATGGCCGAGCGCCAGCCCGGTGATCAGGCCAAGGATCACCGCGCCTGAGACGTTGACGGCCAGGGTGCCGAGCGGGAAATCCCGGCCGGCCGCCGAGGCCACCACGCCGTCGGCCAGGAACCGGATGACCGACCCGGCTCCGCCGATCACCATCACCGCCGCCCAGACCAGCACGTTCACGGGCGCGTCCGCACCCGGACCCGCCGGACCATCGCGGTGGCGACGTGGATGGCCCCGTAGCCGACGGCCACGCTGGCCGCCGTGTACCCGGCGGCCAGCCCCCAGGCCCCGGCGTCGAGCATCTTCAGGATCTCCACCTGCATCGTGGAAAACGTGGACAGGCCGCCGCACAGGCCGGTACCGAGCAGCGGCCGCCGGTAGCTGGACAGCGGCAGCCGCTCTTGCAGCCGGGTGACGAAGTAGCCGAGCGCGAACGCGGCCGCGATATTGACGGCGAACGTGGGCCACGGCCAGGCCGTGGCCGGCCGCGGGAACGCTTCGGCCAGCGCAGCGCGCAGCAGCGTGCCGGCCGCGCCGCCCGCGAAGATCGCCGCGACTTCCCGCCGGTCGATCCTGGGCAGCATCCGCCCGGCGGCCGGCCCGGCAGGCCCGGCCAGGTCGCCAGACGGTTCCACGCTGAAGACTCCGTTCTCCTCCGGGTTCTGCCATGACGATATGGCCTGGGCCGGAGGCGATACCCGCCGAGCCGGCGACTTCGCGCGGCGGCCGCTGCGAGCACGGCAGCGGTATCCTCCAGGTTCCCTGGGTTCCCGCGCGCGGGTCGGTCGTCCTGGCGCTACCGGGCGCCGCCGGACCAGGCGGCCCGGCTGACGGCGAGCGCTGGCTGACCGTGCGGGCCCGCTTGGCCGCCGACACCGCCTGGGCGCAGGCCGGCCATGTGGTCGCGGTCGGCCAGGTGCGCCTGGACGACGCCGCAGCAGGTCCGGCCACCCCGCTGTCGTCCGGCTCCCCGCAGCCAGGGCCCTCACCCGGTCCAGCTGGGGTCTGCCATCCAGATCGGGCCCGCGGTCTTCGACTCCCGGACCGGATCGCTCCTGCAACTCGGGATGATCCCCGTGCTGGCCAGCCCGCGGCTGGACTTGTGGCGCGCCCCGACAGACAATGACCAGCGCGGCGGCCCGCAGGCGCTGGAGCCGGTCGAACGGATCGCAGCCGACGATGGCCGCCCCGGTCAGGTCCAGCCCGCCGAACGGTAGAGCGGCGGTGTCGTCAGGAGAGCAGCGCGCGGATGTCGTCGGCGTCCAGGGTGGTACCGAAGGCGTTGCCGTCGTCCAGGACGCTGGAGAATAGCCTGGCCTTCCTGGCCTTCAGCGCCATGACCTTTTCCTCGATGGTGTCCTTGGCCACGAGACGGTAGACCATGACGCGCTGGGTCTGCCCGATGCGGTGGGCACGATCGACGGCCTGCGCCTCGGTCGCGGGGTTCCACCATGGGTCGAGCACGAAGCAGTAGTCGGCCTCGGTGAGGTTCAGCCCGAACCCACCCGCCTTGAGGCTGATCAGGAAGACCGGGGCAGTGCCGTCCTTGAACCGCCGCACAACCGCGGCCCGGTCGCGGGTGCTGCCGTCGAGGTAGCAGTACGGTACGCCCTCGGCTTCCAGCCGGTCGCGGACCTTGCCGAGGAACCCGGTGAACTGGCTGAACACCAGGGCCCGGTGCCCGCCGCCGGTCACCTCGTGCAACTGACCGAGCAGGGCGTCGATCTTGCTGGAGGCCAGGCCGGCGTGGGCCTCGTCGACGAGTCCGGCGTGCAGGCTCAGCTGACGCAGCAGGGTCAGCGAGCGGAAGATCGTGAAGCGGTTGGAGTTCATGTCGCCGATCAGGCCGAGGACCTTCTGCCGCTCCCGCTGCAGCCGCGTCTGGTAGACCTTGCGGTGCTGCGGATGCAGTTCAACCTCCAGGACCTGCTCTTGCTTGGCCGGCAGGTCGGCGGCTACCTGTTCCTTGGTGCGGCGCCGGACCAGCGGCTTGATCCGCCGCTGCAGTTGGGCCAGACGCTCGCTGTCGCCCTGCCGTTCGACCGGCCGGGCGTAGTAGTCGCGGAACCGGTCAGGGCTGGGGAACAGTCCGGCAGCCGTGATGGACAGCAGCGACCACAGTTCCATCAGGTTGTTCTCCATCGGCGTGCCCGTGATCGCGATCTTCACGGGGGCCGCCAGGCGGCGGGCGCACTGGTAGACCTTCGACTGGCGGTTCTTGGCCTGCTGTGCCTCGTCCAGCAGGAGTCCCGACCAGTCCAGCTCGGCGTAGGCGGCGAAGTCAATCCGCAGCAGAGTGTAGGACGTGACGACGGCATCGGCGCCCGCGACGAGCTCGCCGAGGCCCTGGCCGCGGCGGGCCACGGTGCCGGATACCGGCACCACCTTGAGATCCGGGGCGAATCGTGCGGCTTCGGCGGCCCAGTTCGCCACCACGCTGGTCGGCGCGACGATCAGGAACGGGCCGGCCGTCGGGTCACGCTGCCTGGCGTGGCTGATCAGGGCGAGCGACTGCAGCGTCTTGCCGAGCCCCATGTCGTCGGCCAGGATCCCGCCCAGCCGGTGCTCCCACAGGAACGCCAGCCAGCCGAACCCGTCCTGCTGGTACGGGCGCAGCTGGGCCCGCAGCCCGGGCGGGGGCTCGGCCGGACCGACGGCGCCGGCCGACAGCAGCCCCTGGACTTGCTCCCGCCACGCCGCCGCCTGGTGTCCGATCACTCCCAGCGCGGTCAGCTCATCCCAGAACCCGGCCTGGTACCGGCTGATCCGCAACGGGCCGGCCGGCGAATCCTGCAGCGCCCGGGCTTCCTCGATGAGCCGGGCGAGCGCACGCAACTCCGGCTTGTCGAGGGAGAAGTACGCCCCGTCAGGCAGCAGGAGGTGCGGCTCACCACGGCTGAGGGCCAGGAACACGTCGAGGAACGGGACCGGCCGCCCCTCCACGGTGATCGTCACGCCGAGGTCGAACCAGTCGCTGTCACCGGCCACCTCGTCGGTGGACACCGCGATCCGCAGCGAATCCCCGGCCTCCCTGTAGTCGGCTGGCTCACCGCTGACCTCGACGATGAGCCCGGGGTGACCGGCCAGCAGCGGCAGCAGCCCGGTGCTGAACCGCATCGTGTCGATGCCGGTCAGCCGGGTGCGCGGGGCGAGCGCAGGCACCGTCGCGCCGGGCGTGCCATTGCCCGGCTGGAGCAGCCCGTAGCGGTCCAGCGGCAGGTCGAGGCAGCCCAGCAGCGCTTGCTCGGCGGCCAGGTCCCGGTACCCGTCGTCCGGGCCGCCTGCCTCAAGCGGGGCGCGCAGCGGCGAATCCCCGACCCGGTAGGCCCATTCCCAGCTCACCTCGAGTTCGTGACCGCTTCCGTAGCGGGCCAGGAGCACCAGGTCCGGCCCGGCGATCTCGGGCGGGGTGAATGACCCGTCCGAGGAGATCAGCGCCGCGGTCTGCCGCAGCCGCGGATAGTAGCGGTCCCGGAACCTGGGCTCCTCGGCCGCGGGCACCTCCAGCGACTCACCCTCCAGCGCCATCCGCTGCAGCGGCGGCGGCACCGGCCGGGCCAGCCTGGCCAGCCGGAACCGCCAGCCCCCGGGGTCGGCGCCCGACGCCTGGGCGTGGTCGATGAACACCGCGCCATGCCCCCCAGCCCCGATGAACGCGACCGGCACGGCCGGCTCCCCGTCATCGGCGCGGATCACCGGGACAATCCGCAAGCCGCCGGCCTCGCCTCGGATCACGTCCAGGCAGAACCCGGCCTCCTCGTACCCGGCCAGCACGCCGCGCTTGCCCGGGTACACCAGCCGCAGGCCAGCTGCGCGGGCCTCATCCAGCAGCGGCCAGAGCTGGCCTGAGCCGATCGAGGAGAACTCGATCGACCGGTCGTCACCGTAGTGGTAGCCGTGGTAGCCGCCGCGACCCCCGGACGCCTGATAGAGCACGTACAGTTCCCGCAGCAGCCGCACCTGCTGCTGACTGTAGTCGCGGGAGTAGCCCAGCGTGTCCAGCCTGGCCCAGCTCAGATCGCCGGCCGCCCAGCCGCCGTTCTTGCCCGCCCGGACCAGCCGCGCGATCAGCCTCAGCGGCGCCTGCCCGGCCGGCGGCTGGCCCCAGCGAGCGTGGCCCGGACCACCGGTCAGCGCGAGCTCGATCGCCAGCGGCGTCGCGCCGCCGCGCGCGGATCCGCCCGCGTCCAGCACCGAGTCCAGCGACTGTTCCCACGCCGCCGGCTGCGGGCTCTGCGCTCGGGCCGCTCCCGGCGACCCGGGATCCAGGGCGGACAGGACCAGCGCGACGACGTGCTTGCAGTTGAACTCGACAGGGCAGCTGCACTCGCCCATCTCGAACTTGGCGGGCCGCCCGTCGGCCAGCGAGAAGAACGCGGCCGCGTGGTAGATGCTGCCGCCCTGGCCGCGGACCTCCCCGCGAAGCGCGGAGTCCGCTGGATCCCACGTGGCATGCAGTACCGCCTGCTGCCGCGCGTACTCGGCGCCCCTGACGTAACTGCCCCCGCCGATGGCCTGTCGCAGGGTAGAAAGGTCGAGCTCGAGCATTATCACATGCTGCATGGCGAGGAGGATATCGGTCGGCACTGTCATTCCTGCCCTGACCCGCCGGGTCGGCCAAGAGCTTTACTGATCGGGCCGAACGAGCCACCGCTAGGCTCCTCTGCCCAGTTCGGCGCGACACGGGGCCGGCCGCGGGAGGGCCGCTCCGTTCGGGACCACCCAGATGGTCCTGGGGCAGCCCCGGTTACCGTCGTCGCGGAGTGCGGCGATCCCGAGTTCCTCCGCGGTCCCGACGCGCGCGAGTTCCCCGCTCGTCCATCCGGTCATCGTCACTGCGTTGCTCTCATGCAGGATCTCCCTGGCTGCTTTCGGGGAGGGCTGGAACTATCCAGGTAACCGGGCCCGGCGTCCGCCAGGGAGTGCCTGCCGACCCAGGTACTGACAGGGCCCCCAGCGCCGCTGGCCGGGACCTAGCCTGGAGTCATGGACAACCGGACCGAGATCCGCGAGTTCCTGGCCTCCAGGCGCGCCAGGATCACGCCTGAGCAAGCGGGGCTCCCCGTCTTCGGCGGTCACCGGCGCGTTCCTCGCCAGCTGGACCACCGAACCCGCCCAGCCGTCCACGGTGACGTGACGGATCGAAGAACAGGAGTCAGCCATGGAGTACACATGTTTGGGCCACTCGGGCCTCCGGGTGAGCCGGATCGCGCTCGGCTGCATGAGTTTCGGCGACAGCTCGCGGGGCCTGCATCAATGGGCCCTTGACGAGGAGGCGGCTGAACCGATCTTCCGGCAGGCCATCGATCTCAGCATCACCTTCTGGGACACCGCGAACGCTTACGGCATCGGCACCTCCGAGGAGATCGTCGGAAGGGCACTGAAAAAGTACACGAGCCGGGAGAACATCGTCCTGGCCACCAAGGTGTTCTTCAAGATGCACGACGGTCCGGGCGGGGCGGGACTGTCACGCCGGGCCATCATGGAACAGATCGACGCCTCGCTGAGCCGTCTCGGCACGGACTACGTGGACCTTTACCAGATCCACCGCTTCGACCCGCAGACGCCGGTCGAGGAGACCATGGAGGCATTGCACGATGTGGTCAAGGCCGGGAAGGCCCGCTACCTCGGCGCTTCCTCGATGTGGGCATGGCAGTTCGCCAGCATGCAGCACACCGCGGACCTGCATGGCTGGACCCGGTTCGTGTCCATGCAGGACCAGTACAGCCTGATGCAGCGCGAGGAGGAGCGCGAGATGTTCGGCCTGCTGGCCGACCAGGGAGTGGCGAGCATCCCGTGGAGCCCGCTGGCCAGGGGCCGGCTGGCCCGGCCATGGGCCTGGTGGCGGCGGATCGCGACATCGGAGCGGACCTGGAAGCCGGCCCAGCCCAGCTGGTCCTTGACCTGCTTGCAGCTCTGGCCGGTCCACTGCCGGATCGAGCAGATCCGCACTATCTCGGCCAGAGCGGCGGCCAGGTGCGGGCTGTCTGCCTCTCGCGGGCCGCCCGGCCGGGGCAAGGTGGCAGCCAGTTACCAGGTGACCTTGTCCGGCAGGTGCCCGGGCCGGTCCAGCCGGTTCAGCCGGTCCAGCCGCAACGATGTGACATGGGTGCGGTTGTATCCGCCTCGTTGTCACATCGTTGCGGTCGGTCAGGCGGTCCCGCGACCCGATGGCGGTACCTGACGGGCTGGTGAGAAACCGGAGGCGGGTAAAGGCAATCTGCTGCGGCACTAGCGGCTTTGGCGCGCCTGCTCAAGGCGCTGTGGCCAGCCAGCATTTGTCTTTATGCGCCTGCCGGTGATCTTCGGGCTGATCAGAACCAACGTCGGCCACGGTGGCACCGAGGCCGAAGACGGAGAACTCGGCGATGATGTCGCCCAGGGTGCAGCCGGCCCCGCAGTGCGACACGCCGATTGCCGTGGTGACGTAGCCGGGCCTGGCCGGCGGGTCACCGTGCTCGATTTGCCAGCGGCGGGTCTGCGGTGAGCATGACCGGGGCACGCACCGCGGCCCGTTCGGAATAATTAACGGCAGCCGGCCGAACGGCCGGTGGTTTTCCCTGGGCGGAGCATGGTCGCCGACGGGGGATTGGTGCCGAAGCCGGGCAGGGCGCGGCAGAGCGCGGACAGCTGGCGCCCGGCCTGCAGGACCGTGCCGTCGGGGCGGACGATGGCGGCCTGCGCGTGGCCGCGGGTCAGCCAGCGGTGCAGCTGGCGGCCTGGCGAGGCCGTGATGAGAACGGCCCCGCGACGCTCGATTTCTGCTTGCTGAGCGGCGGACGGCTCGGCGGCGGTGACGATCGCGAACCGGCCCGCGGCCACGTCGTCGAAACGGCGGCCGTCTTCCAATACCGGATTGGGGCAGAGCCTGCCCGCGAGAGTGCGGCGCAGGCGCGGCCGCAGCACCAGGCCGGACCGGTGCAGAGGCGGGGTCTGGCTGCTCAGGATCTGTTCCTTGAGCCCGGGCACGAGCCGCAGCCGCGGCGCCAGCACGCGGCGCAGCAGGTCGCCGGGCTCGCCGCCCGACGTCATCGCCGTGCCGACCAGTCTCGCCAGCCGGATCAGGGAACGGGCGTGGGGTTCGCGTTCGGTCTCGTAGCTGCGCAGGACGGTCTCGGGCAGAGTCCCGTCGAGCACGCCGGCGAGTTTCCAGGCCAGGTTCGCCGCGTCGCGCAGCCCGGCTCCCAGGCCCTGGCCGATGAAGGGCGGGGTGAGGTGGGCGGCGTCGCCGAGCAGGAACATCCGGCGGTCGCGCCACCGGTCGGCGACCTGGGCCCGGAACGTGTACTCGGCCGCGCGGACGATCTCAAGCTCCCCGGCGGGAACGCCGCTGGTCCACGGCGCGATCAGCGGATGCAACCGGGTCATCTCGCGGTAGTCGCCGGCGGCTTCGCCGGGCGCCAGCCGGAATTCCCAGCGGTAGCGGGTCTTCCCGATACGCATGTACGTGCACGGGCGGGCCGGATCGCAGACTTGGTGGACGCCCTCCCACTGGCCGAGGTCGGCCTCGGTGGCCACGTCGACGACGAGCCAGCGTTGCGCGAACTTCAGGTCGCGCATCGTGGCGCCGATCGAGGCCCGGGTCAGGCTGCCGGCCCCGTCGCAGCCCAGGACGTACGCCGCGACCAGCCAGTCCGGCCGGCCGGCCATCCGGTCGGTGAAGTCGACCCGCACGCCGCTGGCATCTTGCGCCAGGGCGGTAACCTCGCATGAGCTGCGGATCGTGGCGGCGCGGTACCGCCCGAGGTTGGCCCGCAGGATCGCCTCAAGCTCCGGCTGGTCGAACATGTTCGCCTCGGGGTAGCCGTGCCTGCCGGCCGCGGCGCCGCGCTGGAACTCGGCCAGGACCCCCCCGGTCCGGTCGACGAGCCGCAGCCCCCGGCACGGCCGGGAGATCGCGGCGAACCCGTCGCCGAGCCCGAGACGCGCCACGATGCGGTAGACCTCGTCGTCGAGGTGGACCGCGCGGGGCTGCGGATAGATCGCCTCCCACCGGTCGAGCACCAGGCACTCGACGCCGTACTGGGCGAGCAGCGTCGCGGCGGTGAGCCCGGTCGGGCCGGCGCCGACGATGACCACCGGTATCGCTGCTCCGGTCATGCTCACCGGCCGTACTCTACGGCCCGGCCCGGCTCGCGGTCAGCCGAGGGCGGCGTGCATCTCCCAGACCAGGATCTCGGCCGGCTCCACCGCGGCGACCTGCTGCCCGCCGGTGGCGGTGAGGCGGACCGCGTCGCCTGCGGCCAGCGGCCCGGCTTCCTCCAGGGTGACGCGGCCGCGGGGGACGAACAGGTGCAGGAAGGGCGCCTCGGGGAGCTGGACGCCCTGGCCGGGCTGCAGCCGGGCGACGTGCAGGGCGGCGTACCGGTTCTTGATCCGGATGGCCGCGGCGCCGTCGTGCTCCGGCATGCCGGAGGCGACGGTCACCAGGCCGCCCGAGAGCAGCTCGTGGTCGATCTCCAGCTGCTCATAGCCGGGGGTGATCCCGCCCTCATCCGGCACGACCCACATCTGCACGAAGTGCACCGGGTCGCTGTGCGCAGCGCCGGTGCTTGCAGGGTCGGCCAGCCGCCAGGAGTCGTTCTTCTCGCTGTGCAGGATGCCGGTGCCGGCGCTCATCCGCTGCGCCAGGCCCGGGTAGATCACGCCGGTGTGGCCCTCGGAGTCCTGGTGCACCAGCGAGCCCTGCAGTACCCAGGTGACGATCTCCATGTCCTGGTGCGGGTGGGTCTCGAAGCCGGTGCCCGGCTTGACGATGTCGTCGTTATTGACCAGCAGCAGCCCGTGGTGGGTGTTGGCCGGATCGTAGTGGCGGCTGAAGCTGAAGCTGTGCTTGCTGTCCAACCAGCCCAGGCGGGTCTTGAACCGCTCATCGGCGCGGCGGACGTCGACCTGGGGAGTCAGCGTGGCGTTGGTCATCTCGGGCTCCTTCACGCGATGGTGAGCTGTCCGGGCCCAGCTCCCAGCTAATGACGTGTCATGTAACTTGTATGACGCGTCATCAATTCCCCGGAACGACTATGCTCCTCAGGTCACCTAAGCGAGAGTTCGGTGGTCGTGATGCAGCTCACCCGGCAGCATGTGATTGATCTCTTGCGCAAGGCAGGATTCTCGGAGGCAGCCGATGAGGCCCTGAAGATGCTGCCCGACCCGGTGGATCTCGATGACGCCGCGAAATGGGGCGCCCAGTACGGCATTACCAGGGATGAGCTGGTTAGCCGGATGGGCGGCAGCCCATGAACTATCGAACCAGCGCCACCATGGGTGCGTTACCCAACGGGAAGCCTGGTCTCCCGCGGCGGGCACATTTCAACTGGCCGTCGCGTAGGCTTCGCCCAGCCGGGAGGACATGGTGATCAAGGGCAGGCATCGGCGGGGCAAGACGGCCCGCTGGCTGCGGCGAAGGCTGCATGGCGCGGGCGCGCTGCTGCTGGCCGTGTCCGCCTGTATCCACCTGTACTTGTACCTGACCGGCTACCAGTCGATCCCCGTCATCGGCTGGCTGTTCCTGCTGCAGGTCATCGTGGCGTTCGTCCTGACGGCAGCGGTGCTGGTGACCCACAGCTGGCTGGCGGCCGCGGCGAGTGCGGCGTTCGCGCTGTCCACGCTCGGCGCCTACCTGCTGGCGGTATGGACGGGGCTGTTCGGGTTCAAGGAGATCCGCACCAGGGCGGGGATCGCCGCCGGGCTGATCGAGGTCGCCGCCTTCGGTGTCCTGGCCCTGGCCGCGATCACCGCAGGTTCCGTGCGGCAGGCCGATGCGCCGGTCAGCCGGCGGGCCCGGCTGCTGGGCCGGGTGCAGGCAGCCTTCTCGCTGGTGATCGGCGCGGTCGGCGCTGTCTCGGTGGCCGCCCTGGCCCTGCTCGGCGTGGCCGAAGCCAGCGCGAGCGGGACACCCGCGGCCGCTGGCGCCGCGGGGGTTACGTTGAAGACCGCGACGATCGGCGGTGTCGCCGTGCTCACCAACGCTGCGGGCCTGACCCTGTACTGGTTCGCGCCTGACACCACGGCGACCTCCAATTGCACAGGGTCGTGCACCGCGTACTGGCCGCCGGTCACCGGCAATCCCAGGGCCGGCCCGGGCGTGACGGGCAGGCTCGGGAGCATCACCCGGCCGGGCGGGAGCCTGCAGGCGGCCTACGACGGGCATCCCTTGTACACCTATATCGGCGACAGCGGCCCGGGCCAGGCGAAAGGCAACCACCTCGACCTCAACGGCGGCCTGTGGTACGAGGTCCGCGTGTCCGGGGGAGGTACGCCAGGACCGGACCGCGCATAGCATTGCGCTGGCCCGGCTCTGCGGCCGCGGACGATTCGGGATACGGGACCAGCCGATGGCAGACCAGACCGGCGATGGCACGCACCGGAACTCGTTTGACCTTGGCCGCGCCCTCCTCCCGAGGTCAGTCACCCGGTTCGATATCCGTCAACTGACCGATGTCTCTGACTGCAAATTGCAGCAGTATTTGTCGTGCAATCGGCGCCGGGCAGCACCTGCCCGGACCGCACTCAGACTCCCGCGTGACCGGCCTGCGCCCAGTCCGTACACCTGTACGCACGCCCTCGGTCACGCGGGCCTTCTTCACTGAAGATGATCCGTCCTCCCCGTGGAGCAGACCGTGCTAGTTAACGCCTATCCGGCACAGCGTGCTCGCAGTTGTTCGGACGCTACCCGCTGGCGGTCACGTCGCACGCCGCGGACCGCGGGTACCGGTCGATGGTCCTGATGAACCGCCCTGCCGGGCCGGCCGGTTTCTTCGTCCTCACCCAGGCCGGCGACGACCTTTTCGTCATCCGCTCATGGGACCGCCGCGACGGGATCAACCAGCAGATCAGGCCGGGGGAACCGGTGGCCGGCCTCATCCACCAGGTGGTCACCGACGGCATACCGGTCCCGCACGATGGCGCGCTGCTCGGCTGGATAACCGACAGCCAGGTAACCGTCATGCTGGCGGTGCACTGCAGGCAGCCAGAAACCTGGGACGATCCGGTCCCCGTCCCCGAGATCCGGGTTATGCCGATGGCCGGCACGAGCGAACTGCTGCACTGGCCGCCGTTCACAGCCGGCCCGCTCGACGACGGGCGGGTGTGGGAGTACATCGAGCGAGGCCAGCTCGTGGATATCGTCCCCCTCGTCAGTCACAGCGCCGGACACGCGTTCTGGGTGCCCTCACCGGACCGGCGGAGCGCCCGGCACGAGGAAGGGAGCATCGTTATCACCGGCAACCTGCCGGCTGAGGAGTACTGGCTGCCCGCCGGCATCTACCTGGATCACTGGACACTCCGCGAGGGCATCCAGCCGCCGCCAGCGGGAGACCTGCTGATACTCCCCGGCGTCGTGGACCTGGCCCGCAGGTTCCGGTAAAGCCGGTCCGGGCCCGTCGCCCCGGTCGGCTGGCAGCGGTGCATCGTTCAAGCCTGGCTGGATCAGCGCACCGGAGGTCCCGAGTGCCTCGATCTCGTCGGCGCTGAACCCGAGTTCTGTGAGTATTTCGGTGTTGTGTTCGCCTTGGCGCGCGGCCAGCTGACCGTCGTCGGCCCGCGGCTGGTCCGCGAAGTGCCATGGACGCCCAGGGATCTTGATCTGGCCACCGGACCTGTCGGACACGGTCCGCACCGCGTTCCACCCGCGGGCCCAGTCGCTGCCGGCGAACTCCTTGACGGTGCGGACCCGTCCGGTCGCGATCTTCGCCTCGTCTAGCTGAGCGTCCAGTGCGTCCATGTCCCCGAACGTCCAGATCCACTCCTGCACGATGCGATGCAGCGCCGCCAGGTTGCGAAGGCGCAGCTCCGGCGTCAGGAACCGGGGATCCTGGCCGAGATCAGGCCGGCGCATGGCGGCCAGGTAGAAGGGAAAGGACATGCTGCCGACCAGGCTCATCGGGCTCGCGAATCGTTCCCCGTGAGGTCCTTCGAAGAACGGGCCGTCGGTCGCGCCGAGGATCGGCCGCTCATCACCGAGTTCGGACTCGGAAAGGTCGGCGTGCACGCGTTCATTGATGGAGAGCATCACGGCCGCCATGGCCACGTCGATGTACTGGCCGTGGCCGGTACGCTCGCGCTCGGTGAGGCAGGCCAGGATGGCGATGGCAGCGTGCAGGCCCGAGTAGACGTCGGCATGGGAGAGTGAGTCGCTGCGCAGCTCGCCGGTGCGCTCGAAGTGCTCGGCCGTGGTGGCGGTGATTCCCGTCTCAGCCTGGACGGTCGGCGCGTAGGCCATCCGCGAGCGCCACGGACCGTGCTGGCCGTAGCCGCTGATCGAGGCGTACACGACGCCCGGGTTGCGGGCTGAGACTGACTTGTAGTCCAGCCGAACGCGGCGAGCGCCCCGGGCCTGAAGTTCTCCACGATAACGTCGGCGGTGTCGCAGAGCCGAAGAGCAACGTCGCGAGCGCCAGGCGCGTTGAGGTCGATGCTCACGTTGCGCTTGCCCGCGTTCTGCTGGGAGTAGTAACCCGAGATCTCGCCGCGGTTCGGGAATGCCCGCCGGGACAGGTCGCCGCCAGGCGGCTCGAGCTTGATGACCTCGGCGCCGAGGTCGAGCAGCGTCTTGGCGCAGTGGGGGCCAGCCAGCACGCGGGAGAAATCGACGACGCGGATGCCGTCGAGGGGGAGCGGCATCCCGCTCACCTGCCTTCGAACCCGGCCATGCCGACGCCGTTCTCGCGATAGGATTTAACGCCGGCGCGGAAGTCGGCGGAACGCATGATCGGGCGCTGGATCTCGGCCATGGCGGCGTCGGCGGCTCCGGTCCCTTCGCTGACCGCGACCGAGACCAGGCGCTTGGTGGCGCCGTTGGCGATCGACGGTCCGTGGGCGAGTTCCTGGGCGATGACCATCGTGGCGTCGTCGAGCCGCTCATCGGCTACGACCCAGTTGATGATGTTCCAGCGCTCCAGGGTGGCGGCCGGGTAGCGCCGGCCTAGCAGTGCCATCTCCTTGGCCCTCGCCGCGCCGGCTCGCTGCGTGAGCCGTTGCACCGCGCCCATCAGGGGGTGGAGGCCGACCGTGACCTCGACGGATCCGATCTTGGCCGACTCGGACGCCACGATGAGGTCGCAAGCCAGCGCGAGCGCGAAGCCGCCGCCGACGCAGAGAACTCCTTCTTCTCCTCAGGCGTGTAGGCGCCGACGGGGTGATGAATCTTCCACAGTGGCATCTCAGTTTCCTCGCATGTTCCGTGTTGCGCTGCTTGAGCATTAATAAAACACAGATCGAGTCTAAAAACAAGACTAAGTTGAAAAAGAAGATTCACAGGGAAGGCGTGGCTGGCCGTGCACGAGGGACTGCCGGATTGGCCAGCGGTTCAGCTGGCGCGTCCAGGGCGGCCAGGCTGACGGGGAGCTGGCGCCAGCCGGCCGCGGATATCGAGTTCCGGGGGAACATCGTCGGGGTACCCGGGGCCGACGCAGAACTGGATGTCGCCGTGCACGACGGGCTCGCCGCACTCGACGCAGACCACCTGGCTGACGATGTTGTGCCCGGGCTGGTGGTGGTGCAGGGTGACCGGCGCGCCGCCTCCGTCGTCGAGCCATTTGTCGCCCCAGGCGAGCATGGCCGCGAGGACAGGGAAGAAGTCGCGGCCCCGCTCGGTGAGCAGGTACTCGTAACGTGGCGGATTGTCCTGGTAGAACCGCTTGGTCATGATCCCTGCCTCGACCAGCTTGCCGAGCCGGTCAGACAGCGTGTTGCGGGCGACACCCAGGGAGCGCTGGAATTCGTCGAAGCGGGTGAGCCCCTGCATGGCGTCGCGGACGATGAGCAGCGTCCAGGAGTCGCCGAACACCTCGACGGCGCGTGCAAGCGAGCATGGCCACTCGGTGAATTCCCGCTTCATAGAGTCTAGTTTAGCGACTGAGTTGCCACTGCGGCGCCGCTGGCCGCTGACCTGGCGCGGTCGGCTTCTGCCAGACTGGGGCTATGCCCGCTTCACCGGCACCCGCAATCGAGCGCGAGCCAATGGAATTGCGGGTGCGCCGCCTGGCCGCCGCGCGGCGGCGGGCCACCGCTCTCCTCGGGGCGGTTACGGTGCTGTTCGTGGCCGTGACGGCGGCCGGCGTCCACGGGACCCTCCTCGGCTACGTGCAGGCCGGCGCCGAGGCCTCCCTGGTGGGCGGCGTAGCGGACTGGTTCGCGGTGACGGCCCTGTTCCGCCGTCCCCTGGGCCTGCCGATACCGCACACCGCGCTGATCGTCGAGCGCAAGGACCAGTTCGCCGCCACGCTCGGCCAGTTCGTTCAAGAGAACTTTCTCAACGCCGATGTCCTGGCCGAGCGGATACGTTCCGCTCGCCTCGTTCCCCGGCTGGCCGCCTGGCTGGCCGGCCAGGCCAACGCCGCCCGTTTCGCCGGTCACGCCGCGGACCTGGTGGTCACGGTGGCCGAGGCCCTGCGCGATGAGGATGTCCAGCGCGTGCTCACCGCCGAACTGACCCGGGCGGTAGACGCCGTCGAGGTAGCCCCGCTGGCCGGGCGGACGCTTCGGGTCATCATCGCGGGAGGTCACCACGCCGAGCTGTTCAACGCTATCGTGTCCGGCGCCGACCGCTATCTCGCCGACCATTCCGCCGAACTTCGCGAGCTGTTCGAGGCCGAGTCACCCGGCTGGCTACCCGGCGCTCTTTACCGGCGCGTCTTCGACCGTCTGTACGCCAGGCTGCGACAGCGGCTGGCGGCGATGGCCGCCGACCCCGACGACGAGACCCGGCATCAGTTCGAGGCGTGGATCGCCGGGCTCCCCGACCGCCTCGAGACGTCCCCGGAGCTGCGCGAGCGCGGGGAGCGCCTCAAGCGCGAGGTTCTGGGCAGCGCCTTGCTGCGAGACTGGTCCTCGTCGTTGTGGCAGAAGGCCAAGGACACCCTGCGGACCCAGGCGGCCGACCCGGAATCTGAGCTGCGCCGTCGGCTGGCCGATGCGCTGGCGGCCGCCGGCCGCCGCCTCGGGTCAGACCGCAGCCTCGCCGAAGGCCTCGAGCGCATGGTCGAGTCGGGGGTCAGGGCACTCGCCGGCCAGTTCCATGACGAGCTCGCCAACCTGGTCACGGGGACCATCGAGCGGTGGGACGCCGCCGAGACGTCGAGCCAGCTGGAACTGCTCCTCGGCCGCGATCTGCAGTACATCCGCATCAACGGCACGGTGGTGGGGGCAGGAGTGGGGCTGGCCTTGCACGCCATCGTCCAGGCTCTGGCCTGATGAAGGTGTCAGCTCATCCCGGCTGGCTCGGTAAAGGCCAGGCGAAAGCGCTGCAGTGCGTAATCGCTGTCGCGGGAGGCAAACCCTTCCAGGCCCACGACGCCGGTGTAGCCGGCCCGGTGCAGTGCGCCGGCGATAGCCGGGTAGCTGATCTCGCCGGTGCCGGGTTCGCAGCGGCCGGGGACGTCGGCGCGCCGTCGCGCTAGAGCGCTCTATACTTTGGTCGATCGCACATGGGAGGTGTTCGGAACGAAGTCCGACAGGCGC
The DNA here is from genome assembly GCA_963739615.1 of uncultured Actinomycetes bacterium. Lineage (GTDB taxonomy): Bacteria > Actinomycetota > Actinomycetes > Streptosporangiales > Streptosporangiaceae > Palsa-504. The sequence continues at coordinate 74,627 of CAVUBD010000030.1, forward strand.
GCGCCCACGGTCACGATGGAGGATGTGGCCGAACGTGCCGGGGTATCGCGAGCCCTCGTCTCGATCGTGTTCCGCGGCGTCGCCGGCGCTAGTCCCGCCACGCGCGAACGGGTGATGCAGGCGGCCGAGGAACTGGCCTACCGCCCGGATCAGCGGGCACGACTGCTTGGCCGCAACCGCACCCGCATGGTCGGAGTGGCTTTCGGGCTGCACGACGAGTTCCACGCCGAGGTGGTCGAACAGCTCTACCAGGCCGTCGAGGGTACCGGCTACGAGCTGGCCCTCGGTGCCGTGGCACCCACCCGCGACGAGCACCGCGCCGTGCAATCGCTGCTCGACTACCGCTGTGAAGCGCTCATCCTCGTCGGCCCCGCCCTTCCCAGGGCGGCGATCGAGGAACTCGCCGAGCGCCTGCCGGTCGTCGTGGTCGCCCGGGCACTACGCTCGCGCGCGGTGGAGGTGGTCCGGACCGACGACGTCGCCGGCGTCCGCCTCGCCGTCGAGCACCTCGCCGCCCTGGGACACCAGGCGATCGCGCACGTCGACGGCCAGCGTGCACCCGGCGCCGCCGAGCGGCGCCGCGGCTACCGCGCCACCATGCGCCGCGTCGGACTCGACGCCCGCACGCGCGTGATACCCGGAGGACTTACCGAGCAGCACGGCGAGCGCGCCGCCGCCCAGCTGCTGGCCGGTAAGCCGCCCACCGCAGTCACCGCGTTCAACGACCACTGCGCCGTGGGCCTGATGGCCGCCGTCCGCGCACGCGGCGTACGCATACCTGATCAGCTGTCGCTGGTGGGCTACGACAACAGCCACATCGCCAGCCTGTCCACCGTCGCGCTCACCACCGTCGCTCAGGACGCGCCGGCTCTCGCGGGCACGGCACTCGACCTCGCGCTCAGTCGCACCGAGCATGAGTACGGCACATCGTCCGAGACCGTGCTCCCGCCACGGCTTGTCATCAGGCAAACGTCCGCCCCGCCCGGCTGACCGGCTCTCCATATGGCCGCCATCGGCGGCACACAGCCGATCCTTCCCGGCCGGTTATCAAGGAGGCATGGCCTGAGACGCAGGCCGCCGGCACACATCGAGGTGATCGTGATGACAACCAGCAAGCTCGTGCGCCGGAACGGCGCCGGCTCGCGAGTGCGGCGGGCCCTGAACCGCTCGCTGCACGCCCTGCGGAAGCTGTACAGCGAGCCGGAGTACGGGTGGGAGCGGTTCTTCGGGAGCGGCCTCGCGCCGGAGGACCGGACCCAAGCTGCCGCCAAGCGCGCGCGGCGGCCGGGCCTCGCCCGGGCGGGCAGATCAGACGGCGGGACGGCAGCCGAGCATCAGGCCGGACCGGACTGCCTTAGCCGCGGCCCATCAGCATCGAGCTGATGTCGAACTCGGGGAACCCGAGGAACTGCTTCATCACGTCGACCACGCGCTGCAGCCGTGCCCTGTCCACACTGCCAGCCGGCCCGCTGCTGACCGGATAGCTGTCTAGCGCCATGACCGCTGCGGTTTCCGCAGACACGCCGAACGGGGCCGTGCCTTGAACAGGCCCTGATCAAGTGCGATGAAGAAGCCGGCCGAATCCACGCCCGGATCCACGGCGGCGACAGGCGGGATGATCCCGCCCGAGGCAGCCGCGATATCCGGTCCAGGCTCAGAAGAGGGTCGGCGGTCCGGACGGGATCGGCTCTGGGAGCGGCTCGACCTCGGGCACCCGGGCCCGCACGTCGTCGTGGAATCGGCGGGCCAGCTTGAGCGCGCCGACATTGTTGGGCGTGTGGATAAAGACGGTCGGGGAACGCCCCTCGCGCAGCCAGCCGGCCACTTCGTCGAGCCAGGGCTGCCATCCCGCGACTGTGCGTGCCGCGTCATCCCGGCCGATGTAGCGGACGACGGGATGGGCGGTGAGGGCCCGTGACCGGCGGGGCAGGCGCGGCTTCTTCGACTGTGCCTCCTGTTCGGCGTCGCTCATCGGAGGACCGTCGAACAGGACGGTGGTGTCGAAGGTCACCCATTCGGCGCCGACGTCACCGAGAGCCCTTTCGAGCTGTTGTTCCGATCGCGGGTCCTCGAAGAACGCGCGGTGCCGTACCTCGACGCAATACCGGTACCCGTCCGGGAGACGGCGCAGGAAACCGGCGAGAGCGCCCAGGTCGGCGGGGCTGAAGGCCGGTGGCAGCTGGATCCAGAGGGCGTGGGCACGCCGTCCGAGGGGTTCGATCGCGGTCAGAAAGGCGCGGAGCGGCTCGTCGACGTCGGTGAGACGGCGCTCATGGGTGATCGGTTTCGGCAGTTTGAGGATGAACCGAAAGTCAGAGGTGGTCTGCCCGGCCCACGATCTCACCGTGCTGAGGGCGGGCGTCGCATAAAAGGTCGTATTGCCCTCCACGGCGTTGCACCAGGTCGCGTAGGCGCGGAGGCGGTCACGCGGTGACAGCTGATGAGGCAGGTAACGGCCTTGCCAGGGCGCATACGTCCACATCGCGCATCCGACGTGGAGTTTCATGACCCCGAAGGTACCCGGAGCCCAGGAGAGGAGAGGACCGGTTAGTTGTCTACCTGACGCCGATGGCGCTAGCCCTTGCAGCTCGGGTGTGAGATGAGGGGTAATAGTTAACACTCCGGTAACCGATTCGACAAGAGTGCGTCACGTGCCGGGCAGAGCACCGCGGAGTATTCCGCGCAACCAGGGAAGGACAGCCAACGATGCCTGAAGTCCTCGATGACCTCGACTGGCAAGGCAAGATCTTCAGCAGCGGATGGACAACGGCTCGCGGTGGAGTTCTCGACGCGATCGAGCCTGCCACCGGCGACGTGCTCGCTCAGGTTGGTCTTGCTAACGCCGACGACATCGCTGCGGCTGCGCGTGCCGCCCACGAGGCTCAGCCTGAATGGGCGGCCCAGCCCGGCCCGCAGCGTGCTGCGCTAATGCGGCGAGCAGCCCGGATCCTCGAAGATAATCGGGCCGAGTTCGAGCGGTGGCTCGTCCGTGAGGGCGGCGCCGTCCCTGGCAAGGCCGCCTTCGAGGTCGACCTCGTTCTCGGGGAGCTCTGGGAGGCGGCCGCCCTGCCCACGCAACCGTGGGGACATCTGCTTCCCACCAGCGAGGCCGGCCGTCAGAGCGTGGCCAAGCGAGTACCACTCGGGGTCATCGGCGTCATCAGCCCCTGGAATTTCCCGCAGATCCTGTCCGTGCGTGCCGTGGCTCCAGCGCTCGCCCTCGGGAATGGCGTGGTCCTCAAGCCAGATGTGCAGACGGCCGTCTCAGGCGGCGTGCTCATCGCCCGGCTCTTCGAGCTCGCGGGCCTGCCGGACGGCCTGCTGCACGTCCTGCCGGGCGATGCCGAGCCGGGCGCAGCGCTGGCCGGGAATCCTGATATCGCGATGATCTCCTTCACCGGATCCACCGCAGTCGGGCGGCTAGTTGGCGAAGCCGCCGGGCGCACCCTGAAGAGGGTCAGCCTCGAACTCGGCGGCAACAACGCCCTCATCGTGCTCGACGACGCGGACCTCAGCGTCGCCAGTTCTTCTGGTGCCTGGAGCGCGTTCCTCCATCAGGGCCAGATATGCATGACCGCCGGCCGGCACATCGTCGTGGAGTCGGTCGCTGGCGAGTACCTTGACCGGCTCGCCAAGCGCGCGGAGAACCTGCCCGTTGGCAATCCGCACACGGATCCCGTCGCGCTCGGCCCGCTCATCAATGAGCGTCAGCTCGCCAACGTCGACCGCATCGTGCGCGAGACGGTCGGAGCCGGAGCAACGCTTCGCGCAGGCGGCACTCACGACCAGCTGTACTATCGCCCCACCGTGCTCGCTGACGTCACGCCGGATATGCCGGCTGCCCGCGAGGAGATCTTCGGTCCCGTAGCGCCTGTCATCGTCGTCAAAGACGCGGACGAGGCCGTCCGCGTTGCCAACGACACTGAATACGGGCTCGTGGCCGCGATCCAGACCGGCTCGGTCGAGCGCGGCCTCGAGGTCGCGGACCGGCTGCGCACCGGCATCGTACATGTCAACGACCAGACGCTTAACAATGATGCGTTCGCTCCGTTCGGCGGCACCGGCGCATCCGGCAACGGAAGCCGGTTCGGATCGCAAAGTAGCTGGGACGAGTTCACCCAATGGCAGTGGGTCACCTCTCGGCGCCAAGCCCACGGGTTCCCGTTCTGACCTGGCCGCCCACGGCAGCTGTAAAAGTTTGTCCGATATTTACCATCGTGGGGTGAACCGGCTGAGCGGCCGGTACGTATCAAGGGCAGTCAGCCGCAGCGCACTGACCTCCCGCAGTGCGCTGCCGCACTGATGACTGCCGCGGCAGTCCGAGCGGGACAGCAGGGAGGCGTCATGCGGTTAGCGATGGGCATCGGCCTGCGCCTTCCTCCCCGACCAGGGCCAGACGCGGTGAGCAACCTCATGTGTCAGGGAGGACATCATGCACCGTGCTCGATCACACCAGCGTTCACTTATATGGCTCGGCCGGGGCGCCTTGGCGTCGCTGGCGGGTCTGATCGCATTCGGGGTTTCGCCCGCGCTGCCTGCTCTGGCGGGCACCTGGTCGGCACCGGTCCAGCTGCCGGGACCGTGCGGCAGTTCGGTGGCAGTGAACCAGGCCGGCGCCATGGCGGCCGGCGGGACCTTCACGGCCGCCGACGGGACCACGCACGTGGAGGTGTGCACCAGTTCGGACGGGAAGACATGGCAGGCGACGGACCTCGGCCCGGGCGGCGACGAGCCGCACGGCGGGCAGCACCCCGTCATGGCGCTGAGCCCGGACGGACATGCGGTCGCGGTCTGGGGCAGCACCGTGGGCTGCCCGTCCGCATGCGACTACATCGTGCAGGCCGCGGTGCGGCCGCCCGGCGGCAGCTGGGGCGCGCCGGTGACCCTCACCACCGAACTCTACTTCGGCGGCGGCGGGATCGTGCTCGGCATGGACGGCTCGGGCAACGCGATCGCCGCCTGGGTCGGGAGCTACGCCAACGCCAGCCACTACGCCGTTCTCCGGGCCGGCAGCAGCAGCTGGGGCCCGGCCCAGGAGCTATCGAACGGCAACGTCCAGGGGGCGGCGCGTAACCTGAGCCTGGCGGTGAGCCCGGACGGGAGCGCGGTCGTGGCCTTCGCCACCAGCAGGGACGCGATCTGGGCCGCGTCCGGCACCGTCGTTGGCGGGTTCTCCGCGCCGGTCTTCGTGGCCGCGGGAGATTACCGCAACACCTCGGCTCCCAAGGCCGCGCTCGATGACGCCGGGCAGGCATCCTTGGTCTGGTCGCAAACGACGCGCACCGAGGCGGCAACCCGGTCCCCCGCCGGGATCTGGAGCGCCGCGGTGGTGCTCGCCTCCGCGTCCTCCAGCTCGGTGGCCACCGCGATCGACGGCGCCGGGAACGCGATCGCCGTATTCGGGTCGTCCTACTCCTGGCACCTGGCCGGCGGCAGCTGGGGCCCGGCTACGCCGCTGCCGGCCGGATCCTCCGGCGGGCTGGTCGCCGCCGATCCCGCCGGCACCGTCGTCTACGCCGACAGCGGCGGCAACGCGTTCACGTTCGCGGCCGGCGCCACCAGCTTCGGCACCGGCAGCGGATCACGCGGCAGCCTGGGCGACCTGAAGATCGTCCCCGGCCGGGCCGTGATGCTCGCCGCCGGGGCCGTGTCAGCCGAGACCGTGAACTGACCGCCGGCTGCGGACCACCACGCCCCATTTCCCTGAGGAGGACATGATGAGAAAGACACTGGCCGCCGTCGCGGTGGCCGGCTCTTGCTAGCCGGCTCTCTGCTGGCTAGCATCGGGGCCGCCGCCCCGGCGCTGGCCCAGTCCCGGCCGATCACCCTGCTGTGCACGCCCGCCACCAACGGCGGCACGCTAGTCAACGGCGTCTGCGTGCTGCCCGCCGCCGCGGCCGGCCAGCCGTATGAGGCGTTCCTGCTGACCAGCAACGGCGCGGTCGACACCTTCACGATCACCAAGGGCAGCCTGCCGCCTGGCCTGTCGATGCCCGCGACCTACGGCGCGGCCGGGACCATCGCCGGCGGCACCCCGACCGCGGCGGGCACCTTCACCTTCACCGTCCACGTCACCAAGTTCGGTACCAGCACGCCGGGCACCAACGGGACCTACAGCATCACGGTCGGCCCGGCGCCGCCGCTGGCGATCACCTTCCCCGGCACCTGCTGCAACGCCGGGACGGCCGGCTCGTCCTACTTCCAGAACTTCTTCACCTCGGGCGGGGTGGGCCCGTTCACCTGGACGGTGGCCGCCGGCCAGCTCCCGCCCGGCGTGGTCCTGACCAGTGGCCACCTGGGCGGCACCCCGACGGCAGCCGGCCCGTACACGTTCACCATCAAGGCCACCGACAGCGCCGGGGACCAGGCCAGCGAACCAGGCAGCATCACCATCTCGCCCTGATACGGGTGCGGCGCGCCTCTATAGGGGCTTGCGGTTCACCTCATGGTGGGACTCGGTACGTCGGTATGGGTGCACATCCCGGTCGGCCACGACCAGCAAGCCGCATCGACCGGCCGGGAGCGGATCGATGCCTGAACCGCTGCGGATCGTCATGGCCGACGACAACTACCTGGTGCGGGAGGGCGCGCGGCGGCTGCTCGAGGATTCCGGCGACGTCGTCGTGGCGGCCGCCGTCGGGTCCGCGCCGGAACTGCTCGATGCCGTCGAGCGACTGCGGCCAGTGGCGGTGCTAACCGACATCCGGATGCCGGCTAGCTCACGTGGCTCGGTGGGAAAGCCCAGCATGGAGGGCATCGACGCGGCGCACGCGATCAGATCGGCGTACCCCCGCACCGGCGTCGTGGTCCTCTCCCAGCACACTGCTCGGCGCCCCCCGCCTGCCCGACTGGTACCTGGGCGTCCAGCACTGGGCTGACGGCCTCGGCACGGCGTACTTCGCCCTGCTTGCGCCGATCGCGATGGGCTGCATCGCGGTGGCGATCCTGCGTACCCGCGCGCTACCCAGGTGGACCGGGTACATCTTCCTGATCGCGACGGCCCTGCTGCTGGGCCAGTACGCCGTATTCCGCGGCGCGTTGCCGTTCCCGCAGTTTCTCGCGTTCATTGCCGTCGGCATCGCGGCCCTGGTCCACCGGACGCCGGCCGTAACGTTGCCCCGCCGCGAGCCCGCCGATCTGGCTGCCAGCGACTGATTTGACGGTCGGGCTTCTACCGACTATCTGGTCACCGTGTCCCGGGTGGGCTACTGTTTCAGCCTGCACCAGGCATCTACCGTGCCAGAGAACCGCAAATCGGAGGGGTACATGACGCTCGCGCTCGGGGACACCGCGCCTGACTTTACTGCTGACACGACTGAGGGGCCGATCAGCTTCCACGAGTGGATAGGTGACTCGTGGGCGGTCCTGTTCTCGCACCCGAAGGACTTCACTCCCATATGCACGACCGAGCTGGGCTACATGGCGAAGATCAAGCCCGAGTTCGACGAGCGGAATGTGAAGATCATCGGGCTCTCGGTCGACCAGACCGCGAACCACGAGAAATGGGCCGGCGACATCGAGGAGACGCAGGGATACGCGCCCAACTACCCCATCATCGGGGATAGCGATTTCAACGTCTCGAAGCTGTACGGGATGTTGCCGGCCAGTACCACGGGCGACCCGGCTACGCGGACACCAGCTGACAACCAGACCGTTCGCAACGTCTTCGTCATCTGCCCGGACAAGAAAGTCAAGCTGATCCTGGTCTACCCGATGACGACGGGCCGCAATTTCGACGAGGTGCTGCGGGTCATCGACTCGCTCCAGCTGACGGCCAAGCACCGGGTCGCCACGCCGGTCAACTGGCAGCCAGGTCAGGAGGTGATCATCGCCGGCTCGGTCTCCGACGACGAGGCGAAGACGCTCTACCCGCAGGGATGGGAGGCGCCCCGGCCTTACATCCGCATCGTGCCCCAGCCAAGCTGAGGGTAAGAGGCGACCAGGTCCGCCATCTCCGCGGCGGCGACGCCGACGGTAACGGGTTCCCGCACAGCGGGAATCACGGGTGAGTTGCTCGTTGTAGGGCGTGAGGGGAGCTTCCGGCGAGGGTAGCGGATTCTCTGGGGTTCTCGTGAAGTTCATGGTGGCCGCGGCGTTGGGGATTGGCGCGGTATGTGCCGCGGTCGCCTCGTACTCGTCGGGAACCTGCTGATCAGCTCGCCCTTCACCTGGACAACCTCCGCACCGGGGCGGTCATGTGGCGGCTCGGCGGGCAAGCACAGCACGTTCGCCATCGAGGCCGCTCCCGGCCAGAAGCTGGACAGTGCCGGTGAGATCTTCGCGTTCCAGCAGGACCCCGAGGCCATCGGCGGCAGCGAGTACACGGTCTTCGACGACGAGTCCGATGGGCGGACGAGCCTCTTCTCGCCCAGCCGCGCGGTCACGATCAAGCTGGATCTGGCCACCGACACGGCGACCCTGATCAAGTCCGCGGACCAGTCGGAGGGCCTAGTGGCGGGCGCGACAGGCAGCGCGCAGACCACAAAGAACGGCGACCTGTTCGTCAGCTGGGGCGGGCTGTCGTATTTCTCCGAGTTCAGCCCGTCCGGGAAGCTGCCGTTCAATGCCAAGCTCCCCAACCGCGTCGGCACCTACCGCGCCTGCCGGCTGCCCTGGAATCCAGGCAGCCGAACGCGAAAGTTCCGCTAGGCCGCGCTGGCGTATGTTGAAGGCCGGGCGCCAGCGGGCGCCCGGCTGAACACTTCGCATGTGTCCTTCTGGGCGGTTCCCGCTCGTCGTCTGGTTGTAGGCGGCGCGCGAACAAGCGATCATCTGTTTCGTCTACGGGAAGCGAGGCTGAGATGAAATACCTGCTTTTCATCGGGGCTGGCGGCCGGCCGGCAGCGGTGGACTTGACGGTCATGCAGCGCGAGTGCTCCGGCTGGGTCGAGGAGATGGATGGCCGCGGCGTGCGGCTGCTCGGACGGGAGCTTGAGCCCCCGGAGACGGCGGCGACGGTGCGCGTGCGCGACGGCGAGACGCTGGTGACCGACGGCCCGTTCGCGGAGACCAAGGAGTTCATCGCAGGCTTCGACCTGCTCGAATGCGCCGACCTCGATGAGGCGATTGAGGTGGCGGTCAAGCACCCGTCGTCCTGGTTCCAAGCGATCGAGATCCGGCCGTTCATGGACGGGCTGTGGCTGGGTGAGGAGGCGTCCGCGTTCGCACGCGGCGAGGACGGCGCCGCCCGCCCGTACCTGCTGATCATGTGGATGGGCGGAACGCCGGCCGCGCCTTTCGACGATCAGGCAGTGATGGAGGAGGGCGAAGCCTGGCGGGAGGACCTGGAGGCACGCGGCCTCCAGGTCCTGGGGAACGCGCTGGAAGGCACGGACACGGCCACGACCGTCCGTGTCCGCGGCGGGGAGATGCTGCTCAGCGACGGGCCGTTCATCGAGACCAAGGAGTTCGTCGCCGGTATCGACGTCGTCAGCTGCGCTGACCGGCAGCAGGCGATTCAGCTCGCGGCCGCGCATCCGATCGCCCGATACCACGCGATTGAGGTGCGCCCGTTCTTGAGCGAATGACCACGCCCACCGTTCAGCGCGCACTCGGCGGATACTGCCATGGCCTTAACGCCGGCCATGTTCCTCGTTCCCGGTGCAGGCTTTCTACCCCGTACCTGCGCGTGCTGGACCATCCGGAGATCTACGTTGCCGGCGACCTCGCCTCGGTGACCGATCCGCGCACCGGGCACGTGCTGCCCCCGCTGGCGCAGGGGGCGCTGGAAGAGGGCGAGACGGTGACCCGCAACCTGGACGCGGAGCTCAAGGGCAGGCCGCTAGAGGCATTCACCTTCCACGACAAGGGGTTCGTCGTCTCGGTCGGGACCCGCCGCGGGGTCGCCGACATCGCCGGCATCACCAGCGGCGGGCGGCTGGCCCACCTGCTCAAAGACGCCATCGAGTGGGAGTACCGCCAGTCCGTCAGGCACCTGCGCGGCTGGGACCCAGTAGCCGTGTGACCGCTGGCTCGTCATCGAAAAGTGATACCACCGCTCGTTCGGTAGAAAAGAATTTCAATTAGTCCGAACGGGCATGGGTGTTACGATCTGCGCTCAGTATGGGCGGTGCCTCGGGCGGTCGCCGGACGTTAAGGTGTCCGGTGGCGTTCTGTATTGCGTTTCCGCGTCGGCGCGGGTCGGTACGATCAGGTGTCATGCCGCAGAACCGGATGAACCGGGAAGAGTTCTTCGCCAAGCTCGCGCCGCTGGACGCCGATCAGCGCGGCAAGATCCTGTGGAACCTGTACTGGCGCGGCACGGCGGCGGCGCGGGAGCGGATCGAGGGAGAACTGGACCCGCCGGAGCGGGAGCGGCGCAAGCAGGATGCCGCCATACCGGCGGATCCGGCGCTCGTGCTCGCGGAGGTCTCCGAGTTCGTGGAGCTGGCCAGGTCAGGTGCGTACATCGCCGGTGACCGCCGGGTATCACGTACCGAGCGGACGAAATGGCGGGTGACGTTCCGGCAGCTCGCCACGGATGCTCAGCTGGCGCTGCACGCTGAGGACACCGCTCCGGGTGAGCGGGCCATGGAGCTGATGATCGACCTCGCCCGGCACGCCGAGGGCAGCTTCCGGTCCGAGGATCCGCTGGAGGCGGCGAAGTTCGTGCTTTCCCATGCTGTCTCGGCACTGTGGGAGACGGTACTCGCGGAGCACGGCTTCGCCTGCTTCGCCGAACGGGCCGCACCGCAGCTGATCCGGTGGGAGTCGGCGTACGGCTGGAGTAATGGCACGGGAGCCTGCAAGGTTGCCGAGCGGGAGATCGCGCTAGCTGACGTGCTCGCGCCGATGCTGACCACGCCGGATATGTGGACCGGGTTCGCCGACGCGTACCTTGCCGAGCTGGACCGGATCGCAGCCGCCGAACGGCCGGCCAGGCCGCCGGGCGGGCAGGGCCATGAGCTCCTCTAGCCCGCAGTGGAAACGGAGCGAGCGGATGACGAATCTCGCGCGGTGGAACACGCTGCTGTCCGGCTATATCGATGAGGAGCGCGCTGATCGGCTGGCGGACCATCCGGCGTTCGAGGGCCCCGACGCCGATTTCATGCGGGCGCGGGCCGCACGGCGACGCGGAGACATCGCTGCGGCGCGCAAACTGATCGGAACGTGCCTGGAGAGGCTGCCGGGGAGGCAGGAGTTTGCCGAGTTCGCGGAGGAAGTCGGCGCGGCCCTGCCGCCGCGGGCCAGGGAAATGCGTGCCGAACGTGCGGCGGTCCAGGTCCAGCTCGCGCGGGCGTATCAGGGCGGGCGAGTTTCCTCAGACTGATCCCGCTGCCGCATTGGCAGCGGCCGGGTCGAAGTGCGCGGGGCCGTAGTCCCGGCCGGCGAGCTGGCCCGGCTGGGGAAGAAGCGCTGCAGCATGCCCGGCCCGTGCGGAACGAACCGCAGGTCCATGCTCACCCTTGTCTGGCTGGAGGTGTTCTCGACCGTTCCGTGCGACAGCAGTCCGCCATCGAACAGCAGCATCTGACCGTACTCCACCGGTACCGGCGTGTAGTCGCCGCAGCCGTAGTCGGATTCGACCCACAGGGTGTTCGCCGTGCAGGTGCTCGTGAAGGGCAGCCAGATGTTGATCTGGTCGTCGCGCCCGGTCACCTGCTCGTCGGTGTGCCACGCGCTCGCGCTGGGGCTTCCGGCCAGGTGCACCCGGAACTGCGGACGGCGGGAGTAGGACAGCCGCACCCCGAACAGCGGTACCACGACGGTGCATACCAGCGCATCGTAGTAGGAGAAGAACTGCGTCATCTCCAGGCGGAGCAGCAGTTCCCGGCGCAGCCGAACGTTGTCGGCGTACCTGGGCGGCTGGCTCAGGTCGCGCCGCTGCTCATGCAGCGCGCTCAGATCCTCGACCTGGAGGGCCTTGGCGGCCAAGGATGCGAACGGGAAGCAGTCGGTGTCGTAGCCGAGCAGCCGTGCGTCGTTCATCGCGCCTGACCCCGCGGCCGGCCATGGGGGCGGCAACGGGGTCAGGGCGGAAGCGCACATCCGCGGTCGCCGGTCAGCTCGCTGTGACGGCGAAGAAGTGCAGGTTCGAGTTGACCGGCATGGTCACGGACTTGATGTCCTTGCCGCCGTGAGCGGGATGGATGCGGCGTACAGGTACGCCCGCAGCGGGTTGGCCTGCTTGCCGCCTCTGTAGTTCCGGTACGCGGTCGTGGTCACGAGCGTGCTGCCGCTGGCGGCCGCGCCAGCGCACCAGTCGGCGTACGTGATCTTCCCCGCTGAGGTCGAGCCGTCGGTGTAGGTGATGGTGATCGTGCCGCCCTGCGTGCCGAAGGTGCCGGAGCCGAGGAACGACAGCGTGCTCCCCTGGCCACTGAGCTGGATGACCTGCCCGGCCGCCGTGACCGTGTCGTGCTGGCCGGACGCCACGTCGGGCCAGATGAAGGTGGTCCCGCCGGAGGTGACCGTCCCACCCGGCCTGACCGCGGCCGCGGCCAGGGCCTCGGCGGAGTAGCTGTATCCGGCCCCGTCGTAGTTGCCGGGGCTGGGGGTGGCGTCGTCGGTCACGCCGACGGTGTTGAACGCCGACACCCATCCGCTGGTGGCGCTGTTCAGGGCGTTGAGGATGACCGAGGCGCCGACCTTCACCGGCAGCGTCTTGCTCTGGTACTGGTAAGTCTCCATGAACGGGTAAATGGTCGACGGCGCCATCGAGGCGACCTGTGCGATCAGGGTGTCGCTGGCCGACTTGGGCCAGTTCCAGGTGGCGAGAGCAGCGTCGGCCGCCTGGTTGGGCGCGATGAGGATCTGCATCAGCAGCAGTTTCTGGTCGCTGGTCGTCGGGTTCTGGGCCTTCACGAACGAGGCGACCGTCTGCCACGCCTGGGCGGCGGTGGTGCCGCTGGCGAAGATGTAGTTGAGCAAGACCGCGAAGCCCTGCAACTGCGTCGGGTTGATGCTGCCCGCATGCGGGTCGGCCGACTGGCTGGTCGCGGCGACCGCTTTCGCGATGTAGTGACTGCCGATAGGGCCGCTAAGGAAGCCCAGCAGCACGGCCCGGTTGGCGTTGCTGGAAAGCCAGGTGTTCAGCGAACTGACCAGGCGAGACATCCCGCCAGGGTCAGCCTCGATGTCGGTGTCGATATCAGTGTCCACGTCGACGTCCACGTCGGTCACGGTATCGACGTCGGTCACCACGTCGACGTCGACGTCGATGTCCACGTCGGTGTCGACCACGACGAGAGCGTCGATGTCCACGTCGATGTCGACGTCCACGTCCACGTCGATATCCACGTCCACGTTAACCGGCGATATCTCGCCTCCCCCGGGGACGGGTGGCAGGGGTGGCAGCGGCGGAGGGGGGGCAGACTGCGGTCGGTGCGCGGTTGAGGCGGTCGCTGCGTAGGGACCCGAGGAATCATCACCGGCTACCCAGGCATCGGATCACGCCGCTGTGCGCCGGAAGACGGGGTTTTCAGGCAGGAACCCGCGCGAGCAGGGCGCGGGTCTCGGCGACCACGCGCTCAGTGAATTCCGGCTCGCGTACGAGCGTGGATCCGTTCATCGGCCGTCCTTTTTCGTCGTAGTAGACGCCGGTGCGGTCTGAGTCGTCGGTGAGTACCCCGGTGATCACCCGCGCGGCGGTCTTCGGGTTGCTCCAGTACTTGATGAACGGCGCCAGCGGCGAGAGCACGTATTTCGCCAGCAGGCGGAGGAATACATTGCTGTCTCGGCCGAGATCGGTGCCCGGGCTGAATCCGGGCTCGACCGCGTTGAAGCGCAGTCGCGGCATCTCGCGCGCGAACTCCAGCACGGTCGCGAGGTTGCACTGCTTGGACGTGGCGTAGGCGTCCCCGCCGGGGAGCTTGGAGCCGCCTGGCGCCCACTCGCCGCGCGCACTCGCCTCGGCAGAGATGTAGCGGCCGCCGCGGAAACCAGCGATTACCGCGGGTCTGCGCTCGGGATCCTCGACGCCGGAGCAGATGAAGACGACCTGCGCGCCGTCGGGCAGGTGCGGCGCGAGTGCTTCGGTCAGCACGAACGGCCCCAGGTGGTTGGTGGCGAAGGCCATGTCCCAGCCAAGGGCGTTCTTGGTGGGACGGGCCGGAAAGATGCCGGCGTTGTTGAGCAGGCCGGCGATCGGAAGGCTGAGCTCGATGATCCGCTCGACCGCGCGCCGCACGCTCGCCAGGTCCGACAGGTCGCAGACGACCGGCACCGCCCGCCCGCCGCGGCGCTCTATGATCTTCTGCACATCGTCCAGCCTGCCGCGGTCGCGGCCGACCAGGATGACGGTGCCGTGCCGGGCCAGTTGGAGGGCGGTTTGGCGGCCGATGCCGGAGGTCGGGCCGGTGACGATATAGGCCTTGTCGCCTGACGGGCTGCGGGTCGGTGGATGCCATGCTCTGTCTCCTTTATTGTCTGACTAGTCAGTCATTTATGGCCATGGGTGTCTGCTCGCACCACGGCCGGGGATTCAGGCGATCATTCGCCAGAGAGCGTCGAAGCCGGTCCTGCCGTGCGCATCCGCGTCGTCAGGATCACCGATGATGAAGTCGATCGTGGTGTCGCGAGGGCACTGGCCAAGCCGACCACGAATGCCAGCGGGACATCGCGCATCGGCCCGTTCTCGCGGCTTCGCTCCACTACGGAACGTAGTAAAATATCGTGCGTGAACGGCGCCGTCCCTACTACGATCATCGTCGCCGGTCTCGCGCTCGCCGGGTACGCGCTGCTGACGACCGCCCTAAACCGGCGAATGGGCGTTCCCTTGCTCGCCGCAGTTGGCGTCCTTGAGGTCCTGCTGCTTGTCCAGGTCGGCATCATCGTGGCCAGGCTCGCCGGAGGTGAACGCCCGGCCGGGCTGGCTACGCTCATCGGATACCTGATCGCGATGCCGCTCGTCCCGGTGGCCGCGGCGTTCTGGGGACTGATGGAGCGATCACGGTGGGGCCCGGCGGTCATCGCCGTGGCCGGGCTCGTCGCGGCCGTGCTGATGGTCCGGCTGCATCAGATCTGGCCGGTCATCCGTGTCTGAGCCGATGGAATCGGCTGAGCCCACGGCATCGCGGCCGGGTTCGACCAGGACAGGCCCGGGCCGGGTGCTGATCGCCATCTACGCGCTCTTTGCGCTTGCCGCTTGCGCACGGGCCGGGGTGCAGATCGCGACGAAGTTCAGCAACGCCCCGGTCGCCTATTTGCTGTCGGCCTTCGCCCCGACGGCAGGACGTAGCGCACTGGCCTGGTCAACGGGTATGGGCGGGCGGCATGAAGATCACCCCGGCTGATTCAGGTCGGCGGTACGGCTCAGTTGTACCCCCAAGCTCTCCCGTACCGCGGGCATACGCTTGAGGACATGACGATCCAGCGGATGGACCACGTCGGCGGCCCGCGGCGAGGCCGGGTCCCGCGCGCTCACGAACCACGACTCATACCCGGCCACGCCCACCCGGCGATCATATTCCCCGCGAGCCGCGCCAGAGCCAGCCGCCGTTCGCGCCGACCGCCGCGGCCAGCGCAAGGACTAGCGGTCGCCGACCTGAATCGTCAGGCGCTGGCGGGCGTGTCGGCGGCGTTTCCGCGGAAGCGCTTTGTGCAGAATTTCACAAGCGTTTCCGCGCTCCTATGCATGCGATGAGGTATGTCGGACCACCGCGTGTCTGGGCCGCTAAAGGTTCTGTCGTAGCTTCCCGATCGCGGTGCCGAGATTGGTCTCGATGCCGTCGGGCTGCTGCAGGCCGTTCTTGAGCAGCAGCTGAGCGAACGGCTGGTTCTCCGGGCGGCCCGCAGTGGCGAAGTACGCCTGCAGCGCCGGCGCGAACTCGGCGTCGTCGGGCAGCGTGGCCACGTCGGCCTGCTTCTTAATGCCGGTGACGGCCACCTTGTCAAAGGCCGCGATCCGGCGGGCGAAGGCGTCGGTGAAGCCCTCGATCTGGTCGTCCGGGATGACCCGGTTCACGTAGCCGTACTCGGCGGCCAGGCTGGCGGGGATGTCATCGCCGCCGAGCAGGATCTCCAGCGCCCGGCCGCGGCCGACCAGCCGCCCCAGGCGCGCCATCGGGCCGCCGCCGGGGACGGCGCCGACGCCGACCTCGAACTGGCCCAGGACGGCCTTCTCCGACGCGAAGCGGATGTCGGTGGCCAGCACGAACTCGCTGCCCGCGCCGCGGGCACGGCCGCGGATCTCCGAGATGGTGGCCGCCGGCAGCCTGCTCAGCCGCACGAAGTTATCCAGGTACGGGTGCAGGCCCGTCGGCCCGGGTGCCATCCCCGCCACCCGGGCGGCATCGGACAGGAAGTCCCAGTGGGCCATAAAGTAGCCCGGCTTCTCGCTGCGGAAGATGACGACCGTGAGGTCCGGGTCGTTCTCGATGCGCCCGATGAGCGCGCCGAGCTGATCGATGGTGTCCGGGTCCAGCAGGTTGACCGGGCCGTTGTCGAAGGTCACCCGCCAGTAGGAGGGGGAGACCTCATCGACGTGGAACTGCTCTGCAGCACTCATGACACTCCTGTACTCCTTACTTCCAGGCCAGCGTCCAGACTTCCAGGCCAGCCAGTTCCGGTTCGCGTTGGGCGGGAACGGGAGTGGTTACGCTGGTCATGATTCCTCCGAGTGAGTGCTCACTCCGGCAGGTTCGCCATCTGCGCGTCCAAGGGCCGGGCGCCCCGCCGCCCAGAACGATCATGTCGTGGTCGCTCACGTCGGCAGCTTCGTCCCGGCCTGCTCCGCCACCATGTACTCGGCGTACCAGTCGGGCCAGTCCGGATCGGCCGCGCCGATCCGTTTCTCGTGCTCGCCGTGGGCGGCCGACGCGCGCCGCATCGCGTCCGCCAGGTCGCTTACGGAGCCGAACGAGGTCGCGGCACGTTCGACGCGCCCGGGAAGCCGGGTGGTGACTTCCTGGTACAGCCAGCCGTTGCCGTCCGGGTCGCTGAACGAGACGAATGAGCCGTAGCTGCCACGCTCGGGCGCAGGGCCGCTGACGCGACCGCCCGAGCCGGGGTGATGGAAGCGAGCGCCCGGCGCCCCTTCGTGGAACACCTCGCTGACCTCGACGCCGAGGGCAACGAGCTCGTCGCGGGCGGCCTGGATGTCGGAGACGATCAGGTACAGGCTCTGCGCGGAGCCGGGCGCGGCCGACGTGATGTTCTTGCCGAACTGGATCGAGCAGTCCGAGCCCGGAGGCGTGAACTGG
The DNA here is from genome assembly GCA_963739615.1 of uncultured Actinomycetes bacterium. Taxonomy (GTDB): domain Bacteria; phylum Actinomycetota; class Actinomycetes; order Streptosporangiales; family Streptosporangiaceae; genus Palsa-504. Next base: position 91,768 of record CAVUBD010000030.1, read on the forward strand.
ACGATGCGGAAGTCATCACCGCTGGCATGGTCGGCGTCGAGTCTCCAGCCGAGCCTGCCGTAGAATTCCTTCGCGCGTTCGGCATCCGAGACGGGGATGACGACCACCTCGAGCTTCTTGTCCACGCTCGCCCTCCCACTCGCGTCGCTGCTGCGGTCCTCGGTCGTACTCATCGCGGCCTCCCTGGGTTGTGTCAGGGACGACGCTAGCTCTCTCACCGCTGCGGCCGCACCCAGGGGACACCCTGGTCATTCCCGGGTGTTTGGCTTCCGCAAGCCCGGCGACGGCGGGTTCGCCCCACTGCCGGGATGGCGGCTTCATTGCACGGCGAGTATCAGCTTGCCGATGTTCTGGCCGGCGAACAGCCTGGGCAGCGCGTCCGGGAAGGCGCGAACGCCTCCCTGGAGGATGTCTTCGCGGGAGATCAGCCGCCCCTCGCGCAGCCAGCCGGCCAGCTCGGCCCGGGCCTGGGCACAGCGGTCGGCGTAGTCGGGGGGTGAGGAACCCGGCCATCAACGCGCGGGCTGCGATCAGCTCCAGGTAGTTGGAAGGGCCGCGGGCCTGCTGCGCCGCGTACTGCGAGAGGCCGCCGCTGAGCACGATCCGCGCCCCGTGCGCCAGCGGCACTTGTCCGGGCCCCCCGCGATCCCGATCGCCCGGCACCGGCTGATCCTTGCCGCCGGAGCGGCATAGCCTTATGGTTTTACCATGGTTACCGATAAACCAGACAATGCTGATGACGGGGTGTCGCCGATCGCGTTCTACCTGGACCGGGGGTTGGGGGTGCCAACCTATCTGCAGTTTGTGCACCAGGTCGAATATGCGCTGCGACTCGGCTTCCTGCGCGCGGGCGACCAGTTGCCGAGGATCAAGGACGTGACCCGCTCGCTGGCGGTGAACCCGGACACGGTGATGAAGGCATACCGCGAGCTGGAGTTGCGCGGCATCGCGGCCGGCCGCCCCGGCGTCGGCACGTTCATCATGCGGGCACCAGACGTCACCGGCCTCAAGCAGATGGCCACGCTGCAGAAGAAGCTCACCACGTGGCTGGCCGAGGCGGCCGAGTCCGGCGTGGACGAGCTTGGCATGAAGGCGCTGTTCACCGCGGCCCTGCGGGATTTTAGCGACGGCGGGGGCGCCGCGCCCCGCCTTCCCGGCCGCCCCGAACTGCGCAGGGAAGGCGGGGCGGCATGAACATCATCGAGACAGACGGCCTCGGCAAGCGTTACCGGCAGACCTGGGCCTTGCGGGACTGCCATCTCACCGTCCCGGCCGGCCACGTGGCTGCCCTTGTCGGACCCAACGGGGCGGGCAAGACCACCCTGCTGCGCATCCTTGCTGGTGTGGCGACCCCGACGGCGGGCAAGGCAACCGTAGCTGGCTATGCACCTGGCAGCCAGCAGGCCCGCGATGCGGTGTCCGCCGTCGACCAGACGGTGCCGCTCTACCGCCACCTGCGGGTCCGTGACCTGCTCGCCGCCGCACGGGCACTCAACGACCAGTGGGACACCGATCTCGCCGTACAACGCCTGTCGTCGTTGAACCTAACGACGTCCGGTAAGGTCGGCAAGCTCTCTGGCGGCCAGCAAGCCCAGCTCGCGCTCGCCCTCGCCCTCGTCCGCCGCCCCCGGCTGCTGTTGCTGGACGAGCCGCTGGCCAGCCTGGACCCGCTGGCTCGGCAGGAGGTGCTGGGCTGGCTGATGACCTGCGTGGCCGAGGACGGCCTGTCCGTCGTGTTCTCCTCGCACGTCCTCGCGGAACTTGAACGTGCCGCGACGTACCTGGTGGTGCTGTCCCAGGGACAGGTGCAGGTCGCCGCGACGGTCGACAGCCTGCTCGACTCGCATCTGGCGCTGACCGGCCCGGCCGCCGACGTCGACCACCTGGCCCGCCAAGTGCCCGTCATCACCGCAGAACGGGCCGGGCGGCAGGCCCAGGTGCTGGCCAGGACCAACGCGGCGCCGCCCGGCTGGGCGGCCCGCCCGGTCACGATGGAGGAACTCGTACTCGGTTACCTGCGGGAGCCGTCCGCCCGCGTGCTGCCCCGGCTGGAGGTAGCGCGATGATGATCAAGGCGATCACCGTGCCCAGGATGACGCGGGTCACCTGGTACAAGCACCGGGCCCCGGTGCTCGGAATCCCCGGACTGTTCCTGCTGGCCGCCGCGGTGCTGTTCATCGACAGCGTGCTCCAGCGCCACTGGATCACCTCGCACCATTTCACCTACTGCCTGACCTACGGGGACAATGCCACCTCAAGCCGGTGCCTGACGCAGGACGCGCCGTACACGCTGGGGGTCTTCGCGGAATTCGTCAACTACTGGCGGACGGAAGGCGCCGTGGTGGCGGTATTCCTGCTGGCTGCGGTGGCGGGCTTGTTCGCCGGAGTGCCGTGGGTGGCCCGCGAGTTCGAGGGCGGCGGCTTCCGGTTCACCTGGACCCAGAGTGTCAGTCCGCTCCGCTGGCTGCTCGGCACGTTCGGCCCGCTCACCGTGCTCGCCGGGGTAACCGCCGCGATCTGCGGTGTCGCCGCGCACTGGTGGTTTCAGGTGGCGCAGTTCCGGCTCGACGGCGGAACCACCCCGTGGGGCTGGGAATCAATCGAGATGACCCCGCTGTCCATGGTGAGCTGGACGCTGCTGGCCATGGCGCTCGCCCTGCTGCTCGGCGTGACGATCCGCCGCGTGCTGCCGGCCATGGTCGCCTTCGCCGCGACGTTCGGCGGATGCGCGGTGCTCGCCCAGACATGGCTGCCCGAGTTCCTGTTCCGCGTCGGCGACATCCCGTTGCAGCTCAGCAATTCCGCCCAGGAGTATCCCGCCGGGGTCAGCTACGTCGCGCAGACGTGGTTCGCCCGTCCGGGAGGACCCAAGCTCAACCCGATGACCGTGTACGCGCAGATGTATAACGCCCCGCAGCCGCTCAACCAGGCTCGCTGGCTCACGCAGCATCACCTCACCGAATGGATCGCCTACCAGCCGCACAGCCACCTGGTCTGGCTCGTGCTCGCCCGCAACGGCATCCTCGTGGCGGTCGCCGTCCTCGCCGTCCTGGCCTCGGTCTGGTGGCTCCGCAAGCACCCGGCCGAATGAGATCCAGCTCAGCAGCGAAGGCGCCGCCAGCGCCAGGAAACGAGCACCAGACAGGGCACGATCGGCGCCACGGCCAGGAGTAGCCACAGACCGAGAGCTGGACGGGTTCGAGGGTAAAGAATTGTCATGAGGCCGACCAGCCGGTTGTGAGCAGCCCGAACCCGGGCCAGTCGGGCCTGGCGGGCTGAGGCGCGCGGGCTTGCTCGACCCGCCAGATGGTCACGGCCAGCGCGAATATGCCGATCGGGATGTTGACCAGGCAGAACCTGCGCCAGTTCCAGTCCGTCGTGATCAGGCCGCCGAGCACTGGCCCGGCCGCGATGGCGATGCCGGTGACCGCGCCCCATATGCCGAAGGCGGTGCCGCGGTCCTTGCCGCGGAAGCTGTGGCCGAGCAGCGCCAGCGAGGTGGCGAACACGATTGCCCCGCCGATGCCCGCCACTTCGCGGAACTCGGGCTGCTCGTCACCGCTCGCCATCTCCAAGCATTATCGTGCCGTGGCGCTCCGGGAAGAACAGTTGGCGAGGCGCCCCATGAAATGCAGCACCCGCAGGTGACGCTCCGTCTCGTGCGCCGCACCCTCGGGGTCACCGGCGGACAGGAAGGCGAGCAACCGCTTACGGGAGTTGGCTGTCAGCGTGCCGGCCGTAGGTCCTGCCGTGACCATGAGGTGATGGACGAATCCCACACCGGAGTTCAGCGTCTGTGCGAGCAGCGGATGATCTGCGGCGTCGGCCAGAAGTCCGAAGATCTCCGCGTGAGCCGTGGCCTTGCGGTCCCATCCGATGCTCCTCGGCATCAGGCAGGCATGCTCCACGCTGCGCCGTATGTTCGCCAGCTGCGCTGGGGTTAGCCCGGCCGCAGACGGCACGGATCGCCGTTGCCTGGACCTCGATCAGCCTGTGATCTGTGGCCGGCTCTCGCCTGATAGGGCGCGCTGGAACGGCCGCGCTGGAATGCTCAGGCACACTGGCTCCCTGGCCCGTGACGCAGACCTGTTTGGCTTGGTCGCCGGCCTGCAGTGCGGGGCCTGTGGTGCCGCTGGACTGAGCCATCTTGCGTTCCATCCCGTCGTCCCGATCCATCGTTTCGATCTGTCCCGTATGGCGGGATGGATCGCTGACCTCTACCCTTGCCGGCTTGCGTGCTGGTCGCCCCGGCGGAACACCCTGGCCAGTCCCCGTGCTCGCGACTAGCAGCACGGGCAACGCGGCCAGGCAGTGCCAGTACCAGTTGCCGGTGCTGCCCGCGCGGCGGAGGTCGACTTGCTGTCCGTTGCAGGCTCCGCAGCGGGGCGGTTTGCTGAATTCTTCGGCATGGAGGTCACAGCATTCATGTATTCGAGCCCAACAGGGCCAATTCCGGCTCGCGTAGCTCGATCCGGCCGCTGCCAGCCAAGGATATGCCGAACCCGGCGGGGCGGCAGTCGCCAGGAACGTGGGCGGTCACCTCATGCTGGGTCCGGTCCGGGGTGGCGGCAACGGTGGTGATGGTGGTGCCGGCGTCGGCGAGCACGTCGTCCAGGTTCAGCGGCCGGGGGCGCTGGTCTGTGCTGCCCGGAGACCAGTGGCTGCTACTTTCATGGGTGCCCGGCGTAACGCTGGCCGGGATGCGGGGAACAGGCGGTCCAGGTGGTAGTCGATCACGGCCTGAGCCTGCCCGGCCGAGGACTGGTCGGCGAGGACGCTCGTGGCAAGCCCCGCGGACATGGCCATGAGGCTGAGGGCCTCCAGTTCCGGGTTCAGGCGGGCTGGCGTGTCGCCGGCAGTCTGGGCCGCCCGCAACTGGGCAGCCACCACGTCCATCACCGCGTTTGAGTTCTTGGCCAGGGGGGCGATCGCCAGCGCCGGATCGGTCAGCGAGAGCGCGAAGTAGGCCGTGTAGAGAACTGTGAAGGTGCGCCGCTCGTCGTCGGCGGGCAGTGCCTCGGCCAGGATGGCGGCGATCACGTCGCGCGGGCTAGCCGGACCGCCTGACCCGCTGGCCTCCCTGAACCGCGCCACGGCCCGCGCGCTGAACCGGGCCGCCAGGTGCTGCATGGCGGCCAGCAGGAGCTCTTCCTTGGTGCCGAAGTAGTACTGCACCAGCCGCAGGGACACGCCGGCCTCGGCCGCGACCTCGCGCATCCCGGTTGCGTGCAGCCCGCGCGTGGCGGCCGTTCGCAGCAGCGCGTCCGCGATCTGCCGCCGCCGCTCCTCGTGATCGACCCGCTTCGGCACCCGCTCACCGTATCTCCCTTTACCTGCCCGATTCTTTAATGATACGATTGTATTATAAAGATGGCAGGCTCAGCCGTAAGGAGGCGGGACATGCTTGGGATCAAGCGCATCGCCGGCGCAGCAGGCCCGGCACCCGAGGGCGAGCCGGGATCGTGGGTGACCGACGCGGCGCGGGAGAAGTTCCTGGTGGCCTACGAGCGGGCCTTCGCGCTCTGGCCGCAGCCCTGCGAGGAGCTCGATATCGAGACAGCGACCGCGACCACGCGGGTGCACGCCTGCCGGCCGCATCCCGGCGGGGAGCCGGTCGTGCTGCTCAACGGGTTCAACGCGGCGAGCTGGTACCCGCACGTCGCCGCGCTCGCCAGGGACCACCCGGTGTACGGAATCGACATGCCCGGCTGCCCGAACCCGAGCATCGCGCGCGCCCCGCTTACTCCGCCGGCGTCCCGCGCGGCGTGGCTCGACGAACTGCTCGGCCAGCTCAGTGATCGCCCGGCGCACCTGGTGGGCTTCTCCTACGGTGGCTGGGTCGCCATGAACCAGGCCATCCGCGCGCCGGGGCGGGTCGCCTCCGTCACGCTGCTCGACCCCGCCGGGCTCACCAGGCTCGATGCCCGCTTCTGGTGGTGGCTGTCCATCAGCGGCCTGGCCGCCATGACCCCGAGGCCGCTGCGCCGCCGCCTCGCCCGGTGGCTGGACAGCCCGGCCATGCTGGACCAGGAACAGATGACGCTCATGTGGGCAGGCATCCGCGGCTACCGGGCGGAGCCGCAGTTCCCCGGCGTCCTCACCGACGACGATCTCCGCGCGATCACCGTCCCGGTGCTCCTGGTCACTGGCGCACGCAGCGCCATGCTCACCCCGGCGGAGGCCCGCGCCCGGGGAAGCCTCATGCCGCACGCGGAGGTCGCCATCGTCCCGGGCAGCCACGGTGGCTTCAACCGGATCGACGAGCTGAACGACCAGATCGCCGCCTTCATCAAAGCTCAGGCCACCGGCAAAGTGAGCGGCCCAGCCGACACGGCCGCCGGCAGCTAAACGGCAGGACCGGCATCTTCACCGAACCCCTGCATTTTTTGCAGGAATTCACCGAAGTTGTCGTTTCTGCGCAGCCTTTCTGTCGGCTGGATGACTTGCCTGACCTAACCGTCCAGGAAATCGGGTGGATGCCGGTGCCGCGGCCGCTGACCTGGCGGCCGGGGAACTGGCGGCCGGGGAGCTGGCGTGCCCGTGCTGCCGGTCCTGCCGCAGGTCGGTGACCGTCGGGCGGCCTAAGCCGGCTGCTTTCGCCTTTCACGCTGGCGCGCCAAGTGCTTCCGGCCTCGTGAAGTCGACACAATCGATTACCCTACCCATCCAGCACACATGATTCGGGTCACCGCGAGGGGCTGACGACCAAGGCACCCAGCTCACCTCACACCCGGGGCAAGTCATCCGCCAGCCACCGGCGTAGTCTCCCGGCTTGCCGCAATTCCAGCACAGGCCCCGATAGCCCTTTTGCTGCTTTCCGCTCATTTGCTTCCGCCACCCTCCGCATTCGCCCCCGTATCACCGGATCCGTGCGTCCGCCGCAACCTCGGGTCCAGATTGTCATCCGGGCGTGACGACAGCATTGCTGGCGTGTTTCCCGCGCCGCTGCGATACGACAGCTTCCACGGCGCCCCCGTTGGTGCGCACACCTTGGCAGAGGACCGACCACCGCCGCTGATACATCCCCCGACGGCCGATCGGTCCGCAGGCGGCACGAGCGCACCCCGGGCCCAGGGGTGGCGCGGAGCAATCCCTGGGCAGGCCTTCGCGCTTGGCGTCTCCGCGGCGCAAATCCTGCACTTGGACGCGGACGGCGCCTGAGCACGCCAGCGTCCTCCGGCATACTTCGCGGCCGGGAACCATGAGATGGCAGGAACCAGCCGAACCAATCAGAGAGGTGCCAGAGTGGCATGGTGCGGTAGCCGAGCTCCCCATGCCGGAACTCGTGCAGTTCGCCGGTTTGGTGGCGTCAATGCTCGGCACGCAAGCTGATCCAGAGCCGGCTAGCTGACGAACGCAACTCCCTTAATACGGAGAGCCGAAGTTTCCCTGGATCGGGGGAATCATTCAATAAGAATAATGCGAACGGGGCCAGCACGCCCGGGCATTCCGAGGCGTATTCGCTATCAGGGCCGCCGCCTGGTCTTACATGGCCAGTGCGGGCGTTGTGGCCGGTGCCTGAGGCGGAGCGGAGCCCCGGGCACCGTGGGGGGGGAGACGGTGCTGCCGGGGCCCCACCCCTGACCCGGCTCGCTGCCCTGGGGCCGCTTTGTGGCCGGGCTTGTCCAACAGCATGCCTGGGTCGAAGCGCGTTTTAAAGGGAAATTTCCTATGTTCTCGGCCGAGAGCATCATCTTGCCAGGCCAAGCGGGGGGTAAGGGAGCACCACGGCAGTTCCCCGAATGCGTCGGCGGCGGCGGGGAAGGCTGCTCCGGGCGACTGGCGAAATGGAATGGTGGCGTACGCTGAGCCGCCAGGGGCAAAATGGCCGGGTGACATCCGCTTGGTCCACAATGCCTGAGATGCTTGCCTTGCGCGACACCGATCCGCGCGAGGTGGGTGTATACCGGTTGCTCGGCCGCCTCGGGGAAGGCGGGCAGGGCGTTGTGTTCCTGGCTGAGGGTCCTACCGGAAGCCCGGCGGCAGTCAAGCTTCTGCCGCCAACCACGGACCCACAGGTCCGGAGCCGCTTTCTGAAGGAGGTCGCCGCAGCTCAGCGGGTCGCCCGGTTCTGCACCGCGCAGGTTCTGGACGCGGGGATCTTCGAACGGCGGCCGTTTATTGTCAGTGAATACGTCAGCGGGCCATCGCTGGTAGAGGTCGTCGAGCAGGTCGGGCCTCGCGGCGGCGCTGCACTCGACCGCATCGCCGTCGCAACGCTGACCGCGCTGGGCGCGGTGCATGCCGCCGGGATGGTGCATCGCGACTTCAAGCCTGGCAATGTCCTGCTCGGGCCCGACGGGCCAGTGGTGATCGACTTCGGCCTGGCGGCCGTTCCCGGGATGACCACCACGGGCCTTTCTGGCCAGGTCACCGTGGGAACACCCGCGTTCATGGCCCCTGAGCAGCTGGCTGGGACCCGAGTGACCGCAGCGGCCGACATGTGGTCGTGGGCTGTGACGATGGTGTTGGCGGGTACCGGTGAGTTGCCCTTCAAGGGCGAGTCGTTGACAGCCACGGCGTTGGCCATTCTTCATTCCGAGCCAAATGTGGGCAGGCTTCCCGAACCACTGGGCTCGCTGGTCCATCGCTGCCTCAACAAGGACCCAGCCGTCAGGCCGTCGGCCCGCAGCGTGCTCGGCGAGCTCGTGGCCGCCGGAGCGCGGCTCATGGGACCGATGCCGCCAATGGTCTCCGCTCTGGCCGCGGATGAGGAGACATCCGGCTCACGGCGTGCGTCTGCCGCACCGCCGAATGGTAGCGGCGACGGTCTGATTGGCGCCCGGCCGGCGTTCAGGCCCCGGTCGGCGCGCCATAGGAGTCGTCGCATCCGGTGGCGTCGGCAGGCGCCCGTGCTTCTGGCCGCGATTCTGCTGGTTGTCGGCTTCGGCGTGCTCGTATTCAATCTTCCCCAGCGCGGCGCAGCGTCTGAGCGGCTAGCGGGCAGCAATGCTCAGGTCAGCCGGGAACTCACCGCTGAGGCTGCGGCTAGGACGCAGGCCATCACCTGGATCCTGCAGCAGGTCAGCCGGGCCGCAGTCGTGTCATGCGATCCCCAGGTATGCGCGGATCTGGTCAGCAGAGGCTTCCCGTCCGGGAACCTGTTGACGCTCGGGCCCGCGTCGAATGATCCACTCGGCTCTGCTCTGGTGGTCGCCACTGCCCCTATCCGAGCCCAGTACGGCGGCCGGCTGGCCTCCGTCTACGCCCCGGCCATCATCGCGAGCTTCGGCTCAGGGAACGCCAGGATCGACATCCGGCTGGTCTTTCCCGGCGGCGCCGCCAGCTACCGCGCCGTTCAGCAGACGGCGCTGCGCGCCAGGAAGGCTGCCGACGCCCAGTTGCTGGCGAACAGCCAGATCATGGCCTCAGCCACAGCCAGGGCACAACTTCTCAGCGGCGATGTTGATCCGCGGTTGCCGCAGCTCCTCGCCATCATGGCCGAAAGCCACGCGGTGCGCATCGTGGACTTCGTCAACCAATCGCCTGGTGGCGGACCTGCCAGCCTGCTGCGGTCAGTGGACTTGGCAACAGTAGACAGTGCGGCGCACCTGAGTCGTGCCGCATACCTCGGCTGGATGCAAGCGTTCATTGACGCGCAGCGAGCCCAATACCTCCCCACATCCGTGCATCAGGTCACGCTGCGTACTGGCCAAGCCGTGCTGAGGGTCGCGTATAGCGCGCCGAGTGCGCTTAGCTAGCCGAGATCCGGGCCTGGTAATGGCTGATGGCCGGGCAGGGACAGCGGATCCGTGCCCCTGACCGGCCACCAGGAGTCGCCCTCAGGTGGTGCAAATCCGACAGAGCCGGGCAGGCGTCCGGCTGCGTGGCCGGAGCGCCCTTGCGCTCCCCTCCTCGTGTGCGCGAGGACGCTACCGGCCGCAGCATGTCGATCCTGGTACGTCTAGGAAGAAACAAGAAATTATCTAATGCTTTGGACACCATAGAACGGTATAGGTAGGAAGTAAAGAGTATGAACAAGATGAACCGAGAAGAGAGACGCAGACCCGTGCCGTTAGCTGCCCGCACGAGAGCTAGAATCTTCTATCTTCTTCGGATAAGCATGGTCACGTGGTCGGTGGCAGGACTAGCATCGGCTCACGGGAAGGACGGTCATATGGCCGGTGAGGACTGGCAGCGGCTCGCCGATTACGTCGTCGCACGCCGGGTCGAGCTAGGCATGCGGGACAGGCGGGCCTTCGCCGAGGCGACCGGGGTGACCGAGCGGACGCTGGGAAAGCTCGAGAACGGCCAGCATGTTTCCCCCAGCACCCTCGGTATGGTCGAGAACCGGCTCGGCTGGGCCCCGGGTTCGTGCCGACGGATACTGGCAGGCGGGGAACCTAAAGTGGGGTCGCCGGACCTCGGGCATGCCGAGTATGAGGACCCGACGCTCTGGCACATCGCGAGCACTCCGGGGCTGCCTCCCGACGTGGTTCGCGGCCTCGTCGCCCTCGCCCGGAACTGGCGGCAAGACGACGACGGCACAGACGAGCAGACCCGGCGGGGCACTTGACCGCCGTCCGCCCGGCCGTGTCCGTGGCCACCGGGTATTACCCAGCTCTCCGCTGTGACGGCGTTTGGATGTAGGTCGCGGCGTGTTCCCGGCTCTAGCCGCATTCGTGGGAGATGCTGGCGTTATGGGATGTTTCCTGCCTGTCCGGCAGGCTAAGCAGATGCGCTGGCACAAGGTGCTGGGACTGGCCGCCTTCGCGGGCGTGGCCGCAACCGGGGCAGTGATCATCCGCGACCAGCGACGCCGCCGCGCCTACACCCCGGACGAAGTCCGGGAACGGCTGCACGCCCGGCTGGCCGAAACCCCCGGAACCCGCCAGCCCCCGCGCGACTCCCAGCCGTAAGGTATCAACGGGGCGGCCGCCTCATAACCGCTCCCGCACCTGCACATCGGGTATAGAGGGTGCCATGCGGCTTCGCTGATGCACCAGAGCCGGCCGACGCCAGACGGTACTGGCCGGGCTTGGGTGCGTTAGGGTCGTGTCGTGGCAGACAGCGATGACTGGCGCGTCACCATCTCGGTGAGCGGCCAGTCGCCAGCCGGACAGGCGCAGCAGTCCTTTTCCCTGCGCCAGGTAGAAGAAGAGGTCCGCGGCCGGGTCGGCCGCGGTGTCGCCGTCGGCGCGGGCGACGCGCAGATCTTCCTGTACGCGGGCGCCGAGACCGCCGCGAGGGACGCTGAGCGGATCGCCCTCGACGTGCTGGGCCAGCACGGCGCCGCGGCGGAGTCCGCCCTGCACCGCTGGCACCCTATCGAGGAGCAGTGGGAGAACCCGGACGTCCCGATGCCGCAGACCGAAGCTGAGCGCCAGGCGGAGCACCAGCGGCTTGAGGACACCGAGACCGCCGAGTCCCTGGCCACGGGGAAAGCCCAGTGGCAGGTCCGGGTTGAACTCGGCTCGCACCACCATGCGGTCACGCTGGCGCGCACGCTGGAGAACGAAGGCCGGGCAGTCGTGCGGCGCTGGAAGTTCCTCATCGTCGGCGCCGGCAACGAGGACCAAGCCCGGGAACTCGCCGGGCAGATCAGGCAGGAGGCACCGCCCGGCGCCACCGTCATCGCCGAGCAAGCCGGCGTGGGCTGGCCGTTCATGCCCTCCTGACCTCACGGTGCAGTGAATGCGCGCACCGCCGCCACCGTCATGGAGCCCCAGGCCCGACGACGCGGCCGGCAACTAATAAATTCCCGATCGCGGGCTGACCCGTACGGCTCCCCCCGGGCCGCCCTGAACGGCGGGGTGGCGTGAGCTCCGCTCAAGTCGAGAACCGATCACGCAGCGTGCGACGAAGCGTCAATCGGCTGGTTCCCTGCCGATTTAGCGCGGCTCAGGGCTGGCTTGACCCGCATGCCGCCCGCGCAGCATATGCGGCGGTTCGGCGCCTGTCGCGGTCGCCGGGCGCAGGTTCCTTGGGGCGGGACGAGCGGACGCTCGCGTATCGGGACGGTGCCGGCCAGGCTGGAGCCATGAGCTTGGAAGGCTTGAGCGGCCTGGTGAACCGAGTCATCGCGTGGGCGGACCGCCTGCAGCGCGAGCATGGCGTGCTGGGGTTCCCCTACGCGGTGGTGAAGAAGTACGGCGATGATGAGGGCGGGCGGCAGGCGGCGCTGATCACCTATTACGGATTCCTGAGCATCTTCCCGCTGCTGCTGCTCGGGGTGGCGGTCTTGTCACGGGTGCTGGCCGATCATCCGGACCTGCGTCGGCGGCTGATCGCCGCGATCGTGCCGCCGGTGCTGCGGCCTACGGTGGAGCACTCGCTGGCCACCTTGCCGGCCGCGACGATCCCGTTGGTGGCCGGCCTGATCGGTTTGCTGTTGTCCGGGACCGGCGTGGTGTTCTCGGCCTACCAGACGCTGAACCATGTCGCAGCGGTCCGGCACCGCTTGCGGGCCGGTTTCGTCTCACGGTACGTCCGGGTGTTCGCGGTGCTGGCGACGCTGATGGCCGGGGCGCTGGCGACCGGCGCGCTGACGTTGGTGGCTACCGCGCTGCCTGGCCAGCCCGGGGTACAGCGGGCGGCGGCGGTGCTCGGGTCGGCGCTGGTGGTCTTCGCGGTGCTGCTGCTTGGTGCCAGGTTGCTGCTGGCGCGGCCCGCGCCGGTCCGGGCCCTGTGGCCGGGAGCCGTCGCGGGCGCGGCGGCGGTGACGGTGGTGCTCACCGTCGGGGCGCCGCTGCTGGCCCGGCTGGTGACCAAGGCGGGGCCCGTCTACGGCAGCTTCGCCACCGTGGCGGGCATGTTCGCCCTGCTGTACTTGATCGGTCAGGCGCTGGTGTATGCGGCCGAGGTAGCGGCCGTCCGTTACGCCCGGCTGTGGCCACGCGCCCTGGACCTGAACCGCCCCACCGCGGCCGATGCCCGCGCGCTGGCTCTGCTGGCCCGCGAGCAGGAACGCATCCCCGCAGCTCGCATCCTGTTCCGCCTCGCAGCGCCGGGCTCCCCGCCCGGCTCCCCGCCGGTACCGGGTGGTTCCCCGCCAGCCCGCGATGATCCGGGATAGCACGGCCCCGACCGCGAGCCGGCCGCTGTCCGCCGGTCCTGAGCTATCACTTGACCAAATGTGCATATGTGTATCAACATTGCTCAATGCAACGATCAGGGCGAATGACAAGCGCTGAGGCCGCCAGGCGTCTCGGGGTCAAACCGTCCACGCTCTACTCTTATGTCAGCCGCGGGCTTATCGAGCGCGAGCAGGACGGGCGCCGCAGTACTTTCTCCGCCGGTGACGTCGAGCGGCTCGCTAGGTCCGCCAGTCGGCAACCCCCGGGTAGCCGCGGCACTTCCGCCCGCGACCTGTTCGAGACCGAGCTGACCCTGATCGAGGACAACGCAGTCCGCTACCTTCCAGTGGCCTGTACCATGCCGCGAATGCCACTGAGGTGGAAGTGCTCCTGCTGGATGCTCTCGGCGAGGACATCGAGCGCGCCATGGGACGGCGCTTGCGCGGCGGGGTGAAGATTCACGGGTTCGGCCAGCAGCTTTACCCAGGCGGGGACCCGCGAGGGGCAGAACTGCTGCGTCGCCTACCGGAAATCGAAGCGAAGCCGGACCGCACCTCAGTTGTCGAGCGAATTCTAGACATCGCGGCCGAGCGTGAATTCCCCCCGCCGAACGCGGAGTTCGGGCTGGGCGCTCTCGCGTTCCTGGCCGAGATGCCGCCTGGCTCCAGCCAGGCCATCGTCATCATCGCTCGCGCGGCGGGATGGATCGCACACGCGATCGAGGAGTATGCGAGCTCTAGCTCGTTCCGAGCGCGAGCCGCTTACATCGGCCCGCGCTGACCGGCGCCAGCGGTCTGAAGACCAGCCGGACAGGTGGATCGCCTCTTCCTTGAATCGACTTTTATATTGATAACTCGATCAACATTGACGGCAATAGAAAGGTAAGGATAGAAAGTACGACATGACAGCCACTGTGCGGTCTCCCGGCAACTACTGCGCGGCCGTCAACCAGGCCATCACGTGGATGCGTAACCCCAGTAACAAGGCTCAGCTGACCATGCTGACCGAGAAGTTCGCGAACCTGACTAGTGCGTCCGAGGCCTGGGCGCAGATCGAGCCCACCCTCCCGACGATGGTGATGCACCTGAGCCAGGGACAGTGGTCGAATGCCGAGTCGCTGTTCAGTGGAGTGAATACGACGTGGACCTGGACGGCCAGGACACCGGAGAGATGTTCGATCACCGACCTGCTCGATCACGCTGTCTACCCGGCCGGACAGCTCGCCGCCGCCTATGCCTGGCGATGGGCCGGATCAGAGACCGCCCTGAAAGAAGCGAAATCCGCCATCACCGGCGCCGGGCCATCCACCGGCCCGATCTTCCGGTCCGCCACCCCTGAGCTGATCGCCCAGGAGCACGCCGCCTGGATCTGCGGCACCGAACTCATCCGCGCCCTGGCCCGCGCCGCCGCCCGCCAGGCCGCCCCCGCCCGCAAGGGCCGCCTCGCCGGACGCAAGGTCCAGCCCCGCCAGATCTCCTTCACCAGCGCCCGCCGCGCCGCCCTGGCAAGCATCCGCTCCGGTACCGCGACCGCGAGACCAAAGCCCGCCAGGCCTTCCCCGGCGCCGGACGCGGCATCGCCACCCGCACCGCGATCGCCCGGGTCGACGTCTGCACGCCGGTCGCGGCCTGACCGTCACCACGCCGTCACCATCCCTGATCCCTGCCAGAAACCGCCGGACATGGAACCGGCCGCCCGCCCGGAGCGATAGCCGGCCCACACCCATGCCCGTCACGCTCCGCAACCACAACCCCAGACGATCACGCCTCACCCAGAACGGCGTCACGAATACCAATCACGCTGAAGTCCATGGCATTGGGCCTGGCCGTCTCCGGTCGGGCGGGCAACGGGCCGGGAATTATGCGCCCTCGCACGCGTTAACATGAGCGAGGCACCCGGGAACTGAACCGGCTGTCCGCCGACGACTTTCCCCGGGCCGTGGTCACCAGCCCACCTGCCGGCGGCTCCGGGTCCGCGTGAGAGGCTTGTCGAGGTCCGCTGCGTCGATCCTCGGAGATCCGCAAGCCGGCTCGGCGTCCGAAGCGCCAATCCCGCTGTCCGGGACGTTCCTCGCCCCGTCGGCGGGGGACCGTGCGGCATACTGCCGTGGCCACCGTGCCCCGGCATCCAGAGGAGGAGTCTGTGGCTCGACCAGGCCAGCGCCAGACGGGCGCTCGCCGTACGCCCCCGCGAAAGCAGCGACGCGCCCGCCACCGCGGCGACGTCGTCTCGGTGCTCGCCCGAACCGCCCGTGAGGTCGAGGCGGCTGCCCAGCGCGGCCGCGTGACGCCTGCCGTGCGCACGAAGTTCCAGGCCGTCGCCCTGCTGCTGCGGGACGAGCGCGCCCGCGTCCGGGCGGCGGCCGCAACCGACAGTCACCGGGCTGAGCAGCTCAAGCGCCTGGACGGCATCGCGACCATCCTCGCGACGACTGCCGTCCGGGACGCCGGGCTACTAGCGCTGCTGGCTGAGGACTCCGGTGTCTCCGACGCGGCCCGGTCGCTCAAGCGGGAGATGCTGCGGGACCTCGGCATCGAGCCGGCGCCCGAAGAGATCGCACCGGCGGAGACCGCGCCCGCTCCCGCCGGCCCGGAGCGGCGGGTCGTGCCGCAGTCGGTGGTCTCCCGGCAGTTGGCGAACCCCTTTCTCGCCCCCGACTTCTCCGCCGCGCCGCAGCTCACCTCCCGTCCGCGCCGCCTGGCCAGCTGGGAACTGCTCGGCCCGCTGCTGAGTTCCTTCGAGCGCGCCGGCGGTGGTGCCCCGGCTTGCATGGCGCTCCCGGCGCCGACGGCGCGGTTCACCCCGGTCGGCCTGGAGCTGATGCCGCACCAGGGGCAGGTGGTCGCCGCGGCCGCGGCCGGTCACCGGACGTTCCTGCTCGCCGACGAGCCGGGTCTGGGCAAGACGGCCGAGGCGCTGCTCGCCGCGGAAGCGGCGAACGCCTACCCGCTGCTCGTCGTCGTGCCAAGCGTCGTCAAGACCAACTGGGCCCGTGAGGCGGCCCGCTGGACGCCCCACCGCCCGGCCACCGTGGTGCAGGGCGACGGCGAGGCTGTCGACGGCTTCGCCGATATCGTCGTGCTCAACTACGAGGTACTCGACCGCCACATGGGCTGGCTCGGTGACTTCGACTTCCGCGGCATGGTCGTGGACGAGGCCCACTTCATTAAGAACAAGACCTCGCAGCGCTCGCAGCGCGTCCTCGCGCTCTCCGACCGCATCCGGTCCCGTGCGGCGCGGCCCCTGCTGATGGCGCTGACCGGCACCCCGCTGATCAACGACATCGACGACTTCCGGGCGATCTGGCAGTTCCTCGGCTGGATCGACGACAGCAAGCCCCTCAACGAGCTGACGGACGCGCTCGAGGACACCGGTCTGACGCCCGCCGACCGCGGCTTCTACGCCGCGGCGCGCCAGTGCGTGATCGACCTCGGCATCGTGCGCCGCCGCAAGCTCGACGTGGCCGCCGACATTCCCGCCCGCCGCATCGCCGACCTCCCTGTCGAGCTGGATGGACGGGCCGGTCAGTCGATCCGGGCGGCGGAGCGGGCCCTCGCCGGGCGGATGGTGGCGCGGTACGAGACCGCGCTCGCGAACCGATCCGCCGACACCGGCGCCGGAAGCATCGACCACGATCTCGTCCGCCGGGTGGCCCGGTCGGAGCTGAAGGATGCGACGGCCGCGCAGTCCGGCGAGAACGTGTTCACCATGATGCGACGCATCGGCCAGGCGAAGGCCGAACTGGCCGCGGATTACACGACGCAGCTGGCCCGCAGCGCCGGCAAGGTCGTCTTCTTCGCCAAGCACGTCGACGTAATGGACGCCGCCGAAGAAACCTTCGCCCGGCAGGGGGTGCGTTTCTCGTCGATCCGTGGCGACCAGACGCCCACGGCACGGCAGGCGAACATCGACGCCTTCGTGAACGATCCGGACGTCGCGGTCGCGGTGTGCTCGCTGACCGCGGCTGGCGTGGGCCTAAATCTGCAGATCGCCTCGAACATCGTGCTGGCCGAGCTGTCCTGGACCGACGCGGAGCAGACCCAGGCCATCGACCGCAGCCACCGCATCGGGCAGGCCGAACCGGTCACCGCGTGGCGCATCATCGCCGCGCAGACCATCGACGCCCGGATCGCCGAGCTGATCGACAGCAAGGCGGGACTTGCCGCCCGGGCGCTGGACGGGTCGGACGAGGAGATCTCCTCGTCGGCCGACGTGCAGCTCGATGCGCTCGTCGCGTTGCTGACGGATGCGCTGCGGGCTGCGGCGGCCGCTCGCTGAGCAGCGGCTTCGCGGCGCACACGGCTGGCGCCTGGGTGCCCCATCTTCGTCACCACCCTGAGGATGAAGTGGCCGAACTGGCCGGGGCCATGCCATGATCGCCATGGGGCGCCAGCCGGGAAATCGCCGACATTGCGCGAGTCCTGCAGGACGCCGACCCCGACGATAAGGCGCAGATCTTCCGCCAGCTGGACCTCACGCCGACCTACCACCCAGGCCGACAGCTAGTCCAAGCCCAGACCGAGGCCCGCGGTCCGGATCGCCATGCGGACGTGGAAGGAGATCGAACGCTTAGCTCGTAGTAACGTCGGCCAGCACTGGTGACGCATCTGATCGAGAAATGCAAGCTCCTAGTCCCCCAGCCGCCCGTTCTCCGCGCCCAGCGCGGCCACCTCATCACCGGGCACACCGGGAGTCCCGGGCGTATCGGGCACACCGGGACTACATCAGGGCCAGCCCTCCGTAAGCAACACGACACGCTGAGCCAGCGAGCAGAACTCCCAGGGAGCTTTTCACCAACGCCAGAGCCGGCTCGAGGTTAGACAGCTGAATGTTTGCGCGCGCGGAGCCACGCCCACCCGCTACGCTGGGCGGCCTTCGCCTACTCAGGTGTTTTAGCTCCAGCCACCATTGGCGGGCGGGCCTGTTATGTTAAGTCCGCGGGGTTGAGGACTTAGGGGGCACATGGACGAGGAAGTCCTCGACGTGGCCAGGTCAATCCGCCTGTACCTGCCGTCCCTGGTCGGCGAGCGCGCTGCAGAGATCGAGGGCAGGCTCCAGCCCCTGCTCCAGCAGGCCAGCAGCGGTCAGGACGTGGAAGAAGAGATCCTCGTCGTCCTGCGCAGCACGCCAGAGACCCATAGCTGGGCGGCCGGGATGCTGGGGGACGAGAACGGGCTGCCACCTGAGCTGCAGGCGACCCGGACGGCCGATTTTGCCGGGCTGCCTGGCACGGGCGAGCCGGTCAACGCGGTCCGGTACATATGCCCGGTGGACCGGGCTTACGCGTGGTGGCAGACGTTCGTCGGCGACCCAGCGCCGGATTGCCCGGATCACCCGGGCAAGAAGCTGGTCCGAGGCTGAGGGCACGGATGCTCGGCGGCTTCTGGGACTCGGTGACGGGCAAACTCGCCGACCGGCTCCTTGCCCTCGGCAGCCAGGCCCTGGTGTTCTGGGCAGGCGGGCTGCTGGCATGGGCTACCGCTCACGGCGGCGTGCGAGGCCTGGACGGTCCGGAGCGCCGCCTGGCGGGCTACAGCGCGCCCGGCCAGTTGGCGGCGCTGGTGGTGGCGCTGTTGCTGGTCGCCGCCTCGGCGATCGTGGTGCGGCGCCTCACGCTCCCTGTCCTCAGGCTCCTTGAGGGTTACTGGCCATGGCCGGCAGGCCCGCTGCGGGACCGGCTGATCACATCGGGCGCGCGCCGTGCCAAGGCGGCGCGCGACGAGGTTCAGAAGCTCGCCGGCCCGGTGCACGACGGTACCGCCACCCGGTGGCAGCGGGACCGCTACGTGCGGCTGGACACGCGACTGCGGCACATGCCGACGACCGCCCGGCTCCTGCCCACGCCGATCGGCAACACCCTGCGGGCAGCGGAGAGCAGGCCAGCAGATAAGTACGGACTGGACCCGGTATCGCTGTGGCCGCACCTGTGGCTGCTCATGCCGGATACGGCCCGCCAGGAGATCGCGGGCGCACGGGACGTACTGGACGCGTCCGTGGCCGGCGTTGTCTGGAGCCTGCTGTTCATCGCCTTCGCCGTATGGTCTCCGTGGGCCGTGGCGGTCGGCCTGGGCGCGGCCGCGCTGGCGCTCCTGGTGTGGGTTCCCGCGAGGGCGGCAACCTTCGCCGCCCTCGTGGAGACCGCCTTCGATCTGTACCGCCAGGATCTCTACGCACAGTTGCGCTGGCCGCTGCCCGCTACGCCGCACGATGAGCGCAGCGAGGGACGGCGGGTCACGACCTACCTGCTCCGTGGGTCAGACGCCGACACCCCCGTGTTCACGTCGGCACCGTCAGCGGGGGAAGGCACCCGGCAGGGGGCGGAAGCCGGGAAGGGCACCCCGCAGCCGGACGGCGCGTCGCATGGGGACCGAGATCAACCCGGATGAGCTGCTCGCGCTGGTTCGCGCGCTGAGCGATGCCGCCGGGCCGGAGGCAGCCGCGCAAGTGGTGCACGCCTGCCCGGAGGCGACGGCACCCGAGGCTGTGGGCATCCTGCGCGAAGCAGCCCGAGAGGCCGGGGCCGGGGGAGACCCGGACTCGGCCCAGGTCCTGGAACGGTACGCGCTCATCCTCGACCACTGCCGCCTGGTAGGCCCGGATGAGACCTTCGGGGCGGTCGCGTCGGGCAAGTCGGGGCCCGCCGATCGCGCCTGGGACGACGCCGAGGAGGCTTGGCGGGCATACCAGCACGATCCAGGAACCCGCCGCCTCCGTCAGGTCGAACGTCGCTGGCGTCGCCTGCTCTCCGTCCTCCCGCCGCCGGTTCCAGGCCACTGGCCGGAAGCGGGCCTGCACGCCTCGCTGAAGCTTGCCGAAATCCTCATCCTGAAGCACCAGGAGCACGCGGACCGCGGCGCGGTGGACGAGGCAGCCGGGTTGCTGCGTCACGCGGCGGAGCGGGAGCCCCCGCCGGGCCTGCGGGCCGAGATCCTGGGCGGGCTTGGTGCCGCCCTCGCCATCCGCTACGAGGGGTGGGGAGCAACGGCTGACCTGGACGATGCCATCGCCGCGCTGTCCGCCGCCGACATCCGGGAAGCGCCCCGCCAGGTGCACGCCAACGCACTGAGCGTGCTTTGCGGAGCCCTCATGAGCCGGTATGAGGAGCATGGGACCCCGGCGGACCTTGCCGCCTCGGTCGACGCCGGCCAGCGCGCCATTGACCGCGCTGAGGCGGGCACCCAGGAGTGGTACAGCGGGAGCAACAACCTGGGCCTCGCCTTGCTCACTCGCTACGAGCAAGACGGCGACCTGGCCGACCTGACCCGGTCAGCGGACCTGCTAGAGCGGGTGGCCGGGCACGTCCCGGGCCCGGGCGCGCTAAGTGACCCGCAGGCGCTGGGGAACCTGGGGATCGCGCGCCTGTCGTGGTACGAGGCCACCGGTGAGGATGCCGCGCTGGCCGCCGCGATCACCGCGATCACCGCCGCGCTGGCCGCGGCTGGCCCGGACGCTCCCGGACGTCCCGCGAACCTGAACACGCTCGGCGCCTGCCTCAACGCCCGCCACGATCGCACAGGCGACCTGGATGACCTGCATGCCGCGGAGGCGGCGTTTGCCGAGGCGGCTGGGACAACTCTCCCCGGTGCCCGGGAACGAGCCATTTACCTTGACAACCTCAGTGGCGCGCTGCGCTCCAGGTACACACGGCACGGGGACTCGTCCGCCCTGTCGGCGGCGGTGGATGTCGCGCGCGAAGCCGTCGCGATGACCGGGGCCGACGCTCCCGAGCGCAGCCGCCGCATGCTCAGCCTCGCCCATGCCCTTGGCGCGCGATACGAGGCGCACGGCGCGGAAGCCGACCTGGAAGCATCCCTGGCTAGCTATCGTGATGCTGTCGCCCGCTCCCCGGTGACGGCCCCTGACCACTGGCTCTACCTCGCGGGCCTGGGCACCGGGCTCCTGGACCGCCTCAGCCGGGCCAGGGATCCCGCCGACGCAGACGAGGCCGTCGCTGTGCACAGGGACGCGATCAGGACCGCGGCAGCTGGTACGCCTGAGCTGCCCGGGCTGCACCTGCATTACGCCCACGCGCTGCGGGTCCGGCAGGAGGCCGGGGACGTTGAGGATGACCTGGCGGGCGTCCGGGAAGAGTACGAGCGCGCCGGGAAACTGGGGCTGCGGCAGCGGCCGGAGGTGGCCCTCGCCGCCTACCGGGAGCTCGGCGACTGGGCGGTCGAGCGGGCGGACTGGCCGGAGGCCGGGCACGCGTACTGGAATGGGATCGCGGCTATGCATCTTCTGGTGGGCTCGCAGGTCACCCGGACCGACCGGGAGGCATGGCTGCGGACGGCACGGGGCGTGCCAGCCAGGGCAGCCGTGACGCTGGCGGCGGCGGGGCTGGCGGAGAAGGCGGCCGTCGCCTACGAGCGGGGCCGCGCCATCTTGCTCAGCGAGGCGCTCGACCGGCAGCAGGCGGACCTGGACGCGGTTCGCGCCGCCGGGCGGCCCGACCTCGCCGATCGGTACCTCGCGGCGGCGGGGCAGGTGACGGTCCTCGGCCAGCATGAGCTGTCCGAGACGACGGCCCGCCCGACGGGGCTGCTTGACCAGCGCGCAGCCGCCCGCCGCCGTGCCCGTGACGAGCTTGAGCAGGCGACCACGGCCATCCGGGAGGAGGTCATGCCCGGCTTCCGCCGGCCCGTTGAGATCGGGGAGGTGCTGGAGGCGGCCGGGAACGTTCCGATGGTGCACGTCGTGGCAGGGCCCGCCCAGGGGATCGCCCTCATCATCCACGATGGGGTACTCCCCGTGCCGCTTCCCCTGCTGACGGAGGCCGGGCTCGCGGTCCGGGCGCGGGACTTCGTCACCGCCCGCGAGGAGCGGCGCCAGAACCCCCAGGCCTGGGACATGTGCCTCGACGCCACGACCCGCTGGCTGTGGGACGCGGTGCTCGGGCCGATCATCGAGATGCTGGAGCCAGCCGGCCGGGCCGTTCTCGTTCCGGCCGGGGAACTCGGAGCGCTGCCACTGCACGCGGCGTGGACGATAGACCCCGCGACCGGAGGCCGCGCTTACGCGCTCGACCGGCTGCTGGTGACGTATGCGCCCAACGCACGCGCCTTGGCGGCCAGCCAGCGCAATGCGGCCGTGCGTGACGCGGCGCCGCTGCTGGTCATCGACGACGTCGGCGCGGGGCTTCGCACGGTGTCCACGGAAGCCGCCCTCGTCCGGCTGGGCTTTGCTGGCGGTGCCGCGCGGGCGGGCGTGTCCGGGCCGCGGGCCGGCGAGGCGACAGAGGTCATCGCGGCGCTGCGCCATCATGGCACCGCGCACTTCGCCTGTCACGGGGTCGCCAACCTGACGGAGCCGCTGGACAGCGCCCTGCTGCTCCCGGGCGGCCGACTGGCGTTGCGGGACCTGCTCACGCACGGGCCCTTCCCCTTGCGGCTCGCGGTCCTATCCGCGTGCGAGACGGCGGTCCCCGGAGCAGACCTGCCTGATGAGGTCATCGGCCTGCCAGCGGGGTTCCTCGAAGCCGGCGCGGCGGGAGCTATCGGCAGCCTGTGGGCCGTACCCGACGTCAGCACCATGCTGGTTATGGCGCGCTTCTACGAGATATGGCGCGACCCGGGCGCCGCGATGCCCGCCGCCGAGGCGCTACGGCAAGCCCAGATATGGGTCCGGGACGCCAGCAACGGCGCCAAGCACGCCCGGTTTCCCGAGTGCACGCCGCTCCACCTGCGTGACGTGCCGCCGACGCGCCGTGCCTTCTGGGAAGCAGCCAACAGCCACGCACATCCCCGGTCCTGGGCCGCATTCGCTTTCTATGGGGCTTGACTCCCTCAGCGCCAAGGGCCTGCCTCAGCGTCGCCAGCAACGCGGCCCGGCGCGGGTCAGCGGCCGGGAACAGTTGCCAGCGCCGCGGTGGCCTCCCCGCTGAGCATGCCCTGTGCCACCCACAGCGTGGCCCGGTGGCAAACAACTACGCCGTCCCCGCCGCCGGGGCAAAGAGCACCAGGGTCAGGACGGCCGGACCGAGCCCGATCGCGATCACCACGCGCCGGCCCAGCGGTTAGACAACTGCCCGAAGATCTAGCCGTAACGTTGCAGGTCAGAGACAACGGCAAGGTATTGGAACCTTATACGCTCTCACAACGAGAAGTTTCTCACCGACCCCGCGCCAAGACGCCCCTTTAGCGGCAAAGCACCAGCTTGCGATCCAGTCGAACCACCCACCCCTCTGCGCTGAACGGTCGCGTGTCCCTGTCTCATCCCGAACCCGATTTTCCGGGAGCGCGTGAAAAACGGCCCCGAAAACCGGATTTCTGTAGTAGCGGACAATGCGGTGACACGCGGGGCCAGCCCGCCCATGACAGACCTTTCTGACAGCGCAATGCGCTGCCCGACAGGCAGGCATGCCCTCATCGGGCTGCCCGCTGGCACCGGGCGCTTGTGCGACGGTGGCGCGTGCCGCGCGGCGCGCGCCACCGTGCTCCCTTCGCGGTGCCCGGCCCGGGGCTGGCCTGCCTCGTGCCGCCTCGCTCCTTGCGGGGCGGGTACCGGCCCGTATCGGCCCGTGGCTCGGGGCCGGGTGTCAAGCCCGCCCCGGCGCCGGGCCGGGCGGACTTGACGTGGCGGGGGAGTGGAGGGTGGATGCCTGCGGTCCCGGGCGGCAGGCCAGCCCGCCCCGCCGGCCGGCATCCGGGCCGGGCGCCTCCACCCCCGGCAACGGCGAGGGCGCGCACGAGGTCACCGCCCGGGACCACCCCGCGCCCGGCCCTGCCTGCCTTCCCCTCCGGCAGGGCCGGGCCGCCCGCCAGCCCCCGCCCCGCCGCGCAGCCCGCCCGCGGGGCCTTTCGCTCTTCTCCCCGTCCCCAGGCCCGGCCGTCCCGGGCGGTCGCCTGCCGTCGCCGGCCGGGCGGGGGCCGGACTTGACGCGGCGGGCGGAGCGGAGCGTCCGTCGTCGCGGACCCACGGACGGGCCGCCCCCGGGAACGCCAACCGCTCCCGGCCGGCCCGCCGCCACCCCGGACGGAGAACCCGGAACCCCGGGCGACCCGCTGCTGACGATCGAGGAGGTGATCGCCGAGCTGCGGGTGTCGCGGGCCGCGTTCTACCGCTGGCGGCGGCAGGGAGCCGGCCCGGCGGTGGTGCGGCTGCCGGGCGGCGGGGTGCGGGTCCGGCGCAGCGCGCTCAGCCAGTGGCTGCGCCGCCTGGAAGGGGACACGCCAGACGACAGGAGCAAGGAGCAGATGGACAGTTACGACGTCAGGTTCTGGGACATCAAGAGGCTCGGCAGCGGCACCGGGGCCCGGTTCCGGGTCCGCTGGGCGGTCGACGGGCGCGAGCACTGCAAGTCGTTCAAGGCCCGCCCGCTGGCCGACGGGTTCCTCGACGGCCTGAAGGACGCGGTCCGCGACCGGCGGCCCTTCAGCCCGCGCACCGGCCTGCCCGAAGCCGAAACGACCGAGGGCGAGATGATCACCTGGTACGAGCACGCCCGCGCCTACACCGAGGCCAAGTGGGGCAACCTGGCCCCGGTCTCGCGCCGGTCGGTCGCCGAGGCCCTGGTCACCGTCACCATCGCCCTCACGGCCAAGGAGCCGGGCGCACCCGAGCCGCAAGGTGCTGCGGCAGGCGCTGTTCGGCTGGGCGTTCAACCCCGCCACCCGCGACACCGACCCGCCGCCCGAAGATCGCCGCCGCCCTCGACTGGGCCGAACGCGCCTCGCTGCCGGTCGCCGAGCTGGAAGACACCGCGACGGTGCGGCTCGCGCTTGCCGCCTGCGCCAGGACCCTGACCGGGAAGGCGGCGGCCGGGTCGACGCAGCGGCGCAAGCGGTCGGTGTTCTACAACGCCCTCGGCTACGCCGTCGAGCAGGGCCACCTCGCCTCCAACCCGGTCGACCGCATCCAGTGGACCACCCCCGCCGTCGCCGCGAGCGTCGACCGGCGCGTCGTGGTCAGCCCCGCCCAGGCCCGCAACCTGCTTGCCGCCGTCCGGGCACTGAGCGGCCGGGGGCAGCACCTGGAAGCCTTCTTCGCCTGCCTGTACTACGCCGCACTGCGCCCCTCGGAGGCGGTCATGCTCCGCGAGAGCGACCTGCACCTGCCGAAGAAGGGCTGGGGCAGGATCGACCTCGCCGCCTCCGCATCCCGCGCGGGCACGGCCTGGACCGACGACGGCACCGCGCGGCAGGAACGCGGCCTGAAGCACCGCGCCGACCACGAGACCAGGACCATCCCCATCCCGCCCGAACTCGTCCGGCTGCTGCGCGCCCACATCAAGAGGTACGGCACCACCCCCGACGGGCGGATCTTCCAGACCGCCCGGGGCGGCATCCTCCAGGACTCCGGCTACAACGAGGTCTGGACCGAGGCCCGCAAGAAGGCCCTCACCCCCCGTGGGGTGCAGAAATGCGATCGGACCTCGCATCGACATCGGCGGGCGTCCGGGATCATGGTCTGATGATGCTGTCCTTCCTGTATCTGCTCGTGTGCCGACTGACGGCCCTGCTGACCTGGCGATCCCGCAGCCACGCCGCCAAGGAACTTGAGATTCTCGTGCTGCAACATCAGGTCGCGGTGCTACGCCGCCAGGTGAAGCGGGTCGAGTACCGGCGGGCGGACCGGGCGCTGCTCGCCTTGCTGAGCCGGGCGCTGCCCCGGTCGGCGTGGCGGTCGTTCCTGGTCACGCCGGAGACGTTGCTGCGCTGGCATCGGGCGATGGTCACCCGCAAATGGACCCAGCCGCGCAGCCCCGGCCGCCCGCCGCTGCCGGCGAGCACGGTCGAGTTGATCGTGCGGCTGGCGCAGGAGAATCCGAGGTGGGGCTACCAGCGTCTGCAAGGTGAGCTCCGCAAGCTCGGGATCACCGTGTCGGCGACGAGTATCCGCGCCGTACTGCGGCGCCATCACCTGCCGCCGGCACCGCGACGGGCATCGGCGAGCTGGCGGGCGTTCCTGCGGGCGCAGGCGGCCGGCATCCTCGCGACCGACTTCTTCACCGTCGAGACAGTGCTGCTCAAGACGCTGTACGTCCTGTTCGTGATCGAGATCGGCACCCGCCGGGTCCGCCTGGCCGGCGTCACCGGCCATCCCAGCGGGCCATGGATGACTCAGCAGGCCCGGGAGCTGTCGATGTCGCTGGCGAAGGACGGGCGCGCGCCACGGTTCCTCATCCGCGACCGGGACACCAAGTTCGTCGCCGCTTCGACGCCGTGTTCACCGCCGATGGCACCGACATCATCCGGACCCCTATCGCAGCGCCGAACGCGAATGCGTACGCCGAGCGATGGGTGTCCAGCGCACGCTCCGAGTGCCTGGACTGGCTCCTGATCCGCAGCGAACGGCACCTCGTCCGCGTTATCGCCGAGTACATCGAGCACTACAACCACGCCCGGCCGCATCGCAGCCGCGACCTCCGACCGCCGTGCTCGAGCGCTGCGGGTCCTCCACCGCCTACGGCAGCTCAGCGCATTCGTCGCCGGGACCGGCTCGGCGGGCTGATCCACGAATACGAGCTCGCTGCAGCGTGACGATCGAATACTTGCACCCCACGGGCTGCCGGGGCGCCGCGCCGTCCAGGCCGGTGCCGCAGCGGCGGCACTGCGCCGCCACTCCCCGCACTGGCGTAACGCCCGATCACGCGCCACCCGTGAATGGACACGGCAGATCTGGTCCTCCAAACCGCAATAATCCGGGAGATCATCGCCCCAGCTGGCTGGCGCTCTCCCTGAGTGCGGCGAGCGCCTGGGTGCGGCCCTGAGCCCGCCACCAGCTGCGTGCGGCGGCGTGCGCCTGCCGCTCGCTGGTCGGCTGGACCGGCAACTCGTGCTCGAGCACCTTGCTATCGAACTGAGGCTCGTAAGGCCGCCCGGCAAGCGCCCACACGGTCAGGTGGCGCTGCCAGTTCCAGTCCACGGCGAACCCCGCCGGATCGGCCAGCACCACCGTCATGCCGCACTCCCATGAGGAAAAGACCGATTATCCCGAACGGCCGGGGTGCCTCCAGCGCCCGGCGATTCCGGCCCGCGGTGGTTACGGCGCGAGACTGCAGGCACCGTCTTTCCAGCCAAGGCGCGATTCTGCGCCATGTGACCAGCTTACCGGAGGCCTTGCGAACCCCAAAGAGACAGACGTGGACGCCCGTCCTGATCAACGATGCCAACGCCATCAATGAATAACGCCCGGGTGCGCGTGCGCGTCGATTGTGTAGGGTGTTTGGCGGCGCGTAGGGCACGGAACGTCCAACTACGCGCATTCTAGGTTCACTCGATGGCTCGCTGGTTCGTCGCACGTGCGATGCGGATGAGCTGCCTGATCGCAACGCTGAGTCTGATGACCGAGACCACCAATCCGGCCAGGCTGATCCAGTCTCCCGCCCTCATCTTCACTAGGTCCTCGGCCCTGATCACCGACAAGGGAAGGGCGACATTTACATTGTTCCTCTGCGACACCACCTTGTTCGCCGAACGTGACCTCCCCTTCGGCTACCGAACGTGACCTTCGCACCAGGGCGGATGCCCTTGCCGTCAGGTTGCTGCCATGATCTACCACGCATGTAGGGGATCGTGGCCAACACTTCGGACGGAATCCCAGCATGATCAATATCAATGTGGCGCTAGAGCGGGCGGTGTGGGAGATGTCCACGGGGCCGTCCGTTAACGATACCCGAAATGGGAGCGACCGGGAAATACCACTTCACGACGGTTACTACGTCCTAGTGCCAACTAAAAAGCGTGCACCATCTTGTACGGGGTACGGGGCAACGCCATTGAGTTAAGGGATTTGTGGGCCGCTGGGCTTGGTGTCCGTTTTCGCTGGCTCGTCAGCGTGTCGCCTCTGTGTCCGGTGTTGTGGTGTTCGCCGTGTCGCGCCGGGGCCCGCTTCGAGCGCGGCGTGCTGGTCGAGCGCCATGATCAGGCCGCCGCGTGAGCGTCATCGCGGCCGAGCCGGTCTTCACCCGCCGGCTGCCCCTGGTGCCGCTGGGCGCCGAGCACGCCGACGAGATGGCCGCCGTGCTGGCTGGCCCGGATCTGTACATCTTCACCCGCGGGGAACCCGCCCACGCCGCGGGAGTTGCCTGCACGCTGCCAACGCTGGATCGGCGGCACAACCCGGCAGACCACCCGGCCCCCAGGGACCGTCAGCCGTCAGCTGGACCTGGGCACAGACGCATGGACCGGTGCTGCCGCCGTCCGGGCCAGCCGGCGACTGACACTGTCCGGGGCCGTCCGGTGCCCGCGCAGCGCCCAATCAAAGGCTACGTAGGCGTGGAAGCCTTCCGAGCCAGGATCCAGGTGTAGGAGATGTCCGTTTCGGCCTCTGTCTGGGTTCTCAGAGCGGTCTTCTCGATGTCAAACCCGGCTTCGCGGACGAGCTGGCGAGTGGCGTCGGCGCTGAACATGCTGAAATACATGTCAACTCCCAGCCATTGCGCCACGGTGCCGGGCTCGTCGAGGTCTTCGATGCTCAGCAGGAGCAGGCCGTCAGGCCGCAGCCAGCGGCGAAGGCGTCCGAGGAGATCCCGGTGCTCGTCCCGGGGGATGTGGTCGAAGGTATAGAGGGAAATGATCGCGTCGAAGTGCCCGGCCGGGAAGGTGACCGTACGCGCGTCGGAGCAGACGAACTCAGCGTCCGGGACATTCCGGGCAGCCTGCTGGATATGTTCCGGGGAAATGTCGACCCCGGTTACGCGGTACCGGCTCGCAAGTTCCGCGGCCACGGGAACACCGGCCGCGCAGCCCAGGTCGAGAACAGCCGCGCCGGGCCGCAGCCTCCTGGTCAGCTCTGCGATCCACTCAGTGCGCGGCCAGCGGGCGCTGTCATGCTCCAGCGCCCGATACCGGGCCGCGACCCTGTCGTAGCCAGTTCGCACGATCTCGCCGGGGTCGCGTGTCATGGCCGGGAGTTTAACGCCGGGCCTGGAGCGTTCTGCCGCTCAGTCTGGATCGGCTGGAGGAACGCTTCGATGCAGACGGCGCGTCGGCCTGGCCCGCAAGGATCGAGCGCATCTAAGCCACAGCCACAGGTCTTGACTATTTCTCGTCGCGGTGCCGCGGGCAATTGACCTGTTCTGAGGCGGCTCCTGGTAAGAGGACTGGTGTCGAGTCAGTCCGTGCCTGGAGCCGTGTATGGAGTTCTATCCTGTTTTCCCTGCTGACGCTATCGGTGCGGAGCGTGGTGCCGATGGCGCGCCGACGGGGGTCGTCGCGATCCGGCCCGCTGACCTGCGCCGTCCCGGCGGAGACGGGGCATCGGCGCTGGTGGCCGGGACCGGCGCGGTGCGCACGGGCGAGGACCTGGTGTTCTGCCATCAGGTGGCGGTGGCGCCGGCGGTGGTCCGCCGGGGCGGGGCGGTGCAGGCGGCCGGCTGGCTTCCTGATCACGTGACGCTCGGAATGCTGGAGGCGTGCCTGCCCGCGGGCGAGTTCGAGGAGCTGGTGGAGGATTTCGGCTGCTGGGAGCGGCGGCAGCGGCTGCTGCCGGCGGCGATGGCGGTCCGGCTGCTGATCGCGGCGGCGCTGATCCCTGACGGGGATATTCCGGAGGTGATCCACCGGATCGCCGGGCTGCTGGAGCTGCTGCCGTGGGCGCGGCGCTGGCACGCGCCGGGCACCGAGGCGCTGACCCGCCGCCTGGACCTGATCCCCGCTGAGCTGTTCGAGGCGCTGTTCTGGCGGGTCGCCGGGCCGGTCACCGGGCCGGATGGGCCGGGGATGACCTGGCGCGGGCACCTGGTGTGCTCGCTGGACGGGTTCCAGGTCGCCGTCCCCGATACCGACGCGAACCGGGAGTATTTCGGGTCGTCGGGCACGGCGGACAACACCGCGCCGTTCCCGCAGGCCCGAGCCGTGCTCGCGACCGCGGCCGGGACCCGCGGCACGCTGGGCCTGGAGTCCGGGCCGTCGGCGGCCGGAGAGCAGACCCTGACCCGCCGGATGGCCAGGCACCACCCGGAGGTCTTCGCCGCCGGCAGGCTCTTCCTTATCGACCGGAACTTCCCCGGGTTCGAGCTGATCAAGGAGATCCGCGCGGCGGGCGCCCAGCTGCTGATGCGGATGAAATCCAACGTGGTCCTGCCGCTGCTGGAGGCGCTGCCGGACGGCTCCTACCGGTCGTACCTGGCCGGCCGCGACTGCTGCATCCCGCTGCGGGTGATCGAGTACGACGTCACCGTCCCCGGCCGCGGCGGCCCGGAGGAGGAGATGTTCGCGCTGGCCACCACGCTGACCGACTGGCAGCGATACCCTGCCGGAGAGCTGGCCGGGTTGTACCCGCGCCGGTGGGGCGCCTCGGAGACCACGATCGGGCAGGACAAATCCGCGATCACCGGCGCCGGGCCGTCCACCGGGCCGATCCTGCGCTCGGGCACCCCGCACCAGGTCACCCAGGAGATGTGGGCCTGGACCACCGCCACCCAGCTGCTGCGCATCCACGGCGCCCGCGCCGCCGCCGGGCAGCACGCTCCCGGGCCGCACGCCACGCCGCCCGCCCCGGACCGGGTGCCGTTCACCCTGACCCGCCGCGAGGCCGTCCGCGCGATGACCCAGACCCTCGCGCCCGCCACCCTGCCCGGCGCGCTGGCCGCCGCGGCCGGGCGCGCCAACCGCCGCATCCTGGCCAGCCTGCTTCCCGTCCGGCCGCCGCGCCACCGCGAGCGCCGCGTCAAGACCCGCCCGCAATTCCACCCCGCTGGCGGCAGGCGCGTCCCGGCCAGCACAGGCCCCGCCGAGATCACCATCTGGCACGCCGGGCAGATCACCTACGCCGACGGGCACACCGAGCCAGCCGCCAGCGCACTCAGCGGCAACACGTCCTAGCAGGCACGACACCGTCCCCCGACCCGGAAGGAGGCAGCTGACCGCCCGGCCCGTGGAACCGGCGCCCAGCCCGGAGCGACATCCGGGCCATCACCATGCCCGCCCGCACCAGTACAACAGTCAGACAAGAATAAACGGCACCATCAACCTCATATACCCCAGAAGCCATCTAACACCTAAAAGCGATGCCGTTGGGGTACGGGGGCTGGCCGGTGTGTTCAGTGTCTGCCGTTCCGGTTCCGCTTTGCAGGATCAAACGTCGAGCGGATCGGCGCAGATGGCAATACTCCCCCTTATAGGCTTACTTCCTCTTTAGATTTCGCGGCAGGCGTAGATCGGGAGACTGTTATCCGAGACGCCTTTCCGCCGCCGGACTTGTCAATTGCTGTGGAAGGTCCAATCACATCCTTGCTGCGTCCGCGCTGGCGGGCAATGGAGGAAGGCAAGGAGTTGCTGACGGCGGGTGCCTACTGGCTCCTGACGCAGATTGAGAAGGCTTTTGGGCTAGGAACTCAGGCGGCAGCCAAGACCCTTAATCTCTCAGATAATGTGCTTCGACGGCTTCGGCAGTTGGCCACCGTTGACGACCCGGTATTGGGGGCGCAAGGCGGCCAGTGATCGTCGTCAGCTCACGCCTGAAGAGCTCGGGTGGCTTAGCGCAGTCGGCCCAGTGCTGATGCGGCGAGTTATGGAACATGAGGCGGATGTTTTCTGTGCCATGCCTTACTCCTTCTTTTTCCGCTGGGAGGCTCAAGCAGTGCCTGGGTGTACGCTGCGGTTGCCTTGGACAGCTCATTCGTTGTTTTGTCGAGCTTACTGAGAATCTCGTTGGTGTTGGGAGTCTCGGAGCGACTATACCCGATAACCACTCCTGAGAGGAGGATAGCAATTATGGTGATGAGGATCAGCCCCCCAACTTCATACGGGAAGAGATACACGTTCCATGTGTATGCCCAGCTCCAGCCATTGTCGGTAAGGATGTACTGGAGCCATAGGAAGCTGGTTACCAGTCCGAAGCCGCTTCCGAGGGCTACCAGGCAGATAAGGAGGATTCCGAAAGCGATGATGACGAATTTACCAACCCGGGCCAGGGCTGAGCTTTTTTCCTGAAGGCGCTTTGCCGTGTACTCGGCGACTTTTTGTACAGCGCCTCCAGCAGCGAGGATGACGATGATAGCTGCTCCGAACGCGGTAAACGCTGTGTAGGCGCCAAACAGCGAGTTCATCGTCGCTGTCTGTTGTGTGGTCGGAACCAGGGTCCCGGCAAAGTAAATGTGACGGTGGGTGACTAGCTGAAGCCCGGGATCGGTCACGTTGTGTGATTGCCTTTCCCGGGTGTTTTCTGGTGGCCGGGCAGTCTGCCGGTATCGGGCGGGCGGGGCGGGTGTGCCGGGAGTGTTCGCGGGGTCCGGGATGTCCGTGCGGGGAAAATGAGGCGAACCTGGCGGGATAGGGCGTGTCGTGCGGGTGATGCGCAACGGAGCCCCGGTAGGACAGGGATTGCTTGAAGATCTCCGTCCGGAAGGTGGCTCCGTTGCCCGTCCAGTGTGCCACTGCTGTGCAGGTGTGTTCGCCTGATCCTGGCTTGCCGGCGCGCGATGCGGCGATGCCGGCTGCGGCGGTCAGCGCCATGCCCGTGACCGGTCTGCTGGCCAGGTCCGTCCGGGCGGCCGCCGGGCAGGCCACCCGGGTAGATGATTCTTCGGTCACCGGAGTGGCCGCCTCGTTGTGGCGGTGGCTGGGGCAGCTGCCGGATCCGCGGGACCGGCGGGGGAAACGGTTCGGCCTGGCGTGCGTGATTGCGACGGCGATGGCCGCGCGGCTGGCCGGGTGTGACTCGTTCACCGCGATCGGGGAGTGGGCGGCGAGCCGCCCGCAGCGGGTGCTGAAGGCGCTGGGCTGCCCGCGGGACAAGCGCGCGGGGCTCTACGTCGGCCCGCCGGAGAAGACGGTACGGCGGATCTCGGGTCTGATTGACCATGACCTGGCCGATGACCTGCTGTGCGGGTGGGTGGATGAGCTGGCCGCCGGGAGTGAGGTCCTCTCTCCGGCGCAGCTGCAAAAACAACGCCGGAACAAGGCCCGCCGGGCGCGGGCCAGGGCCCGCAAGGCTGCCAGGCGGGCGCGGGCCGCCCGCACCAGGTCGGGGAAACAGGCCCGTAAGGCCGCCAGGCAGGCACGGAAGGCGGCCGTGGCCGCGATCGCGGCCAGCGCTGAAGCCGTCGCCGGCGGGCGCGCGAAACTCCCGGCCGGCTCCGCCTGCGGGCGTATCCCGGTCCCCGCGACGCATCCGGTGTTTCCCGCCGGGACCTGCGGTGACCCCCGTCACGTCCCCGCGCTGCGAGGCCTGGGCGCCGACGGCAAAGCCTCCCGCGGCGCGAAACTCCACGGCCAGGAGGCGCCCCAGCATCTCGGGTGGTTCTGGCACGGCACCCGGCTGAACGCCGCTCAGCGCGCCGTGGATAAGAAAACCAGCGAGACGACCGTCATCGGCCCGGTGATCGACGACATGGACCTGGCCGGCGTGTGCCTGACCGTGGACGCCCTGCACTCCCTGGTGGACCTGAACGAGCGGGTCCTGGCCGGAATGGCCACGTCATCTTCGTGATCAAGGGGAATCAGCCCAGCACCTACCAGGCACTCGATGCCATCGCCTGGGAGCAGATCCCCGTCGCGGTGGCCACCTTCAAAGCCGGCCGCGGCCGCATCGAAACCCGCACCATCCAGGTCACCGCCGCACCCGGA
Source organism: uncultured Actinomycetes bacterium (assembly GCA_963739615.1). Taxonomy (GTDB): domain Bacteria; phylum Actinomycetota; class Actinomycetes; order Streptosporangiales; family Streptosporangiaceae; genus Palsa-504. The sequence continues at coordinate 125,294 of CAVUBD010000030.1, forward strand.
GGGCTGAAATACCCCGGCATGAGACAAGCCGCCCTCATCGAGCGGTACACCACCGGGAAAGACAAGAGCGGCGCGAGCAGCACGCGCAGCGAAACCGTGTGATCCTCACCACCGCCAGCGCTGAGCAGGCCCCGCCCGCCGACCTGCTCGCCCTCAACCGCGGGCACTGGACCGCCACCGAGACCACCCACTACATAAGGGACGTTGACCTGAAAGAGGACTCCTCCAGGGCGCGCGCTCCCGGCGCGCCCCGCTTCATGGCCACTCTCGGTAACACCATCCTCAGCCTCCTGCGCATACACGGTGTCACCAACATCGCCGCCGAACACCGCCGGCTGAACGGGTCCAACCGCCGAACCCTCAACCGAATGGGCCTCTCACCGGGCTAAACACACCAATACGACTTTGCCGGGACCCTGTGGTCGGAACCGAGACGAAATACTGTATGGCCATGGTCCCCGTTTTCCTCTGTCCGGATTGATCCCATAGTAAATGCCGCAGCCGTAATAGCCCCAAAAAGAGGATAGACCTCATCTGAGAACACCACGGAGGAGCTCCCAGTCCGATACGTTCGCCGCGGGCAGCCATGGCATCGGCTCGGGGTGCTCGGCCGGGTTCCACCGCATCCGGGCAGCGTGGATGTGCGCGACTTGTCGGCCAGCTCCATGGGTCGTCCCGCATGCCGCCCCGCCCGGGGCCGGGCGGGGCGGGCTGTCTGGGAGCGTCGAGGTGGACGAGACGTTCATCGGCGGGGAGGAGGCCGGGCTGTGATGGGACGGCGCACAATGGGGTCATCAGACGCAACCCCTCCCGGAGTAATGCACGAAGCTCAGCCTCGGTATTCTGACGCCACTGCACCTGCTTCAGGCGAGTACGACGCATTCCGCCAGCCGAGCGTCGGCGCCACCGAGCGCAGCGCATGCAGACCGATCGGGTCTAGGTACCATCCCGGTGGCTGCCCTGCAGCGGTATCGCCTCATAGTCTTGCGGCGGCTGATAGCTCACGGCTTCCTCACCCCACGCGGCACGCACGGCCGCGCCTCTCGTTAGTTAGAGAACACGCGGGGATGGGCTGGTGACACGAGATTTGCGAACTTGATGCAGGCTCGTGACGGTTTTGCGTCCGAGGCCAAAGGCCGCGGCCTGCCGGTCCTTGGGACAGTGCCCGGCCTTGTGGGACGGCCGGGAAACGTGGTGAGCGCAAGCGTCGATTGTCAACGGCGTTCGGCGGCGCATGGGCTACGGAAGACCAGCGGCGCGCAACGACCTAAGCTCTGTCACCGCCAGGACGGAGAATCTCCGGTGTCCCACCGGCAGATCCACGTAAGCATTCAGGCCCCTGGGCCAGGGACACGGCAAAGTCGTGAAATGAGGCTGTGAGCTGCTGTTTCATAGCAGCGGGTGATGTGTCCGGCGTGTCCGCGGACGGCAGGCGGGGCCCGGGCGGAACGATGGAAGTTCCTACACTGCCCGTCGTCTGCCTCGAGGGACCCGCCCGCCGATGCCATCTTCGCCTGTCCCGGCTGCCCGCTGCCACTACCTTCTCGATCTCCTTGCCCAGGTACCCGACCCGCGGAAGAGGCGCGAACACCGGCATGCGCTGGCCGGGCTGCTGGCCGTCGGGATCGCGGCGGTGATCGCCGGGTCCAGGTCGTTCGCCGCGATCGGGCAGTGGGCCGCCGATGCCGGCGAGGACGTGCTGGCCGTCCTGGGCGCCGGCCGCGGCCCGGCGGAGGAGTCCACGTTCCGGCGGCCTTCGCCCTGCTTGACCCAGGCCGGCTCGATCAGGTCCTCGGTGCCTGGCTCTGGACCAGGGCCGTGCAGGTCGGGGGCCGCCTGGTAATCGCGGTCGACGGCAAGGCCGTCCGCGGCGCGAAGAACAAGGACGGGAAGGTCCCGCACCTGGTCGCGGCCCTGGCGCACGGCATCGGCGCGGTCCTCGGGCAGGCCGCCGTGGACGCGAAGTCGAACGAGATCCCTGCCGTCCGGGACCTGCTGAAAGCCTTCGCGAGCCTGGCCGCGCAGTGATCACGATCGACGCACTCCATACGCAGAGTGATACTGCGCAGGTCATCCTGGGCCGGGACGCGGACTACGTGATGACGGTCAAGGGCAACATGCCGACGCTGAACCGGTACCAAAAGGCAAGCTGACCTGGTCCGCATCCCCGCCACGTCCTCGGTGAGCAAGGGCCATGGCCGCCGCGCCCGCCGCACGACGGAGGTTGCACTGGCGCCTGCCTGGATCGGGTTCGCCGGCGCCGTACTGGTCGAGAACTCGAACAGCGCTGGCCTGGGTTTTCATGCTGCCTGCCGGTATTCGTTGATCAGCCCTGCGAGCCTGGTTTTGCGGTGGATCTGGTGGCCGGGACGGGGAAGGCGATGAGGTCCGGATCGTCGTCCGGCGCGCGCAGGTTCATGCCGTCGCCTTGGTGGCTGCGGCCGGTGTTGTAGTGGCTGATGTAGTCGGCCAGGATCGTGTGCAGGTGCTGTTCGCCGGCGATGAGCATCTGGTCGGTACACTCGGCCCGTGCTATGCGGACGAACCGCTCGGCGATCGCGTTCATTCGGGGTGCCGGGGGCGCGGTCGGCAGCGCTGTGATCCCGATGGAGGCGAAGACCGCGTCGAATGCGGCGGTGAATTTGGCGTCCCGGTCGCGGATCAGATGAGTGAACCGGCACCCGGCCTCCTCCAGGTCGGCGGCCAGGTCCCGCGCGAGCTGGGTCGCCCACTGGCCCGTCGGGTGTCTGGTGATCCCGAGCAGGTGCACCCGCCGACTCTGGTGTTCGATGGCGAACGCGACGTACAGGCGCGTCAGGGTGAGCGCGCAGTCGACGTGGAAGAAATCAGCGGCCAGGAGCGTGCCGGCGTGGGCGCGCAGGAACACGCGCCAGATCGGTCGTTCCTCGATGGCGGCGGGATGCGGTGGGCGCGCAGGATCTTGCGGATGGTGGAGGCGGCCGCCCGGTGGCCGAGCTGGCGCAATCCGCCTTGGATCCTGACTACGCCCCACCGGTGTTTCTCGGGCCAGGCGCAGGATGAGCGCGACGAGTTCGTCAGGGACCGGCGGGCGGCCCGGCGGCCTAGGCTGCCGCCATTTGGCCGCCACCGCCGGCGGCGCCAGCGCAGCAGCGTGCCGGGCGTCACGATCCGCCGGGGCTGAAATGCTTTCGGGATGATCCTCGTCAAAGCGGCCAGGACCGCCCGGTCGGTCCAGGACAGGCGCGGCCTGGGGTTCGTCCGGCGCAGCACGGCCCCATCTTGTGTCGCAGCGCGAGTATCTCC
>CAVUBD010000031.1:0-81253 GCA_963739615.1 uncultured Actinomycetes bacterium
CCTGACCTGACCCCACGACCGGCCAGTCCGGAAAGACCAGGCGGTCCCGCAGTCCGCTTGGGCGGCATGACCTGCTCGGCGCCGCTAAGACTCGGGGGTGAGCCAGATCACGCCCAGCGGGGGGAGGGTGATCGCGGGCCGAGGCCGGCTGGCCGTGCCAGGGCTCGGGCATGGCCTCGATGGCGCCCAGGTTGCCGGTGCCGCTGCCGCCGTACACGGTCGCGTCGGTGTTCAGGATCTCGAGCCAGCGGCCGGCCCGGGGCAGGCCGATCCGGTAGTCCAGATGCGGTGCCGAGGAGAAGTTGGCCAGGCACGCGATCACCCCGGACGGCACCGGCCGACGGCCGGACTCCTCCCCCTCCTTCTCCTGCTCGGGCACGGCGGGGTAGCGGAGGAAGGACAGCACGTTGCCCTGGGCGTCGTTGGCGTCGATCCAGCTGAACCCGGCCGGTGAGGAGTCCAGCTCCCACAGCGCGGGGGTCCGCCGGTAGATCGCGTTCAGGTCCCGGGACAGCTGCTGCACGCCCTGGTGGACGGGGTAGTCCAGCACCTGCCATTCGAGCCCGCTGTCGGACCACTCGTCGCGCTGGCCGAACTCGCCTCCCATGAACAGCAGCTGCTTGCCCGGGTGCGCCCACATGTAGGCCAGCAGCGAGCGCAGCCCGGCGAACTTGCGCCATTCGTCGCCGGGCATCTTGTTCACCAGCGAGCTCTTGCCGTGCACCACCTCGTCGTGCGACAGCGGCAGGACGAAGTTCTCCGAGAACGCATACATCATCGAGAACGTCATCTCGTTGTGGTGGTACTGGCGGTAGACGGGATCCAGGCTCAGGTAGCCGAGCGTGTCGTGCATCCAGCCCATGTTCCACTTGAAGCCGAACCCCAGCCCGCCCAGGTACACCGGCCGGGAGACGCCGGGCCAGGCGGTCGACTCCTCGGCGATCGTCGTGATGCCGGGATCGCGCTTGTAGCAGGTGGCGTTGACCTCCTGCAGGAAGGAGACCGCGTCCAGGTTCTCCCGGCCGCCGTACTGGTTCGGCGTCCACTCGCCGTCCTTGCGCGAGTAGTCCAGGTACAGCATGGACGCGACCGCGTCGACGCGCAGCCCGTCGATGTGGAATTCCTCCAGCCAGTAGACCGCGTTGGCGACGAGGAAGTTCCGCACCTCGTTCCGCCCGAAGTTGAAGATGAGCGTGCCCCAGTCGGGCTGCTCGCCGCGCCGCGGGTCGGCGTGCTCGTACAGCGGGGTGCCGTCGAACCGCGCCAGCGCCCAGTCGTCCCGCGGGAAGTGCGCGGGCACCCAGTCCAGCAGCACGCCGATGCCGGCCTGGTGCAGCGCGTCGACCAGGTAGCGGAAGTCGTCCGGGTTGCCGAACCGTGACGTCGGCGCGTAGTAGGAGGTGACCTGGTAGCCCCACGAGCCGCCGAACGGATGCTCGGCGACGGGCAGGAACTCCACATGGGTGAAGCCGAGGTCGGTGACGTAGCCGACAAGCTCGGTGGCCAGCTGCCGGTAGGACAGCCCGGGCCGCCACGAGCCGAGGTGCACCTCGTAGATGCTCATCGGCTCGCGCACCGGCTGCCGCCCGGACCGCGCCGCCATCCACTCCGCGTCGGCCCAGGCATACCGGGAGGTGAACACCACCGAATCCGTGCCGGGCGAGCGCTCGGCCGCGGCCGCGAGCGGGTCGGCCTTTCTCCGCCACACGCCGTCCCGGCCGCATACCGCGTACTTGTACCGGGCACCGTCGGCCACGCCGGGGACGAACAGCTCCCATACGCCGGATCCGCCCAGCGAGCGCATCGGGAACGCGCGGCCGTCCCAGTAGTTGAAGTCGCCGGTGACCCGGACGCCGAGGGCGTTCGGCGCCCAGACGGCGAAGGACGTCCCGGTGACCTGGCCGGCCTGGCGGACGTGCGCGCCGAGCACCCGCCACAGCTCCTCGTGCCTGCCCTCGGAGATCAGGTGCAGGTCGAACTCGCCGATCATCGGCAGGTAGCGGTACGGGTCATCGGCCACCGCCTCGTCGCCCTGCTCTCCCGGGTACACGGTGGCGAGGCGGTAATCCGGCACCTTCTCGCCCGGGAGGGTGACCGTGAACACGCCTTTGTCCAGGTGCGTCATGGGAAACCTGCGGCCGTCGTCGAGGATCACCGTCACCGACGCGCCCAGCGGGCGGAGTGCCCGCACCACGACACCCTCCGGCCCGGGATGGGCGCCCAGGATCGAGTGCGGGCCATGGTGATGCCCGGCGACCAGCCGCTCGATCTCGCCCGGGCTCAGTTCGGTGTCTGTCATGTCTGCGCAACCCTCAAATCTGGGCGAGGGACTCTAGCGGATGACCAGCCAGTTCGGACAGTTACTGGCCTCGTACAGGACCTCGTAGACCACCTTGTCCAGCAGCAAGATGTGGCAGGCGCAGGCGAAGGTGCGGCGGGTGATGGACCAGGCCTGCTCCCAGCCGAGCCCGTTCTCGTCGACCAGCAAGACGCGAGGGCGTCGGTGCCGGCGTCCACCGCGTCACGGCGCAGCTGGCGCCCCAGCATGTACTCCGCCGACAGGCAATAGACGAACTTCGAGTTAGCGCATAGTTCACCCCCAGCCGTTCTGGCCCGACGGTCGGCGAGGCTATCGCGGACGGTGACGGCCAGCGTCCAGTAGGCGTCCTTGGCGCTCGCCGACTCGGCCGTCTTGCCCGCTCGTAACATAGATTGTCAGCAAGGTCGCGCTCGAACTCCGCCAGGGTGTTACCCGCCCACCGGCCCTGCAGTTCGCATCTGATGGCCATGAGCCGAATCTAACCCTGGCGCCGACCAGGGACACAACGGGCGCCTGCCTGAGCATCGCTACGGCAGGCCACACCGATGAGAGCGGCTGAATACATCCGCCTGGTCAGGTCGAGCAGACTGCCCGGTGCCTGAACGTGGCATCTGAAAATCACCGGGGCGCGGCTGGTTCTCATAGTGATGGCCCTCCTCGCTGCGTTCGTAGCCACGCAGGTCACGCCATGGCTTCCGGATTGACGACCGGGCCGGCACGTGCTCGCTGCGCCTGCTCAGGAATACGGACGCCGTGGCTGACCATTCATCGTGCACTGGCCACCCGTAACCGATGCACAGGCCAACACCGGTCGCCCAAGCCAACCGCCAGCAGGCCGACCTTCTTGACCACGACGCTGTGCCGTCCGAGCGCCGGAATTCACTCCCCACGTTCGCGCGTGCCACGCAATGCCCGCCGACCCCATCGATCTCCTCGCGACAACCCTCCGCCGGGCCCAGGCAGTGGTGGATGCGGCCGCGCCGGCGCAGGCCGACCTTCGCACCCCCTGCCCGGACTGGACAGTGCGTGACCTCGTCGGCCATCTCCTGGTAGACCTTGCCAATTTCCGCCTTCGCGCCGAGGGAGGTCAGCCGGACTGGACCCGGGCGCCTGTGGACCCCGGCACGAACTGGAGCGATGCCTTTCGCGTCGGCGCCGGCGCGTTGATTGAGGCCTGGCGATCCCACTCCCCTGATCCGGATGGGCCCGTGGCGGGTCAGACCATTGCCGAGCTTGCGATCCACACGTGGGACCTCGAGCGAGCGACCGGCCAATCGCACGGCATCGACGAGGCGGCGGCCGAATTCGCCGCTCGGTGGATGCGCGGAGCGCTGCGGCCGGAGTACCGCGGTAGCGCCTTCGGTGCCGAGCATGCCGTCCCAGCGGATGCGCCGTCCCCGGAACGACTCGTCGCCTTCTCCGGCCGCGATCCGGCGTGGACGGCGCCGGCCTGACCGGCCCATTGGCCACCAACACGCGCGCCGTGGTTAGTCCAGGTCCTTGTCGGTGAGCGTCGTCGGACCGGACCGCAGGTCGATGCGGTGAAGGATTGCTTGACGCTTATCCAGCGGCGGCCCACCACTGCGGTCGCGTCTTTGGTACATGAGTTGTCCCTTATCTGGTCGGCAGGGCACCCCGATTGCGCCTGACAGCCCTAGTCTGTGCGCTGTCCGCCGCGCCATCTCGGCTATGGCGGGGACCAATCCCGGGGAACAACGGCGAACGCGATTGCGGTCGATGCACGGTCACGGCCCACCGGCCCGCGGCCAGCCGGAGGACCACCGATCGCAGCTGTTCGGCATCGCGCACACTCCCGGCACCCGCGCCGTAGCTCGAAGCCGCCGGACGCCGGATCGGTGAGGCCGCCACGACGGCGACGCATGGTGGCAGGTGATGGCGGATCCCGGAGGGAACGAGTTCTGCGTCTGCCGCGATGTGCGCACGAGTCGCTGAGCCGACGGGACCGGAGAGGTCCGCCAGCCGCGGCGAGCGCCGAGGCGACTTCGCCCGGGGGCGTCAGTTTGTGCGCAGGAACGTACCGATGGCGGCGATGGAATCGTCGTGCGTCGTGATCGTGTAGTGATTCGCGTCGATCTCCACCACGCGTGCCGATGGCACCGCCGCCGCGAACCGCTCCGCCTCCGCGGCGGGCAAGATGAACCCGAACCCGGGCATGATCTCCTGCCCGGCGCGCAGGACCAGCGCCGGCATGGTGATCGCGTTCCACAGCGCGCGGATCGGCGCATCCGGGCCCGGCCAGTACATCGCCGCGCCGTACCCGAGATCCTCGAGCACTGCGCCGCGGTCGCTGCCCGCCGCCACGCCGCCGTTGACGTCGCGCAGCTCGTACAGGAAGTAGCGATCCCAGTACTCGTCCCACCCGGGAATGATGCCGATCTGCTTAATCAGCGCGATGGCCGCCTGCGCCGACGGGTACACCGCGCCGAGCCGGCTCACCGATGCGACCACGGGCACCGCTGCTCGCTCGTCAGGACTGCCCACGAGATCGACGAGGACGAGCCGCTCGACCCGCGACGGCTCGAGCTGCGCGCATGTCATGGCGATGGCCGCACCGCTGGACTGGCCGATGACCGCAAACGACGGTGCACCGACGGCGTCCGCGATATCGAGCACATCGCGCGCGTGGTTGCGCCAGCTGTACGTACCCGCGCCGGTCACCTCGCTGCGCCCGCGGCCGCGCAGGTCGACCGCCACCAGCTGCAGTGTGTCCCCGGCGAGCCGTTCGGCGAGGCGGTCGAAGCCGCACAGGTTCGCCGACAGACCGGGCACGCACACCACCGCTGGCGCATCCTCAGCACCCCACCGCCGCACCCGAAGCCGTCCGGACTCCAGCGCGATGTCGCAGTCCTCGTATCCCACGGCCCGCTGCGTCATGCCGGCACTCTCCTGTGCGCGTCGGTCCGTCCGAGGATACCCTGGCGATGAGTGCTGAGCGCCGTGCCCCGACGGCCGCTGGCGGCGACGGTGGGACGCGGAGCGGCCCGGCTGGCTGGTGATGTTCCCAGTGCCACGGTTGCCCGTCAGCTGAGAGCGGTCGCCGAGAATGCCGACACCGCCGTCGTTTTCCACCCGGTGACTCGAACATCGCGACATTCACTCTCGCCACGGTCTCGCCGGCGTCGGCGAGGACCGTCGCAGTATCCACCGCAGCCACCATCTGTTCCACTGCTCGGGCGAAAGCGATGTGGATCCGACCGCCAGCGAGACGGAAAAGAACCAAGCCGTCAACGCGCTGCTCACCGACGGCGACGTAACCCTGAGGGCCAGCGACCGCGACGACACCACTCTGGGAGGTGCAGACCCGCGTGGAACTGTCGGTCATAGGCACGGCGAACCACGGCTGCGGGCCGTACGGCATCGCCTGGCAAGTCAACATCGGCTCGGCAGGCGCCTGAGGGCTCGATTGGCAGCGGTGCCAAGCAGCGGCGCACATCGCCCTGCTGCATCACCGGCCTCTGCGCTCCAACCCAGCCAGGCCAGCCTCATCACATCCGATAACGACCGCCTGGTCTGTTCTGCGCGGACAACGGGATCAGCAGGGATCATCGGTCTTGCTCGTTGGGTATTCGCTGCGGCGGAGTGGATTTCACCTAGCCGACGAGCGGGCGCTGGGGGTGCTATGCCCGATGGCCTCTTGCATGACTGTCGCAAGCGCCTGCTGCAAGTAGACGGGTGGGGTGTTCGCCGGACCCGCCGGACGGCAGCCCGGTCGGGCATGTGTCGCCCTTGGCCCGGGTCGACGTGGTGCGGAATGTCAACGCGGTGGAACCGTCGGCGAGGCGGACGCCATGCTGTGCGGCGGGCCCAGCCAGCCCCGCGTCCAGCGCCTCGGTCTGGATGATGGAGGTCCGGTCGCCGACCGGGCTGGCCCTTGATCGCGACCAAGGCTGATGACATTCCGGGGATACTCGGGGACACCCGGATAAACGTGGTGGCCGGGCTGGCGAACCATTTATCCGGGAAGAAGAACCGTTCCAGCTCCTCCTGCGCCGACTCGCCCTCGAACCGGCCTGTACCCAGCGGCCTTCCCAATCATCGGTCCGCCGAGGCCCAGCTCGCACCGCTAGTTTCTGCGCAGTTCTTCCCCGCATTTTTTAAACGCCCTGGCGCTTGCGGTCACGTCCCGGCCCCGGACTCGGTGGGCTCCTTGAAGGCAGCCGGGTCGTAGGACGCCTCGGTCTTGAGCGGGGATTGGTGGCCGTCTATGTCGCAGGGCCGGGCCTTGATGGCCGCCTTGCACCTGGCCATGCAGCCTGGCAGCCAGCGATCATGCCACTCGATCGCCGCAGTGGCGGGGGCCGCTGTGCCCCGGTAGGCGGCATACCAGGCCGCACGTAGTGCGGTCAGTTCGTCGAGCACGTCATCATGGCGGTACCAGCACGCCTGGAGGCTGTCGTTGAAAAGCTCGGGGTGATGACCGCGGAGCACGTCGTCGACCCAGGCCCGGAGCAGACGCAGGGCCGCCGTGCGTTCCTGCCCTGCTGGCAGGTCCGGCCACCAGATGGCCCGCTCGCCCCGGGTCTGGGCCGCTTGCCGCTCGGCCCGCTCAGGTACCAGCGTGGTGAGGTCATCGAGCCGGGTTCGGAGTTCGGCAACGGCGTGCCGCTGCGTCTCAACGTCCTGGCCGAGGGCGGCCAGCCGCCGGTCCAGCCGCTCATTCTCATCGAGTTGTTGCCCCGTGAGGTCATCGAGGTGGTCTTCGAGGTCAGCGACAGCGTGCCGCTGCGTCTCAACGTCCTGGCCGAGGGCGGCCAGCCGCCGGTCCAGCCGCTCATTCTCGTCGAGCTGACCCTCCTGGTCCCGGCTGAGGTCAGCCAGGAGCTGGGCCAGCTCGCCGACCTGTCCGTCGAGCCTTTTGAGGCCGCCAGCACAGTGGCTGAGGGTTTCGTCAACGTCGGCCAGCCGCACGGCGATCGTGGCGATCTCCTGCGCCAGGGCCGCCATCTCCCCCCTCTTGGGCGGCCGCTCTGCCTCGCTCATGGGCTGGTCCTCAGCCGCCGGCGTTATCTGTGGCTCCGTCATGGGCTGGTCCTCACCTGCCTGCTGGATGCTGTTCGCTGTCAGTGGCGCCACGCCGGGCCGGCCGGGACGATGATGTTGCCGGCCCCGGGCAGCTACCGCGCCCGTGCGGCTCCTGGTCAAGGGGAGGCGATGAAGGGGCGCTGAGCCTGGCGGCTGCGGGCGCCGGGCCATGCCCGCTGGTCAGCCCGCGTTGTCCCTACCGCGTAGGTGCCGGGCGGGTCATCACCCGCAGTGAGCACGGCGCGGCGTTCGTGCCACCGTGGCCGGGCCCTGGACCCGGCCGGCGTGGCCGGCGTGCTCGCCTACGTAGGTTTTCAGTGTGCCATCCGCTGGGCATGCCCGGAAGCATGATTTCGTATAGAAATGATAACGGAGCGTGGTCGAATGCGGCAGCCGATCACGCCCCGCCTCTGGCTACGCCGGCCCATTCGCCGGGATGGACGGTGCGATGACGCCGTGCATGGCGGTGGAGGACTCGCTCATCGGCGAACACCTCCGCGGCCCGCACCCGCAGCGGATCAGCTTCGGGCGCGCCTGCGGATACGCCGGCCGGGCCGGGTAGATCCTGGGGTACTCGCGCGCCGCGGATGATCGTCATCAGCTCGTACCACCCAACCAGCGCTACCGCAGGCCATGCGGCCACAGCAGCGCCAACCGGGGGCATGTCCCAGGCCATGTGCCACGTTCGCGGACAGGGTCGCCGCGATGCCCAGGCCGAGCAGCCACCGGGGGCCAGACCCGGCACCGGCGCATGCTGGCGGGCCGAGTGCAGCATCGCCTCGCCTCGCTCCATCGACCGCGCTGATGGCCCGGCGGCAGCATGGGACTACTCTTCCGCGCAAGTCATTACTGCCGACGGTCCCTTGATCGCTACTGCAGGGTTTCCTTGAGGAGGAGATGATGGCTGGCAAATTCTTGGTCCTGTGGAAGCTGGAGCTGGGCCGGGCGACTACCGGGGTGATCAGCGCTGTGCTGCGGCAGCAGGACTATGGTGCCCGGCTGCTCGCGGAAGGCAAGCTGGAGGCGCGTTACCTGTACCGCTCGAATACTCGATTGAGTGGCTGACTTGCGCTTTCGTCAGCAGGCTAGACGTGGTGATGGTTGGCTTTGCCGGGTGCTGCTCAAGATCGTCTACTTGGTCACGTGCCGGGCACTCAGCCTGGCCGTCCTGGTGTTCCGCAGCGACCTGGCGAAAGATGCTGAGCTGCTGGTGCTCCGGCATGAGAACGCGGTACTGCGGCTGTACGTCGGCCGGGTGCGGTACGAGCCGGTCGACCGGGCCTGGTTCGCCGCGCTGGCGCGGCTTGTACCCGCAGGCGCTGGGCCGGAGTCTTCCCCGTGACGCCAGCGACGCTGCTGGCCTGGCACCGCAGGCTGGCGGCGAAGAAGTACGACACGAGCAAGCGGCGCAAGCCAGGGCGCCCGCCGACAGTCCCGGGCATCGCCCGCCTGGTCGTCCGCCTGGCAAGGGAGAATCCGCTGTGGGGACACCGCTGGATCCACGGCGAACTCGCAAAGCTCGGCGTGACAGTCGCGCCGTCCACCGTGTGGGAGATCCTGCATGCTGCGGGCATCGATCCGGCACCGCGGCGCTCGGGCGCACGCACCCGGGCCGCCCGGGTGAGCCCAGCCACCAGCCCCGAAGTCCGGCAACCCGACTGCCTGCACAAACACGAAATCAGTCATGGCGGTATACGCCAATATGTCATGACACTCCGGCAACGACCGACATACCCGATTTCAACCAGAATCTGGTACCTCTGATGGAGCCGCACCCAGTAATGACCGGCGTTGGCGGGCCGCCGTGGAAGGGACGCTACCTGGACACTCTTGCTACCGCACTCTATGTGAGATCGATCCACGCTGCGGCTGCTCACCACCCGGAAGCGACTGGACATTTACCGTTTACTACGTGGACGGGCGGAACGCGTGCCGAGGCAATCAGCGGTTAGGAAGAAGATCTTCATTCCGGCAGCACGGCACCTCTCAGCTGCTCGAATGGCACAACCATGACCGTTCCCTCATGACGCGGGATCAGCCGCCGTTCGGCTCTCCTATGATGCTTGGTGTGCCTGATCTAACGGTCTGGTTCCACCCGCCACGCGGATGGGCCGATACCATTCATGTTCACGTCTGGGGCACCCACCCTCCGAAGGCCGCTACGGGCTGGCCGGGAGTCCCGATGCAGGCGCATGGGGACGGCTGGTACGTCTACCGCATCGAGGGCGTGGACACCGCAAGCCTGGTGTTCCACGACCAGCACGGGCGGCAGACGGCCGACCTTCGTCGGGAGCGGGACGGCTGGATGGATCGCGATGGCCAGTGGCAGGACGCCGACCCCCGAACCGCTGGTACCGCCGCGGCGTCCGGCACGGCACCCGCGGCGACAGGGGCACCCGCCCCGCAGGCCCCGCCGTCCGGGGTGGACTTCCGTGAGGAGACCATCTACTTCCTCATCACCACCCGGTTCTACGACGGTGATCCGACGAACAACTTCTACTGCCGAGACCGGATCGCCTTCGACCCCAACGGCCGTCCGACGGACCCGCACTGGCGGGGCGACTTCAAAGGGTTGATCGAGCAACTGGACTACCTCAAGGACCTGGGCTTCACCGCTATCTGGATCACCCCGCCGATCGAGAACCGCAGCGGGCTGGACTATCACGGTTACCACGGCTACGACTGGACCCGGATCGATCCTCGGCTGGAGTCGCCGGACGCGACCTACCAGCACCTCATCGACGCGGCGCACGAGCGAGGCATCAAGATCATTCAGGACGTCGTCGTCAACCATTCCTGCCAGTACGGGATCCGAAGCAAGGTCTGGATCGACCACCTGCCCATCAAGTACTACGTTCCGCAGGGGTCCCGGCAGGGTGAGGTGAACCACGGGCCCTATCAGGGCAACCTCGGCAACTACGCCTGGCCCAACCGAGACGACCTGGACAACCCGGTGGCGCCGCAGTGGTACTGGGAAAGGCACCAGCGCGACCCGGAGGGCCGCGAACCCCTGATCGATCCGCGGACCGGCCAGACCGTCCCGGAACCCGGGTACGAGCCCGGCCGGTTCTTCGGGGTGGACCCGGGCCGGCTCGACCCGCAGTGGTACCACCAGGACGGTTTCATCGCAGGCGGCGACTGGGAAAGCGCATATCCGCTGCAGCACAAGCACATCGCAGGCGACTGCATCGACCTGGCGACCGAGCGCGAGAACGTCAAGGACTACCTGATCACCGCGATCAACCGCTACCTCGACATGGGCGTCGACGCGTTGCGGATCGACACCGTCAAGCACGTGGAGCGGGGGAACCTGCTCGAGTACGTCAACGCCTGGAAGGCCCACAAGCCGGGCCTCTTCGTCTTCGGGGAGAACCTGGTCAAGGGCTACGGATGGGGAGACATGGGCGGCGGCGACAACGGCCCGTCTCCGATCCGGCCCTGGTGGTACACCCGACTCGGCGACGACCCGCGCAATCCCCGTTCCGGCGGCGACTCCGGCTTCGCGGTGCTCGACTTCGGGTTGTTCTCCTCGTTCAGGGACAACCTGAGCCGGGGCACCTTCAGCGGTCTCGCGCAGGCGATGTCGATGGACTGGATCTACGGTGACCCGACCACGCTCATCACGTTTCTGCAGAACCACGACGTCGGCCCTGACAACGACTTCAAGTACCGATTCAAGGGCGAACAGTGGATGGCGGCGGCCGCCTACAACGTGCTCTGGACAGTCCGCGGCATCCCTTGCCTCTACTACGGCGAGGAGATTGAGTTCATGAAGGGCGCTCCGCAAGACGTCGAGGGCGAGCGGGACACCCTGGCCCGGACCGGGCGGGCCTACTTCGGAGACCACCTGACCCCCCAACGAATCGGCGAAACCCAGGCGCACCCCCTCTACGAGCACATCAAGCGCCTCAACCAGATCCGCCGAGCGCTCCCCGCCCTGCAAAAGGCACCCATGAGCCATCTGAACGAGTGGGGCAGCGGGCTAAGCTTCGTGCGCGACCACGACGGCGGGCGCAGCTACGTCGTCGTCGGCCTCGCGATCGGCAGCGACCAGACCATCATTGTGCAGGGTGTGCTCAACGGCACCTACCGCGATGCCGTCACCGGCCGGGAGATCGTGGTCCACGACGGAACGCTGACGTTCGACGTCCGGGGCAATTCGGCCGGCATCTACGTGCTGGACGGGCCGGGCCGGATCGGCGTGGACGGCGTCTATCTGCGCTGAGGCTCGCGGTCCCTGTTCCCTCCCGGACGCGCTCGGCGTCGCCGGCAAGCCGGGCCCAGGCAGCTACTGGCTGTACGCCGGGCCGTCCGTCAAGCCCGCCGTCGACTGCGGCCCCGGTGGCCTCACCGCGGACCAGCTCACTGGCACGAAGCCGCGATCGACGGCCATCTGCGCCCTGGCACCGGCCATCGCCGCTGCCTCCGTGAAACGGCGTTCCACGCCGAGATCCACAAAGTCCTTGCCCGCGTCATCATCGCCAGCGTCGTCGCCTTCGTCGCCCGGTGGGGCCGATGCGGTGGCAGTGGCAGACTCACGAGCCGACCACTCCTGGATATCCACCAGTCGCCCGTCGAAGCCCGGCGACTTTGCCCATGACGCGAAGTCGACCTTGCTGCGCAGGTCCGCGGCTCTGCGATAGAGGCCGAGTGCTAGCAGTGAGGTCATCAGCTGCCCACGGCACATGTTGGCATCCTGCGGCTCGGCAGTATCTGCGAGCTGCTCCCCTCGTTGATCCAGCCATCGATTTTCCTGGCCGGGGCCTCTGCCGGGCCGAGGCACCCCGGCGTCTGGATCGAGATGCACAGGGCGCGGCAGGCGCCATCGCGGTCATCGCCGCAACGCATTGCCGCAGCGTGCCCGTAGCGAGTGAGGGCCACCATAGACAAGCGCTTCCAGCACCGGCACGGCGGCCTGTGGCGAGCCGCCCAGCGTAGCCGCCAGGTCCAGAGCGTCGCACAGGAGGGCCTCGCGCCTGCGTGGCTCGTCGGCCGGACAGTCGAAGGCTGTGGGGTGCCAGAAGTCTGCGTGCCCTGTGAGCTGCAGCGATGACCAGGGTCAGCCGTAAGGCATTATGATCATTCGTGTCCATCCGCCTGCTGGGCGAGGATGGCGACCAGGTCGGTGTTCCTGGTGACGGCGCCGCGCGCCGGTGGCCGCGGCTTCGGCACCAGCGATGGCATCGACGACGTTGCCGTGGATGGCCTGGGCCTGGCCGGAGGTGATAGGCGCGGCGTTGTGGTCATCGGGGCTGATCTGCATGACCGGCATGGAATTCTGAGGGCGGATATTGGCGGCAGGCCAGCCACGAGTGCCGCCACGCTGCATGGGGTGATCCGATGAGCCGAAGCACCAGCCTGGGCGAGGGCCCGCACTCGCCGATGCGGGAAGTTGCCGAGCAGATCAGGCACCTGTGGTGGATACCTTTCCTCACGGGCCTGGTCTCGATCGGGCTTGGGCTCGCGATCCTGGCCACCGACTGGACCGTGCACGCCCTGGTCGTCATCACGGGCCTGGTCTTCGTTATCCGCGGGATAGCGCTTGCATTCAGTCCCGCGTATGCGGGGAGGACGTCGGGCGAGCAAGTCGTTGCCGGGATCGCCGGAGTCATCGCCGGTGTCGTCCTGGTCGCCTGGCCTGGCCCGTCCCTGCTCGTCCTGGCCTTTTTCGTCGGCGCATGGCTTGCTGTCTCCGGCAGCTTCCACATCGTCACCTCCCTCTCCCGCCGCCGTGAGCTACCACACTGGGGGTTCACCTTCTCGGTTGGCGTGATCGAATTGCTGCTCGGGATATGGGCGATGCGAAGGCCCGAGGCGACCCTGGCGCTGCTGATCACGATCATCGGCCTGTGGGCAGTGGTAACGGGCGTCATCTACTGCGCGCTCGCCTTTGAGATCCGCGGCACCGCCCAGGCGCTTGCCAAGGCAACGGACGTCACGGAGCGCGATGCGGCTCAGATCGCCGACCGGCTCGACCGGCTCGCACGGCTCCATGCCGAAGGCATGCTATCCTGTGGGGTTCCAGAACTCGGCCACCGGTCCTGACCTGGACTTCTATACGGCTCGCTCGTATTCGTTGATGAGGCCGCCGAGGACGGGCCAGGCGCTGGATCCGCTCCTGGGAGAGGTCCGCGACAAGGTAGTCGGGCAGGGGCGGGCGCAGCTGGCGGCTGCGATGGGGGCGGCGTCCGTTGTAGTGGGCCTCGTACTGGGCCAGGATCGTCCGCAGATGCCGCTGGCCGAAGATCAGCATCTGGTCGGTGACCTCGGTCCGGGCGGTGAGCACGAACCTTTCCGCATAGGCATTCGCCTGCGGGCTGTGGGGCGGGATTTTCACCACCTCGATACCGGCCCCGGCGAGCACCGTGTCGAACGCCTCGGTGAACTGCCCGGCTCGGTCGCGGACCAGGAACCGGAAGCTTGCGGCGCGATTGCCGAGGTTCATCAGGAGGTTGCGGATCTGCTGCACGGTCCAGGGACCGTCCGGGTTGGCGGTCACGCCGAGGATGTGCACGTAGCGTGAGCCGACCTCGATCACGAACAGGCAGTACAGGCGCTGGAGGGTCACTGCGCAGTCGACGTGGAAGAAGTCCGTGGCGAGCATCGTCGCGGCTTGCGCGTGCAGGAACTTCCGCCACGTGGTGTCGGTGTGCCGTTTTGGCGCCGGCGGGATCTTCAGCGTTTTGAGGACCCGGCGGATCGTGGATGCGCTGACCCGGTGGCCGAGCTTGAGCAGCTCGCCTTGGATTCTCTTGTATCCCCAGGCGTTGTTCTCGGTGGCGAGTCGCTCAATGAGCGCAGCGATCTCGGCGCTGACTGGCGGCCGTCCTGCCCGGTGCGGGTAGGTCCACTTTCGGCTGATCAGGCGGCGGTGCCACCGCAGGACTGTGCCGGGGGTGACCAGCCGGTGCATCCGCGGCCTTGCGGGCAGGAGACGGATTAGCGCGGCGAGGACCGCCCGGTCGGCCCAGTCAAGCCGGGGCCGGGGATTGGCACGGCGCAGCACGGCAACCTCGTGCCGCAGCACGAGCAGTTCCGCGTCCTTGGAGGCGGACGAGCGGCCGAGCAGGACCAGCCAGCCGCAGAGCCGGACGAAGATGAGGTAGAGCAGTCGGAGGGACACGGTCGATCATCTTGCCTTACGGCTGGCTCTGGACCATCACTGCAGTTCACAGGCCAGGCGGACTTCTGGCACCCCACAGGCGCTGGCCTTGCTGGCATGACCGGGGAGGACCCGTGCGAGACTGCGGCCACCCAGCCCTGGACGGCCCAGGGCCTGTCGATCCGACCTTAACTGCTCTCTGGCCGCAAGCCAGAAGGCTCTGGACTGCAAGGTCCTGCACTGCCCGGCATGGATTTCCGCAGGAGGTACAGTTCTAACTTTTTGTCTAACATCGTGTCAGAAACCGGGAGCACAAACTTCGTAGAAGGCCTGGTCAGACTACAGGCCGAGGCCGCGGCCGATGATCTCCTTCATGATCTCAGTGGTGCCGCCGAAGATCGACTGGACGCGGCTAAGCGGCCAGAGCTCACAGTCGCGCCGGAGAACAGCGGGGTTGTGCTCCCACCGGTCAAGGCCGGGCTCTCTCTGGTCAGCGCGAGTCACGGCGTTCGCGCGGTGCGAGCTGGGCCCTCTGTGATCACGCGCCAGCGGATCGTCTCGCCGCGTCGCAACTCCCCCAGCCGCGGCGTGGCCCCGAGCGACCACCCCGAACCAGCGGCCGCGGATATCCAGCCGTCAAGGCGAGCATGGACGCGGGCGCCCCCACGTGCCCGGGCTGCGCCCGCCGGATCACGTCGATCCACAGCCGCAGGTGCACGCCGGACCGGCGGCGCTACCGGACCACCAGGCCCGGCCATAGCCTCGGGCTGGCCAGGCTGATGCCGCGGGTGCAGGATCCCGACCCCTGAAGTGCCGGCTCGCAATGGACGACAATGGTCCCTTTCACAGCAAGCGCTACCAAGTTGCGGCCTCATCCCTCGTGCGCTGCGCTTCGTCCTCGCGCCCCAGGCTGGCTTGCTCTGCTGCGAGATTCTCTAGTGCACTAGTCAACCCCTGCGCATACTGGCTGGGATCGTTGTCGGCCAGGCGCCGGTAGTAGACGACGGCCTCCTTACCATTGGCTTCGCTATCTTCGTGGCGGCCTAGGTCAGCGAGAATGACGCTCTTATACAACAATGCCTCTGCGAGGTCGGGTAGGAATACGCCGGGCCACGTCGCGGCCAGCTCCCGGTAGATCCCGGTAGCCTCCTCGATCGCGGCCATCGCCTCGTCCGCCCGCTCCAGATCGGCGAGCTGGCCGGCCTGGTTGCTCAGCGACATCGCGAGGTCGGGCCGGAACGCATCCGGCCGGGCCGCGGCCAGCTCCCGGCGGATGGCGACGGCCTCCTCGATCGCGGCCATCGCCTCCTCCCCCCGCCCCAGATCGGCCAGCCGGACGGACTGGTTGTTCAGCGATCCCGCCAGCTCGGACCGGAACGCATCCGGCCGGACCGCGGCCAGCTCCCGGTAGATCCCGGTAGCCTCCTCGATCACTGCCACCGCCTCCTCCCCCCGCCCCAGAGCGCCCAGCCGATTGGACTGGTTGGTCAGCGCTGTCGCGAGCTCGGACCGGAACGCATCCGGCCGGACCGCAGCCAGCTCCCGGAAGATGGCGACGGCCTCCTCGATCGCCACCACCGCCTCCTCTCCCCGCGCCAGATCGCCTAGGCGGACGGACTGGTTGGTCAGCGCTGTCGCGAGGCCGGGCCGGAACGCATCCGGCCGGACCGCGGCCAGCTCCCGGTAGATCCCGGTAGCCTCCTCGATCGCGGCCATCGCCTCCTCCCCCCGCCCCACATCGGCCAGCCGGACGGACTGGTTGTTCAGCGATCCCGCCAGCTCGGACCGGAACGCATCCGGCCGGGCCGCGGCCAGCTCCCGGTAGATCCCGGTAGCCTCCTCGATCACTGCCACCGCCTCCTCCCCCCGCCCCACATCGGCCAGCCTCCTGGACTGGTCAACCAGCGATCCCGCGAGCTCGGACCGGAACGCATCCGGGTGGGCAGCTGCCAGCAACCGGTAGATACCGGCGGCCTCCTCGATCGCGGCCAGCGCCTCCTCCCCCGCCGCCCCAGATCGGCCAGCCGGGCGGACTGGTAGGCCAGCGCTGTCGCGAGGTCGAGGCCGGAACGCATCCGGCCGAGCTGGCGGCCAGCTCCCGGTAATACCGGGACGGCCTCCTCGATCGCGGCCAGCGCCTCCTCCCGCCGCCCCAGATCGGCCAGCCTGCCTGGACTGGTCCGCCAGCGACCTCGCGCAGATCGGGCCCGAACGCATCCGGCGTGGGCAGCTGCCAGCAACCGGTAGATACCTGCGGCCTCCTCGATCGCGGCCAGCGCCTCCTCCTCCCGCCGTCCCACATCGGCCAGCCGGTGCGGACTGGTAGGCCAGCGACCCCGCGAGGCCGAGGCCGGACGCATCCGGACAAATCGCGGCCAGCTCCCGGTCAGATCGCCGGCGGCCTCCTCGGCCGCGGCCAGCGCCTCCTCTGGCCGCCCCAAGCTGGCTCAGCTGGCTGGACTGGTTGCCCAGCGCCACTGCCGCGAAGCTCGGACCGTGAACGCATCCGGCCGCGCCGACGGCCAGCTCCCGGTAGATCCCGGCGGCCTCCTCGATCGACGGCGAGCGCCTCCTCCCGCCGCCCACAGCCCAGCCTCCATGGACTGGTTGTTCAACGATCCGGCGAAGTCCGGGCCGGAAGCGCATCCGGCCGCGCCGCGGCCAGTTCGCGGCACACGGCCGGTGGCTTCGCTCGGCCGCGGCCAGCGCCTCCTCCCGCCGCCCGAGGCTGGCCAGCTGGCTGGACTGGTTGCCGAGCGCTGCCGCGAAGTCGGAACGGAACGCATCCGGCCGCGCCGCGGCCAGCTCCAGGTAGATCGCCGGTGGCCTCCTCGATCGGCGGCGAGCGCCTCGCTCCCGCCGCCCCAGCGCGGGCCAAGCCGGTTGGACTGGTCCGCCAGCGACATCGGCGAGGTTAGACCGGAACGCATCGGGCCGAGCCGCGGCCAGCTCCCGGCGGACGGCGACGGCCTCCTCGATCGTGGCCAGCGCCTCCTCCCGCCGCCCCAAGCTCGGCCAGCTGGCTGGACTGGTTGCCCAGCGCTGTCGCGAGGTCGGGTCGGAACGCATCCGGCCGCGCCGCGGCCAGCTCCCGGTAGATCCCGGCGGCCTCCTCGATCGCGGTAAGCGCCTCCTCCCGCCGCCCCAGGGCGGCCAGCCTCCTGGACTGGTTGTTCAACGATCCGGCGAAGCCGGGCCGGAACGCATCCGGCCGCGCCGCGGCCAGCTCCCGGAACATGGGGATGGCCTCCTCGATCGCGGCGAGCGCCTCCTCCCGCCGCCCCAGGGCGGCCAGCCAGCCGGACTGTTCGTTCAGCGATCCGGCGAGGTCGGGCCGGAACGCATCCGGCCGCGCCGCGGCCAGCTCCCGGTAGATCCCGGCGGCCTCCTCGGCCACGGCCAGCGCCTCCTCCCAGCGCCCCAGAATGGCCCAGCTGGCTGGACTGGTTGGTCAGCGCTGTCGCGAGGTCGGGCCGGAACGCATCCGGCCGAGCGGCGGCCAGCTCCCGGAACATGGGGATGGCCTCCTCGATCGCGGTAAGCGCCTCCTCCCACCGCCCCAGCTCGGCGCGCCTCCTAGACTGGTTATTCAGCGACCTCGCGAGGTCGGGCCGGAACGCATCCGGCCGAGCCGCGGCCAGCTCCCGGAACATGGGGATGGCC
Organism: uncultured Actinomycetes bacterium; assembly: GCA_963739615.1. Classification (GTDB taxonomy): domain Bacteria; phylum Actinomycetota; class Actinomycetes; order Streptosporangiales; family Streptosporangiaceae; genus Palsa-504. The sequence continues at coordinate 18,129 of CAVUBD010000031.1, forward strand.
TCCTCGATCGCGGTAAGCGCCTCCTCCCACCGCCCCAGGTCGGCCAGCTGGTTAGACAGGTTGTTCAGCGACCTCGCGAGGTCGGGCCGGAACGCATCCGGCTGAGCCGCTGCCAGCTCTCGGTAGGCGGCAACGGCCTGACTGGTTAGGGTGGTGGCGAGCGAGGCAAGCGCCGTGCTGCGTTCGGGCAGCCGATCGACGATTCCAGCCGCGACCTGCGGCTGTGGCGACTGCCGGACGGCGAGCTCCAAGGCGGCCGGGAGCGGAGTGGTCACGTCACTGATGGCGAGATCGAGCAGGGCTGGCAGCCGCGACCCGAGCAGTGTGGCGAGTGCATCGTGGATGACAGCGCGGTGGGGCGCGGCGCGGGTGAGCTCGCTCAGAAGGTGCGCGCTTTGCCCGGCCGAGGTGGTGCGTTGGGCCGCACTGAGCACGAGCTCGGGGAGCTCAGGAGTTTCTGCGAGCAGTTGCTCGGTGACGAGGTTAGGGCGCGGGGGTGCGACCCACCCGCCACCAGGGTAGGTGTTGCGTAGCCAATCCGCGATGCGCTCGCGTTGCAGCAATGTCGCCTCCCGCAGGCTCGGGATCGCTTCGAGGGCGGCGCACAGGCCTGTGCGGCTGGCCGGTGTTAGCAGGCTTGCCACGGTGATGGCCTGGACGGTGGTTATGTCGCCAAAGTCAGCTGTGTATGGGTCCCCAACGACGTCGCTCCCGGCCCAGGATGCGTTCCAATATCTCTTCGCGACGGTTGCTAGCAGGGCTTGTGTCGGTCGTGTCCGCTGTAATGGCTGGGGTATCCCCGAGTACCGTGAGCAGCGCGTTCATGTGCACAAGCAGAGGGTTTGCGAAGTTGTCGCCCGGTAGCGGCGAAATCTCGCCCAGGGGCGCAGGGATCGGGCTTGCCGGGTGCCCTAGCTGGGCTGCGAATGCCGCGCAGGCTGCCTCGTGGTGATTTCGCTGTTCGTCCGGCGACAGCTGGCCAGCCTGGAGGGAGAGGGTGTCAGCGGCGAGGGCTTTGGCAAGGTAATCAGTATCGACATTCAGCTGTTGCCACCAGGTGCCCACATGGCGGGCCAGCAGCAGCAGCCGGAAAGGGGGCCCGCTGGGCTGCTTCGCGAATGTGTTGACAAGTCCGCCGGTGAGCGAAGCCTTCAGGTCAGCGTCGTCGACGATCAGCAGCGTCGGGCGCTCGGGTTCGGGGCGCGTGACACCGCCCGGCGGGTCTTGGTCGGAGAACCCGGCGTCCCAGCCGTCCGTCATGACATGTGCGGCGAGTTCAGCGGCGAGCCGGGTCTTTGCCGGCCCCTCCGTCGCCGGTCACGATCCGCAAGCCGAACCGGGCCGGGCCGCGGCACCAGCGCTGCAGTTCTGCCAAGGGCTGCTCGCGGCCGAGGAACGGCACCACACCGTGCTCGGGGAGCAAGAGCCGTACCGGCACGTCCGTGAAAGTGAGACCGGCTGGCAGCGGCACGTAGGGCGGCTGCAACAAGACTGAGAGGTCCTGAGTGACAGCGAGCCGGAACCGTGGCTGGACCGACTGCAACGCCTCCGCGTTCGCGTCGGCAAGCTCGGCGAAACGCGCATCGGCGCACAGCGATGACGTGGCGGCAGCCACGAGCCGGTCCTCGCCGAACCGGGCCGGGTCGACGATCACGACGCCGACCAGATATGGTCCAGCGAATACCGCGGCCCCGGACATTCCCGCCCATGGCGAATCAGACTGGCGGGCGCTGGGCGCCGCACTTATGGCGGTCAGCGACAAGTGCCCGATCTTGACGGTGCTCAGCGGCGCGACAAACGCGAGCAGCTGCTCGGTATCTCGGACCCGGTCAGGTTGCTCCTGCGCCCAGGGGAAGCCAACCGCCATGCAATTCACAGGCTCGGCCCCATCCACCATCCCCCAGCGGGGTACCGGGCTACCTGGCGGCAGCGGCGGCGCGTCCCCCGTTAGGCCGATAAGGGCAACGTCCGCAGCTTCGTCGCGCCAGAGCACCGAGGCGCTCATCCATGCCTGCACGCCCAGCGGACGCACGTCGCAGCGACCAGTGCCGTCCTCCCCGGCAGCGACGTCCGCCCGGGGCAGGATCGGCAGGCCCGCGACCACGTGCCAAGCAGTGAGGACCGACGCAGCGGTCACCCGATAGCCAGACCCCACGCGCCCAGGGCCGTTCGCCGGCTTGACAAACACCTCCATGACACGGTGACGGTCGAACCCCATGCGTACCCCCCTGCTTTCCTCCTCCGTTAAGCTGGGCCTTCGGGCGGCTCGCCTTACGGAGGCCGCTCGTCGACCTCATCAGCCACTTGCCAGGGTTCTCCGGAGGCTGTAACGGGCGCCAGCGCGAGCGTCACCTTCTGGGTTGACTCGTTGGCCATGGTCGCCGAGGCACCAGCCTCGACAACCCAGAAACGGACTCCCGCCTTACCACCGCCCTCATGGTGGGTCATGAGCGTGAACTCGACGGTCACCGGGCCGACGTTGAACTGCAGCTGCGGGTCTTTTGCCAGCCCTGCAGTACGCAGCTCCGACCGCAACGCGCCTATGAAATCCGCAAGAGGCACGCCTACCGGCTCATCAGTCACCGAACCTCCGATCCGGCCAGCCATTCGGGCTTGCCAACAACCGGCAACACGGCCATACCACCAGCCATGACGACACCGGTCAAGATAGCCAGCCCAAAACATACAACGCGGCCGCGGTGATGCGCACCGCGAGACACGCTTGGAGCATCCTTGACCCCGCTGGCCAGCGGTCGCCCAGAATGCCCAGTTATGCGCAGCTGCACCCGCTGAGAGCGAGCGACCGGGAGCCGCCCATTAGCCTCGATTCCCGGTGCGGTAACTGAGTTGAGGTTGGCTCGCGGCCGAGGGCGGTGATGAGCTGGCCAGGATGCTGCTGCGCCTCCGGCTGCGGCAGTGTTATTACCTGAATGAACTGGCTGACAGCGCGCGGCAGGCGATCGCGGTCGGTGAGCCGCTGGCAGTGGACTCCGAACGGGTGCTGGGCCCGGACCACCCCGGCACCCTGACCTCGCGCAACAACCTTGCCAGCGCCCGCAGGGCGGTGAGCGGGCCGGACTGAATCGTGCCCTGCGCGGCGCGTGATGCTTCCGAGGAACGGATGGGTTAGCCTACAGCAGTCCGGTGCGGTCTGCGTCTTCGCTGGTGGTGCAGCGTCAGTGGGTAGATCGGTGGTAAGTATCGCATCGCGCCGTGACCTGTGCCTAACAACACCTCGCCAAGGCGAGCAGGGATGCGGGGGCCGCCACGTGCCCGGGCTGCGTCCGCCTGACCACGCCGGTTCACAGCCGCCGGTACGCATCGCCGGTGCGCGGGATCGATTCGGGCCCAGGCATCGTCCCTGACCCTCAGATCCCGCAGCGCCACGGTCACCCAGGCGATCTCGTAGTCGGTCGTGGCGCCGTAGCGGCGGCGGTAGACGGCGATCATGCGGCCTACTGCGACCAGCCCCTCGGCGGCGATCACGTGCCCGGCGCTATGCGGGAGGACGTACTTTTTGCTGCACAGTCGAGACCTATTCTAGGATGCCAAGACCGCGCTCTCCGCTCGCCTTGGCGGCCTGGCAGTCCGGTAATGGCGCAATGCAAGCTCGGCCGACCCGGCTGCGGCCGGTGGCGAGGGAGCCGCGCGCGGCAGCAGCCCCGGCGTCCGTAGGGCCTGCGTCCGAAGGAGGCGAGCGAAGCTGATGTGACGCCAATCACGATGCAATTTTTCCGCTAGCGGATCCGGCGCCGTCCCGCGCCCGGCTGCGTCGCCGGAGGGCCCGGCGCGGATGCCCGCCGAGCGGGAGGAGTTCACCGATGATGAGGCCGCCCAGGTGCTGGCCGAGGGCCGGGGCGCGGCGGCCGCGATGCTGGACCTGGCCTGGACCCTGGAAGTCAAGCTGCCCGGCACCCGGGCGGCGTTCGCCGGCGGGCGGCTGCGGCATTCCAAGGCGCAGGTCATCGCGCTGGCGGTCGCGTTCCTGGACGCCGCGGAGGCCCGCGCCGCGGAGGCGGAGGTGCTGGGGCGGGCCGGGCGGCTGACGCCGGGCGGGCTGCGGGCCGCGATCGCCCGCGCCGTGATGGCCGTCGCGCCGGCCAAGGCCAGGAAGCGGCGGGAGGCGGCGGCGCGGGACGCGCGGGTAGCAGCGGTGGGCCGAGGACTGCGGGAACGCCGCGCTGGCCGGGCGGGAACTCCCCCCGGCGCAGGTGCTGGCCGCCGACCAGCGGATCAGCTGGTGGGCCCGGCAGCTCCGGAAAGCCGGGCTGGGCGGGGACATGGACCAGCTGCGCGCCCGCGCCTACCTCGACCTGCTGCTCGACCAGGACTCCCGCCCCGCCGCCCCGGACGCGATGCCGCCCGCAGGGCCGGCTGGACAGCGGCGGCGGCCCCGGCGGCGGCAGCACGGGACCGGCGGCAGCACGGGTACCGGCAGCAGGACGGGTACCGGCGCCAGCCGGGAACCGCGGCCGGGCAAGCCGGCATCCCGGCCGGTGCCCCGGCCCCGGCCCCGCCCGGGGCCGGGACGCGGCCCGCGGGGTTCGCCGGGCGGCTGCACCTGACGGTGCCGCTGGCCACCCTGCTGGAGCTGGCGGACCGGCCCGGGGAGATCCCCGGCCTGGGCCCCGCCGACCCGTGGCTGGCCCGCGACCTGACCCGCGCCGCCGCCCGGAACCCGGCGACGACCTGGTGCGTGACGGTGACCGACGCGCACGGACACGCCATCGGCCACGGCTGCGCCAGACCCCGCACCCCGCACCGCCCCGCGCCAGCCGCGGGAAACCCGGCCCGCCGGGCGGGCATGACCCGCCCGGCGGGACCGGCGCCAGCGCGGGCCCGGGTTCGCCTTCACGCCTTCTGGCCCGGACGGGCCACCGGGCGGCTACGGATCCTGGCGGCTGCGGACCGGAGCCGGGCCACCGGACCTGATCATCGCGCTCGACCCGATCGCGATCGATACCTGCGACCACCGGTTCCAGGCCGCCGGGCACGACCCCGGCAGAAAACTCCGGCACCTGTCCCAGATCCGGCACGCCACATGCACCGCCCCCACCTGCCGCAGACCGTCCGCGCAGGCCGACTTCGAGCACAACACCCCTTACGAAGCAGGCGGCCGGTCGTGCCTCTGTAATGGCGGACCGAAATGCCGCCACGACCACCGGCTCAAACAGCACCCCGGCTGGACCGTCGAACAGCCCACCCCCGGCACCTTCCGCTGGACCACCCCCTCCGGCCGGACCACCACCACAGAACCCACCAGGTACCCGATCTGAGGATCCTGGTAGAGGCGGAAGCGATATCGCAGTTCAGCAGGGATTTAGCCCATTGGGGGACTAGCTCAATTTCGAGGTGTCACGGGCGGCTGCGAGCTGGGTGCGGAAGTGCTCGTAGTCGGCCAGTTCGCGGCCGACCGGAGCCAGGACCAGGTTGCTGGCGACGGCGGAAACCCGGCCCAGGATGGCGTGAACAGCTCGTTCGCGCTCGCGATCCGCGGCAAGAACCACCATGTTCTGGCACCACGAGGCAATCAGCCAGCCCAGCAGTAGCAGCGCCAAGACCATGACTCCAAGCCAGGGCGCCAGGGACATGTCACTGATCAGTGAGGACGGCTTGTGCGGTGCGCGAGACGCGCCGAGCGCCAGGATGAGCACGATCCAGACCAGGCCCGCCAGCATTAGCAGCATCAGGAACCACTGCACGGCCGCGATCAGCCGCCACCATCCGGTCACCTTGTCGCGCCGTGGCAGCCCCTGCGCCACGGCCGCGCCCAGGGCCGCCTGGGCCTCGTCCGCCCTGGACCGAGCCGCGACCAGGACGGTCCGTGACCAGGGCTCCGGCAGCGAACTGCCTACCTCGTTGGCGAATACCGTAATCGCATTGTCGATGTCGGATCGCTGTGCTTGCGCGGTGTCAGCAGGATCACCGGCCAGCAGCTTGCGGGACAGCGTCCGGCCCCTCAGGCGGGCCGCCAGCCCGGCGGGTGGCCAGCCGATGTACGCCGCGGCGCTGCGCTCGCGCACGCCGTTCAGTGTCTCGGTCACCGCCGCCACCCCGGCGGCTTTCGCGAAGGCAGCGGTCAGGGTGCCCGCGGGGCCCGCGGGAACGTATGTGGTGGGATCTTCGATGCGCTGGCTCGCCCCGGTGCCGTCCGGTGTCGCGTCCTCCCAGGGTGGCCGCGCCGAGGGCGCTGGTAGGGTCGGGGCAGCGGTCTTCTGCCACGGCTGCCAGTCGGCGGTGGCCGGTCGGCCGCTCGCCGGATCTTCGGCGCCTGCCTCCGGGTAGGCCGGGAATCCGTTCCCGTTACCCCTGGGCCCCTCGTCCTCCGCCTGCTCCCACGGCGGCCGGGGCGCAGCCTGCGATCGAGCCGACGTGGATCCGGCCCCGGCAATCGCGGCCCTGGCAATCGCGGCTACGCCAGCGGCGGACGCCGTTGGCAGCTGCGCGAAGGCTGGATCCGGCGGCTGCCAGCCTGGCAAGCGGTCTCCGGCGTAGACGGCGAACCTCTCCACCAGAGCATCGACGTCAGCCGTGATCCTGCCGGTCGAGGCCCGCCTCGCGGCCACAGCCGCGGCCAGCACGCGGCGCAGCTCATTGAGGCCAGCGCCGGTGATGGCGGAAGTCACGAGGACCTGGGTCTCGGTCAGCCCTTCCGCGTCGAGCAGCCGACGCAGGTCGGACTCGCAATCGGCGGCCTGTTCGGGGGAAAGCGTGTCAACCTGGTTGAGGACCACTGAGGTCACGGCTGCGTGCCCGGCCATCGGCACCAGGTAGCGCCGGTGCACCGACGCGTCCGCGTATTTCAGTGGGTCGAGCACCCAGACCAGCATGTCCACCATCTTGACCAGGCGGTCGACCAGGGCCGCCGAACCGGTGACCACCGAGTCGTGGTCGGGCAGGTCGAGCAGGAGCAGCCCGGTCAGCGATGCTTCCCCCTCATCGAGTGCGCTCGCCCGGGCGTAGCGGTGACGCCGCTGCACGTTGAGCCAGTCGAGCAGCGGGCCGCCCCCCTCCATGCCCCATACGCATGCGTGCGAGTGCTTGGTGGTGGGCCGCATCACGCCTGCTGGCGAGAAATTCGCGCCGGCCAGGGCGTTGAACAGCGTCGATTTGCCGCTGCCGGTACCCCCCGCCAGGGCCACGACGGTGTGCGACGCGGACATCCGCATCCGCTCACCCGACCGCCGCAGCAGCATTTCCGCATCGTTGAGAAGTTCCTGGCTGAACCCGTCGGTACCGGCGCGGCCGGAACCGATCCTGGTCAGCTCGGTGAGCGAGGCAAGCCTGTCGGGCAGTCGCGCATTGGACAGCCCCGTCACCCCGATCGTGTTCGCTGTCACCTAACCGCCTCGAGCGAGAATTCCGCCTGGTAAAGCCGGATCGCCGCAACATCGTCACAGGCCCCGGCCGCGTCGAGCACCTCAATGAACCTGACCAGTTCCTCGTCGAGCAGCAGCCGGACCCGGTGCAGGAGATCAGCGCGCGCCTTGGCAAGGATCGCGGCCAGCGTGGCTTCGCCGAACACCGAGGCCAGCATCCGCCGTGGTTCGGTATAGATGCTGGTGCCTTCGGCGTCGGTCGCCGACGCGACCGCTCCTGGTGCGTCCTGGCCGAGCATCGCTACGAGGACGACCAGGCTGAGCGTCTCGTCGTCGAAGGAGACCCGCCTGGCCGCGGGCCTGGGATCTTCCGCGTCCGCCATCCGCGTCAGGTGATCCTGCCACGCTCCGACCGCGCGGGTGGCGCGCAGCGCCAAGTCGGGCGAGGATCGGCTGTAGATGGCGGCGTGGGCCGCGTCAGCCGCGGTAATCGTGTCCGCGGCCTTGATGTCCTCGGCCGCGTTACCGTCGATTCCAACCTGCCCGCCTGGCCCGAAGACGGATTCGAACACCTGCTTCGTACGCACATCGCGGGCTCGTTCGGCGGCGGCGCCTGCAAGCAGCACGGACCCGGCGGGATCAGTGCGCCATTGGCCGTGCACACGCTCGGCCGCACGGTCCGCGATGGACACGATGAACGACTCGATTACCGAGCGAAGCGAGGAATTCAGCGCCGCGGTCCGCGACGGTCCTCGCCGCGCGCGCTTGCCCTTCTTGTTGCCGGCCTTGGCGGCCTTGGCGGCCTTGGCGCCTTTAACTTCGCGGCGCGGCCGTAGTTCGCCCCCGACCACGCAGTCCTCCCAACGGGCAAATACCTCACCCAGGAGCAGCGTGCCGTTCTTCATACCGGTGCTGGCCTCGGCGAAGGCACCTTCATAGGCCGTCTCCGCGGCGCGCCGCAACTCCGTGCGGAGCACGACCTGAGCTTCGACGTGCGCTGCGATGGCCGGAACCCTGCTCTTGAAGGTGTCGAGCACTCCCGACATCGTCTGGGAGAGCACCGCTACCCGGCGATCGGCCCGGGCCGCGGTATCGGCGAGCCAGTCACGAACGGGCTGGTAGGCGTCGGCCGGGAGCATCCCGTCGATGAGCGGGATCTCGGGAATGACGAACCGGTCAGCGACTGCAATCCCGTTCGCGTCCAGCATGGCCGTGAAGTGATCCACCAACTCGGTTCGGTAGGCCTGAGGCACCCGTGACATGACGACACCGAGGGATGCCTTCCGCTCCCGGGCGTGCTGGAGGATCTCCCAGACGGGCCCGTCGGCGTACCGGCTGGCGCTGGTCATGAACAGCCACAAATCCGAGGCGTCAAGGAACTGGTAGGCGAACTCGTGGTGTGCCTGCACCACCGAGTCGATGTCCGGGGTGTCCAGCAGAGCGATGCCCCTCGGCATACCGTCGCTCGCCGCCAGGACGAGCAAGCCGTCACGGCCAGGACGGGCCAGCCCTTCCTGTCTGACCCGAGGCAGCGTGGGCAGGAAGCTGTTCTCGGCGAACCAGTCGATCTCGTCTGGATGGCAGGCGAGGACCGGGCTGTTCGTCGTCGGACGGCGCACCCCGGTCGCGCTCACATTCGCACCGACGATGCTGTTCACCAGCGTCGACTTCCCGGCGCCCGTCGAGCCGACCAGGGCCACCAGAATCGGTGCCGCCGACCTGCGCACCCGGGGCAGCAGGTAATCGTCGATCTGGCTGAGGAGCTTGGTGCGTTCGGTCTTCACAGCCGCGGCGCCGGCGATCTCGAAGACGAGGGGGATCGCGGCGATTCGCTTCCTGAGGTTAAGCAGCGCGGCTTCGAGCAGCCGGGCGTCCACCCGGACATGAGCCTGAGCGGTGACCTGGGAACGAGCGATGAGAGACGGGTCGGCGGAAGCGGGCTCAGCATCGGTGTCCTCGGGCGGCGTGGGGTCCTGGGGCGGCGTGGGGTCCTGGGGCGACGTGGTGTCCTGGGGCGGCGTGGAGTCGGGCGCGTTCTGATCGTGGCCCGTAATCTCATCCCTCGCAGGAGCTTTATCGTCTCGATCCGGATCAATCATGTCATCCAGTTCGCCCGGTTCGATCGCCTGGGACGTCACGGGTGGCTGTGGCTCTTGGGACTGTGACCCTTGGGACGGCTGCTGCGCGGGTGATTGAGGCGCGCCAGTGCCCTGGGCTGACGCCTCTGGGTGACCTGGGGTAACCATCACGTGACTGTCATCCCCGCTTGACCCCCGGCCCTCACCACCATTGGCAACATCACTAGTCACACGGGCTTCGCCAGGAACATAAAGCCCAGCAGCCCCAGCGGCGGCGGCGGACTGGCCTGGCCTGCCGGCCGCAGGCGCTGATGACGCTGCCACGCCCTGACCTTCCATCGTTCGAGCGGCCTCCTCAAGCCTTCAGGCCCGACGGCTTATCCCTCCAGCCGGCGGGTCTTTCAGGCCTGGAGGGTCCTCCGGGTTGATCGCCTGGCACGCGGAGTTTATCCCCTTCGTCAGGCGGTCACATCGCGTATCAGATGGTTACGTCGCGCATGAGCGCTGTGATCTCTGCGGCGACCCTCACGACGTCGCCTACCACGACGATCGCGGGCGGCCGGATCCCCTCCTTCGCCACAAGGCCTTCTACCCGTTCCAGCGTTGAGTTAATTGTGCGCTGCGTCGGCAGAGTACCGTCTGCGATTACCGAAACGGGAGTATCCGGACCGCGCCCGTATCGCATCAATTCCGTCGCAACCGCACCGATTCGCTCCACGGCCATCAGCAGCACCAGGGTCCCCGAACTTCCGCCGAGTAGTTCCCAGTTCACCGTAGACCGGTCATCACCAGGTGCAACATGGACCGACACGACGTGGAACTCCTGCGCCACGCCGCGGTGGGTCACCGGCACCCAGGCGCTCGCCGGGACGCCCACCGCGCTGGTGACGCCGGGCACGACGGTGACCGGGACCCCGGCCCGCAGGCAGGCGATGACTTCCTCTGCGCCGCGGCCGAAGACAAAGGGGTCACCGCCCTTGAGCCTGGCCACGAACCGGCCGGCCTGGGCGTGAGCGATGAGGGCCGAGTTGATGTGCTCCTGGGCCATGGCCCGGCCGTAGGGGATCTTGCCCGCGTCGATGATCTCGACGTCCTCGCGCAGCTCATCAAGGAGCGATCGGGGGGCCAGCCGGTCGGCGAGCACCACGTCGGCCTCGGCGAGCAGTTGCCGCCCGCGCACCGTGATCAGGCCGGGATCGCCCGGGCCGCCGCCGATGATAGCGACCCCGGCGCGGCGTCCGCGCTCGTGCCGGGCGCTCAGCTGACCTGAGCGAAGGCTCGCGACAACCGCGTCCCTGATGGCCGCGCTGTGCCGCGGGTCGCCGCTGAGCACGCCCACCCGGACGTCGCCTGCCCGGCCTGAGGCGGGAGTCCAGGCGGCCGACGCCTCGGCGTCGTCGGCCCGGACGTACCAGGTCTGCTGATCCTCGGCCGCCGCGGCCACGGCCGCGTTGACCTCGGGGCTGTCCGTGCACGCGCAGACCAGCCAGGCGCCGGCGCAGTCGCCTTCGGCGTAGGCCCGCGCCGCCCAGCGGATCCGCCCCGCCGAGGCCAGGTCCTGCAAAGAGGCCGTGACCTGCGGCGACACGACGGATATGTCGGCACCGGAAGCGAGAAACGCGGGAATCCGCCTGGCCGCGACTGCGCCGCCGCCGATGACGACGACGCGGCGGCCCCCCAGGCGGAGCCCGAGCAAGTAGGGATCCATGCTTCCTTCGGTTGGTTAAAGCTTGTCGGCTACGCCCGCGGAATCAAAGGTGGCGACATCACGCAGCGCGCGCGCCGCGCTCTGCACCAGCGGAAGGGCCAGCACGGCGCCGGTGCCTTCGCCGAGCCGCAGCCCGAGGTCGACGAGCGGGCGCAGCCCCAGGTAGCTAAGGGTAACGGCATGCCCGGGCTCGGCACTTCTGTGACCGGCGAAGCAGGCGGCGAGCGCGTCGGGAGCCAGGGCGACCGCGGCCAGCGCGGCGGCGCCCGCGATGACCCCGTCCAGGATCACCGGCACCCGCAGGGCGGCGGCGCCGAGGATGAAGCCGGCCAGCGCGGCGTGCTCGAAGCCGCCAAGTGCCGCGATGACGCCCACCGGGTCGGCGGGCTCTGGCCGGTGCCGGGCCAGGCCGCGGCACACGACGTCGATCTTCCGCGCGTACATGGCCGCGTCGATGCCGGTGCCGCGACCGGTCGCCTCGACCGGGTCGGCACCGGTGAAGGCGCAGATCAGCGCCGCGGACGCGGTGGTGTTCGCGATGCCCATATCGCCGGTGATCAGGCACCGGTTGCCCGCGGCGACCAGGTCACGGGCGATCTCGACGCCGGCCGTCAACGCCGCCAGTGCCTGATCGCGGGTCATGGCGGGACCTTCGGTGAAGTCCGCGGTGCCCGGCGCGATCTTGCGGGGCAGCAGGCCGGGGACCGGTTCGAGCTGGCCGGCCACGCCCACGTCGACGACCGTGACCTCGGCGCCCGCCTGAGCCGCGAACGCGTTGACCACCGCCCCGCCGGCCAGGAAGTTCCCGACCATCTGGGCCGTCACCTCCTGCGGCCAGGGGCTGACCCCCTGCGCGTGCACGCCGTGGTCGGCCGCGAACACCGCGACGCAGGCCGGCTCGGGCAGCGGCGGCGGGCAACTGCCCGCCAGGCCCGCCAGCCGGACGGACACCTCTTCAAGCACGCCGAGCGAGCCACGCGGCTTGGTCATCCGGTCCTGCCGCTCCCGCGCGGCGGCCATCGCGTCAGCATCGGGCGGGGCGATGGCGGCGATCACCTCGGCGAGCGGGTCCACTGGTTCCTCCCCAGGCAGTCCGCGGCGGCCGAACTCCTCGGCGTGCACCGCCCAGGCCACCGGCCGACGGCGCGCCCAGCCGGCGGCCGCGAGTTCAGGTTCCCGCGTGAACTCGTTCACGTAGCCCACGCAGAGATAGGCGATCACGTCGAGGTGCGCGGGCAGCCCGAGTTCCGCGGCGAGCTCACGCTCGTCGAAGAAGCTCACCCAGCCGACCCCGAGACCTTCCGCCCGGGCCGCCAGCCACAGGTTAGCCACGGCGAGCACACTGGAGAAATCGGCGGTGCGCGGCTGAGTGTGCCGCCCAAGCGTGTGACGGCCGCCGCGGGTCCGGTCACAGGTCACCACGACGTTGACCGGGGTGTCGAGGATGGACTCGATCTTGAGCCGGTCGAACGCGCGAGCCCGGGCGCCGGGCAGGTCCGCGGCGAACTCGTCACGGCGCCGCCGCGCCAGGGCCGCGATCCGTTCCCGCCGGGCCCGGTCGCTGATCACGATGAAGTCCCACGGCTGCGAAAAGCCGACCGACGGTGCCTGGTGGGCGGCCCCGAGCACCCGGCCGAGCACGTCGGCGGGCACCGGATCTGGCCGGAAGCCGCGGCGGACGTCCCGGCGCTCCGCGATCACCCGGTACACGGCCGCACGCTGCTCCGGCGTGTAGCCCGGGGCCGGCGGGGAATCCGGGGCCGGCGGGGAATCCGGGGCCGGCGGGGAATCCGGGGCCGGCGGGGAACTCGTGTCGTGGTCAGCCATGGGCGTGCTCGTGGGGGTGCTCGTGGGGGTGCTCGTGGGGGCGCTGGGGCTTGCCAACGCGGTCCTCGAACCCCGGCATCGCGATCCGGTAGACGCACATATCGCAGTTCATCCGGATGTCCCCGGCCAGCGCCTCGTGGTAACGCTCATACACCAGGGCGGCGATCTCGTCGCAGTCGCCGAGCACGCCAGCGCACCTGACGTCCAGGGCGGGGTGCGCGCCGGCGAAGGCGGCGGCCTGGTCCGCCACCCGGTCGGGGAGCACGCCCGGAAACAGGAAATACCTGGCCACCACGATGTGCCGCGCGCCGAGCAGACGGCACCGCTCCAGGCCCTCGGCCACGCTGGGCCCGGTGAGGGAGACGAAGGCGGTCTCCGCGAGCGGGTACCCCCGGCCCTCCCACAGCAGCCGGGTGGTCTTGACCACCTCCGCGTTGGCGTCGGGATCGGATGATCCCCGGCCGACGAGGAGCACCGCGGGGGCGGTGCCTGAACTGACCGCGGCGATCCGGGCGGCCAGCAGGTCGAGCAGCGCGGGGTGCGGGCCGAGGGGGCGGCCATAGGTGAAGCTGAGCCCGGGATGCCGGGTGCGCTCGCGGGCCAGGGCCGCGGGGATGTCGCCCTTGGCGTGCCCGGCCGCGGACAGCATCATCGGCACGGCGACGATGTTGGCGGGAGCGGCGACGATATTGGCGGGAGCGGCGAGAGCCGAGACGGCGTCGCGAAGCGGGGGCGGGGACAGCTCGATGAAGCCGCCCGCCACCTGGATTCCCTCGCCGTCGGCCCGCTTCGCGACCCGCTCCGCGAGCGCGCGGAAAGCCAGGACCCCGGCCTGGTCGCGGGTACCGTGCGCGGCCAGCAGCAGCGGCGGCTGCTGCGGCGGCGACTGCTGCTGCGGCGGCGGCGGCGACTGCTGCTGCGGCGGCGGCTTCACTGGGCTCCCGGCCCGTCGTCGGCGGACACGTCGGGTTCGTCCCTGGCCATGCGCAGCAGGGCGTTGAACGCGGCCACGGCCACGGCGGAACCGCCCTTCTCCGAGGCGTTGGTGAGCGCGGGCAGGCCGCTCGCGCGCAGCTCGTCTTTTGCCGCGGCGGCCCCGACGAACCCGACCGGGACGCCGATGACCAGGGCAGGCTCGACCTGCCTGCTGATGATCTCGAGCAGCGCCGTCGGGGCGCAGCCGACCAGCCAGACCGCGCCCGGGCCGGCCTCGCCGAACGCCAGCCGCACCGCGGCCGCGCTGATCGTGATGTTCGTGGTGCGGGCCAGCCGGGCCGACAGCGTGTCGGCGATCTTGCAGATCACCGGATAGCGCGTGATGCCGGACGCGACCATGGCCACGTCCGCCACGACCGGAGCGTCGCGCCGCAGCGCCGCCACGCCCCACTCCAGGGCTCTTTCGTCACACACCAGGTCGGTGACGTAATCGAAGTCGGCGGTCGCGTGGATCACGCGCTCGGTCACGGCCCTGGTGAGCGGGGGAAGTGCGGTCAGGTCGATCCTGGACCGCAGGATGCGGTACGACTCGGCCTCAATGGGATGAACCTCGGTCATGGCATTACCTCTATCGCGTCAGCGGGGCAGACTTCGACGCACTCGCCGCACTCGCTGCACAGCTCGCGCAGGACGACCAGGGATCGGCCGTGGGGACGAATCGCGTGTTCGGGGCAGGTGAGCAGGCAGGCGCCGCAGCCGCGGCACTGCGCCGTTACCACCGGGATCACGGCTCGGCCCACCGGTAGTCGCGGGGGGTCACGAGCCGGCCTGCACCCGGGTCCGGGACGAGCCCACGACGACTAGCGTATGCATGTCCACCACCCCGGGATCGAACTCGCTCAGCGCGGCGACCGAGGCGACCTGCCCCGGCCGGGTGGCGTCCCGGACCCAGCCGACCGGGGTGGCGGGCGGCCGGTGCGCGGCCAGCAGCTCGAGCGCCCGGCGCAGCTGCCAGGTGCGCTTGGCGCTGGCCGGGTTGTAGAAGCAGGCCACCAGGTCGGCCTGCGCGGCGGCGGTGATCCTGCGCTCGATCACCGGCCAGGCCGTATGCAGGTCGGATAGGGAGATCATGACGTGATCGTGGCCCAGCGGCGCGCCCAGGACGGCGGCCACGGCCAGCGCGGCGGTCACCCCGGGCACGACCGCGACGTCGATATCGTCGCCGGCCAGCTCCAGTGCCGGACTGCCCATCGCGTACACGCCCGCATCGCCCGAGCCGATCAGCGCCACCGCCCGGCCCGCCCGCGCCTGCGCCACCGCCTCCGCGGCCCGTTCCTGCTCGGCCCCCAGGCCGCTGGCCAGCACCGTCGTGCCCGGCCGCAGCAGGTCGGCGACCTGCTCCAGGTAGCTGTCCAGCCCGGCCACCACGGCGGCGCGGCGCAATCCGGCCACCGCGCGCGGCGTGACCAGGTCCCGGGCGCCGGGCCCGATCCCGATCACGGTCAGCCTCCCCCGCGGCCGGCCCCTGGCCACCGCGACCGTGGCGTGCGTGCTGGCCCGCTTGGCGGCCAGCAGCGTCGCGCCCGGATCGATGAGGGCCGCCGCTTCGGCGACGCTCGGCGTGCCCACGGCCCGGCGCACGACCTCGCTCGGGTTCGGGACCGCGACCGCGGCCAGCTCACTGACGCCGAACGTGACGACCCGCCAGCCTCGTTCGGCCGCTGCCGCCTGCAAGCCCGGCTCGTCCGCCTTCATATCGGCAGTTGCGATATGCCGAACGGACAGTGGTGACAGCCCCAGGTCACCCAGGCTCGCATCGATGAGCTGGCCGATTTCGGCGGCGGGCGCGCCGCGGCTGGCACCCACGCCGACGATCAGTGACGGGGGGCGGTAAACCACGGACCGTTCGGCCGGAATTTCTTTGCGGTCGGTTACCAGGACGGCGGGGACGCCTGGTTCGGGCCGGTCCGTGCGCACGACGTTGGGGGGCAGTGCGGGCAGCGGCCATTCGGCGTCCGCGGTGAAGGTGACCCGCGCGCCGGACAGGATCGCGGTGCCGACGGCGGCGAGGTCGCTGCCCGGCTCGATCGCGAAGCCGAGGTCGGCGCCGAACTCGTCGAGCGCGACCGCGCCGGCCGCGTCGCTGGCCGTGGTGATGACCGGCTCGGCGCCGAGCGCCTGCGCGATTCGGCCGGCCAGCTCGTTGCCGCCGTGGTGGGCGCCGAGGACGGGGACGGCGTAGCGCAGCGCCTCGTCGACGCAGACGACCCCGGGATCGCGGGCCTTGCCGGTCAGCAGCGGGGCGATCAGCCGGACGGTCGCGCCGACAGCCAGGAAGCACACGATGGCGTCGCATTCGGCGAAGGCCCGCGGCATCGCGGTGCTCGCGGGCTCGTCGTAGTGGCTGGCGTCCGGCCATTGCGCGGCCAGCTGCCTGGCGGCGGCGCGGCCCGCCGTGGTCACGCTGATCAGGCCGATCATGGTTTTTCTCCGGACAGGACGAAGACGGGGTTCTCGGCGGCGAGGCGGAGGGAACCGCTGGGGAGGGGGACGAGGCGGGAGGCCTGGAGCTGGACGCCCTCGGGGCGGTAGCCCAGGTGCGTGAGCAGGTCGCTGGTCTCGCCGACGCGCTGGATCGCGGCCAGCGTGACCACGACGCGGGCCGGGCGGGCCGCCTGGATGGCGGCCTGGAGGACGGCGCGGTCGCCGCCGCCGGCGAACAGCGCGTCCGCTTGCGGCAGCCCGGCTAGCGCTTCTGGCGCCCGGCCATGCTGGACCTTGACGTGCACGCCGTGCTTGGCGGCGTTGCGGCGGATGCGGTCGCACTGGGCCTGGTCGGCCTCGACGGCGATGACGTACGCGCCGAAGCGGGCGCACTCGACCGCGACGGAGCCCGAGCCCGCGCCTACGTCCCAGATGGTGCAGCCGGGGGCCGGGCCGAGGCGGGCCAGCACCAGCGCGCGGACCTCGGCCTTGGTGATCATGGAGTCGCGGTGCTCGAAGGCGTCCTCGGGCAGGGCCCAGCTGGCCGGGGCGCCTGGGTCGGCCGGCCAGCCAGCGCGGCGGGGTTCGCGTCGCTCCGGGGTCGATGGATATGAGGACGTTGGGCTCGGCGAATTCCCGGCGGGGTGCTGCTTTCAGGTCGCTGACGCGTTCCCGCGGGGTGCCGAGGCACTCGGCGACGTGGACCGTCCGGCCCGCGGCGATCAGCTCGGTCCCGATTTGGCGGGCCGTCCCCGGGGCGGTCAGGATCGCGACCTTGGGGTGCGCGAGCGCGGCGGCGATCGCCTGCCGCGGGTCGCGGCCGTGGGCTGTCGTCACGAGGGCGTCGTCCCAGTCCAGGCCTTGCCGGGCGAACGCAAGCGCGACCGAGGACAGCGCCGGGATGACGTGCGGCGTGATTCCGCGGGCGCGCAGGGCGCGGACGATCCCGAAGAAGCCCGGGTCGCCGGAGGCCAGCACCGCGACCCGGCCCTGGGTCGCGCTCGCCACGATGGCGTCGAGGGCGTCGTCGAGGCGCTTGAGGTCCAGTTGTCCGGCGGCGGCGGGGATGGAGGCGGCGTTGAGGTGCCTGGGGGCGCCGACGACGAGGGTGGCGGCGGCGAGGGCCGCGGCCGCCTCGGGGACGAGGGGACGGCCGTCGCAGCCGATCACGGTGACGGTCATGCTGCTCCCCCCCGGGCGATCTCGGTGCGGCCGGAGAAGTCGACCATGACGACCTGGATGGACGGCGTGTTCTGGCCTACGTCGGCTATCTCCGCGCAGAACCGGGTGAGGACCTGGGCGGCGCGGACGCACAGTTCGCGGCCCGCTTCCGGCAGTATCCCCGCCTCGGCCCACAGTTCGGCCGCGTGCCGGGCCGTGTTGGCCGCGCCGACCGCCTCGGCGAGGTCCTGGCCGCCGCCGGCGGCCAGGGTGATGTCGCGCAGCAGCGACAGCGACACCTTGGAGCGGGTGTAGTGCGTCATCAGCACGCCGGCGGCCAGCTTGGTGAGCTTGCCGGCCATGCCGACGAACACCACCCGGGCCAGCCCGTGCTCGACCGCGCGACGCAGCGCGGCGCCGGTGAAGTCGCCTACCTCGACGAAGGAGAGCTCGGGGAGTTCGGGGTACAGCCGCATCGCACCTTGCTCGGTACGTCCGCCGGTACACAGCACGAGCGTGCCCTCGCGCTGGGCTTGCTGGGCGCGCTGGGCTTGCTGGGCCTGCTGGGCCTGCTGGGCGGCCAGCACGGCGACGGCCTGCTCGACGCTGGCCCGCCAGGACGCGGTGGAGAACGGCCGGACGATGCCGGTGGTGCCGAGAATCGAGATCCCGCCGATGATGCCGAGCCGGGCGTTGGTGGTCTTGCGGGCCATCCGCTCGCCGTCGGGGACCGAGATGACCACATGGACGCCGTTTCGGGTGAGGTCGATGACCTCGCCGACCGATTGCGTGATCATCGCGCGCGGGACCGGGTTGATCGCGGGGCCGCCCAGCTCGAGCCCGAGGCCCGGCTTGGTGACCACGCCCACGCCCACGCCGCCGTCCAGCCCGATCCCGGGCTCGCCGCGCCAGCGCACCGTGGCGGTCAGCCGGGCGCCGTGCGTGACGTCGGGGTCGTCGCCCGCGTCTTTGACTATCACGGCTTCGGCCTGGTCTGGTTCGAGCGTGCAGGTGTCGACGGGGAAGCTGACCCGCTGGCCGGACGGCAGGCCGATCTCGACGGTTTTCTGGAGCTGGCCGGTGTGCAGCGCGGCGGTGGCAGCCTTCGCGGCGGCCGCCGCGCAGGTCCCCGTGGTCCAGCCGGTCCGCAGGGCCTGCTTCCTGACCTTCGCCGTCCGCGGCAGGTCGGGCTCGACCAGCTCGGGCTTGAGCAGCTCGGGGTCATTGGGCTGGGTCACGGGCCGTCCGGTCTGGTGCTGTCCGGTCTGGTGCCGTCCGGTCTGGTGCCGTCCGGTCTGGTGCCGTCCGGTCTGCTTTTGTCCGGTCTGCTTCGCGGAGCTGCTTCCTGGCCTGGCGTTCGGCCCGGCGGTAGCCGTGGAAGTGGCCCGGATGGTAGAGGTGGGAGCGGCTGCCTCCGGCGGCCAGGCCGGGCCCGACCAGCACGAGCGTGTGCTTCCAGAGCTTGCGTTCCCGGATGGTGGCGGCCAGGTCCTTGAGCGTGCACTGGACGATCAGCTCGTCCGGCCAGGTCACCTGGAAGGCGACCACGCACGGGGTGTCCGGCGGGTAGCCGCCGGCCAGCAGCTCGTCCTGCAGCTGGGCGGACCGCGCGGCCGACAGGAACAGCGCCATCGTGGTGCCGTGACGGGCGAACTCGACGACCCGCTCCCCCGGCGGCATCGGGGTCTTGCCGCCGCCGAGCCTGGTCAAGATCACGGACTGGGCGACTTCCGGGATCGTCAGCTCGCGGCCGATCCGCGCGGCCACGGCGGTGAAGCTGGATACCCCCGGCACGACCTCGGTGCGCAGGTTCAGCGCCGCGCACTGCTCGAGCTGCTCCTGGACGGCCCCCCACAGCGAAGGGTCACCGGAGTGGACACGGGCTACGGTTAGTTTTTCTTGCGCGGCTTTTTTGTAGTGGCACAGCACGCCCTCCATCGGCAGCCGGGCCGAGTCGACGATCTCGGCGCCCGGTCTGGCGTGCTCGAGCACGTCCGGGTGCACCAGGCTCGAGGCCCAGATCACGATATCCGCCGTTGCGATGGCGTTTGCGCCCCTGAAGGTCAGCAGGTCCGGGGCGCCCGGGCCCGCCCCCACAAAGAACACCCGTCCCACGGGTTCCTGTGTCCCCGGTCGCGGCTCGGGCTCTTGGGCGGACGCGGCTTGGGCTAGGGATGCGCCGCGACTGGTGCGGTGTGCGGGGACGATAAGGGTGGAGAGGTACGGGATGTCCGCCGCTTTGCCGGCGGGCGTCAGGAAATCGGCGGCGGGGGCGATCAGCTCGCCTGGGAGGCCGAGGCGGGCGCCGATCACGGCGTCTTCCAGGCGGCCGGCCTGCCGCAGGTGGTCCCGCAGCGTCCCGGGGGCGGGGCTGGCCGTGGCGCCTACCTTGTAGCCGACGACCGTTCCGCCGCGGGCCAGCGCCTGGTCCAGGGCGCCGACGCCGCCGTTGAGGGGGACGAGCGTGACCGGCTCGGTGCCCTCGGCCAGCGAGATGCCGGCCCGGGAGGCCAGGTCCTGCATGGCGGTGATGCCCGCAAGCGTCTGCACGTCCACGCCGGGGACCAGCTCGCGCACCGTCTGGGCCAGGTAACTGAACGTCGAGTACAGGTTGGGGTCGCCCAGGGTGCCGAACGCGACCGTGCTGGCGCCCCCGGCGAACTCCGCCGCCACCGCGGCGGCCGCCGCCCGCCAGGCCGCCGCGCGCCGGGCGGTGACCCCGCCGGTGTCGTTCAGCGCGAACTCCAGGCGCTTGATCCGGTCCGCGTCGACGTAGCCGCGGATGATCGTCTCCGCCCGCCCCGGCTCGGGATCCAGGGCAGCCAGCACCGGCACAAGCACCACGTCGGCCTCGCGGAGCACGCGGACGGCCTTGACCGTGACCAGCTCCGGATCGCCCGGGCCGACCCCCACGCCAATCAGGTGCTTCATCGTGTCACCTCCGCGGCGCTCCGGTGGGCCGCGGCGCAGGCGGCCGCGAACCTGGCCGCGGCGGCCGGGTGGCCGGCCCAGTGAGTGTGCAGGTAGGACGCGACGCCGGAACCGGTGACGTGACCCTCGAGCTCGCCCGAGCCGAACCGCCAGGCCGGCCGGGGCCCGTGGGGCGGAACGACCGCGGTGCGGTGGAACTCGTGGCCGCGGACCCGGTCACCGGCCCGGGCCAGCACAGAATCGTGCAGCGCCGTGGCGTGGCGGTAGCCGAGCGTCAGCTTCGCGGTCATCGTGGCGTCCGCGTCGAGGACGCCGCACATCGGCCGCCCGTCCAGGGTCCGGGCCAGGTAGAGCAGCCCCGCGCATTCGGCGGCGAGCGGCGCGCCCTGGTGACCGAGCGCGGCCACCCGTCCGCGCAGCCGCTCGTTGGCGGCTAGCTCAGCCGCGTGCACCTCGGGGAAGCCGCCGCCGAGGATCAGCCCGCTGGTGCCCGCGGGCAGGTCCTCGTCCCGCAGCGGATCGAACGTCGCCACCCGGGCCCCGGCCGCCTCGAGCAGCTCGCATTGCTCGGTGTAGCCGAACGTGAAGGCCGGGCCGCCCGCGACCGCGACTACCGGGGCGGGGCCGGTGAACTGTGGCGTCTCGGGGGGTTCCCAGGGCGGACCGGGGAGGGCGGGGGCCCGGCGGGCCAGGGCGAGGAGGGCTTCCAGATCGCAGGACCCGGCGATCAGGTCACCCATCCGGGTGATCGCGTGGCCGGCGACCGCCGCCCGCTCCGCGGCGGGGATCAGGCCGAGGTGCCGGGACGGCGTGACGATCCCGTCAGTCCGCCTGATCGCGCCGTAGACCGCGATCCCGGCCGCGGCGAGGGCCGCCCGCAGCAGCCGCTCGTGCCGGTCGGAACCGACCCGGTTCACGATCACGCCCGCGACCGGCGTCCGCGGGTCGAAGGCGGCGAAGCCGGCCGCGAGCGCGGCCACCGAACGTCCCGCCCGCGCCGCGTCCACGACGAGCACCACGGGCGCGCCGAGCAGCCGGGCCACGTGCGCGGTGGAGCCGAAGCCGGGTTCGGCACCGGGAACCGCGGCGGGATCGGCGCCGTCGAACAGGCCCATCACGCCCTCGACGACGGCGACCTGCGCGCCGGCGGCGCCGTGCAGGAACAGCGGCGCGATCAGGTCTTCCCCGCACAGGAACGGGTCCAGGTTCCGCGGCGGCCGGCCGGTCGCCAGCGCGTGGTAGCCGGGGTCGATGTAGTCCGGGCCGACCTTGTGCCCGGAGACCGCTAGCCCGCACGCACGCAGGGCCGCCATCAGCCCGCTGGCCACGGTGGTCTTGCCGCAGCCGGAAGCGGGCGCGGCGATGACCAGGCGCGGGATGGCTACCATTCGATGCCCTTCTGGCCCTTCTGGCCGGCATCCATGGGGTGCTTGACCTTGGTCATCTCCGTCACCAGGTCGGCGCAGCCGATCAGAGCGGGATCCGCGTCCCGGCCGGTGATCACCACATGCTGGTCACCGGGCCGGGCGGCGAGCACGCTGACGACCTCGTCGACGTCCACCCAGCCCCACTTCACCGGGTAGGTGAACTCGTCGAGCACGTAGAACCGGTAGGTCTGCGCGGCCAGGTCCCGCGTTATCTGGGCCCAGCCCTCGGCGGCTTGTTCGGCCTGGCTGCCGGGATCGCGCTGGATCCAGGACCAGCCCTCGCCCATCTTGTGCCAGCTGACCGTCCCGCCCTGGCCGGTCTCGCCGAGTACCCGGAGCGCCCGCTCCTCGCCCACGCGCCACTTCGCCGACTTGACGAACTGGAACACCCCGACCGGCCAGCCCTGGTTCCAGGCGCGCAGCGCCAGGCCGAACGCGGCCGTGGACTTCCCCTTGCCCGGGCCGGTGTGCACGATGACCAGCGGACGGTTCCGCCGCTGCCGCGTGGTCAGGCCGTCATCGGGGACCTGGGCTGGAACTCCCTGCGGCATCAGGCGGCCCTGCCGCCGGTCAGCTGGCGGGCGATCCCGGCCAGGCCGGGCCCTGTCCCCGCCGCCAGCTCGTCGAGGCGGAACAGGGTCGCTCCCAGCTGGACCGCGAGCCGTTCGGCCAGGCCCAGCCGGAGCACCGACGCGTCGCAGTCCACCACCACGCTGGTCACGCCGGCCAGCATGGCCGCGGCCCGGATCAGGTCGGCGTCACTGCCGCTGGTAGCCCGGCCGTCGGTGACCACGATGAGCAGGGGACGACGGCGGGGGTCGCGCAGGCGCTCGGCCGCCAGGACGCGGGCCGCCTTGGCCAGGCCCGCCGCGAGCGGGGTCCGGCCGCCGGTGGCCAGATGGTCCAGGCGGCGCGCGGCCGCCTCGACCGAGGAAGTCGGGGGCAGCGCCAGTTCGGCGCCGGCGCCCCGGAAGGTGACCAGCCCCACTTTGTCCCGGCGCTGGTAGGCGTCCAGGAGAAGAGAAAGGACCGCTCCCTTGACCGCGCGCATCCGCTGCCGGGCCGCCATCGACCCGCTGGCGTCCACGGCGAAAAGCACCAGGTTCCCCTCCCGGCCCTCGCGTGCCGCTTCGCGCAGGTCGGCGGGTATCAGGCTGACCCTGGCGGCGGGCTGCGGCCGCCGCGAAACCGAGGCCCTGATGGTGGCGGGCAGGTGCAGGGCGAAGGGGCGGCTCTGCGGGACGCGGGCGCCTACGGTGCGGCCGAACGGGCCGCGGGCGGCGGAGCGCCGGCCGGGGGCACCCTCGCCGACGCCGGGCACGGTCAGCAGGCGGGCGCGGAACGGAGCCGCGGGCGACACCGGCGGGCTCGCGGGCGGCTCGGCGGCCTCGCGGGACGCCCCGGGTGACTGGTGGGACTGGCGTGATTGGGGTGGATTGCCGCCGGGGTCGATCGGGGCCACTGGGGTCGGCAGGGCCATTGGGGTCGGGAGGGCCATTGGGGTCGGGGTCGTCGTCGGGGTTCCCGGGGGGCCGGGGGTTCTCGGCGGGCTGGGGGGGCTCGAGGTTCTCGGCGGGCTCGGGGGGCTGGGGGCCGTTGGCGGACTCGGGAGAGCTTGCTTCTCGCAGGGCTTCGTCCAGGGCTTGCTCGTCTAGGCCGGGGGCGTCGAAGGGGTCGCGGCGGCGGCGGTGCGGCAGGGCCAGCCGGGCCGCGGTCCTGATGTCCTCCGAGGTCACCACGTCCCGGCCGTGCCAGGCGGCCAGCGCGATCGCGGTCCGGGCCGTGACCAGGTCGGCGCGCATCCCGTCCACGCCGAACGCGCCGCAGACGGCGCAGATCTGGCGCAGCGCGGCGTCGGGCAGCTCGACCCGCGGGAGGCGGGCCCGGGCCACCGCGACCTGCTCGGCGAGCGCGGCGGTGTCGGCGGTGAAGCGGTCCGCGAACCCGGCGGGGTCCGCCTCGAACGCGAGCCTGCGGCGGACCACCTCGGCCCGTTCGGCGGGATCTTGGCTGGCGCTGACCTGGACGGTCAGCCCGAACCTGTCGAGCAGCTGCGGGCGCAGCTCGCCTTCCTCCGGGTTCATGGTGCCGACCAGCAGGAAACGCGATGCGTGCCGGACCGAGATGCCCTCGCGCTCGACGTAGTTGACGCCCAGGGCGGCGGCGTCGAGCAGCAGGTCCACCAGGTGGTCGTGCAGCAGGTTGACCTCGTCGACGTACAAGACCCCGCGATGGGCCGCGGCGAGCAGGCCGGGTGAGAAGGCGGTCGTGCCCGCGGTCAGCACGCGCTCGATATCGAGCGAGCCGGTCAGGCGGTCCTCGGTGGCGCCGACGGGCAGTTCGGCCAGCGTGACGTGGCGGAGCTCGGGGCGGCCCCCGGCAGCATGCGGGCCCGCGGGGCACGAGGGGTCCGGAGCCGCGGGATCGCAGGCAAAGGGACAGCCGGGAACCACCGGCACCGGCGGCAGCAGCGCGGCCAGCCCGCGCACCATCGTCGACTTGGCGGTCCCCTTCTCGCCGCGGACCAGGACACCGCCTATCGCCGGCGACACCGCGTTGAGCAGCAGCGCCAGCTTCAGGTCGGCCATCCCCACGATCGCGGTGAACGGGTAGATCCTGTCCCCGGCCGTCGTCATAAGAGCCAGTCCTTCCCGGGTTTCCGCGCCCGAAGTCCGGAACACAGGGCAGCCGGAGTCTCTGGCTCCCGGGAAGAGCGGCAACCCCCGCGGGGATCACTCCCGGTCACAGTTGCGGGACAGCCCCGGACTCGCACCGGAGTTCCTCCGCGTTGCTACCTCCGCACAGCATGGCATACGTGCCGGGATGCAGGAGGGACGGTGACCGCTTAGGGGCCGGGTACACTGGCCCGGGTTCGCCCCCTCGGGCATCCGTTGCCAGCCATTCACCAGGAAACTCTCAGCGCGTCCAGGTAGCGTGTGCGCACGGAAACCGGTAGAACCGGATGGCGAATCAAGCCGTCTGCGAGCAGGCGGACACACTATGCCAAGTAACGCGGCCTGGCATGTACCGGCACGTGACACACAGCTGTAGTTGCTGAACGGAGCACGCATGGCGAATCGTTCCCGCGTCCTTGTGACCGGCGGCGCCGGCTTCATCGGCCGCAGGCTGGTCCGCGCTCTGCTGGCAGAAGGACACGAGGTCACAGTGGCTGACCTGCGGGTGTTCCCTGACCCTGAGGTGCGATCGGTGGTCGGGGACCTGCGCGACCCCGACGGCCCGGCCCGGGCCCTACGCCAGGGGAGGGGGCAGCCGGGTACCGACGTGATCATCCACCTGGCCGCCGTCACCTCGGTGCTCGCCTCGGTGCAGGATCCGGTCGCCGCGCACCTCCTCAACGTGGACGCCACCGCGCGGCTGCTCGAACTGGCCCGCGAGAACGAAGTGGGCACCTTCGTGCTCGCGTCGACGAACGCGGTCGTCGGCGCCGGGGCCGGCCCGGGCGAGGTCATCACCGAACGGACCGTGCTCCGCCCGCTCACCCCGTACGGCGCCACCAAGGCGGCGGGCGAGATGCTGCTCGGCAGCTACGCCAACTGCTACGGCATCACAGGCGCGGCGCTGCGGTTCTCCAACGTCTACGGCCCGGGGATGGCCGAGAAGGACAGCTTCATCCCCAGGCTGATGCGCGCGGCCCGCGACGGCGAAGGCGTCCAGGTCCGCGGCGACGGGAGCATGCTCCGCGACGTGGTGCACGTCGACGACATCGTGCAGGGCATCTTCACCGCCTGGCGTGGCGGCCACAACGGCCCGCTGATCCTCGGCGCCGGAACGTCGGTCTCGGTGAACGACATGGTGGCCACGGCCCGTCAGGTCACCGGCGCGCCCATCCCGGCCGAGAACGTGCCGGTCGGCCACGGCGAGATGCCGGCCGTGGTGCTCGACATCTCCGCGGCGAAGGCCCTCGGCTACTCGCCCGCCTACGACCTCGCCACCGGCATGGCGACCGTCTGGCCGGAGTTCGACCCCGCAGGCGATGGGGCGCAGTCATGATCTACACCAACCCCGAGGACCAGGTGGTGGACGACGCCGCCATCAAGGCGTTCATCGACGCCTACGGCGAGCGCGCCACCCGGCTGCCCCCTGTCGCGATCGTGATCGCCGCCTACAACGAGGACGGGGCCATCGGCCCCGTCGTGCAGGCGCTGCCCGCGCGGGTGTGCGGGCTGGCCACGGCGGCCATCGTGGTCGCCGACGGCTGTGCCGACGGCACCGCGGCGGAGGCCGGGGCGGCCGGCGCCATGGTCTGCGACGTGCCGGTCAACCGCGGCCAGGGCGCGGCGCTGCGGCTCGGCTACCGACTGGCCCGCGAGGGCGGCGCGGCCTACATCGTGACCACCGACGCGGACGGCCAGTACAACCCGGCGGAGATGGAGACGGTGCTGGCGCCGGTGGTGGCCGGCGAGGCGGACTTCGTCACCGGCTCGCGGCGGCTCGGCAGCCAGGAGACCAAGGACCTGATCCGCCGGACCGGCGTCCGGTTCTTCGCCAGCACGATCAGCATGCTGACCGGGACCACGATCAGCGACACGACGTTCGGGCTGCGGGCCATGCGCGCCGAGGTGACCGGCGCCGTGCAGCTTGAACAGCCGCAGTACCAGGCGTCCGAGCTGCTGATCGGGGTCATCACCCACGGCTACAAGGTGGCCGAGGTGCCCGCTACCATCCACCGGCGCCGGGTGGGCGAGAGCAAGAAGGGCCAGAACCCGCTCTACAAGCTGCACCTGCCCGGCGTCAACAACCTCTTCTACGGGCTGCGCTTCGCCCGGGTCGCCTACGGGACCTGGTGGCGCGAGCGGCAGAACATGAAGGCCGGGGGTCAGGAAGCCCCGGGGTCTTCGGAGTCCGCGCGCAGCGGCCCGGTCGAGTCCGCGGCCCGGTTGAACGGCTCGGGGCCCGGGTCGGCCGAGACGAGCGCCTCCTCGGCGGCGCCGGGCGCGGCCAGGGCGGCGGATCCGGCGAAGAGAACGTAGTGGAAGAACAAGAACCGCAGTGCGAACGTGCCGACGTTGGCCCCGCCGGTTATCGCGTCGATGTAGAGCACCCGCTCGGCGCCGTGCAGGTGCAGCCAGCCGGAAGAGTGGTAGCCGAACTTGGTGGCCAGCGTGAGGATGGCCACGACCATCGCGGAGACGATCCAGAACGGCACCGTCTCCTTGAGCAGGTTCGGGCGGCCCGTCCGCTTCCACGCCCAGCGGGCGAGCACGTAGCTCACCAAGGCGCCGGAGAACCAGCTGATCAGGGTGGCCCAGGTGGCACTCAGGTTCAGCGGCCCGACGCAGATGGACAGCACGACCACGGTGGTGGCGAACGCCGCCATGGCCGCGACCGCGAAACGGCCGAAGTGGACGCCGAGCTTGCTGCGCGCCTTCTCGGCCAGCGTGCTACCGAGCCGGTTGGTCGTCAGTGCCATTGATGTCCTAGTTTAGCGAGCCGGCCTTGAACTGAAGGAGCAGGTTATACAGTACGGAAACCGCAGGCGAGGAGGGTGTTACAGCATCCGCACCCTGATGCACGTTACCGTCCCGTGCGGCTACCCCGCACAAGGGCCGGAAAACTCAAAGCAACCTGACAGACGGACACGGTAGGAGCCGGAGAATGAAAATCTTGGTGTTGGGCGGGGACGGGTACCTCGGGTGGCCCACGGCGCTGCACCTGTCGGAGGCGGGCCACGAGGTGGCCGTCGCCGACAACTTCGTCCGCAGGCACTACGACAACGAACTCGGGGTCGAGTCCCTGGTGCCGATCGAGCCACTGCAGACGCGCATCGCGGTCTGGGAGGAGCTCACCGGCAAGCGGATCGGCCTGTATGTCGGCGACCTGACGGACGCGCTGTTCACGTACCGCATCATCAAGGACTTCGAGCCGGAGGCCGTGGTCCACTTCGCCGAGCAGCGGGCCGCGCCGTACTCGATGATCGACCGGGCGCACGCCGTGTACACCCAGCAGAACAACGTGGTCGGGAACCTGAACGTCTTGTTCGCGATCGCCGAGACCAACCCGGACATCCACCTGGTCAAGCTCGGCACGATGGGCGAGTACGGCACGCCGAACATCGACATAGAAGAGGGCTGGCTGGAGCTCGAGCACAACGGCCGTACCGACCGGGTGCTGTTCCCCAAGCGGCCGGGGTCCTTCTATCACCTGTCCAAGGTGCACGACAGCCACAACATCGAGTTCGCCTGCCGGATCTGGGACCTGCGGGCCACCGACCTGAACCAGGGCGTGGTCTACGGGCAGCAGACGGCGCAGACGGCCAGGGACGAGCGGCTGGCGACCAGGTTCGACTACGACGCGGTGTTCGGCACCGTGCTGAACCGGTTCACCATCCAGGCGGTCATCGGCCACCCGCTGACCGTCTACGGCGAGGGCGGCCAGACCCGCGGCATCATCGACATCCGGGACACGGTCCGCTGCATCCAGCTGGCCTGCGAGAACCCGGCGAACCGCGGTGAGTTCCGGGTGTTCAACCAGATGACCGAGTCCATGTCGGTGGCGCAGATCGCCGAGACGGTCCAGGCGGCCAGCCCCGAGGACGTCACGATCGAGTACCTGGACAACCCGCGCGTCGAACTGCCTGAGCACTACTACAACGTCAAGCACACCAAGCTGGTAGAGCTCGGCCTCGAGCCGCACCTGCTGTCCGACACGCTGATCGAGTCGCTGTTCGAGGTCACCAAGCGGTACGCCCACCGGGTCCGGCTTGAGGCGCTCCGTCCCACCGTGAAGTGGCGCGAGCCCACCGCCGGCTAGGGACCGCACGCAGGTGCGCGGCGCAGTGATACCACTGCCCGTTCGGACAAAAGATCTTTATACCTCCGAACGGGCAGTGGTGTTTGCATGAGGACAACCTGGGTGTGCGCGACCTGCGGTAATCACTTCCCTGAGCCGCAGCCCGCGGTCTGCGCGGTGTGCGCGGGCGAGCGGCAGTGGCTGCCGCCTGGGGGCCAGCGGTGGACCACGCTGGCCGAACTGGCCGCGGCCGGGCACATGTGCGAGGTCCGGACGGTCGAGCCTGGGCTGACCGGGATCGGCGCGGAGCCGCCGTTCGCCATCGGGCAGCGGTCGCTGCTCGTGCGCACGCCAGCGGGCAACCTGCTGTGGGACCCGTCGGGCTTCATCGACGCCGCGGCGGTGGCGGCGGTCCGCGCGGCGGGCGGGCTGAGCTACGTGACCGCCAGCCACCCGCACTTCTACGGGTGACGGCGGTCGGCGGCGCGGTACATCGAGCACCTGCGGGGCACCGCCTGCTCTGCGGCCGGCGGCCGCTGGCCCGCCGCTAGCGTTGCGGGCCGCCGCTAGCTTTGCGGGCCGGGGCCTGGGACACGGTGCGGCGGTCGGCGGCGCGGTACATCGAGCACCTGCGGGGCACCGCCTAGCTTTGCGGGCCGCCGCCTAGCTTTGCGGGCCGCCAAGCTGCAAGTATGGCGCGGTCCTCAGGCCAGGCCGCGGCGTAGGGTCCAGGTATCGGCGAGGGCGTCCCGGCGCAGTTCGTAGACGCCGGGGGTCATGCCCTGTCCGGGGGACGCCTCGACGCGCCAGAACTCAAGCTCGGGCTGTCCAGGTTCGGCCTCGGGATCTCGCCACCATTCCCGGTTGATGACCCAGTGCTCGAGGATCGCGCGGACGGTGTACAGGCGGCTCCGCCACACGAACCTGGCTGGCCTGCCGTCGTTCCTGGCCTTCACGTTGACCGGCTCGCCGTAGGTCATGTTCATGCCGCCGCCTCCCCGCCCTGCCGCCCGAAGGGCCCACCGCAGGTCCCGGAGTCATGGATCGAATATAAGTTCAATCGAACAAGGATACAAATAATCTTTATCAACTGACCTGCAGATACTCAAAAATGTCAGTGTCCATCGGCATAGTGGCGGTAGTCCGGCCATCCCGAGGGAGGCACACGTGTGCTGGATCTGCGACCATCCAGGCGTCACCGAGCGCGACTACCAGGACCACATGCGGCGGCTGATCGCCGCCTGCGGCTGGGCCGTGCAGGGCGTGGAACGGGACGGCATCCACCCGCCCTGGGCCTACACCGTCGGCCTGACGAGATACCGGCGGCCGGAACTCGTCGTGACCGGCATGGGCCTGACCCGGGCGACCGGGGTGCTCAACGGCGTGGCCGCGCACCTGATGCACGCGGACGCGCCCGCGCCGGGCACGCAGGCCACGTTGCCCGGCGGCCCGCTGGTCGAGGTCGTCAAGGTCGCCGCGCCGTGGGCGCACCTGAACCTGGCCGTCGAGTTCTACGGCCGGCGCATCCGGGGCCTGCAGCTGGTGCACGCCGACAGGCGCGGGCGCTGGCCGTGGGACCGCGAATACCAGGGGGTGCGCGGCGGGCAGCCGGTCCTCGGCCCCCGGGAGCCACCCGGGAGCCGCCTGCGGGCCGGCTAGCCCGCGCGCGGGCCCGCTAGCCCGCAG
Organism: uncultured Actinomycetes bacterium; assembly: GCA_963739615.1. GTDB lineage: Bacteria > Actinomycetota > Actinomycetes > Streptosporangiales > Streptosporangiaceae > Palsa-504. Next base: position 48,436 of record CAVUBD010000031.1, read on the forward strand.
GCGAGCCGGCTAGCCGGGGGTGCTGGGAGTCCAGCCGGGGACGGGGAAGGCTGCCAGCAGGTCGCGGACCTCGGCGGCGATGCGGTCGAGTATCACTTCGTCGTCCTTGGTGGCGGCGGTGATCGCCTCGTCCATCCAGGCCGCGAGCGGCGCCATGTGCTCCTCGCGCAGGCCGCGGGTGGTGATCGCGGGCGTGCCGATCCTGACGCCGGACGGGTCGAACGGCTTGCGCTGGTCGAACGGCACCGTGTTGTAGTTCGTCTCGATGCCCGCCCGGTCGAGAGCCTTGGCGGCCGGCTTGCCGCCGATGCCCTTGGAGGTGAGGTCCAGCAAGATCAGGTGGTTGTCGGTCCCGCCGGAAACCAGGTCGTAGCCGCGGGAAAGCAGCGCGTCGGCCAGCGCCCTGGAGTTGGCCACGATCTGATGGGCGTAATCGCGGAACTGGGGCTGGGCGGCCTCCTGCAGGGCCACCGCGATCGCGGCCGTGGTGTGGTTGTGCGGGCCGCCTTGCAGGCCGGGGAACACGGCCTTGTCCACGGCGGAGGCGTGCTCGGCGTTGCACATGATCATGGCACCGCGCGGGCCGCGGAGCGTCTTGTGCGTCGTCGTCGTGATCACGCCGGCGTGCCCGACGGGCGACGGGTGCGCGCCGCCCGCGATCAGCCCGGAGATGTGCGCGACGTCGGCGACCAGGACCGAGCCCGCCTCGGCCGCGATCGCGGCGAAGGCCGGGAAGTCGATGGTCCGCGGGATCGCGGTGCCGCCGCAGAACATGATCTTGGGGCGCTCCTTGAGCGCCAGGTCGCGGACCTCGTCCAGGTCGACCCGGCCGGTGTCGTGCCGGACCCCGTACTGGACGGGCCGGAACCACTTGCCGGTCGCGGAGACCGGCCAGCCGTGGGTGAGGTGGCCGCCCATCGGCAGCGCCATGCCCATGATCGTGTCTCCGGGCTGGGCGAACGCCAGGTAGACCGCGAGGTTGGCGGGCGAGCCTGAGTACGGCTGCACGTTGGCGTGGTCGACGCCGAACAGGGCCCTGGCCCGGTCCCTGGCGAGGTTCTCGATCCGGTCGATGAACTGCTGGCCCTCGTAGTAGCGGCGGCCCGGGTAGCCCTCGGAGTACTTGTTGGTCAGCACGCTGCCCGATGCCTCGAGCACGGCCAGCGACACATAGTTCTCCGACGGGATCAGCCTGGCCTTCTCGTACTGCCTGCGAGCCTCGTTGTGGATGAGGCCGGCGATCTCCGGGTCGCAGTCCTCGACGTTCGGGATGGGCGGGGTGTGCATGACGGACCTCCTCGACCAAGAGGCTACACACTCCGGGGGGCAGTCAGGGCACGCGGGCACGCACCGGGGACCGTTCGGTACCTTCATCAGGAGCAGCAGCGGACGCGAGGAAGGCACAGGATCCGGGACATGTCCACCAAAATCATCCTCGACTGCGACCCTGGGATCGATGACGCGCTCGCGATCGCCTTCGCGCACGGGCACCCCGGCATCGAACTGGCCGGCATCACCACGGTGGCGGGCAACGTCGGGCTGGCGAAGACGACGGCGAACGCGCTGGCGGTGTGCGAGTTCATCGGCGCGGCCGGGACCCCGGTGACGGCCGGCTGCGCCGGGCCGTTGCTGCGGCCCGCGCTCGACGCCCGGCATGTGCACGGCGACTCGGGGCTGGGCGGGGCCACGCTGCCGCCGCCCGCGGCCAGCCCGGCCCCTGGGCACGCCATCGACTTCATCATCGACACCGTGCGCGCCGCCCCCGGGGAGATCACGCTGGTCGCGACGGGGCCGCTGACCAACATCGCGCTGGCCGCGCAACGGGAGCCGCGCCTGGCGGACTGGGTGCGGGGCTTCGTGATCATGGGCGGCTCGGCGGGCCGCGGCAACGTGACGCCGGCCGCCGAGTACAACATGCGGGCCGACCCCGAAGCCGCGGCGGCGGTGTTCGGCGCCGGCTGGACCGTCACCATGCTGGGGCTTGACGTGACGCTGCGGACCAGTGCCACCGCGGCGGTGCTGCAGCGGATGCGCGACCTGGGACCGCTCGGCACCGGCCTGCTGCTACCCGCGCTCGAGCAGTACCGGTCGGTCCGCGAGCCCGTGGGACCGCCGGTGCATGACGTCTGCGCGGTGGCCTGGGTGGCGGAGCCCGGGCTGTTCGGGCTGGTCCCGGCCCGAGTTCAGGTCGAGACGACCGGGCGGCTGACGGCCGGCATGACCGTGACCGATTTCGAGCTGCCCGGCCCGGACTCCGGCCCGGACTCCGGCCCGGACGGAGGCGGTAACGCCCTGGTGGCGATGCACATCGACGTTGACAGGTTCTGGGAGGTCACGCTCGGGACCTACGCCCGGCTGGCGTCAGCCGTAGTGGGCGGCGGCTAGCTCTCCGCCGGGCTCCAGTTCCTCGTACAGCCGCACCGCCTGCTCGGCGGCCTCGACGAGATCGGCGTAGTTCAGCCGCTCTTGCGGGCCTGCCAGGGTGGTCAGCGACACCACACCCGACCGGCACCGCACGGTAAGTCCACGGCGGAAGGAAAGGACCGACGTATCGGCGGCCGGCTCGTCGGCCCGGATCAGCGGCCCGGCGAACCCCCGCTGGTGCAGCATCGCCTCTAGTTCCCTGGCGGCCTGGCGCGCGCTGAGGCACCGGTTAGCCCGCTCGGCCGTGACATCGGCTGAGCGCGTATAGGCGCGCAGGCCGGTCACGTCGACCAGGCGGGCATGCGCGAGTGGAGCGGGCACAGCGAACCAGACGGCCTTGCCGCGAAGACCCCGGCCGCCGAGCCGGGCCCGGGTGGGATGATGCCCCCAGCGGCCGCTTGACAACTCGTGCACGATCTCAAGGCCGCGCCCGGTCACGGCCTGGGCCGACGTCCTGACCAGGGCAGGCGCGGAACCGTGCCGCCAGCCGCGGCTGGCGTCGAAGACCTTGCAGACGAGCTCCCGCCGGCTGCCGAGACCACGCAGGTAGAGCCAGAGTTCGGGGCGTGCGGACGGGGACGGCGGTACCGCTGGGGCAGGCGGCGGGGTGGGGCTGGCGGACGTTACCGGCTCGCCTCCCATGTCCGTGGCGACGGACACGAGCCGATCCCCCCCTCCGCCAGCCCTGGTCCCGACGTGCGCGTGCAGTGTGTTGGCCGCGAGTTCGCTAGCCATCAAGATGCAGTCGTCCATGACCTCGGCCCCGAGGCCAACCTCCGCGACCGCATCCCTGAACACCTGCCGCGCGACCGCAGCACAGGCCGGATCGGCCGGAAGGGGCCACGCGCAGCACGAACCCGCGCGCACGCCTCGCCAACCGCTCATACCCTGCTGCCTCATACCTGGCGCCTCCGGCCGATCACTGACACGCCGATCACTGACACAAGGCCGCCGGCAGGAGGAGGTGCCGTCGGCGGAGATCCCGCTTTCAAGATACGTGGAATTTGACTCCTAATCTGTGAAACACAGATTACGACCAGCTTCGCAATATCGATAGCATCCTTATTTTCGTAGCAGCTCAACTCAGCCGTACCATACTGGTCATATCGGCCTTCTTCGGACATATCACTATCAAATGGCCCGATACTCGCGTAAGGGCGGGTGAGTGTGTTAACTATGGTGCGTGCGGTACTTTGTGCTAGTTGTGGTACATGATTATCCGGTTTGTCGGCTTATAAGCGTCTATAGGCGTTCTTGGGTGGCCATTAGTTGGCCCCGGCGTGTACAGTCTCGGATGGTGAGGGTAACCAGACGGTTACCCGCCAGGCCTCGAGACAGGGCCGGCATAAGAAAGGCCCCCCGGTGGCTGCATCCTCCGGGGGGCCTCTTCTCGCCCGTTCGCGCGGTTCGCCACGACTACTTCAAGTCGTAACGCCCCTCCTTCACATCGGTCAGGAACTGGGCAAATGCGCCCCGGTCGACGACGTGGGCGCCGCCTTCCGGTCGCTTGCTGTCGCGGACCGCGGCCACGCCCTCCAGGTTGGCCGCGACCTCGACGCAGCCTCCGTTATGCGCACTGCGGCGGGCCTTCCGCCATATCGCCTGAGACAGGTCGGTCATGCCTTACTCCATTCGCTTCGCGAGATGTTCGAGGTAGCCCGTGGTGTCCGCGGGTTCAAGCGCGGCATCACAAGCACGCTCGAACGACTGGATATACCCCTGTACCGACTCCGGCTTGCTCACCTCCTCGACCGAGTAATCGGTTTCTATGAAGACCAGGCTCGGCTCGTCATCGCGAAAGCCAAGGATGTTGACCATCGAAACGATGCCGATCGGCGGCCCGTCCTCGAACCGCTGGATATGCAGCTGGACATTCCGGCGGGTACTCAGCACCACCAGGTGCTCGATCTGCTCCCTGCGGTCCTCTCTCAGCCCCCACCGGTAAAGCAAGGAGGCCTCGGTGATCACGGCGCTGAACATGGGAGCGGAGCCGTCTTTGCGGTCCAGGATTTCCTGGCGGCGTTCCCGGGATTCGAGTGCCCGGCGCCGGAACGCGGGCGGCCGGGGCCGGCCCGCATCAGCGCCTCGGTGTAGGCGCGGATCTGCAGGAGCCCGGGCAGCACCAGCGGCATGAAGACGCGGATGGTGGTGGCGTCGTTCTCGTAACCCGGGAATTCACCGTCGAAGATCTCGGGGTACTCACGCCACCAGGGCCGGGCCCTGGCCCGGATGGCCAGGTCCTCGATTTCGTCTTTTTCCTGGCCCTCGATGCCGTATATGCGAATAAGGTCCCTGATGTCGCTCATCTCGGGCCTTTTCCACTGATTAGCCTCGAAGCGGCCGACCTTGCCGCGACCCCAGTTCAGGATGTCGCAGGCGTGGTTGGCGGTGTAGCCCGTCCGCAGGCGCGCCGCAGTGAGCCGCCGGGCCAGCCGACGCTTGGCAATGGTGGCACCGTAAGCGTCATCTGCCATTGCGCCCCTCCTTGACAGGAAGCCCTGTCGTGCCTTACACGGTACCCAAATTGTGATTCGCAAATCAAGGTGCAGCGTGCCCCTAGTTCGGGGGTGGTTCCGGTATCGCGTCAGCTGGTACTGGCCGAATCCGCTGCGGCCGTGCTCGGGACTGCGGCCGTGCTCGGGACTGCGGCCGTGCTCGGGACTGCGGCCGTGCTCGGGACTGCGGCGGCGCTCGGGACTGCGGCGGCGTCGAACTCGCCGTTCCGCGCGCCGTCAAGGAAGCACTCCCACTCGTGCCGGTCGAACACGAGTACCCTCTGGTCCGGATCGCCCGCCACCCGCATCAGGACCCACTCGGCGCGATCTGGCGGGGCGGATGCGTCGCCGCCCCGCGCGAAGGCGACCTCGATCACGCCGTCGCCGTGGCCGGAGCGGTGCCAGACCTGCGCGGCCACGTCAATGCCAAGCTCGGAGACTGCTGGCTTAGCGGCTTTGGGGTTCACGGCTTCCTGGCCACGCCGCAGTAGAGCCACCGCGAGCCGTCGCTGTCCGCGAGCTCGACATCCTCGGCGCCCCACAGGCCGGTGAACGTGACGCCTGGCTCGGCTCCCTCGTAAGGCGCGACTAGTTCCAGCCCGCGGAAGAACCGCTCGACCTTGGCCTTGGAGCGGAAGTACATGTGCTCGGTGGCGGTGTCGAAGACGGCACGGAAGCCCTCGGCCGCGGCCGGCGGCTTGTAGTCGTCGGTGAGGTGCGACAGCGACAGGTAGCTGTCGCGCGCCAGCGCGTCCAGGTAGCGCGATACCAGCGCCCAGGGGTCGGACGGATCGGAGACGAACATCATGACCCCGGTCATCAGCAGGCCGACCGGCTCGCCGAAGTCGATCAGCTTGCGCAGCCCGGGGTGATCCAGGATCGCGTCCGGGTCGCGCAGGTCAGCGCAGATGACGCTGATCGTGCCGCCGCTGTCCAGCAGCGCCCGGCTGTGCAGTTCCACCATCGGATCGTTGTCGACGTACACGACACGGGCCTCCGGATGGATCTCCTGCACCACTTCGTGGGTGTTGCCGACCGTCGGCAGCCCGGAGCCGATGTCGACGAACTGCCGCACGCCGCACTGGGCGATAAATTTGGCCGCGCGCTGGTGAAAGCCGCGATTGGACCAAGCCGCGTCCCTGATCTCCGGCACGGCGGTCAGGATCTGCTCGGCCGCGAACCGGTCGGCCTGAAAGTAGTTGCTGCCTTTCAGCATGTAGTCATAGATCCGGGCCGGGGTGAGCCGGTTCGTATCGACGCCAGCCGGAAAATGGGGAGCCTCGCTCATGGCCGCCTTCCGCGGGGTGAACAGTAAGCTCCCAGTCTGACACGATGCGTGCGAATCACGAACAGCAACTTGCGATTTGCGGTAATCGCGCCCGGTCCCGCTCCCAGCGCCGGGCCTGCTTACTCGCGGCCTTCGAGATCGCCTTCCATATCGAGGTAGACCTGACGGAGCTGATCCAGGGTCTTGGCGTCGGGTGACGCCCAGAGCCCGCGGGACGCGGCCTCGAGCAGGCGTTCGCTGATGCCGCGCAGCGCCCAGGGGTTGGACTGGCGCATGAACAACTGGGTCTGTTCGTCGAACACGTAGGAGGCGGCTAGCTGCTCGTACATCCAGTCCGGCACCACGCCGGCGGTGGCGTCGTAGCCGAACAGGTAGTCCACCGTGGCCGCGAGCTCGAACGCGCCCTTGTAGCCGTGCCTGCGCATGGCCGCGATCCAGCGCGGGTTCACCACCCGGGAACGGAAGACGCGCCGGGTCTCCTCGGCCAGCGTGCGCGTCCTTGGCGCGTCCGGCACCGCCGAGTCGCCGATGTACGCGGCGGGATCGCGGCCGGTCAGGGAGCGCACCATCGCCACCATCCCGCCGTGGTACTGGAAGTAGTCGTCGGAGTCTGCGATGTCGTGCTCGCGCGTGTCGACGTTCTTGGCCGCCACGGCGATCCGCCGGAACGCGCTTTCCATGTCCGGCCGGGCGTTCACCCCGTCGAGCCCGCGCCCGTAGGCGAAACCGCCCCACACCGCGTAGACCTCGGCCAGGTCGGCGTCGTCACGCCAGTTCCGCGCGTCGATCAGCGGCAGCAGCCCGGCGCCGTACGCGCCGGGCTTGGACCCGAAGATGCGGGTGGTGGCCCGCCGCCAGTCCGCGTGCCGCGCGTGGTCGGCCAGCGCGTGCGCGCGCAGGTAGTTGGATTCCGGCGGCTCCCCGAGCGCCGCGACGGCCGCGATCGCGTCGTCGAGCAGCGCGATCACGTGCGGGAACGCGTCGCGGAAGAACCCGGAGATGCGCAGCGTGACGTCGATCCTCGGACGGCCTAGCTCGGCCAGCGGCACGATCGCGAAGCCGGTGACCCGCCGCGACCCCTCGTCCCACTCCGGCCGGCAGCCGATGAGCGCGAGCACCTCGGCGATGTCGTCGCCCTGCGTGCGCATGGCGGAGGTGCCCCAGACGGTCAGGCCCACGCAGCGCGGGTACTCCCCCTCGTCCGCCAGGTGCCTGGCCAGCAGCGAATCGGCCAGGGCCAGGCCGGTCTGGAAGGAGTTGCGGGACGGGATGGCCTTGGGGTCGACCGAGTAGAAGTTGCGCCCGGTCGGCAGCACATTGACCAGTCCCCTGGTCGGTGAGCCCGATGGCCCGGCGGGCACGTAGCCGCCGTCAAGCGCGTGCAGCACGGCGTCGATCTCGCCGGTGGTGGCGCGCAGCCGGGGCACCAGTTCGGCGCAGGCGAACTCCAGCACGCGAGTGACCTGTGAGACTTGCGGAGGGGTGAGGCTGGGGGGTGGCGCCGATTCTTCGTCAGTTTTGGTCGTTATAGCAGCCAAAACTGACGAACGATCTTGAGCGGCGCGGGTGAGGGCGACTTCTGGGGCGCGGGTGGCGTCCCAGTGGGCGGCGGCTAGGGCTTCGATGAGCTCGCGGGCGGTTTGCTCGTAGCGGTCGGTGCCGGCGCGGGGGGCCTTGTCGCCTTCGGTCAGGCCGAGGGCGGCGCGCAGGCCGGGGAGGGCGCCCCAGCGGGCGCTCCACAGCTGCGGGGCGCGCAGGATGACCAGGACCAGGTTGACCAGGGCCGCACCCGCGGGAGCGAGGCCGAGGATGTGCAGGCCGTCCTTGATCGCGGCGTCTTTGACCTCGCACAGGTAGCCGTCGATGTGCAGCACGAACTCATCGAATTCCGCCGAGCCTGGTTCGGCGTCGACGCCGAGGTCGGCGTGCAGGTGCGCGGCCTGGATCAGCGACCAGATCTGCGCGCGCAGGGGCGGCAGCTTGTCCGGGTCGAGCGCGGCCACGGTCGCGTACTCGTCGAGCAACTGCTCCAGCTTGGCCAGTTCGCCATAGGTGTCGGCGCGCGCCATGGGCGGCACCAGGTGGTCGACGATCACCGCGTGCGCGCGCCGCTTGGCCTGCGTCCCCTCCCCCGGGTCGTTCACGATGAACGGGTACACCATCGGGATATCGCCGAGCACCGCGTCGGGCGCGCACTGCGCGGACAGGCCGAGTCCCTTGCCTGGCAGCCACTCCAGCGTGCCGTGCTTGCCCAGGTGCACGATCGCGTCGGCGCCGAAGTCCTGGGCCAGCCACCAGTAGGCCGCCAGGTAGTGATGCGACGGGGGCAGGTCGGGATCGTGGTAGATCGCGACCGGGTTCTCGCCGAACCCGCGCGGCGGCTGGATCATCAGCACCACGTTCCCGAACCGCAGGCAGGCGAGCACGATGTCGCCGGACTCCTCGTCGGTGTACAGGCTCCCCGGGGGAGCGCCCCAGTGGGCCTGAATGGAGGAGGCAGGACCGTTCGGCAAATTATTGAAATAACGGCGGTAGGCCTCGAGCGGAACCCGGGCCGGGGCGGCGCGGAGCTGATCTTCTGTGAGCCACTCGGTGTCGTGACCGCCGGCCGCGATAAGCGAGTGGATGAGCGTGTCGCCGTCCTCGGGGAAGCCGTGGCCGAGGTCGTAGCCCGCGGCCCGCATGGCCCGCAGCAGTGCGACGGCGGAGGCGGGGGTGTCCAGGCCGACCGCGTTGCCGATCCGGGCGTGCTTGGTGGGATAGGAGGAGAGCATGATGGCGACGCGCTTGGCGTGGTTCGGGGTCTTGGCGAGGCGGGCGTGGCGGACGGCGATCCCGGCCAGCCGGGCGGCGCGCTCGGGGTCCGCGGCGTACCTGGGGATCCCGTCCGGGCCTTCCTCCTTGAACGAGAACGGCACGGTGATCAGGCGGCCGTCGAATTCCGGGATCGCGACCTGCATGGCGGCGTCGGTCGGGGCCAGCGCGGCGCTGGAGGCCTGCCACTGCGCCCGCGAGCTGGTCAGGCAGAGGCCTTGCAGCACCGGCACGTCCAGGCGGGCCAGCAGTCCCGCGTCCCAGTCGCCCTCGCCGGTCGCGTCGGCGGCCGCGGAGCCGCCGGCGGCGAGCACCGTGGTGATCACCACGTCGGCCGGGCGGAGCAGGTCGGCCAGGGTTTGATCGGTTGAGCGCAGCGAGCCGCAGAAGACGGGGAGGGGGGTGGCGCCCCGTTCGGCCAGGGCGGCGCAGAGGGTGTCGACGAAGGCGGTGTTCCCGGCCAGTTCGTGCGCCCGGTAGAAGATCACGGCGACCACGGGACGGCTGAGGTCAGCAGGGCTAGCCGGGCTGGTGAGACTGGCAGGGGCAAGGAGGCCAGGAATCAGGTGCGCACCGTAGGAGGGCATGGGGTGCGGGGGGGCGAAGGGCTCGCCGGTGAGGAAGAGCGTGTCGGAGAGGAAACGGGCCAGCTCGCGCAGGTTCTCCGGGCCGCCTTCACGCAGGTAGCCGAGGGTCTCGGCGGTCACCCCCGCGGGCACCGTGGACAGCGCCATCAGCTCGGCGTCCGGGGCGGCTTCCCCGCCCAGCGCCACCAGCGGCTTCCCGGCCGCCTGGAGCGCGGCCACGCCGTCTGGCCAGGCCTTTCGCCCGCCGAGGAGCCGCAGCACCACCAGGTCGGCGCGGCCGGCCAGCCCGGCCGCATCCTGCGCCGCGGTTCGGGCGGGGTTCGCGGTCAGGTAACCGGCGCCGGAGGCCGCCGCCGCGAGCAGTTCGGTGTCGGCGCTGGAAACCAAGAGAATCGTGAGCACTCACCGATACTGCCATGCCGGCCGACAGCAAACTGGCTGGGCACTCACAGTCGGCGTACAGGCTGGGCAAGGTGATGTCCAAGATCCGAGACGCAGCCTTACCGCCATGAACAACTCATATGGCACTCCAGCCGGGGGCTACGGGGGCACCCCGGCGGGCACACCTTCCTTGACCGCGCCGGCTCGCAAGAGGCGGCTGTTCCGGTGGGGGGCGGGCATCACCTTGGCCGGCTTCCTGGCGGGAGGCGGGATCGCGCTGGCGGCTACCTCCGGCGGCGGCACGGCCGCCAGCGGTCCCGCCGGCACGACCGCCAGCGGTCCCGCCGGCACGGCCGCCAGCGGTCCCGTCGGCACGGCCGCGGTGCTGAACTCGGCGCTCAACCTCGCCAGCAGCCCGGCCACCACGAGCGGTTCCAGCGTGCCGGCCCGCCGGGCCCGGTGGGCCCTGGCCCGGCTGCGCCTGCTCGGCGGCGTTGACGGTCAGTTCACCTTCCATAACAAGACGGGTTTCCACACGATCGCGTTCGAGCGCGGCACGATCCAGTCGGTAAGCGGCAGCAATGTCGTGATCAAGGCCGCCGACGGCACCACCTGGACCTGGGTCACCGTGAGCGACACGGTGGTCAGGAAGGGCGGCAGCAAGACCACGACCAGCGCGCTGTCGCCAGGTGAAACCGTGTTCGCTGGAGGGCCCGTGGTCAGCGAGGCCAAGGATGCTCGCCTGATCGTCATCAAGGCGGCGGGAGCTGCTGGATCTTCTTCCGCGCAAACATCGTTGAGTTAGCTAGCGGCGCATGCGCGGCGCGCCCCCGGAGCGGGCGCGCCGCGTCGTGCTGCATTACCTTTGCTGCGTCTATGCTGCACAATGAAACGTGAGATGCCATGGCAGACGGTGACCGTATCCCGAAGGTGCTCGTCGTCGACGACGAGCCGAACATCCGTGAGCTTGTCGAGGTCGCGCTGAAGTTCCACGGCTGCGCGGTCGCCGTCAGCGCCAGCGGCAAAGACGCGCTGCACCAGGCCCAGATCTACGAGCCGGACCTGATGATCCTGGATGTCATGCTGCCGGATATGGACGGCTTCGAGGTCTGCCGCTCGCTGCGCGCCGAAGGCAACGACGTGCCGGTCATCTTCCTGACCGCGCGGGACACCACCTCGGACACGATCCGCGGGCTCACGCTGGGCGGCGACGATTACGTCACCAAGCCGTTCTCCGTCGAGGCCCTCGTGGCCAGGGTCCGGGCGGTGCTGCGCCGCACCACCCGCTCGCACCGTGGCCGCGGGGAGGACGGCCAGCTGGGCGGCGACGCCGAGCTGCTGACGGTGGGCGACCTGGAACTGGACGAAGAGCACTGGGTCGTGCGGCGCGGCGGGACCCAGGTCGAGCTCTCGCCGACGGAGTTCCGGCTGCTGGCGTACCTGATGCGCAATCAGGGGCGGATGCTGACCAGGCAGCAGCTGCTCGAGAACGTGTGGGGCTGGGAGTTCGCCGGCCAGTCCCAGGTCGTGGAGACCTACGTGAGCTACCTGCGGCGCAAGCTCGACCCGCTCGGGCCGCCGCTGATCCACACCCAGCGCGGCGTCGGCTACAGCCTGCGTCCGCCGCCGGAAACTGAGCGCGCGAACCGATGAGGATTACGCGGCGGCTGACCACCGGCCGCGGGAGGCTGTCACTGCGGTCCCGGCTGCTGGCCGGGCTCATCACCGTCACCGCGCTGTTCCTCATCATCATGGGCGTGGTCACCACGGTCGTGCTTGGTAACTCCGAGCATGATCAGTTCCAATCCGACCTGCTCCTGACCACTCGCATCAGGCTGTCCGAGGTCGCCGACCTCTCGAGCGGCTACGCCGTGGCCTACCTCAACGTCCCGACTGGTCAGGTAAAGGCGCTGACCCCGCCGTCGAATGCCACCGCCGAGCTGCAGGCCCTGCTCAATAACCTGGTGGCCACCCGGCAGGCGAGGATATATTTCGGCCCGCGCGGATATCCGGCCAAGACGCTGTTCAGCGTCTCGCAGCAGGGTTACCCGGCCCTGACCGCGGTCTGGCGGGCGATCAGCGCCACCGAGGCATCGCACAGCGGCGGCACGGTGCTGCCCGGGGCGAGCGTACTGGTGATCGCGCGCCCGGACAGCGCGGTCGGCAGCCAGGTCCGGGGCCTGGTCCTCGCCGAGCTGATCACGGGCGCGATCCTGCTCGCCTTGCTCGCGGTGGGCGGTCGCTGGCTGATCAGCCGCGGCCTGGCGCCGCTTGACCGGATGGCGAGCACCGCCGACATGATCACTAGCCGGGGTGACCTGACCGCCCGGATGCCCGACCCCGGCGACCACGCCGAGGCGGGACGGCTGGCCGGGGCGATCAACACCATGCTTGACCGGATCCAGCAGGCGTTCGGGGCCAGGTGGGAGTCGGAGCAGAAGGTGCGGCGGTTCGCCGCGGACGCGTCGCATGAGCTGCGCACGCCGCTTACCACCATCCGCGGTTACGCCGAGCTCTACCGGCAGGGGGCACTGGGACCGGACCGGCTGCCGGACGCCATGCGCCGCATCGAGCAGGAAGCGGACCGGATGTCCAGCCTGGTCGCCGAGCTGCTCGAGCTGGCCAGGCTGGACCGCAACTCCTCCCTCGACCTGACAGAAACCGATCTTTCTGCCCTGGTCAAGGACGCCGTGGCCGACGCCCAGGCGGTAGAGCCCGGGCGGCCGGTCAGCGCCAGGACGCCGGACAGCCTCGTAGTGGTGGCCGACGAGCCGCGGATCAGGCAGGTGCTGGCCAACCTGCTCGGCAACGTCCGCGAGCACACCAGCTCAGACACCCGGGTCTCGGTCCGGCTTTCCCGGGCCGGGCAGGGCGCGCTGCTCGAGGTGACGGACGCCGGCCAGGGCATGGACGAGGAGGCGGCGGCCCGCGCGTTCGACCGCTTCTACCGGGGCGGGCGCAACGGCAGCAACGGCCACGGCAGCGGCCTCGGGCTGTCCATCGTGCAGGCGATCGCCGCCGCGCACGGCGGCCACGCCATGCTCAGGTCGGCGGCCGACATCGGCACCAGCGTGCAGGTGTGGATTCCCTTCCATCCCCCGGCCGCTGATTCCGAGCACACCATGCCCCGCAACGCCGCGTACAACTGAACTGTGACCGCTGGCTCGTACCCGCTGGCCGGCCAACTAGGCTATCTGCGGGTAACTCAAATACGGTACGTCCATGGATGACGGTGAGGTCGTCGCGGCCAACGCGGCAGGCGGCCAGGCAGGGCTGGCAGTCGTGTACGACAGGTACGCGGCGCCGCTGTACGGCTACTGCCGGTGGATGCTGCGCGACTCGGCGGCCGCAGCCGACGCCCTGCAGGACACGTTCATCGTCGCAGCGGCCAATATCGGCGGGCTCGATGACCCGGGCCAGCTGCGATCCTGGCTCTACGGGGTAGCCCGCGACGAATGCGGCCGCAGGCAGGGGGCGGCGGGAACCGGCCTTGATCACGTGGGCGGGGAGGCCGGGGAACCGGCTAATACCAGCCAGGCCGCCCAGCGAGCCGAACTACGAGGGCTGATCAGCGTCATCGTGGCCGCGATGAAGCCCGAGGAGCGCGAAGCCATCGAGCTGAGCGTCAGGCACGGCCTCGACGACAGCGAACTCGCGGCCGTGCTTCAGATGTCCTGGAGCCGGGCCCACGCCCTGTCGTCACATGCGCGGGGCCAGCTGGAAAGAACCCTCGGCGCCCTGCTGGTCGCCCGCACCGGCCGGAGGGCCTGTTCGGCCCTTGACGCGCTGCTGGCCGACTGGGACGGGCGGCTGACCGTGCCGACCGCGGACCTGGTCAGCCGGCACATCGACGAGTGCCAAATATGCTCAGGCCACAAGCACGGCGGATTGCGCCGGGAGGTGCTGGCCGGGCTGCTGCTGCCGTTGGCCGCGCTGCCGCTCGGATTGCACGAGCAGGTGCTCAGTCATGCCCCCGCGACCCGGAGCCGACGGCGGAGCAGGCGCGGCTGGTCCTGACCGCGAGCTCACGGCGGCTTACCGGGTTGCCGCGGGCCGCGCTCCTTACGGGGCGGGCCAGGATCAAGCACAATCCCGGGCCGCGACGGCCGTGGTGGTCCTGGTGATGTGGGTCGCGGTCGAAGACCCCGTCCCCGTCTCCGGGAGTCCGTCACCGTCGGCGGCCTAGCCGCCAGGGTCGGCGGCCGAGCCGCCAGGAGGCCAATTCACCAACAAACCAGGTCATAAGCTGGCGTTTCAACTACGGTGAGGTCATGGACGACCGCGAAGCTGTCGCGTCCATCGCGGCAGGCGACCTCGCTGGTCTCGCCGATGCCTATGACAGGTACGCGGAGTCCGCTTACGGCTACTGCCACTGGATGCTGCACGAACCGGCAGAAGCGGACGAGGCTCTCCTCGACACGTTCGTCATCGCCGCAGGCAGGATGGGTGGTCTCCGGGATCCTCGCAAGCTGCGCCCCTGGCTTTACGCCGTCGCCCGCAACGAATGTCACCGCCGGCTGCACGGCACGCAAGTGGGTCTCGATGAGGCAGCCGACGTCGCCGATCCGGCCGCCGACCACGGCCCCCAGGCCGAACGGGGCGCGGTGCGCAGGCTGGTCCGGGCCGCCCTGTCCGGGCTGAACCCGGGCGAGCGCGAGGCCCTCGAACTGGACCTGCGGCACGACCTGCATGGCGCCGATCTCGCGGCCGTGCTCGGCGTCTCGCGTCACCATGCGCACGCCCTGGCGTCACACGCCCGCGGCCAGCTGGAGAAGTCCCTCGGCGCCATGCTCGTCACCCGCACCGGCCGGCGGGCCTGCCCCAACCTCGACATGATGCTCAGCACCTGGGACGGGCGGCTGACCGTGTTCGCGCGGAAGCGGATCAGCCGGCATATCGATCAGTGCGAGACCTGTGATGACCGTCGCCGGGACACGCTGCGCCCGGCGACGTTGATCGGCATGGCGCCGCTGGCCGCGCTCCCGCTCGCGCTGCGCCATGAGACCCTGCGACTTTGCGCCGACGACAGTGACGAGGCGGTGGACTACCGGCGAGCGGTGACGCTGGCCGCGGACCCGTTCGGCCCCAACGGCTTCCCCGCGGCGATCAGGCAGCGTCGAGGGCGGCTCATCACCCTGGCCCGGATAGCGGGGGCAGCGGGCGTCCTGACCGCCGTCGTCTCGACCGGGATCATCACCGCTCTGGCCCTCGGCGGTTCGCATGCCCCGCACCCCCACGCCGCCGCGCAGGCCAGCGGCGGGTCGGGGACCGCCAGCGCGACCGGTAGCTCTGGCGCCCCCGCGACCCCCGGCGCGCCCGGTAGCTCCGGCGCGCCTGGTGCCAGCGCAGGTGCCGGACCGCCGGCCAGCGCGTCGCAGGCCGCGACGACGCCCGTGACCACCGCCCAGCCGTCCTCGGCCGTGCCGTCCACCTCGTCGGTGCAGGCGAAGCCGTCACCCTCGCACACCACTAGGACATCAGCGTCCGCCACCCCCACGCCGACGCCTTCGACCTCGGCGCCCACGCCGACACCCACGCCGACGTTGACCGTTTCTCCGACGGCCAGCCCCTCGTTCCCTTAACCCTCCGGCCAGGCGGGCGACCGCTGCGCCGGGATCGTCCACGGTCACGATCAGCCGGCCGAATGGCTGGCCGGACAGGTCGATGACCACCGCCGGGCGGTGGCCGCGGCATATCACGAAAGTGCTGGTGCCCTGGCGAGGGAAAGGACCACGGTGACGTTCTGCTCGGTAATCCGCAGCTTCGCCATGGTCCCTATCATCCCCGATCGTTTTATCGCTCAGATAGGCATCCGTGACGGGCTCGTTGCCCTTTTTCCGCTATCTGGTTATTCGTTCCGACTGAGCGATATACGAGATCCAACTACGGTTAGGCACATGCAGAACCGAGAGGTGGTCGCGGCTGTCGTCGCAGGGGACCCGGATGGGCTCGCCGCGGCGTACGACCAGTTCGCCGGGCCCCTCTACGCTTACTGCCACCTCATGCTGCCCGACCCCGACGTCGCCGCCAACGTGGTCAGGGACACCTTCCTTATCGCCACCTCGAGACTGGAAGGGCTGACGGACCCGGACCGGCTCGGCGCCTGGCTGCACGCCGTGGCGCGCAACGAATGCCTGCGCCGGCTAAGCGCCGCGGGCATTACCCCGCCGCCGCCAAGGGTTCCCTGGTCAGCGGAGAGCGGCGGTGCGCGGGCCGGGATCGGGCTCCCGGCCAGACTGCGCGGGCAGGTCATCAAGGCCTGCACCGACACCACCCCCGCCGGTCGGGCGCAGCGGGTGAGCGCGGCGCATCGTGCGGGGTCGTTCGGCCCGGCGGGCTTCCCGAAGACGATCGGCTCGCCCGGACCGCCGTGGCGACGGGTCCGGCGGCATCCTCGCGCGGCGGCAGCGGCGGCGGCCACGGTGACGGCGGTAGCAGCGACAGCCGGGATCATCGTGCTGCTCACGGCGGGCGCTCCGCACCGCGCCCAGGCCACCATCGTCGCGCTCGGCGGCGGTATTCCCAGTGATTCAGCCTCGGGCGCCGGCCCTTCACCGGCGGCCAGCCACCGGGTATCAGCCGCGAACGGCCAGCCGAAACCCCCGGTCACGGCCCCGGGAAGCATACCGAGCCAGCACTCGCCGGCGGCGCGGGAAACGCAGCTGCCCTCGGCGCCGGCGTCGTCGCCGTCTCCGTCGCCCTCGCCGTCACCGTCGTCCTCGCCGTCACCATCTCCGTCACCATCGCCGTCGCCGTCGCCGGCCCAGGGCACCCTCAAGGTGGTGCCGACGTACCTGACGCTTACCTCCATCCAGGGCAAGGCGGTCAGCGGGACCTTCATCGTCTCCGCCGTGGGCGGCCCGGTCAGTCACTACGCGATCAGCGTCCCCGGCGGCCCGGCGGGCAAGGTGACGGTGTCGCCGGCCCAGGGCTCGCTGGCAGCCGGCCAGCGGGTCACCGTAACCGTCACCGTGACCAGCAAGGTCGCGATCAACGCCACTATCGTCGTGGACCCCGGCCCCATCGCCGTCACCGTGGCGCTCACCGTCAAGGCCTAACGCCAGGCCGCCAGGAACCGGTCAAGGCGGCTTAGAGGACGTGGTGGCCGTACATTTCGCCGAGGGGGTCGGCTAGGAGTTCGAGGCGGACGCCGTCGGGGTCGCGGAAGTACAGGGACGTGCCGCTCTCCTCCAGGTAGGCGACGCCGGCGGCGTCCAGGTTGGCGCGCAGCGCGGCCCACTTCTGCGGGGTCACCGAGATCGCGAGGTGGTGCAGGCCGCCGAGGACCTCGGCGTACGGGCCGAGGTCCAGGCCGGGGAAGTCGAAGAAGGCCAGCAGGTTGCCGTGACCGACGTCGAAGAAGAAGTGGCTGGACCCGGCGTAGTCACGGTTCTCGATGATCTCGGTCAGCGGGAACTCCAGGATGCCCTGGTAGAAGCGGATCGTCTGCTCGACGTCGGAGCTGAGCAGCGCGGTGTGGTGGATCCCGCGCGCGCTGCTTTCCGGCCGGGCGGCCCGGACGTACTCGGCGCGCAGCCGCGCGCGCTCCGCCTCGATAACGGCGAGGTCCATGTCCGCCACTCCCTATCAGATCAGGAAGAACGCAGCTCCCGGGATCGAACACGTCCTCCTGAGCGTAGCTCAGCCTCAGCGGTTTACGGCACGCGCAGCTCGACGCTGATGTTCCCGCGGGTAGCGCGCGAGTAGGGGCACGCGTGGTGCGCTGCCTCGGCGATCTCCCTGGTCTTCTCCCTGTCCAGGCCGGGGATGCCGATCACCAGCGTGACCACGAGCCCGTAGGCGTCGCCCTCGGGGCCGATGCCGACTTCGGCGGTCACGGTCGACTCCCCCGGATCGACCTTGGCCCGGCGGGCCACCAGGCGCAGCGCGCTGTGGAAGCAGGCCGCGTACCCGGCCGCGAACAGCTGCTCGGGGTTGGTGCCGTCACCGCTGCCGCCCATCTCGGCGGGCGGCGCGAGGTCAAGGTCGAGGCGATGATCGGAGGAAACAACATGGCCTTGGCGGCCGTCCCCTGTGGACGTGGCCGAGGCGGTGTACAGGACCTTGTCGGGCATGGCGAAACCCTATCGATCGCGGGTAAGCGATGCCACCACGGCCAGCCGCCGGGTACGGGGCCGGTCTCGATCAGGGCGCTCAGCGCCGCCGTGTCGAGGTATCCGGCCACCAGGTCACCGAGCGCGTCGAGGCGCGCCTCCCGCACCGCGGCGAAGTCGGTGCCGGGCGCGGGGGTGAAGTCGCGCCCGGCCAGCGCCGCCACCTCGGTCAGGAACGCGCGCCTGAAGTCGTCGTTCTCCAGCGCGCCGTGCCAGCTCGTGCCCCACACCGCACCGCGGCGGCAGCCGTCGAGGAACGGCTCCGCCGTGGCATCGGTGATCTCCGCGACGCCGTGATGGATCTCGTACCCGGCCACCGGCGCGCCGAGCGCTTCGCCCCGCGGGCGGCCGAGGATTTTCTCCGGCCCGAACACCACCCGCACCGGCAGCAGGCCGAGGCCCTCGACCGCGCCCCGGCGCGATTCCACCTGGTCCTCGATGCGGCCGGCCAGCATCTGGTACCCGCCGCAGATGCCGAGCACGGGCCGTCCGGCCCTGGCCCGCGCGGCGACCGCGGCGGCCAGCCCGCGCTCCCGCAGCCAGCCCAGGTCGGCCACGGTGGCCCGCGACCCTGGCAGCACCACCAGGTCGGCGCCGACCAGGTCGGCCGGGCTCACCGCGAACCGCACCAGCACCCCTGGCTCGGCCGCCAGCGCGTCCACGTCGGTGAAGTTGCTGATCCGGGGCAGCTTGACCACCGATACCCGGAGAAAATCTCTCTGGCCGAACGAGCCGTCGTGCGTGTGGCCGGAAAGGGTCATCGACAGGGAGTCCTCGGCGTCGCCGCCGAGGCCTTCGCGCCAGGGCAGCACGCCGTAGACCGGCCGGGCGGTGAGCCGCTCCAGCATGGCTAGCCCGGGCTCGAGCAGTTCCCGCGCGCCGCGGAACTTGTTGATCACGAACCCGGAGATGAGCGCCTGGTCTTGCGGCGAGAGCAGGGCCAGCGTGCCGTACATGGCCGCGAACACCCCGCCCCGGTCGATGTCCCCGACCACGATGACCGGCAGGCCAGCCGCCCGGGCCAGGCCCATGTTGGCGACGTCGGTGTCGCGCAGGTTGATCTCGGCCGGGCTGCCCGCTCCCTCACAGATGACCACGTCGTAGCGGTCGCGCAGCCGGGTCAGGCTCTCCAGCGCGACCTTTCTCAGCCGGGGCGCGTGCGCGCGGTATCCCAGCGCGTCGGCTTCGGCCTCGGCGTGGCCAAGCACCACCACCTGGCTGCGCCGGTCGCTGCCCGGCTTGAGCAGCACCGGGTTCATGTCCGCGGCCGGCTCGATCCCGGCCGCGGCGGCCTGCATCACCTGGGCACGGCCGATCTCGGCGCCGTCCGCGGTGACGAAGGAGTTCAGCGACATGTTCTGCGCCTTGAACGGCGCCACCCGCACGCCCTGCCGGGCCAGCCACCGGCACAACCCCGCGACCAGCACGCTCTTGCCCGCGTCCGACCCGGTCCCGGCTACCAGCAGCGTCCCTTTCATATGGCTAGCTCTGTTGGCCGGGGGGACGCTCTGTTAGCCGGGGGGACGACCCCCCAAGACCCCCCCGCTCCTGGGGGGACCCATCCCCCCAGACCCCCCTTGGGGGGGACCCATCCCCCCAGACCCCCCTTGGGGGGACCCATCCCCCCAGACCCCCCTTGGGGGGCCGAGGCCCCCGGACCCCCCGCGCGAACGCGATGAGGACGGCCAGGGCGGTCGCGGCGGCGATGACGGCCCGGGACAGGGCGATGGCGCGGCGGATGTCGGCGGGTTCCGGGGCGTCCCCCTCCCCTAGTTCGTGCCGTGTCTCGGCGACGCCGCCGTAGACGTTCGTGCCGCCCAGGCGGACGCCGAGCGCGGCGGCGAAGGCGGCCTCGCAGCGGCCCGCGTTCGGGCTCGGGTGGCGGCCGCCGTCGCGGAGAGTGAGGCGGAGCACGCCGGCGGGGCGGTTTTTACTGACCAGCGGGGCGCAGGCGGCGGTGAGCGCGGCGGTGACCCGGGCGGGAATCCAGTTGGCCGCGTCGTCCAGGCGGGCCGACGCCCAGCCGAACCGCAGGTACCTGGCCGAACGGTAGCCGACCATGGCGTCGAGCGTGTTGATCGCGCGGTAGGCGGCCAGGCCGGGTATCCCGGCCACCGCGCCCCACAGCAGCGGCGCGACCACCGCGTCGGACGTGTTCTCCGCGACCGACTCGATCACGGCCCGGGTGATCTGCCGGACGTCCAGCTCCGAGGGGTCCCGGCCGCAGAGGCTGGGCAGCACGTCGCGGGCGGTGGCGAGATCGTGGCGGGATAGGGGAAGGCGGGCCCGTTCGGCCTCAGAATGTAGCGAACGGGCACCGGTGACCGCCCACACCGCGGACGCGACCGCTACCGCCTCTAGCGGCGGCCAGCGGCGCGTGCGGCGGTGCAGGAGCGCGGCGGGGGCGGCGACGGCCAGCACGCAGGCGGCGGCATGGGCGGCGCCGCGCGGGCGGGAATCGGCGTAGCCGCGGGCCTCGAGCGCGGCGGCGGCGCGGCCGAACGCGGCCACCGGGTGACCGCGGCGCGGGTCGCCGAACAGCACGTCCGCGGCCACGCCCGCGGCCAGGCCGAGCGCGAGCGGCCATCGCGAACGCGCTGCTGGCCTAGGTGAGCGGGGCATCCCGTCATTGTGCCCTAGTCGCAGGCGGCCGGTGTCGGTCGTGTGTGGACATCATGGAGATCGTGTGGAGATCACGGACGCAACCCCTGGACAAGGGAACGTCCGGGCTAGCCTGAGGTCCTGGAGGCCTCGCCGAAATGCTGTACGTATCCCTCTTGGGGGAACAGGCCATCACCGAGGACGGGACCAGCGTTCAGGCGCGATCGTCGCGCGCGGTCGCTCTCGTCGCATTCCTGGTTGCTCATGCCGGGTCTGCGCAGTCCCGGCAGCGTCGATCCCGGGGGCGTCGATCCCGGGGGCGTCGATCCCGGGGGCGCAGTCCGGCCGGCCGGCGATCTGGCGGCCGTGCTGCGTAACCGGCTCGAGCAGGCGACCGCGGCCGCCAGGGAAGTAGCCGGCCTGGCGGCGGCGGTCGGCGCCGACTTCACCCTCGATCTGCTCACCGAGGCGAGCGACCTCGACGCAGGCGTCGTGGTGGGGGCGGTCGACGAGCTCTGGCGGCGCCGGATCGTGCGCGAGTACCGGGAGGGCTACGACTTCTCCCACGACCTGCTGCGCGAGACGGCATACACGCTCGTCAGCCCGCCCAGGCGATGGCTGCTGCACCGGCGCGTGGCTCAGGCGCTCGAACTGCTGCACGCCGACGACGCGGACACGGTCTCGGCTCAGCTGGCCGAGCAGTACGCCCGCGGCGGGCGGCTGGAGCGGGCGGTGGCCTACTACTGCCGCGCCGCCGATGTCGCGGCGGCCCGGTTCGCTCACGCCGAGGCGATCCGGCTGCACCAGGCGGCGCTGTCGATCGTGCTCAGCCGGCCGGAGGGCAGCGACAGGGACCGGCAGGAGCTGGAAATTCTGCAGGCCGTCGCGGCACCGCTCAACGCCAGGTACGGCTACTCATCGCCCGAGCTGCAGCAGGCGCTCGAGCGTTCGGTCGCCCTGGCGGAGTCGTTGGGCCTTAAGGGCTCGACGCTGACCAGCCTGGTCGCGCTCTGGACGACGCAGTTCGTCCAGGGACGAGCGGTCGAGGGGTACCAGACGGCCAAGCGAGCGCTGGCCCTGGTCGAACCCGGCTCCGAGCCGAGCGGTCCGGCTCATTTCGCGGTCGGCGGTTCGGCCGTCGCGCTCGGCCGGCCTGCCGAGGCGTTGCATCACCTCCAGATCGCCGCCAAACTGACCGCCGGCGCCCCCACGCTGAGCATTGGCACCCGGCCCGACGTGCACGGCGCGGCCTTTGCCGCCCACGCCTACTGGCTGCTCGGCCAGGACGACGAGGCCCTGGCCAGCTGTCACGCCGCCATCAGGCTGGCCCGGGCGATCGACCATCCGTACAACCTGGCGGTAGCGCTGGCGTACGGCTCTATCACCCACCAGATCCGTCACGACCTGCCCGAACTGAAGGACACCGTCGCCGAGCTGCGCGAGCTGTGCCGGCGGTACGGCTTCGCCTACTACCGGGAGTGGGCGCTGATCCTGGACGGCTGGTCCCGCACCGATGAGTCCGGCCTCGACCTGGCCCAGCAGGGCATCGGCAACCTCAGGTCGGCGGGCTCCTTCGCGCGGATGCCGTACTGGCTCTCGCTGCTCGCCGACCTGCTGGTCCGGGACAACAGTCCGCACGCTGCGCGCGCCACGCTCGACGCCGCCCTCGCCGCCGGGCATGCCTACGACGACCTATGGTGGCTGCCCGAAGTGATGCGGATGCGCGCGGCCCACGACGATGAGGAGGCCACGGTCTGGCGGCTGCGTTCGGCCGCGCGGATGGCGTCCGGCCAGGGCAGCGTCGCGCTGGTCCGCCGCTGCGAGCGCGACCTCGCCGCACTGCCTTAACGTTCCCCCGGCTGCTCAGGGCGAACGCGCCGCCGCGAACGATGCGCGAACGGTGCGGGTCCTAGCTTCGTGATAGCCCCGTCAAGCCGGGGCAGCTCACGTGGAAGGGACCCACCATGACTACGACATCAGCCGACATCGCCGCCGAGGCGCTCGGCCAGCTGGCCGCCGCCCTGCGCGGCGAACTGATAGTGCCCTCAGATCCCGGGTACGACCAGGCCCGGGCCGTCTACAACGGCATGATCGACAAGCATCCGGCGGCCGTCGCCCGCTGCCGGGACGCCGCCAACGTCGTCACGTGCGTACATTTCGGCCGGGACCACGGCCTCGAGCTCGCGGTCCGGGGCGGCGGGCACAGCGCGGCCGGCCTCGCGGTCGAGGACGCCGCCCTGGTCATCGACCTGTCGCTGCTGCGAAGCACCACCGTCAGCCCGCAGAACCGCACCGTCCGCGCCGACGCCGGATGCACCTGGGGAGACGTCGACCACGCGACCGTGGCGTTCGGCATGGCCACTCCTTCCGGCTTCCTCGCGTCCACCGGCGTGGCCGGCCTGGCGCTCGGCGGCGGCATCGGCTACCTGTCCCGGCGGTTCGGCCTCACCGTCGACAACCTGCTGGCCGCCAACGTGGTCCTCGCCGACGGCACGCTCGTGACGGCCAGCGCGAACTCGCACAGCGACCTGTTCTGGGCGCTGCGCGGCGGCGGCGGCAACTTCGGCATCGTCACGTCGTTCACGTTCCGCTGCCACGACATCGGCGAAGGCGGCACGATCATCGGCGGCCCGGTGTTCTACGACCTCGCCGACGTCGGCGACGTCATGCGCTGGTACCGGGAGCTGATGCCGGCGCTGCCGGAGGAACTGAGCGGCTGGATCGCGCTGCTCACCATCCCGCCCGTTCCGCTGTTCCCCGAGGAGCTGTGGGGCCGCAAGGTATGCGGCATCGTCTGGTGCTACACCGGATCGCACGACCGAGCCGACGCGGTGCTCGAGCCGGTCAAGACGTATGGCTCGCCGCTGCTGGTGGGCTTGCAGGCGATGCCGTTCAGCGTGCTGCAGAGCGTGTTCGACCCGCTCTACCCGGCCGGGCTGCAGTGGTACTGGCGGGCGGACTTCTTCAACGAGATCTCCGACGCGGCGATCAACGTGCACCGCAAGTACGGCGAACTGCTGCCGACCGGCCACTCCACCATGCACATGTACCCCATCGACGGCGCGGCCAGCCGGGTACCCGCCGACGCCACCGCCTTCGCCTACCGCAACGGCGGCTGGGCCGGCGTCATCGTCGGCGTCGACCCGGATCCGGCGAACGCCGGCCGGATCTCGCAATGGGCCAAGGACTACTGGCAGGAGCTGCATCCGACCTCAGCCGGCGGCGCCTACGTCAACTTCCTGATGAACGAGGGCCAGGACCGGGTCAAGGCGTCCTACCGCGGCAACTACGACCGGCTCGCCCAGATCAAGGACCGGTACGACCCGGGCAACATCTTCCACCTCAACCAGAACATCCAGCCCGCGGCGCAGGGCTGAGATGTCGCATCCCGTGCTGTTCGTGGTCGATGATGACGCCGGGGTCGTGGGGGCACTCCGGCATGATCTCGGCCGGCGGTTCGGCGAGGACTTCCGCGTGATCGGTACCTCGTCGGCCGCCGCGGGACTGGAGATGCTGCGCGAACTGGCCGGCCAGCAGGTGCCGGTCGCCCTGCTCATCGTCGACCACAAGATGCGCGAGATGCCCGGCGTCGACTTTCTCGCCCGGGCCCACGGCATGCACCCGCGAGCCAAGCGGGTGCTGCTCGTGGAGCGTGACTACACGGCGCAGAGCCCGGTCATCCAGGCCATGACGCTCGGCCAGGCCGACTACCACATCACCAAGCCGTGGATGCTCGAACGGGATCTCTACCGTATCGTCAGCGAGTTCCTGGCCGAGTGGGCCAAGTATCAGGGGGCCGATGTCGAGCTATTCCACGTCATCGGGCGGCCCCAGGGCCGCAGCACCAGCGAGCTGCAGGAGATGCTCACCCGCTTCAACGTTCCGTTTCATTTCGATGCGGCCGACAGCAAGGAGGGGCGCCGCCGGCTCGAGGATAAGGGCCTGCACGCCACCCGCCTGCCGGTCATGATCCGGCACGATGACTACACGATGGTCGAGCCGACGCCCGCGCAGATCGTGGCGGCCGTCGGCGGGAGCAGCCGCAACGACGTGGACGAATGCGACGTCGTCATCGTCGGAGCGGGACCTGCGGGCCTGGCCGCCGCCGTCTACGCCGCGTCTGAGGGCCTCCGGACGGTGGTGCTCGAGGAGACCGTCTCCGGCGGGCAGGCGGGAAGCAGCCCGCTGATCAGGAACTATCCTGGCTTCCCGTACGGCATCAGCGGACATGAGCTCACCAGGCGCGCCTGCGAGCAGGCCTGGATATTCGGCGCGCACCTGGTGTTCGCCCAGCCCGCCGCCGGCTTGGAGGGCCGGGGCGACGAACGTCTCGTCCGGCTCGCCGACGGGCACCAGATCGCGGCCCGGGCGGTCATCGTCGCGCCGGGCATCGCCTGGCGCCGTCTCGGCGTGCCGCGGCTCGAGGCGCTGGTCGGCTGCGGCGTCTTCTACGGTGCGGCCGCGAGCGAGACGCAGGCCATGGAAGGCCGCGACGTCTTCGTGGTGGGAGCCGGCAACTCGGCCGGGCAGACCGCGCTGCACCTCGCGCGCCGGGCCCGGCAGGTGACCATGGTGGTCCGGGCAGACAGCCTGGCGCGTTCCATGTCGGACTACCTGATCCGGGAGATCGAGGTCACCGCCAACCTCACGGTGCGCCTGAACACCGAGGTGACCGATGGCCACGGGACCGACCACCTCGACGCCATCACGCTGCGGGACAGGCTGCACGGCCGGACCAGGCAGGTTCCGGCCGCTGCCCTGTTCGTCCTGATCGGCGGCGAGCCGCGCACCCAGTGGCTGCCCGCCGCGACGCAGGTCGACGGCGGCTACATCCTGACCGGGCGTGACGTGGTGCGGGACGGGGCGCCGCCGTCCCGCTGGCCGCTCGACCGTGCGCCGCTGCCGCTCGAGACCTCGATTCCCGGCGTCTTCGCCGCCGGAGACGCCCGCTACCGGTCGATCAAGCGGGTCGCTTCGGCGGTCGGCGACGGCGCCACCGCGGTGCGGCTCGCGCACGAGTACCTCGGAAGCATGACACGGACGGGTGTTCGCTAACGGCCATCGGCTCGGGTACGGTTACTGGCGGACGCGGGGCCCTGCGTCGTCGGGGGCCTGTGCCCTTGGGGCCTGTGCCCTTGGGGCCTGTGCCCTTGGGGCCTGTGCCCTTGGGGCCTGTGCCCTTGGGGCTCTGCGTTGTTGGGGGCGGGCAGACACACTGCGACCTTCGTGTAGCCGTTGTGTGATCTTCGCCGTGCAAACTTATCTCCGGGCGCCCGTAGCTCAGCCGGACAGAGCAGCTGCCTTCTAAGCAGCGGGTCGCGGGTTCGAATCCTGCCGGGCGCGCTGACCAGCAAAAACACGTCATCTTGGAGCCATACGAGACAACTATAGCGCTCTTACAGCAGATAATTGTTCAGGTTAGCTATCATGGAGTCATGCCGGAGCTGAAGCTCGTCAAGGACGGGTACCCCGATCCGGAATCGGGTGACTACAGTTCGTTCGTGCGCAGCTGGGTCAGGTCCCTGCGCGCCCGTAACCTGTCGCCGAAGACGGTCAAGACCTACCGTGAGGCGGCCGAGGGCCTGGGCGTCTACCTCGCCCGGACGAAAGGCCCGGCTGATCTCGCGGCCATCCAGCGCGAGCACGTCGAGGGCTTCATCGTGCATTTGCTCGACAACGCCACCGACTCGACGGCGAACAACCGATACCGTGGCCTGCAACAGTTCTTCAAGTGGGCGCTCGACGAGGGCGAGATCCAGGCCGACCCCATGGCGCGCATGAAGCCGCCGGTCATCACCGAGAAGGCCATCCCCATCCTGTCCGACGACACCCTGAAGAAGCTCCTGCGTGCCTGCGCCGGCCGGGAGTTCACCGAGCTGCGCGACACCGCGATCATCCGCCTCCTGATCGACACAGGGATGAGGCGCGAGGAGGTCGCCACTATCATGGTCGACGACCTGGACCTCGACACCGACAGCGTGTCGGTCACCCGCAAGGGCCGCCGACCGGCCACACTGAACCTGTCGGCCAGGACCTGCCAGAGCCTGGAGCGCTACCTGCGTGCCCGCTCCCGCGAGCCGCTGGGCCGTCGTGCCGAGCTGTGGCTGGGCGAGAAGCACCGCGGCCCGCTGACGGCGGACGGCATCCGGCAGATGCTGGACAGGCGCTGCGACCAGGCCAGCATCCCCCGCATCCACCCTCACCAGTTCCGTCACACGGCCGCCGACTATGCCATGAAATCCGGAATGTCCGACAACGACGTCATGCGGACTTTCGGCTGGAAGTCCCGCCAGATGCTGGCCCGCTATGCCGCGGCCAACGCTGACGAGCGGGCCCGCGAGGCGCACAAGCGCCTCAGCCCAGGAGACCGGGTATAGGCAGCGCACTAAGCCGCCTGATCTGCTCGGCCAGCTCCTGGCTCTCAGCTAGCTTCCGCTGCTGCTAACGTGCCTGCGCGGTTTCGGTAGTGGATCGAGATGACCGCGCAGCCGTCATCATCCAGGGCCTCATCTTGCTGTCCTTTCTGCGCCAGCGCCCTCTGGCGGCGCACCTGCGCTGATCTCCTGGCAAGCTCCGTCATGTGCGCGTGCCGGGCGTAAAGCGCCCGTTCAGTACGCTGTTTCTCGGGCAGCTTTCCGTCGGGATCGACCTCGCGCTCGAACCGCTCCAGGAATGCGTCCCGTGCCGGCTGCGTGCGCGCTGTCTTGTCCCCGGTATTCGCCCACGACCGCAGAGCGCCTGCCCGTCCGGCCATCTGCCGGTCCCGATTTGCCACCCGGCGTTCCGCAGCTAATTGGGAGTTCGGGGGTACGCCAACCGAAGATCCGCAGGTCAGTGGCTTGCGGCTAGCGGAAAACCCCGAAACTGCCTAGTGACACGATTAGGTCGATTACAGGCTGTTAAGCAGGAAGTTCAGCAAAAACGACTAGGGGTAAACGCCGGATTTGCCCTAGGGTGCGGGTACCGGTAGCTTCTGGCGCGTGCCCTACGTGAAGACGTCCGTGCGGACCACCCGTTCCGGGGCGGTCCGCTACCTGCAGCTGGCCCACAACGAGTGGGACCCGGAGGCGGGCCGGTCGCGCACGAGGGTGCTCTACAACTTCGGCCGGGAGGACGAGCTCGACAGGGACGCGGTCCGCCGCCTGGTCGCGGCGCTGTCGCGGCTGCTGGACCCCGCCGAGGCCCTCGCCGCGGCGGAGCCGGGCGAGCTGACCGTCACCGGGTCGCGCCCGGCCGGCGGGGTCCACGCCCTGGACCAGCTGTGGCGGCGCCTGGGGCTGGAGGATGCGGTCCGCGCGACGCTGGCCGGGCGCCGGCTAAGCCCGGAGACCGAGCGGGTCCTGTTCGCCCTGGTCGCCAACCGGGCGCTGGCCGCCTCCTCCAAGCTGGCGGCCGCCGACTGGATCAGCGGGGACGTGCACGTCGACGGCCTCCCCGAGACCAGCGACGACGCCTGCTACCGGGCGATGGACCACCTGCTGGAGATCGAGCCCGGCCTGGCCGAGCAGGCCTACTACCAGCTCACCGACCTCCTCAACCTCGAAGTAGACCTGCTGTTCTACACCACCAGCACGTATTTCGAGACGGAGCAGGAGGATGCGGACGTTCCCCGCGACGATCGGGGCGAGCGGGTCCCGGCCGGCAGCAAGGAAGAAGCGGACCAGGGCGGGTTCCGGGCGTTCGGCAAGTCCAAGGACTCCCGCGACGACCTCCCGCAGGTCATCGTGGGGATGGCCGTCACCCGGGACGGGATCCCGGTCCGGGTCTGGTCCTGGCCCGGCGACACTGGCGACTCCGGCCTCATCCGCCAGGTCAAGCAGGACTTGCGGGGATGGGCGCTGTCGAAGGTCATCTGGGTCGCCGACCGCGGCTTCACCTCCCGGAAGAACCGCCGCGCCCTCATGCAGGGCGGCGGTGGCTACATCATCGGCGAGAAGCTCCGCACCGGATCAGAGGAAGTGAAGGCCGTCCTGTCCCGGCAGGGACGCTACAAAACCGTCCGGGACAACCTGCAGGTCAAGGAAGTCCGCCTCGGCGACGACAGCGACCGGTTCATCATCTGCTACAACCCTGACCAGGCAGAACGCGACGCCGCGATCCGCGCCCGCCTCGTGGCGCAGCTCGGGGAGCTCATCGACGGCACCGACGCGCTGACCGCTGCCGAGCGGGCCAGGATCGAGGGAGCCCTGGCCGGCAAGCCCGGCCTGAAGCGGTTCCTGCGCGTCACCCCGGCCGGCCTGCTGCGGATCGACAAGGCCAGGATCAAGGCCGAGGAGAACCTCGACGGCAAGTACCTCCTGCGCTCCTCCGACCCGCACCTGAGCGCCGAGGACATCGCCCTGGGCTACAAGCAGCTCCTCGAAGTGGAACGCGGCTGGCGCGACATGAAGCAGGTCATCGACCTCCGCCCGGTCTACCACCGGCGGGAAGACCGGATCCGCGCCCACGTCATCCTCTGCTGGCTCGCCCTCCTGCTCATCCGCGTGACCGAGAACGCGACCGGCCAGACCTGGAACCGCGTCCGGGCCGAGCTCCAGCGCCAGCACGCCGTCACCTGGACCGGCCCCGCCGGCACCTTCCGCCAGACCACCGACCTCACCAAGCCGCTGCGCGACATCTACACCGCACTGGCTATCGAACCGCCGAAGAAGATCCTCGCCCTGGACCCCGCACCCCCGGCCTCCTGACCTGCGCGAACGCCAGAGCCTAGTGACACGCCCCGTCACTGGGCTCTTTCGCGTTCCCGCACTTCAACGCCTATTTTTCGGTCACTAGGCGGACAGTCATCTGCGGAACCCAGGCCAGCGGGGGACCAGCTAGGGACTCCCGGCAGGACGTACGGCTCTGGCAATTTCCTCAGTCACGCCCATAGCGTCGATACCGAACACGGCGGGCACCCCCTGATCGGGGCAGTAGGGAAGGCAGGGACAGTGCAGTCCCTGCACCAGAGGTAGTGAACCATGAACCGGATACTCACTATCGCAGCCGCACCGGCCGGCGCCGTGCCAATGGTGCCCGGACCTGCCACCACTGACGGCCCCGACGCCGAGTACGTGAGCGGCTACGCCGGCGGGGAGCAGATCACCGTGACCACCCCGGCGCGGCCCGGTGCCACCGTGGCCCAGACCATGGCGGGCACTCCGCTCGCGGTTCCATCGGCCAGCAACGCCGTCATCACCGGACCAGGTTTCTGGATCACCGTGACGCCGGTCGGCAGCATCCGGATGGGCAACCCGAGCGAGCGCGACTGGACCTATCGCGTCCCGCCAGCGGTCATCGCTGCCCGCGTGCCCGGCCAGGTGGTGAGTGCGTCATGACCTGGTTCGTATCGCCAGGCGGCATCGAGGTCACCACGCCGACCGTGGACGGCGTGCAGCGGTACCGGGTCAAGGACCTGGGCGGCATCGGCGGGCACTGGAACACCTGGCTGGGCGACTACTTCACTGAGGAGGCGCTGTACGCCCGGCTGGCCGAGCTGGGCACCGACCCGGCCCGGCTGGAGGAGGTGCCATCGGGCTTCCGCCCCTGCCCCGTGCACCGTCGCCGGGGATCACGCGGAGCTGCGGGGTGCCTGCCCTGGACCGTCCGGTGCGGCCGGGCGTACGTGCTGCTCGGCAAGCGCAGCAGGGCCGTCCAGGACCCCGGCACGTGGAGCTGTTTCGGCGGCGCGATTGCCGAAGGCGAATCGCCCGCGCAGGCCGCCGAGCGCGAGTGCCGCGAGGAGGCGCGCGGGATCACCGCCCGGCCCGGCACCAGGAGCTACGTCGGCGAGTGCACCGCGTGCGGCTGGCAGTACACCACGTTCCTGGCGCACGTCGGCCTGGATCGCGGCGCGCTGCCGGAGGTACGCACCGGCCAGGAGACCGACCAGGCCAGCTGGGTCCGCGTCGCGCACGTCCGGTACCTGAACCTGAATCCCGGTTTCGCCGTGGCCTGGGTGAATCTCCGCCACGCCGTGGTCTCGCTCGCCGCGAGCGAGACCACTAGCCAGATCAAGACCGCCATCTAAAAGGGCGGAGAGAAGGGACGCCATGTCCATCACCGGCACCGCCACCGGGACCACCGCGCACGACAGGACGTTCTGGCGCTCGGATTACGCCAGGTTCGCGCGGGCCATCCGCCGCACCAGGCACGTCATGGGCGACGGGCACACCGCCAAGTCCGCCGGGCACCAGGCCAGGTGCGACGAGCTGGCCGGCGCCGTGGCCGCGCTGTTCCAGGCCGACGCGCCGGGGGCATTCAGCGGGGAGAAGTTCCGCGCTGGCACCCTGCTCGCTGGCGCGCTGCCCGGCTACCAGGACGGCGAGGACGACGCCGCGGAGCTGCGCAACTCCTACCTTGAGGACGAGGACGAAGCCGGCGGGGACGAGCAGGACAGCGCCGGGGACGACGAGCCTGTGGAGTACTACGAAGCCCCGCTCATGTAGTCCGCGACAACAAGCGCCCCGGCTCTACCCGCGCACTGGTGGCCGGGGCGTTTCGCTGCCACCGATGCGCCAGCCTTGGTGACCACTGCGGACAAAGCCCCCCGCCGACCCTGATATGACGCGGGAAATTCCCTTCCCTCCTGCCCGTCGCCGAGGTGGAGAAGTGCGTCAGGGCCACGATCGGGCGGGCAGCGAGCCCGGTCACTCGCGAGGCCATGTCGAGCGCGTACAAGGCAGCCATCCCCGGCGCCACGGTCACCGTGTCCCCCGCGGGCAGTATGCCGTGGGAGGCCAAGGGCACCAAGGTCGTCAGCCCGGAGGCGTGCCTCACCCGTATGCCTGGCAGTGCTGGAGGTCATCCCCGGTAAGGCCGGGCGCACCCGGCTGCGGAACATCATGGCCGACGAGCTGGAGAACATAGACCAGGACACCGGGAACATCGCCTGTTGCGCATACTGCGGGAAGGCATTCAGCCCCGTGAACCGCAACCATAGGTACTGCCGCCCGGCGTGCCGCACCGCGAGGACATCGCCTCGCTCAACGGAAGGAGGCCCATCCGGGCAGCGCAATACGGCCCGCATGGGGCGCGCCCCAGGTTACTCCTTGCCTGTGCGGTTCCGGTCAGTTCAACGCTGGTGGTCCCCCATCCCGGCTGATATGGAGACTTAAAAAGCTGAGGTCTCGCCTGGTTTGATCATGTGCGGCGCGCCGGCCGGGCTATCGCTCGCGCAGCTGGCCCGGCTGCCCACCGAGCTTGACAAGGGCCCGGCAGGTCACGGCTGAGGCGAGGGCCAGCGCTGGATCCTGAACCGGGTCAGCATGCTGATCAGGCGGCGCTGCCGCCATGCCGCCGCAGAGCTGGCTGGCGATAAGCGAGCAGGCGGCGGCACCTCGACCGGCCTGGGTGGGTGCGGTTGCAGGGACGAAGGCCGGCGTAGGCTGGGACGTTCTGCTCTAGACAGGGATGGCCCGCAACCAACAGTAAACGGATCTCGACCACCGCGGGCTGAGGAGGTGCGCGATGGTAACCAGGATTCCCGCAGCCGCGCTTTCGATGGCGGCGCTGGCGGTTGCTGCCGAGCACACGCCCTCGCGGGCCGGATTGGCTCTTGTGTGGCTGGCGCGGCCTGGATGAGCGCGGCATGGGTGAGGGCTTGCGGGTAGTTGCCCAGGTGCGCGTGGGTTGCAGGGTCCATTTCCTCGCCGTAGAGGCCGACCCAGCGCCAGCAGCTGCCCTGCGCGACCCATAGCCTCGATCTCACGGTGGACCGCGCATGACCAGGCAAGCCCTTCTCAAGGTGGCCGGACATCACCAAGGGACCGCGAGCGGGCCAGGGACGAAATCCACGCCGCGGTGCTTGCTGGGTGGCGCTGGACCGCGCCGTCGCGCTGGCCGGAAAGCCCGGCGCCGAGGCACCCCGCCGGGCGGGGGGCCACCCCATCCATCATCATGGCTGACCCGCGAGCGCCCGGCCGGGGCCGCCACGGTGACCCGGACCGGCGTCCTGGAGCTGCAGCGGCACCTGAGCGCCTACCTGGAGCGAGTGGCGGCCGGCGCCGTCTACGAAATCGCCTGCCGGAAAAGACCCAGCCGCCCGGCGAGCGCGGCCGGGTACTCGGGTACCTGAGCAGCACCCCGCCGCCCGCCTATGCGGACGGCGGCCTGCTGCCCCCGGTCACCGTGACC
>CAVUBD010000032.1:0-230426 GCA_963739615.1 uncultured Actinomycetes bacterium
GCCATGCGGGGGCTCTTTAGCTCACTGACGACCCGGGGCCGGTCGTTTATGGCCGCGGGTGGTGCGGCCGCGGTCTGCGGCCTGGCGATACCAGAGCCCAACCTGGTCCGCGTCGGCGCCCTGCTCGTCATCTTGCCGGTCGTGTCCACGCTGATCGCCCGCCGGTCCCGCTACCGGCTGGCCTGCGCCCGCAGGCTCGACCCGCCGCGGATTCCGGCCGGGCAGCCCACCACGGTGACCGCGCGGGTGGAGAACGTCTCGCGGCTGCGCACCGGCGTGCTGCTGGCCGAGGACATCACCCCGTACATGCTGGGCAGCAGGCGGCGGTTCGTGCTCGACGAGATCGAGCCCGGCGGGCACCGGGAGCTCAATTACCAGATCCGTTCGGAAGCCCGGGGCAAGTTCACCATCGGCCCGCTCCGGGTCCGGGTCGCGGACGCGTTCGGGCTGGTGGAGATCAGCCGGTCGTTCAGCGCCACCAGCACGCTCGTGGTCACCCCGAGGATCTTCCCGCTGCCGCGGGCCGCCGCGCAGAGCAGCTGGCTCGGCGACGGAGACGGCGGGATGCGCACGATCTCGGCCATCGGTGAGGACGACGCCGCCCCGCGCGTGTACCAGGACGGGGACAGCCTGCACCGGGTGCACTGGAAGTCGACGGCACGATACGGCGAGCTGATGGTCCGCCGCGAGGAGCACCAGTGGCGCAACAGCGCGTCAGTGTTCCTGGATACCCGGCGCTCGGCGCATTCGGGCAGCGGGCCCGCCTCGACGTTTGAGTTCGCCGTCAGCGCGGCCGCCTCGATCGGCGCCCACCTGTCCGGCGAGGGCTTCCGGGCCCGGCTCATCACCGAGGCCGGCGAGATCGCCCCGCGCGGCACCTTCCAGGACTCCCTGCTCGACATGCTCGCGGTCATCACCCCGTCGCACGCGGCCAGCTTCCGGGCGGGCACGTCGGCGCTGGCCAGCGCGGGCGGCCAGCTGATCGCGGTAGTCGGGCGGCTGTCCGCGGACGACGCCAGCCGGCTGGCCGCGAGCAGGCGCGGGAACGCGCCCGCGATGGCGCTGCTGCTCGCCGTCTCCGCGTGGGCGTCCGACGGGATATCCGAGGATACGGCGCGGACGGCGGAGATCTTGTCGGCCGCGGGCTGGCGGGTCGCGGTGGCCAGCGCCAGCACGCCGCTGGCGGCCGCCTGGCAGCAGCTGCACCGGCCCGCAGACCGGCCATTGTCCGTCGGCGGCTTCGACGGATCCGCCGGGACCGGGGGGACCGCGGGGACCGGGGGGGAGTGGCGGTGACGCTGAACGGCCGGATGACGGTGACGACGGCGGTGGCCTGCATGCTGGTCTCGACGGTCCTGTATCCGGTGTTCACCGACTCGCTGTGGTTTGTCATCGCGACCGGAGGGGTGGTCGTCGTCGCGGCGGCCGGGGCGCTGACCCGGCTGCGCCCCCTGCCCGCGCCGGCCTGCCTGGCCGCCGGCGTCGCGGGCCTGCTGATCTACCTGAACCTGGTCTTCGAGGCCCGGCACTCGCTGCTGTTCGTGATCCCCACCCCCGATTCGCTCGCCCGCCTGTTCGAGCTCGTGGGCACCGGGGTGAACGATTCGAAGAGGTACGCACCGCCGGTGCCGAACCTGTCCGGACTGCTGCTGCTGGCCGCCGGGGGGGTCGGCATCACCGCAGTGCTGGCCGACCTGATCGCCGCGCGGCTGCGGTCCACCGCGCTGGCCGGGCTGCCGCTGCTCGTCCTGTTCACCGTGCCGGTCATGATGAACGCCTCGCACGAGGAGTTCGCCACCGGCCTGGTGTTCTGCCTGGGCGGCGCGGGGTACCTGGCCATGCTCAGCGCCGACGGCCGGGAACGGATCCGGGTCTGGGGCCGCCTGGTCTCGCTATGGCGCCCCGCACCGCGGTCCGGCGGGACCTTCGACACCGACGACGGGCGCGCCGACGCGCCGCGGCGGGTCCGCGGGCGAGGGCCGGGCCCGGATACCCGGGCGCTGGCCGCGGCGGGCCGGCGGGTCGGGCTGGCCTCGATCGTGCTGGCGCTGTGCGCACCGCTGCTCCTGCCCGGCCTGCACCCGAACAAGCTGTTCTCCTCCGGACCGGGCATCGGCGGCAACGGCGACGGAGTCGGCGGTCTGTCGCTGCCGAGCGCGCTGGCCCAGACCGTCACGCAACTGCGCGAGCCCCGCCCGAGCACGGTGTTTACGTACGCCACCAACGCCTCGCCGTCGCTGCAGGACAACGACGCGGAGTACTTCAGGCAGTACGTCTTCGACACCCTGACCGATGAGGGCTGGCAGGTCGACGACTATGCGGCCCACACGGTGCCGATCGACTCGATCCCCGATCCTGAGGGCCTGACCGACACTACGTCCGCTCAGACCGTGACGACGACGGTCACCGCCACCCGTGACTTCCCCAGCCCGGGCTCCCAGCCGACATTCCTGCCGCTGCCCTATCCTGCCCTCCACGTCGACGCGCCAGGAAAGTGGCTGGCCGACCCGGACCTCATGGTGTACTCCACCACCGACTCCATCGCCGGCCGGTCTTACTCTGTCGCCAGCGTGGCGGTGGATCCGAGCCAGGCGCAGCTGGAGGCGGTACCCGGTCTGGTGAAGACGGCGGCCCTGGCGCCGGATCTGCAGCTTCCGTCGTCATACCGGACGCAGGCGCTGAGGAACGTGATGGACACGTACACGGCCGGCCAGACCACCGAATTCGGCAAGGTGGACGTGCTGGCGAACTGGCTCTCGGGCGGCCAGTTCAGCTACAACCTCACCGTGGCGCCGTTGAACAGCCCGGCGAGCCTGCTGAACTTCCTGACCAAGACGAAGAGCGGCTTTTGCGTGCAGTACGCCTACGCGATGACCGTGCTGGCCCGCCTGCTCGGCTTCCCGGCCCGGTTCGTGGTCGGCTACACGGCGGGCACGCGGCTCAAGAACGGCACCTACGAGGTCAGGAACACCGACGCGCACGCGTGGACCGAGGTGTACTTTCCGACCTTCGGCTGGATCCGCTTCGAGCCCACGCCGGCCGGCCAGGGCACCGCGAACCCCCCGAACTACATGACCAGCGGAACGGGGCGCGGTCTGCTCGGCGCGACCCCCCCGATCATCCAGGCGACCCAAGGTCCGGGCAGCACTAAGGCCGGCAGCAACAGCGCGCTCAACCACCTTCTCCCGCAGTCTGGTCCTGGTGAGCCGGCGGGGGGTTCGGCGGGCGGCCGGTCCGGGACGCCGTGGACCGTGATAGCACTGGCCGTGACCGCGGCGCTCGTGCTGGCCCTCGGCCTGATCACGCTCATCACCCCGCCCGCCCGCCAGACCCCGGCCGCCCAGCCGGAAACCCGCCGCCGCAGGCCCCCCGCCACCACCACCGCCGTAGCCGCCACCACCGCCACCGCCCTGGTCGCCCTGGCCCTGTACCGGCTCATGACCCGCACCCCAGGAGTCAACCTCGGCGCCGGCTGGGCCACCATCGGGATCGCCTTCGCCGCCACCGCCGGCGCCGTCCTGATCACCCCCGCCGCGTTCCGCCTCACCGCACGCCGCTGGCGCTGGCTCCGAGCCCGCGACGACACCAGCCGCGCCCACGCCGCCTGGCGCGACTTCCACGACGACCTCACCGACTACGGCGTCACCAGCCGCCCCAGCGAACCACCCCGCACCCTGGCCGCCCGCGTCACCACTACCCTGCCCCAACCCGCCGCCGCCGCCGTCACCCGGCTCGCCCTCGCCGAAGAACGCGCCAGCTACGCCGCCTGCCCCACCGCATCACAACACCTGCGCCACGACGGCACCACCGCCCGGCGCGGACTAGCCGCCACCGCCCGTCGCACCACCCGCTGGCGCGCCACCATCTTCCCCGCCTCCATGATGACCACCCTCACCCACGCCGCCGCCCGCAAGAGGTGAGGAGAGGGAGTTCCTGGGCGCATGGTTACCGGTGCCGACCGGTTCAGGCCAGCGGGGCGCTGCTGCTTCCCCTGAGCCAGCACCGGAGGAGACAGCAGCGGCCGCTACATCCTGCGGTCGCCCTCCTGCCGGCGGCGCCACCGCTCTTCCATCCGCTCCATCATCCGGGCGCGCCTGGACTGGGCCGGGCGGCCGGGACCGGACCGGGGCTTTCCCACCGTCTTCGTCTTGGCGCGCGCGGGCTTGGCGGGGCGGACCCTAGCCACGTGCCGCCGCCAGCTGACCACCGCCCACACCAGGGACAGCAGCATGACCGCCGCCCCGGCTGCCTCGAGGTACAAGCGGTGGGTGACCACTCCGGCCGCGAGCAGGCCAGCACCGACGATGACGCCGATGAGGGCCTGTACCAGTTTGCGCTTATAGTGCACCCGGGGGTCACTGGAGCGCACGAGACGCCCGAACTTCGGATCCTCCCTGTAGAGCGCCTGCTCGATCTGCTCTAGCTGGCGCTGCTCATGTTCAGAGAGCGGCACGACGCCTCCCATAAAAAAACCTTGCGCCCGGCAGGTGTGCGGTGATCTTTCACCGCACATACCCGGTTCAATTTCCAGAATACGAGCGTTGACACGCCGCTTGGAAGGGTAGACCCCCCAGCAGGTCAGAAACCACCCTCAGCTGGGTGGTTCGTGTCCTCTACCAGAGCCGCCGGCCGGACCGCGCTGGCCCCGAATCGGCTCGCGATCGCATCGACCGCCCGCTCCGCCTCCCGCCAGCCGACGGGCCGGTCATCGAACGTCAGCTGGGCATTCGCCGTGGCCACCGTGACCAGGCCCGATACCCGGACGCCGACGAGCCGCAGCCGCGCGCCGTCGTCGAGACCGGCCGACTCATACAGCGCGCAGGCTGTGGCATAAATCTCACGAGCTACGTCAGTCGGATAGGCGAGAGTACGGGACCGGGTCATCGTCTTGAAGCTGGCCAGCCGGAGCTTGACCGAAACCGTCCGGGCCGCGTAGCCGCCCGCTCGCAGGCCGCGCGCCGTCCGCCCGGACAGCTTCAGCAGCTCCCGCCTGATGCGTTCCGGGTCGTCGATGTCGGTCGCGAAGGTCTCCTCGGCCCCGATGCTCTTCTCCGGCACGTGCGGCGTCACCCGGCGCTCGTCCCGGCCCCAGGCCAGGGCGGCCAGGTGCGAGCCCTGGGAGACCCCGAGTTCGTGCTGCAGCGTGGCCAGCGGGGTGTGCGCGATGTCCGCCACCGTGCGCAGGCCCAGCCGGGCTAGCGCCTCCCCGGTACGCTCCCCGACGCCCCACAGCACCGAGGCCGGCAGTGTGTGCAGGAAGTCGAGTACGCCCGCGCGCGGCACTACGAGAAGCCCGTCCGGCTTGCAGCGGGCGGAGGCAATCTTGGCTACGAACTTGGTCGGCGCGAGCCCGACCGAGCAGGTGATGCCCTGCTGCCTGGCGACCTCAGCCCGGATGTGCCTGGCGATCACGACGGGCGGCCCGAGCCGCCGCAGCGCGCCGGAGACGTCGAGGAAGGCCTCGTCGAGGGCAAGCGGCTCCACGTCCGGCGTGATCGTGCCGAAGATCGCCATGACCTCTTTGGAGGCAGCGGCGTACATCCGGTGCCTGGGCGCGACGAACACCGCCCGCGGGCACATCCGCTGCGCCCGGCCCACCGGCATCGCCGAGTGCACCCCGAACGCCCGGGCCTCGTACGACGCGGACAGCACCACGCCCCGTCCGCTGGCCCCGCCCACGATGACCGGCTGGCCGACCAGCTCGGGCCGCTCCCTGATCTCCACGCTCGCGTAGAACGCGTCCATGTCCACGTGCAGGATGTGACAGCCGGTGTCGTCGGGATGCGCGTCTGGAGGACGTTCTGGGGCTGTGCCGGCGGCCATGACGGTCAGCGGTGGCCAAGCACGTGCAGCTGCGCGGCGATGTCGCGCAGCGGCGGGGTGACCGCGGCGGCCGCCTCAAGCGCGCGCAGCGCCTCGGTCCCGCCGACGCCGCCCGCGTCCCCGTCGAGCAGCGCGCCGGGCACCAGCCCGCTGAAGATCCGCAGGCCGTGCACCTCTCCCGCGCGCAACCCGGCTCCCTCGATCAGCGCGATGAGCGCCGGCAGGGTGAACCGCCGCGGCGGGCCGGACCCCTCCTCCGCGTTTTCGCCCTCGAGCAGCTGGCGGGCCTCGGTGAACCGGCCGGCCAGCGCCCGGTGCAGGACCGCGGCCACCGCGTTGGACGCCAGCACGCTCACCGTGGCGGACGGCCGGAGCACGGCGGCGATCGCGGTCATCGCGTCGGCCGGCGAGTCGACGTACTCGAGCACGTTGTGGCAGATGACCAGGTCAGCCGCTTTCGTCCCCACCACGCTGTCCAGACTGGCCGCCTCGCCCTGCACGGCGGTCAGCCGCGCGCCCGCCTCGGCGGCCCGCCGCTGCGCCGCCGCCAGCGCGTCCGGGCTCGGGTCGACCACGGTGACATTGTGTCCCAGGGCGGCGAACGGCACCGCCAGACCACCGGTACCTCCGCCCACGTCAACGATGTCCAGGGCTTGCCTGCCGCTCTCCGCCACCCGGGCCGAGACGACGTCGCCCAGGACATCCCAGACCAGTGAAGAGCGGACGCCGTCGCGCCTGAAATCTGCCGCCACGCCAGCCTCCTTCCAGGAGTCCAATGTAGTGCCCTGCTAGCCCGGGGGGGGCGACCCCCCGGAATCCCCCCGTCCCGGGGAGAGGCGTTTGAGTGTGATTACTTTCCGTTCCGGATTAGTGAACTTCCGTGACCAGCCCTACGTTATACAGCCGTGCGGAACTCTCAGATTCTTCTTTACGCCACCTGCCGGCAATTCCAGCGCAGCCGAAGCCGCCCACCGTATGCTCTTCGCCATGGCTGAGCACCTAGAGTTGCCCCGCCCCTGGCGGCTGATCTTGACCGCAGGATGGAACCTGGCCGAATCCCTCGGCCTTCCCGTCGCCGGGTACTTCGTCGGCGCGAAGTTCGGCGGCCGGGACGCTGGCATGGTGGCCGCGACCGCCGTGGTCTGGCTGACCGTGATCGGCCGCAAGGTCCTGACCCGCAGCGTTCCTGGCCTGCTCACGATCTCGGCCCTGGTGCTCACCCTGCAGACGGCGGTGGTGATCGTCACGGGCAGCATGTTGTTCTTCCTGCTCCAGTTCCCGCTGGCCAATCTAGGCCTGTGCGTGCTGTTCGCGCGGACCGCGCCGACCCGCAAGCCACTGGTTGCCCAGCTAGCCGCCGAGGTCGTCGCGCTCCGCCAGCCGTCGTCCCATCACCCGGGGCTGCACCGGTTCTTCCAGGGCGCGACCTGGCTGTGGGCCGGGATCTTCTTCGTGTCCACTGTGGGCCTGGCCGTGCTGATGGCCTTCGAAACGGTCAAGGTGTTCCTGCTGCTCACCACGGCCGTCAGCGTAGGCGGCGTGGTGGCGGGCACGTTCCTTTCGGCCTTGTGGTTCTTCCGGGTCCTGCACCGCTTCGGCCTGCGCGTCCGCTTCGCCCAGCAGCCCTGAGCCCGGTTATCAACTGCGCAGCAGGTCATCGGCGTCGTGTCGGTCATCGCACCAGGCCGGGCACCGCGGGACTTGGCCGGGGAATGCGCTCGGGCCAAAGGCGTCGGCCCCGCTCCTCCCTATGGCGAGCGCGTCAGACTTGCAGGGATGGCTTGAGTTCGGCGATGCGGGCCAGGAGGCCGTTGACGAAGGAGGGCGAGGCATCGGTAGACAGGTCACGGGCGAGCAGGACGGCCTCGCTGATCGCAACGCCGTCCGGCACGGCCTCGGCCCAGAGCAGCTCGTAGACGCCGATCCGCAGCACGTTCCGGTCCACCGCGGGCATCCGGTCCAGGGTCCAGCCCTCGGCGTACTCCGAGATCAGCTCGTCGATCCGCGCCGAGTGCACGGCGACGCCGCGGACTAGGTCCGCGGCATAGTCGGGCACTGGCGGGCTGCCCAGCGTGATGCGCTCGGCGAGCAGCTCTAGGACTGGGAGGTCGCGCTGCTCGGCCTCGAACAGGACGTCCAGGGCCCGCTTGCGCGCCTTGCTACGCGCGGGCGGCATGACCGAGCCGAAGGGGCGCTGGCGGGGAAAGCGCAGCGCTCATCAGGCGCGGCCGAGGTACTGGCCGGTCCTCGTGTCGACCTTGATCTTCTCGCCAGTCGAGATGAACAGCGGCACCTGGATGGTTGCGCCAGTCTCCAGGGTGGCCGGCTTGGTGCCGCCGGTCGAGCGGTCGCCTTGCACGCCGGGGTCGGTCTGGCTGATGGTGAGCTCGACCGCGGCCGGCAGATCGACGTACAGGGGGGTGCCATCGTTGAAGGCCACGGTGACGGTCTGCTCCTCGAGCAGGTAGTTCGCCGCGTCTCCGACCACGGACGCGGGCACC
This sequence comes from uncultured Actinomycetes bacterium, assembly GCA_963739615.1. Classification (GTDB taxonomy): domain Bacteria; phylum Actinomycetota; class Actinomycetes; order Streptosporangiales; family Streptosporangiaceae; genus Palsa-504. The sequence goes on from CAVUBD010000032.1 coordinate 8,325, forward strand.
CGCGGCTGGTCGTAGTCCTGTGTGTCCATGAACACGAAGTCGGGGCCCTCGCGGTACAGGTACTGCATCTCGCGACGGTCCACGTTGGCCACGTCGACCTTGACGCCGGCGTTGAAGGTCCGGTCGACGACCTTGCCCGACATGATGTTCTTCAGCTTGGTGCGCACGAAGGCGCCGCCCTTGCCCGGCTTGACGTGCTGGAACTCGACAACGCTCCAGAGCTGGCCGTCGAGGTTCAGCGCCATGCCGTTCTTCAAGTCGTTCGTGGTGGCCACGTTCTGTCTCCAGGTTAAAGAACGAGAAGTTCTCTCGTCGTAGTCGTGAGGAGGCCCGTCCCGTCGGCCCCTACGACAAGGACGTCCTCAATCCGGACACCGCCCCTGCCGGGTAGGTAGACACCAGGCTCGACGGTAACTGGAACCCGGCTAGCGAGTTTACCCGTTCTGGAGTACCCGATCGTCGGCGCCTCGTGCACCTCGAGCCCGACGCCGTGCCCCAGCCCGTGCTGGAAGTGGTCGCCGTGTCCGGCGTCCCTGATCAGGTCGCGGGCGGCCGCGTCCACGTCGCCCACGTCGGCGTCCGGCCGGGCGGCGTCCAAGCCCGACCGCTGCGCGGCCGCGACCAACTCGTAGATCTCCCGCTGCCAGCCTGCGGGCTCGCCGAGCGCCACGGTGCGGGTCATGTCCGCGTGGTAGCCGCCATACAGCGCGCCGAAATCCATCGTGATCAGGTCACCGCGCCGCATCGGCCGGTCGGTTGGCGCGTGGTGCGGGATCGCGCCGTTCGGCCCGCTGGCCACGATGGTGTCGAAGGCCGGCCGCTCCGCGCCCAGGTCGGTCATCCGCGCATCGAGCGCCGCCGCCAGCGCACGTTCGGTCAGGCCGGGCCTGATCAGCGGGAACACGTCGGCGATGGCCTGGCAGGTGATCCGGCAGGCGGCCGCGAGCAGCTCGAGCTCGAACCGATCCTTGACCGTCCGTAGCTCCTCGATTTTTCGGCCGAACCGAACCAGGGTGACGCCGCCCGCCCGCGCCGCGAGCTCCTGGTGACGCTCGACTGACATTTCGTGCGCTTCGAACGCCACCGTGCGCCAGGCCCGGCCGGTCATCTCCGCGGCTAGCCTCGACTCGATGAAGCGCTCGGTGATCAGCTCGAGGTCGGGGCAGTCCCGCTGGGCGGCCAGCGTGTAGCGCGAGTCCGTCGCCAGCACCGCGGTGCCAGCGGCGGCGAGCAGAAGTGCGGCGTTTGAGCTGGCCAGGCCTGTGAGGTACCGGACGTTCGGGCCGGAGGTGATCAGGGCGGCGTCGGCGCCGACCTCGGCGATCTTCTCCTGCGCCCGCCGTCGGCGGGCCGCGTGAATCTCTGCCATGGCTGAACTCTACGCGCGGCCACGTCGGCCCCCGCTTCGGCTAGCCGAAGCGGGGGGCTGCGCCGATCCCGCGCGAGCCGCCGGCCACCGGCGCCACCCGGTCCGTCAGCATTCGCGGTCACCGCTAAGAGGCTAGTCCGCCATGGCGCGAACTTGCTCGATGAGGCGGACGCGGGCCTCGTGGGTGGGCGCGAGTGGCGTGACGTTGAGGGTGGTCACGCCGGCTTCGCGGTAGGCGGCCAGCCGCTCCCGCACGTATGATTCGGGGCCGATCAGGGAGGTCCGTTCGACCAGTTCGGTCGGCACCAGGGCCTCTGCCTCGGCCTTTCGGCCGTCCAGATAGGCGTCCTGGATCGCCTTGGCCTCGGCCTCGTAGCCGAACCGGCGGGCCAGGTCGTTGTAGAAGTTACGACCCCGCGCGCCCATCCCGCCGATGTACAGGGCCAGCTCAGGACGACCGTAGTCGCGCAACCCGGTCACGTCGTCACCGATCGCCAGCCGCACGTGAGCGATCACGTCCAGGGGGCCGAGCGCAGGATCTCGCTTGGCGCCGCCCTCGGCCACCGCCGCGCCCCACACCTGGGCGGACCTTTCCGGCAGGTAGAAGATCGGCATCCAGGATTCAGCCAGCTCGGCGGCGAGCGCGACGTTCTTCGGGCCGATGGCCGCCAGGGCGATCGGGATACGCTCGCGGACCGGGTGGTTGATCAGCTTGAGCGGCTTGCCCAGCCCAGTGCCGCCTTCCAGCGGCAGCTGGTAGTACCGGCCCTGGTAGGACAGCCGCTCACGGCGCCAGACCATGCGGCAGATCTCGATGATCTCGCGGGCCCGGCCGATCGGCGCATCGTAGGGCACGCCGTGCCAGCCCTCGATCACCTGCGGCCCGGAGGCGCCAAGCCCCAGCGTGAACCGGCCGCCCGACACATAATCGAGCCCGGCCGCGGTCATCGCGGTCAGCGCCGGCGTGCGCGAGTATAGCTGGAAGATCCCGGACGCGATCTGCATCCGCTCGGTCTTCGCCGCCAGGAAACCGAGCTGGCTCACCGCGTCGAAGCTGTACGCCTCGGGCACGAACACGATGTCAAGCCCGGCTTTCTCGTAGTCGGCCAGCTCTGTCACGGTCTCGGCGAAGCCGCCCGCATAGCTCAAAAACATCCCTATCCGCATGCAAGGAGAGTAGCCGCTGCAGCGTTCGGGCTACCGACGGGTACCGGCGCGCGGTGGCGGTGACGGCGGGTGCGGCGGATGCGGTGCCCGGCAGACGGCGGCGCGAGCCCGGCATGATTTCCGCGCTAGATAGGGCCCGGCAATTTAATTTTTCGTACCGACCGCTAAAGCGGCTGACATTTACGCCAAAAGGCATCCTCGAGACCGGCGGCATACCAGTGATGGCCATGGGTGGCTTCAGGGGCACCGATCCGGCGCCGACGCTCGCCCAGATCGAGCAGTACGTGCACCAAGGCAAACTGCACTACGTGCTCGCCGGGGGCAGGGGCGGCTTCGGCGGAGGCGGCTTCGGCGGAGGCGGCTCCAGCGGAGGCGGCTCCGGCGGAGGCGGCAGCGTCGCGTCGGTTATCTCGTGGGTCGAGCAGAACTGCACGGCGGTGCCCGCGTCTGCCTACAGCGCCTCAGCCAACAGCGGCGCCGTGACCGGCACGGCCACCAGTGGCACCGGAGGGCTCTACCACTGCGGATAGGCATCGGGTCCGGCGCGATCGACCTGGCCGGGGCGAGTACCAAGGCCCGTTCGGCCCAAATTTGACGATTGCGGCTACGGCGCGAGCCGGGAGTGCGATGCCCGGCCGTCCGCGGCGCGGACTCCCGCGAGCCGGGTGAGGATGTCGTCGCTGACGCTCTCGGGCCGACGGTCATCGGTTGCGACGGTCAGCGTCGCGACCCCGGCACAGGCAGCCAGCCGGCGCCCCTACAGGATGGGCAGGTCCTCGAACGCCGCCGAGCCGTATATTTCCGGCTCCCGGACGCCGAGCCGGCCGAGGTTCGGGCCGTTGAGCACGAGTACCTGGGTGATCACTTGGACACCTCCTGGTATGCCTCCCACAGGAGTTCCTCGGACGGCTGGTCGAGAATCGAGGGACGGGCCAGGCCGTCGAGCACCACCAGCCGCAGCCGCGCGCCGCGGGCCTTCTTGTCCACGCCCATGGCCTCGCGCAGCGACGGCCACACCCCGGCGGGGTAGGCCGTGGGCAGGCCGACGCTAGCCAGCAGCTCTCGGTGCAGCGCGGTGACCTGCGGGTCGAGCAGGCCGGCCAGCCGGGCCAGCTCGGCGACGTACACCATGCCGATGGCGACCGCGTCGCCATGCCTAAACCGGTAGCCCTCCACCCGCTCGATGGCGTGGCCTAGCGTGTGCCCGTAGTTCAGGATCTCCCGCAGGCCTTGTTCATCCAGGTCCTTGGATACCACCTCGGCCTTGACCGCGATGGCGCGCTCGATCAGCTCGCGGGCGTGAACGCCGTGCGGGACTGCGGCTCCTGCCGGGTCTGCTTTTACTAGGTCGAGGATGACGGGGTCGGCGATGAAGCCGGTTTTGATCACTTCGGCCAGGCCGCTGACGTAGTCCTCGCGCGGCAGTGTCTCGAGGGTGACCAGGTCGGCGAGCACGCCGGCCGGCGAGTGGAACGCGCCGACCAGGTTCTTGCCCTCGGGGATATCGATCGCGGTCTTCCCGCCCACCGCGGCGTCGGCCATGCCGAGCAGCGTGGTCGGGACCAGGACGGTCGCGACGCCACGGAGCCAGGTCGCGGCGACGAAGCCGGCCAGGTCGGTGGCCGCTCCCCCGCCAATGCCGACCACGCAGTCCAACCTGGTCACGCCGTGCTTGGCCAGCCGGGACCAGAGCCCGGCCGCCACGTCGAGGGTCTTGGCGGCCTCGCCGTCGGGCACCGGTTCGGCGTACACGTTCAGGCCCGCGGCTTGCAGCGCCCCGCACGCGGGGCGGGCGATCTCGCCGAGGCCCTGGGCGTGGATGACCACCACGGTGCGGGCGTGCTCCGGCAGCAGGCCGGGGAGTTCGCCGAGCACGCCGACGCCGACGACCACCTGGTATGGCCGGCCGCCGTCGGAAGGCGTGACCTCGATCCTGGTCGCGGTCATTTTTTGGTGATCCTGGCGGCGAGCTCCTCCGCGAGCTCGTCCGGGTCCAGGTCGTCGGTGGGCACCGTGACCGCGGCCAGCCGCTGGTAGATCGCGTCGCGCTCGTCCAGCATGGCCCGCAGGCGGCCGCGCGGGTTGCCGGGGACCACCACCCGGGGCCGGTCCAGGCCGATCCGCCGGGCGACGGTGCCGAACTCCGCGGACAAGTAGACCACAGGCAGGCCGTCGAGCAGGTGCTGGATCCCGGCGTCGAGGACCGCGCCGCTGCCGAGGGCCAGCACCCCGCCGTGCCGGCGCAGCGCGCCGAGCGCGTCGGTGGCCGCGGCGCGCTCGAGCTCACGGAAGGTCTGCTCGCCGTTCTCGATGAAGATGTCGCTGACGGGCTTGCCCGCGGCCGCGCCGACCTCGGCGTCGGTGTCGCGGAACTCCACCCCGAGCCGGTCCGCGAGCAGTGGCCCCACCGCGGACTTGCCCGCGCCGGGCGGGCCTATCAGCACCACGAGGGGCCCTCGGGTCTCCTGGGCCTGCTGAGTGTCCTGGGCCTGCTGACTGTCCTGAGCCTGCTGGGTCTTCTGGGTCATGAGATCACCAGGGCCTTGAGGTAGCCCTCGGCGTTGCGGCGCATCTCCTCCACCGAGTCGCCGCCGAACTTCTCTACCGCGGCCTCGGCCAGCACCAAGGCCACCATCGCCTCGGCCACGACGCCCGCCGCGGGGACCGCGGTTGCGTCGCTGCGCTGGTTGATCGCCTTGGCCGGCTCGCCGGTGCTGGTGTCTATGGTGTCCAGCGCGCGCGGCACCGTCGAGATGGGCTTCATCGCGACCCGCAGCCGGATCACCTCGCCGGTGCTCATCCCGCCCTCGATGCCGCCCGCCCGGTTGGTGCGCCTGGTTACGCCCTGGGGCGTGGCCTCGATCTCGTCGTGGGCCACCGATCCGCGCCGGGCCGCCGTAGTGAAGCCGTCGCCGACCTCGACGCCCTTGATGGCCTGGATGGACATCAGCGCGCCGGCCAGCCGGGCGTCGAGCCGCCGGTCCCAGTGCGTGAAGCTGCCGAGCCCCGGCGGCGGCCCGAAGGCCAGCACCTCGACCACGCCGCCCAGCGTGTCACCCGCCTTCTTGGCCGCGTCGATCTCGGCCACCATGGCCGTGCTCGTTTTCGGGTCGAAGCAGCGCACCGGATCGGCGTCGATGGCGGCAGCGGCGTCCGGACCAGGCATGACCTCGTCAGGGATCCTCACCTGGCCCAGCGCGACCACGTGGCTGAGGACCTCGATACCGAGAACCTGGCTGAGCAGGCGCCTGGCCACCTCGCCGAGTGCCACCCGAGCGGCCGTCTCCCGAGCGCTGGCCCGCTCAAGGATAGGACGGGCATCGGAATGGCCGAATTTCTGCATGCCGGCCAGGTCGGCGTGGCCGGGCCGCGGCCTGGTCAGCGGCGCGTTCCTGGCCTGGCTATCCAGCGTCTCCGCCGCCACCGGGTCGGGCGACATGACCGTCTCCCACTTGGGCCATTCGGTGTTCGCGATCCTGATCGCGACCGGGCCGCCGAGCGTGCGGCCGTGCCTGACGCCCCCGGTCAGCTCAACCTCGTCCCGCTCGAACGTCATCCGCGCGCCGCGGCCGTAGCCAGCCCGCCTGCGGGCCAGGGCGGCGGCGACGTCCTCGGTGGTGACCCGCACTCCGGCGGGCACGCCCTCGCAGATCGCGACGAGCGCGCGCCCGTGCGATTCACCAGCGGTCAGCCAGCGGAACATGCTCATGATCCTACGGGGTCGCGTGTGACGGTGAACTCGACGCCGCGGCGCAGCCGACCCGCCAGCCGGGCCGCAATGCTGTTGGCTACCCGGTTCACCACCGGCTGCCAGTCATCGGGCTGCCAGTCCCCTGAGGCCAGGCGCAGCCGGACAGCGAGATCCGCCGAACGACTGGGGGCCAGGGTGAATCCTCCGACCACGGGCTCACCGGCCACGGCCGCCTCGATTTCTGCCCGCAAGTCCGGGTCCTCATGCGCGGGCGGGACCGGCTGCGCGGCAGCGAGCGCCTGGAGCCGGGCGCCCTCCACCGCGAGCGGCACCGGGCCGGCCACATCGATGACCACCGCGCAGCCGTCGGCGACAGCCGCGCGGCACACCCGGTCGGCCTCCGCGGGCAGCGGGCGGGCGTTCGCACGCCAGCGGGCGAGCGTGTCGACGCTGGTGAACGCGAGCACGGCAGGTCTTCCGTCCCGCCCGATCAGGGTGGGCAGCACCATCTCGCTGTTCTTGTCGCCGCCCGCGGCGGAGCCGTCGGCCAGGACCGCGACCACCGGGACGAGCAGCCGCGCCGTAGCCAGCGCGGTCAGCGCCGCCTGCTCGCTCTCCCGCCCGGCCTGGTACGCGGCCAGAGCCGCGGCCACGCGAGGGTCGGCGGCGCCGTTGTCATCGCGGAACTGCTGTCCGCCAGAGTTCAGATGCCCGGACACCTCACCGACCCTACGTCAGCCGCCGCCCCGGCCGGTCAATCACCCGGCTGCAGATAAATCATGTGGTGACTAGACAGAAGCACAGAGTAATGAATTCTCTGAATGCGTCACTTTCCAGCCAATGGCCGTCATTAACTCGGCACAATCGGTTGAACGGGGGTATTCATGCGAACGCACACGGAAGGAGCGTGGGTGACCCAGCCCGAGCGACTGGCCGTGATCGCACCGGGCACGCCGATGTGGAAGGCCGTGCCACCACGCCTGGTCAGCCCGTACCTGACCGGACAGCGCACCGTGCTGGCCGGCTATGTGTACCGCGCCCAGGACGTCCGCTTCCACAACCCTGCCGAGGCCTACCTGGCACTGAGCCTCGGCTGGGAGGACTCGGAATTCACGCCGCACGTGAGCGAGATCTACCTGGTGGCCTGGCTGGCCAGGGCTATTGACGGCTACGTGGCCGTCGGCGGCCACGGTGTCCCCGAGTTCTACATCGAGCCGATCGCGATACCGGTCGGGGCGGGCATGTGCCGTCTTGGCCCGGGCGGGGATCAGCTTGTGGCCCGTTATGACGGGCTGGCCTGGCAGAAGACGGAGCCGTAAGCCATGCGATACCGGCTCATGGCCACCTATCTCGGTGTCCCTTACCACGCGGGCCTCGGCCCCGACGGCAATGAGACGACGCTGTTCTCTCCGGGCCCACCGCCGGAGGAGCTCGGCTTCACGGCCGCGGACGGTCACTGGCGCAAGCAAGTCAGCATCACCGACCTCGACGCGCTGTGGCAGTCGCGCCTGGTCGGCGAGTACCGCGGCGAGCCCTGCCTGATCCTCGACGACGTCGGCGACCGGCTGCACATCGTCTACCTAGGCCGCGATTCGGTCCGGGCCAGGCAACTCGGCTACTGGGAAATCGACCGGGAGGTCTTCGAGGTCGTGGTGGCCCGGCAGGAAGTCACCGAGCTCGCCGAGGAGCGGATGGAGTACCCGCTGGCCTCGGCCGTGTTCCCGCCGTCGAACAGGGACCCGGTCACGCCAACCGCCCGGCCGCGACCGGAAGCGCCAGGCCGCGGGGCGCCGGCTCCGCAGGCTCCTGGCGGGCCGCCTCCCTCCGTCACCGAGAGGACCAGCCCACTGCGGGCCGTGCCGCGGCCGGACCCGCGGCCTGCCGCGGAGGCGGGCGGATACGGCGAGGCGGATCGCGCGTCGAGCACGCCGGACCGGGTCGCGGCCTGGCACGGCTCGCCCGAGACCGAACCCTGGTCAGAACCCCAACCGGACCTCCGGGCCGATCCCAGGTCTGAGCCACGGGCAGACCTTCGGGCCGATCCTAGGTCTGACCCGCGGGCAGACCCCCGGCCTGAGTCCTGGGCCGAGCCTGGGCCGTGGGCCGAGCCTGGGCCGTGGGCCGAGCCTGGGCCGTGGGCCGAGCCTGGGCCGTGGGCCGAGCCCGAGCTCGGGGCCGAGCCCGAGCTCGGGGCCGAGCCCGAGCTGGGGGCCGAACCCGAGCTGCAGGCCGTCCCGCCATCCGGGCGGCACGCCGGACGGCGGGACCGGGTGCCCGAGTCGGTCTTTGCCGAACTCCTCAGCCTGGCCGCCATCTCGCACGCGGCATACGCGGTCGATGAGGAGGTGCCGGGCGCCATGTGCCTGGTCAAGGCGGACGGTGGCTTCGAGGTGTTCAGCCGTACCAACGATGCCCGGCTGGATGTGCACTTCTTCGAAGACGAGGAAGCGGCCTACTTCTATCTCTTTGGGGTGCTGGCCGCGGAAGCGGTACGCAGTGGGCGGCTGCGCCCCGGCACGCCCAACGGGCGCGTCAACGGATCGCGCGGGCCTGGCGCGCCGTCGGCCTCGGCGGAAAACGTTTCGAAGTACTTACGGCGCAAGAAGTTACCCAAATCGGCATCTCGGCCGGTTATCGTTAATTAGCCGGCGGGGCTGACGGTCCCCCGCTCCCCAAGCAGCCCCGCCGGCCTCCTTTAGCGCTAGTCCGCAAATTGAGATTTAAGTACTGCAGGTAAATCCCATTGCATTACTAGCCAAATATTGTTGACTTTCACTTCAGGCCCGATAGTCGCAATCGCGCCGCCTACATCCCCCACCTCAGCGCCTCGATCGGCGGGCAGCGGTCCCGGTACTGTGGCGTACGTGGCTGTTCCCCCGGCTGACCCGGCCCCTGCGGACGCGGCCCATACTGAAGCGAACCATGCTGAGGCGGGCGGCGAGTTCGCGGTAACCGCCGGGGTGGCCAGCCTGGCGGTCAGGGACCTGCTGCGCGGGACCCGCCGTCACGGCAAGGTCCTGGCGGTCCTGCCGCACGCCATCTACCTGGAATTCGCCGACACCGTGCCCGAGCCGCGGGTGATCGCGGTCTCGCCGCCGGATGCCATCAGGCTGCCGAACGCGATCATCACCGCTCCGTGGGAGACACGTCCCCCCGGTCACCGGTCAAGCGCCGCGGAATGCTGGGCAGGCGGGGGCCGGGTCATGGCCTGCGGCCTCGATATCAGGATCGTCCGGTGGTGGGATCCCTCGCCGGTGTTCGGGCCGCTTTCCCGCGCCAGGCTCGATCACGGCTCGGGTGTTCTCGCCAGGCTCTACGCGGCGGCCGAACACGCGCCCGGCCTAGCGGGCCACGACGGACCCGGCCAGTTGGCGGCGTGCTGCGCGAACGGCGACCTGGCTGGCGCGGTCGAGGCGGCCGAGCGACTGGTAGGCCTCGGCCCTGGCCTGGTGCCAAGTGGCGACAGCGTGGTCAGCGGAGTGCTGCTCGCGCTGCGACTGCTGGGCGGGGCCATCTCCGGCGGAACCAGGGCGGTATGGCTCGCGAACTGGCTCAGCGCCTCGGTGACCTGCGACGCGGCGCAGCGGACCACTACTCTGGCGGCCTCGCTGCTGCACTGCGCGGCCAAGGGCCAGGCGGCGGCCGAGGTGTCCGCCGTGCTTCTGGGGATGGCGGGCCAGGAGCCGCTCGAGCGGGCGGCGTCCCGGCTGCTCGCGGCGGCCCAGGGCGTCGATCTCGCCTGGGGGCTGGTGGCAGGCTGCCGCGCGGCGCTGCTTTTGTCCGTATCCTGACCCTGTGATCGTTCCACTTACCGGACTGCAGTACGAAATTGAGGCCGGCCATTACCGTGCCACGGTTACCGAACTTGGTGCCGGGCTGCGTGAGCTGGCGTTCCGCGACCGGCCGGTGATCGCGGGCCACGAACCGGACGAGCTGCCGCCGGCCGGCGCGGGCCAGCTAATGACCCCCTGGCCGAACCGGGTCGATGGCGGCCGGTACTTCTTCGGCGGCACCGAGTACCAGTTGGCCCTCACCGAGCCCGCCCGGGCGAACGCCATCCACGGCCTAACCCGCTGGATGGCGTGGACCGTCATCAGGCAGGACGCCAGTGCCGTGCTGCTCCGCAGCGCCCCGCACGGCCAGCAGGGGTATCCGTTCTGCCTGGAAATCGAGGCCGAGTACCGCCTGGATCCCGGCACCGGGCTGCACGTGACGGTGACGGCACGCAACCGCGGCAGCCACGCCGCGCCGTACGGCACCGGCTCGCATCCGTACCTGACCGTCCGGACGCCCTCGGTCGATGAGTGCGAGCTGACGCTGCCAGCGGAGTCCTGGCTGCCGATGGACGATCGCGGTATTCCAACGGGACCGCCGGAGCCGGTCAAGGGCACGGAGTTTGACTTCCGCCAGCCGCGGGCCATCGGAGCCACCCGGCTCGACCACGCGCTCACCGGGCTGAGCCGCGGCGCCGACGGCCGCGCGTGGGCCTACCTCGCCGCGGACGGCGCGGCCGCGCGCCGGGTAGGCCTGTGGGCGGGCGAAGGCTACCAGTGGCTGCAGGTGTTCACCGGCGACCCACTCGGGCCGGACCGCCGACGCAAGGCGGTAGCCATCGAGCCTATGACCTGCCCGCCGAACGCCTTCGTGACCGCCGACGACCTGCTTGTCCTCGAACCCGGCGACGAGGTCATCCACACCTGGGGCATCCAGGCCCGCTGACGTAATCGTGGGCGGTTACTGTCCTGATGGGGGCGGTTTTAGCCCACGATGACGGGCGGCGATGCGGTCAAGGTCGGCGGTCGTGTCAACATCGTCGGGGCGCCCGGTGTCGCCGCATTCGACGAGCGTGACCAGGTCCGGGTGGGCGCGCAGAAACGCCCGGGCGCCCTGGTCGCCGGTGGCGGTCGCGATGACCTCGGGCCAGTGCTCGCGGGCCAGCAAAACCGGGTTGCGCGGCTTGCCTTCGTAGGCGGCGACCGCCACGGTAGCGCCGGCCCCGAACGCGGCGATCAGGCGCGCGACCGCGTCCGCACCTACCAGGGGCTGGTCGGCAAGTGCGACCACCACGGCGGCCACGTCCAGGGGCAGGGCTCGCAAGCCAGCACGGAGCGAGGATCCCATGCCGGTGCGCCAACGGTTATTGTATACTGTATGTACTCCGTCCAAGTCCAGCGGAGCGGCGCCGGTCACGACGTAGATCGGGTCCGTGCCGCCGGCCCGGAGGGTATCGACGCCACGCTCGGCGAGCGTCTGCCCGTCCAGTTGGACCAGCGCCTTCGGCCGGCCGAACCGCGAGCCCTCCCCCGCGGCCAGCAAGACCCCGGCAACTGAAGTGCGCACGGTCCCCAAGGCTATGCGTTCACCCTGGTAGCATCCATCCCGGATCAGGAGTGGTGACGTAAATGGCCGAAAAGGAACGGACACCGGGCGGCATTGACACGAGCAGGCCGAACGTCGCAAGGATCTACGATTACCTGCTCAGGGGTAAAGACAATTTCGCCGCGGACCGCGAGGCGGCGAAACGGCTCATCGAGGCGATTCGCGACGTCGCGGGGATAGCGCGCGACAATCGGTCGTTTCTCGGCCGGGTGGTGCGTTTCCTGGCCATCGAGGGCGGTATCCGGCAGTTTCTGGACCTCGGCAGCGGCCTGCCGACCCAGGCTAACGTGCACGAACTGGCCCAGGGGGTGGCACCCGACGCACGGGTGGTCTATGTCGACAACGATCCCATGGTCGCCTCGCACGGCCGGGCGCAGCTCGCGTCCGGCGGCCAGGTCGGCATGGTGCTCGGTGATCTGCGTGACCCGGCCGGCATCCTGCGGCACCCGGACGTCCTCGGCCTGGTTGACCTGGCCCAGCCGGTAGCGGTGCTATGCACCAGCACGCAAACCATCCGTGGAAGTAGGCTACTTTCGTCTGCACATCACCGCAGGCCGGCGACATGCAACGGTATCGTGCGCCCAAATCGTCACTGGTGTATGCGCAAGTAAACGCCTCCGACGCCCACCCGGCCAGCGATCGCCTTCCCGAGGTGACCGTTATAGGGCGCCACTATAGGGCGCCACGCTCGTGCAGCACTACGCGCAGGCTGCCGAGGAGGGCCTCCAGTTCCCGCCGCCGCCCTCGATACGCTCCAGGCTCTAACGCCGGGGCGTCCCCTGTGGGCAGCGACGCTGGGCTCCGACTCGGCCCGTTTCCCGACCGACTCGCCACCTGTCTACCCATTCGAAGACCTACATAAAGTCTAACCTAAATTATCGAACACAAAACCGACAAGGAGCGTCACCTAACGGTCCTTTGCGGCAGGCTCTCGGACGGCCTGACGGCTGGCTGCCGTGTCCCGTTTGGCCCACATCATGTGCCCTGCCACGTAATCGGACTCGATGCTACCGATGACCATTTCGCCGGGGTTACCGAATTACATCGATGTAATTATCAAAATCTTAGATTTCGGTACACTAGATCGACCTTCTGACGAACTCTAGGCAAAAGCATTGCCCGTTCCGGCTCCTCTGCTCAGGACTACACCGTGCGGCAAGCGGCAGCACTGCTGGGTCTGACTGAGGACGCAATCCGTAAGCGCGTGCTCGCTGGGCGTCTAGATGGCCGTGCAAACGAGGGCGTGTTCGTTGTTGCGGCAGAAGCGGTTGAGTCCGAACGGCGGCAGCTTCTTGAAAGACTGAACGCGGTGGACGCCCGAGGCGATGCCACAATGCGGTACGTGCAAAAAGAAGAGCTGGAGCGATTGCGAGAGGAGGCCGGCGTCTTGTCCCCGGCGCCTTCGTGGTCGTTGAGGAACTCATGCCCGGCCTGCGGGTACTCCTTCACGTCGTGCTCGACCCCTACGACCGTCAGCGCCTTCTCCAGGCGGGCCGCCGCTCCCCGCAGCGACCGGTCCCTGCCGCCGTAACTCGCGACGATGGGGCACGCTCCGGTGAGGAAGCCGGCCGTGTACGCATTCTTGGACGCGGTGCCGTAGTTGACGCTCGATACCGCGAACCGGCGATCTGGCGCCAGCAGCAGCGCCAGCCCACCGCCCATGCAATACCCGATCACGCCGATCGCGCCGGTGCAGTCCGGCCTGGCCGCCAGCCACGCGCGCACCACCTCGATGTCGGCGAACACCCCTCCACGCCGGGCGCGCGCCTGGCGCATGACCGAGATCATGCAGGCCGCCGTCCCCCGGCCGTGGAACAAGTCCGGCGCCACGGCCAGGTTTCCCTCCCCAGCGAGCCAGCCGGCCTGGTTCCTCAGGTCCTGGCTCATCCCCAGCGCGTCATGAATAACCACCACCCCAGGCCACGGACCTGACCCGGCCGGCACCGCGAGCCAGGCCGGCCTGCCGCCCGGGCCGGGAATCGTCACCTCAGCCACCGCCGCCTGGCCCTCCCTCCCGCGCCCGGCCACCCCGGGCAGCCTCACGCTCCCGGCACCCAGCAGATCCCGCCAGGGCCCAACGTCCCGCCCGTGACCGCTGGCACGCGCGTTCCGGCGATAGCGGCACATCTCAATGCAGAGGGCAGCACCCGCGCACCCGATGGCCGCAGGTTGCCAGGCTTCCAGCAGTACGAACACTTAGCGTGACCGACGAACATAGGCCTTCGTACGTCAGATCGCCGAATATTCGCGGCTTGAGGTTGCCCTATCACAGGACGCATCTGCGCGCAGATGGTCCAGTGCTGGCGCCGCCTCTCCACCCCAATGACGCATCATCAAATCGGTGGGACCAGCAGCACATCGAACTGAACCCGGTCGAAAAATCGTTCTAAATCGATGTCTGCGACCCACTCCAGGCCGTCCTGGACGCACCGCCGCGACGTAGGACGGCCGGACGGTGTTGCAGGCGCGGCACGGGGAGGTGCGGGCCGGGACAACACGCGGCCTGATGCCGGGGGAAGCCGAGTGCGGCAGCTCTCCGCGCCGTAGGGCTTCCGCATGCGCTGCACCTATACCTCGATCGAGGTAGGCAGAAATACCTCAGCGGGAGTGGCTTAAATTCAGCTACGCGCACGACGATTTCGAAGAGGTTTCTGTCCTACGCTTCCGGAATGGCGGAGAACCCGCGTGGGAGGAACCCTCGTGCCCTGAAAGCGACACTCACGGTGAGGTTGTAGCGGCTGAGTGGTCCGTTCATATCTGGCACCGCAAGTCCGGTCTCTGGCATTTCCGCGCTGGAGATGCTCTCCAAGCCCATGAAAGCCGCGTTGAGCACCGGACTGCCGGGATCAACGCCGGGGAGGCTGCCAAGCCGGCAACAGCACGTTGAGCTGACAGCAACAGTGACAGCAACAGCAGCGGCCAGCGGCAAACAACGGCGATTGGCGACAGCGCATAACACTCGTACGATCCGCCGCAACTTGAGATACGTCCGGCCCGAAACGGAAGGTCGAGGGTCAGCGCCGCGCACCCGTAGCTCCCGCCAGTACTTCTGCCAAGCCCCCTGGCAACGACTGACAGGTGGCGACAGATATGGAACATCGCCCAGCCCACGACCGGCGACAGACGGTCCTGGACGACTCGGGTGTCACCTTCGCAACAGCAGGTCGCGGACAATCAACGTGGCGGCAGCGGGTGAGCCTTTGACGAAACCGAAGAACGGCCCGAAGTCTTGTGTCGCCGAGAACCCGGTGACGTACAAGCCGTCCAGGCTGGTCTGGAAAGCCTCGTCCAGCACCGGGAAGCCATTGGACACCTTGACATGCTTGAGCACACCCGCGAGGTAGGGGACTTTGGTCAGCTCGGCCCGGTAACCCGAACCGAACACCACGCGATCGACAGCGAGCCCGGTGCCGTCGGACAGCAGCACCCGCAACTCATCATCCCCGACCGGGGTAACCTCGACGACTTCGGTTCCGGGCCACCGGTGGATCCCGTCCCGGGCCAGCCTGGGAGTCAGCCAGTACTCCAGTGTGAGCCTGCCCACCTCCCAGAACCGCCTGGCAACCGCATCCTGCCCGCTTTTGGGAAGGTTCCGCCAGTACCCGCGTACGGCGAGCGTCTGCTCGACGTGGACGTCGACGAACTTCCAGCTCACCCGCTCGAAACGCGGGATGTCGTGGCGGTGCACGATGTCGATGCGCGCGGCGCCATGCTCCCGGATCAGTGCGGCCCACTCGTAGGCGCTTTGCCTCCCGCCGATGATCAACACGCGCGCCCCGGCCATGTCATCAAAACGCACTAGGTCGCAGGTGTGAGCCGCGAGCCCTGGCGGCAGCGACGACGCCCAGCCGGGAACGCTGGCGTAATGGCGGATCCCCGGCGCGGCCACCACGGCGTCCGCGCGAATGCGCTCACCGCTTCGCAGCGTTGCCTCAAACCGGCCATCAGCCTTGACCAAGGTGTCGACGAACTCCTCGCGGACCTCGATTCCCTTGGCCCTCTTGAACCAGGCGGCGTAGTCCAGGAAGACGCCGACCGGAATGGGATCGACCTCACCCGGCCGGATGCCCTGATCCTCCAGATAGGCCTCCAGCGTGTGGACCGCGGCCCCGTCGAGGTGCCAGTCCGGCCCCGACCGCAGGAACATGCCCTCGGGCATGTTCTCCCGCCAAAAGCCCATCGGCCGACCCAGCACCACACTGCCGATACCACGCTCACGCGCAAGCGCCGCGATCGACAGCGCGTACGGCCCCGCGCCGATGACGAGCAACTGTACCCGATTCATCAGCTAACCCACCTCATCCCGGCGGCTGCTATCCCCCGCCGCGGCCACGCTCTAGGCTTGCACAGCGATCGTGAGCTTGCCAGTGCCCCCGGCGGGGCCAGCACCGGCGAAGGTCCGCAGGACAGGGGCCATGGTCATGCGCCCGTCCGCCCGTTCCCTGATCGCGTGTTACCTGACGACGTTGGTGAGCGCAGACGTCGATCGCCTATGGCATAAGGCGGCCCATACAGCATCGACACACCCGCGCACCACGTCGGCCTGCGGTGAACGCAGCGCGCAGATCATCCAACTCGGGCGCGCCCGTTTGGAATTCGGCCACGGCCGCCAGCCATGCATAACGGCGGCTCGGTGGGCGTTCTCCGTAGACGTGTCTATCACTTAGCGTGACGCCATATGTCGGCGCGACCTGTTGCCGACCGTCGAGTCGATGCGGCGTAGCCGATCCGGAGGATGGCAACCGGGCGGCGCAGGCCCCGGTCATGGGAGCCTGGTGGCGGGTGGTGCGGGGGCGCCGTCCACACGGGCACCCATAGGCTGGGCTGGTGGTGATCCGCCGGGTGGTCGCGGTTGTGTCCGGCTTGCTGGCCCTGCTTGCGGGAACAGCCTGCACGGCCGCTCCGCCGTCGCCCCGGGCCGCCGCCACCAGCCGGGCCGCGCCTGGCCAGGCGAGACCGGCCGGAAGGCAGGGCCGTGCTGTTCGCGCTGCGGGCAGCATCACGCTGGCCTTCGCCGGGGATGTAAACTTCGCCGACCGCACCGCGCGCCTGCTGGCCGACCCGGCCACGGCGTTCGGCCCGATCACGGCGGTGCTGCGGTCGGCCGACTTCGCCGCGGTGAACCTGGAGACCGCCATCACCGGCAACGGCACGCCGCAGCCGAAGACCTACCATTTCCGCGCCCCGCCGGCCGCCTTCACCGCGCTGCGCGACGCTGGCATCAACCTGGTCACGATGGCGAACAACCACGTCCTGGACTACGGGCCCGCCGGGCTGGCGGACACGCTGGCAGCGGCCAGGGCCACCCGGTTCCCGTACGTCGGGATCGGGACCAGCGCCGCCGCGGCGTGGGCGCCGTACGTGAGGACCATCAACGGGGTCAGGTTCGCGGTGGTCGGGATCTCGCAGGTGGCCGAGCTCGCCTCGTCCTGGGTGGCGACGCCCAGCCGGCCCGGCGAGGCCAACGCGATCGACCTGCCCCGCACCCTGGCCGCGGTGCGGGCCGCCCGGCGGCTGGCACCGATCGTCATCGTGTTCATGCACTGGGGAACCGAGGGCCAGGCCTGCCCGGACCAGGCCCAGCTGGCGCTGGCGCCGAAGCTCGCCGCCGCCGGAGCCAGCATCATCATCGGCGCCCACGCCCACATGCTGCAGGGCTCAGGGTGGCTCGGCCACACCTTCATCGCCTACGGCCTGGGGAACTTCTTGTGGTGGGAGCGCTCCTACAGCACCGCCACCGGCGTGCTGGAACTCACCATCCACCCGCACACCCTGCTGACCGTACGCTTCATCCCGGCGGTCGTCTCCGGCACCGGCCAGCCCATCGCCGACCGCGGCGCCGCCGCCCGGCGCGCCGCCGCGCGCTACGCCAGCCTGCGCGCCTGTGCCCAGCTCGCACCGCAACCAACCTGAGCGGCCGATCCTGCATGGCCAGGCTCGCGGATGCGGCGCCACGAAACGGCCCATCTCCAGCTGTGACTCCGAGCGGAGGACATGAGCTCTGGAGGCCTCGATGAATAACACCGCTCCCCACTCACGTAGCGTGATAAGCGGGCGTATCATAACCAACTCAGGCAATTACAGACCGCCGACTCGGAGCGGGCCGGTCGTTGACCGGCCGTGAAACGGAAACCGCCCAGATCATACAATTCGGCGCGGGTGGATCAGCTGCGCTGCGCGAGTGCGGCCTGGAGGTCGGCGCGCTGGTGGGTTTCGGCGGCGAGCAGCTTCAGCACGAGGTGGAAGCTCAGGTCGTCGGTGCCGCGGACCTGGTCCAGGAACGCCTCGTAGGCGGCGATGATGGCGTTCAGCCGTTGCAGGCCGTATTCGCCGATCGAGGCGATGTCGGAGCAGTCGGGGAGGGCGAAGTCCACGGGGATGCTGCGGTCGAGCAGCTGGCGGGGGTCGGCGGTGATCGCGCCCCCGAGGTCGCCGATCCGGTCCGCCAGCCGGCGTGCGGCGGCGCGGGCGCGGTCGGCGAGCGTGGCTAGTTCGTCGCGGAGCAGGAAGATGGCCAGGCCCTCGAGCCGGTTGATCACCGCGTCGGCCCACAGGGCGGCGGCGACGTTGTAGCAGTAGAAGCTGTCCAGGGTGTCGGTGATCTTGGTGGTGGCGGGGCCGGTGCGGGACATGAGTTCGGTCCTCCTGTGGCGGGTCGGGGCCGGCTGCGGCGAGACGCTGTTGCGCGTCTGGCCGGGCCGGGGGAGCGTTTTTGCCGGAGCGGTCCGGCTGAGGAAGTGAGAATCGGCGAGCTTGGGGCCGGATTGGGGCACCCCGCGGTTTCCGGATAGCTGAACAGAGAAGCCATCAGGAAGAGTGCTGCCGCCGGCCTCGGCTGTGTGGCGGCCGGGACAGGTCTGTGTCATGGCAGTGCTCGCCTCAGGCGGCCGGGACGAGCGCGGCGCTGGCCGGCCGGGGGAGGCCGGCGACCTCCGGCTTGCGGCGCGGCGGAAGGGCGAAGACGGCGCCGATCGCGCAGACCAGTGCCACGCCGGCGGCGACGCGCATGCCCATCGCCATCGCGTTGACGAAGGCGCTGTGCGCGGCGCCGGCCAGCTCGCTGCCCTGCAGTCCGCCGACGTGCGTGCCGATGCTGTCGGCAGCGGCGATCGAGCTGGCCGCCAGGTGGGCGACCGGGCTGGGCGCGTGCGCGGTGGCGAGCACGCTGGCGAGCCGTGACCGGTACACGGCGGCGGACAGGCTGCCGACGACCGCGATGCCGAGGGCACCGCCGACTTCCCGGATCGTGTCGTTGATGGCGCTGCCGGCCCCGGCCTGGTGCGCGGGCACCGTGGTCGCCTGCGGCCGTTCCTTCGGCGGGAAGACGGCGTTCAGGATCGACAGCGTGGCCGGCATGACGAACGCCGCGCCCAGGCCCATCACGACCCGGGCGCCGATCAGCATGCCCGTGCCGGACGCGAACGCGGCCGCGGTGCTGCCCAGGGCGAAGACCGTGAGGCCGCCGAGCAGCGAGAGCCGGCGGCCGTACCGGTCACCGAGCGCCCCGGCCGGGATGAGCAGCGCCGCGAAGCACAGCGTGTAGGCGACCGTGATCCACTGCAGCGAGCTGGTGCCCGCGTGCAGCACCCTGGCCAGGGTGGGCAGCGCGGTGTTGAGGATGGTGTTGTCGATCACGACCACCAGCAGGCTCAGGCAGAGCACGAGCAGGATCAGCCGGCGGCGGGGGTGGCCGCCAGGCCACCGGGAGTTCGCCTGCTGTCCCTGCCCGGCATAGGCCGGGCGGGCGGCTGGCGTCCTGCTCATCAGAGCCTCCTCACAGCCGCGTGCTATAAGCATTACCACAATTTCCGGAAAAACATTGCCTGTTATTAATTGCTGGTAATTGAATTCCGAAGTAGCTTATGGCAGGCACCGGGGACCCGGATGGCCGGGGGGCAGTGAGTTCCGTGGCTGACGGCAATGCCTGAACCTGATGTTGTCGAGGCGTGCTGACTGGCTGCGCGGTCGCTGGCTCGGCGATAGTCGCCGTCGCGTGGGCGTGGCTCCCGCGGACGCAGGCACCAGGCACGTGACGTCGCGCGGGATCCGCGACGCCGAGGAACACCCCGCCGCTTCGGAGAGTCCGAACCGCTGCCTGCGCAGATCGAACCCATCCCCGCCGCGCTGGCCGGGATGGTCGCCGTCCTGCTCGGCGAGCTTGAGATCACCGGTCCGCACTTGGCAGGGAATTCCCTGGGCGGCTGGGTCGCTCGGGAGACCGCCAAGATCCGGCCCGTGCGGTCCGTCACCCTGCTGTCCCCGACCGGCCTCTGGCTCCGCGGCACGCCGTTGTACTGCCGGGTGAGCTTGCGGCTGTCGAGACGGCTCGCACAGCACGCCGAGCGGCCGGTGTCGCGCGCGCCCTGGTCCTCGGCCAGACCCACGGCCACCCGACCCGGGTCTCCGCAGAACAGGCACGCGCGGCCATCCAGGCCCTGGGTAGCTGCCCGGGCTTCGAAGCGACGCTGAAGGCCACAGCGTCGCGCCACTATGTCGGCGGCTCCTCGATTGAGGCTCCGGTGACCGTCGCCTTCGGCTCCCGGGATGTGCTGCTCTTGCGACACCAGTCCCGCCACCTCGATGAACTCCCGCCCACCGTTCGAACGGCGCATCTGCACGGTTGCGGCCACGTGCCCATGAGCGACGCCCCCGCCGCTGTCGCAGACCTCATCAGGCATTCCACCGGCCACGGACACGACTTCGTCGTAGTCGGCGGGGTGAAGGAGGGGTGGGCGGTAGCCGATGCCGCCGCCCTCGATGTGATGGGTCCCCGGTGGCCCGCCTGACAGCACAGCCGATTCGGCAGGCTCGACAACAACCCGGTGCACTTCCGGCAGTGCGGCGGCCAGCGCGCGGCTGACGCCCAGGAAGCAGCCGGCGGTGCCGACATAGCTGCAGAAGGCGCTGATTGGCGGCGGGCCGGGGAGCTAATCGATCAATTCCTCACCGAGGCGGCGGTAGCCGTCCACCATGTCGGTGTTATTGAACTGATCGGTGGCGAACGCGCCTGTCTGTGCCGTGATCTCGGCTGCCCTGCGCATCATTGATGGGATCAGACCGGGCGTCATGCCGTCAGGACTCGGTATCAGCTCGACCTCGGCGCCGAACGCCCGCATCGTGCGGATCTTCTCGTCTGCGAAGGCATCGGAGGACACGATCCGCAACGGGTAACCCTTCACCGCGCAGATGAAGGCCAGGGACGAGCCGGTGCTTCCACCGCTGTACTCGACGACCAACTGGCCCGGCCGCAGGCGGCCGTCAGCCTCAGCGGCCTCGATCATCGCCAGGGCCATCCGGTCCTTGTACGAGCCGGTATGGTTGCCGCTTCCATCTTCACCCAGAGCTCGGCGCAACCCTCATCGGCCAGATGTGCCAGCCGGACCACGGGCGTACCGCCGATGGCCGAGATCCCCCCCGGACGGTCCACCCGCAACCTGCATCCAGCGCAACGCAGCCATGAAGACCATAGGCGACCGCTGGCCACCCTCGCAATCAACGATGACCACGGGCTGCGCGCACCGGCCGCAGCTGGCTACGCAGACCAGCCGGCTGGTTATGTGCATGCTGTCGCCGGTCGCAGACCTTGCCACCGATAACACCGATCAGGCCCCTGCCGAGGCTGATAGTTATCCGGCACAGCACCGCAAAGCATGATCGCGGCGTGACCGGCACAGGCAGATCATCCAGATCGGGACGGCCGTCGCCATGACCTGAACCCAGTTAAACATCCGCAATTGGGCGGCTCGGTGAGCGTTCTCCCCGACCTTTCCCGTCACTCAGTGTGATGTCCATGTCGGCGAAGCCTATGGGACCAACCTCACGATGGTTCGGTGTGACGGGTCCACTTGAGCCCTCCGTTGGTCACTGCGCGAGGTGCTCGTCGATACGGCACCCGGCCGCGGAGCCGACTACATCATGCCGGGTCTGGCGCGCGATACGCGGCACCCATAAGGTCGATGGCCGGGCTGTGCCAGTGGGACAGCGTGACAGCGTGCTGATGGACGAACGGGCCCGTCAGCAGACCGCATCCAGCGGCGATCACGCATGTTCCCAGGCCGAATGAGGGCCGACACGCAAAGGCCCCCGTTACCCGGGGGCCGAGGCCTGCGCACAACGGAGCGGGCGGGTGCGCATTCGCCGCAATTTGGGACTTACGCCCTATAGACTGCCGGGCTGCTGGCCGCGCTGGCCGTTCGGCCCGTTCCGTTGTGTTACCAGTCTACCACGAGACGTGAATGATAAACTACCCGGCGACGTGTACCCGGTTCAGGCGGCTTGTGGATGCCTCGGGTCGATGATGACGTTGAGGCCTGATCCCCAGTACCCGGCCAGACTGGACGAGCTGTACTGGAATCCTGTCCACGCCCGATCGGCGGCGTGTGGGGCGCGTCGGCGAGCAGGTACCGGCCCGTCTCTTTGTGCCGCGGTCCACGTCCTGGGCCGGATCGGCGGCTGTGGCCTGACTGGCCTGCGGTCGTCACGGCATGAACGGTGCGCCGCCTTCTGCCCGTGGCCTTATGCGCCGTGGCGCCGATGGCGGTACCCCAGCCCGAGCTGGATAGCGATCCACAGGACGACGATGACGAGCGGGGTGATCCACAGCGACTGGACCGCTGATCCGGTTGCCCGCAGGACCAGCACCAGCAGTGCTACCGCCACCGCCAGCTTGAACTGCGAGCTTCTGTTAACCATGACCTTCTCGACCGGATTCATGGCGTGCTCCTGTTCCACGCAATGTTGATTGCGTCTATCAACTAATGTAGCATGGCCGGTGTGAAGGCCAGCACCGAGGACGTCCGCGCGATGGTGACCGCGCTGTTCGTGACGAACGCGGCGCTCGATCGAGCCAGGCGCCAGAAGAAGGGGGCGAGCACCCTGAGCCTCCTGCAGCTCGTCGCCGCGTCGCCGGGCATCCGCCCCTCGCAGATCGCCAGCGCGCAAGACGTCCATCCCTCCCAGGTCACCCGGCAGGTCCGGGAGCTTGAGAGCCTGGGGCTCGTGCAGATCACGGCTGATACCGGCGACAGGCGCTCATGCCGGGTGACGCTCACCGCCGCCGGATCCGATGAGCTGCAATCTCTTACCCAAGAAGGCCTGGACCGGTTCGGCTCATTCGTGGCGGACTGGGAGCCCGAGGAGGTTCGGATGCTGACCTCGCTGCTCCAGAGGCTGGAAGAGTCCAAAGCGGCAGCCGCAGCCCGGCAGCGCCCTCCGCCAGGTCGTCACTGGGCCCGGCACACCGCGTGACCCGCCATCTCGGGATCACCGCCATAACCCCGACGAGACTGCACGCTCACCTCCATAACAACCATGTGGTGAGACGTCGGGCAGCGCGCCACGCTGGGAGTGCCGACGGGTGACACAGGCGCTGGTGCACACTGAAGCCACACAGTGATCGATATGGGCAACCAGACTCGTGACCGTACCCGATCGCCACGGGTACAGATCGGTTCTAGACGTCTGCGATCACCATCTGGCCGCTTTTTCTGTCAGCGCTGTCGACGGCAGCTGGCTGCGGCCCGGTGAGGCGTTCGCGTTCGCCATCTCCCACCGGTTCTGCCCACTGCCTACGCCCCGCCCGGCCGAAGGTCCCGTGCGCAGGGACGTTGGTCCGTGGCGCGTGCTCTCCCGACGGGGTGGACTGACCATGACAGAGGACCCCAGGCAGACGCGGGGGAACGGACCAGATCCGCGCACCGCGCAATCGAGATCCGCGAGAAGCGGAGGCGGGTCCTCTCGTCACGTCCTGCCCGGATTACCCTTGCGCTCCAGCCGACGTCGAGCGTGAGCGGCGCGCCGATCGCCATACACGCCATCGGCAAGCGGACGCGCAGAACGCCCCCGTTCGGCGCGGCGTCGATGGTCATGGGCATGGCGCTAGAAGTGAGGTGTCCGCACGTAGGCGGTCATCCCCGGGCACTTGCCTGGCGGGTCGGCTCATGCGGCTTCCCGCACCCGTCGCGCGGGTCCCTGGCAGGCCGCCGTCATGCGGGTAAGCAGCGCTCCGAGTGCGGCGCGGTCGTTGTCCCCGTCGTGCTCGTAGAGCTCGCTGATCGTCTGGATCAGCGAGTTGACCAGCAGCACGCGCTCGTGCTCGGTGATCTCCATCGTGATTCACCCCTTTCGGCGAGTCCGGCGAGGGGCCGCGCGCCCGCAGCCCCCGCCGCCCAGGCGATGATGATCAGACGCTGAACATGGCCCGCTCCGGCCGGCAGCTCCGGCGGCCGACCCCTGGGGCTGTCCTCAGCTTATATCCGCAACTAAAAACTAGCAATATATTACTAGAATAAATGGTAAACTGTTTGGCTATGGCGAACTGGGGTTTCCTGACCAGCCACGCCCGGGTGCTGATGTGCATCGCACACGACCCCGGCGCGCGGCTGCGCGACATCGCGGCCAGCCTGGGCATCACCGAGCGCAGCGCCTACGGCATCATTGCCGACCTCGCCGGCGCCGGCTACGTGGTCAAGCAGAAGGACGGCCGCCGCAACCGCTACCAGATCCAGGCGCACCTCCCGCTCCCGGAGCACTAGCCGGGAACGCACGGTCGGCGAGATCCTGGCCCTTCTCGCCGGCACGAACGCGACGCTGTGACCGGCCGGAGGGACGCACGAAAGCCACCGCAAGCCCGGCACATCGCCGCCACCGCCGAGCCGGGTCCAGCCCGCGCGACCAGCGCCGGAACCTTGCACGGCAGGCAGCCGCCGCCGCACTACCTTCATGCGGCCCGACTGCGAAGGACGGGCAGTTGCCTGCAGGTGCTGCCCGGCGCGGCAGCACGCCCTTCCAGCCGGATATTCGCAGCTCCGTCCCTGACGGAGCGGGCAGGAGCACGGATGCCATCGCCATCGCAGCCAGCGCACCTCAGTAACCACCAGCGGAACACGCTGCGCCAGATCTTCCAGCATCCCGCGGGCCACAACATCGAGTGGCGTGCCGTGCTGTCGCTGCTGGCGGCGGTCGGCTCAGCCGAGGAGCGGCACGACGGCAAGGTTGCCGTGACCATCGGGTCCCAGACCGAATACTTCGACCCGCCCCGCCACAAAGACATCGACACCCAGGCGGTTGTCAACCTGCGCCAGATGCTGACCCAGGCCGGCTACGGAGCCGACGCTGCGGATACCAGAGCCAGCGGCGGGCAGGCCTGACTCGCACTCGGCTGTCCGGCTTTGCATCACCGACCTCAGCCGTCCTGGGCCCGGAGCCCGGCGCGGGACGGGAACCGCCGACCAGGCCCGGAATCGGGGCGCTGCACCTCATCGTCAAAAGCGCACCGACCGGCTTTGTGCGCTACCCGAATCGAGGTCCACACTCGATGAGCTCGGCGGACGAGGGCGCCACGGGGGATCTCCGCGAGCCCCGGCGATGAGGGGGACAGCTCCAGCGGGCCCAGGACAAGATCGCCACGATGCAGGCCCGCGCGGGTGTCCTGGACGAGCTGCCCCGGTCCGCAGTGCTCGAAGACGTCGGCAGCGACACCGACGACATCCAGCAGGAGCTCGACGAAGCCGGGTCGCCGCCGAAGTGGACAAGGAGCTCGCCGCGCTTAAGGCCGAGATCGGCCCGGGCTCATCGGCGCCGCCCGAGCTAGCCGGGAGCTGAGGCCCGGACGCTTCAGCTGGCGCTCGGCACCCTCCGCCGACTCGTTGCCGAGAACTCATCCGGCCGGGTCTGTCGAGTGGCGGCACGCAGATAAGCCAGATCTGTGTAGCGACAGGCATGGGTCGATCACGCCGCTTGAAAGTACAGATCGGCTCTGTTAGTCGCGGTAGGGACCGTCCTTGCGGACGGCCCCCCGCACAGATCCCAGCGTGCGGGATTCCCGCACTGGGCTCCTGTCATGGGTACCTGGCGGCGAACCGCGTTTCGGGCCAGGGGTGCCTGATCCTGGTCGTGGGCAGGTAACGCCTGGCCAGGCGGGACATCCGCTCCCAGGTGACCCGGCTTCTCTGGCTGCGGCGCGAGAGCGCGAACCGCCAGTGCCGGGTGACGTAGTACCGGAATGCCCCTGCTGCCTCCGCGTTGCCGGGGACGGCGTAATACGCCTCGTGTCCCCTGATCACGCTGGCCAGCCATCTCCCCTGCTCGGGGACGGGCAGGTGACGGCGGTTCATCAGCTCGGCTTTCACCGATTTCAGCTTGGCCGTCATTTTCTTCTTGTCCGTGATCCGCTGGACCCAGAACCGTCCCTGCCTGGTCATCCGGGCGATGTGCCGGAATCCCAGGAACGTGAACGTCTCCGGCTTCCCCTCGCCCCGCGCCTTGCGCAGCCGGGCCGCGTGCGGCCCGAACTCGATCAGCCGGGTCTTGTCAGGGTGCAGCTCCAGGGCGAACTTCGCGAGCCTGCCGCGCAGCTCTCCCAGGAACCTCTCAGCGTCGTCCTGATACTGGAACCCGACGATGAAGTCATCCGCGAACCGCGTGACAATAACATTCCCGCACGCCTGCGTCTTCCTCCAGTGATCGACCCACAGGTCCAGGACATAATGCAAATATACATTCGCAAGCAACGGGGACGCCACGCCGCCCCCTGCGGTGACCCCTCGGCCGTCTCCGACCAGTTCCCATCCTCGACGACCCCCGCAGCCAGCCATTTCCGGATGAGCCGCAGGACTCGTTTATCCGCAATGCGATGCCCGAGGAACTTCTCCAGCCAAGAATGATCCAGCCTGGTGAAGAAGTCGCTGATATCAGCGTCGAGTATCCAGTTCACCTTCCGCTCGGTGATCCCGACCGCGAGCGCGTCCAGCGCATCGTGCGGGCCACGCCCGGGCCGGAACCCGTAGGAGAAGCCGAGAAAGTCCTCCTCGTACACGGCGTTCAGCACCTCCGCCACCGCACGCTGGAGGATCTTGTCCTCCAAGGTGGTCGTGGCGTGTGGGGATTTTCACGTTTTCTGGTGTCTAGCTGCTGCTATGGGAAGAGCATGCCAGGGGGTACTGACATTCCGCTGGTGGGTTCAGTGGTGCTGGCGGGGCCTGGTGCGCCGGGCGGCGGGGTTGAGGTGCCCTGAGCTGGTGATGCGGGCACGGCAGCCTGCCTCGGTGGCAGGGGTCCAGGGGATGCACAGCCTGCGGCCTGGGCTGCGGCGGGCGTCCAGCTGCCCGGTTTCGATCCAGTAGTAGACGACGCCGGGGCTGCAGCCGAGCCGGCGGGCTGCCTCAGCGACGCTGATCTCGGTGCCGCGGTAGGGAGAGGGGGCGGGGATCTGGTAGGCGTGGCGGACCCACTGGACGGCGTTGATGTCGAACGGGCGGCCCGCGCCGGTGAGGTATCCGCGCTGGGTGAAGGATGGCGACCAGGCCGGTGTTGCTGGTGACGGGGCCGAGTTCGCGGATCAGCTCGGTGGCCGGGGCAGGCGTGGGGGCGGGCACTCCGGTGGGCCTGGGGCGGTCGATGACGAGTTCGTCGGCGGCTCCGGTGTGCCAGCGGATCCCGATCCGGGCCTTGGCGCGGTCGGCTTCGGGCAGCAAGGTGACGTCGGCGATCAGGGTGCGCAGCAGCCGTTTGCGGTCGCGCGGGGTGGTGGTGGCGGCGTGCCACAGCGCGGGCAGGCCGGCGGCGAGCCTGGCCAGGCTGTCCCGGTCCGGTAGCGGCGGCAGGGCGGCCTGGGCGGCTTGCAGGGCCTGCCCGGCGTCGGCGAGCGCGGCGAGCCTGGCTTCCCACCGGGCCTCCAGGGTGCGGGCGACCAGCCGGTTCTCCGGCTCGACCTGGCTGAAGGCCCGCTCGGCGCGGTCGGCCTCATACCGGGCACGCTCAACGGCCAGCTCGGCTGCGCGGCCGGCCCGCTGGTGCTGGCTGGCCACCTCACCAGCGGCGGCGAGCGCGAGCGTGACCTGCTCCGGGAGTCAGCGCGTCCAGCAGCGCGCCCGGCGACGGCGTCGTCGACCACGTGCGCGGCGATGCCGCGGCAGCCGGGGGTTTTCTTGCCGTCGCGGTGGGAGTGGCATTCATAGCTGGCCCGGTCATCGCCGTGGTAGTTTGCGGCCACCGGCCCGCCGCAGCCGCCGCAGAGGATGATCCCCTGGCACAGCGCGGTGCCTTCCCGCACTGGCCGGCCGCCGCCCCCGGTGTGGTTGGCGGCCAGCCGCGCCTCGATCGCCAGGTACTCCTCCCAGGTGATGTAGCCGGGGTGATGATCTTTGATCAGCACCGGCCACTGCGCGCGGGGCAGGTCTGCTGTCACCGTGCGCACGTTCCCGTCGGCGTCGATTTTCTTGCGGGTCACGCACCGGCCGTAAACGTAGGCGCCGGCGTAGGCGGGATTCTTCAGCACCTGCAGCACCCGGTGGTGGGTCAGCGGCGCCCAGCGCAGCTGCCCGGCCCAGGCGCCGCCGTAGGCGCGCTGGGGGAACTTGCGGCCGGCGAACGCCGCCACGACGCCGTAAGCCGACCCGGCCGCGAGAAAGCAGGCGAAGATGTCAGCGACGGCGGCCCGGACCTCGGCATCGGGGTCGGTCACCGTCACGCCGTCGTCGTCGTAGACCAGCCCGACCGGCAGCGGGGCACGCAGCTCGCCGCGTTCGGCGGCGGCCCGCTTGGCCGCCTGCAGCCGCCCGGCCATGATGTGCAGCTCCGCCTGGCTCATCGTGGATTTCAGGCCCAGCACCAGCCAGTCGTTGAAATCCGACAGGTCGTAGACCCCGTCGCTGTCGATGAGCAGCGTACCGGTCAGCCGGGCCATCTCCGCCAGCCGGGCCAGGTCCGCGTTCGACCGGCCCAGCCGGGAGATCTCCAGCCCGAACACCGCCCCGATCTCGCCCAGGCACACCCGCGACATCAGCTCCCGGAACCCCTGCCGGTGCGCCGCCGACGTCCCGGACAGCCCCAGGTCCCGGTCGATCACCTCCACATCCCGCGGTGCCCAGCCCAGCGCCACCGCAGTGTCGGCCAGCGCGTACTGCCGCAGCGTCGACTCGGTGTGCTCGCGGACCTGCATCAGGGTCGATTGCCGCAGGTAGATTAGCGCCGTCCTGGCCCGGTGCCCGCCGGTGATCTTGTGCTCGCCGTTCACGCATGCCTCCCAGCGCGCAGATCGTCATGCCGGCCACGGCCGCCACCGCCTCCGCCCGCGCGGGGCCGGCCAGCATGACGGCGGCGGGCACCGGCTACTCCAGTTCCCGGCGGGCCAGCAACTCGGCGTTGACCGCCGAGATCTCCGCCAGCACCGCCTCGACCTCGGCGCCGCGCTGCAGGTAGCGGCGCACCACCGCGGCCAGGGCAGCGGGAACGTACCGTGCCCGGCCGCGGCCAGCCGGGCGCGGGGTGAAGTAGGCATACGGGCCGTGCGGCTCCCCGTCCGCGCACCGGCAGCCAGCCCTGCCGCACCGACGCGATTGCTCGGTCAGCGACCCGGCCAGCACCTGCTGCACGTCCCCCAGCCGCGCGGCCAGCGCCCGCCGCCGTGCCCGCAGCTGCCGGGCCGACAGCCGCGCGAGATCGTCGTTGTGTGTATTCATCACACAAGATAATGCCGTGACCAGCCACCAGGATCAACGACCCTGCAATGAACGGATCAGCGTGTCGAGCGCGGCCAGGCCCTCCGCCGACACCCGGCACTCCAGCGGGGCCGGGCCGCGGTCTGTCCACGACTCGCGCACCGTCACGCGGCCCAGCTCAGCGCTCTCGCCGACCAGCACCACCGCGCCGGCCCGGCGCTTGGCGAACAAGACCTCCAGCCGCTGCCCGCTCAGCGGATGAAACGGATGCGTGATAAGAACAGAACCCGAAAGCTCCCTGGAAGCAACGGCACTATGCCGCCTCCGCTGCGATACCGAGCGGGCGCTGCCGCCCGTCCGGCTTCGGTATGTACACCCGGCGAGAAGGGCTCGCCCGGTAGGCACCGCTGCGGACACGGCGGAGCAGGTCTTCGAGGTTGGCTCGCAGATCCTGCCCGTAGGCGTCCCACGTCACCTGATCGATCCCCGGCGCGGCCTTCGGGTTGATCCCCGCATAGGCCGCCCACAGGCGATCCAGGCCGACGTGATGCAGCAGCGCGGTGAACCGTGCGTCCTTGTCCCTTCGTGCTACCTCTCGCACACGGTCCAGCCCGCTTGGCACGCCTTGCCCGGCACTGCGTCCGGGGCGTGTCGACCTGGCCGTGTTCCCCTCGGCCAACCCCCTTCCCTCCACCACCTCCGCGACCGGTCCCCCGGCCTTGTTCGGCGGCTTCGCCGGTACTACGAGGTTGTCTGACTTCCCGCGCCCGTTCATCTCAGGCGTACCGCCTCAGCGTTCCCTGAGCGGCCCGCCCGGTGATCACCCAGGCGGGCGGGCGCGGGACCTCCCGGTTCTCGCGCATGGAGGTTCCGTGCATGCACAGGGTCTTTGACCGCGCGGGGCCCGCCAGCAACTCGCGATAACGCCGCTGGCGGTGTTGCCTTCCGGCTTCGTAGACAGCGTCGGCACCCCGGACTCTGTGATTACGCGGCTCAATAGCCTGGCCTGCACGTGCCGCTACCGACGCTTCGCCTGCACCCTCACGGGCACCGGCGCACGGCTCGCGGTCATCGTGGTTCGCTAGACCTTCGATGCAGAGCTCTTCCATCTCCTCCTCCATGCCGGTTTATCCCGGCGCACCTACGAAGCGATCCGACTTCCCGCGCCCGTCCATCCGGGGATTACCGCCGCAGCGTTCCCCCGGCGTCCCGCCCGCAGACCACGCGGACGGGAGAGCGCGGGACCTCCCGGTTCTCGCGCACGAAGGTTCCGCACATGCCATGGATCTCTGACCGCGCGGGGCCCCCAGGCGGCTCGCGATAGCGCCGCCAGGGGTATTGCCTTCCGCCCTGCCGACAGCGCCGGCACCCCGGGTTCCTGCATTTCGCGGCTCAATAGCCCGGCCTGCACGTGCCCCTGTCAACGCTTCACTCCGCCCCTCGCGGGACGCAGCGCATGACTCGGGGTCACCGTGGGTCGCTAGCCCTTCGGCGTGGAGCTCTTCCATCTCCTCCTTCGTGCCGGTTTATCCCGGCGCACCGGCAGCTGCAGTTCGTAGCGTTGGTCACGTTGACCCAGGTCAGGGCTGTGGCAGTTGAGCCAGGACAGCTGGTATCGGGAAGTAGTGACCGGGTGAGATCGCCGGGACCCTGCCAGGCCGCTGCATCGCCTGCGAGGCAAGGGAATCAGAAGGCGGCTGCTGCGTTCGTGACGGTTTGCGGGACACAACATGAACACGGCAGCCGCTGCTGCCGCGCTACCCTGCGATCGCGCCGCTGACCTGGCCGGACCCTCATCTGAGGACGTCGAGGCCAGAGCGGGGCGGCTGCGGGAGGAACTGCGGGCCCGGATTGCCGGGTGCTTCCCGCGACACGAGTCCCGCGCCAGCGCCAGCGCCCTGACCGGCGGGCTGCTGACGGAGCTGGAAGACCGCAGCTGCTGGAGCATCGCCGGAGCGGCCGGGCATCCCGGCCCATCCCGGCTCCGTCACCTGCTGTCGCGGGGAGCCCGGGACGAGCAGCAGGTGCTGGATGCGGCCGCCGCCCGGGCGGCCGGGCAGCCCGACGACGGTGCCGCCGTGCTTGTCATCGGCGAGACCTCCGGCGAGAAGGCCTCCGCCGCCACGGCCGGCGCCGCCCGCCAGTATTGCGGCAGCCCCGGCTGCGTGAGAATCTGCCAGGTCGCCGTCACAGCCACGGTCGCCTCCGGCCGCGGACATGCGCTCCCCGGGCAGGGCCCTGTTACCTGCCCGGGGAGGAGCGGGCCGCCGATGAGGAACACCGCGAGCTGGCCGGCGTGCCCGAAGAGGTCATGTTCGCCGCTAAACCCCAGCTCGCCGGCGAGCTGCTGCGCCACGCCGCCCGCACTGGCGCCGTTGCGCACCGGGTGGCGGGCGACGAGGTGCACGGCGGAGCCGGGCTGCGCCGCCTCACCCGCAGCCCGGGCACGGGATACGTGATGGCCGTCCGCGGCAGCCACGCCGTCACCACCAGCCCCGGCACCACGATGACCGTCACCGCCGCCGCCAGATTGCTCAGAGCACGGCACTGGCAGCGGATGCGGACCGGCTCGGGCAGCAAAGGCGCCAAGGACTACAATGGGGCGATCGTGCAGGTCAAGCCCGGCGACACCCCCGGCGGCCAGGCCGGCGAGCACGATGACGGGCACAGCTGCCCGCTGCTGCGCAGACACCGCTATACCGGCACCATCTCCTGTTTCCGCTGCCGGAACCGCACCGGCGTGCCCCTGGCCGGCCTAATCGAGGCGGCGGTCAGGCGGTGGCGGACCGAAGAGGATCACCAGCCGGGCAAGCAGGCCGCCGGCCCGGACTCCGGACAGGCCCGAACGTGGACCTCCTGGCACCGCTGGACCGCCCTGTGCCTGACCGCCTGCGCCTTCCCGGCCCTCACCACCTGTGCTCCTGCACGCCACCAGCACCCCATCGCCCAGCCAGGAGCAGCTGATCCCGGTCACCATCCCCGAACTGCTCCGCCTGACCCGCGGCACCGTCATCCCCGCCCCCCGCCGCGACCGCACCCACCGTGATGCCCGGTCACACCGGCGCCGGCACCACCAATACCAAGCTCAGCAAGCCCACCACCGCTGGCACGCCTACACCGACACCGTCCCCACCTAACGAACCACAGCTGCCGTAATAGAGCCACCACCCTCAGGGCCAACGATGCGAGCAGAGTTGCCGTCCTTGCTGAGACGCCATTTCCCCAGGGAAGTCCCACCAGCGACTCCTGTCCTATGCCAGCCGACCCGAGGTACCTACGGGCACTGCGGTGCCTCAAATCCGATGGCGAGCACCGCCGCCGTGACCGGCCAGTAAGTCCGAGGCATTATAGTCCCGCCCGGCGCGGCCATCCATGACCATCGGCGCAGGTCACGGCAGCGGAATACCTCAACTTTGCGGCAAAAGATCCACCACATGCCCAAATATCCCTGACAGTGTCTCAACTTCCTTGGTGTATGTCCGGTGACAGGCATCTCGGCCCGCTATGACGCCTCTGACCTGGGCGGGCCTTTTTAAGTGGCAAAGAGTTGGGGTGGCGAGCGTCATCGAAGTCGGCCCGCCACAGCGTTCGCCGCATGATCTGCCAGTCGACGCACCCTGGCGAATGCCGCGCTGAATCTATCGATAGTCCTGGTAGACGCCGTGTCATCCGTCGGCACGGGCCAACTCAAGTGGCAAAACGACCGAACGGGCCGCGTTTGCTGGCAACGGGCCGACTTACGTGTCGCCGGACAGTGTAGAACACCAAGAACGTCTTCTGCCTCCTACGTACCTGTAGGTTCTCACCAAGGATGTCGCTTCAGGTCCTGCTGAGCTGCGGATCTGCCGGGTTCTCATCGGTCTGTCGTCGGCTTCCTTCTCATGTACTTGTCGTTTTCCTCGGCGGCGAGGCGCTCAGACGGCTACCGGAGATGCGCTGCGGATACCATCAGCTAGGCTCATGATTGTCACAGAGAGTGATCGGTGGCAGCCGCTTCAGGCAGTGAGGCAGCCGCATATCGATCTGGCGCAAGCCGTCGGCGACCACCGGGCAAAGGCGGTCCGAGCGGTATTGCGCGTGGTGAGACCGCTCAAGTGCTAACTGACGCAAGCGGCAGGTCGGCGGACCGAAGCCGGGCGGCTGCCATGGGCCGGAGGCCAGGCGGCGGCCGTTGGCCGTGCCGGGCTGGCCGACGAGGCCTGCTAGGGAGCGCGTACTCGCTCGCGCGACAGGGCGTAATGGATAGCCCCCCGTTCATTGAGAATCTTTGCGGACCACCTATCTGAGAGTGCGCAGGTCACGGACGCAGGGCGGCTGACCTGCGCCGGCGCGGCGGGGGAGCCCAAGCTGGCTCCGCTCCGCCGGGCGTCCGTTCGGGGTTCCCCTTACGGACGCCGCGACCTTGGCTGGGTGGTCCGCGCGGCCCGCGCTGCTTACCTGGCCGCCTTGGCCCCGAAGAGTTCCGCTGCCCTGGCGTGCGCGGCGCCGGTGCACCTGGAGCGCTTGCGGCCCGGGGTCAACCCGGGGGTGGAGATCGGTGTCAACCCGGACTCCCGCCCGTGGGCTGACGCCCCGGAGGGGTGCCGCGCGGCACGCTGACGGCATGAACATCAACATGTACGTGATCAACGCAATCCTCGTCCTGATGGTCGTCCGCCAGATCCGCGAGCACTCCCTGGACCTGCGGTCCCTGGCCGTCCCGGTGCTGGCTGTTGGCGCCGCCGCGGTCATGTTCCTGCACGCGGTGCCGGCCGGCGGCAGCGACATCGCGCTGGAGCTGCTCGGCGTGTCGGCCGGCGCGGCCATGGGCGCGGTCGGCGGCCTGGCCACCCGGCTGCGCCGCGGCGCCGACGGCCGGGCGCTGGGCCGCGCCGGCGCGCTGGCGGCCGGCATGTGGGTCGCCGGGGTCGGGGGCCGGATGGCCTTCGTGTTCGCCGCCACGCACGGCGCCGGCCCGGCGATCGGCCGGTTCAGCATCGCGCACCACATCACCGGCTCTGGTGCCTGGGTGGCGGCGCTGGTCATGATGGCCCTGGCCGACGTGCTGACCCGGCTGGCCGTGGTCTGGCTGCGCGGCCGCCGCCTGGCCGCCGCCCCGGTGGCCGCCCCGGCGCTCATCCCGGCCGGCACCCATGCCTGATCTGGTATCCGGGCCCGCCGCGAGCCAGACTGTGCCTATGAAGGCACGGCTGGCAGCGGCGGGCCTTATTCATGGCGCCGCGCGGCCCGGGCCGGCTCCTGCCGCGGCCGGGGCCGGGGAGCCCGTTTCGGCCCGGGTGGCGCAGGCGCGATCCCGGGCGCGTGAGCGCGGTGACGCCCAGCGGCAGGCGCTGTGGCCGCTGGGCTGGGCGTTCATCGCGATCGTGGTGACGGCGAGTGTGCAGGCTCATCCCGCCCCGGGTCTGCGGGGTGCCGGCCTGGGCGTGACACTGGCGCTGGCCGTTTACGCGGTCGCGGTCGCGACCGCGGTCACGCCCGGCTGGGCGCGGCGCGGGCTGGCCGCGCAGGCCGTCGTGATCGGGCTGATCGGCGGGGCCGGGGTGACGCTGGCCGCCTGGCAGCCGCACGGCCCGGTCGAGCTGGCCGCGCCCGTGGGAGTCTGGATCGCCGCGGTCAGGCTCCCACTCGCTCTGGCCGCCGCCGCGGCGGGAGCGATCACGGCCGCGCTCGCCGTGGCCGTGGGCCTGACGGAGCACCCGCCGGTCCCCTCGGCCATCACCGCGACGCTGGTGTGCCTGCTGCTGGCGGTGACGGGCCAGTTCATCCGCCGTGGCCGGGCGAGCCAGGACCGCACCGAGCTGCTGATGGCCCAGCTCCAGGACGCACGCGAGGGCGAGGCCGCCGCGGCGGCGCTGGCCGAGCGCAGCCGCATCGCCGGGGAGCTGCACGACGTGCTCGCCCACTCGCTGTCCGGCCTGGCCATCCAGCTGCAGGGCGCCCGCAAGCTCGCCGGCCGCGAACAGGTCAGCGATGGCCTGCGCGCCGCGATCGAGCGGTCAGCCGAGCTGGCCAGGGCGGGACTGGCCGACGCGCGGCAAGCCGTCAGCGCGCTGCGCGGCGACCGGCTGCCCACCGTGGACCAGCTGAGCGCCCTGGTCGAGGGTTTCCGCCGCGACACCGGGACACAGGCCACCGTGCGGATCGACGGGACACCCCGGCCGCTGCCCGCCGAGGCCGGCCTGGCGCTGTTCCGCGGCGCCCAGGAGGCGCTGACCAACATCGCCCGCTACGCACCCGGTGCCACTACTGCCGTCACCGTGAGCTACCAGGCCGGGCGCACCGTGGTCACCGTCGAAGATCACGCCCGCCCCTCAGCTGCCAGTCCCGGCGCGGCCGCGGAGCCCGGATCTCCCCTCTTCGCCGATGCGGGCGGCGGGCATGGCCTGACGGCGATGCGCGAGCGAGCCCAGCGGGCCGGCGGCACCGCCCGGGCCGGGCCGACCGCCGGCGGGTGGCTGGTCGAGCTGGAGGTGCCCGCGTGACGGACACACCTGAGCCAGGCACCATCCGGGTCCTGATCGCCGATGATCAGCGGGTCGTGCGCGAGGGGCTGAACATGCTGGTCGGACTCATCGACGATGTCCAGGTCGTCGGCACGGCCTGTGACGGAGCCGAGGCGGTGCGCCTGGCCGAGGACCGCCGCCCGGACGTGGTCCTGATGGACCTGCGCATGCCGGGGACCGACGGCATCGCCGCGACGGCGGACCTGCGGGAGCGGCTGCCGGCCGCCCGGGTCCTGGTCCTGACCACCTACGCCGACCAGGACGCGATCGTGCCCGCGCTGCAGGCCGGAGCGCGGGGCTACCTGACCAAGGACGCCAGCGCCGAGCAGATCGAAACCGCGATCCGGGCGGTCCACGCCGGGCAGACCCATCTCGACCCCGCCGTCCAGGAACGCCTCGTGGCCGCGGTCATCAGCCACCCGCCGCCCGCGGACCCGGCCGGCCCCGGGGACAAACCGCCCGATGGGCTCACCGCCCGCGAGGCCGAGGTGCTCGCCCTCCTCGCATCGGGGCTGAGCAACACCGAGATCGCCCAGCGCCTCTACCTCACCAACGCGACGGTAAAGACCCACATCAACCGGATCTTCGCCAAGACCGGAGCCCGCGACCGCGCCCAGGCCGTCCGGTACGCCTACCAGCACCGCCTGGCAGCAAGCTGACCAGCACCCGGCCGGACCGGATGCGCGCCCAGATTCTCACCGGACGGGGGAACTGCGGGTCTGCGCCAGCTGCTACGCCCGGGCACGGGCACTCGCCTGCGCCCGGTGCGGCCACGTCCGTCCGGCGTGCACCAGGGACGCCGAGGGCAAGCCGGTGTGCTCCGGGTGCCTGGTCAGCGACCCGGTTAACCACGAGACATGCACCGGCTGCGGGCGAGTGAGGCAGGTAACGGCCCGCACCGCTGACGGGCCGTGGTGCCACCGGTGCCGGCCCGGCCGCACGGCAGTCTGCGGGATCTGCGGGCAGATGCGGGCCTGTGCCATCTCCCAGGTCACCGGCCAGCCATGGTGCGCGTCGTGCAGAAGGCGGTGGGCGCGCTGCGCGGGATGTAACGCCATCGCGCCGGTCTACGCAGGAACCCGGGCCAGGCCACTGTGCGCACGCTGCGTCAACCCCGACCCCGCCTTCTGGAAACGGTGCCCGGCCTGCGAGCAGACCTGGCAGCTCGGCACCCGGCCCTGCCAGCGATGCACCCTCAGCCGCAAGATCACCGACCGGCTCAGCGGCGGGACCGGCCTCATCAGCGACAGCCTGGCACCGCTGCATCACGCCCTGACCATCGTCGAACGGCCCTCCACTGTCCGGACCTGGCTAGACCTGCCGTCCGTCCGCACGCTCCTGACTAGTCTCAGCCAAGACCCCCGCCCGCTGACCCACGAGATCCTGGACGAGTTCCCGGCAAGCAGTACGCTCGCCCACCTGCGCAGCATCCTCGTCGCGACCGGCGCCCTGCCCGGCCGTGATGAGCGGCTAGTCCAGCTGGAGCGGTGGACCGCCGGCGTCATCGCCGCCCGCACTGACCCCGGACAGCGGCAGATCCTGCACGGATACGCGACCTGGCACGTGCTGCGCCGGCTCCGCCAGCGGCTGGCGGCAGCCAGCACCCGGCCTCCCGGCAGCGCGGGCAGTCCCCGGCACGCCTCGCCGCAGCAGGCCGCCAACGCCCGCCGCCACGTCCTGGCGGCCATCACCGTCCTTGACCTGCTGCAGGACCGAACGCTCACCCTTGCCGCCCTCACCCAGACTGACCTGGACCGCTGGGCGAGCGACGGCCAGTTCACCTACCCCAAGGAGACCGGCCACTTCATCCGCTGGGCTGTTGCCCGCGGACACGCCCGAAGCCTGACCTTCGACCAGGCCCGGTGGGAGGGCCCCTGCGGCCCGCATGACACGGAGAAACGCTGGGATGACGCGCGACGGCTCCTGCACGACGCCACCCTGCCCCTGCCCGACCGGGTCGCGGGACTGCTCCTGCTCCTGTACGCGCAAAGTGCCGCCAGCATCGCCAGCCTCACCACCGCCCACATCCACGACGACGGCACCGGCGTGACGATCGTCCTCGGCACCGCCCCCATCACCCTCCCCGACCCCCTGGCCGGACTGGTCCGCGAGCTGGCCGCCACCCGGTCCGGCCACGCCACCATCGGACGCCCCGGCACCGTCCCGTGGCTGTTCCCCGGCGGACGCCCCGGCCATCCCCTGGGCGGCAGACGCCTCGGAGACCGGCTCAAGAACATCGGCCTGCAGCCGCGCCAGGCTCGCGCCACAGCCCTGTTCACCCTCGCCTCCCAGCTCCCCGCCGCGATCCTCGCCCGCATGCTCGGAATCCACATCCACGCCGCCGTCTAATGGCAGAAAGCCGCCTCCGGCGACTGGATGA
The DNA here is from genome assembly GCA_963739615.1 of uncultured Actinomycetes bacterium. GTDB lineage: Bacteria > Actinomycetota > Actinomycetes > Streptosporangiales > Streptosporangiaceae > Palsa-504. The sequence continues at coordinate 46,252 of CAVUBD010000032.1, forward strand.
CCTACGCCGCAGACCTCAGCCGTCGCCCTCCGGGGAGCCTGACCGAAACCCCGCCATGACGGTCACGATGACGCGGCGCTTGTCCCGTCTCATCCAGGCTGAAGGCAATTCCGATGATCTGAAGTATCCCGGTGCGTCGTCTCATCTAGTTGACGCACGACCTGCCACGGACGTGCGTGCATCAGGCTCCTGGCGTTCCGTTACAGAGTGGCCAACGTGATCGCGCTCGGGCTGTGGTACTGGGATCTGGATCGTGGTGGTGCCGCCGCCCGGGCGCACCAGCCGTACGCGAAACCGGCGTTCATCTTCCCGGAGATGCTGCTTTACACGGCCGGTAGGACATGCCCGCTGGTGCTGGCCGCTGCTGGGTGTCGATGAGCGCGAGATGCCGCTTACCCGAAGGCGACGCCTTCGGTGTCTGCTGCGGGAGTGATGTCTGGGAGGCGAAGCATGCGGAATGAGTTGCCCAGACCGAGGAGGGAGGCGATGGCGGGAACGAGTAGCGCTATCTGAAGGGAGCGGTTCCGGGCGTGGGTGTTGATGGCGAGGATCTCAGCCTCGACGGCCGGGGGCTCGCCGGCGATCTGCTGCTGAAGCTGTGTATTGCTCATGATCTCGGCATCGTGTTCGAGCCCGGCGGAGATCTGTTGTTGCTGGGCCGGGGGGATCACGGTGCTGGTCTCGGTCAAGTGGGTGAAGCTCAAGGCCAGGGCCCACAGCATGATGCCGCCGGCGATGGCGAGTCCGAAGGACAGCCCGAAGGAGCCTGCGGCGGAGTTCACCCCGGCCGCTTCACTGACGCGTTCCTCGGCGATGGGTGCGAGGGTGAAGTTGTTGAGTTGGGACACTAGCAGGCCCAGACCCGAGCCGGTGATCACCAGCGGGATCACCAGATACCATCCCGAGTCCACTCTCGGCACCAGGGGAATGATTGCCGCCATGCCGACGGTGCTGAGGGCGAATCCGGCCATGACGATGTGAGCCGGGCGCCGATTGCCGGCCTTGCGTCCGGCCAGCATGGCCATGCCGAACATGGACAGGGAAAGGGGGGCGAGGGACAGGCCGGCCTGCATGGCGTTGTACTCGAGGGTCATCTGCAGGAAGAGCGGCAGGACGATCATGGCGCCGCCCAGGGTGATCTGCTGCAGCGTCTGCTGCGAGATGCCGATGCGGAAGTTCAGGTGCTTGAACAGGTCAGGATCCAGCAGGGTGGGCTTGCCGCGCCGCTTGCGGCGGACGAGCCAGAAGGCGAGCGCGACCAGGGTCACAGCGCCGATGCCTATGATCAGGCCGACATAGTCGCCGCCCTCCTGCCAGACGAGGATGCCGAGGACGACGCCGCCCATGCCGACCACTGAGAGCACCGCGCCGACAAAGTCGATCTGGCGCGGCCCTGTGTAGGGCACGTCCTTGACGAGGCGGATCTGGGACAGCACGACGAGGATGACGACCACCTCGAGCCCGAAGCCGACACGCCATGACAGGTAGGTCGTGAGGAACCCGCCGAGGAGCGGCCCGACGGCGGCGGCGATCGCAGCAGATGCGCCGGTGAGCGCGTAAGCCCGCTTCTGGGCTGCGCCCTTGAAGTTGCCGTGGATGAGGGACTGCATGGCCGGTAGCAGCAGGGACGCGCCGAGCCCGCCGATGATCGCCCAGAAGATGATGACGGCAGTCAGGCTCTGCGCGACGGTCATGGCCAAGGCACCGACGGCATAGGCGAGCAGGCCGATCACGTAGGCACGCTTGCGCCCCATGAGGTCGCCCATCTTGGAGTTGATCAGGATGAAGGCCGCAGAGACGAGCGCCTCGAGGGCGATCGCGGACTGGACGCCGCTCGCCGTCGTATGCAGATCCTTGATCACCGCGGAGATCGACACGTTCATCAGCGAGGTGTCGACAACCAGGACAAACATCGCCGCGGACAGCAGGAGCGCTAGCCGCGGGCTGGCTGTGTTCTCCTCGTTCACGGCGTCGTCAGGGGCGGTGCTCATGGAGGCGGCATCCCTTCATCGGGGCGGCACAGGACTGTCAGTGCACACTAGGCCCCGCTCGGCCCCGGTGTCCCGCCGCGCCGCACGGAATACGACACTGAGGCAGCCGCCGAGGTGATCACGGCCAGCCAGGACCCCAACCGCAGGGAGCAGGCCCGCGAGTGCGTGCTTAACCACTACCCGACACCGAAACCCTCGCAGCGTTCACCGAGATCGTACGCCAACAGGAAGGCCTGGCCCTAAAACTACTGCTCTACGCGAATAAGTTGATCAGCGCAAAGCTTCACTCCCGACCCGAGCGGCGGTTATCTGACCGCCAGGAGAACCTTCACGGCGTCCAGCCGAGCCCGATCAGAGCCGACCGCCACCACGCACAGGGTCACGGAGCGTGAGCCTCCGACGAAGATCTCGGTCGGCTCGTGACAGCTATGGATCCCGCAGAGCGGTCAGAAAGGCGTAGCCAAACAGCGATGCCGGAAGTCGCCGAGCTGTGAACATATAGGGACGCCGCCAACACGTGGCGCTCGGTGCCACGGATGCCGTGGGTGGCGGGCAGGCGAGGCCAGGGAAGCAGAGGTGGATTATCTGCGCACGACCGCCGGTGCCATCGTGATGCTTCTCAGCCCACGCAGAGTCGGCAGGGCAGCGAACCCGCGAGGCCTCTAACGGAGATCGAGTCACGCTCTGCGATGGCTGACGAGCCCTCGCCCTGACTGTGGCTGTCCGGGCATTCGGACAGTTCTAATATCCCACTCCACCATTAGGGTCCAGTCCACCGGCGACCCGGTACGCCACCGCCACCGCGTCGTGAGCGTCCGCGCCGAGTCAGTACGGCGCCTGGAGAGCCCGGACGCCTACACGAACGTGCCGCGCCGCACACGTGGCCGCGACGGCCGCATACGGCCATGGCCCCCAGACGGGTAACCGGGCTCGGCTGCCTGACAATTGCAGACGAGCGCACCGGGGAAACTCGCTCGGGCCAGCGGGCAGCGCCTGGCGATCTTCACGTCAGCCGCCGGGAACGGCGGCTGGGACGACACGGCAAGGATGGGAACCCGGCAGTTCGGGGTCACCATGGAGCAGACCCGCAGCGGCATCGCCGCAGGTCTGTACCGCGCTGGACTGCTCGGTCGCGCTATCAGCTTGGGAATCTGTGCCGTCTGGGCCGTTCCGGGTCTCCGCATACGCCGGGACCGATCCGCTCACCAGGCGCGCTATCCGCCTCAAGTCCACGGTCAAGACCGAGCAGCAGGCGCGCATCGAGCTCGGCAGGCTGGTTCCGGCTCCTCTGATCCGGACGTGCCGGGTTTACGAGGGTCAGCCATCCCCCTTCAGGAGGCATCGTCGTGCGCGAGCGACGAAGACAGCTCGCGGTAGGCGTCGGCCTGCTTGAGCAAGGTCTGGGCCTTGTCCTCGAAGACACCGACCGCGTCGGCACCGGCGGCCCAGCGCAGTGGCGGCTCGTCCGAGCCGACGAGCTGGATCAGCGCCGTCGCGAGCTTCGCTGGGTCGCCACTCTGCAGACCGTTCATGCCCTGCCATGCGGTCACGGTCTGCTTGGTGCGCTCGCGATAGTCGTCGATTGTGGGCTTGGCGTAGCTGGTCGACTCCGGGGTGAGCAGGTCGGTGCGGAAGAACCCGGGCTCGACGAGCATCGTGCGGATGCCGTACGGCGCGACCTCGGGGGTCAGTGATTCCATCCAGCCCTCCAGACCGAACTTCGCCGCCGCGTACGCCGACGTGAATTCTCCGCCGACGATGCCGGCCGTCGACGAGATCGTCACCACCAGCCCCGAACGCTGCACGCGCATCACCGGAAGCACCGAGCGGGTGACATTCAGTGGTCCAAGGGCGCGAGCGCCGGACCGTCTGGTCGTAGCTGGTGGCCGCGCGTGCCGTGGTGACCTTATGTGATCGGCATGAGGCGATGGCCGCGGTGAGCCGTGGACCGGTTCGTGGACCGAGCCACTGGCGGAAGTGGGTGCTATGGGGCACCCCAGCATGTATCTGTGGTATCCGTGCAGGCAGCGCACCCGGAGCGCCAGGCTAGGCTACTCATAATCCGCCGGTCGTGGGTTCGAGCCCCACCCGCCCCACGGACGCCACCGTGGCCCAGCTGCTTGACCGGTACATGTCAACGGTCGGCTGGGACGTGTCCACCCTGTAAAGCAACCCCGTCCGCGAGCCCCGCCGCTGGACACGTTGTACGCCCGGCTGATGCGATGCGGCAACCTCGCGTGCACCGGCAAGCCGTTCACCGAGCACCGCAACATCCCGGACCTCAGGCCCGACCCGGCCGACCCGCGACCCGCGTGGCAGCAGTCCGCTGAGGCCATCGACCGGCTGACCAGCTCTGCCCGAGCACCATCCAGCTGGCTCGTACCCAGCTGCTGTACGGCGAATGGCTGCGGCGCCGCAAGTGCCGTATCGAGGCCCGGCAGCAGCTGCGCGCCGCGTACGCGCACTTCGAACAGATGGGCACAGCCGGCTTCGCCGAACGGACCCGGCTCAAGCTGGTCGCCACCGGCGAAACCGCCCGCAACCGCAGCCCCGAGACCCGCAATGACCTCACGCCCCAGGAATCCCAGATCGCGACGCTGGCCTCCCGCGGCGCGACCAACTCGGAAATCGCCTCCAAGCTGTTCATCAGCCCGAGCAGCGTCGACTATCACCTCCGCAAAGTGTTCCGCAAACTCGACGTGGGGTGCCCCGCCGCCACCTGGCCGGTGCCGCGCTGGCGGGCTCCTGAGCCACTGGCGGGGCTGGTCTCCAGCTCTGCCCCGCGCGGCCTGATCGAGGGAGCCGCCACGGTCGGCTCCGTTCCATCCTTACGAGAAGCGGATGAGCTCGATCGAGATGAGGTAGATCCAGACGATGACGGAGAGCGTGAAGAATCTCTCGATGAGTCCGAAGATGGGCTTCAGTCGGGGACCGACGAGCCCCAGCGCACAGGCGACTGCACTAGCGAGCACCACCCAGCCCAACGTCACCAGGAGGCCCTTTGCGCTGTGCCATGCGCAGCCCGCAGCCCCCTGGACCGGGATCCCGGCGGCCACGGCGTTCGCGCCCCACTGCCCCCAGCCACCTTCGGGGTTCGGCGTGGCTAGCACGTCCGAGAACTGCCTCTACCTGAACGTCTTCACCCCGGCGGGCGCCAGCACCGGCGGGCGCGGCCTTCCGGTCATGGTGTGGATCCATGGCGGCGCCTTCATCGCCGGGGAGAGCAACGACTACAACCCCGCCGGGCTGGTCCGGCACGGCGTGATCGTCATCACCATCAACTACCGCCTCGGCGCGCTCGGCTTCCTCGCCCACCCGGCGCTGGCTAGCCACCCGGGCGGGTCGTCCGGCGACTACGGGCTGATGGACCAGCAGGCCGCGCTGCGCTGGGTCCAGGCCAATATCGGCCAGTTCGGCGGCAACCCCCGCAACGTCACCCTGTCGGGTGAATCCTCCGGCGGACTCAGCGTCCTGTCGCAGCTCGTCTCCCCGGGCGCCCGCGGCCTGTTCTCCCGTGCCATCGTGGAAAGCGGCACCTACGACCCCATCTGAGCCGACCAGCGATCCGCGGCACGCTCAGGTCGGCGGCCCGGTCTTATGGAGGGTGGCGGTGTTCTGCTCGACGTTGTCCGTCCAGCGGTAGGCGAGGTTGGCGCCGTGACGGGTGAACGTCACGGTGCCGGCGACGCACGCCGCGGTCTGCGGTTCGCTGAAGGTCAGCACCGTGGCCGTGGCCGTGGTCAAGGTAAGGGTATTGACGCAGGTCTGATTGTTCTCATGGGCGGTCTTGGCGCCGGGAGCCAGCGAGAAGGTAATGGCGTTCTTCAGCCCGACACCGGGAACTCCGAGGGCGGCCATCGTGGCCGTGCCGGTCCAGGTGCCCGCGAAGGCGGATGGGATCGTGGCTCCCGTCACCGGCGGCGGCGCCGTCGTCGACGCGGGTGCCGACGTCTGACTGGCCGACGCCTGACTGCTGGTGCGGGCGGCCGCGGACGTGCTCCCGGCCACGGTATTCGGATGGCCTGGCGGTCCGCTGGTCAGGAGCAGGACGCCCCCGACGATGAGAGCGCCTGCCACGATGGCCCCGCAGACGGCCAGGATCGGCCCCCGCCGGGACCGCGCGGGCATGGTGCCGGGCTGGAAAGGCGCGGAGAGCCCGGAGGGCGGGTAGGGGCCAGCCGGCGTGGGTTCGGCGATCGGAGGTACCGGGCCGGTGCGGCTGTAGCCGGAAGGCGCGGCCGGGCCGGGGCCGGTCCGGGCGGGGGCGGTGCGGGCGGGGGCGGTGCGGGCGGGGGCGGTGCGGGCGGGGGCGGTGCGGGCGGGGGCGGTGCGGGCGGGGGCGGTGCGGGCGGGGGCAGCGGCGAATGCCGTGGCTGCGGGGCCGGCGGCGATGCGGGCTTCCGGGGGGCGCTGCGCCGATGGGTCGACCAGGCGGAGCAGGAGGTCACGAGCACTCGGCCGACGGTTCGGGTCCTTATCCAGGCACTGCTCGATCACGGGCAGCAGCGACGGCGGCACGCCGGTCACGTCCGGCTCCTGGTACAGGATGCGATGCATGACGGCGGGCACGGTGTCGGCACCGAATGCCGCCCGGCCGGTGGCGGCGTAGACCATCGTCGCCGCCCATGCGAACACGTCGATGGCGGCGGTCGGCCGTGCGCCAGATAGCTGCTCGGGGGCGATGTAGCACGGGCTTCCGATGAGCCCGCTGGTGATGGTGGCGGCGTCGGTCAGGCGGGCGATGCCGAAGTCGACGACCCGGGGGCCGTCGGGGCCGAGCAGCACGTTCGCCGGCTTGAAGTCGCGGTGCACCACGCCCGCGCCGTGGATCGCGGTCAGCGCGGTGGCTGTCCCCACCGCGAGGCGCTGCAGGTCACCCTGCGCCAGGGGCCCCTGGGCGTCCACGCGCTCCTGGAGCGACGGGCCGTCGATGAACTCACTGACGATGTAACGGCGGTCGCCCTCCGCCGACGCTTCGATGACGCCGGCCGTGACGAACGGCTGAACCTCGTGGACCGCGTCGAGCTCGCGGGCCAGCCGCTGCAGGGTCGTCGCATCCGCGCTCGAGCGCAGCACCTTGAGCGCGACCCGCTCCTCCCCCGCGCCGGTGCCGCGGCCGAGGTAGACGACACCCTGGCCGCCCTCGCCGAGCCGCGCGAGGAGCTCGAAACGGCCCAGCCTCAGGGGATCGCCGGGCTCCAGCGGTTTGGACGGCACAGGTTCTCCGGGATCGCTTGGCAGCTACGCTAACGCTGCCGTAATTCTGGCCTGCCCGCAACGCGGATGCTAGATCGTTGCGTCGCCAGGTCCGGATACCGGTTCGCTGGCTGTCACCCGTTCCCCTCCTCCGCGTTCACGGCCTGGCAACGTGAGTTCATGTCCTCCGATCCGCAGCACGCGCCCGTCGAGATCGAGCAGGTCCCTGGTAACGTCACCGTCCCGCCCACCTGGCCGGTGGTATCCCGGTTCGCGGTGAACGGCCGCCCGGCTACGGCGGGCGTGCTCGCGGGCAACGGCCAGGTGTTCGGCCGGGAGATCTCCTGGCGAGCCTGATCCGCGGGCGGCTGGCCGGAAAAGCTACGCTGCGAGTGTGCAGCAGAGCCCTGAGTGGGATGTCGCCATCGTCGGCGCTGGTCCGGCCGGCCTCGCGGCGGCCAGCGCCGCGGCCCGGGCCGGAGCACGGACCATCGTGCTGGAACGGGCCGAGCATCCGAGGTACAAGACGTGCGGCGGCGGGCTGATCGGGAAATCGCTGTCGGCGCTGGGCTCGATGCCGGTCCCGGTCCGCGAGGAGATCCATGCCGCGACCTTCACGCTGGACGGCAGGCGCGAGTTCACCAGGACCCATGACGCCCCGATCCTGGCGATGGTGATGCGGGACGAGTTCGACGACGCGCTCCGCCGCCAGGCGGTCGCCGACGGAGCGGTCCTGCGGCAGCGGTCGCCGGTACGGGCGATCAGCCAGGACGACCGGCAGGCCAGCGCGAGGCTGGCCGACGGCACCACGGTCGTGGCTCAGGTCCTGGTGGGCGCGGACGGGTCGGCCGGCGTCACCGGCAGGCATGTCGGCGTGCAAGCCGGTCAGGTCGATCTTGGCCTCGAGGTCGAACTGGCCGTCCCGGAATCCGTCCGTCAGGTCTGGCACCGGCGGCTGCTGCTCGACTGGGGGCCGGTGCCCGGATCTTACGCGTGGATATTTCCCAAGCAGGACCGGCTCACCGTCGGCGTGATCGCGGCGCGTGGCCGGGGCGAGGAGACCAGGGGGTATCTCCGCGAGTTCCTGGACCGGCACCATCTCAGCTCGTTCCGGCGGCTGGCGGACTCCGGCCACCTCACCCGCTGCAGAACCGCCGATTCCCCGCTGCGCAAGGCCCGGGTGCTGGTAGCCGGAGACGCGGCGGGCCTGCTCGAACCCTGGACCCGAGAGGGCATCAGCTTCGCGTTGCGATCGGGCGCGCTGGCAGGCGCCATCGCCGCGGATGCCGTCCGGGAGCCGCCGCGGCTCGATCACATCCTGCGGCGTTACGAATCATCCCTCAATGAGGAGCTGATTCCCGAAATGCAGGCCGGACGGCGCATCCTCGCGGCTTTCATCCGGCACCCGGGCCTTTTCCACCTCGGCGTGGCCAGTGGCAAGGGCTGGCGTATGTTCGGCGAGTTCTGCCGCGGTGAAACGTCGTGGGCACGGGTCATGGACCACCAGTCAGCGCGCCTGGCCATTTCCATCCTGACTAAGGCCTAGCCGCGACCGGCCCGGGAGCCAGGCGGCGGCTGACCGCTGAGCCGGGCGGCCGGGCTGGGTTAGGCGTGCACGATCAGCACGGGGCAGTGCGCGTGATGCACGCAGTGCTGGCTGACCGAGCCGAGCAGCGCCTCGGCGAACTCGCCGTGACCGCGACGGCCCACCACGAGCAGGTCCGCCTCGGCGGAGGCCTCGAGCAGCACCTGCGCCGCGATGCCGGGGACGACCAGGCTCCGGACCCGCGGAACCTCGCTGGAACCGACGACCTCGGCGATCGCCTCTTCCAGGGTCTGCTTCGCGACATCCTCGAAGCTGATGTCCGGCACTATCGGCGTCATCCAGCCATACCCGGTCATCGACGCCGGGACCTGCCAGGCGATGACGGCATCTACGGTGCCGCCGGTGAGCTTGGCCTGGTTCACGGCCCACCGCAAGGCGGCTCGTGACGACGTAGAACCATCCACTCCGACCACGATGCGCGAGGCCTCGTTCTTGCTAGCTGTCATCTCGGCCAGCTCCCTTCGTCTTGTCGCTGGTCAGCGCGGTTGGCACCGGGGCGGGATCGGGTTCCGCCCGGCTACTACCAGACTCGGCCGCCTGCCGAGGCGTGTCATGAGGCCAGCGGCCCGGTTTGCCGGGACTTTTGGCCTGGTCAGCGACCTAATCGGCGGCCCGGTGGGCGGCCCGGCAGGCGGCCCGGTCGGCGGCAGGCAGCGGCCATGGGCCAGGGGACGGCGCGAGGCCGGGCGTGAGGTCAGCGCAGGTCGACGCGGGTACAACGGCGGGGACGAAGGTCCCGTGATCACGGGCCGGCCCTGGAGAGGCGAACCGCGTGACTGATGAGCTAAGCGGTGCCCGGCCAGTGAACTGGCCGTGCCCGGTCAACGGCAGGTGACTGGAGCCAGTGACACCCATGTAGGGGGACACCGATGAGCGTGCTCGAACTGTCCAGGTGGCAATTCGGGATCACCACCGTTTACCACTTCATCTTCGTGCCGCTGACGCTTGGCCTATCCATTCTGGTGGCCTGCATGCAGACCGCATGGCTGGTCAAGAAGGATCCGGTCTACCTGAGGATGACGAAGTTCTTCGGAAAGATCTTCCTGATTAACTTCGCGGTCGGCGTGGTCACCGGGATCGTCCAGGAATTTCAGTTCGGCATGAACTGGTCGGCTTATTCGCGTTTCGTCGGCAATGTCTTCGGAGCTCCGCTGGCGATGGAGGCGCTGCTCGCATTCTTCTTGGAATCCACCTTCATCGGCCTGTGGATCTTCGGCTGGAACAAACTACCGCCGCGGCTGCATCTGGCGACGATCTGGCTGGCCGCTATCGCCTCGAATCTGTCGGCCTACTTCATCTTGGCCGCCAACTCGTGGATGCAGCATCCGGTCGGCTACAGGGTCAACCCGGTCACGCACCGGGTGGAACTGACCAGCATCTGGGCGCTGATGACCAACTCCACGGTGCTGGCCGCCTGGCCGCACGTGATCTTCGCCGGCTTCGTGACGGCGGGCGCGGTGGTGATCGCCGCCAGCGCCTGGCACCTGGCCCGCAACTCCCAGGTCGACGTCTTCCACCGGGCGATGCGGATCGGCCTGGTGGTCACCCTGGCCGCCGGGATCGCGACCGCGGTGACCGGCGACGTGCAGGCGCGGGTCATGGAGTCGCAGCAGCCGATAAAGATGGCGGCGGCCGAGGCGCTCTACAACACATCGGGCAGTGCGTCCTTCTCCCTGTTCACCATCGGCTCGCTGAACGGCAGCCAGGAAGTGTGGAGCGTCAGGGTGCCGTACCTGCTCTCGCTGATCGCCACGCTGAACCCGCACGGCACCGTGCAGGGCATCAACAACGTCGAGCGCGCCTACGACAGCAAATACGGCCCGGGCAGCTACAAGCCGATCATCCCGGTGACGTACTGGTCGTTCCGCTTGATGATCGGCTTCGGGTCGCTCGCCGCGCTTCTGGCCCTGGTCGGGCTGTGGCTGACCAGGCGCGGGAGAATCCCGCGCAGCCGCTGGTTCTACCGGGCCGCGATCTGGGGCGCGGCGCTGCCCTACCTGGCGAGCACGATGGGCTGGATCTTCACCGAGATGGGCCGCCAGCCGTGGACAGTGTTCGGCCTGCTGACCACCGCCCAAAGCGACTCGCCGGGCGTCACCGCATCCTCAGTGATCATCTCGATGACCGTCTTCACCCTGCTCTACGCCGGGCTCGCGGCCATCGCCGGGTGGCTGGCGATCCAGCACGTGAAGGAAGGCGCGCCGGCCGAGGCTGCGGGGCCGGGCGCCGAAGAGCCACTTCCCGTCTTCACCTACTGACCGCAAGGAACTGTCATGAACCTCGCGACCTTCTGGTTCATCCTCATCGCGATCCTGTGGACGGGATACTTCGTCCTGGAGGGGTTCGACTTCGGGGTCGGGATCCTGGTGCCAGTCCTGAGCCGGGACGATACTGACCGCCGGGTGATGATCAACACGATCGGCCCGGTCTGGGACGGTAACGAAGTGTGGCTGCTGACCGCCGGCGGCGCGACCTTCGCCGCCTTCCCGCTGTGGTACGCCTCCATGTTCAGCGGCTTCTATCTCCCCCTGCTGATCATCTTGGCGGCGCTGATCATCCGCGGCGTCTGCTTCGAGTTCCGCAGCAAGGTAGACAGCGCCCGCTGGCGGGCGAACTGGGACCGGGCGCTGTTCGCCGGGTCCGCGCTGCCCGCCCTGCTGTGGGGGGTCGCCTTCGCCAACATCGTGCGCGGGGTGCCGCTGAACGCCGCGCACGTCTACACCGGCAACCTGCTCACGCTGCTCAACTGGTACGGCCTGCTCGGCGGACTGGTCACGCTCAGCCTGTTCACGCTGCACGGCGCGATCTTCCTGGGCCTGAAGACCACCGGCGAGCTCAGGGAAAAGGCACGGCGCGCGGCACGCACCACCTCGCTGGCGGCGGTGCCGCTGGCGGCGGCCTTCCTGATCGCGACCCAGGTCAGCTACGGCAGGCCGGCCACCGACGTGACGGCCGCGCTCGCCGCCGTCGCCCTGCTCGGCGGCGTGGCCGCGGCCTGGCGCGGCCAGGAAGGCTGGGCGTTCGCGGGCACGGCTGCGACGCTCGCGCTGGCCGTGGCCACCCTGTTCGGTAACCTGTGGCCGAACGTGTTCCCGTCGAGCACCTCGCCGGCCTATAGCCTGACCGTGACCAACGCCTCCTCGGCGCACTACACCCTGGTCGTGATGAGCTGGGTCGCGCTGATCTTCACCCCGATCGTGCTCGCCTACCAGGGCTGGACGTACTGGGTCTTCCGCAAGCGGCTGACCGGCTCCGACATCCCTGTCGCGCGGAAGCTGGCTCACCCCACGCAGGGCCGCGGCCCGCAGGAGCCCGTCGGCGGGCGGTCGTGAGGCCGCTCGACCCGCGAATGCTCCGCTACGCGGGCGCGGCCAGAGGGTACCTGACGGTCACGGTCGTGCTCGGCCTGGCCGCCACCGCCCTCATCCTGACCCAAGCCGGGCTGCTGGCGCACGCACTGGCGACGGCGGCGACCGGGACCACGGTCGCTACCCTCGCCGTCACTCTCGGCGTGCTGCTGGCCGTGCTGGCCGCCCGGTCCGCGGTCAGCTACGGGCAGGAGACCGCGGCGCTGCGGGCGGCGGCGGCGGTGAAGTCCCAGCTGCGGCGCAGGCTCACCCGGCACGCGCTGAAGCTGGGCCCGGCCTGGCTGGGCGGCCAGCAGGCGGGCGAGATCACCACCTTGGCCACCAAGGGCATGGACGGGCTGGATGCCTACTTCGCCCGCTACCTGCCGCAGCTCGTGCTCGCCTGCCTGGTGCCGGTCGCCGTGCTGATCCGGGTGGGGATGGCGGACTGGATCTCCGCCGTCGTCATCGGCATCACCCTGCCGCTCATCCCGCTATTCGCCATCATCGTCGGACTGCACACCAAGGCCACGACGCAGCGGCAGTGGCGGCTGCTGACCCGCCTCGGCGGCCACTTCCTCGACGTGGTCGAGGGCCTGCCCACCTTGAAGCTGTTCGGCCGGGCCAAGCCGCAGGCCGAGGTGATCGGCAAGATCACTGATGAGCACCGGACCGCCACCATGGCCTCGCTGCGCATCGCCTTCCTATCCGGCTTCGTCCTTGAACTGACCGCCGCCCTGGCCACCGCGCTGGTCGCGGTGGAGGTGGGACTGCGCCTGCTGGCCGGCCACATGAGCTACCAGACCGCGCTGCTGGTACTGCTGCTGACCCCGGAGGCCTACCTGCCGCTGCGCGCCGTGGGCGCCCAGTTCCACGCCAGCACCGAGGGCGCCGCCGCGGCCCGGCAGGTCTTCGAGATCCTCGATGTCCCCGAGCCCGGCCAGGCGCGGCCGGCCAGCTCCCCGGCCGGAACCCCGGTACGCCTGCCTGACCTGCGTAAGGACGCCATCAGGCTGATCGGCGTCAGCCTCACCTACCCGGGACGTGACCGGCCTGCGCTGTCGGACGTGGACCTGACGATCCGTCCGGGGGACCGCATCACGCTCACCGGGCCGAGCGGGGCGGGCAAGAGCTCGCTGCTCGCGCTGCTGCTTCGTTTCACTGAGCCGACCCACGGGCGCATCAAGGCCGGCGGAATCGACGTCGCGTCCATTCCGCTGGAGCCGTGGCGCAGCCAGATCAGCTGGGTTCCCCAGCATCCGTACCTGTTCGCCGGTTCGGTCGCCAGCAACATCGCGCTCGGCCAGCCCGCCGCGAGCCGCGAGGCCATCGCCCAGGCCGCTCGCGCGGCCGGGGCGGCCGAGTTCATCGAGGCCCTGCCGCAGGGATATGACACCGCGGTCGGGGAGCGCGGGCTGCGGCTATCCTCCGGACAGCGGCAGCAGATCGCGCTGGCCCGGGCCTTCCTGCGGGATGCCCCGCTGCTGCTGCTCGACGAGCCCACCGCGCATCTGGACGCGGCCACCGCGCGAACGCTCGACGCGGCCATCACCACCTTGATGCCGGGCCGGACCGTCATCCAGGTGACGCACGGTCCCGGCTGGGCGCATGACACCGGCCGGGCGCTCACCCTCGACGAAGGCAAGCTGTCCCAGGCGGCTGCGACGGGGCCGTCGAAGGCGGAGCGCGCGCTGCTGGCGGTGACCTCGTGACCGGCGCGGCCGGGACGCCCGGCGCGGCCGGGACGCCCGCCGTAGCCAGGGGGACGCCCCCGCGTAATCCGCTGCTGCGGTTGCTGGTGCTCGCCCGGCCGATGCGAGGGCGGCTGCTGGTCGCGGTGGCGGCCGGCGCGGCCGGCACCGGCTGCGGGGTGGCACTGCTCGCGGTCTCCGGCTTCCTGCTCGCGCGCGCCTCGCAGCACCCGAACATCGTGGCGATCTCGATCGCGGTGGTAGCGGTCCGCGCGCTGAGCATCGGCCGCGGGCTGATGCGCTATCTCGAGCGCCTCGCTTCGCACGACGTGGCCTTCCGCGTCCTGGCCGACGTCAGGGTGGCCATCTACCGGCGGCTGGAACGGCTGGCCCCGGCCGGGTTGTCCGCCTTCAGGTCCGGCGACATGCTCACCAGGCTGATCAGCGACGTCGACGCCACCCAGGACCTGTTCATCCGCGGCATCGCTCCCCCGCTCACCGCGGCCCTGGTCGGCGCCGGCGTGACCGCCACCGTCCTGCTGATCCTCGCGCCCGCGGCCGGTGTGCTGGCCGCCGGGCTGCTTGCGGCGGGGGTGGCCGTGCCCTGGCTCACCGCGGCCTCGGCGCGGCGGGCCGCGCGGCGGGCCGCACCCGCTCGCGGCGAACTTGGCGCCGCCCTCACGGACCTGCTCGGCGGCGCGGCCGAACTGCACGCCTACGGCGCGGTCGAGGCGGGGCTGGCCCGGGCACACGAAGCGGATGCCGAACTCACCCAGCTCGCCAGGCGCTCGGCAACGGCCTCCGGCCTGGGCACGGGCCTGTCCACGGCGGTCTCCGGCCTGACCCTGTGGGGCGTCCTGCTGCTTGGCGTGGTGGCCACCGGGTCCGGGAACCTGGGCCGGGTGCCGCTGGCGGTGATCACGCTGGCCGCGCTGGCCGCTTTCGAGGCGGTCACGGCGCTGCCCGCGGCGGCGCTGCAGCTCGGGCAGGCACGCGCCGCAGCCGACCGCATCGCCGGGGTACTCGACGCGCCGGATCCGGTCCGTTACCCGGCCGCGCCCTGCCCGCCGCCGGACGGGCTCACCGACCTCCAGCTACGTGGTGCCACCGTCCGGTACACCCCAGACGGCCCGGCCGCGCTCGACCACGTCGACCTCGACCTGCGGCCCGGGCGGCGGGTGGCGGTCGTCGGCGCCACCGGCGCGGGAAAGTCCACGCTGGCCGCGGTACTGTTCCGGTTCACCGACCTGACCTCGGGCAGCGCCATGCTCAACGGCCGCGACCTGGCCGGATACGATCCGGACGACGTGCGCACCGTCATCAGCGGCTGCGCGCAGGATCCGCATATCTTCGACACGACCATCCGGGACAACCTGCGCCTGGCGCGGCCGGAGGCAACCGACGCCCAGCTGGCGGACGCCGCCGGCCGGGCCAGGCTGCTTGACTGGATCACCTCGCTCCCCCAGGGCTGGGGCACGCTGGTCGGCACCAACGGCGCCGCGCTTTCCGGCGGCCAGGCCCAGCGGCTCGCGCTGGCCCGGGCCCTGCTGGCCGGCCCGGCCCTGCTCGTCCTCGACGAGCCCGCCGCTCACCTCGACCCGGAGAACCGGCGCGCCCTCACCGCCGACCTGCTGGCGGCGACGGCGGGCCATGCCACCCTGCTCGTCACCCATGACCTGGACGGCCTCGACGAGGTCGACGAGATTGTGGTCCTCGATCACGGGAAGGTAGTCGAGCGTGGCCGTTACGGTCAACTGGTCGAATCCGGCGGCGCCTTCGCGAGGCTATGGCGGCAGGGGCATCCGGCCGACGGCTTGGCGGCTCGCCCGGATGAGGGCGGCCCGGATGAGGGCGGCCCGGCTGAGGGCGGCCCGGCTGCAGAAGGGACTCCGGCATGACCTGCACGCTGCACGTGGCCTGGGACAAGCAGCTCGCCGGGTACGACTTCGGGACCGCGCACCCGATGGCGCCCCTCCGGATTGAGCTGACCATCGAACTCGCACGGGCCTTCGGCCTGTTCCACCGCGGCGAGGTCACGCTCGCCGCACCGGCCGCGGCGACCGACGCCGAGCTCGAACTCATCCACGACCCCGCCTACATCAAGATGGTGAAGCTGGCCGGCGATCGGACCCTGGCCGGCACCTTGCCCGCTCGCGTGCTGCTCATGTACGGGCTCGGGACCGATGATGACCCGGTTTTCCCGAGGATGCACGACGCGGCTGCGCTGGTGGCGGGCGCGACGCTGGCGGCCGCCCGGGCGGTGTGGACCTCGGCCGCGCAGCACGGAGCCAGCATCGCGGGCGGCCTGCACCATGCCATGGCCGGCTACGCCAGCGGTTTCTGCGTGTACAACGATCCCGCGATCGCGATCGCCTGGCTGCTCGGTCAGGGCGCCGAGCGGGTCGCCTACGTGGACGTGGACGTGCACCACGGGGACGGCGTGCAGGCCGCGTTCTGGAACGACCCGCGGGTACTGACGATCAGCCTGCACGAAGATCCCGCCACGCTGTTCCCCGGTACCGGACGACCCGCGGAGGTCGGCGGCCCGGCCGCCGACGGATCGGCGGTGAACGTGGCCCTGCCGGCAGGCACCGGGGACGCCGGATGGCTGCGCGCCTTTTACGCGGTGGTGCCGCCGCTGCTGCGGGAGTTCGCGCCGCAGGTCCTGGTCAGCCAGCACGGTTGTGACACGCACTGGAGCGATCCGCTGGCCAACCTGGAGCTGAGCATCGACGCTCAGCGACGCGCGCACGCCGCCCTGCACGAGCTGGCGCACGAGGTCGCGGGCGGCCGCTGGCTGCTGACCGGGGGCGGCGGGTATCAGCATGTCCAGGTCGTGCCCAGAAGCTGGACCCACCTGCTCGCCGAGGCCGCGGGCAGCCCGATCGACCCGCTGACGCCGACGCCCGAGTTGTGGCGCGAGTACGTGGCCGAGGTGACCAGCCAGACCGCTCCCGAGCTGATGACCGACAACATGCCGGCTCGCTACACCGAGTTCGAGGCCGGTCATAACCCGGGGGATCCGGTGGACCGATCGATCATGGCCACCAGAAGGGCCGTCTTCCCGTTGCACGGCCTGCTGTGGTGAACGGACCGGGCGCCGCGCTATCCCTTACCTGGCGTCCCGGCCGCGGACGATGACGACCGGGCAGCGGGCGTGCTGGGCGACCTGGAACGTGACCGACCCGATCAGCAGCCGTGCGAAGCCGCCTTGGCCGCGCAAGCCCAGGACCATCAGGTCGGCGTCAGCGCTCGCGTCGACGAGCACCTCGCCAGGGAAGCCGTGGACCGCCTTGACCGCGACCGACTCCGGGAGGGCTGCGCCGAGCTTAGCTAGCACCTCATCTGTTTCCTTCTGCGCCGCCTCGCGGGCATGCTCAGTCTCGGCGCGGTCATGCGGAAGGACTTCGGGAGTGTCGAAGAAGCTCGCTACGGCCTGGTGCACGGTAATCACGGTCAGCGGTGTGTGATGGGTCGCCGCATCCTTGACGGCCCATTCGAGCGCGCGCTGGGAATGACCGGAACCGTCTATCCCGACAATAACCCCAGGCATCTCATTTCGCCTCCTGCGATAGGTCGATGCAGGTATCTCGCTATCGACGCTAGGCCCGCATGACCTCTGGCGATACAGCCTTACGACTAGCTTCAGGTGACCTTGGTCCATACTCCGCGGCGTGCGAAGTTCCCCGGGCTGGCGGGACGCAGGGCCCTGCCCGGGTCGGCGGGCCGGGGGCCCGCGATCGCAACCTTACTCGCTGTCCTCCGCGGGGACGATCAGGACCGGGCAGCGCGCATGCTGGGCAACCTGGGACGCGACCGAGCCGAGCAGCAGCCGGTTGAAGCCGCCGGTACCACGCGAGCCGAGGACGATCATGTCGGCGTCAGCGCCCGCGGCGAGAAGCTCCGCGACCGGGAAGCCGTGGACGGCCTTGACCGTGACCGAATCCGGGTGGGGTTCGCTAAGCCCGGCCAGCACCTTGTCGGCTTCGGCCTGCGCCGCCTCCCGGGCCCGCTGGATCAGGGCACTGTCTTCTGAGCTGATGACCGCGGTGCCGAAAAAGCCCTTGATGGCCTGGTGCACGGTAAGCACGGTGAGGGAATCGTGCCGCATGGCCGCTTCTTTCATGGCCCATTCAAGCGCACGCTGGGAATGACCGGAACCGTCTACCCCGACAATGATCCCAGGCATTTCGGTCCTCCTCCTGCGATAGATTTCGTCTGTAGGTTCACTATCGACGCTAGGCCCGCACGGCCCCCGGAGGCAGAGCCATCCGGGCTGGCCACGGGGGACCTTAGTCCGTACCGTCAGGTGCCGGAAGTGCCTAGAGTTAAGATGATACATGTCCTGTCCTGGGTGACTTCCCAGGGGCGCATTCACGAACGTCAGGAGTTATGGTGGCAAGTCCGGTCGGCGGACCTGGGTCCGGAGAGGCGAAAAACCCGATCGCGGTGTTTCTCCTGGACGATCATGAGGTGGTCCGCAGGGGCGTCCGTGACCTGCTGGAGGCCGAGCCGGACATCCGGGTCGTGGGCGAGGCCGGGACCGCGTCCTCGGCGCTGGCCCGCATTCCGGCGCTGCGCCCGGACGTGGCCGTTCTCGACGTGCGGCTGCCTGATGGCGACGGGGTGTCGGTGTGCCGGGAGATCCGCTCCCGGATGCCCGAGGTGGCCTGCCTGATGCTCACCTCGTTCGGCGACGACGAGGCGCTGTTCGACGCGATCATGGCGGGCGCGGCCGGGTATGTGCTGAAGCAGATCCGCGGCACCGACCTAGTCGGCGCGGTCCGGACGGTGGCCTCGGGCCAGTCGATGCTTGACCCGCGGGCGGCGAGCCAGCTGATGGCCAGGCTGCGGGACCAGTCGGTCAAACACGATCCGCTGGCCGGCCTGTCCGCGCAGGAGCGCAGGATCCTGGAGCTGATCGGGGAAGGGCTGACCAACCGGCAGATCGGCGAGCGGATGTTCCTGGCCGAGAAGACCGTGAAGAATTACGTGTCGGCGCTGTTCGCCAAGCTGGGCATGGAGCGACGCACCCAGGCCGCCGCGTACGCGGTCCGCGTTTTCGGCGAGCACCACGACGGCGAAGGCGCAGACGGGTACGGGCACGCCGGTCACGGCGAGTAAAGTTCCCTCCCAGGTCCTGGCGACTGGGGACCTAGTTCCCTTGGCCGGTCGCCGGGCTCCCGGCATCCTGAGATCATGCACCCAGACACCCCGGCCCAGAAGCAGCTGACCAGGGAGGAATCCCTCCGGCTGCTGGCCTCCGTGCCCATCGGCCGCATCATCTACACCCGGCGTGCGCTGCCAGCGGTGGAACTCGTGAACTTCGTCCTCGACCAGGGCGACGTCATCATCAGGGCCGAACGGACCGGCACACTCGCCACAGCTACCCGCGA
The DNA here is from genome assembly GCA_963739615.1 of uncultured Actinomycetes bacterium. Lineage (GTDB taxonomy): Bacteria > Actinomycetota > Actinomycetes > Streptosporangiales > Streptosporangiaceae > Palsa-504. The sequence goes on from CAVUBD010000032.1 coordinate 65,479, forward strand.
GGCCGTGGTCGCGTTCGAGGCCGACAGCCTCGACCCGGCCCACCAGGCAGGCTGGAGCGTTACCGTTATCGGAAGATCACGAGAAGTAACTGATCCCGCCGAAATCAGCCGGCTGCAGAAGATGGGCATCCGATCGTGGGCGGCCGGGAGACCGGAGCATTTCATGCGGATCTCGCCGGAGATCCTCAACGGCTGCCAGCTTCGCGCTCATGGCCGGACGGATGACCGCGGCGCGCGGGGCACCGCCGGCGGTGCATCCGCGGGCACCTTCGCCGAGCAGAACTGACGGATACGGCCGGTCAGCTCAGGGGTACCCGCCACTCCAGGAGCGTCCCGGGCGGGGAAGCCGCCGGGGCAGCCGGGCCGAGCCGCAGTTCGCCGCCGAGCTTCTCGGCGCGGCGGGCCATGTTACGCAGCCCGCTCCGGCTGACGTCGGGCGAGATGCCGGTCCCGTTGTCCACGACCTGGATGGCGAGGAACCCGTCGGGCGCCACGTCGACGGTCACGTCGACCTGGCTGGCGCCCGAGTGCCGGGCCGCGTTGGACAGCGCCTCACGCAGCGCGGCGAGCGCCTGCTCCGCCACCTCCGGCTTGACCTGCGCGTGCGCGCCGAGGCCGGCGCCAAGTCGCAGGGAGGGGTCGTAGCCGAGCATGGACGACATCTCCTCGACGAGGCCGACGACGTACGCGCGCAGATCCGGCGGGCGCGTGGCGTCATGGGCCTGCAGCGCGAAGATCGTGCCGCGGATGTCCTTGATGGTCTCGTCCATCGCATCCACGGCGTTGGTGATGCGGCTCGCCACTTCGGGCTTCGAGATCATCGGCATGGTGCCCTGCAGCGACATGCCGGTGGCATAAAGCCGCTGGATAACCAGGTCATGCAGGTCGCGTGCGATCCGGTCCCTGTCCTCGAAGAGCGACAGGCGCTCGGCGTCATCACGGCGGGCCGCGAGTTCGAGCGCGACGCCGGCCTGGGCGGCGAACGAGGCCACGACGTCCGCCTGAGCCTGAGGGAATGGCGCCGCACCGTGACGGCGACCCACCGTGAGCACGCCGTGGACGTTGCCGGGCGGGCCGAGCGGGAACAAGATCGCGGGCCCGACCTGGCCCATCGCGCTCCGGGCGGCCGCCGACGCGCGTTCGTCGGCGGCGAAATCGTCGGACGTGACGGGCTCGCCGAGGGAAAGCACATGACCGGACAGGGACTGCCCGGCCGGCAGGACCAGGCCGCGGGTGGCGGCGGCGCCGTCACCCTCGGCGTAGGTGATGGTCAGCCGGCGTCCTTCCTCGTCGGGCAGGGCGACCGTGGCGAGGTCGGCCCCGGATAGCTCGAGCGCCTGCCGGGTGATATCGGCCAGCACCTCACCGGGCTCGGAGCCAGAAAGCAGCCGGGTGGTGACCTCGGCGCTGGCCTGGACCCAGCGCTGCTGGCGGCGGGTGTCCTCATAGAGCCGGGCGTTCTCGATGGCCACGCCGGCCGCGGCGCCCAGGGCAATGAGCACCGCCTCGTCATCCTCGGTGAACTCCGCGGCGCCGCGCTTGTTGGTCAGGTAGAGGTTGCCGAATACCTGGTCGCGGACCCGGATCGGGACGCCGAGGAAGCCGCGCATCGGCGGGTGCCCCTCGGGGAAGCCCGACGACCGGGGGTGCGCGGCGATGTCCGCCAGCCGCAGCGGCCGCGGATCATCGATCAGCAGGCCGAGCAGGCCGAGTCCCTCGGGCCAGTGATGGACCTGCCTGATCTCGTCCTCGGTCAGGCCGACCGGGATGAACTCGGCCAGCCGCTTGTCGTCACCGATGACGCCGAGCGCGCCGTAGGTGGCGTCAACCAGCCCGACCGCGCTCTCGACGATCCGCCTGAGCGTGGACTCCAGGTCCAGGCCGGAGCCGATGGCGACGACCGCCTCGAGTAGCCCGCGCATCCGGTCGCGGGTAGCCAGCACCGCCTGCAGCCGCACCTGCAGCTCGGCCAGCAATTCGTCGAGCTGCAGGTGCGGCAGTAGCCCGGGACGATTGGCCGCACCAGGTTCCACCAACCAGTTCCTTCCCGGTGACGATATGACGCCAGGATAACGCCAGGCAGCGCCGACGGCTAGCAGCCATGCGGCCAGCACGGATCAAGATCACAGTTAGAGTCCTAGGTGAGGGACGTTGGGCATCTCGTGATGTCAGCCAGAACGCCAAGGAGGACCAGCATGTCGGCAAAGCCCATCGTGGCCGCTACGGACGGCTCCGAGGAATCGCTGCGGGCGGTCGAATGGGCCGCCAGGGAGGCCGTGCTGCGCGGCGCGCCGCTGCGGATCGTGTCGGCTGCGGCACTGCTGCCCCACATGGTCGAGCACCGGGAAGGGACTGAACTCGCCACCGTGACCGATGCGCTCAGCCAGGACCGGAACCTGGCCCTGGCCGCGGGAGCGGAACGGGCCGCCAAGATGTCCCCCGGCCTGCTGATTGACACCGATCACCTGACCGGGCCGCCCGCCCAGGCGGTCACCGAGAGCGGATCTGGCGCGCTGATGCTGGTGGTCGGGTCCCGCGGCATCGGCGCGTTCACGGCGATGGTGCTCGGTTCGGTAAGCCGGTACGCCGCCACCCATGCGTCCTGCCCCGTCGTGGTCGTTCGCGACGAGACCGCGGCCTCGCACCGGCAGGTAGTCGTCGGCATCGACGACCTGGACAGCTGTGCAGACCCGCTCACCTTCGCCTTCGAGGAAGCGGCTTTGCGCCAGGCGAGCCTGATGGCCGTTCATTCGTGGCACGCGCCGCAATCCGACATCTCCCGGGCCGGCCAGGCCTTCACCACCCGGGGCGCGGGCACGGTCGAAGCCGAAGCCGCCAGCCGCCTGGCGGCGCAGCTCAAGGACTGGCGGTCCAAGTATCCCGACGTCCCGGTCAGCCAGGATGTCGTGCACGGCCACCCGGGCCGGACGCTGGTCGGTCTGTCGGCCCGCGCCGACCTGGTGGTCATCGGCAGGCACGTCAGGCATTCCGGCCTGCAGGGTCCCGGGACGGTCACGCACGCGGTGCTGAACCACGCGCACGGCCCGATCGTCACGGTCCCCTCGGCCTGAGCCAGGCCCTTGCGCTGCACCAAGGGACGCAAGGCCTTGATCATCTGTCCGAATGTCATCTGAAATATCCAGATTGAACAGCAGTTACTACGTTATATACGCATATGGACGCAGTCGCAGAAAGCCGCTGTCCCCAGGGCCCGGCAGCTAGGGACTTTCTTCTCTAGGTGGGGCGCGGCACGCTCGGCATGCTCTGCGCATGTACTCCGACGGCACGCTCTTTGACGACCTGCCAAGACGGGAATGCCTGCGGCTGATGGAATCGGTTCCGGTAGGCAGGATCGTCTACACGCGGCAGGCCCTGCCCATGGTGGAAGTCGTCAACTTCCTGATCGACGGCGGCGATATCGTCGTCAGGACCGACCCGGACGGCAAGCTCGCGGCGGCCACCCAGGGAACGGTGGTCGCGTTCGAGACGGACTCCCTGGGCCCGGGCCACGAGGCCGGCTGGAGCGTCACCGCCGTCGGACGGTCGCGAGAGGTCACCGATCCAGCGGACATCGGCCGTCTGCACGGGAGCGGGCTGCGCTCCTGGGCGCCGGGAACCCAGGATCACTTCATCCGCATCTCACCGGAGATCCTGACCGGCCGGCTGCTCCGCGCTAGCAGCGCGGAACAGCCATCCGGCGCCGGCCCCGCGCCGCCAGGCCCGCGACACCCGCCTGGATGACCGAGGTCGCGGCACAACGTGTCGTCCGGCCCTTAGCCATGCCGCCCTATACGCCCAGGCGGCAAGCGGCTAGGGTGGAAACGGGCGAGCAGCGCACGCCCCAGCCATTTATCTGGTAAGGTTCAGGGAGCTGCTTTGGCTAACGGTGGCAGGCGTGGCTGAAGATGTATACCCAGTCCGGTGGTCGGGCCACCAAGCGGTAGTGACGTTCCCTGAGCAAATTGACGTATCGAATGCGGGGCAGATTCGCGAGCAGCTGCTTTGCGTCATTAACCGCGGCGCGGCCGTGGTCATCGCCGACATGACCGACACGGTCTCCTGTGATCACGCGGGCGTGGATGCCATCGGACGTGTCTACCAGCGGGCTCTGGTCGGCGGGACGGAACTGCGGCTGGTGGTCGGCAGCGAGATCGTGCGGCGGGTGCTCGCGATGAGCGGGGTCGATCGCGTGGTGTCCATCTACCCCTTCGTGGCGGCCTGCCTAGCCGCGAAGAAAAGTGACGCGGGTACGCTGCTTACGCTGGGGGACGGCGGCGGGGGCCGGTTCCAGTCCGACACCGACGTCGGCGTCGAGGTCGCCATGCTCGATCGCGACGGCGTGATCGTGTGGGTAAATGAAGCGTGGCAGCTGTTCGCGGTGGCCAACGGCGGTGACTTGTCGCGCGCGGGCACCGGCGTGTCCTACCTGGAAATCTGTGACGCCGCGGGCGACGACCCGATGACCAGCGAGGTCGCCGCGGCCATTCGCAGGGCGCTGGCGGGGGAACTGCCGGACCCCATCGCGATCGAAGTGCCCTGTCACAGCCCGAGCACGGCCCGCTGGTTCGACATGCTGATCTCGGCCCGTTACGGCGACAACGGGCGGCCCCTGGGAGCAACGGTCAGCTTGTCGCTGGGCAGGTCAGAGGATCGGGGCACGCTGACAGGGCGAGAGCCGGCCAGGACGCTCAGAGCGGGCACGAACGGCCATACTGTGTCTGGCCAGGCGGCACCGGCACCCGCGGACCTCGCCGATTTCGCTCGAGCGGCGGCGCAGCAGGCGCGGTATCGCCAGGATCTGCTCGACCGGATCACGACCAGCCTGTACCAGGTCGGACTCACCCTGCAGGACGCGACCGACCGGCCTGCGGAGACCATGCGGCAGGCCATAACTGACGCCCTCGACGGCCTGGACACCACGATCCGCGATATTCGCGACGCCGCGTTCACGGACTCGATGAGGTCATTTCGTCCGCCGCGGGGCGACTGCTAGGACCGCAGCCTGGCCGCGGCCGGAGCACCGCGACTCACCAGCACCTGGCCGCCGTCTTCAAGCGTCCTGGCGACCATCTCCTCGACGACGTTGGGGACCGGCAGCGGCGCGGTGCCCCAGTCCGGGCAGCTGTCGGCGGTAAGGCTGAGGGCGCCGCAGCGGCCGCACTCGTAGCCCGCGACCAGTCCCTCGCCTGGCACGATGAGGACTTCCAGGGGACCGGCACTGACGGCGGCCAGGCAGGCCGGGAGACCGACGACGCCCAGGTCGCCCGGGGGCAGGGCCAGGATCTCGTCGGCCGTCCGCTGGGCGGCCCTGTCGGCCCAGCGGGCGATGACGGGCACGGCTAGGTCACGGACCAGGTCCGGCGTGAGCGCATGGGTATCGGCGGCGAAACTGCCCGCGAACGATGCCCGCACGGTCGGCGGCAGGGCGGCGAGCAGGCGCCTGATGCCGTCGCCGTGGCCTCCGATCACCAGCGGTTCCCGGGCGCCGTGGCGCATGTCCTGTTCAAGCAGCTTGGCGGTATCACGGTAGCCATGATGGTCAAGAGGGCCCGATACCGTTTCGATGATGTCTCCTTCGACGCGGAACACCCACGCGTGCCGCCCGTCTACGACCGCCACACGGCAGGCGGGGCAGCGCTGCCTGGCGGCCAGGAGCGGCCGGATATGCGGCCTGGTGCCCAGGACCGCCCGCTCGGGCACCGCGCAGGCAAGCGGGAAAGACTCGAGCAGGCCGACCTGCTCGCAGGCGAAGACCGCCACCGAATGACCGGGCCAGTCGCCGCTGCCAGCAGCCAGTTTGTCAAGCACCGAACTTCGGTCCCGCTCGCCGACGGCCCGGGCGGCGGCGGCCTCGGCCACCGCGATCAGGGCATGGGCATGCGCCGGCAGCCCGCGCCGCTCCGCGAGATGCGGCGGAACCGTCAGGTAAAGCGACAACACCTCCGGCTCCACGGTATGGACAGCACCGAGCTTCTCGATTTCAGCACAGGTGATCATCGTGTGCCCTCCATTTCGGCGCTTGGGCCGGCCCATTAGCTCCGTGGATACCAGGCCTAAAGCAGCGCAAGCTCAGATGTCTGATCGCCGGCTCGTCCCGGCAGGACACCGGCCACGGCTCCGGCGGCGGCCAGGGTCCACTGGGAGAGGCGGAAGTGGTGGCCGCAGAGCAGCAGTTCGATCCGGTAAGACCGGCCTGACGTCGGCGGCATGAGGACCCGCACAATCGGGCGGGAGGGGCAGCAGCAAGCTCTATCGTCCATGCTTCAGGCTGACCTGGACTGGGTCATCGCGGCCAGAGACCTAACTCCCGGAACTCAAGGGCCTATGGTCCCTGGTGATCCCGTGTCAGCAGGTGAGGACTTTGGTCCCTGGTACGGGACAAGACGGTGTCGTGGAATCAGAACTGTCCTGTACGGAGAGGCTCTGAGCTATCATGACTGCCGGAATTCAAGAGCATCAGGCGCGGTGCCAGCCGCACCTTGTCAGGTTGAGGATGCTGACCCCCGACGAAGCCGGAGCGGTACTTTCAGGGCGGGTCATCGTGGACATCGCCCAGGCCACCAACGCCATCCTCGCCGAGGCTGAGGCCGCGGGCCGCGCCGCGCAGGCCGCGCAGGCCGCGGCCCTTAGCAGTCTGGGCTGGGGCAGCAGCGGCTGGAGCGGCAGCTGGAGCCAGGCCGGGCAGCTGGCCTCGGGGACATTCCTGCAGGTGCGGCTTAACCGGCTCTCGGCGGCCGCCCAGGACGCGGTGGCCGCGGCGCTGGCGGCGAACAACGCCGAGCTGCGCTGCCAGCTGCGCAGGTTCGAATCACTGACCACCGCGATCTGGACGGTGATGCAAGCCGTGTACGGTCCGGTGCCGCAGGATCAGCGGCAGCGCCCGGCCAGGCCCGGCGTGGCGTAGCGGCCCGGGCGCGGGCGGCCGCTCCCCCCGGTGAAACCGCGGTTTCACTGCGCGCTGGCGTGGTGAAAGTCCGGTTTCATGGCGATGGGGGGGTCGCCCTGGGATAGCTGGGGGCTCGGGGGATAATAGCTGGGGAGCTGGTTACTGACGGCCCTGCCGTTGGTCACTCTGCGCCGGACAAACCGTCCTCGGGACCTTGGTCCCGAGGACCTGGTGACCCTTAGCACTATAGGCTGGCCCGCCGGGATCCCAGGCTTGGCCGATCACCTCAGCGGCCGGGCGACTAGGCCCGTGCGGCGATACCCAGGAGGTCCCGTTGGCACTCCTCGACGCGGCGGGACATGTTCCCGGCGCCATCGACCTGAACAATCCAGGTAGCTACGTTAACTGGAACATCTTCGCGATTTCGGTGGCCAACCTCGTCCTCATTGCGGTCATGGTGGTCATCTTCGGCGCGGCGCTGCTGCTGCCGTTCCCCAAAGTGCACAACGGCAAGGCGGGAGAGGTGACCACGCCCGAGGAGGCCACCGTGCCGCCTGATATCGGCACGGCCGCTGGTGATGAGCGGATGTGGACGGCGCGGGTGCGCCGCCGCGCCCTGACCTCGCTGCCGCCGAACAAGCTGCTGCCTGACCGCCAGCCCGCCTACGTCGCTTCCTGGGTGTACGTGTTCGGCGTGGCATCACTGGCGGCGTTCGGCATCGTGATCGTGAGCGGCTTCGCCATCGCGCTCGGCGGTCCCGACTGGTGGCACACCAACCCGGTCGGGCACTTCTTCAACAGCTTGCACCTGTGGAGCGTCGAGCTGTTCATGGCGATGCTGGTCATCCACCTGTGGGGCAAGTTCTGGATGGCGGCCTGGCGCGGCCGCAGGGCCGCGGCCTGGATCACCGGCGTCGTCGCCTTCATCGCCGCAGTGATCGAGTGCTTCACCGGGTACCTGTCCCAGCAGAACTTCGACTCCCAGTGGATCGCCACCAACGGCAAGGACGCGTTCAACGCGGTCGGAGTCGGGGCGTTCTTCAACCTGATGAACTTCGGCCAGATGCTGATGTGGCACATCGTGCTGCTGCCGATCATCCTCATCGCGATCGTCGGCGGGCACGTGCTGCTCGTCCGCGTCCGCGGCGTGAGCCACCCGCTCCCGGCGGCCAGGCCTCACGGCCTAGCCGCCAGGCGCGCGGCCGCGAAAGCCGACCGGGCGGCGTGGCGCGGCCCGACCAGGCGCTATGACATCCTGAAGGAAGGCACCATCGCGACCGTCGTGACCCTGGTGCTGACCATCGGCCTGTCGGTCGTGCTGTCCTCACCCAACGTGCCGCCGGTCACGGTCCGCAGCTGGGTTCAGGTCGCCCCCGCCGACTTCCTCGCCACCGCCGCCAGCGAACTGAACGGCAGCAGCCTGACCGCGAGCTACGGGCCGCCGTATAACACGAACGGCACCCCGCAGAGCGAATGGTTCGCCCCGGCCGACATCGGGGGCGTGCGGCAGCCGATCGACCCGGCGCAGACCTTCGTGCTGCAGCCGCTGACCAAGACGGCTCCCACTGACGCGGCGCTGGCCGCGGCGCTGGCTGTCTGGAACGCCGCGTCCGCGGACCAGCAGACCAAGTGGGCGACCAATTATGCGAACGCGCTCGCCAAGGTGACGTTCGTCAACGGGATGCCGGTGGTCCCCGCAGGCAACTACGGGCCCGTTCCCGCCATGCTGGCCGCCGAGCTGACGCTGGCCCGCAGCGGCGCGATCGACGCCGACCTCAGTGGCTCCCAGCCGTTCTACGGCACCGACTTCACCAAGCCGCTGCTGTTCCTCGAAGACGGCGCCTACTACGCCAACCAGGCGACCGCTGAGCACCTCACCGGAGACCAGTGGGGCGTGATGAACGAGACCGGCAGTTACCCCGGCCAGCCCTGGCTGTGGCTGTACCAGATGTGGTACCACGTCCCCGGGTGGCGTAACTCCACCAACATCGACCTGATCGCCATCTACATGACCGGGATTGCCACCTTGCTGCTGCTGGCCGTCCCGTTCATCCCCGGCCTGCGCGACATCCCCCGGTGGATACCCGTGCACCTGCTGATCTGGCGGAACTGGAACCAGAGCCAGCAATCCCCCGGGCCCGTCGGCCAGACTGAATCTGGCCCCAAGCCGGAGCCCGCCGACCAGAAATAGCGCAATGACGCACAAGGGTGACCGCGTGCTCTCGGTCAGCGAGCTGGCCCGGGTGGAAGGCGAAGGCGCCATGTCCATCCGGGTCAGCGGCATGCGGGTCGAGGAGGCCCGGCTCAGCATCTACGAGCCGCCGCGCTTCTTCGAGGCGTTCCTGCGGGGTCGCGGCTACACTGAGCCGCCCGACATCACCGCCCGGATCTGCGGTATCTGCCCGGTCGCCTACCAGATGACCGCGTGCGCGGCGATCGAGGACGCCTGCGGAGTCACCGTGGACGGGCCGATCGCCGACCTGCGCAGGCTGCTGTACTGCGGGGAGTGGATCGAAAGCCATGCCCTGCATATCTACCTGCTGCATGCCCCGGACTTCCTCGGGTACAGCAGCGGGATCGAGATGGCGGCGGCCAGGCGGGACATCGTCGAACGCGGCCTGGCGATGAAGAAGGCGGGCAACGCCCTCATGAACGTGGTGGGCGGCCGGGCCATCCACCCGGTCAACGTGCGGGTCGGCGGTTTCTACCGGGTGCCCGCCCGGGCCGAGCTCGGCTCGCTCGCCGAACCGCTGCGCCGGGCGCTCGACGGCGCGCTGGACACGGTGCGCTGGGTAGCCGGGTTCGACTTCCCCGACCACACCGGCCAGCAGGACCTGCTCGCGCTGTCCCGCCCGGGCAGCTACCCGATCGAGCGGGGCGACCTGGTGACGCGTTCGGGCCTGGCGTTCGGCGCGGCCGCGTTCGACGAGCACGTGATCGAGGAGCACGTACCGTATTCCACCGCGCTGCACGCTCACCTGGCCTCTGGAGGCACCTACCTCACCGGGCCGCTAGCCCGCTACACGCTGAACTCGCGCTGGCTCTCGCCGCTGGCGCGGGAGGCGGCGCAGGCGGCCGGGCTCGGTCCGGCCTGCGACAACCCGTTCCGCAGCATCATCGTGCGGGCGGTGGAGGTGGTCTACGCGATCGAGGAGGCGCTGCGGCTCATCGCCGCCTACGAGCCGCCCGGACGGCCGGCCGTGGATGTGCGCCCCCGCGCCGGCGTCGGATACGGGGTGACCGAGGCACCAAGGGGCACCTTGTACCACCGCTACGAGATCGATGCGGACGGCATCGTGACCAGCGCCCGCATCGTACCCCCGACGTCCCAGAACCTGGCGGCCATCGAGGCTGACCTGCGCGACTTCGTACAGGAACGGATCGAGCTCGACGATGCCGAGCTCACCCGCCAGTGCGAGCAGGCGATCCGCAACTACGACCCGTGCATCTCATGCGCGGCCCACTTCCTCGACCTCACCGTGGAAAGATCGTTATGGCTGGAGCCGACGGGCCGGTCGTGGTGATCGGCGTGGGCAACGATTTCCGCCGTGACGACGGCGCCGGGCCCGCGGTGGTCGCCAGGCTACGCGACCTCGTGCCGCCTGGCGTGCGGCTGGTGATCACCGACGGCGAGCCGGTCCGGCTGATGGAGGCCTGGACCGGGGCGGCGCTCGCCATCGTCGTCAACGCGGTCCGCGCCTGGCCGCCGCAACCGGGCCAGACGCACCGTTTCGAAGCCGGCAGGCCGGGCACCGCCGGGCAGCGGGCGGCGAGTTCGCACGGCATCGGCCTTGATGACGCGATCGGCCTGGCGCTCGCGCTGGACCGCATGCCCGGCCGGCTGATCGTGCACGCGATCGAGGCGGCCGACCTGGGCCAGGGGCCCGGCCTGTCACCATCGGTCGCGGCGGCCGTCGACACGGTGGTCAGCGCGGTCATGGCCGATGTCAGTTCATGCCGGGCAGGGTACGTCAGGCTTTCCTGACCGCGGCGAAGGCGGGAGCGGCGGCGTTGACGGTGGCAAAAACGCGCTGCACTTCGGCTTCTGTCATGCCGAGCCGGCCGAGCTGAACGACGAGGCCGGCGACGTTCGGCGTGGCCACCGGGCCGAAACAGCCGTAGCAGCCCCGGTCGAAGGCGGGGCAGATCGCTCCGCAGCCGGCCTGCGTCACCGGGCCCAGGCAGGGCGTGCCGTGCGCCACCATCACGCATGACGTGCCGCGCAGCTTGCACTCGTGACAGACGCTGTGCTTGGGCAGGCGGGGCTCGCGGCCGGCCAGCAGGGCGGTCAGCAGCTCGAGCAACTGCCCGGAATTGATCGGGCAGCCGCGGAGCTCGAAATCGACCGCGACGTGATCGGACACCGGGGTCGAGGTCGCCAGCGCCGAGATGTACTCCGGCCGCGCGTACACCACCGAGGTGAACTCCTCGACGTCGGCGAAGTTCCGCAGGGCCTGGATACCGCCCGCGGTGGCGCAGGCCCCGATCGTGACAAGCACCCGGGAGGCGGCGCGGATCCCGGCGATGCGGCGGACGTCCCGCTCGGTGGTAACCGAGCCCTCCACCAGGGAGACGTCGTAAGGCCCGGCGAGCGACACGCTTGACGCCTCGGTGAAGTGCGCGATCTCGACGGCGCCCGCTATCGCGAGCAGTTCGTCTTCGCAATCGAGCACGGTGAGCTGGCAGCCGTCACAGGACGCCAGCTTCCACACGGCCAGCGTGGGCTTGGGCATGGTCATCACAGCTCCTTTATCGCCACCAGGGGGGCGGCGTCGGCGTAGCTGACCACCGGGCCGTCACGGCAGAGCAGGAGCGGGCCGAGCTGGCAGTGGCCGCACAGCGCGGTACCGCACCGCATGTTCCGCTCCAGGGAAACCCGGATGTCCGCGGCCGCGACGCCGCAGTCGGCCAGCGCTTCGGCGGATCGCCGCATCATGACCTCCGGGCCGCAGATGAACGCCGCCGTCCCCGCGGGGTCGGCCACCGCGTCCTCGATGAGCGCGGTGATCAAACCGACATGACCGTTCCAGTCAGCGTCACCGTGGTCGACCGTGACCCGCACGTCAGCGCCGCGCTTACGCCAGGTCCGGAGTTCACGGGTGAAGATCAGGTCCCGCGGTGACCGCGCGCCGACCAGCAGCACCACCCGGTCATACCTGGCCCGCTCGGCCAGGGCCGTCAGCACCACCGGGCGCAGCGGCGCGAGCCCGATACCGCCCGCCACGATCAGCATGTCCCTGCCGTCGGCGAGGCTCATCCCCCAGTCGGTGCCGAACGGCCCGCGCACTCCAACCATGTCGCCGGGCATCGCGGCGCACAGCGCCCGTGTCGTCGCCCCGACCGCCCGGATCGTCTGCGCGAGCGGGTCGGCAGAGCCGTGGAACCCGCTCACCGAAACCGGAACCTCGCCCACGCCGAAGGCGTAAAGCATGGTGAACTGGCCGGGCTGGGGCGCCTGGATCGGGTGATCCACCGGGCGCAGCAGCAGCGTCACCGTGTCGGGCGTTTCGGCGCACCGCGCCGCCACGATATAGCGGGCGGGCCGCATCGGCGGTTCCGGGACCGGGCCGGCGATGAAGCGCTCCCCCGCCGGCGCCGTCATGACCCCTCCCCCGCCGGCGCCGTCGATGATCCCCCCGCCGGCCCGGTACGCTCCTCTCGCTCCGCGCGCAGGGCCCGGGTTTCCTCGGTGAGATCGATGCCCGCCGGGCACCAGACGATGCACCGGCCGCAGCCCACGCAGCCGGACGAGCCGAACTGGTCGTGCCAGGTGCCGAGCTTGTGGGTGAGCCACTGCCGGTACCTGCTCTGCCCCGACACCCGGACGCTGCCGCCATGCAGATAAGAGAAGTCCAGGTCGAAACAGGAAGCCCAGCGCTGCCACCGCTCCGCGTGCTCGCCGGTCAGGTCGGTGGTGTCCGCCACGGTGGTGCAGAAGCACGTCGGGCAAGCCATAGTGCAATTGCCGCAGGTCAGGCACCGTGCGGCGACATCGTCCCAGCGTGCGGCCCGGTGGCTGTCCGCCATCAGGTCCCGCAGGTCACTGGTGTCAAGCTGGCGGCCCATCTGATCCGCCGCCGCCGCTACCTGCGACCGCGCATGGCGCACGGCCTCGTCGTCCGCGGGCTCGTTCGGCACCCGGGCCAGGATGTCCGCCCCGGCGGCGGAGCCGACATCGACAAGGAACCGGTGCCCGTGCTCGCCGAGCAGTTCGGTGAGGGCCAGGTCGAAGGCTTCCCCGTCGCTTCCAGGTCCGGTGCCCATCGATGCGCAGAAGCAGGTCTCGCCGGGCTCGGTGCAGTTCACCGCGATGATGAACACGCCGGAACGGCGAGCCGCGTACCCCGAGCCAGCCCGGCCGAGCACCTTATCCTGGATCGCGATCGCCCTCAGGTCGCACGGCCGGACGCCGAGGAAGGCGTACCGCGGCGGCTCGTCCTGGTCGCCGGACAGCTCGAACCCGCCGGGGGTACGCGTGGCCGACCACAGCCGCTCCCGCGGCGGGTGCAGGAACCGCTTCCAGCTCTGCGGTCCGGCCGCAGCCGCGAAAGCGGCCGAGTCATCGCGGCGGCGCAGCCGGTATCCGCCCGGCTCGAGCCGGGCACCCCAGCCGAAGGGAAGTTCGGCGGCGGACGACAGTTCGGTGAGCACGATGGCGCCGTCGCGCACCGCCGGGCCGATGACGTGGTAACCCTGACCCGCAAGGGCCTGGTACAGGTCCCCGAGACCGCCGACGTCGATCAGCCGGGGGACGCGAATCGCGGTTCCGTTAGCCATCACCAGTGTCCGTTCGGCAGGAGAATTCTTGTGTCCTTCTCCGTCACGGTCCCGCGGCGGGTCACCGCGGTCATGAGCATTGGTTCCTTTTTTCCGGGTCCTAAGTCCTCGAAGCGAATGACCAGCATCCCTGCTGCCGCTCGCGGGCGGCAGGCAGGCTGGTAGCAGAACGGGCCGATCCGGCCCCGGGCCCACCGGACTGGCCCGGATGGAAGGCGAAAACGCCGTGTACATCCGGGCCAGCGACAAGTCGGGGATCCGGCGTGGACCTTAGTGATGCGGGTCGAGTCTCAGGACTTCGCGGCCTGGGCTAGCTCAAGCAGGCTGTGCAGGTCACGTGAGGCTTCCAGGACGGAAACGCCGGAGACCGCGACGAGCAGGACCGCGGCGGCAAGCAGCAGCAACTGGGGCCGGGGCGGCGGCCTGAGCAGCGCCGCGACCCGGTGCGGCACAGGCCCCGGGCCGCGCCTGAGCCGCGGCCCGGGGCTGACCTGCGGCAGGGGCACCGCGCCGAGCGCGACGGCCGGGCCGCGACGGTGGCGCGGAGCCGCCGAGGCCGCGATGGCCGCCTGAGCGACGGCGCGGGCTGCGAGCGGCCGGTTCCCTGTGACCGCGGCGGCGTGCTCATCGGCCCAGCGTTCCACCGTGTAGCCGACCGCGGCGGCGACCGGGCGCAGCAGCGGGTTGGCCGCGGCGGCCAGCCGGGCCGCGCTGGTGAACAGGTAGTGGAACCACACGGCGTGGGCTCGTTCGTGGGCCAGCAGCACCTGCCGCTCGGGCGAGGTGAGCGCGCGCATCATCCCGGCCGTGACCACGATCCGGCACGGCCAGCCGGGCAGCGTGTACGCGTCGGCCGTGTCCTCGTCGGTGACCACGACCTGATCGGCCCCGGGCAGGCGGCGGGCCTGCCGGAACGCGGCGGCCAGGGCGCTTGCGCGGCGCCAGAGCGCGCGCCCGGCGGCGGTGGCCGAGATGGCAAGCAGGGCCCCCGCCGCCACGGCCACCGGCAGCGACGCGGGATCATTACGGCTGAACACCTGCGCGGACATGCCGCCGGCCTCGTCCACCAGCGGGATCCGGAGCAGGGCGGTCAGCGCGAGCAGGCCAAGGACGGCACTGCTGGCCGCGGCCAGCGTGATCGCGCTGGCCGTCAGCAGCCAGGTGGCGACGGCGGGCGGCAGCCGCCGGGCCGCCGGCCAGGCCGTCAGGGCCGCCAGCAGCGGTATCACGAGGGGCAGGTAGACCAGCAGGTGCATCGGCGAGGTCCCGGATCAGCCGCGGCCCGCGGGGCCTGGCTCATCCCCGAGCATCCGGCGCAGCAGTTCCTCGTCGGCCCCGGACAGGCCGGAGACGAAGCGGGCGAGCACCGCCTCCCGGTCCGCCTCGGCGTCCAGCACCCGGGCCATCCGGCGGGCCGCCAGGCCCGGCTCGTCCGCGACGGGCGCATACAGATACGCCCGCCCGGCCTTGTGCCGGTTCAGGACGCCCTTGGCGTGCAGCCGCGACAAGATCGTGACCACGGTCGTGTAGGCGAGGCCGTCGTCCAGATGATCACGGACCTGGCCAGGCGACAGCGGCTGGCCGGCGCCCTGCAGGACCGCGAGCACCGCGGTCTCCAGCTCGCCCGCCCCTCGGCGGGGGCCCATGACGTCGCCGATCGCATCGTCCTTGTCTCGCATAACCGCCTGCCCGTCCCCCGTCCTGACGTAGCATCTACAAAAGTGTAGAATTTCTATGGCTGGGTAGATGTCCGACCCTGCCAGTGTGCCACAGGCGGCCGTCATCTCCGGCCGATACGGTGGGCGGATCAGCCGGAGAAAGCGAGCTTGACTGATGTCGCATCTGACTTATGCCGAGGCCATGGTGGTCGGCCTGGTCCAGGGCGTGACCGAGCTGTTCCCGGTCTCCAGCCTCGGCCACAACGTGCTCATCCCCGCCCTTCTCGGGGGTTCGTGGGCGCAGGACCTGAGCGTATCCAGGCCCGAGTCGCCCTACCTGGCTTTCATCGTCGGCATGCACGTCGCCACCGCGCTGGCGATGATCCTCTACTTCTGGCGGGACTGGCTGCGGATCATCGGCGGCTTTTTCACCTCACTGCGCGACCGCCAGATCAGCACGCCTGATCAGCGACTGGCGTGGCTGATCATCGTGGCGACCATTCCGGTGGGCATCGCCGGGCTGCTGCTTGAGCACCTGTTCCGGGTGGTGTTCAGCAAGCCCATCCCGACCGCGATATTCCTGGCGTGCAACGGCCTCATCTTGTTCGCCGGTGAGCAGCGGCGGCGGCGCTCCGAGCCCAGCGGCGCCGTCCAGGCGGCCGGCCTTTCATCGGCGTCGGCCGGCCCGTCACCGGCGCTGGCCAGGGAACGGGCGGTGGCGGGCGCGGTGGGAGGCCCGGTTACGGGCGTGCCCAGGCACGCTAGGCCGGCGGCGCCAGGAGCCGACGGGCCGCCCAGCCGCCAGGAAGAGACCGAAGCGGCCGTGCAGGCTGACGGCCGTCTGGCCAGGATGGGGTTCGGGCAGGTCCTGCTGCTCGGCGGCGCCCAGATCCTGGCGTTGCTGCCGGGCATCAGCCGGGACGGCATGGTCACCGTGACCGGTATATTCCGCGGCCTGTCGCGGGAGGACGCGGTCCGGTTCTCTTTCCTGTTGTCCGCCCCGGTCATCCTGGCCGCCGGCGCGCTGAA
The DNA here is from genome assembly GCA_963739615.1 of uncultured Actinomycetes bacterium. Lineage (GTDB taxonomy): Bacteria > Actinomycetota > Actinomycetes > Streptosporangiales > Streptosporangiaceae > Palsa-504. The sequence continues at coordinate 81,829 of CAVUBD010000032.1, forward strand.
GATCCCCGACCTGACCGGCCCGCTCGGCTACGGCATCCGCGGCCAGGTCCTGGTCGGCAGCCTGCTGTCGTTCATCGGCGCCTACCTGTCAGTCCGCTTCCTGACCCGTTACTTCAGTAAGTCCGGCACCCTCACCCCTTTCGCGATCTACTGCCTGGTCGCGGGCCTAGGCAGCCTCTTCTACCTGCTGATCCGCTGACGGCAGGGTGTGCTGCCGCGCTCTGCCGCGCTCTCAGGGGCGTAGGCGCGCGCTGGGCGGCTGGACCGGCGCGGTGATGGCCAGGACGGCGATGAAGTCCCTGGTCCAGCCCACGAGGTACTGGTCGGCGGGGCGGTACTGGCCGGGCACCGCGGCCCGGAGCGAGCCGCCCGGATGCCCGGCCACATCCAGCTGGACCCACTCGGGGTTGATGTCAAGCTCCATCGCGATCCTGGCACCGTCGTAGGCCAGCGCGGCCGCGAGGTCGGCGGGCGTCGTGGACATGCTCGCGGCGTAGATGAGGTCGCCGGCGGCGTCCTGGCCGAGCGCGCTGCGGGCGACGTACTCGCCGCCGATGGTCGCCCCCCACAGGCTCCAGTCGGCCGCGGCGGCGGTGGGATTGCCGTTCAGGACCAGCGGCTGCAGATTCTGGCGCACGCTGTACACCGCCTCGCCAGGGGCGCGCACGCCTGCGCCCCAGATCCCGACCCCGGCCTGACCCGCGCTGTCGATCACCAGGCTGGCCAGGCCACGGCGGAGCGGGCTGATCACGTGACCCTCCTGCTCGTACCCGCCCACGCCGGCCGAGAGCTTGAACCCGCCGTTGAAGGCCGCCAGCAGTTGCCCGCGCTCGGCGCCGGTCACGGCCGGGCCCGACCGGACCAGCCCAGCCGCCGCCGGTCCCGGATCTTGACTGCCGTTGTGCAGGACGTACCGCACCGGACCCTGGATGGTGGCGAGGGTCACCACCGAGCCGTCCGGGCTCCGCAGACGGGTCAGCGTGATCCGCGGCCTGGGCGGAGCCGGCGGCGTGGCGGGAAACGCGCCGGCCGCCGGGGCGCCGCCTGGCGGAGTTCTGGTGTCAGGAACGGGCGTGACAGGTGCGGCTGGCGAGCTCGAGGCATGGACGCGGGCTGACGGGCGGGCCGGATGCCCGTCGGCGGCCGGCGCACTGCACGCCGCCAGCGCCGCCAGCGCGGCCAGGCATGCCAGCACAGCGAGCTGTCCGATTGCCGCACCCGGGCGTTGGCGTACCATTCACTGACTATGCCAAGTCGTACCGTCTCGCTCACCGGCTGGGGCCGGATTTCGCCGTCAACGGCCGAGCTGGCCGAGCCTGCCAGCATCGGTAACGCCGCTCAGCTGCTGCGGGACGGCGCCGCCAGCCGCGGCGTGATCGCCCGCGGTCTCGGCCGCAGCTACAACAACGCCGCCCAGAGCGCCGGCGGCACGGTGATCTCGACCGCCAGGCTGAACCGGATCATCGACCTGGACGCGACGACCGGCCTGGTTAGCTGCGAGGCCGGGGTCAGCCTGGAACAGCTCATGGTCGCCGGGCTGCCCTCGGGGTGGTTCGTGCCCGTTTCCCCTGGGACCAGGCAGGTGACCATCGGCGGCGCGATCGCCGCGGACGTGCACGGCAAGAACCACCACGTGGCCGGCAGCTTCGCCAGCCACGTGACGTCGTTCGAGATCTTGCTGCCCGACGGCGAGCTGCGCACGGTCAGCAGGCAATCCGATCCCCTGCTGTTCTGGGCGACGGCAGGCGGGATGGGCCTGACCGGGGTCATCGCGCGGGCCACCGTGCAGCTGAAGCGGGTGGCGACCTCGCGGGTCCGGGTGGACACGGTGCGCACCGCCGACATTGACGAGACGATGGCCGTGCTGGCCGAGCACGACCGCCGCTTCGGCTACACGGTGGCCTGGTCGGACAGCATGGCCAGGGGGGCCGGCCTAGGGCGGTCGGTGATTACAAGCGGCGACTTCGCCGACCCGGACGACCTGCCGGCGGCCGGTAAGACGGACCCGTTCGCGTTCCGGCCTGGCGCCCGCGCGGGCGTGCCGGCCGGATTCCCCCCGGGGCTGATCAACCGATACACCGTGCGCCTGGCCAACGAGGCGTGGTACCGCAAGGCGCCGCGCTCGCGTAGCGGGGAGCTGCAGACCATCGGGACGTTCTTCCACCCGCTTGACGGGATCAGGAACTGGAACCGGGTCTACGGCCCTGGCGGCTTCAGGCAATACCAGTACGTCGTGCCTTTCGGCCAGGAGGCCGCGGTGCGGCGCTCGTTCGAGCTGGTCAGCGAGGCGCAGGCGCCGTCCTTCGTGACCGTGCTCAAGCGGTTCGGCGAAGGTGACCCGGGGCCGCTCTCCTTCCCCATGCCGGGCTGGACGCTCGCGCTTGACTTCCCCGCACGCACCCCGGGCCTGGCCCGCCTGCTCGGGCTGCTTGACCGGCTCGTCGTCGAGGCCGGCGGCCGCGTCTACCTGGCCAAGGATTCACGGGTGCCGCCAGAGGTGCTGGCGGAGATGTACCCGCTGCTGCCTGAGTTCAGGAAAGTGCGCGCCGAAGTGGACCCGGCCGAGATCCTGGTGTCCGATCTGTCCAGGCGGCTGGGCCTGTAGCGGCTGGGACGGAGACTCACGCAGGACCCAAGTCCCGGCACAGCCGACCTTCGCCCCTAGGGCGATGGGCGGTAAATAGCGACATTGAAAGCTGGCAGCGTACTGCCGGATACTGGCAGCACCTACTCAGATCCGGGCGAGAAGGATCGCGCCCCGGCGAAGCAGGAAGGCCCGGACAATGAAGCGGATCGTAGGAACAGCGGTAGTGGCTGTCGTGGCCGCGGCCCTGATCGCAGGCAAGGATGACATCAAGAAGTTCCGCCGCATGTACAGCATGTAGCGTCGCGCGTAGCCCGGTGAATTCGCGCCAGCGCGGACACCAGGCAGTTAAGCGGAAGGCGGGACGGCATGAAACTTATTACCGCGATTATTAAGCCGGAAAAGCTCGACGACCTGATCGACCTCATTTCCGGCCACGGGGCGCACGGGCTGACCGTGACCGATGTCCGCGGCTTTGGTCAGCAATACGGCCAGCATGCCGCCGGTAAGGCGGACGGGGAGGCGGCCGGCGCGGCCGGAGACCGCAAGGCCGCCGTCCTGCTGCCTAAGATCCGTCTTGATGTCGTCGTCCATGACGATGAAGCCGAAGCCATGGCCGACGCCATGGCGAAGCACGTCCGCACCGGGACGATCGGTGACGGGAAGATCTGGATAGCCACGGTGGATAACGCCATGCGCATACGGACCGGCGAATGGGGTCGCGGCGCGGTGTGACGCTCAGGATGACGCCGGTCAGGGCCGGCGCGCATGATCAGCACCGGGCAGTGCGCATGATGAACGCAGTGCTGGCTCACCGAGCCGAGCAGGGCTTCGGCGAAGCTCCCGTGGCCGCGGCGGCCGACCACGATCAGGTCCGCGCCGGCCGCGGCGTCCAGCAGTACCTTCGCCGGATGCCCTTTCCGGACCTGGATCTCGACCCGCTGGCTATCGGCCGGATCGACTTCTTCACTGACCGCCGCTTCGATCCTCCTCCTCGCGTCTTTCTTGAAGTTGCCCTCCTCCTCCACGTAGAGGGGCGCCCAGCCTGAACTGCCAAGCATCAGCGGGATCTGCCAGGCGATGACGGCGTCTACGGTGCCACCGGTGAGCTTGGCCTCGCTGACGGCCCAGCGGAGGGCGGCTCGCGACGACGGAGAACCGTCCACCCCCGCCACGATCCGGGGCGCACTGTTCTTGATCCCTGCTGACATCGGTACCAGATCCCTTCTGTTGCTCATTCGCCGTGACTCCAGCATTGCTCGCAAGAAGACCAAGGCCCCAGTGACCTAGGTCCTGGCGCGGCACCGCCTTCGTCCCCTTCCCGCGCGCGCCGGGCAACGCGATGATGAGGGCGGAGGCCGGGAGAATTGTCCCTGTAAAGGCAGTCCCCGTTTAGCGAATTAAGCCGGGAGGAAAAGGTCATGTACGACAGGATCCTGGTAGCGGTGGACCATTCAGAGATATCCGACCGAGCGGTGCTCGCGGCCCGCGACCTGGCCGTGCTATCCAAGGGCGAGGTATGGGTCCTGCACCTCAGGGAACGCGAGGTGCAGGTGAAGACGGGCGTGGCCTTCATGGACGAGACCTCATTGGCTGCCTCTTAACGGCGGGTGTGTCCTAGCGCTTGCCGCGCATGATCACGACCGGGCACGGGGCGTTATGCGCGCAGAACTCGCCGACCGATCCGAGCCCGGCCGATTCCGGCGCGGTCGATTCCGGCCCTGTCGATTCCGGCCCGGTCGATTCCCGCTGGGCCCCGGCCGTTCCGCCGTGTCCCTGGCAGCCCACCACGAGCAGATCGGCCCCTTCGGCCTGGTCCACGAGTACCTGGGCTGCCTGTCCTTGTACCACCCGCGGGCGGACCTCCACTTCGGTGCCGGCGGTACGCGTCTGCGCGATCGCCTCGGCCAGGACCGTCCGTGCGTCTTCGGCGTAATCAGGCCTATCGGCGACCGGGACCTGGCCGGTGCCGGCGGGGACATGCCACGCGGTGACAGCCTCCACCACCGCTGCGGTCAGTTTCGCCTGGTGAATGGCCCATCGCAGGGCGGTAGCGGACGACTCGAAACCGTCTACCCCGACCACGATCCGCGGGCGGTCATCACCCGGCCGGCTGCCGCGCTCTGCGTTCGTCACCTGGATTCTCCTGTCCCGCGGCCTGGGCTGGCGCCCGGCGGCCCTGATTCCTGACGGCTTCAATCGATTCGCGCGCGGCCTCCGGATCCAGATACTGACCGCCCCTGGTGACCGGGAGCATATCGGGCCCGAGCTCGTAGGCCAGCGGTATGCCGGTGGGAAGGTCCAGGCCGGCGACCTGGTCGTCCGACAGCGAGTCCAGGTGCCTGACCAGCGCCCGCAGCGTGTTGCCGTGCGAGACGACGAGCACGCATCCGCCGCGGCGCAGGTCCGGGACGATCGCGTCGTACCAGTAGGGCAGCAGCCGCGCGGAGACATCCTTCAGGGATTCGGCGCGCGGCCGCGCCTCAGGCGGCAGGGCCGCGTAGCGGGGGTCGCTGAACTGCGAATACTCATCGCCGATGGCGAGGGGCGGCGGCGGTACGTCGTAGGAGCGGCGCCACACAAGGAACTGCTGCTCGCCGTACTCCTGGAGGACCTGGGTCTTGTTCCGGCCCTGCAGCGCTCCGTAATGCCGTCCGTTGAGGCGCCAGGACCGGCGTGCCGGAATCCAGTCGCGGTCAGCGGCGGCTAGGGCGAGATCGGCCGTCCGGATCGTCCGCCGCTGCAAGGACGTATGCACGAAGGCCGGGAACAGGCCGTGCCCCGCGAGCATGACGCCGGCCCGCGCGGATTCCAGCTCGCCGGCCGCGGTAAGGCCGACGTTGACCCAGCCGGTAAACCGGCCCTCGACATTCCACTGGCTTTGCCCGTGCCTGATCACCACCAGACAGCAGGTACCGCGCGTGGGCCCCCGGCTATTCATCGTGGCGCTGGCCTGTTCACCTTGATCATGTTTGTTAGTCTTGCAGCACGGCCAGGCCGGGCAGGTCCTCACCCTGGATGAACTCCAGGCTCGCGCCGCCGCCGGTGGAGACATAGCCGAACGCGCGGTCGGAGAAGCCGAGCGCCCGCACCGCCGCGCCTGTGTCACCCCCGCCGACCACCGTGAACGCGTCGCCGCTGATCAGCGCCTGGGCGACCGTCCGGGTGCCGCCGGCGTAAGGGGCCTGCTCGAATACGCCCATCGGGCCGTTCCAGAAGACCGTCCTGGCCTCGCCGAGACGAGCGGCGAACAGCCGGGCCGACTCCGGGCCGATGTCCAGGCCCATCCGGTCCGCGGGGATCGCATCGGCGGCCGCGACCTCGTGCGGAGATCCGGGAGAAAGGTCGGGTGCCACGATGACGTCGGCTGGCAGCATGATCTCCTTACCCGCCCGGGCCGCCTGATCCAGGAGGCCGGCGGCGCTATCGACCTGGCTGGCCTCCAGCCGGGACGTACCGACCTTGTGGCCCTGGGCGACCAGGAAGGGGAAGGCCATGGCTCCGCCGATGAGAATGCGGTCCGCGGCGGTGATCATGGCGGCGATCGCACCGAACTTGTCCGCGACCTTGGCACCGCCCAGAAGCACCACGTACGGGCGCTTGATGTCCTTCGTCAGCCGGCTGAGCGCGGCGGCCTCGGCCTGGACCAGGTAGCCCGCGGCGTGCGGCAACCGGAGGGCGACGTCGTAGACGCTAGCGTGCTTGCGGTGCACGGCTCCGAACCCGTCGGCCACGTACAGGTCGGCCAGGCCGGCCAGCTGGTCGGCGAACAGGCCGCGCTGAACGTCGTCCTTGCTGGTCTCACCCGCGTTGAAGCGCAGGTTTTCCAGCATGACCAGGCCGCCTGGTGGCAGGGCTGCGACCGCGGCGCGCGCGGCCGGCCCGGCGGTATCGGCGGCGAGTTCCACCCGGTGGCCGAGCAACTGGCCGAGCCTGGCCGCGACAGGCAGCAGCGAGTACCTGCGGTCGGCCTTGCCGCCGGGACGGCCGAGGTGAGCGCAGACGACCACCTTGGCGTTGCGCTGCATCAGCGTGGTGAGGGTCGGCAGGGCAGCCCGTATACGGCCATCATCGGCGACCTCGTACCCGTCGAGCGGCACGTTCAGATCGGCGCGCACCAGCACGCGCTTGTCCGAGACCGCCAGGTCATCGATCGTTTTCATGATCACAACATCTCCTTGAGCAAACCTGACTGGCCAAACTCCCCGAGCGACGCCGGCGGGGCAAAGGTCCAGACCGACGCAGAGGGGTCGAAGGTCCAGACAGAAGCGGTCTCCCCGGACCATGCCGAGGGGACGACGGCAACCGGACCGCGGGCGTGATCAAGCACCGCGTGCTGGACCGAGGCGATGCCGGGACCCGCGCCTCCGGGGCTGCGGTGCCTGCCGAGCACGATGAGGTCCACGCGAGCGGAATAGCTGGCCAGGACCCGCGCCGGATGACCGTGGATGACGTCCTGACGGACCCGCACACCTGGGTATTTGTCCCGCCACCGCCCGAGGGCCGCGGTCAGGTGGCTCGCGGCCTGGGCCGATATGTGCTCATGATCGGCCGGCCGCAGCTCCTGCGCTTCGCCTTCAGCGGGAACGACAAGCGCGGAAGGGAACCAGGACCAGGCGTGCACGGCGGTCAGGTCCGCGCCGCGCAGGGCGGCCTCTGAGAACGCGAACTCCAGCGTGTCGGCGGTGTCCTGAGGATCGCGTATGCCGACGGCGATCTCCCTGCGGACAGCCATACTCGGCTGCCTGACGACCACGACCGGGCACGGGGCATGGGCGGCGACGTATCTGCTCACGGAGCCGAGGACCATGGCCGCGAACCCGCCGGACCCGCGGGTCCCCACGACGAGCATGGACGCGTCTGAGCCGCTCTCCGCTACGGCCAGGGCGGGCGGCGCGGACAGCAGGCCGGTCGTGATGGACAGACCGGGGGCGACTTCCTCAGACCGGGTTCTGGCGGCTTCGAGTGCGCGGGAGGATACGGCGCGCAGTGCGCCGGCCACCGCCGACTCAGGTGCGCGATAGGCGTGCATCCGCGGCAGCGTCGCGGGTGCCGAAACGATGTGCAGCGGGGCGGAATGCCGTCTCGCTTCCATGGCCGCCCATTCCGCGGCCTGCAGCGACCCCTCGGATCCGTCTACGCCCACCACGATCTGCTTGGTTGCCATGGCCTTTTCCTCCTCACCCGCTCACCCGCTCGCCCGCGGTCTGTTGGTTGGAGTTCAGCGTCGCGGCCGCGGGAGCGTCCAGCAGGGGGCGTCAGGCACCAGATCGCGGGACTTAGGGCCCGGCCGGACGGCTTCGTCGCGGCGCGTTCTCAGTACCTGGCCGCCGACTGGCCAGAGCGGGCGATCAGCCTGACCCTGGTGGCCTGCAACCGGTGCGCGATGACCTGTGCGAGCCGCCGGGTGACCTCGTACCCGAGATCCGGGTCGGCCTCGCAGCGGGCCCGCACGGCCCGCGCGTCGAATTCGAAGGCCTCGACGGGACCGACGGTTACGGCGCCGAAGGCCCACTTGTGCGGCGGGAACAGCCATGACCAGCCGAGCAGCTCGCCCATGCCGATAGTCTCGACCCTGACCCGCCCCTCTCCGGGAACGTGCAGGTCCAACGCGACATAGCCGGACTGGATCAGCCAGAAGCGGGCAGCGTGGCCGCCGTCCTCGAAGAGCCGGTGCTTAGCCGGGAAGCTGACGTCCGAGGCAGCCTCCGCGAGCGCGTCGAGCTGATCGCGGGACATGCCGTGCAGGAACGGATGAGTGGCCAGAACCGCTGCCGTGACCTCGATCATGGAAATCACCACCCTGCTTGGCTCATGCGCTCCTCAGCCTGGTGCCGGCGCCTGCCTAAGGCTAGTGCTGAAGGTCATCCCCGGCCGTGACCTAAAGCCCTCGCGGATGGCCTGCGCCCCCGCAGAGGCTGGGCGGTGCGGGGCGGCAGCCCTGCGTGAAAGCTGATTCAGCCGAGGGAGGTGAAGCGGCGTTCGCCACTGGTGCCCGGACCGGGTTCGCAACGCCGTGATACCGATGTCCGTTAGGTATATATCCAGGCAGGGACTCCTGGGATCCAGGGGATCCGCGGGTCCGGAGCGGCACGAGGGAGGGGCCTGGCCGTCACCGCCTGACCCGGGCGACTTGAGCAAGCGAGTCGCGCGGCGGCGAGTGGAACTGGGCCTGAGCAAGGCGCAGGTGGCCACCCGCGCCGGAATGAGCCTGCGGTACCTGGAGTACCTGGAAAGGTATCCGGGCCGGCCAAGCGCCATCGCGCTACGCCGGCTCGCCGCCGCGCTGCAGACGACGCCGGCCGCGTTGCTCGGTGCGGGGGCACAGGTTCCGCCTGGGCACAGCCGTCCGCTCGGCCGACGGGTGACGCAGCGGCTCATGGCCGTCGAATGCCGCCAGCTCATCGCGCCAGGCGGTATCGGGCGGATCGCGTTCAGCACGACCCTGGGGCCGGTCGTCCTCCCGGTCAACTTCGCCGTGGTAGCGAGCACCATCGTCATCAGGACCAGTGAAGGCTCCACGATCGCCGGTCATGCCAGCGACCAGGTCGCGTTCGAGGTCGATCACATTGACGAGGCGCTCTCCCAGGGCTGGAGCGTGCTCGTGCGCGGGCAGGCGCATCGCGTCGCGCACCCGGCCGAACTGCGCATCGTGCAGGAAGAAGCCGCGGTGTGGCCATGGGCCGACGGTGACCGCGAGGTCTACATTCGCATCCTGCCCAGCCAGATCACCGGCCGCCGCATCGAGACCCGCTGATCACCGTAAGGCCGGCCGAGAAAGGTGACGGAAGTCCCTGCGAGCTGGTGACATCTGGCCGTATGAACGGGGCGGGGGTGGCGGAACACTAGAAGTAACAGTTAGAAGGAAGTGAGCGCGATGGCGCGCAACGACCTTTACCTCGATGCGATGCTCCGGCACCTTGGTGCCGCGTACTACGAGTCCCTGCATGGCCGGGCCACCCGGTCCGACGTGACCCGCGCGCTGGACACGGTGGAGGAACATCTCAACGAGCAGGCCGGGAGTCCCCCGGCCGCTGGGGCGGTGCCCAGGCAGCACCCGGAGCATCACGGCGCAGGACCATATCATCGCCGGTGGGCTCGCCGGGTGCGGGACGTGATGAGCACGTCGGTGGTGAGCGTCGACCGGATCACCCCGTACCAGGAGATCGTTCGCATGCTCGCCGAACACCAGATCAGCGGCTTGCCCGTGCTGAGGATGGGCCGGCATGTGGTCGGCGTGGTCTCCGAAGCCGATCTGCTCGCCGCGGAAGACAAGGCGGCCAGGCAGACCCGGATGGACGCGGCGATCGGCCGGCGCTGGCGGATCCGCAAGCCACGGCGTACGGCCCTGACCGCCGGCGCGCTGATGACCTCGCCCGCGATCACCATCAACGAGGAAACGAGCATCCCGGCCGCGGCGCGGGTGATGACCACGCATCACCTCAGGAGGCTGCCGGTGGTCGATGCGGACGGCAAGCTGATCGGCATCGTGAGCCGCCGCGACCTGCTAGGCGTTTTCCTGCGCCCGGATGCCGACATCACCGTCGATGTCCGGCAGGTTCTCGACGAGATCCCGTTCACCGATCCGGCCGGCATCATCGTGATCGTTCGCCACGGTGTGGTGACGCTTACCGGCACGGCCGATGCCGAAGCAGCGGGAAAGCAGGACCTGATTCCGCTCGCGATCCGGATGATCTGGGACGTGGATGGCGTGGTCGACGTCGTGAACAGGATCAGTGAAGTCAAGGGATCCAAGCCCGCGAGGACGACGGCCTGACCACCTGACCGCACGAGCCGGGATGACTCTATTTCGGAGACAGGGACCTTATTCCCTTCCTAAGTGTCACGCCGCAGGGGCATAGTAAGGGCCGTGGATACTGAATCGCGGACTTCCGCATGAGCCCCGGGCGCGACCTCACGCCGCTGCCTGACCTGCTGCACGGCGCGCCCATGGCCGGTCCCGTGCGCACTCGCAGGCCCGTCTACCTGGACTTGCTTCCTCCGTGCAACGCGGGCTGCCCAGCTGGTGAGAATATCCAGGCGTGGATGGCCTTGGTACGCGAAGGCCAGTCTGAGCAGGCCTGGCGGCAGCTCACCGACGACAACCCGATGCCCGCCATCCACGGCCGGGTCTGCTACCACCCGTGCGAGGACGTCTGCAACCGGGCCGAACTCGACTCCACGGTCTCGATCCACGGGATCGAGCGGTTCCTCGGCGACGCCGCGCTTGAGCACGGCTGGTCGTTCGAAAAACCCGCCGTCCGGACCGGGAAGCGGATTCTCATTATCGGCGGGGGTCCCAGCGGTATGTCCGCGGCCTATCACCTCGCGCGACGCGGCCACGAGGTGGAGATCCGCGACGCCGGGCCCGAGCCGGGCGGGATGATGCGGTACGGGATTCCCGCTTACCGGCTCCCCCGCGATGTGCTAGCCGGGGAACTGGGCAGGATCGAGGCGCTCGGGGTCCGGTTCACCGGTGATCATCGTGTCACCGACCTGGCCGCCGAGCGGGCCGAAGGCCAGTTCGACGCGGTATTCGTGGCCGTCGGCGCGCACTTGTCGAAGCACGTAGACATCCCGGCCAGGGACGCCGGCCGGATCATCGACGCGGTGGCGTTCCTGCGTGAGGTGGCCGGCGGCGGCCATCCGGTCGTCGGCCGGCGGGTGGCGGTCTACGGCGGCGGTAACACCGCGATGGACGCGGCCAGGGTCGCCAGGCGGCTGGGTGCGGGCGACGCCCTCATCGTCTACCGCCGTACCAGGGAACGGATGCCGGCGCACGAGGAGGAAGCGCAGGCGGCCGAGCGCGAGGGCGTGCGCATCAACTGGCTGCGTACCATTACCGCCTTCGACGGCCCGGAGTTGATGGTGGAGGCGATGGAACTGGGCGACGACGGTTTCCCGCGCCCGACCGGGCGGATGGAGACGCTCGCGGCCGACACGCTGATCCTCGCCCTCGGCCAGGACGCGGAAACCGAGTTCCTGCACGCGGTGCCGGGCGTGGAGTTCACCAAAGACGGGACCGTGATCGTGTCACCGTCGATGATGACCGGCTCCCCCGGGGTGTTCGCCGGCGGCGACATGGTGCCCTCCGAGCGGACGGTCACGGTCGGTGTCGGGCACGGCAAGAAGGCGGCCAGGTTCATCGACGCGTACCTGCGCGGCATCGCGACCGTCTCACGGCCCAAGCACGACCTGGCCGAGTTCGGCCTGCTGCACCCCTGGTACTTCGCGGACGCGAACACGCGGTCCGCGCCGGAGCGCGACGTGGCCGAACGGATCGCGGATTTCGCCGAGATCACCGGGACTCTCAGCGCCGAGGCCGCCCGGTATGAGGCGAGCCGGTGCCTGTCCTGCGGTAACTGCTTCGAGTGCGACGGCTGCCTGGGCGCCTGTCCCGAGGACGCGGTGATCAAGCTGGGCCCGGGCAACCGCTACAAGTTCGACTACGACCGGTGCACCGGCTGCGCCATCTGCGCCGATCAGTGCCCGGTCCACGCCATCGAGATGAACCCCGAGGAGCGGTGATGGGCGTCACTGTAGACGGCAACGAGGCGGCGGCCTCCGCCGCCTACCGGCTGAACGAAGTGTGCTGCATCTACCCGATCACGCCGTCCTCCCCGATGGCCGAGCTCGCGGACGAGTGGTCAAGCGCCGGACGGCGCAACGTGTGGGGCAGCGTCCCCAGCGTGATGGAGATGCAGAGCGAGGCCGGGGCGGCAGGCGCGTTGCACGGCGCTTTGCAGAGCGGGGCGCTGACGACGACGTTCACCGCGTCTCAGGGTCTGCTGCTGATGATCCCGAACATGTACAAGATCGCCGGAGAGCTGACCCCGGCCGTGTTCCAGGTGGCGGCCCGCTCGCTGGCCGCTCAGGGGCTCTCGATTTTCGGCGACCACTCCGACGTGATGGCGGTGCGGCAGACCGGGTTCGCGCTGCTCGCGTCGGCCTCGGTCCAGGAGGCGCACGACCTGGCGGTGGTGGCGCAGGCGGCCACGCTGTCGACCCGGGTCCCCTTCGCGCACTTCTTCGACGGCTTCCGCACGTCACACGAGCTGAACACGATCGAACTGCTGTCCGATGACGACCTGCGGGCGCTGGTGCCCGAGGACCTGATCCGGGCCCACCGCAGCCGGGCGCTGTCCCCTGACCGGCCGTTCATCCGCGGCACCGCGCAGAACCCCGACGTGTACTTCCAGGGCCGGGAGACGGTCAACCCCTTCTACGCGCGTGTCCCCGCCGCCGTGCAGACGGCGATGGACGCGCTCGGCGAGCGCACCGGGCGCCGGTACCGGCTGGCCGAGTTCCACGGCCACCCCGAGGCGGAGCGGGTCATCGTAGTAATGGGCTCGGGCGCCCAGACCGTGGCCGAGACCGTCGCGTACCTGGCCGGGCGCGGCGAGCGCGTGGGCGTGGTCCAGGTACGGCTGTACCGGCCGTTCCCGGCCGAGGAGGTGCTAGCCGAGATCCCGGCGACCGCCCGGCGGATCGCCGTGCTCGACCGCACCAAGGAGCCCGGCTCGCTCGGCGAGCCGCTGTTCCTCGATGTGCTCGGCGCGCTGGCCGAGGCCCACACGGCCGGCCGGCGGCCGGTCCTGCCGCTGGTGACCGGCGGCCGCTACGGGCTGTCGTCCAAGGAGTTCACCCCGGGCATGGTGGCCGGGATCTTCGCCGAGCTTGACCGCGACACGCCGCGGCCCCGGTTCACGATCGGCATCAACGACGACGTGTCAGGCACCAGCCTCCCGTACGACCCGGCGCTCGATATCGAACCGGCCGAAACGATCCGGGCGGTCTTCTTCGGGCTCGGCGCGGACGGCACCGTGGGCGCCAACAAGAACTCCATCAAGATCCTCGGCGAGGGCCGGAACGCCCAGGGGTACTTCGTCTACGACTCGAAGAAATCGGGCTCGGAGACCGTCTCGCACCTCCGGTTCGGGCCGACCCCGATCAAGGCGCCCTACCTGATCGCCGCGGCCAGCTTCGTCGGCGTCCATCAGGAACGGCTCATCGGCCGGGACGAGGTGCTCGAGCGGGCGGCCCCAGGAGCGGTCGTGCTGCTGAACACGCCGCATCCGCCTGAGGAGGTGTGGGACTCGCTGCCCCGGGCGGCCCAGGAACGGATCCTGGCCCAGCAGCTCACCTTGTACGCCATCGACGGCGGCAAGGTCGCCCGAGACGCCGGGCTGGCCGGCCGGGTCAACACCGTGCTGCAGACGTGCTTCTTCGCGATCTCAGGCGTGATGCCCCGCGACGACGCGATCGAGGCGATCAAGAAGTCGATCACCAAGACCTACGGGCGGCGCGGGCCCGAGGTGGTCGCCCGCAACGAGGCGGCCGTGGACGCCACCCTGGCCTCGCTGCACCAAGTGCAGATCCCCGGCCGGGTGACGGTCACCCGTGACCCGCCGCCCGTCGTGCCGGCCGAGGCCCCCGAGTTCGTCCGCACCGTCACCGCGGCGATGATGTCGGGGCACGGCGACGCCCTGCCGGTCAGCATGCTGCCCGTGGACGGGACCTACCCCAGCGGCACGTCCGCCTACGAGAAGCGCAACATCTCCGCTGACGTGGCGGTCTGGGACACGGACCTGTGCATCCAGTGCGGCAACTGCTCGTTCGTCTGCCCGCACAGCGTGATCAGGTCCAAGCTCTTCGACGTCGGCCAGCTCGATGGCGCTCCTGAGGGCTTCGCCTCGATGCCGCTTGACGCGCGCGGGCTGCCTGACTCCCGGTTCACCTTGCAGATCTACGCGGAGGACTGCACCGGCTGCGGGCTGTGCGTGGAAGCCTGCCCGGTATCGGCGCCCACCGACCCGGACCACAAGGCGATCAACCTCGCGCCGCACGAGTCGCTGATCGAGGCGGCCAGGCGGAACATCGCGTTCTTCGAGACGCTGCCGGTCGCGGACAGGTCCCGGGTGGACTTCGGCACGGTGCGGGGCACCCAGTTCCTGCAGCCGCTGTTCGAGTTCTCCGGCGCCTGCACCGGCTGCGGCGAGACGCCCTACCTGAGGCTGCTGTCCCAGCTGTTCGGCGACCGCCTGATGGTCGCCAACGCGACCGGCTGCTCATCGATCTACGGCGGCAACCTGCCGACCACGCCGTGGACGACCAACGCGGCCGGGCGCGGGCCGGCCTGGGCCAACTCGCTGTTCGAGGACAACGCCGAGTTCGGGCTCGGTTACCGGCTCGCCGCCGACCAGCACGGGCGGCTGGCCCGGCAGCGGCTGACGGAGCTGCGGGACACCCTCGGCGAAGAGCTGGTCGACGAAATCCTGACCGCACCGCAGCACCACGAGTCCGAGTACGTGGCGCAGCGGGAGCGAGTGGCCGAACTGAAGCGCCGGCTGGCGGAACTGGGCGACTCGGCCGACCCCGCCGTCGCCGACCTGGGCAGCGTGGTGGATCACCTGGTCCGGCGCAGCGTGTGGATTGTCGGCGGCGACGGCTGGGCGTATGACATCGGGTCGGGCGGGCTCGACCACGTGCTGGCCAGCGGACGTGACGTCAACGTGCTCGTGCTCGACACCGAGGTGTACTCCAATACCGGCGGGCAGGCGTCCAAGGCCACGCCGCTCGGCGCCGTCGCCAAGTTCGCCACGGCAGGCAAGAAGGTGCCGAAGAAGGACCTGGCGCTGCAGGCGATCGCCTACGGCAATGTGTACGTGGCCCGGATCGCGATGGGCGCCGACCCGCAGCAGACGCTGCGGGCGATGCGCGAGGCCGAGGCCTACGAGGGCACCTCGCTGGTGATCGCCTACAGCCACTGCATCGCGCACGGGATCGAGAAGGACGGGCACCCGCTGCGCAACGGCATGGACCAGCAGTACCGGGCGGCCAACAGCGGCTACTGGCCGCTGGTCCGCTACAACCCGGTCGTGCGGGCCGAGGGCGGCAACCCGTTCCTGCTCGACTCGCCGCGGCCGCGGCTACCGCTGTCCGCCTACACCCAGCGGGAACTGCGTTTCCGCGTGCTGGCCCGGACCGACCCCGAGGGCGCCGAGCGGCTGCAGGCCCTGGCCCAGGAGCAGGTCAGCCAGCGCTGGGAAACCTATGAGGAGATGGCGGCCAGGGGAGCCGATCGGTTCCCCGCGTCCCCGGAGGGGAGCGAGTGATGGACCTCACGACGAATTACCTGGGCCTGACCCTGCGCAATCCGCTTGTCGCCTCGGCCAGCCCGCTGACAGGCACCGTCGACGGCGTTAAGCGGCTCGCGGCGGCGGGCGCGGGTGCCATCGTGCTGCCGTCGCTGTTCGAGGAGCAGCTACGGCGGGAAGCCGAGCGGGACTCGCAGCTCGCCGACGTCGGCTCAGAGAGCTTCGGCGAGGCGCTGAGTTACCTTCCCGACCCCGGCGCCGAGATCTGGCCGCACCAGTACCTGGGCCTGATCGAACGGGCCGCCGCAGAGGTCAGCGTCCCGGTGATCGCCAGCTTGAACGGCGTCAGCCCCGGCGGCTGGACGGACTTCGCGGCGGCCATGCAACAGGCCGGCGCCGCCGCGATCGAGCTGAACATCTACTACCTGTCCACCGACCCGCTCATCCCCGCGCGGGAGGCCGAGCGGCGATACGTCGAGGTCCTCGCCGAGGTCAAGGCCGCGGTGACGATCCCGGTCGCGGTCAAGCTGGCCCCCTACTTCAGCTCGTTCGGCGAGATGGCCGTCCTCCTCGACGCCGAAGGCGCGGACGGCCTGGTCGTGTTCAACCGTTTCATGCAGACCGACATCAATCCCGAGACCTTCACCGTCAGCTCCGGTTTCAAGCTATCCATCCCGGCGGAGGCAGCGCTGCCCCGCGCCTGGATCACCAGGCTGCGCGGGCACGTCCAGGCGTCCCTGGCGGCCAGCACCGGGGTGGAGTCCGCCGACGACGTGGCGGCCTACCTGCTGGCAGGCGCCGACGTGGTGATGAGCACGTCCGCGCTGCTGCGGCACGGCCCGGAACATGTCGCCGTCCTGCTCGAAGGGCTGATGGCCTGGATGGACCGCAAAGGTTTCGGCAGTGTCGGGGAACTGCGCGGCATGCTGTCCGACGCAGGAGGCCGGCCGTCCTACGGGCGGGTCGGCTACCTCAGCGCGATCGAGCAGGCGACCCATAGCTACGCGGCCACCAGGTAAGGGCCAGCCCCTGGAGGACGTGCAGCGGCACGGTGGCTGCGGGCGGGTGGGCTCCCCAGTGACCCGCTATCGCTACAGCTGCGCTCCGACCAGAGCGGCCAGGTCGGCTAGCCGGCAGGTGTAACCCCACTCGTTGTCGTACCAGCCGAACACCTTGACCAGAGTCCCGGCCGCCTGGGTCAGCGCGGAGTCGAACACGCAGGACGCGGAGTCGCCGATGATGTCACGGGAGACCAGGGGGTCGGTGCTGTACCGCAGGATGCCGGCCAGCGGGCCTGCCGCCGCGGCGGCGAACGCCTCGTTCACGGCTTCGGCGGTGACTTCGCGGCTGAGCACGACGGCAAGGTCGGTGAGGGATCCGTCCTCCACCGGCACGCGGACGGCGACCCCGTCCAGCCTCCCGGCCACGGCAGGAATGACCTCGCCGGTGGCGCGGGCCGCGCCGGTCGTGGTCGGCACGATGTTGATCGCCGCGGACCGGGACCGCCGCAGGTCCTTATGCGGCCCGTCGAGCAGCATCTGGTCGCCGGTGTAGGCGTGAATCGTGGTCATGTACCCCTGCTCTACGCCGAACGCGTCGTTCAGCACCTTGACCATCGGGGCCACGCAGTTGGTCGTGCATGACGCGTTCGAGATCACGTCATGCCGCGCCGGGTCATAGGCATCGCTGTTGACTCCGAGGACGATGGTGACGTCGGCGCCCTTACCGGGGGCGGAGATCAGCACCTTCCGCGCGCCGCCCTTCAGGTGCAATGCGGCGCCGTCCCTGGTGGGGAACTTCCCTGTGGACTCGATGACGACGTTCCGCGCCCAGCTTCTCCCAGTCGAGCTGCCCGGGGTCCCGCTCGGACAGCACCGCGATCGGGGTGCCGCCGACGACCAGGGCATCGGGTGTGTGCTCCACCTTGCGGCCGAGCCGGCCGTAGGTGGAATCGAACTCGAGCAGGTGCGCCAGCGTCCGGGCGTCGGTGATGTCGTTGACCGCCACCACCTCGAGGTCCGTGCGCTCAAGCGCCAGGCGGGTGAACGCGCGCCCGATACGGCCGAAGCCGTTGATTCCCACCCTGGCTGTCATGTTTTCCTCCCTATCGGTGTCTTTCGTATGCAGCCTGCACGGGCCGATGGTCACGCAGGTAGCGGCGATTGGCACCCGCACGGGGGACCTTCGGCCTCTTGGCCGCGCCTGGCCACATGCCGCAAAGTAGACGATGCGTAATGCCGAGCAGGCAGGGTGAGATCGGTGAGATTCAGGCGGAATCCCTCCACGACCTGGGCCGGCAGGTTGCTGCGGGGACGGCGGCCTGACCGCAACCCGCTCCGGCGCGGATCGGACCGGGCCGAGACCGCCGTGTTCGGCGTGCTGCTGGCCGCGTTCATCGCCGCCGCCCCGTTCACCGCGTACAGCGCGGGAAGCTGGAGCCACGCCATATCGGCCCACCAGGAGCACGTCCAGCAGACATCATCGCAGCAGGTCACGGCGGTGCTCCTGGAGGCGCCGATCAACTGGGGCAGCTATACCTACGGGTCAGCTCCTGGCCCGGAAGCGGACGCCAGCTGGCAGGCCCCGAACGGCCAGGTGCAGACCGGCCTGGTCCCGGTGCCCGCCAGTGCGCGCGCGGGCAGCAAGGTGCTGGTGACGATCAACCGGGCCGGCCAGCTCAGCGTGCCCTTGTCCTCATCGGAGGTCGCGGAACGGGCCAGCCTAGCCGAGGGGCTCGCCGTCGCCGTTCTCGCGATCGTGCTGATCGTGGCCGGCCGGCTGACGCGCTGGGCGCTGGACCGGCGCAGGCTGGCCGGATGGGACGCGGACTGGCTGGCGACGGAACCGCGGTGGCGTATCCAGCGGTAAGCCGGCCTGGCGGCAGGTGCCGGCGTTGAGCTGTTGGGCACCCGCCATCTCACCCGTCGGCCAGATTCGGGGTCTTCTGGGCTCCTTCGGGTTCACGGACCGCTGGGGCGGATGCGGCGGCCGGTGATGCGGGAGGGGACGATGCGGACGAACAGTTCCCGTTCGCCTTCGGGCCAGGGGTGGACGCCCGCGGCCTCGGCCGAGGCCCGCTCCCCCTCCGGCACGTGATGAGCCGGGCCCTGGATCAGCACGCTCCAGCCCTGCCTGTCGTCCTGGTCGAACTCGTCGATCTCGAACGCGACCTGGTAATCCGCGCCGGCGATCCCGGTCTGCAGGTCCTCATCAAGCGCGCTGTGCGCCGTGGTCCTGAACACCACCGCCCCGTCATGCCACCGGTAATTCACCGGCAGCACCACCGGGCCGAACCGGCCGGCATAAGCGATCCGGCCGATCCCCCCCGGCGCTATCAGCAGCAGGCACTCAGCCTCATCAAGCTCCTCGATCACGCGGTCAGACATGCCTGATCCTTCCCTGGGGGACAGCCCAGCTCGGCTAGTCACGACCTTAGCGTCACCCGCCCCCGCCATGACCTTCAACCCGGCGGCAAATGGACTTTCGGCCCTGCCCCAGGCCCTGCCCTTAGGCCAGCCTAGAGCAGAGGGAAGTGATAGCCATGGACGCGCGACCGCCTCAGCTATCTGCTGCCGAAGCGTTCCGACGTAGCCACCGAGGCCTGGGGCGGACCGGATACCACCGGTGACGCCGGGATACGGATAGAACGGACAGAGCGATGAACACCACCGTTAAGGACATCATGACCGCTCAGGTAGTGACGGTGAAGCGCGGCGCGTCCTTCAAGGAGATGGCCGCCCTGCTTCGTCAGTTCCGGGTGAGCGCGTTTCCCGTCGTCGATGACGACGAGAAGGTGATCGGGGTCGTCTCCGAAGCGGACCTGCTGGCCAGGGCCGAGGGGGTCAGGGGGGAAGGGTTCCCTCCCGGGAGCGGGGGGTTGCGGGGGATCGTCGCCCCGCACCGGCACAGCGGCCTGACCGCGGGCGACCTGATGACGCACCCGGCGGTGACGGTCAGGCCCGAGGATCCGGTGGAGCTTGCCGCACGGTTGCTTTACACCCTCGGCGTCAAGAGGCTCCCCGTGGTCAACGCGGGCGGCGGCCTCGTCGGCATCGTCAGCCGGGCCGACGTTCTCGCGGTCTTCGACCGTCCGGACGATGAGATCCGCGGCGAAATCCTCGACGAGGTGATCCGGCCGGGATCTTGTCAGGACCTGCCTGCGATCGCGGTGACCGTCCAGGCTGGCGTGGTGACCCTGGCCGGAAGCCCGGAAACTGGCCATCTGGGTCGCGATATCGTACGCAAGGTCCGGCATGTCAGGGGCGTGGTGGCCATTCAGGACCACCTCAGTTATCCCGACGTTTACCCCATCGTCGCTGGCCCGGTCTTCTGACCTGAGTAGATCAACAGGCAGACTGTCAGACTGACATGAGAAAGCGGGCCGACCAAGGTGTACGCGCTGCTGGCCGACGGGACGACAGTTGAGATCCGCCCGGCCGGCCCAGGCGATTTCGAAGCGGTCAAGGCCATGCACGCAGCCATGTCCCCCAACAACGCCTACATGCGCTTCTTCAACCTCAGCCGGGCGGCCGCGGCGGCGGAGGCGCGCCGGGTCTGCCAGGAGCCCGCCCCCGATCGCTGCGCCCTGCTCGCCCTGTGCGGCGGCGAGGTAGTCGGTGTGGCCAGCTTCGTAGTGGACAAAGGAACATGCGCCGACGGCGAACGCACGGCGGAGATCGCCTTCGCGGTAGCCGACCACATGCACCACCGGGGTATTGCCACCTTGCTGCTCGAGCACCTCGTCTCGTTCGCCAGGAGTCACCACATAACGACGTTCACCGCCGAGACCCTGACGGAAAACAAGGCGATGCAGGATATGTTCGCCGACGCCGGCCTGCCCGTTAAACGTCACTTTGCCGACGGGGTCTACGAGATGACCTTTCCGCTGCCCAGCTATGACGCGGGCACCGCGCTTGACAGCTACCTGAGTGCCGTGGCCGAGCGTGAAAGCCACGCGGAGGCCGCCAGCCTGCGGCATGTGCTCGCGCCCGAGTCCGTCGCGGTGATCGGCGCCAGCAGGAGCCGGGGCAGCGCGGGCCGGGCGATCGTGGACAACATCCGCAGCGGCGGGTACGCCGGCCGGCTCTACACGGTGAACCCGCGGGCCAGGCAAATAGGCGGCGAGCGGTGCCTGTCCTCGGTGCTTGACCTGCCCGAGCCCGTCGACCTCGCGGTGATAGCGGTGCCCGCGGCGACCGTGCTTGACGCGGCGGAGCAGTGCGGCCAGCGCGGCGTCCGGTCCGTGATCGTGATCACCGCCGGGCTGGATACCGCCGCCTGCGCCGATCTGCTCGCGGTGTGCCGCAGGCACGGCATGCGACTGGTCGGCCCGCATAGCTTCGGTGTGGCCGTGCCCGCCATCGGCCTCAACGCGACGATCGCCGCCAATCCGCCGAAACCCGGCGTGGCCGGCCTGGTCATGCAATCCGGCGGCCTGGGGCTCGCGATGGTGGATCATCTCTCCCGCCTCGGCATCGGGATCTCCTCGTTCGCGTCGGTGGGTGACAAGCTCGACGTGTCGAGCAACGACGTGCTGCTGTGGTGGGAGCACGACGGCGTGACCAGGCTCGCCGTGCTGTACATCGAGTCGTTCGGCAACCCGCGCAAGTTCGCCCGCAATGCGCGCCGGGTGAGCGCCGCCATGCCCGTGCTCACCGTGCAGGCCGCCGGTCCGCCGGGCGGCCCGCGCCCGGCCGCCCAGGTGACCAGGCCCCCGCTGGTCAGCCGGGAGGCGCTGTTCGAGCAGGCCGGCGTCATCGCGTTGCGTAGCTTCGGTGATCTGATCGAGGCCACCGCGCTGCTCGCGACCCAGCCGGTTCCGGCCGGGCGGACCGTCGCGATCGTTTCCAACGTCGGCAGCGCGGGTGAACTGGCCGCCGCCGCCTGTGCCGACCTCGGGCTGGCCGTCTACCACCCGCACGGCCTGACCAAGCGCCGGCTGCGGGCGCTCGTGCCCGGCACCGGCACGGTCACCGGGCCAGTCGACACCACGACCCCGGTTTCCTGCGAGACCTTCCGCGCCTGCCTGGAACTGCTCGCGGCCGAGGAGGAGGTGCACGCGATCATCGCGCTCGTCCTGCCGACCGGCGCCACCGGCGACCTGCTGACCGCCATCGGCGAGGCAGAGGTCGCCGTTCCGCTGGCCGCCGTGGTGCTCAACCAGCCGGAATCGGTCCGGCTGCTGACCCGGTGGAAAAGGGACGGGGAACCGAGAGGGGCCACGAGCCGGATACCCGCCTACGGTTACCCGGAAGCCGCGGTGGCCGCCCTGGCCCACGCCGCCGGTTACGGTGCCTGGCGGGCCGAACCGCGCGGCCTGGTGCCCGATTTCGGCGATATCAGGGCCGCGGATGCCCGCACGCTGGCCCGCGAGTTTCTCCACCAGGCGCCGGACGGCGGCTGGCTCCCGCAGGCGAAGGCGGCCGAACTGCTGTCCTGCTACGGCATACCGGTGGCAGCAGGCGAAGACGATCCCGCGGTGCCATCAGGCACCGAGGTGATCGTCACGGTGGCCGCCGATCAGATGTTCGGCCCGCTGGTGGTATTCGGGCTCGGCGGCGTCGCCACCGAGGTGTTCGCCGACCGCGCCGCCCGGCTCACGCCGGTAACCGACACCGACGCCGACAAGCTGATCCGCTCCATCCGCTCCGCGCCGCTGCTGTTCGGCGCGAACGGCCGCCCCGCGGCTAACCTGGAGGCGCTGCGCGACCTGCTGATGAGGGTCTCGCGGCTCGCCGACGACCTGGCCGAGGTAACCGAGCTCGACCTCAGCCCGGTGATCGCCGGGCCGGACGGGGTTGTCGCCAGGCGAGCGCGGATAAGGCTGACCCCCTACGAACCCCAGGACCCGTTTCTGCGACGATTGCGCTGATGGTAACTCCAGGCAACACCATGGCCCGTTCGGATAAAAGGGGTTTTGAATGTCTGTGGCTGAAACCGTGCAGGGGCCGCTGACGGCGGCCGAGCTCGACGCGCTTGACGGGTGGTGGCGCGCGGCGAATTACCTGTCAGTGGGGCAGATCTACCTGCTGGACAATCCGCTGCTGGCCGAGCCGCTGCGACCCGAGCACGTCAAGCCGAGGCTGCTGGGGCACTGGGGGACGACGCCGGGCCTGAACCTGATTTACGCGCACCTGAACCGGGTGATCAAGAACTCCGATCTTGACGTGATCTACGTGGCGGGTCCTGGGCACGGCGGGCCGGGGATGGTGGCCAATACGTACCTGGAAGGGACCTACAGCGAGCGCTATCCGCGGATTACCCAGGACACGACGGGGATGGCCCGGCTGTTCAAGCAGTTCTCGTTTCCGGGCGGTATCCCGTCGCACGTGGCGCCGGAGACGCCCGGGTCGATCCACGAGGGCGGTGAGCTCGGCTATTCGCTGGCGCACGCATACGGGGCGGCGTTCGACAACCCGGACCTGATCGTGGCGTGCGTGATCGGCGACGGAGAGGCCGAGACCGGGCCGCTGGCGGGCAGCTGGCATGCGAACAAGTTCCTGAACCCGGCCACCGACGGTGCCGTGCTGCCGATCCTGCACCTGAACGGGTACAAGATCGCCAACCCCACGGTGCTTGCGCGGATCCCGGCCGCCGAGCTCGACTCGCTGCTTGCGGGCTACGGGTACCGCGTGCACACGGTCGAGGGCGACGACCCGGCGCGGGTGCACCAGCAGCTCGCCGCCACCATGGACACGGTCATCGCCGAGATCCACGCGATCCGGCACCGGGCCCGGGCGGAGGGCGACCTGACCCGCCCGGCCTGGCCGGTCATCTTGCTGCGGACGCCGAAGGGATGGACCGGGCCCAAGATGGTGGACGGGCTCCCGGTGGAGGGGACGTGGCGCGCGCACCAGGTCCCGATCTCCGCGGCCAGGGAGAACCCCGAGCACCTGGCGCAGCTCGAATCGTGGATGCGGTCCTACCGCGCGGAGGAACTGTTCAACGCGACGGGGGCGCTGGTCCCCCGGCTGGCGGCGCTGGCGCCGGGCGGGGAGCGGCGGATGAGCGCGAACCCGCACGCGAACGGCGGGATGCTGCTCCGGGATCTGGACCTGCCGGACTTCCGCGACTATGCGGTGGAGGTACCATCGCCCGGCGCGGGGATGGCGGAGGCGACCCGGGTTATGGGCCGCTGGCTGCGGGACGTGATCGTGGCCAACCCGACGACCTTCCGGGTGTTCGGCCCGGATGAGACCGCCTCCAACCGGCTCCAGGATGTCTTCGAGGTGACCAACCGGGCCTTCGAGGGGCAGATCATCGACGGCGATGACCACCTGGCGCCTGGCGGGCGGGTGGTGGAGGTGCTGTCGGAGCACCTGTGCCAGGGGTGGCTGGAGGGCTACACGCTGACCGGGCGGCACGGGCTTTTCAACTGCTACGAGGCATTCATCCACATCATCGACTCGATGTTCAACCAGCACGCCAAGTGGCTGAAGGTCACCCGGGGGATCGGCTGGCGGGCGCCGGTGGCATCGCTGAACTACCTGCTGTCCTCGCTGGTCTGGCGGCAGGACCACAACGGCTTCTCGCACCAGGACCCGGGCTTCATCGACCACGTGGTGAACAAGAAAGCCGAGGTCATCCGGGTCTACCTGCCGCCGGACACCAACACCTTGCTGTCGGTCGCCGATCACTGCCTGCGGTCCCGTCAGTACGTCAACGTCATCGTGGCAGGCAAGCAGCCGCAGTGGAACTGGCTGAGCATGGAGGAGGCGATCATCCACTGCACCCGCGGCGCCGGAATCTGGGAATGGGCCAGCAACGACTCGCCCGGCGAGCCGGACGTGGTGATGGCCTGCTGCGGCGACACTCCCACGCTGGAGACCGTGGCCGCGGTGTCGCTGCTGCGCGAGCACCTGCCGGAACTGAAGGTCCGGGTGGTCAACGTGGTAGACCTGATGCGGCTGCAGCCCGAGACCGAGCACCCGCACGGCATGTCCCATGCGGAGTTCGACGCCCTGTTCACCACGAACCGGCCGGTGATCTTCGCCTACCACGGCTACCCCTGGCTGATCCACCGGCTGACCTACCGGCGGCACGGCCACGACAACCTGCACGTGCGCGGGTACAAGGAGGAGGGCACCACCACCACCCCCTTCGACATGGTCATGATGAACGACCTGGACCGGTTCCACCTGGTCATGGACGTGATCGACCGCGTCCCCGGGCTCGCGTCCGCCGCCGGGCATGTCCGGCAGCTGATGACGGACAAGCGGCTTACGTCCCGCGTCTACACCCGCGATCACGGCGAGGACGCACCCGAGATCACCGGCTGGACCTGGGCGCCCTGACGCCGCCGGCGCTGGGTGCGGCCTGGCTGCCCGGGCGTTGCGAGCTCCACCCGGCTGGAATCGCCGAAGACCTTCAACCTGCCAGAGAACGGACCTTCGGCCCTGCCACCAGGCCCGCCCCATTTGCCAGGCTTGAGATGAGGGAAGTGAGAGCCATGAACGCCGTCGTCAGGGACGTTATGACCACCCAGGTAGCCACCGTCCGGCGTGATACCTCCTTCAAGGAGATCGCCGCTCGCATGCATCAGGACCGGATCAGCGCGTTTCCTGTCCTGAACGACGAGGGCAAGGTCGTCGGCATCGTCTCCGAAGCCGACATGCTCGCCAAGGAAGCCCTGGACGGCGGTCAGGAGGGGATGCCGGGAATGATCGAAGGCATGCTCCGCCGCCGAGAACAGGCCAAGGCGGCCGGGACCACGGCGGCTGACCTGATGACCAGCCCGGCGGTCACCGTCACCCCTGACGACTCCCTCAAGCGCGCGGCCCGGCTGATGCACGTCCGCCGGGTAAAGCGGCTGCCGGTGGTGGACGCCGAAGGCCGCCTCGTCGGCATTATCAGCCGCGCCGACGCGCTGGCCGTATCTGACCGCGAAGACGCCGGCCCCCGCCACGAGATCACCAGCGACGTGATCCCGGGCGGGCCCCTGCTTCTGAACATCTAGCCCGCTAGGAAGGTAGTCATGGCCATCAAGCCCATCATCGTGGGTACGGACGGCTCCGAGCACTCGCTGCGAGCGGTGGCGTGGGCGGCCAACGAAGCCGTGCTGCACGGCGCATCGCTGCGGATCGTGTCAGCCCCGGTCATCCCGGCTCACCTGGGTTCGGGCAGCACCTCGGACCAAGTCACCAAAACCATGACGGAAGCCGCAGAGAAAGCCCTCCGCGAAGCGGCCGCACGGGCGGACCTGATCGTCCCCGGCCTCAAGGCGGAGACCGTGCTGATAGCGGGCAAGCCCGCGCGAGTCCTCGCCGACGCCGCGGCGGCCGCCTCGATGCTCGTCGTCGGCGCCCGGCGGACCGGCAGTTTCACCGCCCTCGGCTCAGTGAGCAGGCAACTCGCCATGCATTCGCCGTGCCCGCTGGTGGTCGAGCGCGCCGCAAGCCCCCAGGCCACCGGCCAGATCGTGGTCGGGGTCCACGAACTCGATGATTCCGCCGCGACGCTCGGCTTCGCCTTCGCCGAGGCGGCGCTGCGCGGAGCGCGGCTGATCCCCGTACACGCCTGGTTCTGGCTCCCGCCCGCCGGCAGCACAGGCGATAAGCCGCTGCCCGTCATCGACCCGCACCAGGTGTCGGCGGCGGCACTGGCCCGGATGTCAGAGCTGCTCACTCCGTGGCGGAAGAAGTACCCAGACGTAGAGGTCGGCGAGCAGGTCGTCCACGCACTGGCCGGCCGCGCGCTGGCCCGCGCCTCAGCCAACGCCGATCTGGTGGTCCTGGGCAGCCATGACGGCCGCGGGCACGAGAGCCCCGGTGGCTCGGTTATCCATACCGTACTCAACCACGCCCAGTGCCCGGTCTCGATCGTCCCCCCGAGCGAGCCGGCCTGACAGGCGCTCTAGGCAAAGACAGCCCGTCAGCGTAAAGTTCGTTTGTGACGGGCAAATTGCCCAGATTCGCCCCACTGGGGCACGGCAGGGCGGGATGCTCGCGCATCTCCAGGTCCCTTGATGGCTTGGTCGATGCCCCTTGCGGCGGCAAGGATGTCTCAGGTGGCTGCCATGGCTGAACCGTCGCTGGCGGAAGGGAGCGCGCCGTCTCCTGATACCCCCGCCGGCTACCCGTTCCGGGGGCCGGGGCTACTGGCTCGGGTCGCCCCCTTCGCCGGTGTCGCCCTGCTGGCCGAGGCCAGCCTGGCCCTGCCGCCCGGCCCGACCTCCGGGTGGGCCGTCCTGATCAGCGTACTGCTGCTGGCGGCGGTGCCCGCGACGGTCGCGCTCCCCTGGGAGCGGCTTCCGGCACGGATGCCGGTGCTCGTCCCGCTGATCTATACCGGGTCGGTGCTGGCGCTGATCCTGGGCGCGGGTACCACTTCGGGGGTGGGCATTGCCATCTTGATCCCCCTGGTCTGGACGGCCCTGTTCCACCGGTGGTGGGAATCCGCCTGCATCGTGGTCGCGATCGTGATCGTCGAGGTAGTCATCTCGCTGACGCCGGCACAGGTCCCCGACGCGGTGATCGCCCGCCGGGTGCTGCTCTGGGCCTGTATCGGCGTACTGGTCTCCGTCGCGACGCACGGCCTGCGGGACCGGATCCAGCGCACCCAGGAGGAACGGGCCCGGCTGGAGAACCGGCTGCGTCAGCTCACCATCATCCAGGACAGGGACCGCATCGCGGCCGATCTGCAGGACAAGGTCATCCAGCAGATCTTCGTGACGGGGATAAGGCTGCAGGGCGCGGCCACGCTCGCCGCAGAGCCGGAAGTGCGAAGCCGTGTGGAGGCTTCGGTAAACGATCTGGACCAGGTCGTGCGGATGCTGAGGGACACGATCTTCGGCTTGCAGCGGCGAATGACGGGCCGCGGGCTGCGCCAGGAACTGCTCGAGCTCTGCGCTGACCTGTCGCCGGCGCCCGAGATCAGCTTCAGCGGGCCGGTCGACGGCGCCCTGCACCCCGGAGCCAAAGTCCAGCTTGTGGACATGCTGCGCCAGGCGCTGACCCTGATCGGCCCGCACGCCGCCCGGATCGACATCGCTGCGGGCGATCACTCATGCGTCACCGTGATCGAGGCCACGCCGGGCCCGTACCCGGCCGGCCCGTACCCGGCCGCGGCGAACGGGGCCGCGGCGAACGGGGCCGCGGCGAACGGGGCCGCGGGGAACGGGGCCGCGGGGAACGCAGGCGCCTGGGGAAATGAGGGCGCCGGGGACTTGTCCGGGCTCCGCGACATCGGGGCCAGGGCCGGAGTCCGCGTCGACATCGACCCGATCCCTGGCGGCATCCGGCTCGCGTGGGATATTCCGCTGAATCCGGGTTTATCGGGGGCTAGGTGCTCCGGCCGATGCGCAGCCTGAACGGCAGGCTCCGTGGTACCACGCACCGACGTCTCGGGCGCCTCCCTCACCGAGATCGGCCTGGCCATCCCGGCCCAGCGCACGCTGACCGCTCTCGTCGTGCTGATCGAGGCGGTCTAGGCACCGCGGATCAGAGCTTGGTCAGCTTGGCGCACGGCGTCATGATCCGCACCTGACGCGTGCCGAACTCGATGATCAGGGCGGTGTCCCCCTCGACGCCGATAACCCGGCCGAGGCCGTACTTATCGTGAGTCACCTGGTCCTGCTCAGCGAAATGCTCTACAGGCGGGGCAGGCCGGGCAGTGAAGGGACTTGTGGGCAGGTGGCGCCGGGTCGCGGCGCGGGCAGGTTCCACCTTTTCAGTATGCGCCTCCTACGCGCTTAGCGCTGGTATCCGCGGCCCGACCGTGACCTTTGTCCCGGTATCTCCAGTCGGACGACCCGGTAACGCGGTAATGTTCTAGGCCGTCGCGGGGCCGCCGGGCAGTACGAAGGTGACCGAGGCTCGCGTTCCGTGAGTACCGGACAGGACGGTGAGGCGGTCCGCCATCTTCCGTGCCACCCACAGGCCATGGCCCTCCAGATAGGGCCACGGGTCCGCCCGGGCATCATCCTCCTCCTGATACCCGCCGTCCTCGACTTCACAGCACAGCGCTTCAGGCAGGCTCCACATCCGTACCCGTCCGGCCCCGGCGCCATGGCGGATGGCGTTCGCCGCCAGTTCGTGCACGACCAGCACCACATCGATGGCCCGCTCGTCAGCCAATCCCGACAGACACGCATACGCCTGCGCCGCCGCCCGCAGCGCGTGCAGCGTACCGGAGTCGAACGCTAGGTCCAGGGTCTGCGCCATGCGCACCTGACGTCTCTCATTAGCCGCCACCTCGGGCCAGACTGCCGACAGAAGTCTTCTACCAGCGCCACCGGCTCGTAAACGCTGGCCTGACGTGGCCAGTCGCACGCAGTCGGGTCCGTTCGGAAGAATTGATCTTAAGATCAGGGGGCGCCGAGCTGGACCTGGATGGCGCCGAGCTCAACCTGGTCCAGGGAATGCTCCCAGGTGCGATCCGGCCAGTAGTAGCGCGCGACACCGTCGGCGGGCCGGTACTCGGCGGTGTACAGGGTCCCGAAACCCTCGTGGAAGCGGGTGGCGTACAGCGGGGAATCCAGGAAGGCCGCGACGACGGCGGCGACGTCGGTACCGCTGGCCAGCAATTTCTCTGCGTACTCCAGGCGCTCGACGCTGCGGATCGCCGTGACGTAGGGTGCCCATTCCACCTCGCCCTGGTGGTTGGCGGCCGCGGGCGAGCTGGTGACCCGGGCCGGGCGGTCTGGCGCGAGGTATACCGTGCCCCGGTCGCCGGAGCGGTCAAGCACGGTGACGTTGTAAGACATGTGGACAGGCACCCGGCGCAGCACGCGCACGGCCTCCTCGACCGTCCCGCAGACCTCGAGCACGTAGCGGATCACCAGCGGGATCCCGAAGCCCTCGCCCACCTCGGGTCGTCCCCCGAACGTCAGCGACACGGCGAGCCCGGCGTCGTTGACCCCGTCGAGCAGCCCCCACAGGCAGTCGAGCATGCCCAGCACCCGGCGGCCGGTGTACGCCGTCCTGGCCACGACGCCGTCGAAAAGACGGTAGTCCCAGTCGTAGTTGCGGATCAGGGCCGGACCGCCGCGCAGGACGGCCGCCTGAGTGCAGCCGGTGAGGAACGGCGGGGGGTTCCATAGCGCGAGCGCGGCGGCCGCGTCGGAGCTGGGGTCGGCGTTCGGGTCCGCGGCGGCGTTCGGGTCCGCGGCGGAATTGGCCGCGATCATGGCGGTCAGCCGCTGCCAGGCCGGGATGAGCTCCGGCATGTACTCTTCGAGCCGCGCCCTGGCCTCGGCCGCGGTCGGGCGGATGTTGGCGCCGTTTCGCCACCATTGCCTGAAGGCGGGCCAGGTCGCCGCCAGGTGCTCGCTGATCCCGTCCCCGGGCGCGTCTTCGGCGAAGGCCCGCAGGTTGAGGGAGACGGCGCCGGCTCTCGGGGCCTGCTCCCAGCTCGGTACCTGCTCCCAGGGGGCACCCGGCCAGGGCCCGGCGCCCCAGTCCCTGGCGGCGACGCGCTGCAGCCAGGAGCGCCAGTCCGACCAGTCGACGTCCTCCACCCAGCGCTGCCAGTCCTGCCCGTGCTGCCAGTCCTGCCAGGGAGCCGGGGCGGCCGCCTGATCTCCGCCATCACGGTCTTCGGTCACGCGGTCTCCCTGCTGTGCTGGTCAGCTGCCTGACGAACGCTTGTCCCACTACCCCACGATGGCAGCCTAATCCAAAGTTTGAGAGCTCAGGTTTGAGGCCTTGCGTGCGGGTAGAGGGACTGCCGATGCGCCGCCAGAAGTGCCGGAATATGACCCCGGCCCCCGAATTCCAAGAGGCGGCGCCAGGAAAGGAAAAAATAGCGATGTATATAGGTATCGGAACCGTGGTCCTTATCGTGATTATCGTGCTGATCGTTCTTATGCTGCGCAGGTTATGCCGCGAAGGTGTTTACCCGGGTTCCGGCTGAATGCGGCGCAGCTCCCGGCCACGCTCTCGCTGATCTCCAACGTCTTCACCGGTCGAACCGAACGAGCCCGGGCCATCGGCCTGTGGGGAGCAAGCGCCGGCGTCGCGATCGCGCTCGGCCCGATCGTCGGCGGCTGGCTGCCTCGTGGCGGGTGGCGTGGCCGCGGCCGGCGCCGTCCTGGCCGCGGTATTCCTGCCCGCCCAGCCGGGCGGGGCGGGCGCCGAAGCGGCCCCGTCGCATGAGACCGCCTCGCTTATTGACACCTGACCCCTCACCCGTGCCAGGTGCCTGATTTTATCGTGGAGTATTTCGGCTTCGTGGAGGATTTAGGCGATTATGTGAGCCGGTCGTCGCGGCGCTGGTTCTCGGCCGCCAGCTCTTGCCCGGCGGGTAGCTGGTTCTCGGCGGCGAGCTTGTCCGCGGCGGCTAGACGGTCGCGGCGCTCACGGCGCCAGAGCCAGGCTAGGACCAAGATGATGAAGACGAACAGCGCGGCCGCGCCGATGTAGTCCGTCATGCCATGCTCATCTCCATCACCGGAGCGTAGCAGCCGCTTCGGCTCGCCCGGTAGGGCCGGATCGGCTTCGGGTGCTCGGCCTGCGTAGGTGCACCCACGCAGCTGATATGGTCGCGGTCCCGTTAATCCCCGCTGGCTGCCAGGAATTCCCTGAGTGCTGCGGCCAGCTGCTGATATTCACCAGGATCACTCTGCTTCATGGCAGTCAGGTCGGAGATCATCTGTTCGGATCGCTTGGTCGCCTGACGCGCTTTAATCGCCTCGATATCGTCCCTCAGCTTGGCGAATTCCTGGACCGGACGGGAATCGGGTGTGCCCGCGGGCCGTTCCTTGAGCAGCTCGCCGAGAACATCGATGATACGGCCGAGCTGCTGCCCGTAACTATGCGCAGCGACGATATCCAGCTCTGGCCCGTCGGGGCTTATAGGCCGGACCGTGCAGGCGCAGCCACCTCCCTCATCGTGACCCCTCGGGATACCGCGGACAAGTCGGGCACCCCGGCCGTGGAACGCTGTCAGGTTTGTTTGGTGCCCCGGGCCTGGAAAAGAACGGCGGTGGACCAGGTGCGTACCATCTCGGCCGTCGCCTGCCGGCGGCGCAGCCAGCGCAGCAGCGACCACATCGACGGCCGCAGGCCGGTCAGCTGGAGCCGGACTCCATGGCGGGCGCATTCGGAGAGCAGGAGGCGGCGGTCGACGAAAAGCGCGGGATCGTGCAAGCCCGGAGGCGCGGCGCCGGGTATCCGTTCGGCCACCGTGATGACCAGCATCCGGGCCAGGAAGGTGGCGGCGATGGTGTCGATGACCAGGACCCCGCCCGGTCGCAGTACCCGGCACGCTTCCCGCACGGCGGCGCGCAGGTCCACGACGTGCTCGAGGATCTCGCCGGCGCAGACCACGTCGGCGCAGCCGTCGGCCAGGGGCAGGATGGCGGCGTTCCCCTGGACCGCCGTCACGCCATGCTCGGCCGCCTGCACCAGGGCGGACCGGGTCAGGTCCACGCCGACCAGCCGGTAGCCAAGCCCGGCGACATGCGGCGCGAGCAAGCCGGCCCCGCATCCCATGTCCACCAGCACCGCTCCCGGCCGGGAGGCCGGCGGGACCAGGGCCGCACGGGCCCGCGCCAGCCAGTGCAACATGGCGAACGTCCCGCGCGGATCCCACCATTCGCCGGCCAGGTCGTCGTACTGCGCCGGGTCATTGCGGACCCGCGGCGTGATGGCTGCCATCCCCAGATCTTCGCATCAAGGCCGGCTGAGACACAGGGCCGGCTGAGACACTGGGCCAGAGAGGACATAGGTTGGCGAGATGGGCGGGGTGAGGCAAATGGGACTGCCGGGCGCGCGCGGCGCCGGTGCGGCCCTCGCGCTGCTCCGCGCGTCCCACCCGGAGCCGACGGCCATGGTGACGGCGCTGGCGGTGGCGCTGGCCGTGGGTACCGGGCGCAGCGGCGCCGGCGTCCTGGCCGCAGGCGCCGCGGTGCTGGCCGGGCAGCTATCGGTCGGGTGGCACAACGACTGGCTGGACGCAGCCCGGGATTCGGCCTCCGGCCGGCCGGATAAGCCGGTCGCCAGCGGGGATATTTCCCGGCGCACCGTCGGCTGGGCCGCGCTGGCCGCCCTCATCGCCGCGGTCCCGCTGTCGTTGGCGTCCGGGTGGCGGGCGGGCCTCGCCCATCTGGCGGCCGTGCTCCTGGCCTGGTCCTACAACGCGCGGCTGAAGACGACCCCCGTCTCGTTCGTGCCCTACGCGGTGGCCTTTCCGCTGCTGGTCGCCTTCATCACCCTGGGCGGCCCCCGTGCCTCCTGGCCGCCGTGGTGGGCGCTGGCCGCCGCGTCCCTGCTCGGCTGCAGCGCCCACCTGGTCAACGTGGTCCCTGATCTGGCTGACGACCTGGCCACCGGGGTGCGAGGCCTCCCCCATATGCTCGGCCGGTCGCGCAGCGTGTCAGCCACGGTGTTCCTGCTGCTGGCGGCCACCGTGGTCGAGTCCTTCGGCCCCGGTCACCCGGGCTGGGGCGCCGTGGCCGTCCTGATCGCGGTGGCCGTGACGATGGCGGCCGGCATCGTCCTGGCCCGGCGGCCGGGGTCGCGCTGGCTGTTCCGCGCCGTCCTGCTGGCCGCCGCCATCGACGTCGCCGGGCTCGTCGCCCGGGGCAGCCGCCTGTGACCCAGCCGCCAGTGACCCAGCCGCCAGTGACCCAGCCGCCAGTGACTCAGCCGCCAGATGGAGGAAGACGAGTGTCGGACCAGTTGTGGTAAGCGTCGCGGGCGCGGTTCGCGGCTCATTCCCTGTGATAACCGGGGCGGCCAGCGCCTGCCCGCTGTCGCGCACCCAGGAGCAGCTGTGGGACGGCTTCTTCGCCGGGCACATCGGGCCGAACCGCTGGGCCAGGCGGGTGTTCATGTCGACCGGGGTCCGTCAGCGGCACTGCGCGGTCGATCCCACCCAGGAGGATGTGTCCGCCTGGACGACCGGGCAACGGATGGCGCGCTACCTGGACGAAAGCGTCCCGCTCGCGACGGACGCGGTCGCCCGGGCGCTGGCCGCGGCGGACCGCAGGCCCGGCGATATCGGGCTGCTGGCCGTCGTCTCGTGCACCGGCTACGCCACGCCGGGCGTGGATCACCACCTGGCGGCCAAGCTGGGATTCGGAGCGTCCCTGCAGCGGCTGTTCATCGGTCATATGGGCTGCTACGGGGCGGTTCCCGGGCTCGGCGCGGTGGCGGACTACGTGACGGCCAGGCAGCAGCCGGCCGTGCTGGCGTGCGTGGAGCTAGCCAGCCTGCACGTCCAGCCGCCGACGGCCGACCGGGAGCAGGTCGTGGCGCACGCACTGTTCAGCGACGCGGCATCGGCCGTGGTGATGGAGCCCGCTACCGGGGGCCAGGCCGGCGGCCTGGCCCTGGTGGACGTCGCCGCCTGCACGGTGCCGGAAGCCGCTTCGCTGATGACCTGGACGATCACAGACGCCGGATTCAAGATGACGCTGGACCGGCATGTCCCCGATGTCCTGGCCGGGCAGGTCGGCCCGGCCGTGGACGGCCTGCTGGCCCGGAACGATCTCCAGCGCGGCGACGTGGCAGCGTGGGCCGTCCATCCCGGCGGCCCGCGCATCCTGGACGTGGTCGCCGACCGGCTGGACCTGACCGATGACGATCTCGCCGCGTCCCGGCGCGTCCTGGCCGAGCACGGCAACTGCTCATCGGCCACCCTGCTGCTGGTGCTCGGAGAGCTCCGCCGCCGCCCGCTGCCGCCCGGGGCGCTAGTGATCGCGATGGCGTTCGGCCCCGGCCTGACTCTTTATGCTTGCCTCTTGCGGGAGGCCTCGTGACGACAGCGCCTCAGGAATGCCGGTCCGAACCGGCTCAGTCGGTCCCGCGGTCCGAGCGAAGTGACGGGTGAGTAGCTCGCTGAACTCCTGAGCGCAAAGCGGCCGCGAGAAGTAGAAACCCTGCCCCATCGGGCAGCCGAGCATCTTGAGCGCGGCGGCCTGGTCCGTGGTCTCCACGCCCTCGGCCACTGCCGATATGCCCATGGCATCGGCCAGGTCGATGATGGCACGGACGATCGCCAAATCCACCGGACTGTCGGCGATGCCCTGGACAAAGGTGCGGTCCACCTTTACCTCACGCACCGGGAATTGCTTGAGGTACGCGAGTGAGGAGTGGCCGGTGCCGAAGTCGTCGATGGCCAGTCGCACGCCCAGCCGGCTGAGCTTGCTCATGACCTCGCGAGCACCGGAAAGGTCTGCCATGACCACGCTCTCTGTGATCTCGAGTATGAGCAGCTCCGAGGGCAGGCCGGTTGCATCGAGGGCCGCCGCCACCTGCGACAGGAGCCCGCTTTCTGAGAACTGGCGAGGTGAGAGGTTGACGCTGATGGGCAGGTCCACGTCCAGCTGGTCCCGGATCGAGCGCGCCTGCCAGCACGCCTTGTCCAGAACGTAACGGCCCAGCGGCAGTATCAGCCCTGTCTCCTCCG
Organism: uncultured Actinomycetes bacterium; assembly: GCA_963739615.1. Classification (GTDB taxonomy): domain Bacteria; phylum Actinomycetota; class Actinomycetes; order Streptosporangiales; family Streptosporangiaceae; genus Palsa-504. The sequence continues at coordinate 116,860 of CAVUBD010000032.1, forward strand.
CTATCGGGATGAACGTCATGGGGCTGACCAGGCCGTTCGTCGGGTGGCGCCACCGCACCAGCGCCTCTGCGCCGACGATCTGCTGCTGGTCAAAAGAGAAGAACGGCTGGTAGTGCACCTCGAGTTCATCTCGCTCGAGCCCTTTGCGCAGGTCGGCCTCGATCTGGAGCCGCTCGGAGGAGCGGCTTCCCATGGAAGCCTTGTCGAACACCTTGTAGATACCCCCGCCCTTGGCCTTGGCGTCGTACATCGCCACGTCGGCGTTGCGGAGCACGTCGTCAGCTGTCTTACCTGGCTCGGTAAGGGCGATGCCGACCGACACGCCGGCCACCAGCTCGTAGCCGCCGGGCAGCACGATGGGCTGTTCGACGGCGGCGCAGATGCGGCGCGCCGCGGCGACCGCCACGTCCACTCCAGCCACGTCCTCCAGCAGCAGCACGAACTCGTCGCCGCCGAAGCGAGCGAGCAGGTCGTTACTCCTCGTCACCCCTTTCATGCGGACCGCGATCGCTACCAGAAACTCGTCGCCGGTGACGTGACCAAGGCTGTCGTTGATGCTCTTGAAGCGGTCCACGTCGACGAAGATCAGAGCGTGGACCTTGCGGTCCAGGGCCGGCTGCCGCAGCGCCTGGTCGAGACGCTCCACCAGCAGCCGGCGGTTCGCCAGGCCGGTGAGGCTGTCGTAGCAGGCGCGCTGGTGGAGTTCGTCTTCGAAGGCTTTGCGCTCGGTGATATCACGGAAGGCGATCACCGCGCCTGACGGTCCGCCGTCGCTCATGACAGCCGAGGCCGTATACGCAACGGGGATGGCTTCGCCGTTCTTGCCCCGGAACCGGGCGTCGTCGTCCCGGATGGTGCGGCCCGTGCGCATGGCTTCGCGGGCGGGCGCGAGAAGGAAGCCGGGCGCCGTGAGGGCACCATCGCTCACCGGGTCGTCGATCGTGATGTTGCGCGACGGCAGCTCGATCATGTCGGCCGCAGCCCGATTGACGAAGGTCAGCTTCCCGTCTGCGGCGATGGCGCAGACGCCTTCGCCGATGTTGAGGGTGATCGAGGAGAGCCGCTCCCGCTCGACATGGACCTGCTGGTAGAGCACAGCGTTGCTGAGCGCCCCGCTGCCCACGGCCGCCAGGGCGCTCAGCAAGCCCAGGTCAGCGTCATCGAAGGGCTCATCCCTTCGTCGGCCCGACGCCACCAGCCACTGCTGCTGACCAGCGACGGTCATGGGCGCCGCCAGCTGACCAGTGCCCGGGTCGTCAGATGTCAAGATGGCCTCCGGACTGCGAAGCAGTCGCCGTACCGACCCCAGGATCGTCTCGAGTACGGCCTGCTGCCGCAGCCCCCTGTTCGCCTCCAGAGTGACCTCGTACAGACCCTCCATCCGGGCGCGGTCATACAGCGCCGCGAACCGGGCGCTGATAAGCCGGCGCTCCACCACCAGCCCCGGGATTGCCAGCGCGACCGCCCACGGATGAGCCTGTATCGCCAGTGCCAAGACCACGCCAGCCAATGCTCCCGCGCCGGCCAGTGTCACCTGGACCGGAAGATCGCTGGTGAACTCTCCCCAGGTCGTGCCCATCGAGACCACCACACCGGCCACGAGAAGCGTATTGATGACGAAGTACACCCCTACCCCGAGCGTGATGGCTCCAATCTGGCCTGCGGTGAGGGTATTCGAAGGCGCAGCGATACTGCGGCTCACGGCCAGTCCCAGGCCCGCCGCGATCAGAACTTGCCCGGCATTGAATGCCGACTTGACCAGCGGGCGCCGGCGGGCGGCCTGAGCCAGGACGGTCGCCAGCGCAAAGGTCCCCAAAGTGACCAGGGGTGGCACGAGGAGGGCGAGGATCACAAAGAAGCCCTCGTCCGTATTAAAGGCCGCGGATTCGCCTCCCCGGTACACCACGACCGGCCACACCCAGCTCCCCAGGGCAAGAGCACCCACCGCAGCTGCGACGATCCACTGGCCCCCGTCAACGTGCCACGAGACCGATTGCCTCCACACGGCGACGAATAAGGTAAGCGCACCACCCACGACCGAAGCCGCGACGACGGCCCGGGTAACACGCGGCACTCCCGTGGAGTGACTACCGCGTCCGGGCACTGTCAGCTCCACGCCGAGCTGTTCCAGGCGGTGCCGGCCCAGGCAACGCCGTCCCAGGCAGAGCCGCTCCAGGCTGCGTTGTTCCAGGCCCAGCCGGTCCAGTCGGCGCCGTTCCACGCGTAACCGTTCCAGGCCCAGCCCGTGGCTGGCGGCTGGCCCGAGGAGATCCCCGACCACAGGTTCGTGTTCCATGTGTCGACGGGGCGGGTGGGCGACAGCGAGACCGTGGAGCCCGGCCAGGTCGGGCTCAGGCCGACGGCCGACTGGCTGAAGTTCATCGGGCCCGAGGTGGCTGCGGCGTAAGCGTTGAGCGCCCCGTGGCCATCGGCGAAGGGGTTGCCGACCGGACCTGGGTTGGTAGTGCCGAGCAGGCGGGCCTTTACCTGGTCGGGGGTGAGACCAGGGTGGCCGGCCAGGACCAGCGCGGCCGCCCCGCTGGTGATCGCCGCGCTGAATGAGGTACCCGAGCCGACGAAGTTCGCCGAGCCGACCCGCGCCGAGGGGAAATCGTCGTAGATCGTCGAGCCCGGCGCGGCCAGGCTCACGACCGACCGGCCCGAGGTGACCAGGTTAGGCTTGACCCAGCCGTCGGGTGAGGTGGGCCCGACGCTGCTGAAGTCGGTCATCTCGTCGCCGACGACCGACGGCGAGGCCATGTCGTCCAAGGCGCCCACCGTGATGACCAGCGGGTCGTCGCCAGGAGAAAGGATGCTGCCGTTGAACGGCCCGGCGTTGCCCGCCGAGACCACCACTGCGATGCCCGAGTTCCATGCCGCCTGCACCGCCTGGTCCAGCGGGTTGATGACCGTGGACCCGATAGGCTGGAATCCCAGGGAGATGCTGAGGATCTTGATGCCGTACCTGCTCTGGTGACCGACGGCCCACTGCAGGCCCAGGATCAAGGTTCCCAGGTCGGTCTCGCCGGTTGCCCCGGCCACCTTGATCGACACCAGGTTGGCGCCCGGTGCCTCGCCCGAGTACTTCCCGTTCGACGAGGCCCCGTCGCCCGCGATCAGGCCGGCGATGAAGGTGCCGTGCCCGTAGCTGTCCTTGAACGGGTCGTTCCCGCCGGTCAGGTCCACCCCGCCGATCAGCCGTCCCGAGAAGTCGGGCAGGTTGTCGATACCCGTGTCCAGCACGGCCACGCTGACCCCATGGCCGGTATTGCCAGCTGACGCCAGCTGCGCAGCCCCGGTCTGCTGGAGGAACATGTCAGAAGGCGTGTGGGGCCCGGTCGACACCGGCTTGGACTGCACGCTCACCGAAATATCGGGAGTCACGGTGATACCGGGTATCGCCGCCAGCACAGGCTCCAAAGCCGCGGGGATCGAGGCCTCGACCCCGTCGATGATCTGGTACTGCGTCACAACGGCGCCGCCCACCTCCAGCACCGCCGCGGCCGGGCTCAGGAGCCCATCCGAGGTGACAATGACCGTCTCACTCGGGCTCGCCGACGCCGCCGGGGCGCCAGCTATCGACGTGCCTGCTAATGCAGCGAATGCCGCCGCGACCGCGGCGGCGGTCCGGCCCCTCTTCCGCCAGGCGAGCCGTGTCCCATAGCCGACGGCCACGCCGAATGAGCTAGCAAGCCGCATCTGACAACCCCTCCAATTAGGTGCCTTTGAGATATCTACCGTACGCCGAGAGGCTGACTTTAGCCGGAAATTTCATCAACACCGTCTAGCCTTCAGTGAATAAAGCGACAGATACCACCAGTATTGTTCTATAGGAAGTAGAATTCCCCGGAAAGTGAGGAATCATGCCGTAATGCCGGATTGGCGTTCTGGTCTTGTGTTCGTGTCGCCCGACGTTCTGCGCGAGACCACAGACTTAAGGCGTTACGACTATGACCTGGTAGTTTTCAGGTTTCGGGCTGATTTGGGATGAAATGCGCTTCTGACCCCGCGGCAGATCTTGCCATCTGGCGCCACTGCCCTTAGCGCGGATTTCCACGCTCGATAATTCACCCTCCATCAGGATCGTTCCGGGATCTTCAGGGCGGACGGGCGGGTAACGCTAGCCATTACTGATCAGCAAAGATGCGATCCGCTTCCGCTTCACGCATGCCTGACGGTTCTCTCGGTCAGGTCCGGCAGGAGTCTCGTCGGTGCCGGATGGAGTGGATCTCCGCAGTGCGCTTGTCCCCGTTGATGCGGCAGATGATCCGGTAGGTCCCGCGCCGCGCGGAGTGATAACCGTCGCCGGGTTGTCCTGGAAACGGGCGCCCCGGGCGAACGAGCCGGGAAAGTCGCCGGCGTAGAAGTCGGACAGGAAGCGCGGTGGGCGGACCCGTTCAGCCCGGCGGCGTCGGCGTCGGCGTCGGACACCGCCCAGCCGATGTCGTCGTGACAGCGGACGTAGGTGACCCAGGAGGTCGGCGCGGGCGCGGGGCGGCGGCGCGAGAGGGCGGCCTCGGCCAGGCGGACGTCGCGGGTCGCCAGGGTCGACCAGAGCATCACCATGAGCTGGTTGTCGTACGCCAGGTCGCACTCCGGCCGGTAGCGGTCGTGACCGCCCAGGTACTGAGCAAGCATCTCCGGGCTGACCGGCACAGCTAGCCTGCCCGGGAGAAGCGCCTGGGCTGTCCGCCACCGCCAGCGGAGCCGGAGCGCGGTCGCATGCATCCGTCGGGCTCGCAGACCGCGCATATCCGGTCGACTGACCGGGGCGTGCGCACTGAAACGGTAAAATGACGCAACAACAGGAGGCTGCCATGGCCGGACGCGGTGTCGGTCCTGACTTCGTCGAAGCGCTAGCACGGGGGCTGAGCGTGCTGTCGTGCTTCGACGCGCACCATCCGCGCATGACCCTGACCGAGATCGCCGCCGCCTCCGATCTGGCCCGCCCGACGGCCCGGCGGCTGCTGCTCACGCTCCAGGAACTGGGCTACGTCCGTGCCGAGGGCGGATCGTTCGCCCTGACTCCCCAGGTGCTCCGGCTGGGGACGGCGTACGTCAACGCGCTCGGCCTGTGGGACATCGCCCGCCCGCACATGGAGGACCTGGTCGCCTCGACCAAGGAGTCGTCATCGATATCCCAGCTCGACGGCTCGGACATCGTCTACGTCGCCAGGGTCGCGGTGCCGAAGATCATTACCTTGCGGGTGAGCATCGGGACCAAGTTCCCGGCCATCCGCACCTCGCAGGGCAAGGTCCTGCTGGCCGCGCTGGATGAGACAGCGCTGAAGGAAGTCCTGTCGCTGCCGAGTTACGCGGGCCTGCCGCCCTATGCCCATGACCGTCCGCTGGACGATATCCAGGACGAGCTCCGCACGGTCCGGGCCCGCGGCTGGGCCCTGGCTGACGAAGAGCTCGCACCCGGGATCCGCTCGGTGGCCGTGCCGCTGCGCGACGGCAACGGCTCCGTGCGGGCCGCCATGAATGTCACCGTGAACGCGTCAGAAACCAGCGTGGAAACGCTGGTCACCGACCATCTCCCCAAACTGCTGCGAGCGGCAGGCGACATCTCCGCGGAGTGGGCTCTGTGGCAGGACATGCCGCATACCGAACTCACCATGGAGCGGTTCGCGGCCCCCTGACGGCTAGCACGGCGGCCAGCACGACGGCCAGCACGACGGCCAGCACGACGGCTAGGCGCGAAGGCCCGGGCCTTGACAAACGGGCGCCTCTGGCCCAACAGTTTCGGACATGCGTCCGTATACCGGCCAGAACCACGATAGCCTTCCTGAGATGTCAACTGGGGCGCCGCCTGTCCGTCATGGCCCGCTCGCCGGGCTGGTGGTCGCGGACTTCTCCCGGATCCTGGCCGGCCCGTACGCCACAATGCTGCTGCGCTGAGACTCGGGATCACCGAGGCTCTCGACGCCGGAATCACGCAGATCTTCGACTGGAACCACAACATGAACTCGCCCGAACACGCCGACGCGGCCGTGGACGCGCACCGCGCGTCGGGTGCGAGGGTCATTCTCGGATACGGCCAGTCTTCCCGGCCGCCTCGTGGGGGTGAACCTGCCAGAGCTGTCGGCTGAGGCCCAGGTCCGAGACTGGAGGCGGCCCAGGTCGTCGCGGCCCATGGCACGCGCCCCGCCGCGGGTGGCCCAGTCGACGACATGCTCGGCGCGCAGGTGGGAGTGGGTGACGGTGTCGCCCTTGACGTGCGCCTCCAGGTGCTCACGGGCGCGGTCGGCGCCCAGCGTGGTGCGCATGGCCGAGAACAGGTCACCGCTCCACCACACGCTGGTGTCCATCGACAGCGCGACCGGGATGTCGTGGCGGCGGACTTGCCAGGTGGGCGGGTAGCCCTGTCCCGCGCTCTGTTCGGAACTCGGTCGACACCGAGATGGTGCCGCCAGTGGCGGCGATGCGCTGGTAGGAATCCGTGGCCAGCGTGGCGGCGTGCACGTAGACCGTTTCCGGGGTCATGAACCCGTTCTCGTGCATCAGCCGGATGCCGTCGTCGTTGGTGGCTCCCCATACCCCGGCGTGGGTGGTGACCGGCAGGCCCAGGTCACGGGCCACCTCGAACGCTGCCTTCTCCGGGAAGGCCGGATCGCCCGTGACGTCGAAGGCGAGCTGGAATCCGAGCATGTCCGAGGCGGGGTGCCTTTCGAAGAACGACCGGACGCCGGGGTCGGCGGTCCACTCCCAGGGGCCGGCCTGGATGTTGCCGTCGGCCAGCACGAACCGGCCGGGCACCGCCCGCAGCGCGTCCACCGCGGCCTCCGCGTGGTCCGTGGTCTGCAGCCCGTGCGACCAGTCGACCGTGGTAGTCACGCCGGCCTCGAGGGACTCCCAGGCAGAGACGAGGTTGCCCGCGTAGATGTCCTCGGGGCGGAACACGCGGCCGTGCTCCAGGTAATACCAGACGAAATACTGGTCAGCGTCCAGTCCGCGCCGTACCCGCGCATCGCCGTCTGCCACATGTGCCGGTGGGTGTCGATCATCCCGGGCATCACGATACCGCCGGCCGCGTCGACCTCCACCGCGCCCGCCGGCGCCGCCAGTCCCGGTCCCACCGCGGCGATCCGGTCCCCCTCGACCAGCACGTCCGCTTCGGCGAGCACCGTATGCGCGTCGTCCATGGTGAGCACCATCCCGCCGCGCAAGACGACCGAGTCGTACCTGGACGGAATCTGCTCAGGTTCCGGCATCGCAACCGCCTGCAGCGACTGTTTGCGGACGAACGTCCGCTACACGGCCAGATGGCCAAACATCGCCACCCTCTGACATGTTCTTATGACCTGTCAAGTGCTTTCATGAACAAGGGATGTTGGCTTGACAGCAGCATACGTAACCTTAGGCTGACCTGGTAAGTCCAAGTGTGGACGATTATCCGTATGACGGATAGCACCGACGTCGAAAGGACCGAAGAGCCGATGACCGTGGACCAGCAAGAGCCGGGTGGCGACGGGCCCGATCGGGCTCCGGGTCCGCTGGCGGGGTTGCTGGTGGCTGATTTCTCCCGGATCCTGGCCGGGCCGTATGCGACGATGCTGCTGGCGGACCTGGGGGCGGAGGTCATCAAGGTGGAGGGTCCGGACGGGGACGATACCCGCACCTGGCAGCCGCCGGTGCGGGACGGCATCTCGACCTATTACCTCAGCGTCAACCGGAACAAGCGGTCGGTGGCGCTGGACCTGCGCGACCCGGACGACCTGGCCGCGGCGCGGGAGCTGGCGCGGCGGGCCGACGTCTTCATCGAGAACTTCAAGCCGGGCGGGCTGGCCCGGTTCGGGCTCGGCTACGAGGACGTGTCGGCCGCGAACCCGGGCGTCGTCTACGCCTCGATCAGCGGGTTCGGTAGCGCGCCGGCCGGGGCGCCGCTGCCGGGATACGACCTCATCGTCCAGGCCATCTCTGGCCTGATGAGCCTGACAGGAGACCCGGCAGGCGAGCCGTTCCGGGCGGGGGTGGCGGTGTTCGACGTGATGGCCGGCCTGCACGCCACTATCGGGATCCTGGCCGCGCTTAACCATCGCCAGGCCACCGGCCGCGGGCAGCATATCGAGGTTAGCCTGCTGGCGTCAGCGATGTCGGGGCTGGTGAATCAGGCCGGCGCCTACGTGGCAGGCGGCGTCATCCCGTTCCGGATGGGCAACAGCCATCCGAGCCTGTTCCCGTACGAGCCGCTGCCGTGTGCTGACGGCGAGCTGATCATCACCGCGGGCAACGATATCCAGTTCCGTAAGCTGGCGCAGATCCTGGGCGTCCCTGAGCTGGCCGACGACGCGAGGTTCAGCCGCAACGAGGACCGGACGGCAAACCGGGACCAGCTGCGTCCGCTGCTGGTGGAGCGGCTGCGCACCCGGGGCAAGCTGGACTGGTTCCGCGAGCTGATCGCGGCCGGCGTGCCGTGCGGGCCGATCAACACCGTCGACCAGGGCCTGGCGTTCGCCGCCGAGGTGGGGCTGAACCCGGTCGTCAACGTCGGACCGGGTGACACCGCGATTCCCTCGGTGCGTAACCCCATCACTTTCTCGGCGACCCCGGCTAGCTACCGGCTTCCGCCGCCGGCGGTGGACGAGCATGGCGAGGCGATCCGCCGCTGGCTCAGCAATCCGGAGTCGCGGCCCGGCTCGGAGACCGACGAGAAGGAGGACGAGGCGTGACCACCGGTTCCGACGGGCTGTCTTTCCCTACGTCGCTCGGCACGTCGAGCGCGGACCAGATCCGGCTGCTCGGCCAGGACCTAACCGCTGACCTGATGGGGAAGGTGGGCTTCGGGGAACTGGCGTTCTGGCTGGTCACGCTGCGCCGGCCGACGCCCGGGGAGACCCGGGTGTTCGAAGCCGTGCTGGTGGCGCTGGCCGATCACGGCTTCACCCCGACCGCGATCGCGGCGCGGCTGACCTACCTGTCCGCCCCGGACTCACTGCAGGGCGCGCTGGCGGCCGGGCTGCTCGGCGGCGGCTCCCGGTTCCTTGGCGTGACCGAGGACTGCGGAAAGTACCTGGACGACGTGCTGCAGGCCGCCGTCGGCGCGCTGCCGGGCGATGAGGCCGGGTGGGACGCGCTCGCGCTGGAGGCGGTCCGGCGGACCCGGGCGGAAAAGCGCTTCGTTCCCGGCCTGGGGCACCCGGTGCATAAGGTGCTCGACCCCCGGACCCCGGCGCTGATCGCGATCGCGGAGGCCGAGGGGCTGCGCGGGCCGCTCGGCCGGCCTACCGGCCGGAGATCGTGCCGGGGACCTTGCCGGCCATCAGGTGACGCAACCGCAGGATCTCGGTGTCCCGCGCCTCGAGCACCGGCTCAATGACGTTCATGGCGGCATGGACGGCGGCCTCGATGTCCCCGGCCACGCCATAGCGCAGGAAACTGCGTCCCAGCGCCCGCCGCAGCCGCTCGGCGGTGACGACGAGCAAATCTCCCGCTTCTTTATGCGAACTAGATTTCCCAGTACCTGCATTGCGATTAACCTGGTTCGCCGGAAGTCGCGAATTCGCCGACGGGCGGGAATTCGCCCGCCTGGTACGCCCGGACGAGCGGGACCTTCGCCCTACTGACGGGATTTCGTCAGGCTGCTCGTTGTCCGGTACTGAGAACAGCGGGGTCATGGCCCAGGGCTGCGGCCGGGCCGATCCGGCGGCCCGCTTTGGTACGGTCGGCTCCGGAAGCATTGGCGTGACCTTCCTGCAGGATTGTCGGCACAACGCCAATGTTCCACCCTTAATGCCTTCGTATCACATATGTCCAGGTCACACGGCGTGTCACCAATACTCCGCAGCGTTCCCGGCGTTGTTTGGAGTGCGCTCTGACCAGCAATGGCGGCGCTCCTCGCGGGCAATTCCTGGATGGCCGGTAACGGTATACGGAAGGAAAACATGAGATGGCAGGATCATGGCGCGACCGCGAGGGCCAGCAGCGCCTTAAAGATCAGGCCTCGCTCATAACGGATCGCCTCGCGGATCTCCTGCTCGAAGGCGCCGGACCGCGGCTCACCCTGATCACCTGTCACGTCCCGATCGCCACTTTCCCCGTCTTCTCTGTCTTGTCCCATTTCATTTCGGCCTTCCGCAGCTCCTTGACGTAGGACGCGAACGTGCAGGAGCACAGCAGTGACCCGTAGCCCACGATGTAGACGAGCAGCGGGCTGAAGAACCGGCCGAACCGGCGCGGCTCGGCCGCCTTCGCGAGGTACGCCACGGTCAGCGAGGCGGCGGGCCAGGCGTAGATGAAGACAATGACCCACCCCCGGTGCCCGTGGGGCTGGTAAAGGTGCCCGGCGACAAGGAACCGCCGCAGGAACGTACGAAACAGCCGGGGGAAACAGGTGTAGATGATGATGGACAGGTTGATGGCGCCGGGGAATATCACGGCCTGCCGCCAGGTGTGCCGCCCGACCTTCGGGTCGATCATCAGCGCGAAGCCGGTGATGAAGATGTAGGACACGGCGTTGATGATCCACAGGAAGTGAAAGGCTCGCCAGGCGTTCGGGAAGTTGCCGAAATACAGGGTGAGCAGCGAGGCGGACGACGTGATCATGATGAGCGGCTGCAGGAAGAGGCAGAACCAGAAGATCCCGAAGCTGACGCTGCCGAGGCGGTGCGCCCGCTTCGGGCGGAACCACAGTTTGCGGTACTGCTTGGTGACCTGGACGTTGCCGCGGGCCCAGCGGAGCCGCTGTTTCCACAGGCTGACGATGGCGCCGGGTTCCTCGGCCCAGACAATGGCATGCGGCTCGAACACGACCCGGCGCCCGAGCAGCTGCGTCTTGAACGTGGTGAAGGTGTCCTCGGCCAGCGAGGACGTATCGATCCGGCCACCGAGGGCGAGCAGGTTCGCCCGCGTGTGCAGCTGCGCCCCGCCCGCCAGGCAGGCGGTCGCGCCCAGCACGTTCTGCCCGCGCCGGGCGGCCGCCTGGGCCGTGATGTACTCATAGCCGATGAACCGGGTCATGTAGTTGCCCGGGCGGCTGCCCTCCTTGATGTAGGCGGTGACCGCGCCCACCCGGGGATCGGCCAGATGGCGCGCCATCTTGCGGAGCGAGTCAGCGGTGAAGATGACGTCGGCGTCCGTGATCAGCAGCGCCTCCATCCACTCCTCGTCGAGGATGATAGCCAGGCCGTGATTGAGCGTGTGGGCCTTGCCCTGGCCGCCTTTCTCCCGGCGCAGGTGGATGACCCGGCCGGGGTACTCGACCGCCTTGGCCGCCGCCACTTCGGGGGTGTCGTCCGTGCTCGCGTCGTCGACCAGGTAAACCCGCAGGGCATTCCGCGGGTAGTCAAGCGACATGAGCCTGTCGATCGAGGCCCCGATGACGGCTCCCTCGTTCCAGGCGGGAATCAGGACCGCGGTCCGCGGGAACACGGCCTCGCATGCGCGATAGTGGTTGCGCCAGAAATGACCGGCCACCAGCAGGAACTGCCAGCTCGCGGTCACCTCAGGGATGGCCCCGACTACCACCAGGATGATGAGAATCCAGTCGCCGCCCTGGCGGAGGTCATGAACCACGCCGGTCAGATCCTGGCGGCGCTCACGGTCTGCCGAACCGAGTCGTAGATACCGATATTCCGGCAATGATGGCTGTCGCTGCCGGCCACAAGCGGCACGCCCGCGGCCGCCAGGGCCGCAACCGCGGGAACCGACGGGCATGACCATTTCTCGTTCACCTCAACCATCGCGCCCGCGTGCGCCACCCGCTTGGCCAGGTCCGTCAGCAGCGGTCCGGGCACCATGGCCTCGTTCAGCCCCATCTTCGGGAGCAGGCTGAACAGATGAGCCAGCAGCGGCCGGGACCGGCCGCTGCTCGCATCTCGGACGCCGAGCGCAGCGCGTTCGCGGTCGCCTCGCACAGCCGCTCGATCGCCTCGGCCGCCGTCATGCCCCCGTAATCGATGGCGGACCGGACCTCGGCCGGGCGTCGACGGTCGGCAGGATGACGTCCACTCCGAGCGTGAGGCACCGGGCCATGAGCGCGTCGGTGAAGTCCGGGGCCGGGCCGACGGGGACAAGGGTCCGCGCCCAGGGCGGAACCAGGTAAAGCCCGGCCGCCCACGGATCCATGTCGGCGGCGAGAAGCTCGACCGACTCCTGCGCCCGCAGCGATTTCATCGCGGCGATCGCGGCTGGCCCGCCCGCACCCGTGACCAGGACGCGCAGCGGTCGCCTGGAGCGGTCGGGTGCCAGGCGGTCCGGTCCTGAGCGCTGCTGTACGGGCAGCTCCGGCGCCGTCATGGGGCCACCAGCGAGGCACCAGCGGACCGGACAGGCAGACCGCCCGCGCGATCCCGGATGACCTCGAACGGTTCGGCGTGATTACCGCCGCAATACCGGGACCAGTAGCGGGCCGTCGAGGAGATCAGGCCGGGTTCCAGGTAGTCGCGCACGCCGGCCTGGGTCCCGAACGTGTCGATGGCCTTGAGCTTGCGGCTGAGGTGCTCGTCGATGGTCACGAAGTGGGTCGGGCGGTAGTCAATCGTCGCCGATGGTGACTGGAAGCAGTACACGCGGCCGACGCGCCGGCACGCGACCATCGCGGCGCGATGGGTGTTGCGATGATCCTGATGGTCCGCGCCCGGGACCTGGCCCGCGCCGCGGCGGCCCCAAGTGCCGCTTCGAGCACCGCCTCAAGCAAGACCCCCGCTGGAACGTCGACCAGCCCACCCCCGCCGCCTTCCGGTGGACCACCCCATCCGGCCGGACCTACACCACCGAACCCACCCGGTACCCCATCTGACCCATCCCCTCATCGGTCCCGGCGCCAGATGACCGACTCCCAGGGCCTGAGTTCCAGGTCGGGCAGAGTACGCAGTGGAGTGCCGGGAAGGTTGGCCAGTACGACCGTGGCGGATGCCCAGCTGCTATCCAGCGGCAGGGGCATGCCGGTCATGTCCGAGGAGAAGTTCGCGGCGACCAGCAGCTCGGCATCTTCGGTCCGGCGGACGAAGGCCCAGATCGCGGGGTGGTCGGGGAGCAACAGCTCGAAGTCGCCATCGGTGACCACTGGGTCCGTGCGGCGCAGGGCGATGAGCTGCCGGTAGTGCTCGAACACCGAGCCGGGATCGCCGACCTGCGCGGCCGCGTTGACCTCGACGTGATCGGGGTTGATGGCGATCCAGGGAGTTCTGGTGGAGAATCCGGCGCCGGGCGACGCATCCCACTGAACCGGGGTGCGGGCCTGATCACGGCTCATCCGGGCCATGGCCACCAGCAGGGCCGGCAGGTCGGCATGGCCGCGCCCGGCCGCATTGGCGTAGAAGTTGAGCGCCTGGATGTCCCGGTAGTCACCGATGACGGTGAATGGCGCGTTGGCCATCCCGAGCTCATCGCCCTGGAACACGAACGGCGTGCCGCGATGCATATGCAGGACGGTGGCCAGGGTCTTGGCCGAAGCTACCCGGTGCTCGCCGTCATCACCGAACCGCGACACCGACCGGGGCTGGTCGTGGTTGCCGAAGTACAGCGAATTCCAGCCGCGCCCCGCCAGGCCTGCCTGCCAGGCCGCCAGCGAGGTCTTGAGGGCGGGCAGCTTCAGCTCGCGCAGGTCGTAACGCTGGGCGCCGAAGTCCAGTTGCACGTGCTCGAACTGGAAGACCATGTCGAGTTCGCGGCGTCCGGGGTCGGTGAACAGCACCGCCTCGGGGATGGTGACGCCCGGCATCTCGCCGATGGTGAGCAGATGACCCTCGCGGCCGGCGAACACCTCTCGGTACATCTCCTGGAGGAACTCGTGGTTGCGCGGACCGCAGGTGAAGTACTGGTCTCCCGGCCCGTACCGCGAACCGGGCCTGGGCTCGGTGTCCGGCAGGGAGGTGTCCTTGCTGATCATGTTGATGACATCCATGCGGAAGCCGTCGACGCCGCGGTCCAGCCACCACCGCATCGTGGCAAAGACCGCCTGGCGGACTTCGGGGTTCTCCCAGTTGAGGTCGGGCTGCTTGCGGGAGAAGATGTGCAGGTAGTACTGGCCGGTCGCCTCGTCCCAGGTCCACACCGGGCCGGAGAAATGCGACTCCCAGTTGGTCGGCTCCGCGCCCGGCGTTCCCGGCGTGGTCCCCGGGCGGGCGTCACGCCACCAGTACCAGTCCCGCTTGGGGTTGTCCCGGCTGGAACGCGACTCAACAAACCACGGATGCTCGTCGGAGGTGTGGTTCACGACCAGGTCCATAACCAGCCGCATGCCGCGAGCGTGCAGCGCGGCGAGCAGTTCGTCCAGATCGGCCAGGGTCCCGAACAGCGGGTCGATGTCCTGATAGTCGCTGATGTCGTAGCCGTTGTCATCCATCGGCGACCGGTAGACCGGACTCATCCAGATGACATCCACGCCTAGACGTTCCAGATAATCCAGGCGGCTGAGCACGCCCCTCAGATCGCCGACGCCGTCGCCGCCTGAATCAGCGAAGCTCCTCGGATACACCTGATAGACGACCCATCGCCGCCAGTCGCCGCCGTTCCTCGCGTACTTCACAGCCAAGGCTTCCTCCCGCACTCGACCTTAGTACGCGGCATGCGGGAACCCGGGCATCCGCTCGTTCGACGTACCCTCCGCGTTGATGGCGATACCCTGAGCAACTGGATGTTCCGAGTCGGCGGACATCCTCGAAACCCCCGCAGTTAATACCGGGCGGCTGGCGTGTCAGGATGACGGCATGACAGACCCGCGTGCGGGCCAGCCCGCTGCCGCCGAAGATCTCGTGGATGTCGCGAAACTAGTGACCGCCTATTACGCGGTGCATCCCGATCCCGGTGATGCCGCGCAGCGGGTGTCGTTCGGCACCTCCGGCCATCGCGGTTCGGCGTTCACGGCGACCTTCAACGAAGACCACATCCTGGCCACCACCCAGGCCATCTGCGAGTACCGGGCCAGCCAGGGGATCGACGGACCGCTCTACCTGGGCGCTGACACGCACGCCCTTTCCGAGCCGGCTCAGGTCAGCGCACTGGAAGTGCTCGCCGCCAACGGCGTGCAGGTGATGACGGACGCCCGCGGCGGGTACACGCCGACCCCCGCGGTGTCCCGGGCGATCCTGGCGCACAACACGTCCGGACGGGGACCCCGCGCCGACGGGATCGTGGTCACCCCGTCGCACAACCCGCCCACCGACGGCGGTTTCAAGTACAACCCGCCGGACGGCGGCCCCGCCGGAACCGAGATCACCAGGGAGATCCAGGACCGGGCTAACGACCTGCTCGCCAACGGGCTGAAGGCCGTGCGGCGGATTCCGTACGCCCAGGCCCTCGCGGCCGAGACTACGCAGAGGTTCGACTTCCTCGACAGCTACGTCTCGGCTCTCGGCCAGGTGGTGGACCTGGCCGCGATCAGGACGGCCGGCGTACGGATCGGCGCCGACCCGCTCGGCGGGGCCAGCGTGGCCTACTGGGGCGAGATCGGCGAGCGGTACGGCCTGGACCTGGCCGTCGTCAACCCGAAGGTGGACGCCACGTTCCGGTTCATGACCCTGGACTGGGACGGCAAGATCCGGATGGATTGCTCGTCACCATTCGCCATGGCCAGCCTGATCGCCCGCCAGCACGAGTTCACGATCGCGACAGGCAACGACACCGACTCCGACCGGCACGGCATCGTCACGCCGGACGCGGGCCTGCTCAACCCCAACCATTACCTCGCGGTCGCCATCGACTACCTGTACCGGCATCGGGACGGCTGGCCGGCCGGAGCCGCCGTCGGAAAGACCCTGGTCAGCTCCTCGATGATCGACCGGGTGACCGAGGGCCTGAACAGAAGGCTGCTGGAGGTACCGGTCGGGTTCAAGTGGTTCGTGCCAGGATTGCTCGACGGCTCGGTGGCCTTCGGCGGCGAGGAAAGCGCCGGAGCCTCGTTCCTGCAGCACGACGGTTCGGTCTGGACCACGGACAAGGACGGGCTCATCCTGGCCCTGCTCGCCTCCGAGATCACGGCCGTTACCGGGCGCTCTCCCTCGCAGCTGTACCAGGACCTCACGGACCGGTACGGAACGCCCGTCTACGCCCGCATTGACACCGCGGCCACCAGGGCACAGAAGGCAGCGCTGGGTAGGCTCTCACCTGAACAGGTCCCGGCCAGCGAACTCGCGGGCGAGAAGATCATCGCCGCGCTGACCACCGCCCCCGGCAACGGCGCCCCGATCGGCGGGCTCAAGGTCGTCGCGGCGTCAGGCTGGTTCGCCGCCCGCCCGTCTGGCACCGAGGATGTCTACAAGCTATACGCCGAGTCGTTCCGCGGTCCTGACCACCTCGCCGCGATCCAGGAACAAGCGAGGGAGATCATCGCAGCCGCCATTGGCTGACCGGGCAGGCCGACTTCCGGGATGCCGCCCTTCCCGGATGCCGCCGGGGGGCACGGCGGAACGCTGCAGTCCGGCGTTCCGCCGTGGACGAGGGGTATCGAGGCCGGAGCCTGTTGCAGGAGTGAAGGGATCGAAGGAACGGGAGGGGTAGGGGCAGGAGGGTTCAGACCGTGATGGCTACGCCTTGGCCGCCTTGCGCGGGGATGGATTCGTCGTCGAACCATACGCCGCCCTCGGCGAGGTAGCGGAAATGAAGGGTCGTGCCGGCCTGGACGGTCACCGCGGCGCTGCGGTGACCGTTCGCGCGCCGCCGCAACGGGTGAGCGAAGGGGTTCCACTCGTTGAAGTTCCCCACCACGGACACGGCCGCGGCAGGCTCGTCGGCCGGCAGTGCGAAGGTGACGCGGACCTTGCCGTCACGCGCAGGCTTGGTTGTCTTGATCAACTGCTTCTCCAGTCCGGAGCTCCAACTAACCTGATCGAGGTAATTATCCAGAATCCGCGTGGCCGGGGTGCTGATATCGCCGCTTTAGGCGGCCGGCGTGTCGCGGCGGCCGGCCTGGACAGATGTAACTATGCGTGACTCTCGTCCCAGCTCTCCCAATGTGCAGCAGGTACACCACAGGAATCAAATACCTATTTCCGTAAATTACGTTTCGCGCTTTCATAGAGCGGCAACCAATTCACAGGGGCATGACTATTTCAGCGAGCCGTGACTCATAGCCACCGGCCGAACCACGCTCGGGTACGCCGGAGGGTGACGAACCGGCCGCCGGCCAACCGGAGGCGATCGGCGACCTCGCCTCGCCAGGCAAGCAGCGCTTCGGAGCCGCCCAGCGCGGGACACGAACCCACGCCGTGCCGCCGGTCAGCCCCGCGGTGAGCACGAACGCGTCACGCAAGGCACAACGGCCCTGGCGGACGGGACCTTCGGCTCTGCGGCCCGGCCGGACGGGTTCGTACCCTTATATCAAGGCCTGCCATCGAGCGTCCTTTACGTGCGCATTGACTCGAAGTAGCGTCTGATAGGGCCAGCACGCGGCACCCAGACTCATAGGAGGTCGTCGTTATGACCACATACGAGACGGCGCGGGAGACCGCGGAGTCGGCTGCAGAGGTACTAGCACCGGACGCCGATATGCTCGCCTCGCTAGACGCGGCAGGCCTGGGCGAGTCAACGCTCGCGGTGCTGCGGCGAGCCGCCATGAACCCGGGTGCCACCACGGCCGCGACGCTGCGCTACTGGACCAGCATCGCGATGGCCGGACCCATGGCCACGGCACGCTGGCTGGGCGTCGACGCTTCCCCACCGGTCCCTGTCCCGGACGGCGACAGAAGGTTCGCGGACCGGACGTGGAACGACAATCCCGCGTTCTTCGCCCTCCGGCAGATGCACCTGGCCACGTCCAGGCTGATGGACGAACTGCTCGAGGCCGGAGCCGGGGACCCGACCGCTGACGCCAAGGCCCGCCTCGCGATCGGCTTCATGCTCGATGCGCTCGCGCCGACGAATTTCCTGCTCACTAACCCGGCCGCGATCAAACGGGCGATCGAGACCGCCGGAACCAGCGTCGTCGCCGGGGCCAATCACTTCGTCGACGACATGCTCAACAACGGCGGCCGCCCGCGGCAGGTCGACACCCGGCCGTTCCGCATCGGCGAGAATCTCGCCGCGACCCCCGGCAAGATCGTGTTCAAGAACGACTTGATGGAGCTCATCCAGTACACGCCGCAGACGCCCCAGGTCCACGCGGTCCCGGTACTTGCGAGCCCGCCCTGGATCAACAAGTACTACGTCATGGACCTCGCGCCGGGCCGCAGCTTCCTGGAATGGGCCGTGCAGCACGAGCGCACGGTGTTCGCGATCTCCTACCGCAACCCGGACGCCTCCATGAGCGGCGTCAGGCTGGACGACTACCTGATCCACGGCCCCCGGGAGGCGCTCGATGTCATCGCGGAGATCACCGGCGCACCCAAGATCGACATCATCGGGCTCTGCCTCGGCGGTGCGCTGACCGCCATGCTCGCGGCCTACCTGACCGAGAAGGGCGACGACCGGATCGGCTCGGTCACGCTGCTCAATACCCTGCTTGACTACAGCGAGCCGGGCGTCCTTGGCACCTTCACCGACGAGAAGACCGTGGCCCGGCTGGAACGGCAGATGGCGGAGAAGGGAGTCCTGGAGGGCAGCGAGATGGCCGGCACCTTCGACATCCTGCGCGCCAACGACCTCATCTTCAACTACGTGGTGTCAAACTGGCTGATGGGCGAGGACCCGCCGGCCTTCGACATCCTGGCCTGGAACGGCGACAACACCCGGATGCCGGCCGCCATGCACTCGTTCTACCTGCGCAGTCTGTACATGCGCAACGAGCTGGCCAAGGGCGAGATGGAAGTGGCCGGGCAGCGCCTGTTGCTGTCCGACGTGACGAACGACACCTACGTGGTGGGCGCGATCAACGATCACATCGTGCCCTGGCACGCGTCCTACAAGGCCGGCGCCCTGATGGGCGGCAACGTCCACTACGTGCTGTCCAGCGGCGGCCATATCGCCGGCATCGTCAACCCGCCCGGCCCCAGGGCCTGGTACGAGGGCGGCGACTTCACCGGCGCCGAGCCGGAGACCTGGCGCCGGGCGGGCATCAAGCACAAAGGCTCGTGGTGGGAAGACTGGACGGCCTGGTCAAGCGCGCGGGCGGGCGAACTCATCGAGCCGCCCGCGGTGGGCAGTAAGCAGTACCCGGCCGGCGGCGACGCCCCGGGCGAGTACGTGTTCGGCTAACCGACCAGCCCATCTGCATCATCGGAGGTAATACCCATGGCTGACATGACCGGACAGGTTGCCCTGGTGACCGGCGGGACCCGCGGCATCGGACTGGCCATCTGCGAGCGGCTTATCAACCGGGGCGTCACGGTGGCCGCCGGCTACGCCGGCAAACATGCGCACGCCAAGGAGTTCTGCGAAAAGTATGCCGAGTACGGCGTGACCGTCCACCAGGGCAACATCGGCGACAACATCGACGTCCTCCGGGTCTGGGGCGAGGTAATCGAGAATCACGGGCACCTGGACATCCTGGTCAACAACGCCGGCGTCACCGTGGACAAGACGGTCAGGAGGATGAGTCCGGAAGAGTGGGACCACGTCATCCACGTCAACCTCTCCGGCGCGTTCTACTCGTCCCGGGCCGTCCTGCAGCACATGCTCGACCGCGGCTACGGCCGGATCATCAACATCTCCTCGATCATCGGGTCGGCCGGCGGGTTCGGCCAGGCCAACTACGCCGCCGCCAAGTCGGGCATGTTCGGCCTGACGATGAGCCTGGCCCTGGAAACCGCGGGCAAGGGCATCACCATCAACACCGTCACGCCCGGGTTCATCGCCACCGACATGACCGCGGCCGTTCCCCCCGCCGCGCTGGAGAAGGTCATCGCCCGCATCCCGGAGGGCCGGCTCGGCAAGCCGGACGAGGTCGCCCGGGTCGTGGAGTTCCTCGCCGATCCCGAATCGGGCTACATCACCGGCCAGGTGTACCCCGTCAACGGCGGCCTTTACATGTAGGCCGCGGGAGCCCGGGCGGCCGCTGCCCCGGCGGCCGCGGACGGCCGCTCCCCCCAGCGTTGCGGGGGACCGCCCGGGCGGGGCGGGGCGGGGAGTAGCCCTGGCCCCTGGCGGGTACCAGGACCGCATCGGCGCCTCCCGGCTTCGGGGCCAGCCCAAGGTCTCCACGAAGCCACCATCCTCCGCGGAAGGGCGGTCATCTCGTCCGGAGCGAGCCAGGACGTACGGATGCGGCTCAGTCCCTTCGCTGAGCGAACGCCAGCGAGCGGGGACGCCAGCGGGTCCGGAGCTACCCCCCTTTCCGGGGGTAGTACTCCCCCTGGATCCCGTATATAGACGAAGCACGATGCCGCAGAGGACCTTCAGGTCATCCAGTCGCCCATGCCCTGGATGGAGTTACCCCCGCCCCGCCGCGGCACGGCTCACACCCCAGGATCCGGGTCCTGGCGGCAACCGGAATACGCGTGTTCTCCGCTGTCCGGCGGGATCCCGGACAGCCGTATGAATAACCACTGGAGCAATGCGGCTATTATTAGCTCCCCCGTCCTCCTAGATCCGCCTATCGCCGTAGTACCTATCCCCTGATAGCTTGGATACGTCTTTGTACCTACAAATGTGCATAAAAGGTATGAATGGGATAAATTCCGCCCAGGCTCAGTCGATCCTGAACGGCGACGGGCTGGCCTGCAACTGGTGGCGCAACGCACGTCACATCAGTCCCGGTGAGATCGACGAGCGGCTCACACCGGCCGAGCTCGACCTGCATGTGAACTCATATGACAAGAAGCATCCGTCGCGGAACGGAACGGTGGAAGACCTGACGCCGTTCATCTCCCTGGCCGGCGGATCCGTTGAACGGCATAAATTCCTGAAGACTAATGACGTTCGCTCGGCGCACCAGACTGCATTGTATTTCGCGAGCAATTTCGGCGAGACCGGCGAGTGCTTTCTCTTTTACTGCTGGGTGGTGGTCGGCTTGCGGCCGAGCGTGGCGGTCAGGCAGCTAGCCGAGGAGGTGCGCGAGCTCAATACCTACCACAGTTACTCCGCGTACCAGGCCGAAGGGGAGGTACTCGCCAAGATTGAAGTACCGGTACGCCAGATACACAGATACGAGCGGTACCAGATCTCCCGCGATCGTTTCCGCCGGCTGCAGATCTCAGATCCGGTGACGTATATCAACCAGAACTACATTGAGCCGCACTCGGTTACTAACTTCAGGGACTGGTTTTAGGGTGGCTCGTCTCACTGATCCCGCCAGCGTCCGGCGGTATCTCGGCGTCGGGCCGGAGGCTGCCGTCCAGCGAGCGGAATTCTTCGTCCAGCGAGCGGAGTTCTTCGTCGCCTACGCCGAGATGCTTGAGGCGAACCGCCGCCGCGACCCCGGCCAGACTTCAGGTACCCGGGACAACGTATGGAGGCGGGTCGCGAACCCGGAGCAGGAGTGGCTCGGGCACGCCACCCTGGCCTCGACCTACCGCCAGGCGGCGCAGCACGCTGCCCTCGTCGACATACGGTGGGCCACCGACCTGGCCGTCCGGGCCGGCCTGGCCTACCTGGACGCCGGGCTTCCCTTCGGCGCTTACCTGCTGGTAGGCCTGCTCGACGACCAGATACTGCGGGCGGGCTCGGTACTTGAGACGCTGCTGGCCGCGGACTCGGCGACATCAGCCGCCGCCCTGGCCGATCCGGTACAGCAGATGTACCTGCTGCTGGCCGCGGCCTCACGGCCGTGGCTGCGCGACGCCCTTGGCGAGGAGACCGTGGACGGCGCGAGGCGGCGCCTCAGCGCGCACGAACTGCTTCCCATCGGCCCGCAGTCCGTCCCGCTCGGCGACTACCTGGAACTCGCCACGATCTTGCTGGACGACGGCCCCGGTCCCACCGTGCCGGCCAGCCCGGAGATCGGGGCCATCGCCAGGCTGCTGGCCGCCCGGGGACGAGCGCAGTTCGGGAGCCTGCGGCTGGCCCGGCGGAACGAGTACCTGTGGGACCGCGGGGCGGCCCCGGTCAACATCGTGGATCTGGAGAACGTGGCGATGTACGGCCTCGCCATGCGGCACCGCCCGTATCCGTGGTTCGAGCAGCTTTATCAGGCCATCAGCAGCGAGCTGGCCTATGACGACCAGCTCACAGAGCTCTCGGTCTGGGCGACCGATTCAATTCAGGCCGTCCTGCCGTCCATCTCGGGCCACTTGGTCGAGATGATCTCCCAGCCGGAGCCGGCCGAGCGCCGGGAGCCGGGCTTTCCTGCTGGCCGCGGCGGCGCGCCGACCAGCAACTGGCGTCCTGAGCCTGCCCCAGGCGAGGCGCCCCCCCAGCCCTACTACTACGACGACGGAACCGAGCCCGATGGATTCGACCCGGATGACCCCAGGGAGCCGTGATTTCCGTGACTGAGCCTCCTGGTCTTACGTACCGTTACGACGGCGGCCCGGCCAACGGCCACGGTGACGGCAACGGCGACGGCAGCGGTCATGACGACGGCAGCGGCAACGGCGAGCCGCGGTGGCGCCGCGCCTACACCCGGCCGTGGGAATACTGGAACCGCGATCCGGATCGCGACAAGCCGGGTCTGCTGGAAAGGACCGGCAACCTCCTGATCTTCCTGACCTCGGCCGACCGGAGGAAGATCGAGTCGTTCGCCGAGCGCCAGCGATACATCACCATCGGGCTGCTGATGCTGGTCACCGCGGCCCAGGGTTTCTACTCGGCCAGCCTGTTCGCAGCCATCGGCTTCGGGAAGCATTTCGGGCAGGTGCTCGGGTTCGGGATTTTCTTTGCGGTCGCGGTCTACCTGATCGACCGGTCGATCATCGGCTACGTCGCGCCGGTCAAGCTGGACAAGAAAGGCGAGATCCGGCCGCCGCGGAAACTGACGCCGGTCATGCTGATACGGATCCTGATCGCCATGACCGCGGCCATCCTCATGTCCGAGATGATACTGCTCCAGTTTTTCGCGAAAGACATCCAGAACCAGATCCTGCAAAACCACCTCGCCGAGACCACTCATGTCAGCCAGGCCATTAATAATACTTATCAACAGCGGATCAATGTACTGCAGAACCAGATAAACGCCGCCAAGAATACCGTTTCTCAGGACCAGGCAGTCGTTAAGCAGGATCAGCAGCAGGCGAACTGCCAGGAATTCGGCTGCCCAGGTATAGCCGCCGGGCGGGGTCCCGGTTTCAGGAATGCGGAAAAGAACCTTAACGACGCGCAGACGACACTGGGTACCGCCCAGACTAATCTGGCGAACATCACCAGCGCCAACACCCCGCAGATCACCAAGCTCGATAACCAGCTGCAGAATGCCACCAGCGGCGCCGACCAGACGATCACGGGTGCCGATGTCCTGCTGAGCCGCGAGGAAGCATTCTGGCAGCTCACTACCAGGTACGGCACCGTCGCCGTGGGGCGCATCCTGCTGTCCCTGCTGATACTCGGGATCGACCTGGCCCCTATCCTCGCGAAGATGACCGGCCGGGCGACCATGCATGACGTCACCATCCAGGGCGACGATTACCTGAGGTTCCGGGAGAACAGGGAGCACGTCAATACGGGGATCGGCCGGTCGGCCGGGCAGGGCAACCTCGACAGGGAGCGGCATTCCATCGAGATGGAAACCGGACTCCTCCAGGCCAAGGCCCATGCCATGGTGCAGCGCTACGGGATGAAGCTGCACGTTGACATGGAACGGCGCAGGCTGCATCGCTTCTACATGTCCGGGCCGTCACAAGCGGCGGCAGGCCCACGACAGCCGACCGCTACCTACACCCAGCCCGGGGAGCGCATCGGCCGTCATGGCGCCGGCCCCGACCCGAACGGCCCCGACCCGACGGGCCCCGACCCCTACGGCCCCGACCCGAACGGCCCCGACCCGAACGGCCCCACTGTGGGGCCGCAGAGTGCGGGCGGACCCTATCCGGCGCCCGGTACGTTCACCCAGGAGTTCAGGGAGTCTGGTTTCCCGCTTCCGCCAGCTAGCGGACCTGGTGCTCGCCGCCGGGCTGAGTCCGGCTACGGGTTCGACGCGGTGGAAGACGAGATCGCCGGGCTCCTTTTCGATCTTGATGAGTCGACTGATCATCGTGTCCTTGAGCACCGATGGGAACTCCTCGGTCCGCTGCCCAACGCGGAGGGCGGCGGCGGCGGCATCGTCTGGAGGGCCAGGGACCGGCTCGGCGAGTACGGCCGGCTCGTGGTCAAGACCGTTCCGGTCGGCACGGTGGACATGCACGCCACCGAGCGGCTGCGGAGCTTCCAGAACGAGGAACGCGCGAAGGGCATCGTCAGCGATCACATCGGGAAGATCCTGCACTGCGGCGTCGATCAGGGCCTGTCGTATATCGTCTATCCGCTGTACGAACCGGGCAGCCTGCTGCGGTACTGCCAGGCCGAGGGCAGCCAGCGGACCCTGCGCTGGTGCGCCGAGATCACTCATCAGGTCCTGACCGGGCTGATGGACGCCTTCCAGGCTGGCCTGGTTCACCTCGATATCAAGCCCGATAACGTCGTGCTCGACAGCAGCCTCGACCGCACCCGGGCCAGGATCATCGACTGGGGCCTGTCCCGGGTGTGGAATGCCGCGACGATCACCTCGACATCGGTCGTGCGCGGTACCCCCTTCTACGCGTGCCCGGAGCAGTTCCGCAGAAGGGAAGCGAGCTGGCGGACTCCGGCCGCTGACCTGTACGGCGTCGGGGCGGTCTTCTACTGGCTCATCACCAACGAGCCCCCGCTGCAGTATGACGCCGGCCCTGACGCCGACATGTTTACCTTCATGAACCTGATCGTGCAGGGCAGCCGGCCGCAGCCCGTCCATGAGCTGGTCCGCGGCGTCCCCGAGGCGCTCGGGGAGCTGATCGACCACTGGCTCAGCTACGACCCGGCCGCCCGCGTACCAGCGGGCACGCCGTCGGACAGCATGATCCGGGTCGCCCGGGACGAGCTGGGCGGCCTGTGGCCGCAGTTGCCGGTGATGACCGTCGGCGCGGTAACCGGCCGCAGGCGCAAGCGCGGGCGCAACTCATGACTTCGCTACAGTTGGGCAGGAACTCACCATGACTTACCTGATCGTCATCCTTCTCGCCGTGGCGGTGGCGACGGCGGTGGTTTTCGCCCGCGCCGCGGGCCGGCACCCCTGGCCGCGCCTTCGCCTTCGCCTTCGCGACCGTGCGCGCCGGGGATGGATGGCGCTGAACAGGCGGAGGGCGGGCCTGGGCCTAGCGGCCCGCGAGGAGCCCGGCGGTGTCGTGGCCACCTACGCACCGGGCCAGGGCGGGCTGAGGGCGGCACTCGGGGAGAGGCTAGCGATGGCCGGCGGCCCGGACGGCGGTGCTGGCTACCTGCCGGTGCTCGCGCCGGCCCGGACGGTCACCATGGAACGACCGCTGGCTCTCGCCGTCACCGCCAGGTCCAGCACCGATCGCAACTCCCAGGACGTGTACTACGTCCAGCCGAACGTCATCGCGGTGGCCCGCGGCGTGCGGCCGACCGGGATCGACCACCGCGCGGCGACGCTGGCGCTGAGCGCCGTCATGTCCTCCGGGCTCGAGCGAACGACCGGGCTGCCGCCGGTACCTGCCGCGCTGCGCGATTCGGTCACCTCGGCCAACCGGATGGTGCGGTCCATCTCAGGGCGCGACCCTGAGCATTCCGGCATGGTCACCACGCTGGACATAATCTTCTTCGCCCCGGACGCTAAACGGCCGACCATCTATCTCGCCCATGTCGGGAACTCCTCCGTATGGCTGCAGAAGACCGCGACCTCGGTGGTTCAGCTGCTCTCGAAGGCGCATGTCATCGATAACGGGACGCTGCTGCGCGCGGTGGGGCTTTCCAAGGACGTGGTGCCTGATATCAACCATGCCGCGGTGGAGCCCGGTGACCGGCTTTTCCTGACAACCGCAAGTCCCGCCTTCTCCTTCACCGCCAAGACGCTGGGCGATATCGTCCTGGCTTATTCCGGCGCGCCGGTTTACGATTGTGCCGCCGCGCTCGCCGAATACGCAAGGTCGTCGGCTTCCCCGGAGGGCATAACCGTGGTGGCTGCCGAGATCGGCCATTCGGCTATGTTCCAGGGCTAGGGCGCGGCCCGCCCGCCGGGCGGCGTCACAGTGGGCAAGGGCACGCAGTGAGGCCCGTTCGGCCAAAAATCTCTTAGTGCTGAGGAGCCTCTGCATGTCACCGATCAACCGCCAGGTGCGGCTGGCCGCCCGCCCTTCCGGGCTGCCCAGGGCCAGCGACTGGGAGTTCACAAGCGAGGACGTGCCGGCAAGATGGTGCTAGCCCTCGACCAGGACTGAGCGCCGCTGGGCTAGGTCCAGGCCGAGGAGCAGCGCCTCGATGACCGTGATCGCGCGCTCGACGTCGGGCGCGATGTCGGGACCGCGGTCGGCGATCACGTCGGCGTAGAGGAATCCCTCGCTGATCCGCACGATCGCATAGGCCAGCGTGGGGGTGTCCAGGCTGGCGTCGAACGAGCCGCGGCCGCGCTCGAGGTCGATGAGGTTCTCCAGCACGGCGGCCGTGCCTTTGTGCACGGCGCTGCGCGGGCCGGTCAGGATACGCAGCGCGGTTTCCGGGTCGGACTCGAGGAAGGCCCGCAGCGGACGGTCTCGCCCGATGCCGTGCAGCACTCCCCCGATCACCGCGATGAGGCGTTCCGCGCCGCTCAGTCCGGCGGTGACCCGCACCTGGTCGTCGAGCAGGCGGCGGGCCCGCCACCAGAGCATCTCATCGAGCAGCTGCTCCCGGTTGCCGGCCCGCCGGTACAGCGTGGCCCGGGCGACGCCGAGGCGGCGGGCCAGGGACATCATGTCCAGGCGCTGCTCGGCGACGAAGACGTCCACCGCCGCCGCGAAGATCTCGGCCGGGAGCCTGCTCGGCACGGCCGTTCCCTCCGGCAAGATGGTGCGGGCGTCGTCGTCGCGGCTTCCGGGGTTGCCGCTCATGAGCCAGCTGAGCGCTTCTCGGCTGATCGCTCCTGGGCGACTTCGGCCAGCAGGGCCAGTTCGTCGACCAGGTACCCGGCCAGGGCATCGATGTCAGGGACCAGCTCGCGGCAGCCGACCAGGCCGAAGTGCAGCTGGCCGAGGTATCCCACCAGGGTGATGTTCAGGCCCTGGCCGTCGGTGACCACGGAGACCGGGTAGTGGGCGATCAGAGCGGCGCCGCAGAGATAGACGGGGACGTTCGGGCCGGGGACGTTGGAGATCGTGATGTTGAACGGCGGCAGCCGGTGCAGCAGGCCGGTGGCGAACACCACCCGGGCGACCCGCGCGGTCAGCGCCGGCGGGTAGAAGTCGGTGATCTGATCCACCAGGCCCTGCGGGATCGCCGCGTGCTGGGACTTGGCGACCTGCGTCGCGGCGTGCACGACCTCCAGCCGCAGGCCCGGGTCGGCGACGCTCGTCGGCAGCGTGGCCAGCATCGCCGACACCTTGTTGCCCAGCGCCCCCTTGCTGGCCGGGTCACGCACCGACACCGGGATCATCGCCACAAGCGGCTGGTCGGGCAGCGCGTCGTGATCGGTGAGCCAGCGCCGCAGGGCGCCCGCGCACATCGCCATCACGACGTCGTTGACCGATACGCCGAAGGCGTTCTTGATAGTTTTGACGGTGTCCAGGCCGACGCTGCGGAACGCGATCCTGCGGTGCGGCGTGATCGGCTTGTTGAACGGCGTCGCGGGTGCGCGGCCGGGCGTCGTGGCGATGATTCCGCCGTCGCCGCGGTTCAGCCGGAGCATGCCGCCGACCAGCGTGCTCATCACCGGAGTCAGGGTGGGCAGGACCTTGACCAGCTCGTTGGTCAGGCGGACCGTCTGGGCCGGCCGCCAGGCGAGCCGGGCGACCGCCTTCGCGGCCAGGGCGGGCAAGGCCGGCGGGCTGGCCGGCTTGAACGGCTCGGCCGCGGGCAGCTCACGGCCGGCCGGGGTGAGATCAAGCAGGACGGTCAGCAGCTCGGCCCCTGAGGCCCCGTCGATCGCGGCATGGTGGATCTTGGTGTAGACCGCGGCGCGCTTGCCGGCCAGCCCGGTGATCAGGTAGAGCTCCCACAGCGGGCGGCTGCGGTCCAGGGGCCTGGCGTGCAGCCGGCTGACCTGTTCGGTCAGCTGGGCATCCGATCCAGGGCGCGGCAGCGCGATCTCGCGGACGTGGTACTCGATGTCGAAGTCCGGGTCATCGATCCAGTAGGGCTGATCGAGGCCGAGCGGCACGTTCAGCAGCCTTTGCCGTAGCACCGGCACGAGCGGCAGGCGCTCGGCCATGACCTCGGTCAGCCGGGCCAGGGTCAGCGGTCTGGGCGCGCGGGCGGGGTCAAGCACGCTCAGCCCCCCGACATGGCCGGTCGTGTTGGCGGTCTCGAGCGCGAGGAAGGAGGCATCGAGCCCGGTGAGCTGCTGCACGGTGTCGCTCCTCCTCAGCCTGCGGTCGGGGTGAAATGCCGGTCCAGCCACCCTCGCACGGTGCTGACGACCAGGTCCGGGACCTCGAGCTGCGGTGTGTGCCCGACCCCGGCCATGATGACGGTATCCCAGTCCGGCTGGCGGGCACCGGCCTGGCGGACGGCCGCCACCGGAACCAGCCGGTCGGCATCGCCGCCGATGAGCAGAACCGGGACGCGCACCGCGGCCATCATCTCCCAGTAACGCCGCCGACGGCCAGTCACCAGCATCAGCGAGCGCGAAGCCGCGAGGAAGGCCTCGTCCCTGGCTGGTATGGCCTGCCGCCGGCTGGCCAGCGCGATCGAGGCGGTCAGCATCGTCGGGTCGGCACGTGAGGGATCGGCGAAGCACAGCTCGATAAGCCGCTGCACGGCCAGCTGCGGCGGCCGGGACTGCATCTTCCTGGCGTAGGCCGCACCGAGACCGGGCACCGCCTGCAGCAGGAACTGGCCGGTCACCGGCCAGTCCGGCGCCTGGATGGGCAGCGGCAGGGCGGGATCGACCAGCACCAGGCCCTGGACGGTATCCGGGGCGGCGGCCGTCTGCAGCAGGGATATCAGCCCGCCCATGGAGCTCCCGGCCAGGATCACCGGCGTCCCGGTGACCTCCCGCATGAACCGGTCGAGCAGCTGCTGGTTGGCGTGCACGGTGGCATTGCCGCGCGTGCCCGGGGTCAGGCCGAACCCGTGCAGATCCAGCGCGACCGCGCGCCGGCCCGCCGCCAGCTGCGGTCCGATCAGGCACCAGTTCAGGTGCGAGCCGCCCAGGCCGTGCACGAACACGATCGGGGCGTCGCTGTTTCTGGCGCTGTTTGCGGTGCTGTTTGCGGTGGGCTTGGGGTCCTGGCCGAACTCGATCCAGTGCACCGGGCCATCGAACTGGGTAATGTAACCGCGCGCACCCCAAGGCGCCGCGAACTCCCAGGGCGCCGGGCTGGTGCCTGGCGGGGCTGAGCCGATCATGGGCGGGCCGGGGGGAACGGGCGGGGGTAGAGCGGCCGGAGCAGCAGCGGCGGGCGGAACGGGGCCCGCGGCCCGGCCGGGGCGGCCAGCCGGTCGGCGATCAGCCACAGCGAGGCCGGGTCGACGCCGAAGCCGAGATGGCTGCAGCGCACCCCCACGTTCTGGTGCAGCGCCGTCTCGGGTTCTATGCAGGCCTGCCAGGGCACGACGCCGTCCCAGCGGGAGTACACCGAGGTCGAAGGCAGCCCGATAGGCCGGGCTCGCTGCTCGCGGCTGGGCAGCCGCGGTTCGGGCGCATGCAGGTGCCTGAAGTGCTGGTAGGGAAGATGAGCATGGCTATGGCTCGGATGCCTGAGGGTGAAAGGACTGCCGAGCGTGATGACCTGCCGGACCAGCCCAGGATGCTGGCGGGCCATTTCCCTGGCGAAGACGCCGCCCAGGCTCCAGCCCACCAGCGAGACCGGCCGGCCGGTCCGGGCGACGTGATCAGCGATCGCTCGCGGCAGCTCGTCGAGCACCGCCTCGGTCGGCCCGCGGTTGCGGCCGAGATTCCAGCCGCGTGCGCGATAGCCCAGGAAGTGCAGGAACCGGCGCAGCGGGAGGGTGCTCCCGTCGGAGGCCAGCAGCCCGGGCCAGACCAGTACCCCGTGCCCGTCGCCACGCGGGGCGACGGCCAGCCAGGGCGCGGCTATCCACAGCGCGGCCAGGTCCGCCAGCCCGCGGACGGGCTCGGTCAGGAGCAGGCCGACCGGCGGTCCGGCTGTTTCCTGGCCTGTTTCCTGGCCTGTCTCCTGGCCGGTCTCCTGGCCTGTTTGCGGGGCGCCGGGGCTGCCCGGCACCGCTCCCCGGATGAGGTACATCGATGCCCCCTCCGCTCGCTTGGCCTGCTTTGTCCGCACGCCTAGGCAAGGTAGTGATACACACTTAATATATGTCTCATTGACCGAAGTCTCAGCCAGTGCGCATTCCCGCAGGCCAGGGCTCTCATCTGCGGCCCTTGTCACACTCGGCAGGGCCGTTTTTGCCACGTTCTTGTCACACAGCCTCTGAAAACAGGCCGCCGAGCGCGCCGCTGATGGCGGCCAGGTCGGCGGCCGATGCGTGCGTGTAGGTGCTGCGATTCACCTGGATCGTGTGACCAAACCAGCTAGCTCTGACGCTGTCCGGCACGCCGAGCTTCTCCAGCAGTGAATTTGCCGAGTGCCTGCAATCATGCAATCTGATCCGGGGCAATCCGGCCGCCTTGCACAGCCGGGCGAATGCATCAGAGTATGTCTGCGGGTTCACCGGATGGCCGAGTTCGTCGGCGCACACGAACCCGTCGTCGACGGCGCCGACCGCGTAGGCAGGCCCGGCGGCTGCCCGGGCTTCGGCGAGCTGGGCCTGGTACAGCGATTCCAGGGCGCCGAGCACCGGCTGGAACAACGGCAAGACCCGGTAGCCGCGTCGGCTCTTCGGACCCTTCTCGACGATCTCCCCGCCCACCGTGACGCAGGTGGTCTTGATGCTCAGCGTGCCCTCCGTGAGCGAGATGTCCGACCACCTCAATCCGCAGACCTCGCCACGGCGCAAGCCCAGCAGGCTCAGCAGCCACACCGCGGCCAGGCGCTCACCGGAGGTCGCGGCAATGAACCGCTTCACTTCATCTTCGGACCAGGTGGCGGGCTCCGCCTTCGCCGCGCCCTTGACCCGGACCTTCCGGCACGGGTTCCTGCTCAGCTTGTCATCGTCGACGGCCATCTCGAATGCGGCTGAGAGCTGACTCAGCATCATCCGCACAGTCGCCGTACCGAGCCCGGTGCCCGGTGTGCCGCCCCGGCTGCGGCCCGAAGTGAGCGCGTAGTCGACCAGATTCTCGATGTCGTCGCGGACGATCGACATCGCCCGGCGCTGGCCCAGGCGTTCCCGCGGGATCCGCAGCGCATGATGGTAGGCCCGGACCGTGTTGAGTTCCCGGCCGCGGGTGGCGGCTCGGAGGTAGTGTGCTGGCGTTCGTGCTGGCTCGCGGTTGTCAGGGAGCGTTGCTGTACATGGTTGCTGTACTGCGTGTGCCTCATCAGCGCAGGCGCCCGGCGCGGTGCTCACGGGCCAACCTTCCGCTTTTCAGGCGTAGCGGCTTGCCTGTTCGGCTGATCAGGTCGTGCGTCCGTGGCAGAGGGGGCTGGCGACCCGGACGCATCGGCACGATCCTGTGGCTGCGCTCCAAGGCTTGGCATGTCAACCTCTTGAGCCGCCTCGGCGTCTAACTGACGACCTAACACTGTCAGGTCATTCTGCGGGTGGGTTCTTGCAATGCCCTGGGGGGAGTTTCTTTGCGTGTGCCGCATCGGATTAGGTGGACCTTCTGCGTGCTCCTTGCGGCCCCTGCCGCTGCAGTGGCGCTGCTTATGTCAGGCTTGGCCGGAGGTACTCCTACCGCCAGCGCCCAGGCCGCCGTCAGCGTGGCATCGGCCACAGATCCCTGCAGCAACTGCATCGCCTGGAGCTGGGGCAACAACCTCAGCGGGCAACTCGGCGACGGCACCACCACTCTGGCCGGGACCCCCACGCAGGTAAGCGGCCTTACCGACGTCGCTCAGATTGTGGCGGGCCAAGGTCACACCCTAGCCCTGCTCCGTGACGGCACGGTCTGGGCCTGGGGCGCCAATGACTACGGACAGCTGGGAAACGGGACCACCACCGCTTCCCTGGTGCCCGTGCAGGTGCCCGGGCTGTCAAACGTCGTGTCAGTCGTCGCCGGGTACAACGACAGTTTTGCCCTCCAGAGCGATGGAACACTCTGGGCCTGGGGGGCAAACTTCCACGGTCAGCTGGGCACCGGAACCTTCTCCACCTCGCCAAACACTACGCCCGTACAGGTGCACCTCACGGGCGTCAAGGCCATCGCGGCCGACGACGGCTACAGTGGCGGTTCCACTGTCGCTATCCGCAACGACGGCACAGTCTGGGCCTGGGGCTTCTACACCGTCGGCAGCAACGTCAACGTGCTGCCGCCAACACAGGTGCCCGGCCTAGAAGGGATCACCGCCGTAAGCACGAATAGCGGCCACACGTTGGCTCTCAGCTCCGACGGAACCGTCTGGGCCTGGGGCACCAACGACCTTGATCAACTCGGCGACGGAACGCTCAACTACGCCGCCTCACCAATCAAGGTCAACGGTCTTACTGGCGTCACCGCGGTCTCCACCGGGCATGGAGACAGCCTCGCTCTACGTAGCGACGGCTCGGTGATGGAATGGGGCTGGCAATTCACATCAGCGAATGGTCCGAGCGGTGGCGTCGTCATTACATCGCCGACACCGATCCAGGCGACAGCTGCCGGTTTCCCCACCATCGCCGCCATCTCCGAAGGTGAGCTGCATAGCCTGGCCGTCGGAACTGACGGCTCCGTATGGGCCTGGGGCGACGACTTCTATCACGAACTCGGCAACGGCACCAACGTCGACAGCTGGACGCCCATCCAAGTGAACGGCCTAAGTGGCATCACCGCTGTCTCGGCTGGCTACGATGACAGCCTGGCTGCGACCACAACACCCATACCTTCACCGCCCCCCACCCCAAAACGTCTCCAAGTCCTTCGCCGACGCCGAGTCAGGTGCAGCCGGGCCAGTATGTCGCGCTGGGCGATTCGTATTCGTCGGGGGAGGGGACTGGAAACTACCTGCCCGGGACGGACGACCCTAGCCTCTTTGATACGTGCCACCGTTCGCCGCATGCATACGGCCCGCTCCTTGACACCGAGAGGCATCTGGGCAGCATCGTTTTTGCCGCATGCAGCGGCGCGGTCACTGACGACATGTACGTCGCGAACGTCTCAAACCCAAATGAGCCTCCGCAGTTCTCCCGCCTCAGCTCTTCAACGAAGATCGTCACATTGACGATCGGCGGCAATGACGCTGAACTTCGTCCACATAATCACGAAGTGCGTCGACGGTTTCCACCCTGGCGCTCCTCCTGAGGACCGAGGATCCTGGGGATGTTCGGTGAAGCGCGCCTTGCAGCAAGATGTCTCTGACAGACTCGCCCTTTTGTCGGGGAAGACTACGAGCAGGATTATTATAGGACGCACGATCCATAGTCTGAGCGATGTATACCAACGTATCCACTCCGCGGCTCCTAACGCCCAGATCTACGTCGGCGGTTACCCGAGGCTCTTCGGAAGCGACCCAAGCCTCTACCATCGGACCCTTGCGGCTCCAAGCGGTAGAGTGTGCATCGTGGCGCGGGGTCCGACA
This sequence comes from uncultured Actinomycetes bacterium, assembly GCA_963739615.1. Lineage (GTDB taxonomy): Bacteria > Actinomycetota > Actinomycetes > Streptosporangiales > Streptosporangiaceae > Palsa-504. The sequence continues at coordinate 150,354 of CAVUBD010000032.1, forward strand.
GGACTCCGGTTCTCGGTCGATTTCCGAGACGCGCTGTGGCTAGATGGTCTGGCTGATCGCCTAGACGCGGTGATCCAACAGCAGGTCAACGTGGCGAGCGCATCGGGTGTGCCTATCCATTATGTTAAGCCTTCCTTCGCGACGCACGGTTTGTGTGACTCCGGTGCACCGTGGTTGAATCCGCTAATCATCGTGAAGCTACAACCGTCCCCGGGAAGCTTTCATCCGACTGCCATAGGACAGGCACTGGGATATGAAGTACCCTTCAAGAAAGCCATACCCTAGGCCTCGGTTCCATTTAGCCAATAGCAATTTGCGAAGTGGTACGACAAACCCCGGACATGATCATTGGGCCCGAGGTTCGAATGAATACTTCGGCGCCGCCAGCAGGATTCGAACCTGCGTTCACGGCTCCGGAGGCCGCCAACCCCATCTCGCGAATTTGTGCGGTCTACCTGCTAGTACTCAGTTGCCGTTGCCCCGTGCGGCCAAGATCATTCCGCGTATATTCCGGATCATGGTCGGGGCAGCCTGCCGACCGTCCGCTGAGGCCTTGGACGACGGCTCTCTGGTTCCTCCCCTGGATACTGCCCGGTGACCGCCCGCACCTTGCAGGGGATGGCCCGCGTCCGCCCGGGCAGGCTCCTGCCTGACTCTTATTTGCTTGTCCGGAGTGTCCGCAGAGGCTCCAGGGTCAAGCGTGACTTCGCGTGTACGTTCACCCGGCTCTTTCCGCCTGTGCTCGTTGTCCTGCGGTCACAGTCACGCTTGAGGCTGGAGGGGCGGACACGTACGCTCAGCGGGCCATCCTCGGATCTGAGCCCAGTCAGGACTTTTGCACCATCCGCCCGGTGCCCGCCCGATACGCTACGGGTGGTCTTGGGACGAGCCCGTCTGCCAGCCTGAAAAGCGGAAGGTCGGCGGTTCGACCCCGCCCCTGACCACAAGTTCCCGGGTCGTTTACGGCGCGCTGACCTGCGCAGACGTGTAGCTGGTTGGCGAGCTGCTGTGATGTCCAGTTGACCGTCTCGGCCCGTCTGTGGCCGCGGGGTGCCGTGAGTTATCGCACGCGGATCGCACGGGCTTGCCGGAAATTAACGGTCGTCTATCTGTTCGACGGGACGGGACGAGATGCACGTTGGTGTTGGCGGGTATTCGCCAGGTGCCGAGGATGATCCGTTCGTGATACTCGGCGCTGTGCTAGATCAGCCGTTCCTGGCCGGTCCGGTCAGCAAGGATCGACGTGAAGATCTTCAACTGTGGTCGGTGCTGCAAGCCCTTGCTGCTGGCGCGGCCCGCCATCCCCTCGGCGTGCGCCAGGGGGACGACCCTCCAGACCGTTACCTGGTCCACGGTAGCCGGATCTGGGGGACCGAGCTGACTGAGCTGACGGTGCAGGACGTGCGCCAAGACCTTGCTCCTGTGCGGCGGTTCGGAAGGGCACTGCAACAACGCGTGTGGGCCCGCGCATCTGAATTCCCGCACTTGCGGGGCCGTACGGTGACGCTGGCCAAGCTGCCCGATCCGTCGATGCCCAGAGATCATGAACAGTTGCTGTATGACCTCGAAGCTGTCCTTGCAGAGGACAAGGGTTTTGTAGGTGAGGACGATCCTGGTGGTTTATTCGCGAAACGCCGGGCGAGGTACTCGATCCGGCTTGCGCCGATGGCCATGATCTTGTCCGCGGCCGTTCCTTCCCCCGTCCCGGCCGCAGAATGGGTATGTCATGTCCATGCAGCCTGCCGCCTGGCCGGAGCCGGATCCGCAGATCGCCGCGGCGATCGCGGCCATGTACGGTTCCCGGAAGACGGAGCGGCCGCTGGCGGTGGAGGTCCGTGACCGGCTGGGTCAGTGGCTGGCCGATGAGGACTTCGCGGCCGCGTTCGGGGTCCGGGGCCGGCCGGGCTGGGCGCCGTCGCGGCTGGCGCTGGTGACCGTGTTGCAGCGGGCGGAGAAGCTCACTGACCGGCTGGCAGCCGAGGCGGTGCGGATCCGGCTGGACTGGAAGTACCTGCTCGGCCTGCCCGTGGATGATCCGGGGTTCGATCACACGGTGCTGGCGGAGTTCCGGGGAAAGGTCGCGGAGGCCGGGCTGGAGCAGGTGGCACTGGACGCGCTGCTGGACCGGCTGGCGGCAGAGGGCCTGGTCACGGCGGGCGGCAGGCAGCGCACCGACTCCACCCATGTCATCGCGGCGGTGGCGGCGCTGAACCGGCTCGAGCTCGCAGGGGAAAGCGTGCGGGCCGCGCTGGAGGCGCTGGCCGCCGCGCACCCGGACTGGCTGGCCCAGCGGATCTGCGTGCCCGGTTTCGCCCGCCGCTACGGCACCCCGATGACCTCCTGGCGGCCGCCGGCGTCCCAGGCCAAGCGCGATGAGCTGGCGATCGCCTACGCCCGCGACGGGTACGCGCTGCTGGAGGCGGCCGGCGACAGCACCTCTCCGGCCTGGCTGCGCGAGCTGCCCGCGGTCGGCGTGCTGCGCCGGGTGCTGGTGCAGAACTACACCCGCACCATCACCGGGAACGGGAAGGAGGTGATCAAGCGGCGGGAGAAGGAGCCTGAGGGCGACGGTCTCCCGCCCGGCCATATCCGGATCGCCTCGCCGTATGACACCGACGCCCGGTGGGGCGTCAAGCGGGAGGAATTCTGGCTGGGCTGCAAGCTGCACATCACCGAGACCTGCGACGACGCCCCGTCCTGCGACTGCGGCCCCGCCGCGGGCGGTCCCGGCGCGGGCGGGCGCCGCGCGGCTGGCCACGGGCATGGCAAGGGCTGCGCGCACCTGGCGTTCCCGAACCTGATCACCGGCGTGGCCACCACCGATGCCACGGTGACCGATAACCAGATGACCGGCGCCGTCCACGACAACCTGGCCAGGAAGAACCTGGCCCCGGGACGGCACTACCTCGATTCCGGCTACCTCAGCGCCGCGATAGCGGTCTCAGCGCTGGCCACCCGGGGCATCGCCCTGATCGGTCCGCTGCTGGCAGATACCTCCGCGCAGGCCCGGGCAGGCGCCGGCTACGCCCGCGCCGACTTCACCGTGGACTACGGCGCCAAGACCGTCACCTGCCCGCAGGGCAGGACCTCCTCATCCTGGACCCCGTGCACGCAACGGGGCCAGGCCGCCGCCGTGGCCACCTTCTCCGCCACCGACTGCGGCCCCTGCCCGGCCCGCCCCCAGTGCACCACCAGCGGCAAGAAACGACGGCAGCTCACCATACTGCCCCGCGACCTAGCCGAAGCCCAGGCCGCCGCCCGCGCCGCAGAGCAGACGATCCAGTTCCAGGCCGATTACGCACGCCGCGCCGGCGTCGAGGGCACCATGCACCAGGCCGCCAGCCACGGAGCACGCCGCGCCCGCTACCGCGGCCTGCCGAAAACCCGCCTCGACCACGCGTACATGGCCACCGCGCTCAACCTGCTCCGGCTAAACGCCTACTGGAACGGCACACCCCTGGACCGGCAGCGAACCAGCCACCTGGCACGCCTCGAACTCTGGCTCGCCGCATGACACGGAATTAACCACCAGGATCGAGGACCTGGATCTGAGCCGTGGGCTCCCGGCCGCTCGTCTCGTCCCGATCACCACCTCCGCATCCTCAGCGTGCTCGCCCAGCTGCTGCCCGATCAGCTCGTGCAGCCGGGCCATCCCGGCCACCCCCTCCGGCAGCCGCTTCTTCGCCAGCACCCGGCCCGCCGCGTACCAGCAACGCCGCATCGTGATGGTCCTGAGCCAGTCATCCCCGACGAACAACTGCATATGTTCTTACCTGTCCCAGGTACCGGATATGACCACTAGCAGCCTGCGGGAGAACATCAGCGACCTAATGAACAGTGCTCACGCCATGCGGCGGGCACGACATCCCAGCAGCGATCCGGCTCTCCCCGGCCACCGGCAGGGGCACGATCTTCCCGTAGGGCTTGAGGCCCTGGAGGAAAAAGTGCTCACCTGCAGGCGGCTTGACCGGGCGACCGAGTCTGCCGTATGTGTGGCCGCGGTTAGATCTCATTAGGAGGTGATCAAGCGGCGGGAGAAGGAGCCTGAGGGCGACGGACTGCCGCCCGGCCATATCCGGATCGCCTCGCCGTATGACACCGACGCCCGGTGGGGCGTCAAGCGGGAGGAATTCTGGCTGGGCTGCAAGCTGCACATCACCGAGACCTGCGACGACGCCCCGTCCTAGCCAGTCCTGCGACTGCGGCCCCGCCGCGGGCGGTCCCGGCGCGGGCGGGCGCCGCGCGGCTGGCCACGGGCATGGCAAGGGCTGCGCGCACCTGGCGTTCCCGAACCTGATCACCGGCGTGGCCACCACCGATGCCACGGTGACCGGTAACCAGATGACCGGCGCCGTCCACGACAACCTGGCCAGGAAGAACCTGGCCCCGGGACGGCACTACCTCGATTCGGCGGCTACCTCAGCGCCGCGATAGCGGTCTCAGCGCTGGCCACCCGGGGCATCGCCCTGATCGGTCCGCTGCTGGCAGATACCTCCGCGCAGGCCCGGGCAGGCGCCGGCTACGCCCGCGCCGGCTTCACCGTGGACTACGGCGCCAAGACCGTCACCTGCCCGCAGGGCAGGACCTCCTCATCCTGGACCCCGTGCACGCAACGGGGCCAGGCCGCCGCCGTGGCCACCTTCTCCGCCACCGACTGCGGCCCCTGCCCGGCCCGCCCCCAGTGCACCACCAGCGGCAAGAAACGACGGCAGCTCACCGATACTGCCCCGCGACCTAGCCGAAGCCCAGGCCGCCGCCCGCGCCGCAGAGCAGACGATCCAGTTCCAGGCCGATTACGCACGCCGCGCCGGCGTCGAGGGCACCATGCACCAGGCCGCCAGCCGCGGAGCACGCCGCGCCCGCTACCGCGGCCTGCCGAAAACCCGCCTCGACCACGCGTACATGGCCACCGCGCTCAACCTGCTCCGGCTAAACGCCTACTGGAACGGCACACCCCTGGACCGGCAGCGAACCAGCCACCTGGCACGCCTCGAACTCTGGCTCGCCGCATGACACGGAATTAACCACCAGGATCGAGGACCTGGATCTGAGCCGTGGGCTCCCGCGCAGCTAGCCTCCGGTATTCAACTTCAGGCCGTGATCAGCGGTTTTTCGTGCGTTCAGCGTGCTGAGCTGCCGGTTTACGCCAGTGGCGGTGGCGCGGGGCTGCACCCGCTGGGTGCGGTGGATTGAAAGTGCGCGGGATGACGCGCCCGCAGATCCGGGGAAGCTACGCGGGGCAGGTGGCGAAGAGCGCCCCGTTCTGGGGAGATTAAGCGGTAACCACACCGTTGCAATCTGCCGAAACTGGAGCGCTCCTCAATGGCGAAGGATACGCGCTGGGACCGGAACCTGTCCGTAGCCTCGGACGCAGAGGGCCTGATCGGTCACGCCGGGGCGGTGCTGCTGCGCAAGCTCGCAGATCAGTGCGGCCTGACGTCAGCGCTCGGCGCGGCGCTGGGCCGGGCGGGGAAGTTCCCGCTGATCGACCGTGGCATGGCGCTGGTCTCGATGGCAGTGGCGATCGCGCTCGGGGCGACCAGCATGAATGACATCACCGTGCTGGCGCACCAGGAACCGGTCTTCGGGGCCGCGCCGTCGGATACTACGGTGCGGCGGACGCTGGAGCTGGCTGATCCCCGGACCCTGGACAAGATCGCCCGGGCGCGGGCGGCGGTCCGGGCGCACGTGTGGCAGCTGATCTGCGCGAGGCCGACCGGGTTCCCGTGGCTGGCCATCGCGGGGAAGGTCCTGGCGGGCTGGCTGGTCATCGACATGGACGCCACCTTGATCACCGCGCACTCGGACAAGGAGGGAGCGGCTCCCACCTGGAAAAAAGGGTTCGGTTTCCACCCGCTGGGGGCCTGGGCGGCGAATACGCGCGAGTGCCTGGCGATGCTGCTGCGCCCGGGCAATGCGGGCTCGAATACGTTCGCGGACCACAAGGAGGTGCTGGCCGCGGCCATCCGGCAGGTCCCCGCCCGGTTCCGTCGGCGGCTGCTGGTCCGCGTCGACGGGGCCGGCGCGAGCCACGAGCTCATCAAGCACCTGCTGTCCCTGTCTTGCGTGCGCCGGACAGTGCTCTTCACCTGCGGCTGGATGATCACCGCCGCCGACGAGGACGCCATCGGGCAGGTCCCGCAAGACGCATGGAAGCCCGGCATCGGCCAGGACGGCAAGGCTGAAACAGACAAGGATGTCGCGGAGATCACGCACCTGATGAGCCGCGCCGGGAACTGGCCGGACGGGCTGCGGTGGATCGCCCGCCGGGTGAAGCCGTCCCGCCGCCACCTGAGGAACCTTACCGACTACGAGAAGAAGACCGGCTGGAAATACTCCATTACCTGCACGAACATCCCAGACGGCGGGATCTCCGGCGTCCCGGGCAGCCATCACCCGCAATACATCGACGTCGTGCACCGCGAGCACGCCGTCGTGGAGACGGACGGCGTGCGCACCGCGAAGTCGATGGGCCTGCGGAACCTGCCGTCGAAGACCTGGGTGGTGAACTGCGGCTGGGTGCTGGCCGCCAACATCGCCGCCGACCTCGCCGCCTGGTGCCGCCTGCTCGGCCTGTACGACTGCGACGACCTCAACGACGCCGAGCCGGACACACTGCGCTACCGGCTGCTCAGCCTGCCCGCCCGGCTGGTCCGCCACGCCCGCGCCCGGGTGCTGAAGATCAGCCGGACCTGGCCCTGGAAGGAGGCGTTCCTGGCCTGCTGGCAGCGGCTGTGCGCCCTGCCCGCACCCGCCTGACCAGCCACCCCGTCGCTGCGACCCGGAAAGGAGGCCGCCCCGGCGCAGTCGGAACCGGTGCCGCCCGGGCACACCGGGCCGTCTGCCATCCGCCGGGAACATGTAAGCCGGATACAACCGCCGAAAATCGGCGCAACACGATCAGTAACTAACCTCGTCCCACCCCTGAATCGTTGAGGCTAGGCACGCGTGGCATCTACGGTGATCACGGGCCGTTCAACATCGTCGTCAATCCTGGTGTTGGTGGCAGCGACGATATTGTGATCTCTGCCTTCAGTCAGTCCCAGGTCCATATGTCCGAGGCCATCGCTGCGCTGGGCAGGCGTGTCGCGGCGAAGGACAAGGATGGAAATGAGGTTCTCGTCATCACCTGCGGTCTAATCGATGAGAACGGCTATACATGCCCAGCAGATCAGTCGATCTTCCAGATGCTACGAGACGCCGTACAAGCAGACATTTCTGTATTGCCTCAAAAGCCAGCGAATATCAGAGGCATCTTGATCCATCTTTGGAACACGCCATTCCTGTCCCACTGGGAAGTCGGCGAAGACTTGCCGTGGGCTTCGACTCCTGCCTGACACGCCGTCCCGCGGATTAAGAGACAGACTCGCCCAGTGTTCAAGGTGTCTGGGTCCGTCTGGGCATTCGGTACGAGCAGGCGTGTTGCGTTGGATCGGTGCGAGGGCGTCCGATCCCGTCTGTCCGCCTTGCTGCTCGCGTTGCTGCTCTGGCGCGGTCGCTGGTACGGCCGACGGCTTTACAGAGAGTCGTCGAGTACTCACACACTCATTGGTGCGGAAGGGACGTGGCGGTAGGACTGATGTCCTTTTGTGCTCGTCTCGGGTTGGTCGGGGTAAAGCCGTCCGCGAACTCCACCCGAACCCGTGTAGCGCCTAGTCCTTGCCCAACTGTGGTGACGGCTGGGGTGTGGCTGGAACTTCCATCCCTTGCTCTTCCAGGTACTTCATGAGGTTGGCCATGGCGACGGGGAGTTCGCGGTTCGCCTCCTCGGTGCGCGTGAAATATACGATCTCGCACCCCGCGGAGATAATCGGCGTGTGCCCGGGTCCGATGAAGAACGCGTCACCGGCCTCGAACACCTCCTCCACCCCCTCGGCTATCCGCATGCGGTACTTGCCTTTCAGCACGTAGCCTATGTGGGGCGCCTGGCACTGATCGTTCGGTGCGCCCTTAAAGAGAAACGCGGCGTCCAAGTCGGTCAAGTGGGTTTCCATGCTGATGGTCCAGCCATCGATTTCGTGAGAATAAGCATCAAGCACCCCCGGTATGGGTTGGTGAGATGAAGCGGTTGCCTTCGATACTTTCGGCATCTTCTCCCCTTCCAAGGGGTGGGCCTGTCGCCATCCTGTGCGCCTCGGCCGAGCCCTGACTCCAATGCTTGGCATCCCTGAACCGCGGCACCAGTCGCCAGAGTCGAACGTCCTGCGGGAATAGGCCAACCAGCTTGCTGGCGATCTTCTACTTTCGGCCCGCCCACATTATCATCGCCGCTGCCGCCCATCGCTGGTCGTGCTGGCTAGCGGTTCTGGCTCCGCGTGGTCTTGGTCGTGGTCGCCGCCGCCCACCGCAGGTTGGCCCCCAGCTCGTCCGCCACGACCTCGACGGTCGAGCGGGCGCTGCCGTCCTCGGCCGTCCAGCTCCGCTGCTGGAGCCGACCCACGACCACGTGTGCCTTGAGGTGCCCCGGGTAGACATATCGGAACACGACGGGGGGGACTGGATGAACTACCGGAGGATCGCAACCTTCACAGGGTGGTTGTGGATCATCACCTTCGTGACATCGATATCCGCGCGATTTTTCTTCTACGCTCCGGTGCTCGACCACAAAGGGAACTACGTCACGGGCGCGGGGAAGTGATGCCCACACGCTCATCGCGATCGGGGCATTGCTCGAACTGCTCCTCATCATCTCGAACGTCGGGACGGCCGTGGTGCCGTACTCGATCCACAAGCGCGTGCACGAAGCGGGCGCCGTCGCTTACGTGACGGCGCGCCTCATGGAGTGCACGTTCATCGCGATCGGCATCGTCTGTATGCTCGGCATCTCGACCCTTCGCCAGGACGCGCTGAGCGGGACCACCGCCGCGCTCGGGCAGGCAATCTTTGACGTCTACCAGTGGACGTTCCGGATCGGGCCGGGCTTCTTCGTCGGTGTCGGGAACGGCCTGATCCTCGGGTGGCTCATGTACACCTCCGGCTTGGTGCCCCGGCGCCTTGCCCTGTTCGGGCTGGTCGGTGGGCCGCTCATCATCATCTCGGGAGCCCTCGTCATCTTGAACGTCATCGCGGCCGGTGGCGCGGTACAGATTGTGATGACGATCCCGGAGTTCATCTGGGAGCTGGGGATCGGCATCTATCTCATCGTCAAGGGCTACAGGACGTCATCACCGGCCCTCGCGGGGACACAGGAGGCCGTCGTCTAGCCCGGGCTGCGTAGTCGGCTCACCCCTGGTGTCGCCACGGTGAGATAGCGGTCAAGTTCGGAGAGTAAATCATCACTCCTGCCGGTTTCCTCGCAGGCGCCCGGATCCCTGAGAGTGATCGCCGGGACCTGGCGGTCGAGCACGGCGCGTGCGACAGCCCGGTAGGGCCGCCATTGACGCGGTGGCCGCGACCTGGACAACCGGGAGCCCGGGGAAGACGGCTCGTCGCTGCACCCCGGTGGTTGCCCGCTGAGCCACCTTGGTCTGCGGGTCCCGGCGATGCGTGGCCCGGCGTGCGCCGGGCGGGCCTTCCAAGGCAGAGCCCGGCGGCGGGCGGCGCCGAGCGGGCGGGCGCGCAGCGCTGCTGCCTTGATCTAAGGACGGAGACATCTGCCGCCTGTCCCGCTCGCGCCCGGCACGGCCTGAACGCGGCGGCCCCTGGTCCGGCCGCCGCGCGCCGCTAGCCCCCGGGCAGGAACCGGCAGCTAGGCGTCTCGGGCGGTCGGCCCCGGCTATCCGCCTGCTGACCGGGTGCGCGGCGTAGTCGGCGCGAATGAGGTCGAGCAGGGCATCGGCGCTGTCCGCAGCGAGCACGGTCCCGTCGTCGCGGCGGCGTGCCTCGTACCGCCTGCGCCGCATGTTGATCTCGTAGGCCTCGCCGTAATGGTGGCAGAGGTAGGCCAGGTCGGCGGGCTCGCTCACGGCGTGCCGCCCAGGTGATCGAGCCGGGCCTGCTGGCACAGCTCCAGGTGGCGCTCAAGCAGCCCGACGCGCTCGGCGGCGGCCTCGGCCGGGGTGATGCGGTGCGCGTCTTCCTCGGCGCGGACGTGGCCCAGGGCCTCTTCGAGGTCGGCGTCGGCCCGGCTCACCGCGGTGTAGTAGGCGCTGTGCTGGTCGTCTGTGCTTGGATTCTCCATAGCCGAGACCAATCCTCTCGGTTAGCGCCCGGCCTGGTGTGGAAGCACCGGCCGGGCGCGCTGGTGTCGTCACCACCCTAGGCAGCCTAGGCCACCATGTCTATGGTCATCGATGGATAACGACGATGACGATGTACATCATTGCTGTTCAGGGGCATCGATAGGTTACGAGGGTGACGTTCGAGGTGATCGACCCGATGAGCGACGAGCCGGTGTGGCTCCAGCTGTACGGGATGCTGCGGCGCGGCATCGCGGACGGGACCTACCCGCCGGGCACGCCGCTGCCCTCGACCAGGCAGATCCAGGAGGAATCCGGGCTGGCCCGCGCGACGATCGCCAAGGCGTTCGACCGGCTGCGCGACGAGGGGCTGATCAGGATGGTGCCCGGCCGTGGGCCGTTCGTCTCCAGGCAGCAGAGCGCCCCGCCAGCCGGTGAAGGCTGAACGGGGCGCTCGGGCGGGAGGCTACGCGGCCTGGTGCTGGCTCACCCATTCCCGGCCCCTGTCGGTCAGCCAGCGCCGGTCACCCTCGCGGGTGATCAGGCCGTCGCGGGATAGGAACCCGGCCAGGCGCGGCGATAGCCCGTTCTCCCGGAGCGCGGCCGACGCCTGCGCACGGGTCAGGCCGTCCTCGATCGCCTTCGTATAGCGGTCGGTCACCTGCCCCTCGCGGGACAGGGCGAAGGTCCGCGCGGTGAACAGGAGCGCGCCTGCGGCAAGCAGCCCGGCGCCGAGCGTCAGCAGCCGTCCCCGCGCGTTATCCAGCGCGGTCTCGTGCAGCGTCCCGGTGGCTGAGCCGACGTCATAGCGGGCGAGCCAGTTCGCTATTGGCACGAACATCGCCCACGCGATTGCCAGCCCCAGCACGACAGCGGCGATCCCGGCCAGCCATCGGGCGCCCCGCGGCCAGGCAGCCCAGCGCTTCAGCATCTGACATCCACGCGCGGATGCTACAGGCGCCTGATGCGGCGTGTGGCCCGGTTGCCGCACCCGGCTTCCCGGGGGCGGGGAACCTACGTCACCGAGCGCGATGGCTAGCCGAATGCTCGCCGGGCCGTTCTTGTCACGCGATCTGTCACAGACGCAGCCGGACCGGCTGGACACGGCAAGAACGGCCGGACACCGGCACCGCCCCGGCCTACGGGAATCTGGAACGGCTGGACGCAGCCAGACGCATTAGACTCGGATCACTTCTTATATGTCTCACGGTACGCCCCGGTCACGGCGTACCGTGACCGCCCCGGTGCTGCCCTGCCTGCCCCGCCGCCGGGCCCGGCCCGGCACGGCGTACCGTGTCTTATCCGTAACTGCCCGGCCAGCCCCGCCGCACCGAGAGCCCCCTCGTGCACCGCGCCCGCATCCCAGGCCCGCGGCCTGGCAGCCCGCACCGCGGCCCGCGAGCGGCACGCTCGTTGCCGCCGAGCGGCCCGCCCGCTGCGGACACGCCGAAGCCCCCCGGCCGGGGTGGGCCGGGGGGCTTCGGGTTGCGGGGTCAGCCGGTGGCGACGCAGAGCGCGCCGAGCACCAGGGCGGCGGCCACCGCCACCGCCAGCGCGGCGGTGACCGCCCAGCGGGCCCACGGGCGCGGCCGGGCGTGCCGGGCGGTCACTCGCCCTCCAGCCGGTCGCAGACCGGGCAGTCGATCAGGCTGACCATGCCGCCCGCGCCGTACGCCCTGGTGATCTCGTCGTCCAGGAACGCCTCGCGCGGGCAGTCGTGGATGAACCGGGCGTAGTGGGCCTCGTAGGCGTCGGACTCGGCGCGGGTGTGCCCGGCCGCCTCGCAGCGGTCGCCGGGGCCGAACGGGCTGTCATCGAACGAGCACACGGGCTCGGGCGTGGGGGCGCCGGCGGGTGGTGGTGTGGTCACCGGGGGTCTCCTTTCAGTCCAGGTTGGCCCCGGCCCCCGGGTGCGGGGGCCGGGCCGGTAGGGGGCTACTTGGCAGGCTTGGGCAGCGCGGCCGGCCACTGGTCTGCCGGGACGTACTTCATCCACGCCGCGACCTGGGCCTTGACGGTCTCGGCGGGCAGGTCCTTGATCGCGGCGGTGCCGAGGACCTTCGCGGCGGCGGCGATCACGGCCGACCCAAGCTGCCGCTTCTGCTCCGGGGAAAGTGCCGAGGTGGGGGTCTGCGGCTCGGCCGGCTTCGCGGCGGGCTTCGCGGCGGTCTGCTTGGCGGCCGGCTTCGCGGCCGACTTCGCGGCGGCCTTGCTCGCGGGCTTGGGCGCCTGCGGCTGCTCGGTGTCAGGCTGCTCGACGGTGGCGGGGGCGGTGGTCATCTCGATCTCCTTCAGTCCGGCGCCGGTCACCGTGCGTGACCGTGCCGAGACCAAGGGTACCCACCGCCGGGTGCTCGCGTAGCCGGTCAGCGGCCTAAATCGAACACCGTGCCCGTCGTTCGCGTGGCGCTCGCTTGCCGGATGCGGCGAAAAAATCTTGAAAAAACTTCTCGCGCGCCCAGCTGGGCCCGCCGCGAGCTCGCGGGCCTCGCGCGCGGCCGCGGTTCCTATATCTAGGGCGCGCCCGGCCCTGATGGCGGTGCCGCCCTGCGGGCAACGGCCAAGGGTCCGGCATCGCCGGCGGCACCGGTAACACCCGCTTAAGTTATCTGGCCACCCCCGGGCCGCTGATGGCGTCGTGGAGCCGTAGCACCGCTAGCCACCGCCCCCGCCGCCTAGGCCGCGCAGGTCACGAACGGCCTGCATCGTCCTCGCGGACAACTGTGTACCCGCCGCTACCGTCTGGCCCGAGGCACCATCCCGTCGGCCAGGCATGTCCAGCGCCGGGTGACAGGACGAGTGATCGCTCGAAATCTAGGTCATCGCCGGTGAAGGTCGTCCCGTCAAACCGGGCGTCGCTGGTGAAGGTCGCCTTGTGGAACTGGGCGTCACCAGTGAAGGTCGCGTTGCTGAACACGGCGCCGCTACCGAAAGTCGTCCGCTTGAAGCCGGCGCCGTTATCGAAGTCGGCATCGACGAAGTCGGCGTCGCTGGTGAAGGTCGCATCCGTGAAGTCGGCGTCGTCATCGAAGGCGGCGTCGGCGAAGTTAGCGCGGTCATTAAAGGTTGCGCCCCGAAACATGGCGTTGCCGTTGAAGGTCGCCTTCCAGAACGTGGCACCACTAAAAAGAGTGTCCCCGCCACCGAAAGTCGCGTACGTGAAGTCGGCATCGCTGGTGAAGGTCGCATCCGTGAAGCCGGCATCGCGGGTGAAGGTAGCCCTGTCGAATGTGGCGTCGCCGGTGAAGGTATTGCCGGGGAGCCCGCTGAACGCGGCCTCGCCGCTGAAGGACGCCCCGCCGAATCCGACGGGGCTGCTGAAGGTCGCTGCACTGAAGTCAGCAATGCTGCTGAAGGTCGCCCTGTCGAACAAGGCGGAGCCATTGAAAGTCGCATCGAGGAAGCTGGCGGAGCCACTGAAAGTCACCCCGAGGAAGCTGGCGGGGTCACTGAAGGTTGCCTCAACGAACAAGGCGTGGCCGCTGAAGGTCGCCGCCCTGAAGTCAGCAATGCCGCTGAACGTTGTCCTGATGAAGTCGGCGTCGGCCATTACGCCGTTCTGGATGTCGAAGTCGATCAGAGTGGCCCCAGCAAGATCGAGGCGGATGTCAGGCCAGAAACGCGGGCCCGGAGGCTCGGAGGAGCGCTGATCTGGGCCCCTGTCATCACGCAGATGCTCGGCAAGAATCCGCTGCGCGGTAAGACGCACCTGTCTCTCCTGCCGCCATTTATCGCCGTTCCCGTCAGTCGTCGTTTCAGTGTGGGTGCCACGCTCTGCCGGACCTTTGGAAGCCTCCGGCTCTGGCTCCGGCATGCTGGTCGGCGCCGTGGCGGAGAACGGCATGCGCAGGTAGGCGCAGATGACGTTCACGATGGTCTGGCGGTGTGCCGGGTTGTCCTGGGCGAGCCGTTCCAGTGCGTACAGGCCGCCCAGCCGGACCGGGGCCTTGTCGCTGCCGAGCTGCTCGACCGCCTTGGTGTACAGCTCGGTGATGCGACGCTCGGTCGCGTCACGGTCGGTCAGGTCGGTGGCGATCTCCTGGTGGTGCTGGCGGCGGAAGGCGAGCATCAGCCCAACCGCCGCCCCGGCGCCGGCCGCCAGCCCGGTGCGCACCGCGTCCAGCCGCGCGTTGGCCTGATCGGTGCCAGGCTTGGCATGGCTGGCGATGGCCAGCAGCCACGTCGTCACCACGAAAGCGGTGATCACGACTGCGGCGGCTGCGAGGAGCATCCACCTCCAGGCCGGCATCGGCCGCCACGCTGGCCCGGAGCCCTCATGTGCCTGTCGCCTGCTGGGGAGTTTCATGGCGGACATCATCTCGTGGCAATAGCGTCCATTGCGGGCGTTCCGGCTGGACTTGCCCCCGTCGCGGGGCCTGGACCCCCGGGGCTGATCCGCGCCGAGTTGTCGCCAAAGGCCCGCGCCGCCCTGGCTCGTTCGCCTACCGTCTTGTACGTGCTGAAGCACTGGGCGGCCTGGCCGCGCGCCATCCGATGGCTGGCCGGGATCGCCGCCGTCGTGCTGGCGCTGGCGATCGCGTGGGCTCTGTTCGTGCCGGTAGCGGACTGGCTCGCCCACCACGACATCGGCTCAGCCACGGGGCCGCTGCACGAGACGGCGCTCGCCAACGTCCGGGGCCAGCTGCTGACACTCGGCGCGGGCCTGGTCGCCCTAGCCGCTCTGGTCTTCACTGCCCTGAATTTCGCCCTCTTGCGGCGTAACTCGGAACAGGCCGACCGATGGCAGCGGCGCACCCATGAGCTGACCGAGCAGGGGCAGGTGACCGACCGCTACACCAAGGCCATCGAGCAACTCGGCTCGGACAAGCTCGACGTGCGGATCGGCGGCATCTACGCGCTGGAGCGCATCGCCCGCGACTCTTCGAGAGACCACCCGGCCGTGATGGAGGTGCTTACCGCGTTCATCCGCGAGCACTCATGGGAGCCGTGGCCGCTGCCGAGGACCGAGGAAGAGGAGGACGCAGATCTTGTGGAATTCACGCGGCCAGACATCCAGGCGGCCTTCACGGTAGTCGGGCGCCGGGATGCAAAGCACGACATCGGGCCCATAGACCTCATCCGCGCGGACCTCACATGCGCGGAGCTGACCGGCGCGCACCTCAACAGCGCGGACCTCCGCTGGACGCTCCTGGTCGGCGCGCACTTCAACGGCGCCGACCTCCGGGGGGCGGACCTGACCGGCGCGGACCTCACCGGCGCGGACCTCACCGGCGCGCACCTCACCGGCGCGGAACTCAGCGACCCGGACCACAATGACGCGGACCTTACCGGGGCGACCCTCAATGGCGCGGACCTCACCGGCACCAGTTGGCCCGACGGTGCGCCCGTTCCGGAGGGCTGGAGACGAGACATCGGCCCGGGCCGACTGGTGAGAGCGGATGGTGGCGCCAAGTCGGCAGAGGGCACCTAGCCGCACGGTTGAGCTTGCCCCGGCCGCGGCCGCCCGGAGGCAAAGCCGCTGGTCCCGGCACCAGCGGCGCCGCCGGTAAGCCCGGCGCTCCGGTCTGCCACCTCGGCGGGGCCTCGACCACGTACCTCGAGCTCGACCAGCAATCCGGCCGGTTCGCGGCTGGCCTGCGCGAACTCGGCCTGCGCCCCGGCCAGGTGGTGGCGGTGCAGCTGCCGAACGTGCCGCAGTTCCTGATCACCTACTTCGGCGCGCTCAAGGCCGGGCTGGTCGTGCTGCCGCTTAATCCGCTGCTGGTGGCGCCCGAGATCGAGTACCACCTGGCCGACTCCTCGGCGGCTGTCGCGATCGGGTTCGAGGGCTTGCACGCCGAGGCGAGCAAGGCATGCGAGGTGACCGGGACCCCGCTGTACCTGGTCGGCCCGGGCTCCGGCCCGCTGCCTTCTGGCGCCCGGTCGGCCGGCGAGTTGTTCAGCAGCGCGCCGCTTGGCGAGCCGGGCGGGTAGGTGCTGCCCCGGGCAGCCGACGATACCGCTGTGCTCGTCTACACCAGCCCAAAGGGACCTTCGGGCAAGATCCTGAAAGCCGTCCTGCGCGAGGGGTAGGCCTCGCGACTCAACCCGGGCTGTGAACCGAGCCGTCGTGATAGACAGGTCTACGTGGCAAGGATTCTCGTCTCCGCCGAGGGCACGGTGGATGCGCCTGCGGATACGGTCTACCGCTATATCGCGGACATGCGCGAGCACCATCCGCATTTCCTGCCGCCGGCGTTTTCGGACTTCCGGGTCGAGTCCGGTGGCGTAGGCGCTGGCACGGTCACGCGATTCAAGGTGACGGCCGGCGGGCGCACCCGCGAGTACCAGATGAGGGTCGCCGAGCCCGAACCGGGCCGGGTCCTCACCGAGTCCGACACCGCCTCGAGCCTGGTCACGACGTCCACTGTCTCCCCGCGGGGCGACGCGTCGCTTGTCCGGATCGCCACCGCCTGGGAGGGAGCAAGCGGAATCGGCGGCCTGTTCGAGCGCTTGTTCGCGCCGGGAGTGATGCGCGCCATCTACGTGGACGAGCTCAAGCGACTCGACGCGTACGCGCGCGAGCACCGCTCCGCATGAGCTGGCCCCGCCCTGGGCTCAGGCGCGGAGCCGAAGGACCCCGGTTCCCGGGACTTCAGCCCGTTGCCGATCCCCGGCGCGTCAGGCCAGCGTAGGATGTGGCATCCCGGACGCGTCGGGGCGCTGCCCGGAAGTCCGGGCTATCTGCGGCCCACCTCAGTGGAGCGTGAAATGGCAGGGTACCCGACCGATCATGCAGGGCTCGAGATATTGCCGTTCGACATGTGCCTGCAGTTGCTGGCCACGGTCCCGGTCGGACGGGTCAGCTTCTTCTCCGACGGCGAGATAGTGGTCCTGCCGGTGAATCATGTTGTCGATGGCCAGGCCCCGGTCTTCCGCACGGGCCGCGGGTCGAAGCTGTCCTCGGCCGAAGGCCAGAACCTGGTGGCTTTCGAGGCAGACGGATACGAGGAGCGAACCAAGTCCGGGTGGAGCGTCCTGGTCAATGGCCGCGCCGAGGCGGTCTACGAAGACGCCGAGATCGAGCGCCTGAGCCAGCTTGGCCTGCACCCGTGGATCACCGCCGTGGACCGCCCGTTCTGGATCCGGATACGACCCACCTCAATAAGCGGCCGGCAAACGCCGGGGCGCGGCTAGGCGGGCGGGGTACCGCGATCAGAGCTGCCGGGGCCGGGCCTGGGCGAAGACCCACCGGCGCCCTTCGAGGTCTTCTGCGGTATAGGCACGGAGGACAATAATTAACGTAATAGTTATTTATTGTCAAGCTGTTGATATATCGGCTTGGCCTCGCTCAGCGGTATTCGGCGAACGAGGCCAGCTGCGCGCGCTCGGCGTCACTGAACGGGATCGGCGTGCGCTGATCCCGGTCCCAGCGGACCGAGACCACCCGCGCATCGGCCGCGACCACGTTGGACGGCAGCAGGATGGTCTCGCAAGTGGTCAGGCTCGTCGTGCCCAGGCGCTCGACTGCTATCCGCGTCGTCACTCTCCGCTCGGCGAGGCGGACCTCCGCGCGCAGGTCGAGCTCAAGCCGCACCACCACGTACATCGGGTCGCCCAGGGCCTGCGCGAAGAACGCATCCCGGCCCTCCTCGAGGTAGGTCAGGAACACGGCGTGATTGACGTGACCCAGCGCGTCCACGTCCCGCCACCTGACGTCCACGGGGTGCTCGAATACCGCGCTCATCGGCTCACTCCTCAGGGACATCATGCACACCAGCGTCGCCGAAATACGCCAACACCATCGGGGCCAGCACCATCGTGATCGGCGCGCCTACCCACGGCGGGCTGCCTGCCCTGAGAACCGGCCAGCCGGTGATACGGGGGCCCGTTCGGAAAAAAGAAAACCGCGCGGGCGGGGCAGGCGTTTCCTGGAAAATAACGGCGAGCCCGGCTCCGGGGTATCGCGGATAAGTTGATTCCGGCCGTCGCGCACGGTGGACCGCAGTTTATCGGCCAGGTTCTCGAACGCGGGCAGGGCCGCGGCCAGCGCGGCTTCCTGGTCAGCAGGCAAGCCCGCCACGCAGTCAGAAATGATCGCGCTCCGCTGCGCGGAAATCCTTTCGTACCTGCGCTTGCCTTCCGGTGTCACCTCCACCCAGGCGGCGCGGAAATCATCCGGGTCACGCAGCCGCCTTATCAGGCCGAAGGAATCCAGCTTGCCCACCACACGGGAAAGCATCGTCGGGTTAATGCCCTCGATCTCGGTGAGTTCGGCCAGGCTCAGCGGGCCCTTGGTGCTGGTGATGCCGAGCACCGACGCCTGGGCCGTCGTCAGCCCTTCCTCTCGCGAGGCCGCGTTGAGCTGGCGCGCCAGGCGCAGGACGACCCGCCTCAGACGGATGACCGTGTCGCTATCCATATGCGCCGTCCTGTGCTGCTTGCCAATCAGTTGCCTGCCGGCATGCATTATATATGCGGCGCGCCGAATCACGCCGGGGTCCGCTTCGGTCATCTCTGCGAGGGGTACCGCCGGGTCAGTCGTTGGTCGCCAGGATGACGTCCGAGGCCTTGATGATCACGATGACCTCTTTGCCTTCGGCCAGGCCGAGCTGCTTGGCGGCCTCCACGGTGATCGAGGACACCAGGCGGGAGCCGGAGGCGTCGAGTTCGACGTTAGCGATGGCTTCGCCCTCGTTGATGCTGACGACACGAGCCGGAATCTGGTTCCGCGCGCTCAGCTGCATGACTGGGACTCCTCAGCGTTGCTGTTCGGTGTGTTCAACCGAAAAAGATCATGGAGTATTTTGGTCCCGCGGAGGTTTTTAGGGACTATTGTCCCTAAAAGTCTCCACCAAGCTAAAATCCTCCACGCAAACTCAAGCCTAGGGGCGCGGGCGTGACGGAAGGGGGTAACAGGACCAGTGAGGCGGCTGCGGGGACGCCGGCGCCGGAGAACGCGGGTCGGCCGCGGAACGGCCGTGCGGAACAGGCGAGGCCAGCAGGTGAGGACCGGCTAGCCAGCGGGTGAGGACCGGCTAGCCGGCGTATCAGGCACTTTCCTACGGCACGAGGTCCAGGGCGGCGCGGATGATGCTGTCGGTGTCGATGCCGTGGTAGCGGTAGAGGTCCTCGATCGAGCCGGACTGGCCGAACTGGGCGACGCCCAGGGCGGCCAGCGGCACGCGGTTGATGGTGGCCAGGAAGGCCAGCGTGTGCGGATGCCCGTCCAGGACGGTGACCAGCGGCGTGGCCCGGGACGCGGGGAACGCCTGCGCCAGGATCCAGGGCTCGCCTGGCGCCAGGCCCTGCCCCTGATGACCCTGCCCCTGAAGACCCTGCCCCTGAAGACCCTGCCGGGCGCGCAGGGCCCGGAACAGGAGCCCGGGGCTGGTGACGCAGAACCACGTCGGCGGGCAGTCCGCCGGCCTCGAGGCGTTCGGCGGCGGCTAGCGCCTCGGGCACGACCGCGCCCATCACGGCGATCGTCACGGCCGGCCTGGCGACGCGCCGCAGCGGGTAGGCGCCGGCCACCACCTGCCGGCGGCGGCGTTCCCTGGCCGCGGGATCGGCGGGCACGTCGGCGAGCTTCTGGCTGACCGGGCGGGTGGACAGCCGCAGGTAGGCCGACGAGCCGTCTGGCCGCCCGAGCCGCGCCAGCGACGCGAGCAGGCACCATTCGGTGTCGGTGGCGAACGCGGGTTCGTAGCTGACGCAGCCCGGCTGCTCGATCCCGATGGACGGGGTGGTGATGGACTGGTGCGCGCCGCCCTCGGGGGCGAGCGAGACGCCGGACGGGGTGCCGACCAGGATCGACTGGCCGCCCGCGTAGATACCGAACGACCACGGCTCAAGCGCGCGTTCGACGAACGGGTCGTAGAGCACCCCGATCGGGAACAGCGGCTGGCCCCAGCGGCTCCAGGTCGCGCCGAGCTCGCCGAGCAGCCCGACCAGGTTGGTTTCCGCGATGCCGAGCTCGATGTGCTGGCCGGTCGGCTTCTCCCGCCAGTGCAAGATCGTCTCGGCGTCGTCGGCGAACCAGTCAGGCCGCTCGCGGGAGGACCACACGCCGACCTTGTTCACCCAGCCGCCGAGGTTGGTGCTCGAGCTGACGTCCGGGCTCACCGTTACCACCCGGGCGGCCGCCTCGGGCGCCTCCCTGGTCAGGTCGAGCAGGGCCCGGCCCAGCGCGGCCTGGGTCGTGGCCACCCCGGCCGGCGTGCGGCCCAGGTCCTGCGGGACCTGCGGGGGGGCGTGCCGCGGCTCGCCGGGGCGCCGTAGCCGCCCGGCCGTCTGGGCGCACAGCGGCCCGCCGCGCTGTCCGCGGCCGGGCGGTGCCACGGCTGGTCAGCGTCGGCGCCGAGCTGCGCCGCGAGCTGCGCCAGCTGATCGTGGGTCAGCAGCGCCGAGTGGTTCTGCGGATGCCCCTCGACGGGCAGGCCACGACCCTTGATCGTGTACGCCAGGATGATCGTGGGCCGGTCGTCGTCGATGGCGCCGTAGGCGGCGTCGAGCGCGGCCAGGTCGTGTCCGCCCAGGTTGCGCACTGCGGCCGCCAGGGCCGCGTCGTCGAGCCCGGCGATCAGGCCGGCGATCGGCTCCTCGCCGCCCGGCAGCCTGCGGCGCAGTTCCGCGGCGTCGCAGCGCAGCAGCCGCTGGTACTCGGGGTTGGGCATGTCGTCGATCCGCTGCCGCAGCGCGCCGCCGCCTGCCCTGGTGAAAAGCTGGTCGAGCAGGCGGCCGTACTTCAGCGTGATGACCTGCCAGCCGGCCGCGGTGAACATGCCCCGCAGCCGGTCGGCGGCGATGCCGGGGACCACCCGGTCAAGCGACTGCCGGTTGACGTCCACCACCCAGACGATCTCGCCCAGCTCGGCCACGCCGGGGTCGACGATGGCCTCCCACACGGCGCCCTCGTCGAGTTCGGCGTCGCCGAGCAGGGAGTACTGGCGGCCGGGGCGCGCGGTACCGGTCGGGGCGCCGGTCCCGGCGCCGGTCGCGGCACCAGTCCCGCGGTCCAGGTACCGGCGGGCCACCGCGCCCCAGATCGGCGCGGTCGCGCCGATGCCCACCGATCCGGTCGAGTAGTCGACCGGATCGGGATCCTTGACCCGGCTGGGATAGCTCTGCAGCCCGCCGAACGCCCGCAACGTGGGCAGGTACGACTCGTCAAGCTCGCCGAGCAGGTAGTTGATCGCGTGCAGCACCGGTGAGGCGTGCGGCTTGACCGAGACCCGGTCCTCGGCGCGCAGGTGCCGGAACCACAGCGAGGTCATGATCGAGACCATCGACGCCGACGACGCCTGATGACCGCCGACCTTCAGGCCGCCGGGATTGGGCCGGACCCGGTTCGCGTAGTGGACGATCGCCGTGGACAGCCAGAGCACCTGCCGCTCGATCTCGCCCAGGGCGTCGAGGCCTGCTTCGGTCTGCGGCTCGGTCTGAGTCATATTCGCGGGCTCCCCGTGCGCGTGTCGGTCATGGGTGCATGAGAGCACGACCGCTTTGCCGTGCACAACCAGCCGCCGGCGGATTCCTATATTGAGAGCCAGTAGCAGCGCTCTTCGCCGTAGTCGGTGAAACCGGCCCGGGCCAAGATCGGCCCCGAGGTCTCGACGCGCCCTTTGACCAGGGCCAGCGTCGCGCCATGGTCGCGGGCCAGCCGGAGCCGCTCGCCGAGCACCGCCCGGTAGCTGCCGCGCCGCCGGAACGCCGGCAGCGTGACCGCGCCCCACAGCTTGGCCACCTCGCCGTCCAGCGTGCACCCGCCGCAGGAGGCGGGCTCGCCCGCCACGCGGGCCAGCACGCGGAAGCCGGTCAAGTCCGCGAGGTCCCGGCCCGCCTCGGCGAGCTCGCGGTCAAGCCGGGCCTGGTCAGGCTCCTTCCTCCGCCAGCCGCGCACGGCCACCGCCAGCACCGCGCGGAACGAGCGTTCGTCCGCCGCCAGCTCGACGGTCACATCCGGGGGAACGCTGAGTTCCGGCAGGCCGTTGCTCACCTCGCGGGCCAGCAGCTGCACGGCGTCGATCGGCTTGCCGCCCCGGGCGCGCAGCAGCTGCTCGGTGCCGGCCGGCCGGGTCGCGGCGGATACCCACCAGGCCACCCCGAGCAGGCCCCACGCGCGGACGCGCGCGATCACCTCGTCGATGACCTCGCCCGCGGGCCGGTCCGTCTGCGAGCGGGTCACCTGGGCGGCGGGAAAGGCCGGGTCGAGCGCCCAGTCCGGGTAGCGGATGAGCCGGTAGTCCTCCGCGTGCACCTCAACCGCGCCGTCCGGACGCCATTCCATCGTCGCGGTCGCGTCGAGCACACGCTGCGGTGTCCAAGAGCTCACGGCCTGACCTCCTCCGGGTCCGTAGCCACGGACCCGCTCCGCCCCGGTGTTGTCTGTATTTCTAGCCGAACGTGCCATCCTGCTCGTGCTTGTTAGCTTTCTTGTGGCCGAGGGAATTCGCATGTCGTGGCCGGGCGCGGCCCGGATTGCGGGGGTTGTGCGATTTCGTGCGAAAGCTGCTTGAACCCGATCGGACCGGCGTCCGTATAGAAGGGTGGGAGTGGGGAGCTTTCACGTGGTATACGCCGATGAGTCCGATCTGGAGTAATGCGGCCGCTGCTGTCCCGGCTGGGGAGCCGGGCCAGGGGCCGCTGCCGGGCTGACGCCCGCCGCCGGACGGGCACCAGCCGCCGGGCGGGCGTCCGCCCGCGCCTCGGCGATCGACGCATGAGCCACGGGGCCGATCAGCGGGTTTGCCGTTGGGCCCGAAGTGAGCCGCGCCCGGACAGATGAGCACTGATCGTTCTGCCGTCGATGGGGAGGGGCATCGTGTCAGTCATTTCCGTTCCGCAGGCCTTCAATGAGGACGACCTTTACGTCGACCTCCGGTCGATCTTCGGACGTTCGCTGTTCCTGAAGTGCGAGGGCTTCAACTTCGCCGGCTCGGTCAAGCTGAAGGCCGCAGCCGAGATGGTCGAGGCCGCCGGCCGGGACGGAGTCCTGACTCCGGGGGCGATCCTGGTCGAGTCCTCGTCAGGGAACCTGGGCGTGGCGCTGAGCGTGATCGCGGCGAGCAAGGGGTACCAGTTCCTGTGCGTGACCGATTCCCGCTGCAACCTGTCGACCCGGCTGCTGATGGAGGCGCTCGGCAGCCAGGTGCACGTCATCGCCGAGCCGGATGCCGCCGGCGGCTTCCTCGGGGCCCGGCTCGATTACGTTCGCGCCCTGTGCGCCTCCGACGACCGGTATGTCTGGCTCAACCAGTACAACAACCCGGGCAACTGGAAAGCGCACTACCGGACGACCGCGCCGGCCATCGCCCGCCAGTTTCCGCAGCTGGATGTGCTATTCGTCGGCGCCGGCACCACCGGGACCCTGATGGGCTGCGCCCGGTACTTCCGGGAGTGGCACCGGCCGGTGCGGATCGTCGCGGTGGACAGCGTCGGCTCGGTGGCGTTCGGCGGCCCGCCGGGACGCCGGATGATCCCCGGCCTGGGCATGAGCATGCGCCCGCCGCTGCTCGATGAGTCCTACGTGGATGATGTGATACGCGTCGAGGAGGCGGACACCATACGGGCCTGCCATCGCCTGGCCCGGCGCGGGTTCCTCTTCGGCGGCTCCACCGGCACGGTGGTCAGCGGCGCGATGAGCTGGCTCGGCCAGCATGACGCCGGTGAACTCACCGCGGCGGCCATTGCCCCGGACCTCGGCGAGCGCTACCTCGACACCATCTACCAGACGAACTGGCTCCGCGATATTTACGGCCAGGACGTGCTCAGGGCCGGCGGCGTAGCCGCCGCGGCCTTGTGACCGGGGGAGCTACCGTCATGGGAACAACGGCTGAGCTGATCGCTGACCTGGCTGAATCCGGCACCGAGTGCGTTCTCGCCGAGGTGCTGGCTGACCTCATGAGCGTCGAGCAGGTGCCGGCCGACAGCCACTTCTTCGAAGACCTGGGCGCCGACTCGCTGGTGATGGCCAAGTTCTGCGCGCGGCTCAGGAAGCGCGAGGGCCTGCCGTCGGTGTCGATGAAGGACATCTACGCGCACCCGACGATCAGGAGCCTGGCCGGGTCATTCGGGATGGCCGGGCCGTCCGGGGCGGCCGGGCCGTCCGGAGTGGCCACGGCCAGGGCCGAGGTGGACGCGGACGCGGTAGCGACCCTGATCCGGCCGCGGGATCCGGTCCTGCTCCAGCCGGTGGCGCGGGCCAGCACGCGGCAGTACGTCATGTGCGGAGCGCTGCAGCTGCTGTTCTTCCTCGGGTACGCGTGGGCGGCCGCGCTCGTCGGTGCCCGGGCCTACGGGTGGATCTCGGCCGCCCAGGGCTACGAGGAGATCTACCTGCGGTCGGTGCTCTTCGGCGGCGCGGGCTTCATCGTCCTTTGCTCCCTGCCGATCCTGGTCAAGTGGGTGCTCATCGGCCGGTGGGAGCCGCAGCAGATCCGCATCTGGAGCCTGGGCTACGTGCGTTTCTGGATCGTCAGGACACTGGTCCGGTCGAACCCGCTGGCCTTCCTGACCGTCGGCTCCCCGTTGTACGTGTGGTACCTGCGGGCACTGGGAGCCAAGGTCGGGAAGGGCACGGTGATCTTCTCCCGGCAGGTGCCGGTGTGCACCGACCTGCTCACCATCGGCGCGGACACGGTGATCCGCAAGGACTCGTTCTTCGGCTGCTACCGGGCGCACGGGGGCTGGATCCAGACCGGCACGGTCACCATCGGCCGCAACGTCTTCATCGGCGAGAAGACCGTGCTCGACATCAACACCTCCATGGGCGACGTGTCGCAGCTCGGTCACGCGTCCGCGCTGCACAGCGGCCAGGCGGTACCGGTAGGCCAGCGCTGGCACGGGTCTCCTGGCCAGCGCACCGACCTGAATTACCTGCGGGTCTCGGCCAGGCGCTGCGGCACGTTCCGCCGGTTCAGGTTCGGTGCCGTCACCTTGTTCTGCCTGTTCTTCCTGTACCTGCCGCTGGTCGAGGGGGCTGTGTTCCTGCTGCTGACCGCGGTGCCGATGCTCGGCAAGGTACTGGATCCGCGGATGGACGCCATCACGTCGCCCGGACTGTACGCCGACGCGGTTTTCGTGTCGCTTGTGCTGTTCTTCGGCCCTGTCCTCCTGGGCCTGATCGTCATCGCCATCGTTCCCCGGCTGCTCAGCGGGTTCGTCAAGCCATGCGCGGTCTATCCGCTTTACGGGTTCCACGACCGGATCCACCGGGCGATCGTGCGCCTGACCGGCGCGAAGTTCTTCACGCGCCTGTTCGGTGACAGCTCCTTTATCGTCTACTACCTGCGCTGGCTCGGGTATGACCTGCGCGAGGTCGAGCAGACCGGGTCGAACTTCGGCACGGAGGTGGGGCACGAGACCCCGTACCTGAGCATCATCGGCAGCGGGACGATGGTCGCCGACGGCCTGTCGATCATGAACGCCGACTTCTCGACCACGTCCTTCCGCGTCGCCCCGGTGTATATCGGGGGACACAGCTTCTTCGGGAACAACATCGCGTATCCGGCCGGCGGCCGGACGGGCGATAACTGCCTCATCGCGACCAAGGCGATGATCCCGCTCGACGGGGAGATCCGCACCGGGGTGGGCCTGCTCGGCTCGCCGTCCTTCGAGATCCCGCGAACGGTCGAGCGCGACCTGGCGTTCGACGACCTCGGCAAGGGAGACGAACTGCGCCTCCGGCTGCACGCGAAGAACTGGCACAACCTGCGGACCATGGGCATCTTCTTGTTCGGGCGCTGGCTGCAGGCCTTCCTCGTCACCGTGTTCACGCTGGCCGCCTTCGACTCCTACGGCGGGTTCGCCCAGCTGGAGATGGCCGCCTTGTTGGTGCTCAGCGTCCTGGTCACCTCGGTCTACTTCGTGCTCCTCGAGCGCGTGATCAAGGGCTTCCGCCGGCTGCAGCCGAAGTACTGCTCGATCTATGACCCGTATTTCTGGCGGCACGAGCGCCTCTGGAAAGTACCGGGAGAGGGATACCTGCATATGTTCGACGGCACCCCGTTCAAGAACCTGATCTGGCGAGGGCTGGGCGTCCGGATCGGCAAGAGGGTCTTCGACGACGGCTGCTACATGACCGAGCGGACCCTGACCACCATCGGCGACGACGTGATGCTCAACGCCGGAACCAAGATCCAGTGCCACTCGCAGGAGGACGGCACCTTTAAGTCCGACCGGACCACGATCGGCGACGGCTGCACGCTCGGGGTCGGCGCGATGGTCCATTACGGCGTGACCATGGGCGACGGATCGGTGCTCGCCCCGGACTCCTTCCTGATGAAGGGCGAGGAAATCCCGCCGCACGCGCGGTGGGGCGGCAACCCGGCGAGGGAGATGTGACATGACCACTATCAGCTTGCATGACGCGACAGCCGACGCTGGGGCTTGGGCCGGCCGGGGAGCTGACCGCGAGTTCTGGCGCGGCGTGCTGCTGGCCGGCGGGCTCACCGCGATCCCGCGCTGGACCCTCGATCCGGTGCCCGGCGTCGCCACGCACGAGGAGAGCATCCCCGGCGACCTGGTGGCGAGGTTGCGCAAGCGGGCGGCCGAGGTGGGCGTGCCGCTGAGTTCGGTGCTGCTGGCCGCGCACGCCAGGGTGCTCGCCGCGCTCGGCGGCGAGTCCGAGGTCGTGACCGGCTACGTGGCCGCGCCCGGCGCACGGCCGCTGCCCTGCCGTCTGGCGACCGGAGCTGGCTCGTGGCGGACGGTCCTGCTGGACACCCACCGGGCCGAATGGGAACTGCTGTCGCACCAGGACTTCGGCGTCGATGAACTCCGGGGCGAGCTTGGCCTGACCGGGCCGCTCTTCGAGACCGTGTTCGATTCGGTCGGCGACGACGGCAAGCTGGCCGGGGACACCGTACTGCGGGTGGGGATCTGGCCGCACCGCGGCCGGGTCGTGCTGCGCCTGCGGTACCGGACCGACGTGCTCAAGGCGGACGGCGCGGCCCGGATCGCCGGCTATCACCGCACCGCGCTCGAGCTGATCGCCGCGGATCCGGAGGCCGAGCACGAACGGCAATCCCTGCTGTCCGGCGGGGAGCTGCGCTTCCAGCTCGAAGGGCTCGCCGGACCGCACAGGGAGCTGCCGGACCGGCGGGTGCACGAGCTGTTCGAGCAGCGGGTCCGGTCCCACCCGGACGCTGTCGCGGCCGCGCACGGCGACAGGCAGTGGACCTATTGCGAGCTCAACGCGCGCGCGAACCGGCTGGCACGAGCCCTGCTGGCGCGGGGACTTCGCCGCGAGGGGGTCGTCGCGGTGGTGACCGAGCGGAACCTGGACTGGATGGCCGCCGTCCTGGCGGTCTTCAAGGCCGGCGGCGCGTACCTGCCGATCGAGCCGCATTTCCCTGCCGACCGGATCGCGATCGCGCTGTCCCGGGCCGGGTGCGAGCTGGTGCTGACCGAACCAGGCAGCACCGCCACGCTGGGCCGGGCCCTGGACTCGCTGCCCGGCATCGCGACGCTGCTGGCCGAGACGGCCTACGCCGAGAACCACGCCGACGATGACCTCGGCGTCGAGGTCACGCCGGACCAGCTGGCCTACATCTACTTCACCTCCGGCTCCACCGGTGAGCCCAAGGGTGCGATGTGCGAGCACGCGGGCATGCTCAACCACCTCTACGCCAAGCTCGACGACCTGCAGATCGACTCGGGGCAGGTGGTCGCCCAGACCGCGCCCCAGTGCTTCGACATCTCGCTGTGGCAGCTGATTTCCGGGCTGCTGGCCGGCGGGCGGACCCTGCTGGTCGAGCAGGAGGTAATCCTGGACGTCCAGCGGTTCCTGGACAAGATCGTCGACAGCCAGGTCGCGATCTTGCAGGTCGTGCCCTCCTACCTCGAGGTCGTGCTGTCCTACCTGGAGCGGCAGCCGCGAGAGCTGCCGGACCTGCGGTGCGTGTCGGTGACCGGCGAGGCGCTGAAGAAGGAGCTCGCCCAGCGCTGGTTCGCGGCCCAGCCGGGGATCAAGCTGGTCAACGCGTACGGGCTGACCGAGACCTCGGACGATACCAACCACGAGGTCATGGAGCGGGCGCCGGAGGGCGACCGGGTCTCGCTGGGCCGTCCCGTCAGCAACGTGCGCATCTACATCGTCGACGAGCACCTGTCGCCGGTGCCGCTGGGCGCGCCCGGCCTCATCGCATTCTCCGGGGTCTGCGTCGGCCGCGGCTACATCAACGACCCAGAACGCACCCAGCTGGCCTACCTGGCCGATCCGCATCACCGGGGGCAGCGGCTCTACCTGGGCGGCGACTACGGCCGCTGGCAACCGGACGGCAAGCTGGAGTTCCTCGGCCGCCGTGACAGCCAG
Source organism: uncultured Actinomycetes bacterium (assembly GCA_963739615.1). GTDB lineage: Bacteria > Actinomycetota > Actinomycetes > Streptosporangiales > Streptosporangiaceae > Palsa-504. Next base: position 178,728 of record CAVUBD010000032.1, read on the forward strand.
GTCAAGATCAGCGGCTTCCGCATCGAGATCGGCGAGATCGAGAACATCCTGCTCCGGGTGCCGGGGGTCCGCGACGGCGCCGTGGTGGTCACCGGGCGGCCCGGCGAAGGCGCGGGCCAGCGACTGGTGGCCTTCTGCTCGGGCCCGCGGCCGCGGCCGGCCAGCGCCCTGCGGGACCGGCTGAGTCAGTCGCTGCCGGAGTACATGATCCCGGCGGCGTTCCACTGGCGGGAAAACCTGCCGCTGACGGCCAACGGCAAGATCGACAGGAAGACGCTGACGGCGCAGGCCGCGGAGCTTGACGTCGCCGTGGCGGACCATCAGGCGCCTCGCACGGCCACCGAACGGCGGCTGGCGGCCGCCTGGGCGACCGTGCTGGGCATCCCACCGGACCAGATCGGCCGGCACGACAACTTCTTTGACCGGGGCGGTTCGTCGCTGTCGGCCGTGAAGCTCGCGATCACCCTGGACCGGGCGGTATCGCTCAAGGAGCTTACCCGCCACCCGGTCCTCGCCGATCTGGCCGGACTGGTCGACCGGACCACGGATCAGCGCGCCGGGCTGCTCCAGTCGTTGCTGGAACCGCAGGGCGAGCGGGCCGCGGCCCTGGTGTGCTTTCCTTACGCAGGCGGCAACGCGGTGAACTTCCAGTCGATGGCCAGCGCGCTGCGGGGCAGCGGCCTGGCCGTTTACGCCGTCGAGCTGCCCGGTCACGACCTGGCCGGGCAGGACGAACCGTTCGCGCCGATGGCCGAGGTGGTCGGGCAGGTCGTCGACGAGATCATCCGGAGCGGCCTGACCAGGGTCCTGCTCTGGGGTCATTCCTCGGGCGCCGCGTTCGCCGTGGAGACGGCCAGGAAACTACGTGAGCACGGGGTGGACGTCCAGCGGGTGTTCCTCGGCGCGCAACTGCCCGGGCAGGCCGCGGGCCGGCGCGCCGCCGTCGCCGGGCTGACCGGGCGGAGCAACGCCGAGATCGCCGCCGCGCTGAGCGCGGACGGCGGCTACACCGAACTCAGCGAGCTTGACGCGCGGCACGCCGAGCAGATCGGTGCCGCCTACCGGCACGACTGCGTATCGGCCCACCGATATCTCGCCGATGCCCTGGACCGCCCGCCGGCGGTGAAGCTGTCCGTGCCGGTAACCGTGGTCGTGGCCGCCGACGACCCGGCCACGGCGGATTTCGCGCGCCGGCACCGCGACTGGCGGCTCCTGGCCGACCAGGTCGACCTGCATGAGCTGGCCGACGGCGGTCACTACTTCCCGCGCACCCGCCCGGCCGAGGCGGCGAAGCCCGTGCTCCGGGCCGCCGGGGTCCGGGTTTCTTCGTAAGCAGCAACAGAAAGGACATCGAGATGTCGCATTCAACCCCGGCGTCCCTGCTGGACGTCAACCTGCAAGCCGGACGGCCTCCGGTGCTGCGGGCCGAGGCCGCCGGCGGTGCCGTCGGCTGGGCAGCCGGCTGGGCGGCTGACCACCGGGACGCGCTGCGGGCGGTCATCGCCGAGCACGGCTGCGTCCTGGTCCGCGGCCTCGGGCTCCGCGATGCCGCCGAGACCGGCACCGTGTTCGGCCGGCTGGCCACTGAACTGATGACCGAGAAGGAGTTCTTCGCGGCCAGGCGGACCTTCGCCAACGGCCTGTACTCCGCGTCGAAATGGCCGCCGAACCAGCAGATGTGCATGCACCACGAACTAAGTTACACGCTCGAGTTCCCCGGCCTGATGATGTTCGCGTGCCTGCACGCGGCGTCGTCGGGCGGGGCCACCGCGGTGGCCGACTCGCCGACGGTGCTTCGTGCCCTGCCCGCCGAGCTGGTCAGCCGGTTCGAGCGCGAGGGCTGGGTACTCACCCGCAACTACAACGACGACATCGGGGCCTCGGTCGCCGAGGCGTTCGGCACCGACGACCGCCGTGCCGTCGAGGGGTACTGCCGCGCCAACGCGATCGAGTTCCAGTGGCAGCCCGACGGCGGGCTGCGCACCAGGCAGCGCCGCAGCGCCGTGGTCCGGCATCCGCGCACCGGCCAGCGCTGCTGGTTCAACCAGATCGCGTTCCTCAACGAGCGGACCATAGATCCGGAGGTGCGCGAGTACCTGGTGGACGTCTACGGCGAGGACGGGCTGCCGTTCAACACCCGCTTCGGACACGGCGACCCGATCGGCGAGGACGTCGTGCAGCTGATCAACGAGGTTTACGAGGCTCATACCGCCCGGGAGCCCTGGCAGGCCGGCGACGTGCTGCTCGTGGACAACGTCCGGACCGCGCACAGCCGGGAGGCCTTCACCGGACCGCGCGAAGTGCTCGTCGCGATGACCGATCCGGTCCGCCTGGCCGACTGCTCGCCGACCATCGAGGTGGCCGCCCGATGAGCACCGTCGTGCCGTCGTTCGCGGTGATCCCGGGGGCTCAGGTCCAGCAGGCACTGCAAGGACGCCAGAAGCAGATCATGGAACTGGTCGAGGCCACCTACCGGCTGCACAGCGCCGGCGACTCGGTGAACCCGCCGTCGTACTTCCTGCGCTTCCCCGACCGCCCATCGGACCGGATCATCGCGCTGCCCGCCTCGATCGGCGAGCCGCTCCGGGTGGATGGCCTGAAGTGGATCTCCAGCTTTCCAGGGAATGTCGAGGCTGGCCTCCCGCGGGCCTCGGCCGTGCTCATCCTCAACGACCACGACACCGGCTATCCGTTCGCCTGCCTGGAGAGCTCGATCATCAGCGCCACCAGGACGGCCTCGCTGGCGGCGTCGGCGGCTGACTGGCTCAGCCGCGGGACGCCGCGTCCGGCCCGGGTGGGGTTCTTCGGGACGGGCCTGATCGCCCGCTACATCCATACCTTCCTGACCGGAACCGGCTGGTCGTTCGATGAGATCGGCGTGCACGACCTGTCGGCGGCCAGCGCGGCCGGCTTCCGCGGTTACCTGGAGCAGCCGGGCGAGGCCGGCCGGGTTACGGTGTACGACAGCGCGGAGCAGCTGATACGGTCCAGCGACCTGGTGGTCTTCGCCACGATCGCCGGGCAGCCGCACGTCAGCGACCTGTCGTGGTTCTCGCACCATCCCCTGGTGCTGCACGTGTCGCTGCGCGACCTCGCGCCGGAGATCCTGCTCGCCTCGACCAACATCGTCGACGACGTGGAGCACTGCCTGAAGGCGAACACCTCGCCGCACCTGGCGGAGCAGCTCACCGGCGGCCGGGACTTCCTGGCCGGCACGCTGGACGACGTGATGGCGGGGCGAGTGGCGGTGCCGGCTGACCGGCCGGCGGTGTTCTCCCCGTTCGGCCTCGGCGTGCTGGACCTGGCGGTGGGCAAGTACGTCTACGACGAGGTCGCCCGCGCCGGCGAGCTGCACGTCATCGACGACTTCTTCCACGAGCTGCGCCGTTACGGCTGAAATGGCCCCGGAAGCGGGCAGGGGGGGTGCTAGGGGGCGGGGGGGATGTTGTAGTTCATGCGGAAGAGGTTCTGGGGGTCGTAGCGGGCCTTGAGGCGGGCTAGCTCGGCGGCGGATCCGCCCTGGATGCCGGCTACCACCAGGGCGAAGCTGAACCGGAGCCTGAGGTCGTCGGCGGGGCCCTCGATCTCGTTCGCGCCACTCTCTATCTCATTGACAATCGTCCCGAGGACCGGGCCTGCGATGCGGGTGAAGGTCACCCGGTACGGGTGCTCCAGCGTGATCCGCTCGGTGAAGCGCTGGCCCCTGAACTCGATGTCGCGGTCGAAGACGGTGTCGCCGTGGCGCTGGGTGACCTCGCAGAAGGTCATGCTGGGCACGAACGGCAGCGCGTTGCTGGCCTTCAGCACCAGGCCGTCCCAGACGGCGGCGCGGTCCAGCACTGGCTCGCCGGGCACGTTCCTCCTCGCACGACCCGCGGGCCGTGGCCTGCGGTAGCTAAACTGTATGCAGTTTGAGCGAGGCGTTCAAGCCTTGACGGCCAATAACTGCATGCACTTTGCGACTTCGCCTGTCGCGGCCCTGGCCGGGCTATACGCCGCTAAGACCCACGGCTAGGGTACGGGCGCGGGCGCGGGGCAGTCGGCCGAGATCACCGCGGAAGGTGGCGTGCATGGCTTTGCGGGCGCGGGCGCGGGCGCCGGGGCGGCTTGCGGCCGGCAGGGTGCGTGTAGCCGGGTCCGGGCCGGGATTAGCGTGGAGGACCCGGCCGACTGGAGGAAAAGGGCAACGGCAGGGTACCGGATCCTCCGCGCAGGCCGGATCCTCCGCGTTGTTCCGGCGGCAGCGGCCCGGCAGGCTGGGTAAAGTGTATGCAGTTATGCCTGGGTCGTGAACTTTGCGCAGCTGCCGTCGGATCAGGGGAGAATGCTGGCCATGCCTCGTGTCGTGCAGGTGCCTGACATCCGCAAGGTCGACCTGCCCGAAGCCAGGCAGGCCATCCCGTACGTGCACGCCTACCTGCGGGAATGCATCCTCGACGGTACCCTGTCCCCCGGCACCAAGCTGTCGCAGGTGAGCCTGGCCGCCCAGCTCGGCATCAGCCGCACCCCGCTCAGGGAGGTGCTGCGGATGCTGCAGGAAGAGGGCCTGGTCGAGATCGAGCCGAACCAGCGGACCAGGGTCGCGGGCCTGGACCCGCAGGAACTCGACGACGTCTACGCCAGCCGCATCCTGCTGGAGACGCTGGCCCTGTCGATGACGATCGGGAACTTCGGGGCCAAGGCGCGCGCCGAGGCCAAGCGGCTGCTGACCGCGATGCGGCGGGCCGCCAAGAACGGCGACTTCGACGCCTGGTTCGCGGCGCACACCGAGTACCACCGGGTCTGCACGGCGGCCGCGGGCGAGGCGATGCAGCGGCAACTGCTCGCCTTCGCCGACCGGACGACCCGCTACATCCGCATCTACCAGCTGTCCGAGCCGAACAGCTGGCAGGCGGCCGGCGACGCCGAGCACGCCTCGATCCTGGAGGCGCTGACCGCGGACGACGAGCAGGGCGCGCTGACCGAGATGGCGCACCACCTGGCGCGCACGGCGCTGCGGGTGCTGACCGACTGCGCGCCGGACTACGAGCCGGTCGCGGTGCCGCACGCGGTGGCGCTCATCGACCGCCAGCCGTCGGCGGGGCTGCACCTGGCGGCGGAGTGAAACCGCGGTATCACCCCGTGCTGGCGTGGTGAAATGGCGGTTTCACTGCGTGCTGGCTCGTTGCCCCATACCGCGTTCAGGCCGGGCGGCAGCGCCATCGCCGCGCCCATCGAACCCATCAGTACAACGCGGCGGACCGCGCGCGGCCGGGCCACGGCGATCGAGAGGGCCACGGCGCCGCCCATCGAGTTGCCGATGATGTCGACGGCGCCCACGCCGAGCCTCCTGCCCGTGGGCCTAAACTGCATACAGTTTAGACTGCATACAGTTTAGCCGCGTGCTCGCGGATCTGGGAAGAGGAACCCGGCGGCGAATCCGGCCTCACGGGAGCCGTCCCCTGGCCCGCGGTTCCTGGCGCGGGCGAAGAACAGGGTCAGGCCGAGCAGCGTGATCATCGGCAGCCACCAGGCCCACGGGTTCCGCCACTGGACCTGCGAGAAGAACGTGAGCACGACGGCGGCGACAGCGGCCGGGAGCAGCCGGAACCAGTTCGTCGAGGCCACGATGAGCGCGACCGCCAGCGGCGGCCACAGATAGTAGGCGACCATCACGGGCTCGAACGCCGAGCGGAGCGCCAGGGCGGTCGCGGTCCACCACAGCAGTTGCTGAAGCATCTCCGGGCGCCATGCGGCGGAGGACGGCCCGGCGGGCGGCGCGGCGGGCGACCCGGCGGGCGGCATGGCGGGCGGCATGGGGCGGCGCACCCTGCGCCAGGCCACCAGGGCGCATCCGCAGGCGGCCGCGATGGCCAGGATCCGGCCTGGCCCGGCGGCCACCTGACCGCCGGGCAGGTGCGGAGCGAGGTAAATCCACGGGGTGGGGTGGTCGATCGTCGGCGAGTTGGGCTGGCTGGTCACCGCGTGGACGGTGGCGGTCCAGTTGGCCGCGGCCGCGACGGCCAGCAGGACCGCGCTGGGGGCGGCCACGCGGACGAGGAAACCGGGCCAGCGCTTCGGCGCGACGACGGCGATCATGACGGGCAATGCGAGCAGGACGAGCGGCTGCACCGCCACCGCCGCCCCGGCCAGCCAGGCGGACCGGCTCGTTTTCGCGTCGGCCAGGGCCACGATGGCGTAGAGGAGCAGGCCGACCGCCACGGCGTCTTCCGGATGACCCCACCGGATGGTGACGCCCCACAGCGCGGCGGCACCCGCGACGGCAAGCACGAAACGCCTGGGCTGGGTCACGCCGAGGCGCTCGGCCAGCGCGTCAGCGGCGAAAAGCACCACGGCCGAGATGAGGGCCTGGTAGGGGCCGGCCACCAGCCAGGAGGCCGGATGATGGCCCATCGCGACACCGGGCGCGGGCACCGCGATCCCGGCCAGGTCCATGACCGCGACGACCGGGATGAGGATGATGGCCGTACCGGGCAGGGAGACCAGCTGGGTGGGCGTGGTGTACAGGGCGGCCAGGTTCAGGTGGACCAGGCGCTGCGCCCCGATCAGCGTCCCCCATAGGTCATCCGGCAGCCCCCAGGCCGTCGTCCCGTAGTACAGCGGTCCCCAGATCGTCCCGGCCATCCCGACGGCGGTCATGACGACCGCGGCCAGCAGCGGAAACCGCCTCCTGAATAGCCACGACGGTCTTGCGGTGGTCATCGCCTGGTCCCGTTCACGCGTCGCGCAGCCGCAGCAGCAGTGCGCCGGCGCCCAGCGCGGCCGCAGCCCAGGCCGCGAGCACGCCCAGGCCCGCCCACGGGCTGATGGGCAGGCTGCGCAGGCCGGTGGTGGCCTGGATGGCGAGCCCGGCGTTCATCGGCCCTATCTGCTGCAGGTGCCGCTGCCAGTGTGCATCGGTTACTACGTTAGCGATGATCGGGAACAGATACAGCAGGCCGAGGACGATCCCGATGGCCACCGCGGCTTCGCGCACCGCGGTGGCGATGCCCAGGCTGAGCAGTGCGATCAGGGCCAGGTAGAGGACGGACCCGGCGGCGGCGCGTAGCACAGGTCCGTCCGCCAGGGACAGCGGCGCAAAGCCGCGGGTCGCGGTAAAGCCATGACCGGGCAGGATGAGCCGCCCGGCGAGGACGGAGCCGAGCACCGCGATGGTGCCCGCGGCCAGCACCAGGCCGGTCAGGATGACGGCCTTGGCCGCCAGCACGGTGGTCCGCCGCGGCATCGCGGTGAGCGTGACGCGGATCATGCCGGTGCTGTACTCGCCGCTGATGGCCAGCACCGCCAGGATGGCCACGACCGCCTGGCCGAAGTCGACCCCGCTGAGGCTGAGCTTGGCCGTGTCGACCGGGCAGGCGGTGCCGGACGGGCATGTCACCGCGGCCGTGGCCGCGGCGCTCACGGCGATGGTCAGCACGGCGGTGGCGGCGAGCAGCCAGGCCGGTCCCGCCACCGTGCGCAGCTTGGTCCATTCCGCATGAAGCGGACGGGCCTGGCTCACGCGTCCCGCCGGCGGATCAGGACGACGGCCAGGCCCAGGGCGAGCGCGGCATAGCCGCACAGGACGGCCAGGCCGGCCCACGGGGCCAGCGGATAGTAGCCGGCACCCGGCGAGTAAAGGGCCGTGACCTGCGGGTACTTGGGGATGCTCTGCTGGACGGCGAACGCGGCGGCCGGGGTGATCCGCAGCAGCCAGTCGGCGATGCTGACCGGCAGGACAGAGGCGACCGCGAGGATGTAAGGGAGCACGATCGCCACGATGACCGCGGTGACGGCAGCGGCGCTGCGGCGCAGCGCGGCTCCCGCGGCCAGGGCCAGGACGGCGGTGGCGGCCATCAGCGCCGCGGTGCCGACGATGAGGCGCACTTCGGTCAGCCCCGGCACCGGGAACACGTACGCCCGGCTGCGCGCCAGCGAGGCGAAGCCAATCACCACGACGGCCGCCGCGACCAGGCCGGCCGCGAAGGTAACCGAGCCGATCACGAGAGCCTTCGCCGCCAGCATCCGGCCGCGCCGCGGGCTCGCGGCCAGGGTGGTGCGGATCATCTTGCGCTGGTACTCGGCGGTGATGAACATGGTCGCGACCACGACCACCGCGATCAGCCCGGCGAACGTGCCCACTAGGCGATTCGAGATCGTGACGGTATTGCCCGGGCTGGACGGCCCGGCCGGGACCGGCGCGATGTCACCGGACCCGGTCACGCTGAACTGGCCGCCGGCCTGGTGATATGAGCCGACCCCCGGCCCGAGGTTGGTCCCGATGTAGTCGCCGGTCCACCCGCCGCCTGGCCATGTGCCCGATCGGGTCAGATGGTCGAAGACGGCGGTGGCCTGGCTGGGACCGCCGGTCCCGTTGGTTCCGCCGCCGAAGTTCTCGGTGAGCATCTCGTCGTAGGGGGACGCGGTGAACAGGCCGGCCTGCACCGTCGTGGGTAGCCCGGCCAGGTGAACGGCGCCGACCTGGGTCCAGTGCAGGCCGTCGGCCGAGTCGTAGCCGGTGATCGTGTCGCCGGAGCGGGTCAGCCGCAGCCAGCGCGGCGACGCCGCCGAGACGGCACCAGGCAGGCCCGCCGTGTCGCCGGTGTAGTCGTCCTGCATCCGCACCCCGTGGTCGGCGGTGACCATCACGGCCGCGTACGCCGACCCGGGGCTGGTGCCGTCCTTGATGATGAGCCCGGCCTTGGCCCACGGCACGAGCCCTGGTCGCTGCCCCGGGTTGGCCGCCGCGGGCGAACTCGGGACCAGGCCGGTCAGCGAGCTCACCTGGACCGTGATGCTGCCGTTCCCGGTCAGCGGCTGGCGCACGAAGTAGAAGCTGTCGGTCACCGCCTCCCCGCCGGGCCCCACCGGGAAGCTGGGCCCGCAGGCCGCGCCGGACCGGGCCGGGCCGCCCCCGACGCCACTGCAGGAACTGCTCGCGCCCCCGGCGGCGAACAGCCCGATCAGCATCGTCACCAGGGCCGCGACGGCCATGCCGATGACCCAGCCGCGCACCGTCCGGTACTTGGTCCACTCCGCGTGCAGGACCTGGGCGAACCCGTCCCGCCCGGCCGGCTCGGCCGGCCGGGACGCCGTGCTGGTGGTGGCGGTCATCGCACTGCGGACCGGCGCCGCACGCGGCGGCGGCTTCCTGATCGAGGCCACGCTGCCGGCCAAGGCGGAGGCAGCTGGATGAACCACCCGGCCGGGACCGTCCGGATCATCGTCGCCGACGACCACCACGTGGTGCGGACCGGCTTCGCCGCGCTGCTCGGCACCCAGCCGGACTTCACCGTCGTCGGCACGGCCTGCGACGGGACCGAAGCGGTGCGGATCTGCCGTGAGCTGTCGCCCGACGTCGTGCTGATGGACGTGCGGATGCCCGTCATGGACGGCATCGAAGCCACCAAGCAGCTGGCCGGACCTGGACCGGACGGGAACCAGGGCCCGCGGATCCTCATCTTGACGACCTTCGACCTCGATCACTACGTCTACGACGCGCTGTGCGCCGGCGCCAGCGGGTTCTTGCTCAAGGACGTCACCGCCGAGCGGCTGTTCGATGCCGTCCGGGTCATCGCGGCGGGCGAGGCGCTGCTCGCGCCCGCTGTGACCCGCCGCCTGATCGCGGAGTTCACCCGGCAGCGCCCGCAGCCCGATGCCCCGCCCGCGGCCGCTCTGGCCACGCTGACCCCCCGGGAGACGCAGGTCCTGCGGCTGGTCGCGACGGGCCTTTCCAATCCGGAGATCGCCGTCCGCCTCGTGGTCACCGAGGAGACGGTGAAGACGCACGTCAGCCGGATGCTGAGCAAGCTCGGGCTACGCGACCGCACGCAGGCGGTGGTCACCGCGTACGAGACGGGACTGGTGGTGCCCGGAGCCAGGGACCTGCGATGATCGGGCAGGGTCCGTGACGTTACGAAGAAATCCCTGACGCGAGTCACTGGGTGCCCTTGGACGCGCCTGACCGGCTCAGCGAACTGCTGATTGACTGGCTGCGCTGACGGGCTCGCACAGGACGAGCAGGACGTCGTCGGCGAGACCGTCGCCTGCGTGCTCGAGCAGGAGCCTGACCACGCGCCGGACCGCGCCATTCAGATCGGGCAGGGTCAGATCGGGCAGGGTCAGATCGGGCAGGGTCAGGCCGGGCGGGCCCAGTGCCGCGGCCACACGAGCGTCCAGAGCAAAGAAACGGCCGGCCCTATCCCTGGTCTCGACCAGGCCGTCGGTGTAGAACAGCAGCCGGTCGCCCGGCTTCAGCACGATATCCTGCCGGGCTGGCGACGGATGCAGGCCCAGGGGCGCCGCGTATACGGGCGGAGCCATCATCTGCAATCCGGCGACACCTGCCGCCAGCATGACCGGCGGGTGGTGCCCGCAGTTGACAATACGCACTTCGCCCGGTGCGAATTCGGCGAGTATTACCGTGACGAAGTCCTCGATTTCCATCTCTCCCGATAGCCGGGCGTCCATCTGCTCGGCGAGCTTGACCAGATCAGGTTCGGCGAATGCCAGCTCGCGAAAGACCGCAAGCACCGCGGCGCACCGGCCGACCGCGTCCAGCCCTTTGCCCTTGACGTCACCGATGATAAAACGCAGCCCGAACTGCGTCATCGTGATGTCATAAAGGTCACCGCCGACCAGGGCCTGGGTGGTCGCCGACTGATAGTGGGAGGCAAAGGCCACGCCGCCGAGTTCGGCGGGCAGCGGCCGCAGAATCGCATGCTGGACCCTTTCGCTGATGCGGATAAGCGCGCTCTCCCGGCGGCTGCGGATCACGGCCGCGAGCACCGCGAATACTCCCGCGCCAATGACTATGGTGAGACGGTACCCTTCGCTGGCGGTGCCCGACATCCCCGTGACCGCGGTCACGATGACACAAAGAGCAATCGCATAGACGGCGACAAGCGCGGTCATCCGGCCGTTGCATCGCGCGCAGGCCAGCAACGGGCCCGCCGCAAGCAGGTCCGCCAGGTTAAGGGTTCCCCCGGCCAATATCGCCGCGATGGCGACGGCGGCGTCCAGCACGAGAGCCAGCACAAGCCAAACCGACGGCCGGCTTGTTGCCCGCCAGGCGCGCCGCAGTGCTACGCCCATGCGCTCCCTGTCCGACTACCCGTGCAGTGAAATATCAACTTACTGGAAACGTTCACGGTTTGCCGCATTCATCCGGGTAAGAAGTTACCCGGGACCTCGGCCGCACCGGCCGTCACGCGACTAACATGATCACGAGGAAGAACGGCGGATCGTTCGGGATAAAAAATGCATTTTCCCTAACGAACGGTGATGCACGTGCAATTGCATGTTTCCTGCTGCCCGGCCAATACGCGGCCCGCGGACCGATGGGTTTCCGCGGGCCGGGCCGCCCATCCGGGGAGGGCCTGGAGGAGGCAGCCGATGGGCACGATCATCGGTGGGCAGGTACGGGCGCTAACCCGCCGACCTTCGTCGCCTGGCTGAGGATGGCGACAAGGGCGGCGGCCGTCACCGTCGCGGCCACCGCACCCTCGACGAACGGCGCGTCGGCGAGCACCACGGTGCTGGCATCGCCATGTTCGGAGAGCACCGCCCGAACCGTGAGCACCGCGCTGCCCAGATCGGGCAGCACCACGACGCCGGCCCCGCCATCGGCGAGGCGCAGACCGCGGGCTACCTTGGCCGCGCTCGTGCCCAGATCGCCTTCGTCGGTGCCGCCCGCCGCGATGATGGTCACCGTGCCGCCGCTGACCTGCCCGGCGAGGTGCGCCGCACCGGCGGCGAGTTCGGCGCTGTGGGAGACGAGGACTATTCCGACGATGGCAGCGCTCATGGCATATCCTGAATGTTGTTCGGTATCGCTGAAAGGGTGTCATGATCCAGTCGGTGCAGCGCGCAGCCCAGATCCTCGGCGTCCTCGGCTCGGGTACGCCGCGTCTCGGCGTCACCGAGATAGCCGACCGGGTCGGACTGGCCAAGCCCACGGTGCACGGGCTGCTGCGCACGCTGGAAGCCCATGAGCTCGTCGCGCAGGACCCCGACACCGGCAAGTACAGCCTGGGTCCGGGGGTGCTGCAGCTCGGCAACGCCTACCTGGACGGCTCTGAGCTGCGAGCCAGGTCGCTGAGGTGGGCGGAGTCCCTGGCCGAGCGGGCCAGCGAGGCGGTCTGGGTGGCGACCCTGTCCGGGTCCCGCGTCATCGTGCTGCATCACGTCTTCCGGCCGGACAACACGGTTCAGATCCTCGAGGTCGGCGCGGCGATTCCGTGGCACGCCTGCGCGCTCGGCCACGCGATCGTGGCTCACCTGCCCGCCGCGCAGCGCACCCGGGCGATGACCGGCGAGCTGGCGCCGCTGACCGGGCGAACGAAGACCACGAGGACCGCGCTGAACCGCGCTCTCGGCCAGGTGCGCCAGCGCGGCTACGCCGTGGAGGACCAGGAAGCGACCGTGGGCGACGCCGGGATCGCGGCGCCGATCCTGGCCAGGGACGGCTTGGTGGCCGGCGCGATCGGCGTCGTCGGCGCGGCGGACCGCCTGCTCGTGCCCGCCACCCGTGACGAACTGGCCCGCGCCGTCCAGGAGGCCGGCCGGGCCGTCTCCAGGGACCTGGGGGCGGGACGCGGCGGCGTGGTGCTCTCGGCCCTGAGCTGAGGGGCCCTGAGCTGAGGGGCCCTGAGCTGAGGGGCCCTGAGCTGAGGGGGGCATCACGCTCCTCCCAGGACCTGGGCGGCCCGGGCCGCGGCCTGGCTGGCGTCGGTCTGCCCGATCCACTGCGCGACCCGCGGCACGCGCGCCGCGCCGACGCTCAGCGTCCGCACGCCGAGCCCGATCAGCAGCGGCAGTACGCTGGGATCGGCCGCCGCGTCGCCGCACACCGACACATTCACCCCGGCCTGTTTCCCGGCCCGGACGACGGACTCGATGAGGGTGAGCACGCGCGGGTCGGCGGCCAGCGCGGGCTCGCTGCCCGGGCCGGCCCGGTCGAGGCCGAGGACCTCGCTGGTGAGGTCATTGGTGCCGATGGAGAAGAAGTCCACCTCAGGCGCGAATGCGGCTGCGGCCTCGGCGGTGGCGGCGACCTCGACCATGATGCCCAGCTCGGGCGGGTCCACGCCGGCTTCGGCGGCGGCCTTGGCGAGCGCGGCGCGGACCTGGGCCACCTCATCCAGCGACGTGACCATCGGGACCAGCACGGCGAGCTCGGTATCGCGACCCGCTGCCAGTATCGCCCTGAGCTGATCCCGCAGGACCCCCGGCTCGCTGAGCAGTGCTCCCAGGCCGACCGGGGCTGCCAGGCCGGCCGGAGCCGCCAGGCCGGCGGCACCGCCGTCAAGGAACGGGGGGATCTTGTCACCGGAGAAGTCCAGTAGCCGGGCAACCGCCCGCCGGCCGGCGAGCAGGCCGAGGACGGGGGTCAGCTGCGCCAGGTGATCCGCTTCCGACGGCCAGCCTGGCGCACCGATGAACGGGATCTCGGTGCGCAGCAGGCCGACGCCGCCCGCTCCGGCGGACAGGCCCAGCCTGGTCTCGGCCGCGGACGCCACGTTGCACAGCACCAGGACCTGCTCGCCGTCGGCGGTGCGGACCTTTCCGGCGGCTGGAGCGCCCGGCCCAGGGTTCACGGCGGCGGACCCGGCCTGGGCGGCGGACCCGGCCTGGGCGGCGGACCCGGCCTGAGCGGTGCACCTGGCCTGGGCGGCGGCTAGTTCGGTGACCGGCGGGTCGACGGTGAGCTCGCCCGCGTCCGGCCGCGCGTCGAGGATCGCGCGGTGGCCGGCCGTCGCGGCCAGTACCCGCGGGTCGGCTCCGGCCAGCATGGGCACGCCGAGCCCGCGCGCGATGATCGCCGCATGCGAGCTAGCCCCGCCGCCGATCGACACCGCACCGGCCAGCCCCGCCTCCGCCAGCCGGATCAGGTCGGCCGGGTCCACCTCACGGCGGACCAGGATGAAGCTCGCGGCCGGCGGCGGCGGCACGGCGTTCCCGCTCAGGTAGTCGACGACGGCGCTGGCGACCTGGCGGACATCGCTGGCGCGCTGCGCCAGGTCGGGGTCGGGCAGGGCGGCGAGCAACGCGGCCTGGGCCTCGGCCGCCTCCTGGACCGCGACGAAGGCGTCGGCTCCGCCCCGGACCGCGGCCAGAGCCGGGCCGACCAGGGCCGGGTCCGCCGCGATCAGGGCGCCTATATCCACGATGGCGGCGTCACCGGACCGGCCAGATGAACGCAGTTGCCCGGCGAGCGCGACGCGTTCGCGGGCCACCGCGGCGAAAGCCGACCGTACCTTGTCCGCGGTCACCACGGCCGGCCCGCCGTCGATGGCCGCCGCCGTCTCGGCGCCGGCGGCGCGGCGTGCGTCGCCGAGATAGATCTCCCCGACGCCGATTCCCTCGGATACCGGCTGTCCCCGGTAACGGCTGGCTGCGGTCATCGCGGCACCCGCGCGGCGTCCCTCAGCGCGGCTAGGATAAGGGCGGTCGAGGCAGCTCCCGGGTCCTCATGACCCACGCTGCGCGGGCCGAGGTAGCTGGCGCGGCCCTTCAGCGCCTGCATGGAGATGGTCGCGATCGCCCCGGCCGAGGCCGCCTCGGCGAGCACGGCGAGGGCGTCGTCCTGCGACGCCCCCGCCGCGATCGCCTTGCTGAAGGCCTGGGTCGCCGCCGCGAGCGCGTCGACCATCGTCACCACGTGCAGCACGCCCGCGCCGGCGTCGACGGCCTTGGTCGCGGCGAACATCTGGTCGGGCACCGGTGAGGTGAACACCTCGCCTGGGCAGGCCGCGTCCAGCATTCCGTAGCCGACGAACCCGCCGTGCAGCGGCTCGTGGCCGGAGCCGCCGCCGGAGACCAGGCCCACCTTGCCCGGCCGGGGGCCGGCCGCGCGCAGGATCACCTTGTTCTCGATGTCCACGGACAGCGACGGATGCGCGGCGGCGATTCCCGCCAGGGCCTGCGTTACTACCGTCTCCGGGGTGTTGATGAGCTTCTTCATGACGTTGCTCCACTGACTTTTTCCGAGGCGGCGGTTCGAGGGGTCCTGGAGTCGGCGTCGGCGGGCGCGAGGCTGGTCATCGCCGCGTCCTCGCGGACCCGGCCGATCGCGACCCACGCCAGGCCGCCGAGCGCGCCGCCGATGAATTCCCCGATGAGGTAGGCGGGCAACTGGGACCACAGGACGTGACCGCCGAACGCCTGCAGCATCAGCACGGCGCCAAAGTAGCGGGCGGGATTGATGGCCGCGCCCGTGGCGGGCCCCAGGATGATGATGACGGCGAAGACCACGGCGCCGATGGCCATCGGCGCCCAGCCGGGCACCGCGCGGTGGTCGATGACGCCAAGAAGATGACGAAGACCAGCATGAAGGTCCCGATCGCCTCGATCACCATCCCCCGCCCGAAGCCCATGGTCGCCGGGTTGTAGGCGGTCACCCCGCCGTCGGCCGTGACCGTGGCCAGCCTGCCCAGCGTGAGGTAGATGGAAGCCGCCCCCGCGATCGCGCCCGCCACCTGGGCGGCCATGTAGCCGGGGACCTCCCGCCAGCCGAACTTGCCCGAGATCGCCAGCGACAGCGTGACCGCGGGGTTGATGTGCCCGCCGGAGATGTGCCCGATCGCGTAGACCGCGCCCACGATGACGAGCATGAACGCGAACGAGATCATCCCGAGTTGCGCCATGGAGAACGGGACCTTGGTGCCAGCCGCGATGACGCCGGTGGCGGCGGCCGAGCCTGCGCCCACGAACACGAGGAACGCGGTGCCGAGAAACTCGGCGGCGAGTTTCTGGGGAGTGGTGGGTGGAGCTGCCATACGGTTCGCCCGCGGCCGGGGCCGGGGCGCCTCACCTCCTTCGGCGAGATGGGATACTGCTCGAAACGCGTTCGACATTGTCGAACGATGTTTCACGAAACATAAGTCCGGGCCCTGCCGCCGTCAAGAGGGCGGATCAGGTTTTTGGCCCGAGCAAATGCCCGCCGCGCTGGGCCCGGTGATCCCCGCGCGGCGATCGCCCGGCGGACGGGGGACAATGACTATCCGGAGGCACGTACGAGACAGGAGGGTGCCATGAGCGAGACGCTCAGCTATCCCGGATTCGGGACGACCGCCCGGAAGAGCACGCATACCCTGTTCGCGCAGACGATGGGGTACGTCGCGGTCACGGCCGGCTTTTTCGCGCTCGGGGCCTACCTGGGCCGCAACCTGTCCTCCGGCTGGGCCTTCGTGTTCTACATCGCCGCGTTCGGCTGCCTGATCGGGATGAACTTCGCGGTGCGGGCGGGCGGGGCGCTGGCGACCGTCCTGCTCTTCGCGGTCGGCGTGCTGCTCGGGCTGGCGACGGCGCCCATCCTGGTCTACTACGCGACCATGAACCCGCAGGTTCTCTGGCAGGCCGGCGGGGCGACCGCGCTGTTCATCGCCGGCTTCGGCGCGGCCGGATACGCCACCCGGCGGGACCTGACCGCGATCGCCCGGGTGTGCTTCTGGGCCCTGCTCGCCCTCATCGTGTTCGGCATCGCGGCGATCTTCGTCCGCATCCCGCACGGCGAGCTGATCTACTCGGTGCTCGGGCTGGTGATCTTCGCCGGCCTGACCATGTTCGACTTCCAGCGGCTGCGGCGCTCGACCGATCTCGACTCCGCGCCGCTGATCGCGGCGTCGATCTTCCTCGACGCGCTGAACGTCTTCCTGTTCTTCCTGCGCATCTTCGGCCGCGGCAGCAACTGACCGGGCGGGCCGCTAGACCCCGGCCTGCTGCCCGACGTGGTGCCGTCGAGCGGCTTCACCAGCACGTCGTTGATCACGTCACCGCAGACCACGACCCGGCGGGCCGCGCCAGGGCCGGCTGAGTGGGAGCTAGCTGGCGCGGGGATCAACGGTCCGTTCGGCCCAAGATCGTGAGATCTCCGCGGCGAGCTCGATGTTGCCGCGCGCGATCCGCAGGTTCACCGCGACGCTGACCCCGCCGGTCACCTGCTGGATCCGGTCGAGCAGGAACGGGCTGACCGCCTTGCCGCGGATGCCCGCCTCGGCCGCGCCCGCGAGGGCCTCTTCGAGCGCGCCGTCGAGCACGTCCGGGTCCAGCTGCCGGCCGGGCGGCAGCGGGTTGGCGATGAGCAGGGCCGACGGCTCGCCGACGGCCTCCCTGGCCGCCATGATGTCAGCGATCTCCGCGGCGGAGTCGGCCCGCCAGTCCAGCTCGTAACCGGAATCGGAGAGCCAGAAGGCGGGGAACCGCGAGGTGCGGTACCCGACGACGGCGACGCACAGCGTCTCCAGCCGCTCCAGCGTGGCCGGAATGTCCAGGATGGACTTCACCCCGGCCGAGACGACCGTGATCGGCGTCCGGGACAGGACGGTCAGGTCCGCCGACTCATCGAAGCTCTCAGCCGCGCCTCGGTGCACGCCGCCGAGCCCGCCGGTCGCGAACACGCGGAGGCCGGCCCGCGCGGCCAGCACGGACGTGGCGGCTACCGTCGTGCCGCCGGTCACCTTCCGCGCCATCGCGATCCCGATATCACGGCTGCTGACCTTGACGACGGACTCGTCGGTCGCGATGCGCTCAAGCTCGGCGGCGGTCAGGCCTATCTTCGGTACGCCGTCGATCAGTGCGATGGTCGCCGCGGTCACGCCCCGCCCGGCCAGGATCGCCTCGAACTCCCTGGCCGCGTCCAGGTTGCCCGGCCTGGGCAGGCCGTGCGAGATGATCGTTGACTCCAGGGCGACCACGGGAGCGCCTGTCCGCAGCGCCTCGGTTACCGGCGGGGACACTTCTACCAGGTAGGGCACGCGACGATTGTCTCACTGCCAGGCCTGGCCTATCAGGGCCGGACCGCTACCTCCAGGCCCTGATAGGTGCCGCCGCTACCTGGCGGTGCCGGCGCTACCTGGCGGTGCCGGTGCCCTGGAGGTCGCGCTGCCACGACTCGGGGACGTGGTCCGCCGGGGAACGCGCGGCATGGGCCGAGCCGATGATGACGACCGGGCAGACGGAGGCGCGCAGGCAGGCCCGGATGACGGGCCCGGCGGCGCGGTACGGATCCGACCCGTACGACGTGCGGCCGAGCACCAGCATGTCGGCGCCGAGGGCGTGGTCGAGCAGCACGCGCGCTGCGAGCCCTTCGGCGATCTCGGTACGGACCTTGACGCCGGGATAACGGTCGACCGCCTCGGCGACCGAACTGCGCAGGACATCGCGGGCCGCGCCCCAGCTTCCGCCCGACGACCGGGGGACCGGAGCCGCATAGCTCGCGACCTGGTGACACGCAGACTCCAAGGCGAGCACCGCGACGACTTCCGCGTCTCGCAGGCTGGCCTCCCGGCACGCCCACCTGAGTGCCGCCACGGACTCTGTCGAGCCATCGACGCCGACAACGACGCGCCGGACGCCGTGGTCTCGAGCGTCGGAATCTATTGTCATGAATGTTTCCCTACCCGTTCGCCGCCTCTGACGCCTTCGTCCGTCCCGCCACAGCCGTACCGTCAGAGTTTCCAATATCTTGACTAATAGCTTTAGATCGTAGACCGCGGGAAGGTTCCCTGACGAGAGGAGCGAGCCGCTTTTGTTGGCGCCGCTAAACCGCCCCCGAGGTGCTGTAGTTATCGTACCGTTATTAGATGTCTGGCCGAAAAAGGACAAGTGACTGTCTTGTCCCACCCGTCACTGCTCGGGCCCAGAGGAGCCTGGTGAGGTCGCTGGGCGGCTGTTCGGGCGGTCCG
Source organism: uncultured Actinomycetes bacterium (assembly GCA_963739615.1). Taxonomy (GTDB): domain Bacteria; phylum Actinomycetota; class Actinomycetes; order Streptosporangiales; family Streptosporangiaceae; genus Palsa-504. The sequence goes on from CAVUBD010000032.1 coordinate 197,393, forward strand.
GGCCGACGTCACCGAGTAGCGGGCCGATCACGGTACACACATGTGTCCGCATAATGTCCGCAGGTGTCCACATGTGTCCACCACGAATAGCACCCAACCGTGGATCGAACATCAGAAATAACGTCGGCTAACAAAGTCTCCGGCGCCCCGCCAAATCAGGGGCAATTCATGATCGCGGATCATTGTTCCCGTTCGGCCGATCCAGGTGTCCCGCTGCCGCCTCAGCTGTCACACGAGCCCCGAGGGTGAGCCACTACGGCGGCGGCTGGGTGCGGATGGTCAGGCGGAGCCGGCCTGGGCCTTGTGCACGCGGATCTGGGCGGGGATGCGCTGCCTCAGCTCGGCGACGTGGCTGACGATGCCGACCATCCGGCCGCCCTCGCGCAGGCCGTCGAGCACGGTCATCACCTCTTCGAGCGTCTCCTCATCCAGGCTGCCGAACCCCTCGTCGACGAACAGCGCCTCGATCCGGGTGCCGCCGGCCTCGGCCGAGACGACGTCGGCGAGGCCGAGGGCCAGGGCCAGGCTGGCCAGGAACGTCTCGCCGCCGGACAGCGTGCTGGTGTCGCGGTCCACCCCGGTCCAGGCGTCGCAGGCGAGCAGGCCGAGCCCGGACCGGCCCGCGCCGCGGCGCGCGTCGGTGTGCACGAGCGAGTAGCGGCCCGAGGTCATCTTCAGCAGCCGCTCGCTGGCGGCGGCAGCGACCTCTTCCAGCCTGGCGGCCAGGACGAAGGCGGACAGCGTCATCCGCAGCGTGTTCGCGCCCTGGCCGGCCGCCAGGTCGGCGAGCCTGCGGGCCTGCTCGGCCCGGGCGACCAGCGGCTTGCGGTCGTCCAGGCGCGCGGTGAGCTTGGGAGCGAGATCGGCAAGCTGCTCGGCCTTGTACCGGGCGCGGTCGTGGGCGGCCACGGCGTCGTCGTGCGTCTTGGTGGCGGCTTCGACCGCGGCCATCGCCCCGGCCACGTCGGCGGGCGGGTCCAGCGGGACGTCGAGGTCGGGATCGGCCAGGAGTTCCCCGGCGGCCCGGGTGGCGGCCTCGTGGTCGCGGACAGCCTTGTCGGTCGCCGTGCGCCAGCCCGCCTCGCGGAGCGCCTGGCGCACCTCGTCAAGGCCGGCGAATCCGGCGTCGGCCGCGGCCAGGACCGCCAGGTCCGCGGCGCGGCCGGCGTCCTGGCCGGCCCGCGTGGCCGCGTCGGCCGCGTCGGCGGCGGCGATCAGCGCATCGGCCGCCGCGCGGACGGCCGCCAGCGCCGTGTCCAGGTCGGGCGAGCCGTCGAGCTGGGCCAGCAGCGACGCCCGGTGCCTGCCGGCCCGCTCGTCCGCGTCGGTGGCCTTGCGTAGTTCGGATTCGCGCTGCTCGGTGAGCTCGACCAGGCGCCTGTCCGCGTCGGCGATGTCTTTATCGAGGGCTTCGAGGACCGCCTGGACGTCGGCCAGCCGCGCGGCGGCGCTGGTCAGCTGGGTCGTTTCGGCCCGGAGCGCGGTGGCGTCCGCGGCCAGCCTCGCGGCCTCGGCCCGGAGCGAGGCCAGGTCCGCGGGGACGGTGAACCCGGCGTCTTCGAGCCGGACGGTCAGGTCGGCGACCAGGACGTCGGCGGCGGCCAGCTTCGCCCCGACCATCTCGGCTTGCTCCGTGGCCAGCGCCGCCTGGGCATCGGCGGCCTCTTCCTGATCGCGCGTGACCCGCTCGCCGCGCAGCTCGCACAGCTCGGGATGGTCGAGCGAGCCGCAGACCGGGCAGGGGGCACCGTCGACCAGGCTCGCCGCGAGCTCGGCGCGCATGCCGTCGATGCGGGCCACCCGCAGCCGCGCCGCTTCTTCGAGCAGCTCGACCGTCTCGATTTTCGCGTCCAGGTACGCCGCCGCGTGCCTGCCGGCGTCGGCGCGGGCTTTGACCAGGGCGCTCGCGTCATCCGCGGCGCGCAGGCAGCGGTCGGCCCCGGCCCGGGCGGCGGGCAGTTTCTCCCCGGCCGCGCGGGCCTGGTCGCGCTCGCGGCTCAGCTCGGGACGCTGCAAGCGTTTGCGGCTCAGCTGGCCGCCGGTGGCGTCGATCTGGGCCGCGAGCTCGGCCGCGGCCTGCCGGGCCGACAGCGCGGCCTGGTCCTCATCGGCGGCCTGCCGCGACAGCGACCTCAGCGCCTCGAACCGCCCGGCCTGCTCGACCTGCTGCTGGCCGCCTTCCCGGAGTTCGGCGGCGCTGATCGTGGTGCTGGCCGCGGCGAGGTGCCTGGCCTGGGTTTCCTCGTCCTGCGCCCGGGCCAGGGTGGCACTGGTCCGCTCCGCCTCGGTGAGCGCGGGTAGCACCTCGGCGGCCCGGGCGGCGGCAGCGAGTTCATGACGCCGTTCGCCGGTGGCCGGCTCGGCCGCGGCCAGCTCGGCGCGCAGCCGCAGCGCGTCCTGGCGGCGGCGCTGCCGGTCCGCGAGCCGCTCAAGCTCGCGCTGGCGGGTGAGCGCCGCGTCCAGGTCCAGGCGGTAGCCCGCGACCTGGCGGGCCCCGGCGGCCGATTCGGCGGCGGCGGCCTCGCCCAGCCGCGCGGCCCAGCCGGCGGACGGCAGGTCATCGGCGGGGACGCCGGCCACCTGGGCGACGCGGGCCACCAGGCCGGCGATCCCGGCATCGGCTTCTTCCACCTCGCGGGCCGTGGCCCGGCGCCGGCCGGCGAGCCACTCCTCCACCGCGCGGAACCTGTCCGTGCCGAACAGCCGCTGCAGCAGCTTGGCCCGGTCGCTGGCGTCGGCGTGCAGGAACGTCGCGAACTCGCCCTGCGGCAGGAGCACGACCTGGAAGAACTGGTCGGCAGACATGCCCATCAGGCCTTTGATCTCGTCGTCGGCCTCGCCCGCCCGGGTCGAGACAGCCTGCCAGGACGCGCCGGTGAACTCCTCGAGCAGGACCTTCGCCTGCGCGGCGGTGCTGCCGCTGCCGCGCAGCTTGGGGCGTTCCTGTTCCGGCTTGCGGGTGATCCGCATCCGCCGGCCGCCGATCGTCGCCTCGAGCTGCACCTCGGTCGGCGTGCCCGGGGGCGCGTGATCCGAGCGCAGCCGCCTGGCCTTGCCGCGTTCGCCTGGCACCCGGCCGTAGAGAGCGAACCCGATGGCGTCGAGCAGCGTGGTCTTCCCTGCGCCGGTCTCGCCGTGCAGCAGGAACAGCCCGGCGCAGGCCAGGTCGTCGAAGCAGACCTCCACCGTGCCGCCGAACGCGCCGAACGCGGTCAGGCGCAGCCGGTGCGGGCGCATCAGGCGCCTGCTTCCGCTGCCTCGGCGCGGACGGCCTCGAACGCCGCCCGGAGCAGCTCGGCTTCGGCCGCTGACGGCGGCGCGTTCCTGACGTGCCGGACGAACTCGGCGGCGACCGACAGGTCGTCGCGGCCGGCGACCCTGGCCCGGTACCCGCGCTCGTCTGCCACGGCGCCGGCCGGCTCGAACGCGAGGACCAGGACGTGCGGGAACCGGGACCGCAGCTTGTCCATGGCGCCCTCGGGACGGCTCGCATCGGTGAGGGTGACCGAGACGAAGTTGTCCTCGCATGAGGCGTAGGCCGCCGAGGCGAGCAGGTCGGCGAGCCGCCCGGACAGCACGCTCAGCCGCCGGAACACCGGGGCGGGCACCCGCTCGGCCCGGGCGGTCCCGGCGCCGTCCAGCTCGACCAGCCAGCTGCCCTTGTGGTGCGACGCCTCGGAGAACGAGTACGGCAGCGGCGAGCCGCTGTAGCGCAGGTGCCCGGCGACGGTCTGCTGGCCGTGCAGGTGACCGAGGGCCACGTAGCTGAACCCGTCGAACAGGCCGGCGGGCACCTGGCCGACGCCGCCGACCGTGATGTCACGCTCGGAGTCGCTGGCCGCTCCCCCGGTGACCCAGCCGTGGGCCATGACGACCTGGCGGGCGACGCGGCGGCGCTCGGCGTCGGCGCGGATGCAGCTGACCGCGTGGCCGAGGACCCCGGCGTGCCCTCGCGGGGCCGGTTCGGGGCTCTGCGGGCTCGCTGGGCTTGCAGGCTCCGCATGGGGCAGCTCGCCGCGGACGGCGTCGGGCTCGAGGTAGGGGATCCCGTACACGGCCACCGGCCCGTGGCCGTCCTCGAGCATGACCGGGCGGGCCAGCGCGCCCGGCCGGGTGCGCAGGTGCACCCCGGCCTGGTCGAGCAGGCCGCTGCCGAACCCCAGCCTGCGCGCGGAGTCGTGGTTGCCGCTGATCAGCACGATTCTCGCCCCGGTCGCGTTCAGTCTGAGCAGGGCGTCCTCGCACAGCTCGACCGCGTCCACAGACGGCACCGCGCGGTCGTAGATGTCCCCGGCGACCAGGACCGCGTCCACCTTCTGCTCGCGCACGGTGTCCACCAGGTGATCGAGGAAGGCCGACTGGGCCGCCCGGAGATCGGCGCGGTGCAGCGACCGCCCGAGGTGCCAGTCCGAGGTGTGCAGCAATCGCATGGCCCGGACCCTAGCGGAGGGCACCGACATTACGCGGCGGTACGCGCCCGTCGGCCGGGACGGGACAGCCGCTCAGCCGGCGGCCGCGCTGGTGGCGAAGCTGCCCATGCCGGGGATATAGGTGCCGCCGCCGGAGCCGGCGGACCGGGTGGCGAGCCAGCGGTCGACCTCGGCCTGCCAGCGCTGCTTGTCCGCTTCCGGCGCGAAGCACGCGTCGAAGGAGTTCCGAGCCAGCCCGGCGAGCTGCTCGTCGGCCAGCCCGAACTCCCGGCGCACCGCGGCCAGGTTCTCATCTATGTACCCGCCGAAGTAGGCCGGGTCGTCACTGTTCACCGTGACGAGCAGCCCGGCGTCCAGCATGGCGGGCAGCGGGTGATCGGCGAGCGTGCGAACGACGCCGAGCGCGACATTGGACAGCGGGCACACGGTCAGCGGGACCTGCTGATCGCGCAGCCTCGCGACAAGCGCCGGGTCCTCCATGGCTCGCACGCCGTGGTCGACCCGCTCCACGTGCAGCCGGTCAAGCGCGTCGCGCACGTACTCGGGGCCGCCCTCCTCTCCCGCGTGCGCCACCAGCCGGAGGTCTTCGGCCGCCGCCAGCCGGTACACGTCCTCGAACAGCGCCGGCGGGTAGCCGACTTCGGTGGAGTCGAGCCCGACGCCGATGAACTTGTCGCGGAACGGGAGCGAGGCCCGCAGCACCGCGTCGGCCGCTTCCGGCCCCAGGTGACGCAGGAAGCACAGGATCAGGTCGGCGGATATGCCGTGTTCCCGCGCGCCGTCGGCGAGCGCGGCCGTCAGCCCGCCGAACAGCTCGCCGAGCGGGACCCCGTTGGCCAGGTGCGTCTGCGGGTCGAAGAAGATCTCGGCCCGGCGCACCCCCGCCGCCGCGGCCCGGGCCAGGTAGGCGCGGGCCAGGTCGTAGAAGTCCTGCTCGATCTTCAGCACGCGCAGGTTGGCGTAGTGCAGGTCGAGAAAGGACTGCAGGTGAGCGAACCGGTACCGGGCGCGCAGCTCGGCGGGGTCCACGGTGGGGATCGGTGTGCCGTTGCGCGCTGCGAGACCGACCAGCAGTTCGGGTTCGAGCGTGCCCTCGATGTGAATGTGCAGTTCAGCCACTGGCAGCATGCGTATTCCTCCCCTAGCCACGGCCCCGCCGCCCGTCCCAGGTTACCGGGGCACCCTGATTCACATCGTGGCGGAGCTCCGTTTCATCAAGGGTAAATATCCTTTTGTCCCGAACGAACGGTGGTGCTTGCTTCCGGTAACTGGACGGGAAACCCGCCAGGAACCAACGCTATCGACCTTCCCTCTGAGGACCTTCTGCTGGACATCCAATTCGCCTGAAGGGCTCCTTGCCCGTGCCGTCAGTCGCCGGAACGGATGTCGGTGTCGTCGTCGTCCACCACGTGGACCGCCGCCTCTTCCGCCGTCGCGGCGCCGCCGTCGATCCCGGCGTCGCGCGCGACCAGATCGGCCTCGGCGTCCGGATGGGCTCCTTCGTCCTCGGCCACCAGGCGGCCGGCCCGGGGATCCGGGCCGTCGTCGAGCGAGAGCCCGTCGAGGTACTCCTCGTCCTCGTCCTCGTCGTCGCGGTCCTCGGGCACGTCGTCGTCGACGTCGAACAAGGTATCCGGCTCCTCTTCGGCGAGCAGCTGATCGAGGGACTCCCCCGACGCCTGCTCGTCGGCGGTCGAGCCGAACCTCATCGCCACCGACCAGTGCGCCGGCGGCACGACCCCGCGGTCGAGGGGATCATCCCCCGGCGGGCCGTCCAGCGTGTCAGCGGAGTCCGCGACCTGGTAGTCCTCCAAGTCGGCGGACTCATGACGGGTCTCGTCAGGCATCTCACGTCTCCTCTCTCAGTCCTCGCCCATCCCCGTGCCGATGAGTACACGTTCGCGGTTACGTCATATCACCTGGCTGGCGCGGACGAGCCCCGGCGTTATTGGGTCGCCGGGATTACGGCGCGACCGGTAGGTTCGTGGCACGGGGTGCGAGAAGGCAGTTCGGGAGGATGCATGTCACAGGTCAGCGGGGTCACCGGAGAGCCGGCGATCCTCGTGACGGGCTTGACCAAGTCGTTCGGTGCGGTGCAAGCGCTGCGTGGCATCGACTTGTCGGTACCGCGCGGGACGGTCCTCGGCGTGCTCGGGCCCAACGGGGCGGGTAAGACCACCGCGGTGCGGATCCTGACCACCCTGCTGCTTCCCGACGGCGGGCGGGCGGTGGTCGAGGGCCACGACGTGGTCCGGCAGGCGGCCGCGGTCCGCCGGTCGATCGGGCTGGCGGGGCAGTCCGCCGCCATCCAGGAGGAGCTGACCGGCCGGGAGAACCTCGAGATCGTCGGGCGGCTGTATCACCTTAGCTGGCCGCGGGCGCGCAGCCGCGCCACCGAACTGCTCGAGCAGTTCGGCCTGAGCGATGCCGCCGACCGGGCGGCCAAGACCTACTCGGGCGGCATGCAGCGCCGCCTTGACCTGGCCGCCAGTCTGGTCGGCCAGCCGGCGGTGCTGTTCCTCGACGAGCCGACGACTGGCCTGGATCCGCGGTCGCGGCTGGGGATGTGGGACATCATCCGGTCGCTGGTCGCCGACGGGACCACGATCCTGCTCACCACCCAGTACCTCGACGAGGCCGATGAGCTGGCCGACGAGATCGTGGTCATCGATCATGGCCTGGTCATCGCAGCCGGCACCTCGGAAGAACTCAAGAGCATGGTGGGCGGCGACGTGGTCGAGTTCACCGTGCCTGACCGCCGCCGGATCGCCGATGCCGCCGCCGCGGCCGCCAAGATCGGCGAAGGGGAACCGCACGCCGACCCGGAAACCGGCGTGGTCAGCATCCAGGTCGGGAGCCGCGGTTCGGAGGCGCTGATCGACACGGTGCGAGCGCTGGACGCCGCAGGTATCGAAATCCGTGATCTCGCGTTGCGCCGGCCTTCGCTGGATGACGTGTTCCTGGCCTTGACCGGGCACGCTGCCGAGGAGGAGGAACCGGGCGGACGCCGGCGCGGGCGCCGAGGCAGCCAAGCTGACCGCAAAGAGGATGCGAGGGCCACATCATGACCACGATCGCCGCGCCCGCGAGCGTACACGGCGCGGGCGAACCCGGCCTTCGCACCCGGTTCGGCTGGGCGGTGACCGACACGCTCACCATCACCCGGCGCAACCTGCTGGTCTGGATGCGGGTCCCCGCGTACCTCATGTTCACGGTGATCCAGCCGGTGATGTTCGTGCTGCTGTTCCGCTATGTGTTCGGCGGCGCGATCCCGGTGGATGTTCCCGGCGGCTACGTCAACTTCCTGCTACCAGGGATCATCGCGCAGACGGCGGCGTTCGCCACGTTCGGCACGGCCATCGCGCTGGCCCAGGAACTGAAGAAGGGCGTGATCGACCGGTTCCGGTCGATGCCGATGGCCCGTTCGGCGGTACTGGCCGGCCGTCTGGTGGCAGATACCGGGCGGATGCTCGTGACGATCCTGATCATCGTCGCGGTGGGATACGCGGTCGGTTTCCGCTTCTTGAACGGCGTCGTGCCCGCCATTGGCATGGTCTTGCTCGCGACCGTGTTCGGCCTGGCGATCTGCTGCATCTCGGCCTACACGGGCCTGGCCATCGGCGACGAGGAGTCGGTGCAGGCGTTCGGGCTGATCTGGCTGTTCCCGCTCACGTTCCTGTCCTCCGCATTCGTGCCGATTGCGACCATGCCGGGCTGGCTGCAGGCCTTTGCCTACCACAACCCGGTCACGTACGTCGTCGACGCCATGCGCGCACTGGCCCTCGGCGGCCCGCTTGAGGCGAACCTGTGGAAGAGCCTCGTCTGGATAGCCGGGATCTTCGTGGTGTTCGTGCCGCTCGCGGTGCGTGCCTACCGGCGAGCCGGTTAGTTTTCAGGATTACACCGCGGCGGGATCGTTTCGTCCCGGACGGTCCCGGGCAGAGCAGTAACCGGACTTAAGGCAGCAAAGCGGCTGTGCGTACCGGGCAGGCCGGGATGGCCACGCCTGGCCGAGGGAAATGAGCCTGGTGCGCGCTGGCCGGCACCGGAACAGCCGATCCCAGGAGGCCTCCCATGATCAATCGTGATGCGTCCCGCCACGTCGAAGTCAAAGACGGCGATCAGCCGGTCGCGGCGGCCGAGGTGACGACGGCCGAGGGAGCCGAGGGAACCGCCCGGGCCACGCTGCACGCCACGCCAGGCCACACACCGCCAGGCAGCCGGGCGAGCCTGGTGGACGCGATCATGGATACCCCTGAGGTCCAGGCCAGCACCCGGCTGGAGGCCACGGTGCCGCTGGGCGACGGCGAGTCGCTCGAGCGCCTGCGTGAGCGGACCGTGGACGCCGTCACCCGCCCGGCCGGCTCGACGGCACTGCTAGACGCGAGCATACCGCCCGCTCGCCCACCGGACATCGCCAGGGAGCCCTAGAGCCGCCGGCCCTCGCCCCGCCGCGGGTGCAGGGCGGCGCCGGGTGCAGGGTGGCGCCGGGTGCAGGGCGGCGCCTAGCCCGGCGCCCGAAATACCAGCCCCATGGCCTGCCCGCGGGGCCGGAATCGTTCTGCTGCCCCAGCCGCGGCCGACGGGGGTGAGGACTCGGGTAGGCAGCGGCCGGCCAGGACGAGGCCTGCGACGGCTTCGTCACCACGGCCTCCTGAGGTGCCGCCTGATAGCTCTGGGCCGGGACGGTCCGGTGCGCCGAAGGCCGAGCCGACCGCGAGGCGGCCGGGGGCTTCTGTGCAGGGACCGGCGACGAAGGGACGGGCGACGAGGGCAGTATCGCGCCGATCGAGCCATGCGGGGATCATGCCGTCTCCGGCGCCTCACCCAGTCTGGAAAGCGGGCTGCTTTTGCCCTGGAGCTACGCCGCCGGTCCCGATGGACAGCCGCGGCCGCGCTAGACGAGCACGTCGAGCATCATCGGGGCGGTGGGGTGGCTGCTGCCGCCCGCCGGTCCGGCGGTGAGGGCGAGGCGGTCACCCGAGTGCAGCCCCGACGCGATCACCGGGCCGGTCATGGGGCTGCTGCCCGCCCCGAGCATGGCCACCGCCCGGTCGCCGTCCGGGCCGATCAGCCACAGCTCATAGCCGCGGGAGGAGGGCAGCGTGCGCAGCCCGGCGGCGGTGAACACCAGCGCGTGCCTGGCGTGCGACATCACGATCGTGGCGGTGCCGCCGCCTGCTACCGCCCCGGTCATCATGGTGGCGTCCCGCGCGGTCAGCACGGCGGCTATCTGCTGGCTGCTGACCTGAGCCTGGTTGAGCTGCTGCCGCATGGTGCCGTTACTGACACCGAACACCACGGCGGCGCCGAGCACGGCCACCGCGGCCACGGCGCCCGCCGCCACCGCCAGCCGGACCCGCCAGCTCCCCCAGGCCAGCGAGCGGAGCCAGGCGCCGGCCCGGGCGGGCCCAGCCCTGGCCAGCCCAGCCCTGGCCAGCCCAGCCCTGGCCGACACAGCCCTGGCGGGCCGGCTCCCGGGTTCGGCGTCACTGGTCACGGGCGGCCGCTGCCTGGTCATGGCCGCCGCCGCCATCACCCGCTCCTTCAGGCCGGAGGGCGGGGTCAGCGCCGTCGCGGTGGCCAGCCGGGCGGTGGCCTCGCGCAGGCTGGCGATCTCCTGCGTGCACTCCTCGCACCTGGCCAGGTGCGCCTCGAACCGGGCGCGGTCCGGCTCGGAGATGGCGTCCATCGCGTACGCCCCGGCCAGGGTGTGCGGTTCTCGTTTCATCAGGACACCCCCAGGCAGTCCCGCAGCCGGATCAGCGCGTCCCGCATCCTGGTCTTGATCGTCCCCGTCGGCACGCCGAGCAGGCTGGCGACCTGGCCGTAGGTGTAGCCGCCGTAGTAGGCCAGGGTGACCGACTCGCGCTGCAACTCGGTGAGAGAGCCCAGGCAGCGCCGGACCCGCTCGCGATCAAGGGCCGACTCGACGGCCTCGGCCACCTCGTCATAGGGGATGTCGGCCACCGCGACGCGCAGTTCGCGTTCGGACTCCTTCTGCACCGACCTGACCCGGTCCACGGCCCGGCGATGGGCCAGTGTCATCACCCAGGCGGTCGCGCTGCCCCGCCCGGCGTCGAACTTGGACGCGTCGCGCCAGACCTCGAGCAGGACCTCCTGAGTGACCTCCTCGGACTGGGCCGGGTCGCGGACGACCCGCCTGACCACGCCGAAGACCGATGCGGCGATCTGCTCGTACACCGCATCGAACGCCACCGCGTCACCGTGCGCCACCGACCGGATCTGCGCGCCGAGGTTCCGCTCGGGGACCCCTGGGGCCTCGCAAGGGGGGTCTGGGGGGATGGGTCCCCCCAGTCGCGGGGGGTTCCGGGGGGTCGCCCCCCCGGGCAGACACGGCTTCACGATTGCTATTCGTAGCAGGTGCCGTGAGGGTTTGGCACCGCGAATAATTCCCGTGGACCGGCAAACCCGCGACGTCACCGCACCGAATAGAGAGCATGAGGAGAAACCGGAGCGCTGGAGACGGCCGCCGCGCGAGGCTCGGAGCCATCGCCGGGCTGCTGGCCGCCGCCACGGCGCTCGGCGTTGGACAGTTCGTGGCCGGCATCACGGGCGCCAGCGGATCCCCCGTGGTCGCGGTGGGCGAGCTGCAGATCGACTTCACGCCGCCGTGGCTGAAGAACTTCGCCATCGCCAATTTCGGTTCGAACGACAAGCTCATCCTGGTGAGCGGCATCCTGGTCGTGATCGCGCTGTTCGCGGCCATCATCGGCGCGGCGGCCACCCGGCGGCTCTGGTACGGCATGGCCGGGCTGGCCGTGTTCGCGGTGGTCGGGCTGACCGCGGCCGCGACCCGCCCCACCGCCAGCTTCGCCAGCTTGCTGCCGACCGTGGCCGCGACGGCGGCGGCGGCCGTGGTCCTGCGCATCCTCATTCCGCTGGCGGGTCCGGCGGCCCGGCGCGATCCGGTCATGTGGACCGCCGACCCGTGGACCGCCGACCCGTGGACCGCGGACCTTGGTGCGGAACCGACGGCCGCGGAGCCCGCGCATGGCGACCTGGATGAAGCCCGCGAGCCCGGGGAACTGGCGGAGGCGGGCCCGGGGCGCCGGGGCTTCCTGACCGCGAGCGCGGCGACGGTGGGCATCGCGGCCGGCGCCGGGCTGGCCGGGCGGCTGCTGGCCGAGCGGAGCAGCGTGGCGAGCGCGCAGAGGGCACTGCATATCCCCAAGCCCGCGGTGTCCACGTCGGCGCTGCCGCCCGGGGTGAACCTCGACATACCTGGCATCTCCTCGTTCGTCACGTCTAACGCGGCTTTCTACCGCGTGGACACGGCGATCGTGGTGCCGCAGGTCGATCCCGGCAGCTGGCAGCTGCGGATCCACGGCATGGTCGGCAGGGAGATCACGATCAGCTTCGACGAGCTGATCAAGCGGCCGCTGATCGAGGACTACATCACCTTGTGCTGCGTGTCCAACCCGGTCGAGGGCCCTTACATCGGCAACGCGCTTTGGCTGGGAGCCAGCCTGCGCAGCCTGCTGCGCGAGGCCGGGATCAAGGCCGGGGCGGACCAGCTGATGTGCACGTCGGTGGACGGCTTCACCTCGGGCACGCCGGTGCAGACGGTCATGGACGGCCGGGACGCCCTGCTCGCGGTGGCCATGAACGGCACGGCGCTGCCGGTGGCGCACGGCTTCCCGGCCCGGATGGTCGTGCCCGGCCTCTACGGCTACGTATCCGCGACCAAGTGGGTGACGGACATCAACGTGACCACGTTCGCGGGCAACTACGCCTACTGGGCTCAGCGCGGCTGGTCGCAGCAGGCGCCCATCAAGACCGAATGCCGGATCGACGTGCCGAACGGCGCGAACCAGATCCGGGCGGGCCGGACGGCGATCGCCGGCGTGGCCTGGGCCCAGCACAAGGGCATCGACGCCGTGCACGTGCGGGTCGACCAGGGGCCGTGGAACCAGGCCACGCTGGCCGCGGTGCCCGGCATCGACTCCTGGCGGCAGTGGACGTGGGACTGGGACGCCACCGGCGGGAACCACGTAATCGAGGCCCGGGCCACCGACGCGACCGGTTACACCCAGACGAGCCTTAACGCCCAGCCGGAACCGAACGGGGCCAGCGGTTACCCGACGGTGACCGTCACGGTCGCCTGAGCGGACCGGGGCCTGGGCCAAGCGGGCCCAGTTGGCCGGGGCTGGAGTGTTTCGGGCGGCGCCAGGCGGTTAGGTCTGTCCTAGAGATGCGCTTCTCAACGTAAGGCGGGCCGATGACAATTCCGATGGGCAGTGAGGAACCGCCGGAGACCCCGCGCCGGGTCGACGCGAGGCAGCTCTGGTCAGGCGGCGCGGCCACCGCGGTCGTGGCGGCGCTGATCGCGCTGGTCGGCATCCTGGTATGCCGGTGGCTGTTCAAGATCCCGATCCTGGCCCCGCAGCGGGACGGCGCCTGGGGGAACGCCTCCACGGCGGGATACGTGGTCTCGTCGGCCGCGATCGCGCTGTTCGCGACCGGGCTCATGCACCTGCTCCTGCTCTTCACGCCGCGGCCGCGCACGTTCTTCAGCTGGATCGTCGGGCTCGCCACGGTGATCGCGGTGGTGTACCCGTTCAGCACCACGGCCCCGGTGTCCCAGAAGGTCGCCACGGCCCTGGTCAACCTGGCGCTCGGTGTTGCCATCGGGACCCTGATCAGCGGGGTCTCCATCCGCGCGGCGCGGCCCCGGGTGAGCGGCGGATATCAGCAGCCCAACTACCGGCCGTCGCGGACGCCTGATAACGGCTATCGCTGACGCACCGGCTCCGGACCATTCCACCTGGCGGCTTGGCGGCCGGTCACGGTGGCTCGACCTTGACGGCCCCGTCCACTATCTCGATTTCGGCGGCCCGGCGCAGGGCCCGCTCATCGTCGGCGTGCACGGGCTCGGCGGGGCCGCCGTCAACTGGTCGGCCATCGCGCCGCTCCTGACGGGACGATACCGGCTGCTGGCCCCGGACCCCACCCGGCGTGGTCGGTGGCCGTCCTGCCCGGCATCGGCCATGTGCCGATGCTCGAGACGCCGCACGAGACGGCCCGGCTGATCACCGAATGGATGGAGTCTGGCGCAGGCGAGCACCCAGGCCGGCCGCCTGCATGACATCGAGCAGTTCGCCGCGAGCAGGTACTTGTTCCCGCGGTTCCCTGGCGCCTGCCCGGGGGCCAGATGGTTAGCTAAGGAAATGAAATGACGGTAGGCCGCTGTTGACCTTTGTACGGGACGAGTGAGGTGGGGCGGTTTTGCTGTCAAGGAGGACAGGGCACACGACTGGGACGAACGCCCCCGCATACGGGTGGCTGAGGCGGCTGGCGGGTTATTGCTGGCTTCATCGGCGAAGTGTTCTCATCTCGCTCGGCGGGGCTTTGGTGGCCACCGTGGCGACCGCCGCGATCCCGCTGGTCCAGCGGCGGATCATCGACAACGTGATCGTGACCCACCAGCTGTCGATCTGGCCGCTGGCCGGCTTGCTGATCGCCGCCGCCGCGGTGAACTTCGGCGGCATCTACCTGCGGCGCTACTACGGCGGCCGGCTCTCCCTCGACGTGCAGCACCAGATGCGCACCGAGCTGTTCGACTCGCTGTCGCGCCTCGACGGCAAGCGCCAGGACGAGATCCACACCGGGCAGCTGGTCGGCCGGTCCATCTCCGACCTGAACATGGTGCAGGGCATCTTGTCGATGGTGCCGATCACGCTCGGCAACCTCGCCTTGTTCGTCTTGTCCATCGCCATCATGGTGGTGCTCTCCCCAGTGCTGACGATCGTGACCTTCGCGGTCGCGCCGGCGCTGTGGATGATCGCGCTGGCGTCACGGCGCAGGCTGTTCCCGGCGAGCTGGCACGCGCAGCAGCAGTCCGGCGACGTAGCCGGCATCGTCGACGAGGCGATCGGCGGCGTGCGCGTGGTCAAGGGCTTCGGGCAGGAGGAGCAGGAGCAGGAGCGGCTGGAAGAGGCGAGCACTCACCTGTTCGCGTCCCGGCTGCGCATGATCCGGCTGACGGCCAGGTACAACCCGGCCCTGACGGCCATCCCGTCACTGGGCATGGTCGGCGTGCTCGCGCTCGGCGGGTGGCTGGCCATCCACGGCTCGATCACCCTCGGCACGTTCCTCGCGTTCTCGGCCTACCTGGCCCAGATGAGCGGCCCGGTCCGCACCCTGACCATGATGGTCACCATCGGCCAGGAGGCGCGGGCCAGCGTGGTCCGGGTGTTCGACATCATCGACTCGCGCCCGGCGATCACCGACGCGCCGGATGCGATCGAGCTGCCGCCGGACGCGAGCGGGGTCAGCTTCGACGACGTCCGGTTCGGCTACGTGCCGTCGCAGCCGGTGCTGCGCGGCCTCTCGCTCCGCGTCGAGCCCGGCGAGACGGTCGCCGTGGTCGGCGCGTCCGGGTCCGGCAAGTCCACCATCGCGCTGCTGCTCCCCCGCTTCTACGACCCGCAGGGCGGCTCGGTCAGCATCGGCGGGCATAACGTCACCAACGTGACGCGCGGCTCGCTCCGGGCCGCGATCGGCCTGGTCATGGAGGACAGTTTCCTGTTCTCCGACACCGTGCGCGCCAACATCGCCTACGGCCGCCCGGACGCGACCGCCGAGCAGGTCATCGCCGCGGCCAAGGCGGCGCAGGCCCATGAGTTCATCGTCAGGCTGCCGAAGGGCTACGACACCGTGGTCGGGGAACAGGGCCTCACGCTCTCCGGCGGCCAGCGGCAGCGGGTGGCCCTGGCCCGGGCCCTGGTCACCGACCCGCGGCTGCTGGTGCTCGACGACGCGACCTCGGCCATCGACCCGCGGCTGGAGGCGGAGATCCACGCCGCGCTGCGCGAGGTGATGCGGGGACGCACCACGCTGATCATCGCGCACCGCAGGTCGACGCTGAACCTGGCCGACCGGATCGTGGTGCTCGACCAGGGCCGGGTCGCCGACAGCGGTACCTTCGCGGAGCTTGACGAGCGCTGCCCGCTGTTCCGGCAGCTCATCACCGGCGAGGAGCCGGCGGACGGGTCCGCTACGCCGGCTTCGCGCCTGGTCCGGCCGCGCCCGGGCCGCACCGTGGAGGACGTGCTCGACGGGCGGGCGCTGGCCGCGGCCGGGGGCGGGGCTCGCGGGGGCGGTGGCGGCCAGGGCATCAGCCGCCTCGGCGGGGCAGGCGGCCGGGGTGCGATGGGGCGCAGCCGGGCCGGCGGCGCCGGGGGCGCCAACGTCAGCGGCACGTTCGCCAGCCTGCCGCCGTCGCCCGAACTGCTCGCCCAGATCGGCGCGCTTCCGCCGGCCA
This sequence comes from uncultured Actinomycetes bacterium, assembly GCA_963739615.1. Classification (GTDB taxonomy): domain Bacteria; phylum Actinomycetota; class Actinomycetes; order Streptosporangiales; family Streptosporangiaceae; genus Palsa-504. Next base: position 213,110 of record CAVUBD010000032.1, read on the forward strand.
AGGACGAGCCGGACGTGCCGCTCGACCGGGCCGGGCCGGCGACACGCATTTCACGCTGCGCAGGCTGCTGCGGCCGCTCGCGGCCGCGCTGATCATCGGGCTGATCCTGGACGGCCTGGACGCGGTGGCCGGGCTCGCGCTCCCCGCCCTGGTCAGGAACGGCATCGACCACGGCGTGCAGGCCAAGGTCTTCCACGCGATCGTCGTGGTCTCCCTCATCGGCCTGGCCATCGTGCTGGCCAACTGGGTCATCAACATCGCCGAGACGATGGTGGTCGGGCGGAACGGCGAACGGCTGCTGTTCACGCTCCGGGTCAAGCTCTTCGCCCAGCTGCAGCGCCTCGGCCTCGACTTCTACGAGCGCGAGATGTCCGGCCGGATCATGACCAGGATGACCACCGACGTGGACGCGCTGTCCTCGTTCCTGCAGACCGGGCTCGTCACCATGGTCAGCTCGGTGCTGACCTGCTTCGGGGTGCTGGCCGCGCTGCTCATCATCAACCTCACCCTGGGCCTGGCGGTCCTGTGCATCTTCCCTGTGCTGGTCGCCGCGACGCTGGTATTCCGGTCCAAGTCGGCCAGGGCCTACGCCGAGTCCAGGGAAAAGGTGGCCGCGGTCAACGCCGACTTCGCCGAGAACGTGGCCGGCCTGCGGGTCACCCAGGCGTTCCGCCGCGAGCAGGTCAACCGGGACCGGTTCGGCCGGCGCAGCCAGGCCTTCCTGGTACCCCGGCTGCGGGCCCAGCGCTACATCGCGATCTACTTCCCGTTCGTGCAGACCCTGTCCACCGTCGCGGGCGCGGTCGTCCTGGTCCTGGCCACCGGCGAGATGCGCAACGGCACCCTCACCGCGGGCGCGCTTATCGCCTACCTGCTCTACATCAACATGGTCTTCTCCCCCGTCCAGCAGCTTTCCCAGGTCTTCGACGGCTACCAGCAGGCCATGGTCGGGCTCCGCCGGATCACCGACCTGCTCAGGCTCCGCACCTCCACCCCGCCCGCCGCCGCCCCGGTCGTCGCGGGCAGGCTGGACGGCCGCATCGAGCTCCGCGACGTGGACTTCAGCTACACCAACACCGACGCCGACGCGCTGTCCGGGATCAACCTGACGATCGAGCCCGGCGAGACCGTCGCCCTCGTCGGCCAGACCGGCGCGGGCAAGTCCACGCTGGTCAAGCTCGTCGCGCGGTTCTACGACGCGACCAGCGGCGCGGTCCTGGTCGACGGCACCGACGTCCGCGACTACGACCTGGCCAGCTACCGGCACCGCCTGGGCGTCGTCCCGCAGGAGTCGTACCTGTTCGCGGGCACGGTCCGGGACTCGATCGCGTACGCCAGGCCGGACGCCACCGACGCCGACGTGGAGGCCGCCGCCCGCGCGACCGGCGCGCACGACATGATCATGCAGCTGTCCGGCGGCTACGACCACGAGGTCTCCGAACGAGGCCGCAACCTGTCGGCCGGCCAGCGCCAGCTCATCGCCCTCGCCCGCGCGCAGCTGGCCGACCCCGCCATCTTGCTGCTCGACGAGGCAACCGCCGCGCTCGACCTGGCCGCGGAGGCCGCGGTGAACCACGCCATCGGCCAGCTGACCGCGGCGCGCACCACCATCGTGGTCGCGCACCGGCTCACCACCGCCTCGCAGGCGGACCGGATCGTGGTCCTGGACGCCGGCGGCATCGCCGAGACGGGCAGCCACGAGGACCTGCTCGCCGCGCGGAGCACCTACGCCGCCCTGTGGGACGCCTTCACGGGCGAATCCGAGCTGGTGGCCTAGGACGGGAGGCGAGACAGGGTGCGGGGGGCAAGCACCGGTGCCCGTTCGGCATAATGCCTGTGACCTTGACGGGGTGAGGCGATGTACCGGCTGCTTTACCGGGTGGTGCTACGGCGGGTGCCGGCCGAGGCGGCGCACCGGGCCGGGTTCGGGCTGATCCGGCTGGCGGCGGCGGTGCCGGGGGCGGCGCGGGCGCTGCGGCGGTGGCTCGGGCCGCGCGATCCGGTGCTGCGGGTGCGGGCGCTCGGGCTCGACTTTCCCGGGCCGCTCGGGCTGGCGGCCGGGTTCGACAAGGACGCGCGCGGGACGGCCGGGCTTGGCGCGCTCGGGTTCGGCTTCATCGAGGTCGGCACGGTGACCGCGCGCCCTCAGCCGGGGAACGAGCAGCCGCGGATGTTCCGGCTGGCAGCGGACCGGGCGCTGGTCAACCGGATGGGGTTCAACAACGAGGGGGCGGCCGCGGCCGCGGCCCGGCTGCGCGGGCGGCCCCGGTCATCGGCGGGGTCGCTGGTCGTGGGGGTCAACATCGGCAAGACCAAGCTGGCACCGGACGATGAGGCCGCCGCGGACTACGCGGCCAGCGCGCGGGCGGTGGCCGGCGTCGCCAACTACGTCGTGGTCAACGTCAGCTCGCCGAACACGCCGGGGCTGCGCGACCTGCAGGCCGCGGACCGCCTCAGGCCGGTGCTGGTGGCGGTGCGCTCGGCACTGGACGCTTCCGCCGCGGATCGGCGGGTGCCGCTGCTGGTGAAGATCGCGCCCGACCTCGCCGACGCGGACGTCAACGCGGTCGCCGACCTAGCCCTCGAGCTCGGGCTCGACGGGATCATCGCCACCAACACCACCATCTCCCGCGCCGGACTGGTCAGCCCGGCGGCCGAGGTGGCGGCCGCGGGGGCCGGCGGCCTGTCCGGGGCACCGCTGCGAGACCGGGCACTCGCGGTGCTGGTCCGGCTGCGGGCCCGCGCCGGGGACCGGCTCGTGCTCATCGCGGCCGGCGGGATCGAGACCCCGGATGACGCCTGGGCCCGGCTGCGGGCCGGCGCCACGCTGGTCCAGGCCTACACCGGGTTCATCTACGGCGGGCCGCTGTGGCCCAGGCGCATGCACGCGGGGCTGGCCCGGCGGACGCGGGCGGAGGGATTGTCCTCGATCGCGGACGTGAGCTCGATGGCAGACGCCAGCTGAGCACCGGCCGTCCCTATAGTAGACTGACGTCATAGCGCCGCTGGTGCGCCAGGTATGCCACCAGCCGATGCGCGGCAGGCACTAACCCGTCTTGGCCGACGCCTCCATATGCAGGCGGGGCGCGGCGCGGGCCGGGCACACACGCTGCCTGCGGGCTCGAACATTCGTTGCGTGAGGCTTCGTTCTCGAATCTTTCGGGGCCGTCCGATCGGAAGGCACCTGAATTATGAGCACGAGATTCGGTTTCGTCAGCACGTTCCCGCCGACCCAGTGCGGACTGGCTACTTTCACCGCAGCCCTGCGCGGCGCCCTGCTGCACTCAAGCACGGACGAGGGCTGGGTCGTCCGCCTGGTCGACGGGCCCGAACCAGGATCCGGGGACGAGGTGGTCGCGCAGCTCATCCCTTGCGACGCCGCCTCGCTCCGCCGGGCGGCCGCGCAGCTGAACCAGTGCGACGTCGCCATCATGCAGCACGAGTACGGCATCTACGGCGGAGCCGACGGCAGTGAGATCCTGCACCTGCTAAGTCAGGTCCGGGTGCCGTGTGTCGTCGTCTTGCATACCGTGCTGACCGACCCGACGCCACACCAGCGTCAGGTCCTCGAGGCGGTGATGGCGAAGGCCGATGCTGTCGTCACGATGACGATGGCTGCGCGGGACCGGCTCGCGGCCGGGTATGCCGCCGACATGACGAAGGTCGCCATCATCGCGCACGGCGCGCCCGCTCTGCAGGGCACGGTGGCAAACCCGGTCTTCGGCACGGGGCAGTTCACCGTCTTGACGTGGGGCCTGCTCGGCCCCGGCAAGGGCATCGAGTGGGGCATCGAGGCCATGGCGATGCTGCGCGATCTGACGCCCATGCCGCGCTATATGGTCGCGGGCCAGACGCACCCGAAGGTGCTGCTGCACGAGGGCGACGCCTACCGTGATCGCCTCCGCGAGCAGGTCCGGCGGGCCGAGCTGGGATCGTGTATTACCTTCGACGGTCATTACCGGAACATCAGCGCGCTGGCCTCCCTCGTCGGCTCCGCCGACGTGGTGCTGCTGCCCTACGACTCGACCGAACAGGTCACCTCGGGGGTGCTCATCGAGGCGGTGGCGGCCGGCAAGCCGGTGGTGGCGACGCAGTTCCCGCACGCCAGAGAGCTGCTCGCGGGAGGAGCGGGCCTGCTCGTGCCGCACCGCGATCCGGCCGCGATCGCGGCGGCGCTCCGCTCGCTCATCACGCGCGGGGACGTGATGACGAGGATGACCGATGCCGCCACCGCGGCCGCGCCGCAGTTGCTGTGGCCGGCCGTCGCGGAGCAGTACCGTGAGCTGGCCAGGCTGGTCATGGCGAGCGTGGCCGCATGACCGCTGGCCGCATGACTCCCGCGAGCGACGTTCACCAGCCGGTATTCGATCACCTTGACCGGCTTACCGACGACCGCGGGCTCTTCGAGCATGCCCGGCACGCCGTCCCCCGGCGCGAGCACGGCTACTGCGTCGACGACGTTTCCCGCGGGCTGGTCGTCGTCTGCCGTGAGCCGCGGCCGGGGCCGACCGCCAGCCGCCTGGCCCGCTGCTACCTTGCCTTCATCCTCGACGCGCTCGATGCCACCGGGGCCTGTCACAACCGGATGGCCGTCGACGGACAGTGGCGTGATGAGGCCGCGGCGGGCGACTGGTGGGGACGGGCGCTGTGGGGCCTCGGGGTCGCCGCCGCGAGCGCGCAGACGCCGGGCATGCGGGCCCGGGCGCTCGGCGGGTTCCGGATAGCGGCGCAGTGTCGTTCCCGGCACCTCCGGTCGATGGCGTTCGCCGCGCTGGGCGCCGCTGAGCTGCTCAGAAAACGACCGGACGAGATAGCGGCCAGGGGGTTGCTCACGGACACGCTAGCCGTGATCGGCGGGCCGGAGGTAGACGATACCCGCTGGCCATGGCCGGAGGAGCGGCTGAGCTACGCCAACGCCGCTGTGGCCGAGGCGCTGATCGTCGCGGGCGACGCCCTGCCCGACGGCCCAGCCCTCAACCGCGGCCTGGGCCTCCTGGAGTTCCTGCTGCGCACCGAGACCCGCGGTGACCACCTGTCGGTGACGCCGGCGGGCGGCCGCGGCCGCGACGACGTCGGCCCGGGCTTCGACCAGCAGCCCATCGAGGTGGCCGCGCTCGCTGATGCCTGTGCGAGCGCGTTCCGGATCACCCGCGAGTCGTCCTGGCTGGCGGGCGTCAGCCTCGCCTGGGACTGGTTCCTCGGTGACAACGACAGCGCCACGCCGATGTTCGACCCCCGCACCGGTGGCGGCTACGACGGCCTGGAACGTGGTGGCCGCAATCTCAACCAGGGCGCCGAGTCCACCCTGGCGATGCTCGCGACCGCGCAGCAGGCTCGCCGGATCGGTGCGCCAGGGTGATCGCGCACCGCGTTGACGCCGAGTTGCGCCCCGATCCAGCGCGCGTCGTCGCGCGGCTTTTCCTGCCGGGCGAGGAGCTTCATCTAGCCCATTCGCGGGCCAGCCAGGTCGTCGGCCGCGTCATGGGCCTGGCGGAGGACGAGGCCGAGCGGCTGGCCGTCGGGCTGGTCCGCGACTTCGGCGGTCGCCACCACCATTATGAGGAGCTGCTGCGGCGGCATGCGTCGATCGTCTCCGCGCACGTGGAAGAGGCGCGTGAGCTGACGGCGGCGCGCACGCTGCTGCTGGGAGCGAGCTTCACCGCGGAGTATGCGACGGAGGGCGCGGCCGTGTGCAACCCGAGCGCGGTGCTGGCCCCCGACCAGAGCGGCCTGCGCGCTGGCCAGGCTCGATTGGCGCTGAGCGTACGGGGCATCGGTGAAGGGCACATCTCTTCGATCGGCTTCTGCTCAGCCGTTGTCGGCCCCGGCGTGCAGTGGTCCTTCGAACCGCGGCTGCTGCCGGTCTCCGTCGCGGCCACCACGCCCGCCACCTGGCGCCGGGCGCACTTTCATGCCGTCCTCGCTGACCAGGGCCATCTCGATGAACTCGCTGAGGCCATCCTGCACGCCCTGCCCGCCGAGTTCGAAGGCGTTGATCTCGAGCGGGCGCTGGCGCAGGCGCACCGCGACCTGCTCACCCGGGCGGGTTCCGCCGCTACCGCCGACCTGCTGCGCACGGTGGTCTCGTCTGCCTACAACGCCTCCTTCGCTCGCGACGCCGACCTCGGGCAGCGGATCCTGTCGCCGGCCGCTGACGAGGAGAGCAACGGCATGGAAGACGCCCGGTTCACGCGGTTCACCGACGATGACGGGACCGCCGAGTACCGGGCCACCTATACGGCCTACGACGGGCGGCGGATCGCCCCGCGCCTGCTCATCAGCTCGGACCTGCGGGTGTTCCGTGCTCACCGGCTGGCCGGGCCGGCCGCCCGGAACAAGGGCATGGCGCTGTTCCCCCGCAAGGTGCACGGCCAGTACCTGGCCCTGTGCCGCTCCGACGGCGAGAGCACGAGCCTGGCCAGCTCGGCGGACGGTTACGTGTGGGACTCGCCGGTGCTCTTGCAGGAACCGTCCGCGCCGTGGGAGATGCTGCAGGTCGGCAACTGCGGACCGCCGATCGAGACCGACCAGGGCTGGCTGGTGCTCACCCACGGCGTCGGACCGATGCGGGTCTACGTCATCGGTACGCTGCTGCTCGACCTCGATGACCCCACACGTGTTATCGCCTATTCCAGGACGCCGCTGCTGTCGCCAGGCCCGGATGAACAGGACGGCTACGTCCCCAGCGTGGTGTACTCGTGCGGCGCCTTCCTGCACGACGGCCTGGTGTGGATTCCCTACGGGATAGATGACTGCCGTATCGGGGTGGCTTACGCTCCGCTGGCCGCGGTGCTGGCCGACATGAGCAGCGCTTCGTAGGTGCGGAGGTAGTCCTCGACCATGCGGTCGACGCCGAAGCGCGCGACAGCCTGGGCGCGGACCGCCGCGCGGTCCAGCCGCACCGCTTTCGGCACGGCGCCGATCGCTGACTCGATGTCACGGGCCAGGTACCCGGTCACGCCCTCGTCAACGACCTCGGCCATGGAGCCGCGCTGATAGGCGACGACCGGGGTGCCGCACACCATCGCCTCCACGACAGACAAGCCGAACGGCTCATCGAAATGGATCGGGTGCAGCAGCGCCGCCGCGCCGCCCAGGACCTCCCCCCGGCGCTGCGGGCCGACCGAGCCGAGGTAGGAGACCTGGTCACCGTCGAGGTGCGGCTCCACCGCCGCGGCGAAATACCGTTCGTCCTGCACGATGCCGCAGATCACCAACTGTCGTCCGGTACGGCGGGCGATCTCGATGGCGTCGGCCGTGCCCTTGTCCGGATGGATGCGCCCGAACGAGACTAGGTAATTTTGTGACGTGGCCTGGTACGGCAGCATCGCGGGGTCGATGCCGTGATGGATGGTCGCGGCATAGTCGAGCTCGGCGGAGCGGTCGGAGTCCGAGATCGCGACGAACGCTGAGCGCGACCGGGTATAGGCCGGAAGGATGCCGGCGCCGGAGAAGCCGTGGATGGTCGTCACCATCGGCGCCCGGGCGTGCTCGCCGAACGCGAGCGGCAGCCAGTCGAGGTGGTTGTGCACCAGCTCGAACTCGCCCGACCGGGCCAGCGCATGCGAGACGTGCAGCGCCTCCCAGACGCGGCCGTCGAGTTCGGCATCCTCGGCATAGCCGTGCGGGCAAACGCCGTCCAGAACCGCCGTCGTCACCGAGTCGAGCGTTGCGAAGAGAGTGACATCGACTCCCTTGCGCACAAGTCCTTCGGTGAGCAGGCTGGCGATCGACTCCCACGGCCCGTAGTGCCTGGGCGGCGTACGCCAGGCGATCGGCGCGAGCATGGCGAGCTTCATAGTTGATGATACCGCGCGGTATCATGATGGTATGGCTATGACACTCAGGCTCACCGACGAGCAGGCCGAAGCGTTGCGCCGTAAGGCGGAGGCCGAGCACCGGTCCATGCAGCAGGTCGCGCTGGCCGCGATCGACGCCTATGTTCGCCAGCCTGTTCCTCTGCCGCAGCGGCGCGAGGCCGTCCAGGTCGCGGAACTTCTGGGCGCCTTCGCCGATTTGCCTCCGATCGACGTCGATGCGTTCCGCGCGTACCAGGACCGCCATGTCGACAGCGCGGCTCACCTCGACGCCTACGAGCGTGCCCGCGGGCAGGACGGGCAGGAGAAATCGGGGTGAGCACCCGGCACCTGCGCGGCCTCGCCGATACGAACATCCTGATCCACCTAGAGCGCCTGTCGGCTGGGCAACTGCCCGCCGAACTGCTCACAAGCGCCGTCACGCTGGCCGAACTGTCGGCGGGAGTACACCAGACCGACGATGCGGCCGAACGTGCCCGCCGCATCGCCCGCCTGCAGCGCGTCGAAGCCATCTTCGAACCGCTGCCGTTCGATACCGAGGCCGCCCGTCAGTACGGCGTGATCGTGGCCGGCGTGATCGCGGCCGGCGTGATCGCGGCCGGCCCCAAGCCGCGCCGCCGGGAGGCCGATCTGATGATCGCCGCCATCGCCGCAGCCCGCCGGCTGCCGCTCTACACCACAAACCCCGATGACTTCCTCGGCGCGGAAGGCACCGTAAACGTGATCGCCGTACCCAGACCCGCCACCGTCTGACCTCAGGCCGATGTCCTGCTGAGCCGCGGCGGCACCCCGGCGGCTTCGGCGACCTCGCGGTAGGCGGCGGCGAGCACGTCCAGGGAGGCGTGCGCGTTGCGGCCGCTCGGGTTCGGCACTACCCAGAGCTGCGATCCGCCGAGGTCCTCGGGCTGCCGCCCGAGGACGGCACGGGGAGATTTGAACGCCGTGCGGTAGGCGGTGACGCCCAGGATGGCTACCACCCGCGGGCGGAACCGCCGGACTCGTGGCGTGAGGGCACGGGCGCCCGCCGCCAGCTCGGCGGGGCCGACCTCGTCGGCGCTGGCCGTGGCCCGGGCGACCAGGCTGGTGATGCCGATGCCCTGGTCGAGCAGGTGCGCCCGGTCGGCCGCGGAAAGGCCGGCCGACGCGTCGATCAGGCGATCAGTGATCCCGGCCCGCAGCAGCGCGGGGTAGAAACGGTTGCCCCGGGGCGCGAAGTGCCCCTGTACCGCGACGCTGCGCAGGCCCGGGTTGATGCCCACGAAGAGCAGCCGCACTCCCCCGTCGATCAGGTCGGGCAGGGTCGAGCCGGTGAACGATCTCAGCTCCGCGCGGGTGAATCTCACCGGGCGGGCTTTATTCCAATCCCGGGCCGTACGGCCTGCCGGATTCGAATCCCGGGCCGTTCGGCCTGCTGGACAGGCCAAAGGACGATCGTCCTCGCACCGGGCCGAAGTCGACGGTGAACGATACCGCCGTGCCGACTGAGACCGAGAATGCCGTGGCTCCAGCCAGTTTCGCCACTATCTGCCTCATGGCCCTGACGAGCCGGTCAACCCATATTCTGAGTTTCTCGAGGATGTCATCTATTGGCGTCGCCGCGCCCATGATCGCCTGGGCCTGAGTCCTCGCAGCGAGCTGGTTGATTCGGCTCACGATCACCATCGCGTGGGTGAAAGCCTCGCGAGCGGAGAGGTCATCTTTGATTCGCATGCCTTCCAGAGCATCCAGGCGGACCTCGATCGCCTGTACCTGCTGGTCGTTGTCCATGAGCCTATGCTCTCAGCTTGCCCCGCCATCGCGTGCGTGAGAGGGGGCCGCGATCATGGTGCCGGACGTGAGATTTCACCTCTAGCACGACGAAGGGACCCCGCGGGGTCCCTTCGCCTTGGTTAGCTACCTCCTAGCCGGGCAGGTGGGCGTAGTCGGTCCAGGTGTAGACCGAGCCGCCCCACGGCGTGGGAGCGGTGCTGCCGCGCAACTGCACGCCGGTGCCGTTCGGGTTGACGATCAGGCCGGTGGCCACGTCCTTCAGCGTGCCGTTGGACTGCGCGAGGAACTGCTGCCACGGACCGTTGTTGCACCCGGTGAGAATCAGGCCGTCAGCCAGCGGATCGGCTGCCCAGCCGCCGCCGGGATCGGACACGCAGAGCCCGGTCCCCGCGCCGTTGGGCGCGTACTCGAACTTGACCGCACCCGAGACCGTGCCGCTGAGGCGCAGGAAGTGCGTCGCCGGGTCGGCCTTGGTCGCGGTCCATCCGACGACAAGCGCCCCGGCGTACTGGTGCTGCTGGTAGATATCGAACCCGTTGCCGAACGGGTTAACCTCGTCACCGTAGTTACCGGGCGTGGAGACGGCGCTCGCGTGAACGGTCAGGCTGAACACGCCGTTCAGCACAGCGCCGTCGCTGTCGGTCGCGGTGACCTTGACCCCGCCGTACGTGCCGGGGGCAGCGGTTCCCCCGACGTAGGTCAGCACGGGGTTTCCTGAGACCAGTCCGGCCGGCAGGCTCGACTGGGCAAAGCCGATGCTGTTGCCCTCTGAGCTCGTAGCACTGAACTTCACGGTGCCGGCGATGTTCGCAGCGGCCAGCGCGGACAAAGACACCCCTACGAGAGTTGTCGGGTCACCGTTGACCTGGATCGAACCGGCCGTGATCGTGACGGGGATCTCGACCGCCTTGGCGTTCCCTGCGCTGTCGGTAGCATCGGCGACGATCTCGGGCGGGCTAGTGACTGCCGTACCCTTATAGCTGATCGTCGTCCCGGACAGGGATACGCCGGCTGGCAGCGTGCCGTGTAGCGACCAGGTCACGCCGGTCCCAACCAGGGTAATGACCTTGCCGCCATTTGCTACCCCGATGCCGGTACCGCCGAAAGTGTCAGCGGTTACCGTACCGGCGGATAGCGCTGTATCCTGCCAGGTCGCGGCGTTGGCCGGAAGCGCGGCCGCACCTACCGCGAGGGCGCTCCCGAGCAACGGGACCGCAATGATCCCCACTGTGCGTCTAAGGTTAAGGTGCATGACTCCATCCCTTCCTCCCGTTACGCCCTCGCGGGCGTTGTCAGACCATCTGGCAGGGAGGGCCGCCGACCGGGAGTCAGATTTCGGCACCGTAGCCGGTGGACCCGCCAGCCAAATGGTCCATCATGGGCGATACTTCCCTTTTCTCGCTTTATGCATTATGAATGCGGGACCATCGCTTACCCCGTTAACGCTCCGTGCATATCACGGATTCTGTTTTGAGTACAACACCATCTGCCCAGCTGAGGCTAGGGGAGAAGGTCCGCATCGGCGGACCAAAGGCCACATCCGTAATCGCCGAGGCAGAGGCGAAGGTCTGCTATCAGCAGACGAAGGTCCCGTGCAGGGTCTTTTATACCACCTTCACTGGATTCGCGACCGTATACTGACAAATTTGACTCAGGCGCAGGAGGCTGACCACGCCGCTAGAGCCGGTTTAGGCGTGCCATTTCCTCGGGCGTGAGCGAGAACCCGAACAGATCCAGGTTCGACTCGATGTGTTCCGGCCTGACGGAGCTCGGGATCACCGTGATCCCGAGTTCGAGATGCCAGCGCAGGACCACCTGGGCGGCCGTCACCCGGTACTTGGCGGCGATCTCGAACGGGGCAGGATCACGCAGCCAGGTGCTCCTGAGCGGGCTACAGCCCCCGACAAGCACACGGCGGTGGGCGTGCGCAGCCAGCAGCGCCGGATCGTACCGGGACGGGTTCCACGGGATCTGGTTGACGGCGGGCCCCTCCCCCCCGGTCGCCGCGATCAGCTCCTTGATCTGGCGCACGCTGTAGTTGCTCACGCCGATCGCACGGGCCAGCCCTTCATCCCTGATCGCGAGGAAATCCCGCCATACCGACGCCGAGGCCCGCCAGCGCGGGGGCCAGTGCACCAGCCACAGGTCCACATGATCGGTGCCGAGCGCCCTGAGGCTCTGGGCCATGATGGCCCGCGTGCGCCACGCGTCGCCGGGCGGCAGCTTGGTGGTGACGAACACGTCGGCTCGGTCAATGCCGCTGTCGGCGAGAGCGCGGCCGACCTCTTCCTCATTCTGGTACAAGGTGGCGGTGTCGATGTGCCGGTAGCCGACTCGCAGCGCGTGCCTGACGGCCTGGTAGGCAACCTCCCCGTGCAGCTGCCAGGTACCGAATCCGACCGTCGGCATAGCCACATTACGACCCAGGTCCACCACGGGAATCTCGGTCTCGGTCATATCGTCAATTGTCGGCCTTAGCCGAGGACCGCGCAGATGGAACGGGAGATCTCCCTCCCCCGGCGGCCAGGGCCGCGCCCCGCCCCGCGGCCTGCCACGAAGCCCAGAACCCGAGCGAAGCGTCCTCCAGGAAATCCCGCATCTTCCAGGGTCCCGGTCGCTCGCCTCACCCCCTGGAGGGTGACATCGAGCATGGACGGCCTCGGTGCACCCGCAGCATGCGGCCTGGCCCGCTGCCCGGGTTGTCGCCGAGAACAGCCGATGCGGCAGCCCGGCCGCCGGTGCCTAACCGAAGAGCCCGGCCTGCTGGTCCCGATCAGACTCGTGGTGAGAGCATCCGAGCCGTTATCACCTCCTGCGGTGACCGGGTGCGCACGCGGAAGGCACTGATGCCGGACAAGCCGTTCTTCGTGTTGTTCCTGGCCGCCGCAGCCGGCCACGAATCAGCGCAGGGGTCCGCCGAGGTGTTCTTCCGCGCGCTCGTGCTCAGCACCGCACTCGGGGCGGCGTCGAAACGGTCACGGCCGTTATCGCGTGACCGTCGGGATCAGCGTCTACGCCCACGGCGCCACGTCGGTTCCGCTGGCCGCGCGGTGCGATACCTGGTGGTCCGGGTGTCCGCGAGCACGCCCGGACGCGAGGGCACCGCCGTCCGAAACCGCGACAACCGCCCGCGCCTCGGCCTCCGTGTCCCCTCGACTGCGCCGCCGCCAGGCCCCGGATGAGCCGTAGCCTCGCGTGCGAATCCCACGGGTGAGATGTGCGCGCGGGTGAGGCTGGATCCGGCTCCGTCTGGTTATCTGAAGGTGCCCCGTGCTTCGGTGTAGGAGAACAAAATGACGAACTCAGCGACAGATGACATCGCCCCGGCGACAGCGGACATCACGCCGAAATCGCTCCAGACACCTCGTGCCGCTGGGCTGGCCGGAGTCCTGTTTGCCGTGCTGTTCGGCGTCATCGTCGTCCTGCTGCGCGATAACGTGCCCGCAGACCCCCACAGTGCCCAATGGCTGACCAAGGCCAGCAGCCGCCACGACGTCCAGTTCGCGCTCGGCCTCGTCCCGTTCTGCGGGATCTTCTTCCTCTGGTTCATGGGCGCGGTCCGCGCCCGCATCGGCGAGTCCGAAGACAAGTTCCTGGCCACCGTGTTCCTCGGCAGCGGCCTGCTGTTCATCGCGATGCTCTTCACCTTCTCATCGATCTTCGGCGCCCTCATCGGAGTTGCCGCGCTGCACAACGGAAACCCCCCGCTCGACATCTGGCAGCTGGGCAGGTCCACGACGGTCAATCTCGCCTCCGTCTACGCCGTGCGGATGGGAGCCGTCTTCATGATCGCGTCGTCGACAATTGCCTTCCGGTTGCGGATCCACAGCCGGGTGGTGGCCGGCATCGGCTACGCCGCGGCCCTGGTGCTGCTCTTCGCGAGCACCACGATTCCCTGGCTCCAGCTCGTCTTCCCGATCTGGGTACTCCTGGTCAGCATCAACATCGTGGTCTTGTCGTACCGGCATGCTGGCTGACCCCGCGGAAGCCGCGATCGCGTCGGCGAGCGCACCCACGCCGAGCTGGATCGTCGCCCCCGACGGAACGAACGCCGCGACGTTCTGCGCGACGGCGCGTTCGGCGGCGGTGGCTGGTCGCGCGGGCGAATCGGCCAGCGCGCCGGAGGAGGTCACCGAGGCCGTGACCCGGGACCGGTGCAGACGCCGCGACGAAGACGTCCGCGGCATGTTCGCGTTGACTTCGATCAGGACGACCCGCGCCTGCTCGGCGGCGACGGCCGCGTAGTCCACCGTGGCACCCAGGCTGTAGTAGCCTTCCGCCCTTTCCGGCGCTCGTGTCAGGCCTTTGCGTCACAGCCCGATGGCCTCGGCCAGGTCGATGACGCCCTGGGCCGTCTTGTTCCTCCTCGTCAGAAACGCGGCGTGCGATGCTCGCGGTGAGAGGCCAGGCCCTCGCGGACCTCGGGACCGCCGAACCCGTAGAACTCCAGGGCCAGCGACGCGTCGAAGATCGACCCGGCGACGTGGCGGTACCAGCTGTTCAGCGACTGCTTCGTCCACCGGGTGGCCGCCGGGGCGGCCACCGCGAGTTCGTGCGCCACCTCGCGCGCCGTGGGCAGCAGGTCGGAGTCCTGGTCCACGCACAGCGACACCAGGCCGATCCGCTCGGCCTCCTCACCGCTGAGCGGACGGCAGGTCATCAGGTAGTACTTGGCCTTGGCCATGCCGCAAAGCAGCGGCCAGCAGATCGCCGCGTGGTCGCCCGCGGCGACCCCCAGCCGGGTGTGCCCGTCGATGATCTTCGCGGTCTTCGTCACCACGGAGACATCCGCCAGGATCCCGGCCACCAGGCCCGCGCCGACCGCGGGCCCGTGTATCGCCGACACGATCGGCTTGGCGCAGTCGAGCACGTTATAAACCAGGTCCCGCGCCTCCCGCATCACCCGCGACCGGACCTCGAAGTCGCCAATCATCTTCTCGATCAGCTCGAACGAACCGCCCGCCGAGAAGCCTTTGCCCTCGCCCCTGAGCAGCACGGCCCGCACCTCGGGGTCGGCGTCGAACTCGCGCCACACCCCGGCCAGGTCGCTATGTGCCCCTTCGCCCACGGCGTTCAGGTTGGGGGCGTCCAGGACGAGCTCGACGACCCCGTCGTCATCCGGCTGGTCCACCCGCAGGTGCTCGAAACGCGCGTAACGGCTCATGACCATCCCCATTCCGTCCTCGGCGACCGATTTTCTCACAACATTATATATTAAGTATTAATATTAGCAAGGTGCGGGCTGCGTCACGTCGCAAGTGAGCTGCCTGAGATGAAACCGGCGCTCAGGTCACGGCGGGAAGGACTTGCCCGGGTCATCTGGTTGACAGCCGAATCGGTGGTGAAGCGCATCCCCGCGCCCGCCGCGACGAGCGCGACGCAGTTTGGAATAATTACCGCATTATCGGTATTGGACACGCATCAGAATCCGTCCGAAAATCGAAAGGCATGAGCGACAGAGTCAGCGACGAGGACTTCTCGTACATCCACGCCCAGGTGCGGCGCTTCATCCGCCACGACGTCGGCGGCGCCCTCGTCCGTGACCAGCGGGCCGCCAGGCCCGGCCCGCAGGCCTAGCGGCCGCGCCAGGAAGGTTGTCCCGCATGCGTGAGGTCGTGATCTGCGAACCGGTCCGCACCCCGATCGGCCGGTACGGCGGCGCCCTGCAGTCGCTCAGGCGCGTGTCAGACCTGCGCCCCGGACGCTCCAGCCGGAGCGCGTCAGCCTCCGGCAAATCCGCCTTCGGACGCCGGGCGCACTATCGCCGGCTGCGTCCGACCGCCAGTCAGTCAGTCAGTCAGTCAGGCTCGGCGAGCTCGGCCATCTCGGGCAGGCCATCCGCCACGGCAGCTTCACCTCCGTCGAGGACCTCATCGCCGCCATCGAGGCCTTCATCAACGGATGGAACGAGCGCTGCCAGCCCTTCACCCGGACCAAGACACCCGACCAGTTAATACCCCGCTGCCGACCCGGTAAAAGAACCTCGTTCACACGACGCTAGAACCTGTACTCAGAACTGACTGATGAACAACTGGCCATCAACGCTTACCTTTGCGTGCCGCTTTCCGTCTGCGCTCGTAATCACGACCTCAGTGGGATTGGTGAGCGCGATGCAGCAGTAGTTACCGCCGTCCTGCTCGACGCTAATAGACAACAGGCGCCGATTGTTAGCCTGCTGCCATTCTTCCATGCAAGCATACAGGCCACGCATTGAGGGATTCTCGAAATAAACAAGATTGCGTTTGTTTATGTCAGACATGAGACCGATACTCCCCTTCGATGGATCTCGTCGTTCCACGAACCGTTCCACGGTGACCGGCTCTGCGGTTCTACGTATTGCTATTGTGCCTGATGCCTTTGAGTTCATCATCTGGTTCACCAAGGGCGCCCAGGTCGCGGGCCAGGTTGGCCGCGGAGGCCAGGGTGTCGGGGCGATCTTCGCCAGGACGCAGCGGCGGCGGTCCGGGGTGTCCTGATCCAGGTCCCGGGCAGCCTGTGTCATTTGCCCAACTCGCGCAGGTCGGCGGCCAGATTATTCACCAAGGATTGTCGATCGCAGGATGCTCAGGCGTGCCGTCTCCTGAGGGCGGACGGTAGGAAGCTGATTTCAGATCCTTGCGTGACATCATGCCCCCTATCGGGGATGGCATAACACACGATAACGACCAGCGCCCGTTTCGGGGGGCGGGGGTCGTGCTCTGCCCCGTAGGGCCCGGCAGTGATGACTGGCGTTTCGGGAGAAGTCGACGACGAAACCTCCGCCAGATGACGCCGGCTCCACCTCGTCGAGCAGTACGCCAGCCTTGGCGAGCGACTCGCTGAAGCGGCGCGGGCCGCGAGAGTCTGATCGAGCTCCGCGCGACGGCTGAAGATGTCCTTTGCCTTCACCTTCGGGGCGGCCAGCGGGCACACCCTGTACCTGGAAGCCGCCGCCGGTGTCCCCACCGCCGTTCTGGCCCGCCGCTACCTGGAAGCCCGCGCCAAGGACCGGTCAGGTGCCGCGTTCACCGCCCTGGCCGCGCTGGGCGCCAAGACAGCCGCGGTGCTGCGCGACGGTGTTGAACACCGAGTCGCCGTAGGCTTGCTCGCGGTCGGCGACGTGTTCGTGGTCCGCCCCGGGGAGAAGATCGCCGCCGACGGCGTTGTCGTGACCGGCAGCTCAGCGATTGACGCCTCGCTCGTCACCGGAGAATCGATGCCCGCCGAGGTCGGCCCGGACGACCAGGTGAACACCTCCGGGTAGGTCGCAGCCAGCTGGCCGCCGTCATGCAGGAGGATCACCTGCGTCCTGTTTGGGGGTGCCGCGCCGGTTCCGATCAATGCCACCTGACCTGACCGGTCGTGGTGGTGTGCGCAGGAGAGCGGGCCAGGCCAGCTCATTCAGGTACGACGCGAATGCGGTACTGCTCACCGATCTGGCGGCACTCTTGGTCGCCTGAGGCGTTGTTGATCTGGCGGAAGCAGTCTTCGATGCCGCCTGGAACGGTGATCAGGAGGCGGCAGCGCCGAGCCGTGCCCAGGCCCGGCCTTCCTGTGCGGTGGCCTGGATGAACGCGCTGCCGCCCCGGGGCGCGAGACACTGCGCGGCCTGGGAGATGTCCACCGCCCGCCGGTACTCCCCCTCGGTCAGCACCTGCCACGCCTGCGTCTCCAGGCACCACGCCGCGATCTCAGCGTGCCCGGTCTCGCAGGCGAGCTGCGCGGCCGCGCGCAGGGGTTCCTAGAGCTCC